>JBFLZC010000001.1:0-446472 GCA_040756375.1 Thermodesulfobacteriota bacterium
CGCCTCCTGTTGCTCTCCACCCCGCCTCACGGCGACGCAGTTACAGTCGGCTACAGGGTGTAGCGTACTCCTGGAGAGGACTTACACCTCTCTGACTATATGCGCTCACGGGCGCACCATTCCCGCGAAAGCGGGAATCTAGGCGTTCACAGACAATAGCTAGGGTCTTGCTAGGGAGAGCCGCTCACGACGTTGGGATTGGGCAGTTCGCTACCGTCCTGGATTCCCGCGTCCGCGGGAATGACGAACGACTAAAGAGTCTTGGTTATGAGCCCTCTTTCTGTGACACAACGCAAACATCCGTTGATGAAGTATTGTGCCCGGAAAGCGCGTCATCCGAATTCATCCTCCGGCAGCACGCTTAATCAGCGATCCGTCATTTCCGGGCGTTCACGATAACTGCTTCGCCTCGGACGCATTCTTCGCCGTTCGCGTATATTGAACAGGCCACGGTTCGGCTTCGAGTGCCCTTCTTAACGGCTTTGCCTCGTACGACCACTTCCGTGTTTGTGGGAACAGCCTTGAGGAACTCGATGTTGAGGGCTCTTGTCCATCCTGCGGGAAGCTCTTCAGGAGGCTGGGCAGGGTCCAGGTTGTGTTCCCGGCAGTCAGCCATGAACGCGGTCCAGGCGGAATGACAGTCGATCAGCGCGGCAGCTACTCCCCCGTTGAGATACCCAGGATACGCGCAATGATGCTCCGCGGGCTGCCATCTCGCAATCAATTCGTCGCCTTGTACAAAGCTCTTCAGTTTGAGCCCGCCGTGATTATCCGCGCCGCAGCCGAAACAGTGGCGGATCGGGTTGTCTTTGTGGAGGAGGTCCTGAACAGCCTGTTCTCCGTCCATATTTTTGCTCCCGAGTCCGTCATCAGGAAGCCCGGCTGAGCTTCTTCGCCTCGAAGTATCCCGGAGCTTCGTGGGGGAAGATCGCGTGGATGAGTATCTCCTCGTCGGTCATGTTGGGGAATTTCTTCTCCAAATCCGGCCACATGGGTGGAATCAATTCAGCAGGACGCACGGTTGTGGGTTGTTCGCCCTTGAGCACTCGCTGCTGGAGTTCCTTGTTCACGGGTCCGGGAGTTTCACCATACATGCCCTTGAGCAGGTTGGCTGTGTGGTTCGCGATAATGGTGTACCGACCAAGCATGACGTTGAACGTGGCCTGAGCAACCACTATCTGAGACGTGGGAGTCACCAAGGGGATCCACCCCAGATCCTCTCGCACTCTGGGTATCTCGTCGATGATCTCTTCGAGACGATCCAACGCGTTCTGGTCCCTGAGCTGACTGGTCAAGTTGGACATAACTCCGCCCGGTATCTGGGTGACGAGCATCCTGCAATCCACACCGCTGTACGGGGCTTCAAACTCCTTGTAAGCCATGCGAACCATCTTGGCTTCCGCGGCGGCTTCGGTGAGTTTGTTCAGATCGCATCCCGTTTCGTATCCGAATTGGTGGAACGCGAAAACGAGTGACTCGGTGCACGGATGCCCGGTACCGCCGGCAAACGGGCTGAGGACGGAATCGATCATATCGCAGCCGGCTTCCACGGCTTTGAGCGCGGACATCATACCCATGCCGCAGTTGTCGTGGGTGTGGAGGTGAATGGGAACGTTCACGGCCTTCTTAAGGCTTGAAACCAATTCATATGCGGTGGCCGGATCGATCAGTCCGGCCATGTCCTTGATCGCGACTTGGTCCACCCCTTTGTCTTCCAGCTCGCGTGCTTTGGAAACGAACTTCTCGATGGTATGGACAGGGCTGATGGTGTAGCAGACCGCGCCTTCCGAGATTTTGCCGGTCTCTTTGATTGCTTTGATGACGGTCTCGTGGTTGCGGATGTCATCCAGCGCGTCGAAGATACGGAAGACGTCTATGCCGTTGCGCGCTGCCGCGTGTACGAATTTGTAAACAACGTCGTCCGCGAAATTGCTGTACGCGACCAGGTTTTGGCCGCGGATGAGCATCATGCTCTTCACACCCGGCATAGCTTCTTTGAGCTTCCGGGCCCGTTCCCACGGATCTTCGCGGAGATACCTGACACAGACGTCAAAGGTGGCGCCACCCCAAGTTTCCGCGCCGTAAATGCCGCTGTCGGCCATTTTTCGGGCCACTTGGAGCAGGTCTTCCAGTTTGATGCGTGTGGCGACTTTGCTCTGGGAGCCGTCCCTCAACGTGATATCGAAAATCTTCACCTTCTTGGGCTGAGCTGCAGCCATGACTGACCTCCAACGACGCTTCTATCCTGCGGGTGTTCCTCACGAGGTGCTTCAAAGACGTTCTCGTGAGGCTGCACCATTTCTTTGCAACGCTCGACGATATGCTCACTGCCTGGGGTGGATTCCGTCCGTCGACTCTGCAGGACCTCCGGCAGGATAACGGGTCCCCCGCACACCGCTTCGTTTGAAAACGACACAGGCGCAATGAACAATTCTGTAATTTTAGACCTATTCCGGATGCTTGGCAAGCATATCAACGTTCTGTGAATTCTGCGCGTCCAAAGGGAAGAGTTCTTTCACAAGTGCGATTTCGTCCTCTCTGGCAACCACACGAGCATCCAATCTGGCTGCCCGAAGGGCCTCCAGGATCGAGTGGTAAATGCGTCCTTGAGGGTACCCCAATGCGATTAGATCATCTCCGCGTAACAGCGGCTTCACATGCCTCAGCTTCGTGATGTAATCCGAGATTTGCTTCCTGGTGTCTTCCCGGGCTGTTCTGGCCATCATGAACAGGAGGGCCTCCATGGAAAGCGGGTTCAAGAGACGCACGAGCTGGCTGGGCTTGGCAGCCTCACCGCGAGCTAGGGCCGCCAGCGCTCCCCGAAGCAGCTCCCGCTCTCTGCCAAGGGCTTGCGCCCTGTTGGGCGGTATGGAAAACCGACTGACCACACCGATGAAATCGTCAGAAGAGAGGCCATCGGTAATGGCCAGAAAGTAAATGATCCAGGGTTCAACCTTCACGCCAAGGTAAAGGTATCGCCACCAGGCAAGCACAGCGATCACTCCGTCCACGAGAGCTCGGATGCGGGCCGAAAACTCCAGCGACGGATGGAGCGCCTTGAAAACACCCATCTCCTCCATGAGACTCAATCCCGGGATCGGATTCTTCTCGTCCAGGGTGTGTATGAGCTCGTTCAGGAGGCGTTTGCCCTCAACTCTCTCGAACATGCGCAACTGGATTGCGGCCTTCATTAAACCCAGTGTGTGCCGCGCAACGGTGAAGCCGAAACGGCTGCTGAAGCGTAACGCTCTGAGAATCCTCGTCGGATCTTCCACAAAAGCCAGGTTGTGCAAGACCCGGATCACCCGCTCCTTGATATCGCGGGCGCCGCCGAAGAAGTCCAATACCTGGCCAAAGCTACCCGGATTGAGGCTCACGGCAAGAGTGTTGATCGTGAAGTCCCTTCGGTACAGATCGCGCTTGATGGAACTGGTCTCCACAGTTGGAAGCGCTCCAGGGCTTTGATAGTACTCGTGCCGAGCAGTGGCCACGTCGATCTTGAACCCATCCGCGAACGTCACCACAGCGGTGCCGAACTTCTCATGCCCCTTAACTCTGGACCCACGGAAGATCGATGCAAACTCCTTCGCAAACTGAATCCCCTTCCCTTCCACCACCAAGTCGAGGTCCAGATTCGGATTGCGCAACAGGATGTCTCGAACCGCTCCGCCCACCAGATACGCGTCCTCTTCGCGACGTTCAGCCACTTCTCCTGCGTGGATGAGGATGTCGAGCACTTCATCAGGGAGCATCTCCTCTATAAGCCGCTTGATATTCTTCTTGCGCACACGCCCGGATGGAAAATCCTCGGGACGACTAGCATCCTTTGCGCGGGGCAATCGAAGGTGTTGCAGCAGATCTGTGCGAGTGATCACCCCGATAAGATGTCCTTCATCCAACACGGGTACGAGTCGGCGCAAACCGTGCAAGGCTATCTGGAGCACCTTGTCGATTGAGTCATGCGGGCCGACCGCGACCACTTCCGGGTCCATATACCCTTTCACCGGCTGGTCTTCGAAGCCGTGGTGCAGGGCCTTGTCCAGCAACTGACGGTGCAGTATTCCCACGACCGTGCCGTCGCGCACCACGGGGAGCGAGTTGATCTGATAGCGCCCCAAGGATTCCGCGGCCTCCTTGAGGGTCTGACTCTCGGTGATGGTTACCACAGGACGCGTCATAATCTGCGCGGCTTCTCGCAGTGGTGTTACTTTTGCCTCCAGGAGGCTGACAAGCCTTTCTCGTGCTTCATACAGAGACAGACCTACAATGGTGGCACTTGCGGCACTGGGATGACCTCCACCACCGAATTCGGCCGCGATCTCTGCTGCGTTCACCTCCGGGATTGCGCTTCGAGCGACCAGGTGCACCCGAGAATCCATGCGCACCAGGGCAAGAATCGCGCCCGGATTCTCCATGTCTCTATACTTTTGCACGAGCACAGCAATATCCGACACGTAACCTTTCACGCTTGCCGTGCAAACGAGCACGTCCAGCCCGGCAAGATTGAGCAACTCCGATTCTTCTATGAGCTGATGAAGCACCTCGATCTGGTCTTTGTTCAGATCGGTAGTCATCATATTCGAGACGATGTTGAGATTCGCGCCACAGGAGAGGAGCCACGCGGCCGCGTCAAGATCTTCCGCGGTAGTTGACGGATAGGTGAACGATCCTGTGTCCTCGTACAAGCCCAGGGCCATTATGGTGGCTTCTTCCTCGGTAATCTCCAATTCCCGGTCGCGTATCTCGCGGCTCAAGATGGTGGTCGTAGCTCCCACTTCTCTAACGACTTCCACTGTGCCTCGTATGTCCTCCTCCGAATCAGGGTGATGGTCATACACGTGGATTTCGACTCGATCTTCATCTGCCAGGGGAGCGAACCTTCCGATCCTGCTCTTCTGTCTGGTATCCACCACGATGAGCCGATCCACTTTGGCAAGATCGATGTCCTTGGCCCGGTCTATCGCGAGGATGTACAGGGTAGATTCCATGAAGAAATCCCGAAGGCTCTTTTCCTGAGAACCGGGAAACGCGACGATTGCGTCAGGATAGAGCCTCTTGGCCGCAACCATGGAAGCAAACGCGTCGAAATCCGCGTTCAGATGTGTGGTTATGACATCCATAGCCGGTGTCTTACCGATCCAGTGCTAATACGAAAACCATAACACGCATAGGCTGTTGCGGCAACGGCGGAGCATACGGTTCGCGCCGCGCCAGGCCTGCGCCTGTTCTCATCTAGTGCTTGATCCCGATCAACTCAGCGCCTATAATGGGTCGCCATGTTGCGGAGGGCACCAGTAAGTCAATTGCAGAAAGGTTGGGTAGGAACACGAAGTGTCCTCGCGGCGCTCGCGCTCGTCCTTCTGCCGGCCGCGTTCTCATCGCATCAGGTCTGGGCAAGTGAGGATCTCTCTCAATGGAAGCGGATCAGAAGCATACAAGTCCCGGAAAATACTCCTTCAGGACCTATCGCGATAGCGCTCGATTCCACGATCTTGACGAAATGCCGGAAAGACCTTGCTGACGTACGGGTCGTTTCGTCTTCGGGCGGACCTGTCCCGATCGTGGTCCAGGATGGGAGCCCGCCTCCTACTCCCGAACCTTTTCCAACAAAGACCTTTCGCATGGCACGCAGGCCGGGGCAGTGGACTGACATATGGGTGGACAAGTCTTCGAAGATCCTGACGCAGGGTATTATGTTGCAAACAAGCGCGAAGAACTTTGTCCGCAAAGTGGAGGTTCGAGGATCGGACAATATCAAGGAGAGCTTCGTCATCAGATTGGACGCGCTCATAGCCAGGCTCGACAAGCCGATTCCCCTTGAAGCCCTGCTGATCCGGCACCCGTTAAACAATTTCCAATACTTGCACATTCGCATTCTCGAAGACGGCAAGACGTCGCCCGAAATAGGATCTGTGCTGTGCCATTCCGCCGTGCCTGAATCCCCCAGACACAAGACCCTCCATGCGCGAGTGCTGCAGAACAGGGCTGTCCGTGAGGAAAATGCCACGGTGATTGTGGCCGACTTCGGGGAGGAGCGATTTCCGGTCTCACGCGTGGAGATCGAGACCCCGGATCGAGATTTCGTCAAGAAGGTCAGCGTGGGCTTCAGTTCTTCACCGTCAGGGAATGACTGGAAAGAAGCGTTTAGCGGGACATTCTTCCGCCTGACTCGCGAACACGCGGTGCAAGAAAACCTGCACGCGGACATAACTCCGGAGCTGTCTCGGTACCTGCGGCTCAAGCTCTTCGGCCCGGGAGGCCCAAGGATAAGCGTGGAGCAGATCAAGGTAGAGTCGTATGTGCCCGCGGTCGCGTTCCTGTATCAGTTAGGCCAAGAGTACAGCCTCGTGTATGACAACCCGGGGGCAATTGCGACAGTGCCTGGAGAAGACCTTGCCAGAATAGACCTTGCAGCCGCACTCAACATGTATCCTCAGCCCAAGCTCGGGCCGGAACAGACGCATGTTGTCCAGGTCAAGCAACAGCCTCCTCCTCCCAAAGTCGAGGACAAGCCACGCTTTGATATGTGGCAGGCCGCCGGCGTAGTGATGTTGCTCTCGGGTCTTGTTCTTGTGTTCGGACTGATGCTCAAGTCGAGATCCCAGGGTAAGGACCGTCTTGCACGAAACGCTCGATTGATGAATTCAAGGTGACATGATCAGGGTGGTGATTGGCGCCTCGCTCACGGGCGAGAAATCCGCTCAATGAGCCTCGGCAACAAATGCAGCTCGGCGAGCGTCGGCCCGACTGTAAGGCCGATCTCGGGAAGATTACTTTACCCGTATCTCCGCATTCTTCTCAATTTCTTGAGGGCTCTCTTCCGGGCCAGTATGGCCTTCTTCTTTCTCTTGACACTCGGCTTGTCGTATGCACGTCTCTTCTTGACTTCTGCGAGCACTCCGGAACGCTGGATTTGTTTCTTGAATCTTCTTATGGCGCTGTCAAACGGTTCATCTTCTCTTACCACGACACCCGGCATGGATTTGTTCTCCTTTCGCGGGCAAACGAATCGTTATCCCACCCACCGTGACGCTTACTCTGAAAGGCCGGAAGTCTAGGCACCGTTCTGGAAGAAAGGCCAGGCAAGAATTCGCGGACGCGCATCCTTGCCCGACACTCATGATGATTTTACGGAGAGCAGGTTACCAGCGCGATCTTCCCGCGTCTCGCCGTCCGCCTCCGGAATTGTTTTTCGGACGAGCCTCATTTACCTTCAGGCTGCGGCCATTAAGGTCCTTGGAATCCAGTTCCTGGATCGCTCGAAGACCTTCTTCACGGTTTTCCATCTCGATGAATCCGAATCCTCGGGATCGGCCCGTGAACTGGTCAGCGATGATCTTCGCGGACTCGACGACCCCATAGGTCTCGAACAAGCCCTTGAGTTCGCTTTCGCTGGCATCGAAAGACAGGTTTCCAACGTAAATGTTAATACTCATTCTCTAGCTCCTTTGGAAAGTGCACCGGACAATTCTCGCACAGTGCGGTTTGAGGTAAACGAACAGGGGCTCTGTGTGAACGGGGAAAGACCAGCTTGCTATAGGGCGGGAAGGTCCTCGCCACGGGCGCCTATGTCGTCAGATCTTAATCCTTGCATAACGCCCGTCGCGCTGACGAGAGATCGACTGGAGAAACACAGGTTAAGGTTCTATACACAGAGTAGACGGCAAATATCTGCTTGTCAAGCTATTCTGGTTCATGATTCCATTTTCCCATATTCGGATGAGTTGTTCCGCGGCTCTAGGTGCCGCTAGATTTATTTCTATGTCCAGGAGACGCAGAAAGTGCGCTTGATTGATTTCTCCTTAGATTGATCCAAGATCCAACTCTTGATTCTGCGGATTGCCTTCTCAGCCTCCGCAATAACCGGGCGTTTTCACAGAGATTTGGCCGCTCGCAAAGCGGGGAGCGTCCCTCTCGGGAAACCGAGAATACCTTGTCAGGGCAACCAATCAGTAACGCAGGGAAAGAATGTCATTGCGAGCGGAGCGAAGCAATCTCCTTTGGCACAAGAAGAGATTGCTTCGTCCCCCGGATCGAGTCCGGGGTCCTCGCAATGACAGGTGAGACAGGCTTCCGTCCCGCACGTAACTGAATCCTTACTTGTGAGGTTCTTTTGCCATTGATCTCAGTGACTCGCTGAGCCTAGAATAGTTTGTTGATGTGGGCTTTTGGTACTTGGTACTCACTGTATGGTTAGTCTGCCCAGGAACCTAAGTAAGCGACCTCCGCTGTTTCGTCTTGATGTGGCATGAGGCCGGTGGCGTCTGGACTGGTGCTGAGCGTCCAGCAAGCGACTGGTCGCTGGAAGAATTGCTCAGAAGGGGGCCGAGCTTTGCAGACACAGAGGATGAACAACCTTTGCGAAGCGACGACCTCGCCGAAAGACTCCCGGGCAATCCAGTGGCTGACCGCTATCTCATTTCTCATTTCATCTTCGCTGCTGTTCCTCTTCTTGTTTGAATGGGAGCGCTATTGCCGTTTTCTCGGCGGTAGAACTGCTTCGTTGTCCTGGACGGACGCGGGATTGATGCTTTGGCTGCTCATCGCCAAGTCCATGCTGTGGTTCGTTCCATTGCTACCTTTCATGGCATTGCTTACGGTCCTCGGTTTTCAACGTGCGGCCGCAGTGGCGTTAGTTCTCTCATGGGTGTTCATCTTCTATTTCATGGCCACGGATGTCATCTGCGTGGGTTTCCAGGGCTGGCACCTGTGGGATTACGCGCCGTACCTTCAATATGTGCTGAAGAACCCTGACCAGTCCGTGTGGCAGTGGACGAAGGAATGGATTCCCCTGGAAGCCGGCGTGCTCTTTCTCCTATTCGCCGTGGCAGGCACTGCATGGTTCTTCGCCGTCAGATGGACGATGCGCAAAGTAAGTCTCAGATGGAGGCGCCTAACGCAGCGAGAGATCGTAGCAGGCGCGACCGTGGCTTTTGCCTTGATCGTCTCGGGAATGGTCTGGGCACCCGACTTGTGCTACGACCGACCGGCAATGGACCGGGTCTTTGACGCGTTACCATATCCCTCCGCGGTTACCGAACGCATTCAGCGCAAAACGATCACTGCTTCCTTCTCGCAGCCGAACCGGTCATCGACCGTCACAGAGCTCCCACCCATGCCTTTCAGCCTTCAGGACGAACTCCTCGCCATGCGCCTCATCGCAGATGCGGCAGCCCCCGGGCCTGTTGACGAGTCCGCATTTGTTCAAAGGCCGAATCTCCCAAATATTATATTGATTATCTTCGAAAGCTTTCGGCATTCCGCTATCAGCCCGGACCTGATGACGCGGGTCCATACATGGTCTGAGCAAGGGTTGCGGCTGAATCGGCATTACTCAGGTTCCAACTGCTCTCATCTGGGGCTCTTCTCCATGTTCTATTCAAGGGCTCCTCTCGCATACCATGAGACTTTGGATCGAAAGATACCTTCACAGTTCTTCACGAGTCTTCGCAGATCGGGCTATCGGATCACCTTTCTCACCTGCGGCGAAACAAAAGGATTCCGAAAGGTGGATTCGTACATCAACAAGGACACGTGTGACGCGATTCTCTCGAAGGGCCGGTTCGAGCTCAGCGCATCAAAAGAGTGGCCTGATACCGACCGCTGGAAACTCGAATGGGCCCGCAACGCGGTGCAGGGTACTGACCGGCAACCACAATTCATATTCTTCTATCTTGTATCATCGCACTATCCTTACGAATTCCCGCCTGAGTTTCAGGTCCTCCCCCAGCCGAGTCGTCATTGGCAATTCCTGAGTCCGCGTGAGCGAATTCGTGGCCTCACGAGCCGATATGTGAACTCCTTGCTGTTCCTGGAACACGAACTCATGAAGCTGTTCCAATCCATTGATCCGGAGCGAAACATCGTCATAGTCACAGGCGACCACGGGGAATCCCTAGGAGAGGACGGCGTGTTCATTCACGCAAGCAGAATGTCTGAGATCCAGATCCGGGTCCCATTTGTTATGGTAGGACCGGGAGTGCCGCGAAGACAAGTTTCAACAGCTACTGTACACATGGACGTCCTTCCGACTCTCCTCCGCGTGTTAGCCGGCAGGCCTGTCCCCATCGCACATAGCGACGGCCGAGACTTAGTGGCCGAATCGAATCCGCCCGATAGAGTTGTCGTGGTTCCTGCCAACGGTAAGCAGTGGGACGGGCTTGTGGTCGTTAGTGGGAATAAGCGTTTGGCGTTCAGCAGAATAATGAGCCGTGAGGGGAATGTTGAACTGGATTTTGCCGGTGAAATTGATGAAGGCGGGGATTTTCTGCCGCGGAGAGGCCGGGATCCAGCCACACAAGCAGACGCCGACAAACTGCGCTAATACCAAATGCCATACCTAGAGAGCTCTAACGAATCATGAAAGTCCTCGGCTTCGGCTACCACTCCGGGGCTTCGCCTCGGAGATCGAGAGCAAGAGCGCATCGTTGCGCAATAACTTGGAGGGGAGACTCATCTCTCCTCCAAACCACCCCATACGTAACCCCAAACAGGGGCGCCTGATACCCGCGACTTTCATAGGAGATGGGTTTCAAATGGTGAAGGTGACGTTGGAGCAAAAGCAGCACTGACCTGGGCTTTGGCAGGTTCGGGCCGGTTTCAGTGGACCGTTCACTGTGTCGCAGCGCACCGACATAACCGACTTCCTCGCACTTGTCATGCCTCGTACAGGCAGGCAAGAGTCAGCCTAGGCCTCATCTTGCACTGACTTTTACCATTGTGCGGGAAGTAGTTTCACAACCTCTCGGGGGAGGCTAGAAGGTCTCTGCCCGCCCCCGAGAAGCTTATGGGGGTTGAAATCTTATCAGAGACGACGCATTACCAGCGCGAACGCCCCGTGTCCCGGCGTCCGCCTCCGGAACTGTTCCTTGGACGAGCCTCATTCACCTTAAGGCTGCGGCCTTTGTGGTCTTTCGAATCCAGCTCCTGAATCGCACGAAGGCCTTCTTCACGGTTCTGCATCTCAACAAACCCAAAGCCTCGGGATCGGCCGGTAAACTGGTCAACAATGACCTTGGCGGAGTCTACTGCCCCGTACGCTTCGAACAGGCCCTTGAGGTCGCCTTCGCTGGCGTCGAATGACAGGTTTCCAACGTAAATGTTGATACTCATACTCTAGCTCCTTTGGAAAATACACTCGCGGTTCCCGCGCGGTGCTGCTAAAAAACTACGAACAAGGGCTCTGTGTGAACGGGGATAGACCAGCATGCTAAACGGCGGGATAGTCCTCGCCACGGGCGCCTATGTCCTCAGATCTTAAGCCATGCATAACGCCCGTCGCCCAGACAAGAGATCGACCGGAGAAATACAGGTTAAGGCCTATTTGTTATATTATGCTGACCACAGCGGCCTGTCAAGCGATTCTACGAACAAAATCCAACCATTCGGTTGAGCCGGAAGGCCTGCGGAACTGTCCGCGGGTCACGTCAAGACGCTTATTCTCATCGATTCCGGCAATGACATTAGAGTAGATCCACCAGGCGATCATATCCTGATCTTACTGCCACATCCAGCGGTGTGCACCCTTCCCGGTTCTTAACGTCTTTCCGCGCTCCGCCGGAGATCAGCGCCTTAGCGCATTCTTCGCACCCCTTGAACGCAGCCCAATGCAACGGTGTATCTCCGCCAACGTCTTGCTGATTGACGTCTGCTCCCCGTTGGATGAGAAGTTTCACCACCGCGGGCTCAGCTTCGTGGCAGGCCCAGTGTAACGCCGTTCTCTCATTAAAATCCTTGCCATTGAGGTCCGCTCCTCTATCAAGGAGAAGCTCTACCGAGTATCTGTGCCCCTGCCTGGCCGCTTCGATAAGGGCCGTCACACCGTACCGACGATGCCGCACGTTGACGTCCGCGTGGCGGTCCAGGAGGAGATTGATCACATCCCAGTGACCTTCTTCCGCAGCCCATGTGAGGGCGGCTGCCCCGTCTTCGCTCTCGGCGTCCAGCCGCGCTCCGTGGTCGAGCAAAAGCTGTGCAAGTGTAGTACGCCCGCAGAGGCAACACCACATCAGAGGAGTCAGCCCCATGTATCCCGGAGCTTGTATGTCAGCGCCTACCTGTATGAGTAGCTCAGCGATTTTCGCATGGCCCCCGCGCGCTGCGCCAATAAGGGCTGTATCCTCATTCCAGGAACGAGCGTCCGGGTCGGCTCCATGTTCCAAAAGGAGTTCTACCACTTCAATATGCCCGGCCTGAGCGGCCAGGATTAGTGGAGTCCGGCCCACGCTGTCGTGACAGTTCACCTCGGCGCCCCGGGCAAGGAGGCTTTTTACTTCATTCGCGCTGCCGAGTTGTGCTGCATGGAGCAGTGCGGCAGACATAGCGCGCCCCGCGGAGAGAATTGTCTCCTGGAAGAGCAACATTTGTGCCATGTCCCGAGAAGCCGGGCACATGTCCCCGTGGGGCCACCGTCCGCCAAATCTTTATGGAGAGCCGACTTATAGCGATTGCCAAAAGTCTTGTCCGATTGCCGCTTGGGCTTTGGTAGGTGCCGGCCTCCGTGCCGGCACATTTTTCTTATCAATATCAACCAGATCGGGCCGGCAGAGCCTGCCCCGGACTTGATCCGGGGGACGCCGGCCCCTACCGGTTTTCTTCAAGCGCGGGCTGTCCGAGAAGCCAAGAATTTTGACAACCGGTATTACTCAATCGGTTGGCCGCCAGCAAATGGCTACGCGAGCCTCGATCCACGTGCGGTCCGCGGAATCTCTGCCTCTCTCAATGAGAACGCCCTGTCAGAAATCATTACAGATTGTAAAACGAATGTGGTCGGATAGGGGTTCTACGGGCGCTTCTTGCAGGTGCAACGTCATGGAATTCCGCGGGAGGTTATCGGCCCCGGTGTTATCAAGAACGTTTCGCCTGCGTGCGATGGGCGGAGGAAGTTTGGTTGCCGACCGGATGATTGGGAGTTCAGTCCGCTTCGCCAGTGAGGACGAACGGCGCCCAGAAGAAAGGATGATCATACCCGCTGTTCCTGACTTCCAGCCGCGCAAGCCGTAATGCTTCCGGCTTGCCTTTTCCGGACGCAAGGTGCTTGAAAAAGGCCTGAACCAATTGAATGGATGAGGATTCTGCTACACTCCACATACTCATGAGCACGCTTCTCGCGCCGGCATACTGGAACGCACGCCCCATGCCCATTGTGCCCTCCCCGGACACTTGCCGTCCCAATCCCGTCTGACAAGCAACCAAAGTAACGACAGAAGCGCTCATCTTCAGGCCCATGACTTCGCTTGCTTTGAGGAGGCCGTCGGTTCCGGGCGGGACGAGCGACAGCACGAGCAAAGGTTCCGCCATACCACGAGCGGAGCTGTCCACAAAACCGTGGGTAGCGAACACTATGAAGCCATATTGAGGGAGCGAGGGGGCAATCTTCGTCAGAAGAGTGTCTTTGCTTGCATCCAGGCCCACGTACACATCGCACTTGTCTTGATAGAGCTGGGAAAGGCCGTTCGCCAAATCGCCGGTCGGGGGTAGCCGCGGCACCTCGATGTCTCCCACCCCTTCCTTTTTCATTGCGGCCATAATGCGAGACGAGCTTTGGGCCATTTCAGCACTGGCCAACTGGACTGTCCATCGGCGAGATCTTGGATCGTCAGCCGCGAAGACCGGGTCGGCAACCACGAGCAGTCGTGCCTGGTCCTCCTTCCTCTCTTGAACTGTTCTGGTGAGCGTCAAAGCAGTAACGGACTGATAGTAAATCAGGGGATTCCTGTCTCCAAAGAATCGGGCGCCCTTAGTCTGAGGCACATCCCCGGACGTATCCAGGTCGCCCCCGTCACTGAGAACAAGCATTTCAAGAGGCAGAACCCCCAAGCAATCATCCGGAATAACGACTAATGGCGCACCTTCAGGAAGGGCCGCCACGACCTCCTCGATAAGCAGGGCAGCAAGTCTTCTTCCTGCATCAAAATCAAAACTCTTCAATTTCTGTGTGAGGTCGTCTTCCCCTGATGTCATATCGAGCGCCTTCAAGAAATGACGCAGATCATTCTCGACGAGGGTGCGCGAAATCGGCTTGAACACCCCCTTGATCAGGTCCTTTCCCTTTGTGAGATAAATCAGGAGCCCTTGATCGGTTACGTCATACGCGAGGACCCATTCAGTCGGGCGGATTGCCGTTTTGGTCAAGTCCATAGGAGAAGGGTATTTGGTCGCAGCAAAGAGCGGATACTTGGATCGCAACCAGTCCACATGAGCCGCCAGATCATCCTTGGCTTGTATGATTTGAGGCTCCAACGCGCCGATGATCTTGGTTTCTTCCTTTTCGTATGCCGACCGTCTTTGCTTGAGGAGCGCGGTCAGGCACTCGTTCAATTCAAGATCTCTCTCCAACACCCCTTCAGGAATGTCTTGAGCACGACCCTCCACCCTTCTTGAAATAGCCTCGGAGAACACCCTCGCTTTCGCGTACTCGGATTCCTTGAGCGACTCGCCCGGCTTGTTTATTCGCATGAGCACTCGTGCGATTCCCTCGTATGGACCGGTCCTGAGAAATCCGCCAAGGCGCACGTTGTGGAATTCCGCTCGCTCATGCAGGCTGAGGTTGGCCCGAAGTTCTTCCACCGTCTCGATTGCCTTCCGGTACGCGTCGGCGGCAGGAGCGAACTCCTTTAGCCCTTCCAGAGCCAGCCCTAGACCGGTGTAAGCAATGAATCGTTTGTCTACGTTACCGGTCTTTTCCGCGGATTCACGGAGTTTTTCATAGTGGATCTTCGCTTTAGCGTAATCCTGTTTTGCGAGACGGAGTCTTCCTCTTGAAATATTGGTTCCCGACTTCTCGATAAGCTTTTCAGCTTCCGGCAGTTTGTCCATCTCGATGTACAGATTTCCCATGAGGTCATCTATTGTGCCGCCTGCCAAGTTAGAGCGTCCCCCAGCCTTCTTTGCCCGCGCCAGCGATGCTAAAGCTTCTTCATATCGGCCGATCGAATAGTTCAAGAGGGCAACCTGAGCGAGCGCTTCGGCCGCGGATTTCTTGTCACCAGCCTTCTCCGCAATCGTCAGTCCCTGTTCGAAGAATTCGCCCGCCTTCTCGTGCTTACCCCATTTGAAGAAGAGATGGCCCAGTGACACGAGTGATTGAGATTGCTGCTTTTTCTCGCGCGTCTGTCGCGCGGTTTCCACCGATTGCTGCAAGCATTCAAGGGCGCTCGCGTAGTTCCCAAGAATTGTATATGCTTTGCCGAGGTTGCAGAGCATGAGCGCTTCAAGTTTCTTGTCCCCGCTCTTCTTGGCGATAGCGAGCGACTCCTTGAAAGCCTCCAAGGACTTCTGATATTGGCCCCGTTCTTGATACAGGAAGCCGAGCTCGCTGGAACTAGTGGCGCCAAGTTTAAAGTTTTTTATATTCACATTGAGATCACGAGACTTTTGCAGATGCTCAATAGCTTGATTGTTTCGACCCAATGCCTGATACGTCTTCGCGAGCTCCTGGTGAGAGGTGGCTTCCCACCTTACGTCCCCGAAGTCCTTCATTGACGAAGCCGCGACCCGCAAATGCTCCACTGCCACATCATGCTGGCCGAGGGCCTGGTATGTTTTCCCCATGCCCATGGACGCCAAGCCGAGTTGATGTTTGTCGTTCACCTTTCGAGCCAAGACGGCAGCCTTCTCATATCTTTGCAGTGCTTCCTCATAGTTACCCTTGGCAGCCTCCATATCGCCCATGCCTTTCACCACCCGACTAATGCCTTCGGTGAAACGGGCCCTTTTCGCTGTTTCGAGCGCTTCTCCCAACGTAGCTTCGGATTCTTTGGTCTTGCCCATCCGCGCGTATATCTTGCTCATGAGCGCGGTCACCCAGACTTCGACCCGGACATTATTGGACTTGCGAGCCAATTGGAGGGCTTCTTTGCATAGGGAGAGCGCCTCATCATACTCGCCCAGGAAGAATTTGCTATGAGCCTTAAGGGACGCTGCTGAAGCAGCCGACTTCGTGTCGCCACTTGCCTCATAAGAACGTTTGGCTTCATCGAATTTCTTGGAAGCGTCCTCAAGGTCCTGAGGGGTTTTCGCCTTCCAATAGAGATCTTTTCCCTTTTCGAGCTCGCGTTTGGAATCCGCCCCATGAGATCCTCTGAAGGCGCGTTCTTCCTGCTGGCGCTTGCCCCATTGTTGACCCACGCACAGCGGCGGCTCCAGCGCCCATATGCCTAGGAGGATAAGGCAATTAAGAATCAGGAAGATCCGACCTCTCTTGATTCCCATCTCTCATTCCCCCTTCCCTCTGGCCCCATGCCAGCCGAGAGAAACCTGGCCCTGCCAAACAGCTTAATCCGAAAAACTTATTTGTGATTCTCGTGGATTCTCTTGAAATCGGCGCTAAGAAATCTCCTCCCGCAAGTGGAAAGTCATGCGGGTATTACCAACGGTGATCTGGTCACCGTCGTGGAGCTGAAGCTGGGTTGTCACGGCCTCACCGTTCACTTCCGGCTTCTTCATGCCTTCCGCGTACGCGAGGAAGTATCCGTTGGGCCGCTTGTTGATGAGAGCAGCGGTCTTGCCGACCAGCAGTCCGCTGCATTTCACGTCTGCGTCGTCGGATTTGCCCAGGACTGTCAGACGCTTGTCCAGATCGATGATTTGAGGAACACCCCCCGACAGGATGGTGAGCGATCCGAACAACTCCACCTTTTTCGGCTTTTCGCGAGGAGCGTCCAGAGAAATGCCCCTTTCAGCCGCGTGCCTCGCGAGCAGCTCCTGTTGCGCCTTTGTGTCGAGTATCACCGTGTCACGGTACCCTCCGGCAGGACGGTCCAGATCCTCGCCCGGGATGCGCAACGGGCGTTCACCCTTGGGCCTGAGATCTTCGAACTTCAGCGCGTGCTTACCTATGATGATGGTATCTCCATCATAAATGTGGGCGCGTTCAACCTTCTTTTCGTTAATGAAAGTCCCGTTCAGCGAACCCTGGTCTACCACGACATAGTAGTTAGGCTCTTCCTTTTCTATGCTCGCGTGATGTCCGGAAACCGCCATATTATCGATCACCACGTCATTTTCGTCACGCCTCCCGATCTTCACGGGGACGTTGTCGAACGTGTATTCTTTGACCGTGGTGTCCTGAAACCTCATGATCAGCTTGAACATGGGAGCCCTCCATGTGCCCAGGGTCAATCAATGAAACGCCCGGCATTAGCCGGCAAACCGCCACTCGTCGTGCGGGGGACCTTTGTTCTACTCCTCGACGGTACCAGAGTCGCGGCGGAAGACCGCAAGTGCCACTGTTGTATTGTCCGGTCCTCCCCTCGCGTTCACCTCGTCAACGAGTCGACTGAGAGTTTCGGGACCGACCGGAGACTGCTGAATTATTCCCAGCATTTCCGCATCATCCAGCACCCCATACAACCCGTCCGTGCACAGCAGCACAATATCGCCCGGCAGTACGAAGAGTTCCTCCATGTGCACACGGACCTCATCGTCTACACCGAGAACCGACGAAAGGATATGCTTGAGCTGAGAGTCGCGGAGTTCTTCACGAGTCAGAATTCCTCGCGCGAACTGGTCTTCAGCGAGAGTATGGTCCCTGGAGATCTGCTCGATACTGCCGTCCCTGATCAGATATAGCCTGCTATCCCCCACATTGATCGCGGATACGGTGTACCCGTGAATGGCAATACCCGCGACCGTGCTGCCCATACCCAGTCGTTCATCTCTTTCAAGTGATTTGACTAGTACGGCTCGATTGGCGGCCAACGCAGCCTGACGGAGGAGATTGGTGTGATAGGTAAAGCATTCGTCGTAGGCCTCGAATATGGCGGTCGACCTCGGGGGCTCGTGGGCGTGTTCCTTGTAGAAAGAGGCCATGGTCTCCATCGCGATCTGCGAAGCTACTTCGCCGGCCTGGTGACCCCCCATGCCGTCCAGCACCATGATCAGCTCACGGTCCGGGTCCAGATAAACTGCATCTTCATTGAGCTCGCGTCTCAGACCGACATCCGTTATCGTGTACGCATCAACAATCAACAGAGTACTCCAGAAGCCCGGAGGCGCTCCAGCCTAAGACCCGCTGACAAAGATGTCGGACAGGCAGGGCGCCTGTCCCACCGATATTAGCGCACTCACGCGGCGGTTCCCACACTCCCGCACGCGTCCCCGTGGCTCTGTCGGCGGGGAACATGGCTGAACCCCTCACCAGCGGCTGGGTTCAGCCCATCCATAGGTTATTATTATAACATTTCGAGGCAATGCGGCACAAAAAAATCAGGTTGTCGGCGGCTAGCTCAGACGGCCTGTTCTCGGCTTTCGCGAGCCTGCTGAGCAAGCAACTCTTGGATGAATGTGCTGATGTCACCGTCGAGCACTGCGTTTACGTTGCCGATCTCGTAGTTGGTTCGGTGGTCTTTCACCATCTGGTACGGCTGCAAGACGTACGACCGGATCTGAGACCCCCAGGCTATTTCCTTCTTCTGTTTGTGCAGACGATCCTTTTCTTCGCGCTTCTTCTCCAACTCCAGGTCATAAAGGCGCGACCGCAGGATCTTCATGGCCATAGCTCTGTTCTTATGCTGAGATCGCTCGTTCTGGCACTGTACCACGATCCCCGTGGGAAGGTGCGTTATTCTCACGGCGGAATCGGTCTTGTTCACGTGCTGGCCTCCGGCGCCGGACGACCGGTACGTATCGATCCTCAGGTCTGCTTCGTTGATGTCTATTTCCACGTCATCGCTCACACTGGGGTAAACGAAGACAGCGGCAAACGAGGTATGCCGCCTGGCATTGGCATCGAACGGCGAGATTCGCACAAGCCGGTGGATGCCCACCTCGACCCTGAGGCGCCCGTAGGCGTATTCTCCGTCAACTGAGAACGTCACCGACTTCAGTCCGGCCTCTTCGCCCTCGATGGTGTCCAGCACCTGGGTTTGGTACCCCTCCCGCTCTGCCCAGCGGAGGTACATTCGCAGAAGCATCTGAGCCCAGTCCTGGGCCTCAGTGCCGCCGGCTCCTGCATGAATTTCAACGATCGCATCGGCCACGTCCTCGGGCTGGGTAAAGAGTCGCTGTATCTCCAGTCCCTCCAGGTGTCGCTCGATGTCGCCCAGCTTCTGTTCCACTTCCTTCAGAACAGATCGGTCTCCTTCTTCCAAAGCCAGTTCCAGCAGAACAGCGGTGTCGTCGAGCTCCCTATTCAGTCCCTCGTAATTCTCGACCATTGTGGAGATCCGCTTCTGCTCTTTCAGCACCGCTTTTGCAGCTTCGGGATCGCTCCAAAATTGAGAGTCTTCCTGAGTCTTTTGCAGTTCGTTCAGGCGGGATATCTTGGCTTCAAGGTCAAAGATAACCTCTGAGTTCCGTAGATTTTTGGCGCATCGCCGCCAATCTTTCTTCAAGTTCGGGCATCGTCTTCCTCCTCCTGGAAGGACTGGGAGCCTGCATAGGCCCTTCCTTCCAGCCACTTATTGTAAGCCGTAAAGCCTTCCGGGTCTACCGACTCCAGGGCTTCTTCCATGATCTTCAGCTTCGAGTCAAGATTATCCATGAAGTGGACCACCAAAGCCTCTCGAGTCAGCGGCCGGACAGGCGATCCAAAATCCGGTTCGCCGTGGTGGGACACCAGGATATGCTCCAACTCCTTGAGCCACGGTCGATTCGCGAACCCCTTCTTGATCGCGGCTTCTCTCACCAGCGCCACTCCAAGGATAAGATGGCCGATGAGCTTCCCTTCCGGTGTACGTCCACGACCGGACGAATCAAGTTCCCGAATCTTTCCGATATCATGCAGTATTGCACCTGCTATCGCAAGATCTCGGTTGACCTTCTCCACTAGGGGAAGCACGGCCTCAACCTTTCGAGTGAGGCTGAGGGTGTGCTCAACTAATCCACCCCTGTACGCATGATGGATCATGCGAGCTGCGGGAGAGGCCGTAAAGGCGTCTTCGTTGGAGTCCAGGATCTCCTGGACCAACTCCGCGAGCTCCGGCGGATTGATCTGACAGGCCAATTGCCTCAACTCCCCGAAGAGCTCGCCAGGATCACGGGCACTAGTTCGCACGAGTCTGGCCAGGTCCGGCACCTCGGATTCTTGCGCACGGCGGATCTTTTCCACCACCAGTTGGCTTATGTCCCTGAACGTCTCCACGCGCGCTACAATCTTTACGATGTCGCCGGCGTCGAAATCCTGACCCCACTTGCGCATCGCCTCAGCCCACACCTTGCCTGAGATTGCTCCGCTTGAGTCACCGAGAACCAGGTCCAGATACTCGCTTCCGGCCCGCGTCTTCCGTACGGACTTGGCCCTGAGCTGAAAGTACTGCTCGACCGCGTCTCCTGCTCGGAGCTCCTTCACGCTGATATGGTCGGTTCCGGCACGCTGTTCGTTCATCACCAAGTCACCCTTCGGTCCGGACGAAAGCGTCCTCTCCGTTGGACTCGCTTCCCCCTCTGTAGTTCTTCATCGTCGGCGAGGTCGTAGTCGAATGCTCGGAGTGGCCCCATAATCGCCATCCTGGCTCAGGGCGTCGAGGCATTTTTCGATGAATCGATCCACTTCCACCTTGGTGCCTGCATGAAGAATAGAGTAGATCTCACCGAGGATCGGTGGATGATAACCGCGCTGGGTAGCCATACGGTGAGCGAAGCGGGATGCTTCAAAACCTTCGATCGCGAGCTTCTTCTTGCGATACTGTTCCAAGAGTAGGCGTGCGGGCAGGTATTTTCCGTGCTTATCGTCCATCCCTGCCAGGTCGCGTCCAAAGTTCGCGGAACGCCCTCCCCTGCACGTTGCAAGCAGATCCGCCATCCACACCTGGCTCTCCGCGTCGAACGTCTGCGGCGATGCACCGAGCAACATGCCGAAATGCCGGATCTCCCGTGTGGCAAGGGTGGCGTACGTAGCGAGGAAGTTCTCGGGCACGATCTTCGAGCCTTCCAAGAGCCCGAATCCTATGGCGTACACATTCTTCAAGGCAGCCGAAATGCTCGCGCCGATGATGTCATCGGAATAGACGACACGAAAGAGAGGGGTCTCGATCAGGTCCCGCAGCCTTTCAAACGTGGCAAAGTCCTCGCAAGCAATTTGGGTCACGCCCGCGCCGCCCGTCACGATCTCATGCGCGAGATTGGCCCCGGAAAGCACTGAAAGTCGCAGTTGCTTGCCCAAACGTTCCATCTCGTGTTGCACGGTCTGGTATGGGAGCAACCCCGTCTCCGGTATAAAACCCTTTGTGGCAATGACCACATCGGCACCATCCGGCATGAGCTCTACGATCTTGAGGATGATGTTGTGGAAATACTTGCTCGGGGTGACCACAAGTACCAGCGACGTGTCCCCGATCGCAGCGAGAAGATCCGCTTCCGGGCGCACCGACCGAGGAAGGGGCATATCCTTGAAATGCCACGGATGCTTGCCCTCCACGGTCAGTTTCTCGATCAGCTCTTCTCTGGAATCGTACAGAACCAGCGAGTGTTCCGCGAGATCCGGCCGTTTGAGCAGATTCGCGCCGATATGCAGCGCCAGCGTGTAACCCCACATGCCCGCGTTGATCACCGTGAGCGTGTTGTGTCCGCTAAGGGGATAAATGCGCCGGTCAGCCTGGTATCCATAAAATCTCAGGACCGAAAAATTCCTGGCAGAATACTTGCGCCGAAAGAACGAGCGAGAGAGGGCACCTCGGCGAGTCAAGGTCTTGACCCCTTGTGACAGGGCCTCGGGCAAATCCGACGTGATGATGGTGTGAAATGGTGGTTCTCTGTGATACCTGGTCCTGAAGAACTCGCGAGTCTTCTCGATCTCCTGCTCAACGCTCTGCCTGAGCGTCTTGACATCAGCCCGTTCCAGCCCTTGCATGGCCTTGGCGACCAAATGACTGGGATGAATCAGCTTGTTTCGGGCAATCTCCTCAATAGCTCTGTGAGAAATCCGCTGCTGGGTCAAGGAGTCATCATCCCTGAGCTCAAAAGGCTCTCCCAAATCGATACTCACGTCACCAAACGCTCGCTCCATTCCTCTGATCAGCCTGTCCGGGTTCTTTAGACCTATCAGAGCAGGCAAGAAGAAGCTCCAGTGGCGTGGAAGCATTGAGAGCAGAGGCGAGAATGACGCAGACGCCAGGTATCGGTCCTCGGGAATTGCCGAATATGAAATCGCCACAGGCACGACAAGTGCTCGGCCCGTGGCTTTCACGGCCGCGAGAACGCAGTGCGGCACATAGGGCTCGCGGAGAATTCCATCCCTGGCCCGGACCGTGTATCGGCTTGTTCGCGCAAAGACCACCTGGGTCTCTTTCGCCTTGGCAAGCGCGGCGCAAAACCAAGAATAGGCGCGATGTTGCAGCGGATTGAGGATCTTAGGGACACGGAGCGAGCGCAGGCCGGCCGCCCATCCGGACACCCATCCTCTCGTCATTGTGCCTGCCACATGCATGACCGGAGGAGTAAGGCCCAAGCGGTGCAAATAGTAGGCTACCAACGGATAGTCATAATAAGAGGTGTGGGTCACAAAGAAGAAACGCGAGCCGTCGTAGTCGGCAATTCGCCGCCTCACCTGGGGCGACGCGGGTCGGGAAGCGTCCCGGAACAGTTGTCTGGCCAGGAAGAAGAGCATGGCCGACACCTGCCGGTAGTTCTCGGGATCATACTCCACGTCGAGGTGCGAGAGGGCTTCCTGCAAATCGCTCCGATCGTTGCGAGGTTCGATCGTTTCGGCCAGATGGAGCGCATCTCCGCGGATCGATGCCGTGGCCATTCTGGAGGGCTCGACTATCACCGTGGACTTCTTGAACTGCCTGAAGGGCTCGTGCGCCTCAAACAGCTTTATGGCTCTCCGAAGACTCACTGAATTACTCTTTCGGATCGGAATCCGGCAAATCGGATACGGGTTCGTTCCTACAAATGGAAAGGTCTTGTCAGTCCCTTCGCTCAGAACAGCACGTCTTAATTGTGCTCCGAGCACACCGGGCTCGTACGGGCGCCATTGCGTAGGCACGGGCCCCTGAAGCCCGCGCCGTAATGAAGTCGCTCACTCCACAATCCCTGTGGGAGGTTTTTCGCTTGACGGTCTCGTGGGTCCGACTCTTGGTCCCCGCGAAGGAGCCGCGGGAGCTCTCGGCGTTGGCTCTGCCGGCTGGACTTGTGTCGGGCGCTCAGGGCCAGGTGCAGCGCGGACGGGCGGCTCCGGAGCTGGACCAGCTTCTCTCATCGGTACGTCGAATTTCACCGAGAGGAGCACCTGATTAAAAGCCTTGTGAAATTCTTCAATCTTATCAGACGGCGCCATACACGAAACCCGCAGCAGAGTGTCCTTGTGCTTAAAGAACACAATTATCACGTCCATCCAGGTAGCTTCCTTGTCTTCCAGCGCCTGGATGAAAAAGTAGTATGCGCCTGGAATGTCACTCTTGAATTCGCCTTCATCAAGGATACGAACCGGCTCCTTCTCTCTTGAACCCGCCCTCTTCTGCAAATCCTTGATGGCATTACGAAGCTCGTTCAGAAAGACTTCCAGAGAATCCTTGACAGGACGGTGCGCCGCGACATTGATCCGGGCACGAACCTTTCCGATCAGGTCAGGAGATTGGAATACCTTATAATAATTCCCCTTGGGTTTATCGAGTTTCACCCAGGTCCCGGGGTACTGCATGCTGAATCCGTATTCTTCACTCTGGAAGACCTTGTAATCCTGCGCCAAAGCAGGCATACCCGCTGTGACAGCTAGGATCAGCGCAGAGGAGATACAGAAAATCCAGGCCCCTCTCTGAAGCGCCATCGAACAATCTCCTTTCGCCCGGGAATTAGCATCGAGCGCAGTTTGATAATACCAGGAAGGCTTATCCACGGTCAATCCTTTTCTCCTCAGCTCCGAGAGCCTCTCGCGAGTCTGAGAGCCTGTCCTGGAGCCACGGTTGACCACTGGCTCCGGGGCCGCGTCATCCTCACCGGTATGTCGAGCCTCTCCATCGTATCCCTTCATTGCCGAGCAACGTCAGCAAAGTGCCGAGCGCAACCCAGGCACTTAGCGCGATCCCGAGCGGGGCGGTCAAGCCATACGCCCAGTGAGCGTGCTCTTTGTGCAAGAAATACGAGTAGGGTGCAATAACCAGAGCCATCCCACATGCCGATAGGATAAACAGAAGCCATAAGCAAGGTCTGTTGTCCCCCATGACCAAAGCAGCGACGGAACCAACAAGACAGATCGGAAGCAAATTCAGAGTAGTGTAATTAACCGTCAATCTGAGGGTCTTTCGCACGCTCTTTTCAAGGCCGCCGTAAAACGTTCGTTTCCAGAAGCGAAATACCGCAGGAACGCTCGCGAATCCTCTGGTACTGACCAAGTCAGGGCCACGGGCGACGGTGAGCTTCAGACCTCGGGCCTTTACCAGCTTGCCCAGGGCCACATCTTCGGTTATCTCGTTCTTGAGCCGTTCCCATGTTCCTACGGTACGGTACGCCTCGCGGCTGATCATGATGAACGACCCTGACGCCAGTCCTGCACTTTTCCCAGGATCATTTACGTCTGTGAGCGGATAGAAAAAGGAGAGACCCAGCGCCAGGTGCCAGTAGACGACGTTTTCGCTGAAACCACGCTGGATGAAACCGGGCAACAAGCCCAGCATGTCCACGTTATGCTTTGCGAAATAGTTGACAGCCAGCGAGATCACATCAGTCCGAAGGATCGTGTCCGCGTCCGTGAACAGGAAGATGTCTCCCCGAGCAAGCTCCGTTCCTCGAAAGAGCGCGTGGGTCTTGCCCGTCCACCCATCGGGAAGCTCTTCAATGTGGAGAGCTTTCACGCGTGGATCGCTGCCGGCCAATTCGGATACGATCCGACCTGTCCGGTCCTCGCTGCGATCATTGACCACAATCAGTTCGAGGTTGGGATAATCCGAACCTAAGACCGACCGCATCGTTCTTTCAATGAAGCCCTCTTCATCTTTGGCGGGAATTATCACTGATACCAGTGGGTAAGGCCCTTCGTTACCCGGAGGGTTTTGCGTCTCGAGCCTGGGTTCTGTTCGCAAGTTCCGGAACAACAGCTTGCCGGCCCGAAAGACCTCGATCACCACCACCGCAACAATGCACACGGCGATCCATATGAGCCAGTCGGGAACCATGCGAATCCAATCCCTCCCATAGCGCAATCAGCAGCTCACCCCGGAGCGTCACCCATGTGTGCCTTTTACGGGGTCTATTCGATGACCTGACAGGGCCGTCCCCTGCTCTAATCCTTCAGAATAGCTGAAACGGACCGGAACGCATCATGCCCGAATAGGGACGATCTTTCAAGAGAGGATTGCTCGCGACGAACTATCAGGCCGCTTTCCTTCCCGCTTCGTGGGCGAGAGTCTCACGCTATAACCCGGCTGACTTCACCGATAAAATCTGCTAACGTGAAAGAAAGCGCGCAAGCGAACTCTGGGCTCCTCTTGGGGGGCTGCGAGCGCATTCACAGGAGGTGAGTCATGCCGGGCGTGGGGGAATTGTATCAAAGCGGCGATTGGAAAGCGGAAAAACATGTTCCCGTAATTGAATGTCCAGACGTAGTAACGGCAGGGGAGTTATTCGACGTCAAAGCCTCATTGGGAAAAGAAATCGCTCACCCCAACACTACGGAGCACCACATTCGTTGGATTCAGCTCTTCTTCAAACCAGAGGGTGCCAAGTTCAGCTATCAGATTGGAAGTTTTGAGTTCACGGCCCACGGCGAGTCGGTCGAGGGCCCGAACACCGGACCCGTGTACACCCATCATTCGGTGGTGGCTTCCCTTAAGACGAGCAAACCTGGAGTGCTGTACGCGACCGCGTACTGCAATATTCACGGGTTCTGGGAGAGCTCAAAGTCTATCAAGGTGAAATAAGCCCGCGCACGGGCGTTCAGAAACGAAATAGGCGTCGGCGATTACAAGTGGTTATCACCCTCCCCCTGCCCCCTCCCATCAAGGGAGGGGACCGAAAACACTCTCCCCTAGTGGGGCAGGCTTTCCAGCCTGCCGGCGGCCTGGAAAGGCCGCCCCACAAGGATAGGAGAGAGAGGGGGAGTAGCCCGCACCAGATGCGGATACTATTTTGGCGCCTTTGGATCGGGCAAGTGTGTTCGAGCGGAGTGTGAAAAGGAAGTATGACCACTTTCCGAAATGAGGACCCGCGCGTTCGGAAGCTGAGAGGGTTGCAGGCAAACCCCGACGTCATCATCTATTGAAAAAGGGCCGAGTTGCCTCCGGAGCAACAGAAAGGGGGACAAGTCATGGCTGATGCTATACCGGCGCCGAAGAAAGGGGCCGGGCCTTCCAGAGGGAGGTTTCATCTTCTCACCGTCTTCGGCATCCGGGTGACGATCGACTATACATGGCTGATCATCTTCATGCTCGTGCTGTGGAGCCTCTCGGCAGGGTACTTCCCGACCTTTTTCCCCAATTTTGACACATATCTCTACTGGGCGGCTGGGTTCGTGGCCACGGTGCTCTTCTTTGCCAGTATCCTGCTGCACGAGCTTTCCCATTCCGTCACCGCGGTCCGTCTCGGTCTGGAAATCCCGGAGATCACGCTCTTTGTATTTGGGGGCGTGGCCCATCTTGCTCAAGAACCGCCCAACCCTAAGACAGAACTGGAAATCGCCATCGCGGGCCCGCTTTGCAGTTTCGCACTGGCGGCGATATTTTGGGGGATCAAGCTCGCGCTTCAGGGCGTAGCTCCCGAATTGATTGTGGCGGTCTTCGACTACCTCGCCTGGATCAACGTTGCCCTCGCCGTTTTCAATCTTGTGCCCGGATATCCTTTGGATGGAGGTCGCATTCTGAAGGCCATCGTGTGGTGGCGCACAGGCTCGGTCGAGCGCGGGATCAAGTTGACATCGGACATCGGCAAGGGCTTTGCTTGGGCACTGATGATTCTCGGCGGTGTCCAGATCTTCGCGGGGTCGCTCATCGGCGGCTTGTGGCTGATACTTATCGGAATGTTTCTCAAAGGTATCGCGGCAAGCGGATATCATGAAACGGTAATGAAGCAATCGCTTCAAGGAGTGCCCGTGCGAGACGTGATGATCGAAGAGGTGATTACGGTTCCGCCCGAGGCTTCATTAAATGAAGTGATTCACCAATACTTCCTGCGATATGCTCACCGAGGCTTCCCCGTTGTTCGAGACGGCAAGGCTCTCGGGGTGCTCAACTTGCAGCAGCTCATCGAAATCCCCGAAGAAGAGCGGGCCGGTAAGACCGTCGAGCAGGTTATGGTGCCGATTAGTGAAAGCCTCGAAATCAGACCCGATGTGTCTCTGGTGGATGCTCTTCAGAAAATGGGTCAGGAAGGTCTAGGGCGGCTCCTTGTCATGGATGGGGATCGGATGGTCGGGATGATCACCAAGACTGGCCTGTTGCGATTCTTGGAGATCAAAGGCATCCTCGAACCGCCCGCGGCATAATGCCTTGATTCCCAAATTCGGTCTCGTATTTCCGTGCCGCTTTCGTGATTCCGGCGGAAGCTGAAATCTGGGCTCCATTCGTCCTGATGGGTGAGGCAGATTAAGATCGAGCAAGATATCTCGCACGGACCGGTTGAGTTCCCAGCGGCTCAAGCCTACTGCTTGAGCTATCCAAGCCGATGCGAATGGTTGGCATCTCTGATGACCGTGTAAGGAGTATGAATACCATGAGACTATTCAACTTTCCGAGCAAGGTTTTTGTCTTATCAGCCGTGGTGGTTGCAGCGTTGATCGCTCCAATGACGTTTGCCCAGCACAAAGATATTTCTCCCCAGGCTCAAAAGCTCTTAGCTGCTGGCGACATAGGGTCTGATCCCATAGGATTACGCGTCTGGACCACAAAAGGTGAGGGGCAAACTTTCCGTTCAGGCGAATCCATTGTGCTGAACTTCGCCACGTCTCGAAAAGCTTACGTCATGGCGCTGAACGTCTCACCTCAAGGCGATGTCCTGGTTCTGTTTCCGAGTGGTGAATCGCCGGACAATCTCATCCTCCCGAACAAGACGTATACATTGTTCGGGCCTGAATCGAGCATCTCGCTAACCGTGAGCGAGCAGACCAAAGAGGCTACCATAGTATTCTATGCATCTTCTATCCCGTTCAGCCTTGCGCCGCTTCAGGCGCCTCCAAACCAGCCGCTTCTCAAGATCCCCCATACCAATGCGGCCGACATGAAGATCCTTGTCGGGAAGCTTAAGGAGCTATCGCAAGACAAAGGCTTCAATCGTGAAATCGTGCTCCTTCGGCCGGTTGGCGATACCGGAACAGCAACCGTGCTGATGGGTGGACCTAAGCCCCCCAAGAGCGTTAAACCGGGGAGCCTCACCGGCGGGCAGGGTCTCAAAGAGGACACGAAAAAACCGGACAAGGAATAATTGCTTCCGCCGATTCGAAGGTATGAATGGCCGTTTCCCCTGACTGGATCGGTAAGAGATTCATTCTTACCGGCGTGCTTGCAGGATTCCTGTGGGGCTGCCTCGCGCTCATATTACTGTATTCATTCCCAGGACCTTTCAAGACGCTCGACAACAGAGTCTATGATTGGAAGTTGGCGTTCTTTGCCAAGACTGAGGTCAGTCCCGTAGCCGTGCACGTAGACCTCGACGACCAAGCCATCAAGAAGTACGGTCAATGGCCGTGGGATCGACAGCTGAGTGCGCGAATCGTGGAGCGTCTTACCGAACTCGGCGCAAAAGTCATTGTTTTCGACATTGTGTATACCTCTCAGGGACACACTGCAGAAGGCGACGCAGCATTGTTCAGGTCCGTGGCGGAATCGGGACGAGTCGTGTCAGCGCTGGGACTCATTGAGACCGATCCTGGGGCTCACAAAAACTATGAGAATTCCGAGTCAAGCCGTGTCGAGGCGGTTTACGGTCGAGGCTGGCAGCTGAATGTGCCGCGTGAGTTCACGTTGGGCAACGTCAATGCCCCCAGGGACTCCGCCTTGCCGCTGTTGCCCATCATTCAAGGCTCCAGACATCTCGGGCATATCAATTCCACCCCGGACAAAGACGGAATTCATCGGAGAATTCCGCTCTTCTTCAAGATAAAGGATCGTGTCATTCCCAGCCTAAGTCTCGCGAGCCTGGTCGCGTATTGGGATATCAGACCGGACCAGATCGAGCTCAGCCCGCAAGGTTGCATCCGGCTACCCGGCCCTCAGGGCACATGCGAGATCCCCGTAGATTTTCAGGGTAATCTTCTCATCAATTGGAAGCCCTATTGGGAAAGCTTTGAGCACTTTACGGCCTTGGACTTGCTGGAAGGCGACGAAGACCCTTCCCGGATCAGCAGATACAAGGACAAAATCGTAATCGTCTCGATCGCGTGGACCGGTACTTCAGACATAGGTCCGAATCCGCTTGAGAAGGAGGTACTCCTCAGCCGCGTTCATTCGAGCGCCCTCGATACAATGATGACAGGTCGATTTATCAATGAGATCGCTCCATGGCCTGTACTCGTATGCGGGTCTTTCATAGCGCTGCTGCTCTTTCTGGGTAGGACGGCCACGATTCGTCTTAAGCAGGCTGTGCTCCCGTGCCTGGCCATTTGCCTCGGATTCATGGGTTTCATCGTCGCTGCCTTTGCGATCTGGTCGCTGGAAATCCCTTTGGTGGAACCGCTCTTTGTCTTTCTGCCGGGCACGGTCATTGGCTTAGTTGTCCGGGGTATCGGCATGGAAAGAGAACGGCATATGATTCGCGAAATATTCGGCCGGTACGTGAGCGATGAAGTGGTGACCGAGATACTCAAATCGCCGAGCGGAGTAAATCTCAGGGGAGAATTGAGAGATGTCACAGTCCTTGTCTCTGACCTGAGAGGATTTACACCCATGACGGAGGCCTTGGAGCCCACATCCACTCTTGCGGTAATTAACCGGTACTTGGAGAAGATGGTAAACATCATCATGCAGTACCGGGGTCTGATCGTGGAGTTCACCGGTGACGGCATATTTGTTCTGTTCGGCGTCCCGCAGGCTATGGAGGACCACACGAGACACGCGGTGATATGCGCACTGGCCATGCAGGAAGCCATGAGCGCTCTGAATTCCGAGTATGTTTCGCAGGGACTCCCCGAGCTGAGGATGGGGATCGCCATCAACTGCGGGCAAACCGTAGTAGGCAACATAGGCTCTGAAAAACGGCTTAAGTACGGCGCCCTGGGAAGCGCCGTCAACATTACATTTCGAGTTGAGGCGCAAGCAGGACCGGGTGAAATCCTTTTGACCGAAGCGGCCTACGAACGGTTGTCCGGACAAGTCCACGTGAGCGCACCGAGAACAGTGCAGTTAAAGGGTATACGAGCGCGGATGAGGCTCTTTCCGGTCACGGAGATTTCAATTTAGCGCCGGCGCATGTTGACTAGGAGATTTGATGCCACGGGCTTGGTTCTCCAGCACGGTGAAAGATCTTCAGCGGAGTCCTGGCATGTCTCTTGTCGCGCTTCTGGGTTTGTTCGGAGTGATAGCAATTCAAGCTATTTCCACCAACCAGATTGCAGGCCCGGTTTGGGAAGAAGTTGAGTACATTCATATGGCTTCGGCCCTTGGGAACCTTTCGGACCAGGCTCCCATGGCCTATCGCTTGTTTCCGGCCAAACTTGTGGCCGCCCTCCCCTTTGACCTTACGTTCGGCTTTCAGCTGCTAAATTGGTTCTTTCTTTGCCTGACGGCCACGGCTTCCGTGATCTGGTTGCAGGTTATGGGAGTGAATCTGGCCCAAGCGGCTGCGGCTGTGGCCTTGCTCATGGCTACCCTTACCATCAAGATGACCATCTTCTGGACCTATGGGACCGACAGTACAGCCTGGGCATTTGAGGTCCTGGGCCTTATTACGGCGGAGGCGGGCGTCATCCTGTCTACCGCGGTCCTACTGGCACTGGGAAGCTTGGCCCGAGAGGCCACTGCCCTCGTGTTCGTGGTGCTCGCAGCTAGGGTCCTGTACTTACAGCAATCAACCGGCGCGTGGCGATGGCAAGCGCTCCTGCTGGCATTTGCTGCACTCGTGCTGCTTCGGGTTGGCCTCATGCTCGCGATTCCCGTGCAGGGCGACTACTCGTATATCGATACTATGGTTGCGTGCATTCAGGCACATTTTTGGAGAAAGGGGCTTATTCGGACTGCCCTCCTCCTCCCCCTCGTCTTCGGAATGCTCCTGTGGCCAATACTCCTTGATGCACGGGGATCTCTCCAGCGGATGCGGGAGCGCTGGGACCTCACGCTCTTTGGGCTTCTGATCATGCTCTTGGGTCTGGTGGGAGGATCTGCCATTGACAGACTGGTCTTCGCTATCTTTCCGGTCGTACTGTGGCTTTTCGCGACGTCGGCAAGGACCCCCGCCAGCGCGCTCGAATGGTGCATTCTCGCGGCCGGGCAACTGATCCTCATGCGGCTTTGGCTCCACATCCCGGACCCTACTTCTGGCCGTGAATTCTATGAGCTTCTGGTAGGTTTTGCTTCGTTGAAGCCGCTTGTACTGAGGATGCTGCTCTTTCTCGTCTTCGGTTTTCTGTTCGGTGTTGCACAGCAATTGCGTATTGGGCGAGACCCTTCGTCGGAAAATCCTGCCGCGCCGCAATCTGTCTCGCAGGTACGCTGACAATGACCGTAGGGACGTGATTGATCACGCCTCCTTATCAGGCGCAATGAATTGCGCCCCTACGCCCTTCCGTCAATCCGTGTCATCTGCGATCTCTGGGTTTCGGCCAGTCTCAATGAGCAATAGTCGAGCGAATCCCGCCGCGGCTATTAGCCCTCAAGTCGCAGCAGCCGAGTGCCATTGTCCCAAAGAATGGCTTGGATGGTCTCGGAGCTGAAGGGGAAGCGGGCTACTTCTCTCACGTAATCCGCGATGTTCGGGCGAGACGGCCAATCGCTCCCAAATATGTAGCGGTCCCGGAATGCTTCCACCTTGGGAAAGATTTCGGGTAGCTTCCGCAACGGTATGCCGGAAATGTCTATGTGCATGTTTTCGTGACGACGCAGCATCCATTCAGCTTCCTTGTACCAAAAGGGGCGGCCGCCGTGGCACATGACGATGTTCAGGTGCGGGAAGTCCTCTGCTATATCGTCCAGAAGTAGGGGGTTCGCGTAACGGATTCTTGATCCGGGAAAGACCGACGTCCCCGTGTGGAACATGATGGGAATACCCAGGCTCTGTGCAACCTCGTACGCGGGCAGCATACGCGAATCATCCGGAAAGAAGTGAGCGTACGAAGGCAACAGCTTGAGCCCCTTGCACCCAAGGTGTTTGACTGCTCTTTCCGTCTGGTCGGCCGGGGATATATCGCTGTCCAAGTCGATGGAAGCGAATGGGATGATCCGATCCGTATGCCGGCAAAATTCCGAGACAAATTCATTCGGTATGATCCCGGTTGTACGAGGCGAGTAGTCCGCAAGAATGACCCCGTAACGCACTCCGTGAGCATCCAACAGGCCGACGAGCGTTTCCGGAGTCAATTGTTGGGCCAGTTCCACAGTGCCCGGACCCATTTCACCTTCCAGGAATGAGATGAGGCTCTGAGTGAGATGCTCTTGCCGTCCCACATGAATGTGAATGTCGAGGACTTTCATGCACCCTCCCACCATACGTGGCTCGGCATCACTATAGAGCATCGGAGCGTTTGACGTAAGCCCTGTTTGACCTCAGAGAAGTGAGTGAGACACAAGCAACCCAGCCGGCAGATGCTCCTGCCGGTAAGGATTAGGTGGTGGGACGCGCCAGAGATGGGTAGCGTGATTCCGGAATAAATCGGCAAGGCAGATGATCAAGCGATGGCCCGGCCGAACCAGATCATCCTGCCGATAACGTGGAGATCCCCAGCCGATGCCGTGTACGAGTGGTAAGCGGGATTATCCGCGATCACCCTGATCTGCCCGCCTGGAAGGATGGAAAGGCGCTTGAGCTGGATCACATTGGCGACTGCCACAGCATAAATGCCCTCTGCCACGATTTCTTTCCGACTCAGATCGATGAGAACCGTATCCTTATCCTGAAGAGTGGGGGACATGGAATCACCATCCACGTCCATCAAGATGGCCTTTTGCGGATCGGAGATGATGTGGTTCAGCCACGCCGCGCGAAATGCGTACTTCTGCGGAACACCTCCTTGTTCGGGCCTGACCCTACCATCCGCGGCCAGATCGGGTCGGACTGTGCTTACAGAAATGTAATCTCGTGCCTCATTGGTGATCTCTGACGTAACAACAGCAGTTTGCTTCCTTTGGGCGGGTTTCAAGCCAGGAAGTCTAACGGTGCCTTTGCCTTCCAACGTGCCCCATGACATCGGCTCTTCGCCGTAACGCACCCATCGGTAATTGAGGCTGAAGGCACGAGCAATCCTTGCCGCGGATTTCGACCCAATTCTATCCCGTTTTAATATCCCTTTGATCGTGTGGACCGACAGGCCGCATATCGCTGCGAAGGCGCGGCGAGACTCGATGCAGTGGGTTTCCTGCAAGAACAAGAGCCTATCTCGCGGAGACGTATTTAGATTAAAGAGTGTCATGTTTCTCTTGACAGGAGCCCATTTTTAACCCTATGTAATTCCTATATGACACATAATGCCGCGCAACCTCCGGTAACTTCACGCTATTCAGGGTGAAAATGTGAACAGAGGGCGCCGCGAGACCGACTGCCGGTCGAATTTTCTGCGCCTCGTATATACGGCAAGTTACGAACATGCGTGCAGAGGCGGGCGTGCCTATAACCGTGATGGACGATAGCCTGGGGCGAAACAGAAGGCGCTGTTCCCACGTAATGAGCGGCCACAGGACCTCCCAGGACATGATGCACCACATGCCGGGCTATTCCGAAGCAGCCACGACAAAGCTCCCCCCCGGCCTTGGCCCCCAAGAAATCGAGCGGAGCCTCGGTTGGGTGACACGCGCCCATGATTCTTCCCTTGGAAGGCTCAATCGTACGCGACAGGAGCTTGGTTTTGCAAGGTTAAATAGGGGCGCGCTTTGATACAACGGCGTTTGAACAGCCTGTGATAGGGTCTGACGCGAGCTTGCCACTCACTGCTCCGCGCACTGACCTTCTATAGCCCGCATCTTACACGATTTCTCAGGATTGGTTGCCTTTACGGGACGCGCGGCGACGCCACGCTTCCAGCTGCTTCTGTCCACGGGATGGCTCCCTTGACCACGACCATATTGGCTCTTTCACATCGGGCCATTCCTTACTCGGCAGGAGGTCACCATGAGACGTTTGTTCTCGGGGTTGCGTGCTCGTATCATCTTGCTCGTGCTCTTTTGTGTGTTGCCTGCCGGGGCACTGATCCTGCACAACGGACTCAGGGAGCGTCATCTCATCGTTGCCGAGTCCGAGAAGGAGCTGCTTCGGACTGCGCAAGCCATTGCTGATGACCATCGACTGCTGACCGGCGCAGGGGATCGGCTCTTGGAGGTAATCGCTCAACTTCCTTTCGTCTCCGATCTCGATCCATCCGCCTCCCATGCCGCCTTAACGGCGTTTGTCGAGAAATTCCCCTTTTTTTCCTCATTTACAGTAACTGATCTCAATGGAACGACTCTTGTGGGCACCACCTCCCTCACAGATCGCATGGATGAGGCTCGACGCTCGTGGCTGAAAGAGAGTGTGGCATCCCGTGGCACTGTCATTGGAGGCTATCAAGTCTGTCCTGTGACTACCCGCGTTACCCTGCCTCTTGCTCGGCCGATTGTAGATGAAGAAGGGCAAGTAAAAGGAATAATCCATGCCGAACTAAGTTTGGCCTGGCTTAACAGGCTCTCAGCCAAGACAGAACTCCCCGCGGGGCGGAGAATTACCCTGCGTGATCGCACGGGCAAGGTGCTAGTGCGGTACCCTTCTTCAGAGACTCCAATCCCTGGGAATGAATCGAACACACCTATTGTCCAAACGATTTGCTCGCAAGGGGAAGGTACGGCGCGCTGTGCGGACGCGTTTGGCACTCAGCGACTGTATGGAATTAGGGCCTTGCACGTATCCGGGAGAGAGACGGGAAGACGCCTCAGCGGGTACGTTTCCGTAAGCCTCCCTATCGAGACGACATTTGTCGAGGCCAATAGGAAGATGATTCGAAGCCTTCTTGCACTTGGTGGGGTGGCCCTCTTGGCACTCATTGGAGCCTGGTCACTGGGCCACGTCTTCGTGGCACACCCTACCAGGGCGCTCATCAAGGCTGCTCACCGCCTTACGGCAGGTGATTTGAGCGCGCGGGCCGATTTGCCCGGGGGCAAAGGAGAACTTGGGCTTCTTGGTCGGGCTTTCCATGAGATGGCACAGACCTCGCAAGAACGTGAACACGAGCGAGATCAGGCCCAGCAGCAGGTGCTTCGGCAAAGCTCTTTGGTGGAAGGAATCAATCGGATACTGAAGAAGCAATTGACTAGTGAGAACGAGGAGGATCTGGCAAAAGGTTTCCTTTCCGTGGCGCAGGAGATTACCGGAAGCGAATTCGGATTCGTGGCGGAAACAACCTCGCCGGGTGACATGAAGCTCATAGCTCAGAGTCATGGCGCCCCGGCTGCGTGCACCGTAAAGGACGATCAAGTTCAATGGAGAATCCGGGACATGGGTCTCAGGGGTATGTGCGCCGCAGTCCTGAAATCCGGACAGCCTCTGCTGGCAAATGACCCCGCGTCCCATCCCGAGTCGGTGGGTGCCCCTGAGGGTCACGCTGAATTAAGATCCTTCCTAGGGGTCCCCCTGAATCAAGCCGGTGTAACGTTGGGAATGATAGGTCTGGCGAACAAAGATAGGGGATACACCGGCAGTGATGTGGACGACCTCCAGGCCATATCTGCGGCCTTTGTGGAGGCATTGTTGAGGCATAGAGCGGAAAAGGGAGCAAAAGAGCTGAGCATGTTCAACCAGGCCATTGTCGATTCTTCCCCAGTCGGAATCAGCGTTTTCCGAGTCGACGGGCGATGTGTGGTCGCCAATGATGCTCTGGCAGATATTCTGGGAGGAAGCGCCGATCAGCTCCGGCAGCGCGACTTCCGAGAACTGGGGCCGTGGCAGGAGTCAGGACTCGTCAGTGACGCGGAAGAGATCTTCGCGACGGGAGAGCCCAAGCAGCGAGAGGTCCACGTCGTCTCTTCCTTCGGAAAGGAGGTTTGGCTCAACTGCCGCCTGAGCCGATTCACCTACGGCGGGCAGCCTCATTTGCTTGCTGTCGCAGATGACATCAGCAAGCTGAAAGAGACTGAAATCCAGTTGCGGACCAGCGAGGAAAGGTACCGTGAATTAGCCCAGCTTTTGCCTGAAGTGGTGTACGAAGTTAACGAACAGGGGTATTTCACGTTTGTGAACGCTGTCGGTCTAGAGGTAAGCGGGTTCACGGAAGAAGACGTGGCCAAAGGGGTGAGCATTTCTGAGTTGTTCAGCCCGGAGAATGTGAGTGAAATCAAAGAGCATTTCAATGCCCTCTTCCGAGGGGAATCCGTCCGAGGCGTTGAATACAACGTGCGCAGAAAGGATGGGACTACTTTTCCGGTCGCAGGATACGCCTCGCCGATCCACCGACACGGAACTATCGCGGGCATTCGCGGTGTGATAGTGGACATGTCCGAAAGAAAGAGGGCGGAAGAAGCTCTGAGGGCCTCCGAGCGGACTTTTCGGACCCTCATTGAATCGTCGCCCATCGGGATATCCATATTCCGGGGGGGTAAGCGCCAATATGTCAATCCTGCCTTTGTCCAGATTTTTGGATATGAGAATGCGGATCAGGTCATGGGATTGGAGCTCGAAGCGCTTTACGCCTCATCCAGCGAGGGCGCAATCAAAGAAGGGATTCATCGTGCGCTCAAAGAGGGCAACGGCCTTCACTTCTTCGAACTACAAGGAATCAAGAGGGACGGCAAACCGGTCGACCTTTGCACGTGGGTAATAGGCACGGATTATCGTGGGGAGCGCGCGGCCCTCTGCTTTGTCATTGATGTCAGTGAGCAGAGATCGCTGGAGAGGCAGCTCCTTCATGCCCAGCGAATGGAATCCCTTGGTACCTTGGCGGGCGGCGTCGCCCATGATTTCAATAATCTGTTGACCATCATCCGAGGTTACTCGGAGTTGCTCTTGGGCAGCAGAGCCCACGACGACCAGGATTTCGAAGATCTTAGTCGGATTGCATCTGCTGCGGAAAAGGGCGCTGACCTGGTCCAAAGACTGCTCACCTTCAGTAGGCAGGTTGAAAGTCGTCCTCGGCAAATCGACCTGAACGCGGAGATACGCAGTTTTCACAAACTACTTACCAGAACACTTCCAAAGATGATTCAAGTCGAGCTGATTTTGGCGGAGGAGTTGCGAATGGTTAGTGCGGATCCAGGCCAGATCGAACAGGTGCTGTTGAATCTCGGCATTAACGCTCAGCACGCTATGCCGGAAGGAGGCACCATCACTATCAAAACCCGGAACCTTGTTGTCGAGCACGCGCAAACTGGCCCTATGCCCGACCTGGCGGCGGGCGCTTATGTCTTACTCTCTGTTTCAGATACCGGACACGGGATGACGAGTGATGTGCTGGACCATGTGTTTGAGCCGTTCTTCACGACAAAGAAACCGGGCGAAGGATCGGGCCTCGGACTGGCGATGGTCTACGGTATCGTGAAGAGTCACGGGGGACATATATCCTGCCACAGCGAAGTGGGAATGGGGACGACCTTCAACATCTACTTGCCCGGAAGAGAACCCCAGGGAGAACTGGACTTCTCGTCCCCTGAAAGGCTCCCTGTGGAGGGATCGGAAACGATCTTGCTGGTAGATGATGAGGAATGGATCAGAGACATTGGCGTGCGCTTACTCACCCCGGCAGGTTATAAAGTCCTCACCGCGAAGGACGGTCGCGAGGCCCTGGAGGTCTACCGCGCCGGCAAGTCAGAGATAGCCCTTGTGGTCTTGGACCTGATGATGCCTGAGATGAGCGGGAAGCGTTGCCTTGACGAGCTGCTGAAGATTGAGCGTACCGTACCGGTCGTCATTGCCAGCGGTCTTTCTCCTGAAGCGACCGCAAAGGAACTTACCGGAGCCGAAGCTCGGGCGTTTGTGGGAAAACCCTTTAAATCCGACGAGTTGATCGGGACTATTCGTCGGGTGTTGGACGAATGAGTCACCATCGAAAGATTGCGGACAGGGGTGCATCACTAGGAGCTTCCTCCGGCTCAACAGCATAGACTGTGCCGCCTGTCATGATGGTCTGGGCCGCGGCCAGATCGAGCAAATCCTGATCGCCCGGTTGAGCCCCCTCGTGAAGCGTGATCTTGCCTCCGTTCTCGTTATACGTTCCCCAGATCTCGAGTCCTACCGGAACAAAGAGAGTGGCAACTCGCCCGTAATGCGCAGCATCAAGGACTTCCTGGAAATCATCCGATGCCTTCCCAGTGCCCGCGAGTGCGTGAAAGCGGTCGATCTCGTCGCGCCTCGCCTGGTCAAACACGGGCTCCACGATCTTCCAGGCCGGTTCGTGCAGCTCCTCTCCTTTGAGACCCTCCGGATTGCCGGTCACCCCTTTGTCCATGAGAAATGGAAACGTATTGCTCTCCCGGTAAATCGAGAAGAGATATTCCACTCCCGCCAGTACCAAGGGGACGCGGCCGTCGGGAAGGAATTGTTGCAAGCCCTTGTCAATGGTTTGGAAGTAATGCAAGATGTCGTCTTTACTGGCCTCGGCCCCTCCTCCGTGCCCATGAAATACCGCGGCTCGCCTACCCGGCCTCTGCGGTGTGCGCGTCTGATATTGTAACTGCCGTTCGGGTTGGTCATATTTCAGGGCTTCTGCAAGGCTCACGGGGAGGCCTACCAATTCAACCTCGCTGACGGTATGTCTGGTGCACTCGAACAATCGCACCTCATTCTGACTTAGAGCCAGAAGATAGAATCGACCGTCTGCTCTCAGGAGACTCAACAGAGGCTTGAGATGAAAGCGGTCGCTCACCACCACCATCTCTTCGAGCTCGATGGGAACGCGATAGTAATGAAAGAAGCCATCGGAGAAATACGCTGCAAGTCCGTTACCCTGATGGTGCCAGAAGTCCCGATCCTCCAAGAGCGCTTCTGCTGGGCTGAGAAGGGTCGATGGGTTGGGGTGATTCACGTCGGCGAGCATAGACTGTGCCTGCCGGAGAAGGTTCTTGAATCTGATGGGGTTTTGGAGCGCCTCGGAAGTCGTGTGGCGCGTGGGCATCAGTACGGAGACGCAAGCGTCTCCTTGACTCTGCATCAGGCCTTTGAGCTCTTCAATGGTGACCAGATCAGCGTACATGATCCCCTCCCTGCTTTTATCAAGTGTCGGTATTCTATGTTGGAGCCTGTATCATGGTACTTATTCCATCATTACCCGATTCTACTGCTTCACCCAACTCTTCTTTATATCTTGGACATTCAGGAGAGAATTTGGAACCTCTTCCACGTTTTGAAGCTCCGAAAGAGAGGCTCTTCACGCAAAAGCAATTATCTGTTAAGTTTGAGTTCTCCCGTGACCACGGAAACCTGAATGCAACCAGGAGGAAAGTCTTATGGAGGCTGCGTACTCAGAACTGGCCGCCAGAATCGGCCTGGGCCAGTCACAACGGATTCCCCAGCTCTTTGAGATGATTGCTGATCGTGATGAAGCCGAGCTGCTGCTGGCTCTTCCCTCGGACGCTCCCACCCTCGCGGTGAAGTTCGGCCGCTCGGAGGCCGAAATAGAGGCCATGCTCAAGCGCCTTTTCCTCAAAGGGCTTGTTTTCCCGTCCTCCAAGACAGACCCGCCGTCATATCGGATGTGCCGCGACCTGGTGCAGTTTCATGATGCCACTATCCTGTGGCCTGACGCGCCTCAGCAATTCCTGGACCTCTGGCAAGATTTTATGGAAATCGAATGGCCGCCCCTCGCAAAGATTGTCAGCAAAATGACCCCGCGGCCGTTTACTCGGGTCGTTCCGGTGAGTGTGAGCGTGCCCGCAAAAACCTACGTCCTGGCTTATGAAGACATGCAAGAGATTGTTGAGAACGCCCGCAACCTGGCCGTTACTAAGTGCACGTGCCGTCTGATCGCGCACAAGTGCGACAAGAAGCTCGAAGCCTGCATCCAGGTGAACCGAGCTGCGGATTACACGCTGGCGAGGGGCACGGGCAAGCAGCTCTCCAAACAACAAGCCCTCGACCTGATCAGAGAATGCGAAGAAGAGGGCCTTATTCACGTGGTTATGAACAAGCAGAGCGTAGATCACTTCATTTGCAACTGCTGCGCGTGCTGCTGTCAGACCATGCCCATTCTGATCGAACACAATATCAGTGTGATCGAACCGAGCCGCTTTGCAGCACAGGTGGACCCGGACCTTTGCACGTCGTGCGGGTTATGTTCGGAGCGGTGCTTCTTCAGCGCGATAGCGGTTGAAGACGATTCGCCGGCCAAAGTCGATGCCGACAAGTGCATGGGCTGCGGCCTCTGCCAAGTCCCATGCGCGGCGGAAGCGATTTCTATGAAAGAGGTGCGGGCAAAGGACTTCGTTCCCGAAAAGATGTTCGGTTGATGAACGAGGCCGTGCAGGATAGTTCGCTTGCAGCACCTATTGGAAAGAGGGGATGAAGTCCGGTTCCTTGAGTTTCACGGTTTGGCTCAAAATAGCGCTGATCGTGTTTCTGACCCCGTTTGTGGGTCTCGCGTTCTTCGCCCACCCTTCCCATGATGATTACTGCTATACGAACGCAGTGCTCAAAATGGGCTTGTGGGGAACCTCTGTAGATTACTTCTACGAGTTGACGGGCCGCTATTTTTCGGTCCTTGCTTCGGCTTTGTTCGGGCTGGCCGGGGACTTGATCGGCACATACCCCCTCTTTGTGTTATTCCTCATCGGCACTTCTTTCCTCGCTATCTATTGCCTGACGATCAGCCTTCTCCGCGGGACTCTCCACCGCAGCGAGGTCTTCTGGATCGCTCTGGCAGCCTTTTGCATGTACCTCAGCGCCATACCCTATCCCAGCCAGGCCTTCTATTGGCTCACAGGGGGTCTCCACTACCAGTTCGCCGCGTCGGTGCTCGTGCTCTTTGCGGCTGCCTTGGCTGCTGAATGGAAGGCCGAGTCTCGGTTCACTTACGCGCTTCGCCTGGTAGTCTGCTGCTTGTTGGCCGTGGCAGTGGTCGGCACCAATGAAACAGACCTGTTTCTGGCTCTAGGAATGACCACCGCAGGAGCGGTCTTAACATTGAAGACCGACCGGCCTGCTTTCTGGGTCTGGGTCGCAGCGTTGGCAGCGGCAGTGGCTTTCAGCGTTCCGGCTATACTCGCGCCGGGCAATTACGTGCGAGCCCTCGATTTGCCGGTGACGCACCCCCATTTCGAGCTCCTCAAGGCCGTGTACCAGTCGATCAAGTACGGTTGCTATTTCTTCCTCCGATTCCTCGTCAGGAGCCCGAGTCTGGTAGTCCTCTCTGTGGTCCTTCTCCCGATGGCTTTGCACCTCTCGCAACGCATGGAGTTTCTCAAAGGGATCACCACGCGACTTCTGCTGATCGGAGCGGCTCTGTGGCTGGCCATGCTCATACTCTCCTTCTTCCCTCGATGCTTTGTCCTGGGCCACGTGGGACCTCCCCGCACCATCAACACGAGTTATTTGGTCTTCTTGATCGGCTGGTTCATCAATCTTTTCCTCTTTGTTGCGTGGCTGCGAAGGAGATACGGACCCGCCTTCCAGATCCCCCCTCGCTTGCTCGCGGCCAGCCGGATCGCGTTTGTTGTGGTCCTGCTCACTCTGGGCAACTTTCTGCCGGCAGCGAGAGAACTGATGTTCTACGCGCCCACGTACCGCGCGGAAATGCTCCAGCGATATGAAATAATTCGGGAATCGGTAAAGCAGGGGAAGTTGGACGTGGAGGTGCCACCGTTATCGGTCGGTCCTGTGTTCCTTGCCGCTGCCGACGATCTGCGTGCAGATAGCTCTTACTGGTACAACACCTGCATGGCGGAATATTTCCGCGCCCAATCCTTGAAGGCGTCCAAGCCTCGATAAGTCCGCCCAGATCGCTGTAGATGCGCCAGGAGCGCGGGGAAGAGAAAAAAGACTTGACAGCCTGTAAAAGATGATGAAAAACTTGATTAACTTTTTGATTGAATAGACAACTCACTCTTAACTTTGCCAACAATTCAAACTGATTAGCTCGCTTTTTGTGGGAGCGATTTTTCGCCCGATAGGGCCTGTGCGTTGAACAAGGAACAACCCGAGCATCCCGCGCCGGTCTTCGCAGCTCTCTTGGAAAAGAATCCGCTAAGACCCCTTGGGGCTGTCCCGACATCGCCCTGAAATTCGTCCTTGGACTCTTGAAGGAAGCGCCTGTCAAGTTGCCCGTGAGCTTGTTCAGGGAACCTGCTTCATATACCGAGGCTTCTTTGGGTCAACCCATTGATTGGGATAGACGCAAATTCCAAGAGCGAGGGAATCCAATGAAAAAGAGCTATGCCCTGGTAACCATTTTGGCAGTGCTGGCAGGACTCTGCTTGATCGTCAGTCCTTGCTGGGCCCAAACAAACACGTACACCCTGCGCATCCAGTGTGTCTACCCGGAGGCCAGCCACGGCGCCCAGACGCTGAAGAAATTCGCAGAAAAGGTGGAGGCGTACTCCAAGGGACAGGTGCAGGTGAAGCTCTTCTGGCCCGGGATGCTGGTCAGTTTGCAGGAGGGCTATGACGCTGTGGCCAAGGGCACGGTGGAAGGACTGTACAGTTCCCTCATCTATTACGGCGGCACGGTGCCTGAAGGAAAGACGGAGTGGCTTCCCTTCAATTGGTTCTCGCCGGACGATTGCTTCGACATTTACTACAACGCGGGTTACTTGGACCTGATGCGTGAGGCCAATGCCCAGCACAACGTGTACTACCTGTTTCCTCTGATGACTGCATCCATGGGGTGTATGACCAAGTTCGTCGTGAATACTATGGATGACTTCAAGGGCAAGAAGATGCGCGCTACCGGTGTGGATGGCGCTATCGTCAAGGCCATGGGTTCTGCAGCGGTCACGCTGCCGGCAACGGAGCTTTACGTCACTCTGCAGAGAGGGACGGTGGATGGGGTGGTCTATCCTTATTACACGCTGAAGACCTACAAACTCCATGAAGTGGTCAATCAAGTGGTATTACCGGGGGTCCATACGCCTGCCATATCAGGGTTATACCTCAACCTGGCCTTTTGGAAATCCTTACCCCGTGATCTTCAGCACGCGCTGGAGCAAGCGGGGAAAGAAACCGCTCTTCTTGCCGCCCAGGCGTGCCCGGAATGGGATAAGGAGGGTATCGACGAGGCGCAGGGAAAGGGTATCAGGGTGACGACTCTCTCCAAAAGCGACCTCAAGAAACTGCAAGAGCGGTGTATGCCTCTGTGGGATCAGGTGGCGAAGTCCACTCCTATCAATAAGAAGATTATCGAACTGCTGACAAATTATCAGAAGAAGAAGAGCCCCATGTAGGCTCCTCGTCCGCGGAAGGGAACCACACAAGGTCCCCTTCTGCTCCCCACGGGGGTAAGCATGAATCCGGAGAAACCGGAACCGAGCCGGGGATGGCCCCGAGTAATCGAAGGCGTAAACACCTGGATAGGCATAGGAAGCTCCTACGTGGTGCTGGTCATGACGGTAACCATCACGTACGAGGTGGTCTGCCGCTACTTCCTGAGCGCTCCCACTGACTGGGCCGGTGAGCTCAACCAGTACCTCTTGTGCACAATGAGCATGTTAGGTGGCGGATACTGTCTGCTCAGGGATCAGCATGTCCGCGTGGACATCCTGTATCGTCGCTGGACACCACGTCGGCGAGCTGCCGTAGAACTCTGCACCTGGTGGATAGCGGCCTTCTGGTGTGTGGTCCTACTCTGGTGGGGAGGCGAGATCGCGCTGGAGTCGTTCACGAAAAACAAGCTGTCCCCCAGTTTCCTGGAGTGGCCCCTCTATCCTTCGCAGATGATGATCCCCTTGGGTGCGCTCCTGCTGCTCTTGCAGATAGCTGCCCGGACCGCGACCAACATCCGCGTCCTGTGGGCCCGCGACCCAAGCCACTAGTGCGGCGGTCCCACTCTTACCATCAGCTCGTCCACGTTCCGGAAGGAGAAACGGGAAAGAAAGATGGATGCCACCCTTTTTGCGCTCATAATCACTGTGGCGCTGGTTACGCTGCTGCTCCTGGGGCTTCCTGTTTCGTTTACCATGGGCGGCATCGCGGTGTTGTCTGCCTTGTACATTTGGGGACCCAAAGGGATGTACATGATCGCCCAGACCGCGTACGCGGAGGGCACACAGGAAATACTTCTCGCGGTGCCCCTGTTTATTTTCATGGCCAACATCTTGCGGTGTTCCGACTTGGCTGACGACCTGTACCAGATGGTTTACGCATGGATGGGGCGCATTCCCGGAGGGCTGGCGATCGGCACGGTGATCATCTGCGCAATATTCGCTGCGATGGCCGGCATCAGCTCTGTCGCGACCGTGAGCATGGGCCTGATCGCGTTGCCTTCCATGCTGAAACGAGGATACAGCAAGGTCCTGGTGACAGGAAGCATCTCTGCGGGCGGAGCGTTGGGCATCCTCATCCCTCCCAGCGTGATCATGGTGATTTACGGGACCATGACCGAGGTTTCAGTCGGTCAGCTTTTCATGGGCGGGTTCTTACCGGGAATCCTCTTGGCTGCGATGTTCTGCGTGTACATCCTGATCCGCTGTCTCATCAACCCCACGTTAGGGCCCCCGGTTCAGGAACGCTTCACACTCTGGCAGAAGGTGGCCACGCTCAAGGGTATCATTCTGCCGGTGCTTCTGATCCTTCTGGTTCTAGGCGCGATTTATTCCGGAGCGGCCACCCCAACCGAGGCCGCGGGCGTTGGTGCGTTCGGAGCTCTGGTTTGTGCCCTGTTTCACGGGAAGATGACTCGCTGGGACTTCAAGGAGGCGCTCCTTTCCACGCTGAGTCTCACCGCGATGGTGATCTGGATCGTCGCAGGCGCGGTTGCTTTCACGCACGTCCTGGCCTATGCCGGGGTGTCCACGATGCTCAAAAGCGGCATCCTGGGCCTTGAGCTTTCCAAGTGGTGGATCTTCTTCGGACTCCAGCTCCTCTTCTTCGTGCTGGGATGCTTCTTGGACCCGGCCGGCATCATCATGCTCACTACGCCAATCTTTGTGCCGCTGGTAAAGGAGCTTGGATTCGATCCTGTGTGGTTCGGCGTGATCTTTACGATCAACATGGAAATGGCATACATTACGCCGCCGTTCGGCTTTAACCTTTTCATCATGAAGGCGGTGGTTCCACCAGAGATAACCATGGACGACATATATCGTTCCATCATCCCCTTTGTGGTTGTTCAGATGCTCTGTCTGTTCATCTGCACTATCTTTCCCGAAATCGTGATGTATTTGCCTTCGATGATGCATCAACGTTAGGGCGAGGAGAGTTGGGGTCGTCGCGTTCGAGGAGGAAACATGAGAGACGTAGCCATTGTGGGTATGGGCTGCACCAAATTCAAGGCCAGATGGGTTGACAAGACTTACTACGAGTTAGCTTTTGACGCGGCCAAAATGGCGCTGGAGGACGCGGGCATCGAGAAGGATCGCATAGACTGCGCGGTATACGGCATCTATAACGATTTCTTCCAACGCCAGTACCAGCCCGATGCCTTTGTCCATGACTACCTGGGCTTGGGGCTCAAGCCCATGGTGCGGGTCAATTCCGGAGGAGCCACCGGTGGAGCAGCCCTTAGGATCGGGTACGCGGAAGTGGCCAGCGGTCTTTATGACGTCTGCCTGGTGTTGGGAGTCGAAAAGTGCGCGGACTGCTACAACTACGAGGTTGCTATGGCCACGCCGGAGGTTCTGCGGGCCATTCTCTACACCGCTGACATGACCTATGACAATCCCGCGGGGCGAACAGCAGCTTCCGGTTTTGCGCTGGCAGTGGTTGCCCACCGGGAGAAGTTTGGCAATCCTACTGACGAACAGATGGCCAAAGTGTCGGTTAAGAACCACTTCAATGCGACCAAGAACCCGGTGGCCCAATCACCAAAGGTCCTCACTGTGGAAGATGTTTTGAATTCGAGGAAGATCGTGGAGCCTTTCAGGTTCTACGACAACTGCTTGTACACTGAGGGAGCGTCGGCTGTGATACTGGCTTCCAAGAAGGTCGCGCAACAGATCACCGACAAACCTGTGTGGATCAGCGGACTGGGAGCTTCCGCAGATTACGTCATGCCGGGCAACCGGCCAAACATCTATACGTTCGAGTCATCACGCATCGCCGCGAAGAAAGCCTATGAGATGGCCGGGATTACCAACCCCTTGAAGGAGCTGGATCTGGCCGAGTTGCATGATGCGTTCACGGGAACCGAGATCATGGCTTATGAGGACTGCTTCTTCTGCGAAGAAGGTCGCGGAGGTGACTTGATCGACCAAGGCGCGGTGATGCCGGATGGCGAGATCCCGGTGAACTTAAGTGGAGGCCTGATAGGCTGCGGTCACGCTGTCGGCGCGACCGGAATCATGCAGACGTACGAAATAGCCACCCATCTGCGTAGAGAAGCAGGTGAACGTCAAGTGCCCAACGCGCGACGAGGACTGGTGCAGAGTATCGGCGGCACGCTCTGCACGTGGACTGTCTGTCTTGTTCTGGAAAATTAGGAGACTCATATGGACGAAAAAGAGAGAGAAGCCTGGTACCAATTCCACCATCAGAAGTACGGTATTCCCCTTGAGCACCTCAAGAGAGAATTTGACGCTGAACTTTCCGGCAAGAACCCCGTGGACGCTCCTCTTGAGATCCCGGACAAAATGGAGGTTATCTTCAAGTATAGCTACGGCCGGCAGTCGCGCTTTTTCAGGGAGTTACGCGACAACAAAGCAATCTATGGCGCTCGCTGTAATAAATGCGGCAAAGTATATTGTCCTCCCCGATCACACTGCAATCAGTGCTACGAGCCGACTGAATGGGTCCGCCTCGAAGGCACCGGCACTATACGAGCCTGCACCGTTCAGCACTACTCCACGAGCGCTTTTATCAGGAAGCTTCCGTTTATTTGCGCGTACGTGCAGCTCGACGGGACCGATTTCCTCCTCATGACGAACATGGAGGTAGAGGACGTACGGAAGATCGCAGTCGGTACTAGGGTAAAAGCCGTGTTCCGTGAAGAACGCCACGGTTGCATAACGGACTTCTACTTCAAGCCCCTTGAGTGACCCTGGAGATCGCGAGAGACCGAAGGTGGAACATGAACGATAAAGTAATCATAACGGTAGCTCCCACAGGCAGCATACCAACGCGTGCGGATAACCCCAATGTCCCGTACACACCCGAAGAGGTGGCCGAAGAAACTCGTCGATCTTATGAAGCCGGCGCGGCACTGGTCCACTTGCACGCACGTGAGCCTGACACGGGCAAGCCCACCCCCGACCTGGAAGTCTTCAGGGCGTATCTGGCTGCCGTGAAGGCCGCGTGTCCGATCATTACCCAGATAACCACCGGAGGTGGAGCGACCACTCTGGGCCTTAGCGTAGAACAGAGGTTAAGGCCGGTTGAGGAGCTCTTGCCGGACTCGGCATCGCTCAACGCGGGCTCCATGAATTTCGGACGCAAGCTGTTTCCCAATACGCCCGATACGATCGAGCAGTACGCCCAAAGGATGAAGGAGCTGAGGGTGATGCCGGAGTTCGAAGCTTACGACCTTTCCATGATCCATAACGTGGATTACTGGGTCAGGCGGCAAGGCTTCTTGGAGCCGCCGTATCGGTTCAGCTTCGTCATGGGGGTAATCGGAGGCATCCCGGCTACGTGCAAGAACCTCCTGGCCATGTGCGAGAGCCTCAACCCAACGTACTCCTGGCAGGCCATCGGGATCGGACGGCATCATTTCACTATGGGCGCAATGGCGGTTCTCCTGGGAGGCGGCCTCCGCGTGGGTTTTGAAGATAACGTGTACCTTTCTAAAGGAGTCCTGGCCAAGAGTAACGCGGAGCTTGTGGAAAAGGCAGTACGCATAGTCAGAGAACTCGGCAAGGAGCCTGCCACAGTTGAGGAAGCACGGCAGATGATGCCTCTTCTCAACAAGGATTGACCCCGACTCCGGAAGTGAAACAACAGGGCAAAAACACGGGGAGATCAGAAAGATGGAGATGACTCTGGGTGAAGCGTTTGCCCGTTCGGCCCGCAAGTTCCCGGATAAGGCCGCGTGCCTGGACGACGAGCGCAGCGCGACTTATGCGGATATGAACCGACGGGTGAACCGCTGGAGTAATGCGTGCGAGAGTCTTAGACTGACCAAAGGAACTCATGTGGCCACGCTCTCCAACAATTGCCTGAGCCTTATGGAGGTTTTTCTGGGGAATCTGAAAAAGGGGCTGGTGACAGTTCCCTTGGATTGCCGCGAAAAAACCCCCGAAATCGAACGTCAGGCGCGGTCTACAGACTGCTCTGCGCTGGTCTTTGACCACGAATTCAGCTCGGTCGCGGAGGAGCTGAAAGCCCGAGTTCCGGAACTCGGGCCTATGATCTGCTTTGGAGGAAACGCTCCCGCCTTTGCCTTGAGTTACGAGGATCTCCTCGGCAAGAGCACCGACCAGGAGCCCATTTCGCACGTTGAAGAGGAGGACGACGCCTTTATCATTTTCACCGGCGGGACGACCGGAACGCCCAAAGGCGCAATCTTGAGCCACAAGAGCCTGTTGTGGAACATCATATCGATAACCACTGAAAACCACAGCCCTGCTCCCGAAGACACGATCTTCTACCCTATGCAGATGTATCACACAGCTGCCATGAGCCGGTTCCTGGCGTACATGTATGCGGGGGCCACGTTTATCGGCAGCAGGAAGTTCGACCCGGACGGGTATTTGGATTACGTGGAGCGCTACCGTACCACCTTTGTGGTGGGTAACCCCACGATCTATCGGATGCTCTTGGCTGCCAACCGAAAGAAACGCCGTGACACCACGTCGATGACGCGGTGGCTCAATACGCAAGGCGCGCTCACACCTGCGGAGATGGAAGAGATTCAGACAGATCTATGGCCCAACGCAGCATACTACAGCTCGTACGCATTGACCGAAGCCTCACCCGCTGTGACGGTGCTCAAACCCGAGGACCGGCCCGCGGAATGGGGAAGCGTAGGCAGGGCCTATATGTGCACTGAGGTCCGTATCGTCGATGCGGACGATCGAGACCTGCCGGTGGGAGAACCGGGAGAGATCATCGTCAGAGGGCCCACGGTGTTTAAGGGGTACTACAAGAACCCCGCGGAGACTGAGCGTACTTTGCGGGGCGGATGGCTTCATACCGGCGACCTGGGCAAGTATGACGAGCGAGGTTACCTCTATATGGTGGACCGGCTCAAGGATATGATCAAGACCGGCGGCCTTAACGTCTATTCCAAAGAAGTGGAAGAGGTGCTGGCCCGACATCCGGACATTGCTGAGGCGGCTGTTATTGGGATTCCGCATCCGAAATGGGGTGAGTCTGTGTGCGCGGTGATCGTGCCTGTGCAAGGCCACGGCCTAACCGCAGAAGCCGTCGAACAATACTGCCAGGAGCATCTTGCCGGGTTCAAGAAGCCGAGCACGATTCATTTCGTGGACGAGCTGCCCAAGGGGACCTTCGGAGGCAAGGTCCTGAAAAGGGTGCTCAGAGAATGGTTCTGCACAAGGTGAAACTGAATGGAACCCTTGTTTTTTGAAGACTTCCACGTGGGTCAGGAGTTCGTGACCAAAGGTCGCACGGTAACCGAGGCTGACATTGTCAATTTCGCGTCGCTCTCCTGGGATACCAATGCTTTGCACACGGATGTGGAGTTCGCCAAGAAGAGCCCCTTTGGTGAGCGCATCGCACACGGAATGCTGGGAATTGTGATTCATGCAGGCCTCTCGCAGATGCTGGGCATCACCGACGGGACACTACTGGCGTTCCTGGGCATGACATGGAAATTCCACCATCCCATCAAGATCGGTGACACAGTTCATGTGCTGCAACGAGTGACGGAGCTCAGAGAAACGTCAAAACCGGACCGAGGAATAATGACCTTTGAGAAAGAGTTGATCAACCAGCATGGACAAGTGGTCCAAACCGGCACGACCACCGCTCTTATCGCCAGACGAAAGCCGGCCGGCGCCTGAGAGGACATGGGTGACATGAGGGTCTTGTGGGACGAACTGCTCTCCGAAGAGCACCGTATGGTGCGCGAAACAGTGAGGAAATTCGCGGATAGAGAACTTGCACCCATTGCACGGGAGATCGACGAGAACGAGCGATTTCCCATGGACGTGTACCGAAAGGCCGGCGAGAACGGCCTGATCGGGTCCACGTCGCCGGTTGAGTACGGTGGCGGCGGCGCTGACTTGCTGACAAATGCGCTGATCAAGGAGGAGTTCTGCCGCGTGGCCGCGGGCTTCGGCATGTCGGTGAACATGTGCACCACCAACTTCGCGTATTTCATTTCCAAGTATGGGAGTGACAAACAGAAATCCACGTACATACCCCCCGTGATCAGTGGCGAGGCACTCGCGGCTTTCTGCCTGACCGAGCCTGAGGCCGGCTCCGACGCACTCGCGCTGCGAACCGGCTACACCCGCAAGGGGAGCACGTATGTGCTGAAAGGCTCCAAGACCTTCATCACCAACGCTCCTGAGGCCCACTATTTTCTGGTGGTAGCTCGCGAACACGGCACTCACGGGGCACAGGGCGGAGCGCTCTTCATTCTGGAGCGAGGAATGAAGGGCCTTTCCACAGGCGAGCCCTTCAAGAAGATGGGTATGCGCTGCTCCCCGACGGGCGAAGTTTTCCTTGACGATGTCGAGGTTGGGCCGGAGCAGATCCTGGGCCGAGAAGGAGACGGGTTCACCATACTCTTCGAGACACTGGACGAAGAACGCATTCTCGGCGCCATAACCAGCATCGGCATTGCTCAGGCGTGCCTGGAATGTTCGGTGAAGTACGCGAGAGAGCGCCGGCAATTCGGGCAGCTCATCGGCAATTTCCAACTTATCCGCAACATGATTGCGGAAATGGCCACTCACCTGGATATAGTGCGGCACTACACTTACTCGTTATGCCCGCTGGTGGATCAGGGTCGCAAACTGACCAAGGAAGCATCCATCGCCAAGTATTACGCGTCTGTCATGGGTACCCGTGCCGCTCTGGACGCGATTCAAATCCACGGAGGTTACGGATACATGCGGGAGTATCCCGTGGAGCGTTACATGCGCGATGCGAAACTGATTGAGATCGGAGGCGGCACTTCCGAGATCCAAAAGATGATCATTGCAAGGGAACTTCTAAGGGATTGATACCCAATCTTCTTGTTGATCGGGACCAAGCCTGGAGACACGCCCAATGCTCCATATGACCATACCGTATTTGCTGGAACGTGCAGCCCGCAAATACCCGGACAGAGAGGCTGTTGTCTCCGAAACCGGTCGCTTGACTTACCGCCAATGGCTGAAGAATTCCGATCGGCTCGCATGGGCCCTGCACACGATAGGCGTTAAGAAGGGCGACCGGGTTACCACTCTGTTTCTCAACGGTCGGACGGTGCTGGAGCTTTATTTGGCCCTCTTGAAGCTGGGCGCAGTATTGGTACCGCTGAACATGCGCCTTACTGCCGAGGAGCCGAGCCATATAGTCAAGAACTCTGACGCGAGTGTGTTCATCTACGAACACCAGTTTCGGCCGATTGTGGACACGGTGCGCCGTAACACGCCACGCGTAAATCAGTGGGTAGTGAGCGGCGGAGAGCCTGACTCGGAAGAAGCGAGCCTGGAAGCGCTGCAAGGCCATAACCAAGAAGGTTTTGCGTGGCCGGATCTGCTCGAAAACGACGCGGCGTGCATCATGTACACCGCCGGAACCACAGGCAAACCAAAGGGCGTGGTCCACTCGCATCGCACCTGCACATGGGCAGCCGCTGCAGCCGCTGCGGAGGTGGATCTGGCGCCCGATTACCGCGTGGCTCTGGTGTTTCCGCTGTTTCACGTTGCGGCCTTTGCCTTGCTTGTGACCAATCTCTATCTGGGATGCACCACAGTCACGGTGGCCAAGTTCGATCCGGCCAAACTCATGGAAACGGTGCAAAGGGCACGGATCAATCGGCTGGTCTTCCCGCCCACGGTCTGGAACTTCATCCTCCAACTGCCTGACTTGAACCGCTACGATACTTCATCGGTGCGTTCTTTGGGCTCAGGAGCAGAGCCAATGCTCGCGCATACCAAGCGCCGACTCATGGAGGTCTTCCCAAACGCCAAGCTGGGCGAAACATACGGCATGACCGAGACCATGGCCGTAATCTCTACGCTCAAGCCTTCGGACGTGCTCGAAAAGACCGATTCGGTGGGAAAGCCCTTTCACTGCGTCGAAGTTCGGATCGTCGACGAACAGGGCTGTGATCTTCCTGCCGGTCACATAGGCGAGATCTTGGTTCGAGGACCCAATGTCACTGCCGGTTATTATCAAAACCCCCAGGCAACGAAAGAGGCATTTACCGACGGCTGGCTCCATACCGGCGACCTGGGGGAAACTGATGAAGACGGGTTCCTCTACATTCGCGACCGAAAGAAGGACATGATCATCAGCGGCGGCGAAAACATCTACCCCCGAGAGATCGAGGAAGTCCTGGCCACTCATCCAAAGGTGCAGGAGGTCGCGGTGGTGGGCGCTCCGGATCCTGTCTGGGGGCAACAAGTGCACGCAACGGTGGTGCTGAGGCCGGACGTGGTGTGCGCGCAAGAAGAGATCATCCTGCATTGCAGGAACAAATTGGCCGGGTTCAAGAGGCCGCGGTCAGTGACCTTCGTGGCCGCCCTACCCCGCTCCCCGGCCGGCAAGGTCCTCAAAAGAGTGCTCCGGGACGACCTGGCGCCTGATATTTCCGCCCCGTAGGAGAACACATGCAATCCCCGAACACGATGCTCTTCTCCTATGTGCCTGAGAAGAACGCCAAGAACTGTGGCGATAAGGTTTATCTGATAGAAGGTTCCCGTCGACTCACGTTCGGCGAATTCAATCGGCGTACCAATCAATTGGCCCGCGGTTTTCTTGCCCGCGGCTTGCGTTTGGGTGACCGAGTCTGCATCCTCAACCACAACGCAGTCGAAAATGTGCAAGCCTTCTTTGGCGCTCTGAAGGCCGGCGGGGTCTTTTGCCCTATGAATGCCCGACTGGCTCCGCCCGAAGTAGCAGCAATCGTCGCCGATGCGGAGCCCGCCTTTGTGATAGCAGGCCACGAATACCTGCCCAAGCTCTCCGAGATTCCCAATCTTGATGCCGGCAAAAATCTTTTTGTTATCGGCCGCGAGGGCGCTGATTCATTCGATAGCCTCCTGGACGGCCACTCCGCAGAACGGATCGAGCCCGACCGCGGAGACGACGACCTTGCGGCCCTCATCTACACCAGCGGAACCACAGGTAAGCCCAAAGGGGTGATGTGGACTCACCGAAATTTGTTCTCATCCGCTCACGCGTCGGCCATTTCTCGTCGTACCAGGAGCATCGACGTAGCGCTCGTGGCCGCGCCCATATATCAGGCTGCCGGAGTGGGCACCATTCTAGCGAGCACATTCCGGGGCAATACCGTGGTTTTGTTGAACAAGTTCGACCCGGCGGACTACCTGGCCACGATCGAGAGTGAGCGAGTCACCACCGCATTGCTGATCCCTGTAATGCTTCTGAAGCTCCTGGAGTGCCCGGAGCTCGCGGACTTCGACCTTTCCAGCCTGCGCACTGTGTGCTATGGTTCCGCACCCATGCCTGTTAACGTACTCAAGCGAGCTTTGGCTCGATTTGATTGGCGTTTTGTGGGCGCGTGCGGAGCCACAGAGACCTCGGCCGGGTACATCGCGATCTTGGGTGAATACGACCACATGCTGGACGGCTCACCCGAAATGGAAGCCAGGCTCCGTTCCATCGGCCACGAAAGCATAAATGCCGAGGTCCGCATCTTCGACGACGAAGATCGTGAACTTCCCACGGGTGAGATCGGCGAAATCGTGATCAGGGGAAACAACGTAATGGCCGGTTACTGGCGACAGCCCGATCTCACCGCGGAAGCCCTTCGTCACGGCTGGTACCATACTGGTGACGTGGGGTATATGGACGAACAGGGCTATATTTTCCTGGTGGACCGGAAAAAGGAGCTGATCATCAGCGGTGGCTTCAACGTTTACCCCAAGGAGATCGAGGATGCTCTACAGTCTCATCCCGCGGTGCTTCAGGCTGCGGTCGTTGGGCGGACACACCCCATCTGGGGCGAAACTCCTATAGCCTTCGTAGTGCTAAGACCGGGGAAGCATCTGCCGGACGATCAACAGCTCATGGCCATGCTCAGGGAGAAACTGGCCGACTTCAAACTGCCCAAAGGCGGGATACATTTTATCCCCGAATTGCCGATGAACGCGGCAGGCAAGGTGGTTAAACATGAGCTCAAGCAGCTCTATCCCGAGCGGTTTGTCTGACAGCAGAACTTGCAGCCGGGAATTCGTCCATTAGCCGGTAATTAGCGGAGACCATGTGACACCAATGCAGAACACGAAGAAACATAACGGCGAGCTACCAAAACGGGGCGAGGCGATCGAGGAAACGTTCCAAAAAATTCGCAATATGCTGTATGCGAGCCTTCTAGCTCCGGGACAAAAAATCATCTACACAGACCTGGCTCGACGCCTGAACGTGAGCGTTACCCCCGTCATACAAGCGCTCAACCGGCTGAAGACCTCCGGTTTTGTCACGTACGTGCCTAACAAAGGTTACTTCGTCAGCGAAATCACCGAACAAGAGGCTGCTCAGCTCTATGAGGCCCGTGAGGCTCTTGAGATATACATCATTCCTCGGATCGTAGAGAACCTAAACCCCCGGGTCGTCAGCCAATTCAAAGAGACGTTCAAGAAGCACAGCATGGAAGCCGAAAATCTAATTGGCCGTCGGCTGATCCTGGTGGACGCGGATTTCCATCTCAAGATTGCCGACTTTGCTCACAATGACGTGATTTATACCATGCTGGAGGAGATCTTCGAGAAGCTCTTCCTGAAATATCGGCCCGAATACTTCAGCAACGACCAGGTTCTTGGGATAGTCCGGGAGCATCGCGCACTCCTGGATGCCTTGAGTCGAGGCGATGTGCAGGCCGCGATTGACGCAACAAAGAAGCACATTGCCTCGGGCCGAGCACGGGTCATAAACAGCCTCCGCATTCGGCAGGCGCCGAACATATTATTGGGCGGAGTAAGCTAAGTCAGCCTCGCGAAGCTGAGTCTCAGCATTGATATCGTAAGAAATTCAATCGAATTCCGTCACAAGTTTCCGAATCAACGCGGTTCTCGAAGGAGCCTCGAACATATGACGTATCAACTTACTGAAGAACATCGCATATTCCGTGACGCTATCAGATCGTTTGCAGAAAAGGAGATTGTGCCTCTGGTCGGCGAGGCCGAAGAAAACGAAACTTTCCCGAAGCATCTCTTCAAGCTCATGGCAGACTATGGATTCCTCTGCCCTCGATATCCGGAAGAGCTCGGGGGTGGGGGTGCGGACAAGATAGCTGAGTGCATCCTGGTCGAAGAGCTCACACGCGTGTGCTCCGGCATTGCCGGAGCGGTGGTTGCGCACAGCGGCTTAGGCACCATGCCCATCTATCAGTATGGTTCCGAGCAACAAAAGGAACGATTTCTCATCCCGGCCATAAGGGGCGAAAAGATCGCCGCGTTTGGATTGACAGAGCCCAATGCCGGATCGGATGTAGCTTCTCTTCAGACCAGAGCTGAACGGGATGGAGAAAACTACATCATCAACGGCGTCAAGATGTTTATCTCCAACGGCCCCATCTGCGACTACGTGGTGGTTGCCGCGTACACGCAGCCGCACCGCCGTGGGGAAGGCATTAACCTTTTCATTGTTGAGCGAGGCACGCCCGGTTTCACGGTCTCTCCAAAGCTCAAGAAAGTGGGCAATCGCTGCACCGAAACTGCCGAGCTTGTTTTTGAAGATTGTGTGGTTCCCGCATCAAATATGATCGGCGGTAAAGAAGGTGGCGGCTTCAAGCAGATCGACGACACCCTCATTTCGGGCCGGATTACCTATGGGAGTCGGTCCACAGGGACCGCGCAGGCGGCATATGAGCTTTCCGCGCAGTACGCCAAGGAACGAGTGCAATTCGGGAGGCCCATTATCGAATTCCAGGCCACTCGCTTCAAGTTGGCTGAAATGGCCATGCACGTAGATATCATGCGTACGTATACCTATTACGTCGCGCATCTCTATGACCGCGGAGTAAATGTGCGAAAAGAATCCTCCATGGTAAAGCTCTTCTGCTCCGAGACGCTGCAAAAGATATTGAGTGACGCCATGCAGATCCACGGTGGATACGGGTACATGATGGAATACGCGGTCCAAAGGCACTGGCGCGATGGCCGACTCTTTACTGTGACCGAAGGAACTTCCGAAGTGCACAAAATGGTGATCGCGAGAGAATGTGGCCTGTGATCGAGCCGAACGTGCGCGGGCTCGTGCGACGAACTGAGGTATAGCAGCTATGGACATCAAAAATTTGTGCAAAGCCAAGGAAGAGTGGATTCGTGGGGACAAATCCCTTGCCAATCTGAATTGCCGTCAGACCGATTTCGGCGCCACCGTGGAGCCTTTGTACACGCCTGCCGAGCTGGAGGGTCAGGATTATCTCACGGAAATCGGCTTCCCAGGTCAGTATCCGTTCACTCGCGGTATCCACTCGACCATGTATCTGGTCCGGCCCTGGACCGTACGCCAGTATTCGGGTTACGAATCGCCCCAGGACACGAATCGTCGTTTCCGCTATCTGTTGGAACATGGCCAGACCGGCCTGAGTGTCGCTTTTGATCTTCCTACTCAGATCGGGTACGACTCTGACCACCCCATGAGCGCGGGCGAAGTGGGCAAAGTGGGAGTGCCGGTGGACACCCTCGAAGACATGGAAACCATCTTCGAGGGTCTGCCGCTGGACAAGCTCTCCACCTCCATGACCATCAACGCGCCCGCAGCGATTCTCCTGGCCATGTATATCAGTCTGGCCCGAAAGCAGAACCTGGACCCCAAGGTGCTCAACGGGACCATTCAGAACGATATCCTCAAAGAGTATACGGTCCGTGGCACGTACATTTTCCCTCCCAAGCCCTCCATCAGGCTGATCACCGACATTTTCGCCTACTGCAGCAAGCATCTTCCGCGGTTTAACAGCATCAACATAGCGGGATATCACATGCGGGAGGCAGGCTGCTCCGCAGTGCAGGAGATTGCCTTTAGCTTCTGCAATGCCATTGCGTACATTCAGGCCGGATCGGCCGCGGGTTTGGACATTGACAGCTTTGCGCCTCGCATCAGTTGGATCTTCAACACAGCGAACAAGATCTTTGAAGAGGCTGCCAAATACCGAGCGGCTCGTCGGGTCTGGGCAGAGCTTCTGCGGGAGCGCTTCGGGGCTAAAGATCCTCGCTCATGGATGTTACGCTTCCATACCCAGACTTCCGGCGCGAGTCTCACTGCGCAGCAACCGATCAACAACGCGGTCCGAGTGGCGTACCAGGTCTTGGCAGCGGTGCTGGGCGGCGCTCAGTCGATCGCGGCCTGCTCGTACGACGAAGCGCTCTCTCTGCCCACGGAGGAGTCGGTACGCTGCAGCATTCGAACTCAACAAATCCTTCTGCAGGAAGCCGGCGTGACGGACACCGTGGATCCTCTGGGAGGATCGTACTACGTTGAAGCGCTCACCCAGCGGATGTACGAAGAGATCAAGGCTCTTATTAAACAGATAGATGACATGGGCGGCGCAGTGGCCGCGATTGAATGTGGCTTCGTCCAGAAGGAGATCGAAACTCGCGCGTATGAGATCCAATGTGAAATAGAGCAGGGCCGGCGAGTAGTAGTCGGCGTGAACAAGTATCAGGTGGAAGAAGCAGAGGACCAGCACGTCAGCCTGTTCCAATCGAATCCGCAGGCGGAGAAGGACCAAATCGAGCGTCTCCGCGCATTGCGTCAACGACGCAGCCGGGACAAGGTGACTGCTGCGCTTGGTGCGCTGCGACAGGGCGCGCAAGGCGATCGGAATTTGATGCCTCTCCTGATCGAAGCATCGGAAGCCTACGCAAGCCTGGGTGAGATCTGCGGCGTGCTGCGGGAAGTCTTTGGGGAGTACAAGCCCGTCCGTACGATCTAGCTACTACCTGGGTGACAAAGAGCAAGTCGTCTGGTTTTTACGAGAAGTCGATTTCGCAAGCTTGGGTGCCACTGCTGGCTTGCCCAGCAGTGCATAGCCACCGGCACTGCTGGGCAAGCCAGCAGTGGCACCCGAACGAGTCAAGGCGGATCGAGGAGGGACAAATTTATGGCAGGTATTGTTAGGGCCGCGGGATACGTGCCCTATTTGAAAATGGAACGTAAAGTCATAGCGGCGGCTTGGGAACGAGGCGCTCTATCCGGGTTTCGCAGCGTGGCAAACCACGATGAGGATTCCCTGACCATGGCCGCGGAGGCTGGAGCCGCATGTCTGCGAGATGAAGATCGCTCCAGGCTGAATGGTGTCTTCTTCGCGTCTACCACCGCGCCTTACCTGGAGAAGCAGGCCGCGGCGCTGCTGGCCACCGTGCTGGATCTCGATCGGGGAGTTTTGGCGATTGACTTCGCACATTCATTGCGTTCTTCACTAAGCGCCTTGCGTCTGGCTCTGGATGCAGTTTCCGCGGGCACCGCGGATACGATCCTGGTGGCTGCGGCAGATACTCGCCAGGGTTATCCTCGCTCGGACCTGGAGCAGCAGTTCGGCGATGGAGCTGCTGCTGTCCTGGTGGGTGGGTCGAATGAAACCCTCGAGTATGTGGGCGGCTATGGCCTGAATGACTACATCACCGACGTGTGGCGCAACCCTGGTGAAACGTACGTGCGCACGGGGGAGGGCCGGTTCATTACGAGTCTCGGGTATCTTGCTCTGATGAAAGAAGTAGTCACCGGCCTGTTGGCCAAGCTTGGGTTGAAGCCTTCCGACGTGGATCGAGCGGTTTTGGCCGCGCCGGATCAGCGATCTCTGAAGGACCTACTCAAAGCAACAGGCCTGGACAAGGAGGGTGTGGCAGCTGACTCCTTCCTCGGCGAGGTGGGGTTTACCGGCACTGCTCACCCGCTCCTAATGTTGGTCGCGGCCCCGGAAAAGGCTCAACCCGGCGAAATGCTGCTTGTGGCAGGGTACGGAGACGGCGCGGAGGCCCTGCTCTTCAGGGTCGCCAGCAATACCTCGTCCGAGGTCGGGGCGCCGTCCGTGCCAGAGCTGATAAACACGCGGGGCACACTGAATTCCTACGCGCGCTTTCTCAGCTACAAGGGATCGGTCGAACCCTTGCCCGGCGAGCCTTTCCGAATCCTCCCTTCTGCATCGGCAACATGGCGTGAGCGGGACTCTTTGTTGCGCTGCCGTGGCAGTCGTTGCCTGGAATGCGGAGAAGCAGCATTCCCGATTCAGCGAGTCTGCAACAATTGCCGAAGCGTGGATCAATTTGAACCGGTGCGCCTATCCGGGCTCCAAGGTAACGTTTTCTCGTTCACTCAAGACAATCTTGCCGGCCGGAGTGACGATCCGGTGGTCGTGCAAACGGTCGTGGAAATGGAAAATGGAGCGCGCTTTTACGGATTGATGACCGATTGCCCGCCCGGGCTGGTGCAGGTGGGTATGCCGGTGCGGCTCACCCTCCGGCGGTTCCATGAACTGGGAGACTTTCATAATTATTTCTGGAAATGCCGGCCGGCCAGGTGAGCGAGGAGTAAGCCATGGGAAGCATCAAAGATAAGGTCGCAATCATTGGCATGGGGTGCAGCAAGTTCGGCGAGCGCTGGGACACCGGCCTCTCCGACCTGGCCATAGAAGCTGCTTACGAAGCGTACCGAGACGCGGGGATAGGACCCGAAGCCATACAAGCCTGCTGGTTCAGCACTGTTTACGCGCCTGTGGGTGGGATAGGAGCTTCCATCGCAGCGGACGCGCTTAAGCTGCGCAATATTCCTCTGATCCGCAACGAGAACTGGTGCGCGAGCGGCCACATTGCACTGATCGAGGCGTGCATGGCCGTGGCAAGCGGTCTGTATGACGTGGTCATGGCCTTAGGGGTAGAAAAGCTCAAAGACACCGGCTATCCAGGATTGGGCGCAGGCCGCGGGATGAGTCCCGTGCTGGAAGCACGCCGGACAGCGCCCGGGTCGTTCGCGCTTATCGCCAAACGCTACTTTCAGACCTACGGTCTGAGCAACGAACAGGGCAAGGAGTTGATCGGCCGAATTGCGGTTAAGAACCACGAGAACGGCAGCCTCACACCCAAAGCGCATTTTCACAATCGAGTAAGCCTCGACAAAGTCATCGCAGCGCCGATTGTCTCGTGGCCTCTGGGACTCTTCGACTGCTGCGGCAACAGCGACGGCGCGGCCTGCGCAATCGTGACCCGCGCGGACCTGGCCAAGAACTTTCGGCCCGATCCCATATATGTCAAGGGCGTGGGAATCTCCATGGATTCCATGCTGCCCCACTTGAGACCAGGGTTTGACTGGTTGCACTTCGACTCCCTGATCAACTCGTCCAGGCAGGCGTACGAGATGGCCGGCATCAAGAACCCTCGGGAAGATTTGGATCTGGCCGAGGTTCATGATTGCTTCACCATCACGGAACTGGCAATCTATGAGAATTTCGGGTTTAGTGAGTGGGGCAAGGCGCGAGAAGACGTGGAGTCAGGCTTCTTCACACGAAACGGCGGGCTACCTGTGAATATCGACGGGGGGCTGAAATGTTTCGGCCATCCCATCGGCGCCAGCGGCCTGCGCATGACCTACGAAGTGTACAAACAGCTTCAACAAAAGGTGGACAATCCGGAGCGCCAGATAAAGAATCCGCGGCGGGGCCTGTCACACACCTTTGGAGGGCCGCCGCAAATCAGCGCTGTAGCAATATTAGGCAATGATCTCGGATAACGGGAGTGGCTCGACCGCGATGATGCGGCCCTGACCACTTCAGCGGAGGCTGGTGGTGAAGATTGAAAAAGTATTGGTAATCGGCACGGGCACTATGGGCTCGGGAATCGTGCAGGTGTGCGCGCAGAAAGGGCTGATGGTGACCATGGTGGACACTGCTCAGGAGATGCTCGACAAGGCCATGAAAACCATTTCCTGGTCGGTCGGTAAGCTCGCTGAAAAGGGCAAGCTTTCTGAGAAAGCGGAAGACGTTATGGCACGGATTACCGCGTCCACGGAGCTTCAGGCCGGCGCTGACGCGGATCTCGTAATCGAGGCGGTGTTCGAAGATGTGAAGATCAAACAAGAGCTGTTTGCCAAATTAGAAGGGATCGTGGGCGCTCAGACCGTTTTGGCCACGAATACTTCCGCCATACCTATAAGCGCGATCGGTAAGGACTTGAGCCGACCTGAGCGCCTCCTGGGGCTGCACTTCTTCAACCCCGTCCCCATGATGGACGCTGTGGAAGTCATCAGGGGCGTGTGCACCAATGATGAAACATTTGAGTTCGGAGGCGAGTTTGTGCGTTTCTTAGGCAAAGAGCCGATCGTGGTCAAGTCTGATATCGCGGGCTTTGTCCTGAACCGCGCGAATATGCTCACAAACCTGGAAGTGATGCGCCTCGTGGAAAACAGCATTGCGACCCCGGAAGATATCGATAAAGGTTTCCGGCTGGCATTCGGTCGGAGGATGGGGCCGTTGGAAACGTCCGATCTGGTGGGGCTGGACGTGCAGCTCATGGCGTACACCAACGTATACATGGAGGAACGAGATCCCAAGTTCTATCCCCCTGGGATACTGCGCCGCAAGGTGGCTGCCGGCCATCTGGGGCGCAAGACCGGCAAAGGCTGGTATGAATACAATTCTGACGGAACCCGAAAGACATAGAAGGTTGCTTGAGGAACCGGGAAGCTTTCCGTCGTTAAGGAGGACTTCAGTGAACATTGTCGTAATATCCAGGCAGGTAGGTTCGTTTGGCGATGAGATAGCGGCTCTGGTGGCAGCAGAGATGGGTTTGGAACTGGTCGGGCGGGACGGCCTGCACAAGATGGCGCTTTCCTGCGAACCGGAATACAGCGCTGCGTGCACCGCTTACGAGAAGGAGCATGGCGCGGGCTTCTTCGAACGCATTTTCTTTGATAGACCGTCCTATCTTAGCCTCTTCGAGGCTATGGCATTTGAGCAAGCCAGCCGCGGGAATGTGGTGATGATCGGCCGAGGGGCGCAAATCGTTTTGCGGGACTTCCCTGGCGTATTCACTGCCCGGATCGTGGCGCCTTTCGGGGTGAGAGTTCGCCGAGTGCAGGAACGAAGCGGCTCATCCGAGGCCGTCGCTGAGGATTTCGTCAAGAAATACGACCGCGAGCGGCGGGCGCTGATTCAGTCCATCTTTATGGCAAACCTGGATGACTGGAGCCTGTACAATGTTATTCTGAACACGCAACATTATACTGCGCAAGCGGCCGCAAAGGCGCTGATCGAGGCTATCAGGCAAAAGACACCTGTTCCCGACAAGACCCAGTCAGCAGAAACGTTTCAGGCGCTTGCGGTTGCCAAGCGCGCTGAGACGCTCGTCCGTAGCAAACTGACCTCTGCTGTGGCTCGTGACATTAGAATATCTGCGGAACTGGGCGGAGTGGTGCGCATGACCGGACTAGTGGCTCAGAACGCAGACAAGGAAGAGGCGGAGAGCATTGTGTCTCAATGTCCCGGTGTGACAAAAGTGGAGAACGATCTGGTCGTGACGGAAGGCTTCCGTTTCTTTATGTAATGTCGGCCCGTACTGCCGTGGATTGAGATCGAAGGAGTCCTCATGCAGAGCGATTTGCTGGAACCCTTTTATGAGGCGATCAAGGATCAGGAACAACGACTCCGGAATCTTGCCGCGGAAGATCGGAAGATAATCGGATATTTCTGTACGTACACTCCTGTGGAATTGATCCACGCCTCGGGTTTTATCCCGATGAGGGTGATGGGGGGCACTCGAACCCTCACAAAGGCAGATTCCCTGGCGCCCAGTTTCGTCTGTCCTTACTTGAGGGCGGCTCTTGATAAGGCCCTGAACGGAGAGTACTCGTTCCTTTCAGGCATCGTGCAGGGCTATACCTGCGATGCAGCCTGCGGCGTGGTGAGAATCTGGGAGCGCAACATACCCGGTGAGATCTTCCACACCCTCGCGCTGCCCTATTGCGACTCGGTGCATTCCCGACGCTTCTTCCATTCCGAGATCGATGCACTGAACGTGAAGTTCCGGGCGATCGATGGAGGATTCAATGAGCAGAGCCTGGCCGATTCAATAGAGTTGTACGGCAAGATCCGGCGTTTGGTCCTGGAATTCTACAAGATGCGCTACGACGGACGGTTGGCGATTCCCGCGAGCGAGTTCCTTGCCGTCATCCAGGCCGGGTTCGTGACACCGCCGGAAGATTACCTTGGGATGCTGGAGCGCTTGGCCGGCGCCGCTGAATTGGCAGCCGCGGCCAACCGAGGCGGGACACGCGTTCTTGTCTCCGGAAGCCTCGTTGAGGACGGGAAAGTCCTTGACCTCGTTGAGGAATCCGGCGGGTTGATCGTGGCCGACGACCTGTGCACGGGCATCCGCAATTTCTACCCCGCTTCCGGATTCGGATTGCATCCCATCGAACGGGTTATTGATCGGTACATGAACCGGGCGCCCTGTCCTTGCAGGTCGAGGGTCTCGGACAGGCTCCCATTTCTCGAGGATCTCCTAGAGCGGTCCAAAGCCCAGGGGGTCATCTTCCTGTTCCAGAAGTATTGCACCCCACATCTCGCGGACCATCCGAGCCTGGTGGAGCACTGCAAGGCCAAGGGAATTCCCTCAATCGCAACAGAAATGGAAGAAACCGGTGTCAACGAAGGGCAACTGAGGACGCGTCTGGAAGCGTTCTTTGAGATGTTGAGGTAAATCCAATGGAGAAAACCGGCAAATCCAGAAAGAGGCTCAAAGCCGCCAAAGAGCTGAACCGCGTGGTGACGGAATATTACGTGGAGTGCGGCCGAGCAAAGACTGAAGAAAAGCCCGTGGGTTGGTTGCCTCCCATGAACGGCGCTATAGAAATATTCTATGCCATGGACATTCAGCCGGTCTTTCCGGAGAACTGGTCACCGATCTGTGCTGCATTCGGCCTCGCGGAAAGGAACTTCGAAGTCGCGGAAGGCATGGGATATTCACGTGACCTATGCGGGTACATGCGAAATATCATCGGGTACGTGCACGGCCTCATGAATGAAGAAGGAACGCCTCTGGGAGGCCTGCCCGAGCCGGATATTCTCCTTTCGCCCGGCGGCGGCTGCGTTCCGGTGATCAAAATCTTCCAAGAACTGGAACGGCGCTTCCCCAAAGCAAAGGTCTATCCCGCGGATCTACCGCAGGTGCCGACGGAAGAGATCCTCCCGCATCATCTGGATTACTCAATCGCTGAAATAAACCGTCTTGTGGATTTCCTCTCAGAAGCCACAGGCAGAAAGCTGGACCTGGACAGACTTAGAGAAGTGGTAAAGCTCTCCGACCGGGCATGTGAGCTCTGGGATGAGATCATGACCTACCGTCGCTGCATCCCGACGCCCTTCTCTGCTGCGGAGATCGGCATCATGTTCGTCATGGTAACCCGGCAAGGAACGCAAACCGCAGTGGACTTCCTCACCACCGTAAGAGACGAGGTGAAAGAGAAGTCGGCCCAAGGCCTTGGGGTGTTGGAGCAGGAAAAGATCCGGCTATTCTGGGACAACATACCGCTCTGGTACAACATGGGCCTGTTCAACCATTTTGAAGGTATGGGAGGCGTGGTGGTGGCCGAGACTTACTCTTCGGCCTGGTCCTTGCGCCTGGATACGGATCGCCCCATTGAGGCATTAGCCCTTAAGAGCCTCAAATCTTATCCGCTGGTTTCCTGCGTATCAGTGGACAAACGGGTGGAAATGGTAGTTAAGGCCTGCAAGGAATACTCCATCGACGGAGCCATACTGCATCGCAACAAATCGTGCCTTCCCATTACCTTGGGTCAGATGGACATCAAGAAAGCGCTTGAGGCCGAACTCGGAATTCCCTCAATCGTAATCGACGCGGACCATATGGATAGCCGGAACTTCTCCGTTGACCAATTCCAGACGAGAGTCGACGCATTCATGGAGATGCTGCTGGCCAAGAAGAGCTAGAACCCCCTGCAGCTCCTATGGGCAATGAGGACCGCTGTCGCAGTCGGAGAATACCATGTCGTACAAGACCATCGTCGAAGCATTCGTTGAGAACGCGCGCAATTCTCAGGAAGAAACCGTCATCAAATACAAGCGACAAAAGGGCGGACAATACCTGGACTTCACCTGGGCGGAGCTCAGGGAAGCTTCGGAAGCATTTGCGTGCGGCCTAATCAATATCGGCATGGAACCCGGCGATCGGCTGGCCATAATGTCGTTCAATCGTCTGGAATGGATTATCGCAGACCTGGGAACGCTGCTCGCGGGCGGAGTCGGCGTCCCCATCTATCACACGAACACCGCGGAACAAGCCGCATACATCCTGAACGATTCAGGCTCCAGGTTTGCGGTCGTCGAGGACGCGACCCAGCTTGGCAAAATCCTGACCCATGTGGATGAATTGCCGAATCTAGCCAAGATCGTTCTAATCGACGGAGCAGCCTCGCCGGCAGACCAAAGAGTAATTACTCTTGCGGATTTGTTGGAACAGGGCCGACGAACGAGAGACGAGGTTGAACAAGAGCTCCAGCGTCGCATCAGCAACATCAATATCAATGACATGGCGACCATCGTGTATACGTCGGGCACTACAGGACCGCCCAAAGGCTGTATGATCAGCCATAAGAATATCGCATTTGTTCTCTGGTCGATTCACGAGCTCATCAAGATCGATCCCAAAATGAACATGTCGCTCATGATTCTTCCCATATCTCATCTTTATCCTCGTGTCTCTGGGTATTATTACAACATTTATATGAACATTCCGTTCGCGATAGCCGAATCCATCGACACCATCGGCCAGAACATGATGGAAGTGCGGCCCACGTACTTCACGAGCGTTCCCCGTATCTTCGAGAAAGTCTACGACAGAATCGTTAGCACCGCCGAAAAGGGCTCTACGCTCAAACGATTCATATTCCACTGGGCCGTTAAGGTCGGCCGCGAAAGGAGCAGGAAACTCACAGGCCACTTACCGATGTCCGCATGGCTCAAGTTCAAGTCTCGCGTCGCGGACCGGCTGGTTTTCGAGAAGATCCGTAAACTGCTTGGCGGTAGGCTGTCGTTTGCCGTATCTGCCGGTGCGCCGCTTTCCGCGGAAGTGGGAGAATTCATCCATAGCATCGGGATAGACGTACTAGAATTCTATGCCCTCACGGAAACCATCTCCGGCACCATGACCACATTCGAGGAATGTCGCTTCGGCACAGTGGGCAAGCCTATGCCTGGAGTGCAGGTGAAGCTCGCGCCTGACGGTGAGATTCTGATTCGAGGCAACAATTTCATGGGCTATCATAACAAGCCCGACCTCACTGCGGACGTGTTGAGGGACGGCTGGTGTTATACAGGCGACGTGGGACGATGGGATGAAGACGGTTTCCTCGTGATCACCGATAGGAAGAAGGACCTTATCATAACTTCGGGGGGAAAGAACATTGCACCGCAAAACATCGAGAATCAGCTTAAGCGGATTCCTCTGGTCTCGCTTCCGTTGGTGCATGGAGACAAGAAGAACTATCTCACCGCGCTCATCACCCTCGATCGCGCAGAGACCGAGACCTGGGCAAAAGAACGCGGCATCGCGTATCAAAGCTTTGAGGAACTCACGTCCTGCCCGGAAATCCAAGAACATGTCTGGCAAGGAATCGACAAAGTCAACGCTGACCTCGCACGCTTTGAAACGATCAAGAAATTTGTGATCCTTCCGTGCGAGTTTTCCCAGGAACACGGCGAGATTACGCCTACGTTGAAACTTAAACGCAAGGTCATAAAAGACAAGTACGGCCATTTGTTGGAAGCGTTGTACGAGGAGTCCAGGTAACGAGAAAATGTATTTCGTAGGAATTGACGTGGGCTCACTGAGCACCGAGACTGTTATTGTCGACCATACCGGGACTATGGTCTCGTACCAGATTTCGTCCACCGGCGCGAATAGTCGCACGGCCGGAGAAGGCTCTTTTGCCGCGGCTTTGGCGAATGGAAGCATCGCTCAGTCAGATGTAAAGTTCACCGTGGCCACAGGTTATGGCCGCGTGAGCATACCTTTTGCCGACAAGACCGTCACCGAAATCACCTGCCATGCACGAGGAGCGGTTCATCTTTTTCCTGCGACGCAAACAATAATTGATGTGGGCGGCCAGGACAGCAAAGTCATCCGCGTTTCACAAGACGGAAAAGTAGCTGATTTCAACATGAACGACAAATGCGCCGCGGGTACGGGCAGGTTCCTAGAAGTGATGGCGCGGGCCCTGGAAATCGACCTGGACCGGATGGGCCCTCTCTCACTGAGATCCACCTGTGACGTATCCATCAGCAGCATGTGCACTGTTTTCGCCGAGTCCGAGGTGATTTCGCTCGTGGCTCGCGCCACGCCCAAAGAAGACATACTCAATGCAATTCACAAGTCCATATGCAATCGTCTCGCGCCATTGATGGATGCTGTAGGCATACGCATGGAAGTGACCATGACCGGCGGTGTAGCCAAAAACAGCGGTATCGTGGAGAAAATCAGAGAAAAGGTGGGCGGATCGATAAATGTGCCTGAGGAACCCCAGATTGTAGGGGCCCTGGGAGCAGCCCTAATCGCCCGCGATATGAGCACCCACGCACAATAAGGAAATGTGTAGCGCTTTTTGCGGAGGGTGCGGGAACCGCTTTTTCACACGAAAAAGGAGTCCCCGCAAATCGAAGTGCGCTTAACCCCAGATGGGCAGCGCCCTACCCTCGCCTCTTGCTATTGTGCAGGCTTGGCGGGGGGTTTTTCCGTCTTAGCTTTGGTGGATTTGCTGGTTCGCTTCACAGAACGCGGGGCGACGTTGTAACCGTAGGCCCCTGGTCCATATCCGTAGGCTCCATATCCGCCATAGTAAGATCCTGCTGCATACGATGTTCCTCCTGACCAGGAGGGCAAACAGCCGAATCAAGCAGCTTCCGCAATACAGGGCGCGGTCACAAAGGCAACCGCTGCCATGAGAACAAGTAGCGTCGCACATTTAGTCAGCATTATGTCATCTCCTTTCATCTAGAATCGGAATCCGGCCGTCACAATTATTTGATAAAGAAGCCAGGAACCTCCGGTCACTACCATGACCGTTTCACAGATCCCAAATGTCTGAGGCTCCTCCCCTTGGGCTTACTTAAAAGCGTGATGCCATAGCAAGCCTCTATTGGGAACGGCTATTCCAATAGGTGAAGACCATACTCCACGGTCACCCGTTGAGTCAACCCTGATCTTCCTCCACGAGTAATCCTTTAGTTATGCCGGTGGAATCGCTGGTCCTATATCATCCCCTGGTAGGGGCGCATGGCATGCGCCCTAGCGGGATTCCCAAAACCGGGCGGACGCCGTCCGCCCCTACGGAAACAGTGATTACTTGGTACCGCTCGCAACGACAGCTTTCGCCTACGGGTAACTCAACAACTACCCATCGGCGACTGCGAATAGCGCGGGGTGCGGAAGACGGTATCTCGGGTTGATCCCCACCCGGTAGAGACGGCTGAAGACGCGATTTGACCCCTCATTTGGCTCTCCACTCAACTGAATTAAGGGTTTATCACCTTCACGACATAACCGAACCTGCTTCCTTTTTCAGGTTTATATTCCACCTCCACCGTTTCACCCAGTGCTGGTCTACGGAAAGACATGAACTTTGTCTTTCGACCTATCCTTACGAGTATCACCTGTGTTGTGCCGTTTTGCGTCACCTCAACTTCCAAAGCTGTAGGCGAAGATGACACTACCTTGCCTCGGCAAGTCCCGGCATTCATTCTTCTTAGTGTAGGGCGTTGAAGAGCTCCTCCCGGTAATTCCGTTTGTGCATATTGCTGAATATCTGGCGTTTCTACGGCCCTGGGAATCTCAACCCATGAGAGCAGGGTGAGAACCAACATCATAGCCAGCTGCCACCTTGTGATCGTGAGGATGCGTTCAGTCTTCATCACAGATCTTCGGCTCGTCATACGAGGGAAAACTTGGTAGTCCAAGATTTATCGATTGCGCAGAAGGCTATCATTCGGACCGGATGCTTGCCGGCAGAACAAAGTCCCACAGGTCCTTCATGCAATGCGAACGCGCCCAATCAGCTATTTCAACGTAATAGCTTTTTCGGGGCACATCTCCTGGCAGCAGAAGCACGTGATGCAGGTGTCTGCATCAACTACCGGCAGCCCATCGACCATGGAAAGCGCGGATACCGCACACTGGTCCACGCAGGTTTCGCAGGCAGTACACAAGTCAGGGTCGGCTTGAGGCCGTAAGATCGTCCGTGAATTAATGACAGCTTGTATGTTTTCGTTGCGGATGATCGCATCTCCGCCCAAAGGTGGAAGCTTGAAATCAGGCAATGGTTTCAATTCACCGATGATTTCAATCTTGTCGAGGCTGTAATCCCCCAGACCCATTTCCTTGGCTTTCTGCAGGAATCGCAGTCGAGCCGGATCACAACCCATCATGGTTGCAATGACTGCATCCAAGGCCACAGCGTTATCAGCGGCAAGCACAAGGCCGATGTCTCGCAAGTCAGGAGAGGCAGGACCATTGCCCTGCATCCCGACCACGGCGTCTACAATGAACAGATCCGGTGGCCGGAGCCGAAACACGTCCACAATCACTTCGTGGAAGCGTTGAGGATTGCCTGCGGCCTTGTGTAGCTTGGCTTTCTGTGCACCCGGCAGAAAGCCGTAACAGTTCTTGATCGCGCCGGTCATAACGGTCAAGCCGTGAGTCTTGAATTTGGGCAGGCTGATGATCACATCCGCTTCCAACACGGCCCGCGAAACGCTCACCGCAGGCATGAAATCCGGATTGAAATCAAGCTTCTGGGAATCGTTTCCGATATTGAGGTAGTACCCTTTGGAAGCTTCCAGCAGCCCCGCTATTCTGAAACTCTCTTCGTTCGCGCCATAACTGAACAGACCGGGATTGTCTCCCACAACCAGAGACGCGGGCCGTAGCGTTTCCACCTTTTCCACAACCGCACGAAGAACGTGGGGATTCGTGACAATACCTTCTGACGCCTGCGAAGCCCGGAGCACATTGGGCTTTATGAGCACCTTCTCGCCCTGTACATCCTTTGGAAAGATCTCAAAGGCCCGGTCGACAGCCTCACGAACATTGTCGTAAGTAGCAGGATGGATCATTACTTTTGTCATGGTCTGCACCTCCCTCACTGGCCTGCAATGATAACACACCGGCCGCGTGTTTTGGTCTCGCTTTTGGGATCACTCCGAAAGCCCCGCATCCGCGTCAAGCATGGAAAAAAGAATTCTTCGGCCTGCCCGGTCAAGCTCCCGGCCTTCAGGGCTCGCGTTAGCCAGCGCCACCACTCCGATTTGAGCGTTCGGCACAAAAGCAACGTAACTCTGGAACCCACGGACCCCGCCGTTTTTCGTGATTATTTCAATGCCGCGAACACGCCGTATATGCCAGCCAAGTCCCATGAATGCGTCCTTTTTTCCGGGGACTTGCCGATGGGGGGTGCGGGCGTCCACCATAGCCGGAACGATGTCCGCTTTCACAAGCCCCATATGCGTCGCGACATAGCGTACCATGTCGTCCGCGGTAGAATAGAGCCCTCCGGAGCTTTTTCCCACGTCGAATTTCTGCACAGTCACCGGATTGAGTCCCCTGCCGTACCCCTGGGCCATCCTGCGAGCCATAGCAGGAGTAGGGTCCACCCGCGTGCTCTTCATTCCCAACGGCTTGCAGATGCGCTCCTCAACCATCGTTTCGTAAGACTGTCCTGCGGCGAGTTCCAGAATGTGCCCAAGCAGCGCCATGCCGATGTTTGAATAGTGGAATTCAGATCCCGGTTGGGCGCCAGGGCGATAAGTCCTCAGGAATCGGTACAACTGGCGCACGGTAAGCGGTCCGCGAGGTTCCTCCGCGGGAAAATCAACTTCACGGGGAAGATTTTTAGGAAAGCCTGCGGTATGCGTAGCAAGATCCAAGAGGGTCACGGACGCGAGAGGATTCCGCGGCCCCAGCACGCGTTTCGGCAAGTACCGAGAAATTGGATCGTCAAGGCGAACAACGCCGCGGCGAATCATGTCAGCGAGCAGCACGCCGGTAAAGGTCTTTGTTACCGAGGCCAGGGCGAAAACGGTTTCACCCGATGGTCTTTCCGGCCGTTGCCTTTTGACGTTGCCGAACCCGTAAACTTTGGAGCCGCTCGCGGTCACGATGCCGATCGCCACGCCGACGTAGCCGCCTTCCTTGATAAGCGGATCGACATACGTCGAGACCGTGCTCCGGTCGGGGATAGCTGCCCCAGGCTCTGTGGCGTTACACTGGCTATGGCTGAGTACAAGGGTCACGATGCAAATCGCGACGCACACTCTGCAAAGGCCAATTGCCGACAACATGTGCGGCCGGGTTCCTGATAGCAATTTCACAGCGACCCCCTTAAGGAGCGGGCCTGGATGGACCGTGGCGGAAGGTGCAAAAATTACCGAAAACCAGCGGCCCACGGCGCACGCATCCACTTACGCGAAGAAGTTGGCCGACCTATGTCATTGCGAGGAGTGAAACGACGAAGCAATCTCTGCCTTTAAGCGCTGAGATTGCTTCCCCCGCTTTTCAGCGGGGTCGCAATGACAGTCGTTCGCCACTGAGAACTCAACATTTGCGCCAACGGCCCTGATTTGGGTAGAGATTATACGACCTAACCTATTTCCAGATCATTTGGCTGTGTATTTGTTCCCTCAAGTACAACGGGAGGTAGTAATGGCCGCCCGCGTTCTTGCCGGACGCGCCTGAGCCTTTCCAGCCTCCGAAAGGCTGGAATCCCGGCCAAGCTCCGGTAGTTGCTCCGACCGACCTGTTGGCGTACGCGACTCCTGCTTGGATATTTGTGAAGAACCAGTCCACCTCTTCAGCGGAGCCGTAGAAGCCCGCGGTGAGGCCGAACGTGCTTTCGTTCGCCAGCTCCATAGCGTCGGACAGGTTTGCGACTTTCGTCACCATCAGGACGGGTACGAACATCTCATCTTTCCACAGCCGATGATCGCGGGGAACATCCGCCACGATGGTGGGCGTGCAGAAATAGCCTCTCGCATACTCCCCTGAATCGAGTACCAGACCGCCGCTGAACACTTTGCCGGCCGCGGACAATTCCTTTACACAAGCCCTGTATCGATCGAGCGCCGTCCGGTTGATCACCGGTCCCATGTAAACCTGCTTTTGCGTGGGATCACCCACCACGATCTTACCGGTGAGGTCCACCAGGCGACTGACGAACTCGTCGTAAATCGGCTCTTCAATGTAGGCTCGACTACATGCCGAGCATTTCTGACCTTGAAGGCCGAAAGCCGACCTCATGGTTCCCAGCGCGGCAATTTCCAGGTCTGCGTTGCGTGAAACTATGGCGGGATTCTTGCCGCCCATCTCCAAAATTACCGGGCGGACGTAATCCATCCGAGCACGTTCCTGAAAAATCTTCATGCCCACTTGGTGTGATCCGGTGAAAGTGACGCCATCCACATCCGAGCTTGATATCAACGTCGCACCCACCGTGGCGCCCGGGCCGGTCACGAGGTTAACGACGCCATCGGGCAGGCCCGCGTCCCGAAAGCATTCGGCAAGGAGTCGAACTGTCCAGGGAGCATCGGAAGGCGATTTGAGAACCACAGTGTTTCCCGTAACCAGGGCTGCTGCAGCCGGGCCGCCTGTAAGTGCTGTAGGAAAATTGAATGGACTGATGATGAGCCAGACACCATGAGGTCGCAGCATGGAGAGGTTCCTTGAAACGCAGTTCTTGATAGGATCCTGCCCCATTTCCTTGACGAAACCGTTATTCTGCTCCATCTGATCGCAGGCATAGTTGATCAAATCTGCTGTTTCAGAGACCTCGCCGAGAGATTCCATTCGGTTCTTCCCGACGGACAAAGACATTGCCGCACCGATGTCGAAAATCCGATCTTCCATGAGTGCAGCGGCCTTCCGGAGCAGCGCTACGCGTTCTTGCCACCGCGTGCCGCTCCACTCGGGAAAGGCCTGCCGCGCAGCAGCCACAGCGTCTAGCGCATCCTGCGCCGTCCCTTGCTGGAAGACGCCGAGGACCATGTCAGTATCAGCAGGCGATGTCTCGTTAAACTTCTCGTCAGCGTACGTGTCTTTTCCCGCGACGATCATGCCGTATTCTTTGCCAAGACCGGCTCTTACTTTTGCCAATGCGGCTTCAAACCGCGTATGAAGCATGTCGGGAGGGTCGAACATAGTCGCGTACGTCAATCTGAAGCGCGTCTCTTCCATCTTCGAGGTTCCTCCTGAATGTTCTATGTGTCTTGGGCCGTAGGTTACGTTCAACGGCACAGTGTGTCAATTGACGGGCGCTCAATGGCCATTGATTCACTCAGATCACCAAGTTTTCCGGGGTACACAAGGGCCCCTCTCCGTCATTCCTGCGGAAGCAGGAATCCAGTTTAGAAATCCGAGAAAAAGCGCCGTTCACCCCCAACTGGGTTTGCCATTGACTGGTCTTTTCGGAGGCTGCTATGATGCCGCCGCGCCGGTGGCTGTGAAGGTCACTGGGAATGCCGTTTAAGCGGCGGTTATTACTCCATATCTTTCACCCAGGGGGTTATGGATGAATACGAAAAAGCTCTATAGGGCACTGGTTGTCTTGTTGGCACTCTCTCTGGTCTTCGGGGCCGGTCTGAGCTGGGCTGCGGACGATACGATCAAGATAGGCGTGGTCGGGCCTCGCACCGGACCCGCAGCAGCGACGGGCAAAGCCTTTGAAGAAGGCATAGCCGTGGCCTTGGACATGGTCAATGCTCCGGGCAAGGGAGTGCTCGGTAAGAAACTGGAAGTGGTCTTCGAAGACACCGCGGGCGATCCTGAAAAGGCAGCCTCAGGGATCGAGAAGCTTATTACAAGAGACAAGGTTGCGATGGTAGTCGGGGAGAGCCATTCTTCGGCCGCTCTTGCAGAGATCGACGTGGCCAACAGGCTGAAGGTTCCTCTGATCATTGCCGAGGCATGGCATGACGATATCACGGCCAAGGGCTACAAGTACGTTTTCCGAGCGGGACCGAGCAACAGCGGTGTGGTGAATGACAGCCTGATGGGTTTCATCAAGGCAAACGGCTTCAAGAAGGTGGCCATTGTCGCTGAAAACACTGACTGGGGCCTCGGGATCAAGAAGCTGGCCGAGGAAGGGCTCAAGGCGGCCAATATCCCCTCCATGACCATAGTCACGGAACGGCAAAGCCAGGATCATTACACCGAGTTGAACAAGGTAAAACAGTTCGGACCTGATCTCGTGTTGGCCTTTGTGTACGGATTCGGCCTCCACTACTTTATTGCTCAGGCGAATGAAACCGGCCTGGCTCCTCAAACCGCGCTGGTGCTTGATGGCGCAGGGCCTCCCAGCTTGTGGCCGGACTTCTGGAAAAACGTCGGCGCAGCGGGCAATCTGGAGCTGTTCGTCTCCTCCATGAACGTGGATAAGCCTGTGACTGACGTAGACAAAGCATTCTACGAGGCTTACAAGAAGAAATTCGGCCAAAATCCCACTGATTACAAATCCCGATCGCTGTTCAATGTGGTCTTGCTGGCTGCGGATGCAATTAATCGCGCAGGCGCGACCGCGGCTGACAAGTTGGTGGACGCCCTGGAAAAGACCAACCTGACCATCGCCAGTGGCGTGGTCAAGTTCGATCTGACACCGGGATCTTATCGTTACCATCAATGGCAGCCGCCTATGCTCGTCGTCCAGTGGCAAGATAAGAAACAAGTGGTGGTTTTCCCGAAAAACCTTGCTACCGGCGAGCTTAAGAAGAAGTAATGCGAAAGTGCTCGGGCCTATGCGGGACCGAGCACTGAAACCGAGTGCTCCGGATCGTTTCTAAGGCCGATCGCTGAATCACTGTACACGGAGACGGCCCCGTAATGAGTGATTTCTTGCTCTATCTGACCAACGGATTGGTCATGGGGATCATATACGCCCTTTTTGCGCTGGGTGTGGCACTGATCGTCGGGATCATGAACGTCGTGAACTTTGCTCACGGCGAGCTGTACGTTCTCGCGGGGTACTTCAGCGCTCTGTTTGCGACTGCCCTAGGTATGCACCCGGCGCTTGCGATGATCGTGGCGACCTTGTGTGTGTTTGTTGTGGGGTTGATCGTCGAAAGAACGCTCATACGGCCGACGTACGGTAACGAAATGTATTCGTTGATCGTTACCTTTATCTTGTCGATCGTCTTGCAAAACGCATACCTGCTTATTTTCGGGCCTTATCCGCGTAAGCCTCCGAACTTAGTCACCGGAGCCACAAACGTTTTTTCGCTTTTCATGTACGGCAATCAGCGCCTCCTGGGCTTCGTGCTTGCGCTGGTGATGATCGTTTGTTTCTTTGTACTAATCCGGTACACGTGGTTCGGGCGAGTGGTCCGCTCTGTGAGCATCGACCGAGATATGGCTTCGCTCATGGGTGTGAACCCTGAGAGAGTCAACCTGCTCGCGTTCGGCCTTGGGTGTGCGTTGGCAGGCGCGGCAGGTGTCATTTTGACCCCTATTTTTCCGGTTACGCCGACAATCGGCGTCGGTGTGAGTCTCACTGCTTTCGTGGTGGTTGTCCTCGGGGGAATGGGCTCTTTCGCAGGATGCGTCGTAGGTGGAATTATGCTGGGCGTGATGGAGAATTTGGGAGCAGCCTATATTTCCAGCGCGTACAAGCAGCTCTTCGGCTTTGTTATCCTTATTTCGGTGCTCTTCTTACGACCCGCTGGCTTGTTCGGTCGCAAACGAGCATAGAGAGGATCCCAAAGCGAGGAGTTTTGGCAAGATCTTCCGGGGAGGCCCTTCTTGCAACCCCGCGCTTCGCGGGGCCCGGACCCCTCCCCAAGAACTCCCGACATTTGCCAGCGCTTCCAGCGCTGGGTGTTTGACGCACGCGTCAGGACGGGGATGGTTGCTACAGACAAAACTGGGCTTCGCGACGAGGGATAGTCGAAACAAAGGGCTAGAGCAGAGACCTTATTCGGAGATGATCGCACGATGGAGACTTTGACGGCAAACACGAGGAAGCCCTTAGCAGTTGCCGGGATAGTTGTCCTCGGTGTTTTTGCCACATTCCCATTGTTTCTCGGACAGTATTGGCTCCACACGGCCATTGTGGGGCTGTTCTATGTCATGATGGCGTCGAGCTGGAACCTCCTTGCGGGGTTCACAGGTCAGGTGTCATTCGCTCATGCCGCGTTTGCTGGCGTGGGGGCTTACACATCGGGCATCTTGGCTGCCAAGGCCGGCTTGCCTCCGCTGGTGGGCTTGCCCATCGGAATTGCGGTGGCGGCCGTACTCGGTCTTGCCCTTGGTTCGCTGTGCATTCGCATGGGCGGCATTTATCTGAGCCTGACCACTCTCGGATTTTCGGAAATCCTCCGCATCATCGTAACCAATGAATATGAGATCACTCGCGGGACCATGGGCCTCAAGGTTCCGCCGCTCTTTGGGGAATACTCCAAGACTGTCAGCTTCTATGTGCTGCTTGTTGGAGCAGTCCTGATCCTGCTGTTGATCCGCCGGATCTTGCACTCGGACCTGGGCACGTCGTTCCGCGCGGTTCAGAACGACGAAACCGCCGCAGCTTCTCTGGGAATTCCGGTAGTGCGGGTGAGGATTGCCGCGTTTGTCATTGCGGGAGCTATGGCAGGCTTCGCTGGCTCCCTTTACGGGCATTACCTGATGCTCATAACGCCGCACATCCTGTCGTTGGACTTGATGTTCCTGGTCCTGGCCATGACCGTTATCGGAGGCATGGGAACGTTCATCGGTCCTGTTGTTGGGGCTCTTTTCCTGGAAACACTGTCTGAGTACATACGAGTTTATGGCGAATACCATATTCTAATCTTTGGCCTGGTGGCCCTGGCTGCGGCTCGATTTGCCCCTCAAGGAGTGGTGGGGCTTTGGCGCCGATTCCGCGGCTCCGTTTGAGGATTCCATAGATGAATGTTGTGGTCGTTGACCATGTGAGCAAGAGTTTCGGCGGTCTGAAGGCCGTATCAGAGGTCTCGTTCCACGTGAATGAGGGCGAGATCTTGGGCCTCATAGGGCCTAACGGCGCGGGCAAGACCACGCTCTTCAATCTTATCGCCGGAGCCATAACCCCGGACCATGGTCGCGTACAGTTCAACGGACAGGACATTACCGGGGTCCCGGCCCACCAGATTTGTCGAGCCGGCCTGGCCCGAACGTTTCAAGTAGCTCGACCTTTCGCTGATATGACCTGTTACGAAAATGTGCTCGTGGCCTTGATCGGCCGCGGCCTACCGGTTCCGGATTCGGAAAAGCCGGGTCTGATTCGCGAGTTGCTCGATTTCGTAGGGCTCCCCGGAAAGACGCCCGCTCTGGCGTCGTCGCTCAACCTCATTGACAAGAAGCGTCTCGAATTGGCGCGCGCTCTTGCTACACAGCCGCGAGTGGTGCTGCTGGACGAAGTGCTTGGAGGCCTAAGCTCCATTGAGATGGATCAGGCTATGGATCTGATCCGATCCATCCGAGATAAGCGAGGCATTACCATCGTATGGATCGAGCACGTTATGGGCGCGATCATGACCCTGTGCGAACGTTTGCTCGTTCTGAACCAAGGCTTGCTGATTTGCGAAGGGACTCCTGCTGATGTGGCTAGAGATCCCCGCGTCATTGAAGCCTACCTAGGGGCGCCTGATGCTACGGATTGATAATATTGATGTGTTCATCGGGGAACACCACATCCTGCGCGGCGTCAGTCTGGAACTGAGCAGGGGCGACAAAGTCGCTGTACTTGGGGCCAACGGAGCTGGTAAGACAACCCTGATTCGTACTGTGGTGGGCTTGGAAAAGCCTCGCTCCGGGCGCATCGTTCTTGACGGCCGCGATATCAGCGGTCTGCCGCCCTATGAGATCTCACGGCTTGGGATTGCTTGCGTTCCTGAAGGCAGGCGACCCTTCGGTGACATGGCCGTCCTGGACAATCTTCGGATGGGTGCGTATAACCCGAAGCCAAGGAAAGGCCTGAAAGAATCGCTTGCCGAGGTTACTACGCTCTTTCCGGTGCTCCACGCTCGGCTCCATCAGCCCGCGGAAACGCTCTCGGGCGGCGAACAGCAGATGCTTGCCATCGGCAGGGCCCTGATGAGCCAGCCGCAATTGCTGCTCGTGGACGAGCTATCGTTGGGTCTCGCGCCGTTGGTGGTAAAGGAGATCTATAAAGTGCTCAGTCTGGTAGGACAGACCCGAACGCTTCTGATCGTAGAACAGAACGTGAATCAGATTCTGCACCACACCGACAGAGCTTATCTCATGCAGACCGGGAGCGTTGTGAGATCCGCGCCGTGCAGCGAACTCCTTGCAGATGAACATATCGTCAAGGCATACCTTGCGCACTGATGATTCCTGAGGAAATCCTTTGGAAAAGCTTATTATTACGGTAGCAGTATCCGGGTCGGGACCGACCCGCGATCAAAACCCCAATGTGCCCTACTCTCCCAAAGAGCTGGCTGACGAAGCCCTCCGCTGCTGGAGGGCCGGTGCGGCTGTGGTTCACGTTCATGTGCGAGACCCCGAGACAGGAGCCCCGGCATTCGAACGAGCGCTCTTTGCAGAAGTCGTGGAACGGATTCGTTCCGAGAGCGACATGCTGATCAACTTGACCACGAGCGGATTCAATATCACAGGCCCGGACGTGGGAAAGCAGCGCTTGATGCCCGTGCAGATCGGGCCCGATCTGTGTTCCCTGGATGTGGGCACTCTCAACTTTCGCGGAGGAAGGGTCTTTATCAATCCTCCGGATTGGGTGGAAACCGCGGCCAAAACCATGAAGGAGGCCGGGGTCAAGCCTGAATTGGAAGTTTTCGATCTGGGTCACGTGCGGCAGGCAAAAGATCTGGTTGCCCGGGGCCTCATAGAGCCTCCTGCGTATTTTCAGCTCTGTATGGGCATCCCATGGGGCATAGAAGATTCAGTGGAAGCGCTCCTGGACATGCGGCATCGTTTGCCGTCCGGGTGTCTGTGGTCTTGCCTGGGTGTGGGGCCGATGCAGCTCTCGATCACGACCCATGCCATGCTCATGGGAGGGCACGTGCGTGTCGGCTTCGAAGACAACTTGTATCTCAGACGGGGCGTAAAGGCAGAGAGCAACGCACAGTTTGTGGAACGAACAGTGAAGTTGGCGCATATCCTGGATCGAGAGATCGCCACGTGCGTTGAAACTCGACAAATCCTCGGGCTAAAAGCAAAGTAATGTGTATGTAGTCCAATGCGTTAAGGCTGAACCTTTTTGCTAACTATTTCTCCCCCTCTCCCTACCCTCTCCCACCAGGGGAGAGGGTTCCAAATCCCCCTCCCTTGATGGGAGGGGGACGGGGAGGGTGATTCGAGTCCAGTTGGCAAGGTCCGAAGGCACAAGCACCATGAACATCCCTCCTGGTCACGTTTTTCCCCGAAGGCTGGACAAGCCCCTTCCTCGGGCTGTAAAGGCACACGGAGTCTGGATAGAAGACGAGAACGGCCGGCGCTACTTGGACGCGGGTGGCGGAGCACTCGTGGTGAATGTGGGCCACGGTCGCGAAGAAATTCTTCGTGCTGTGCAGGCCCAAATGCAGCGCTGTTACTATATACATGGAAGCCTGTTTTCCACCGAGGTCGTGGAGGCCCTGGCATCACGGCTCGCGAAGCACGCTCCCAAGGGGCTTGACCGATTCTATTTTATGTCCTCGGGTTCGGAAGCGATCGAAACCGCCATCAAGCTTGCCCGGCAGATCCATGTGGAAAGCAGCCGGCCCGAGCGCGTCAAGCTCATATCCAGATGGAAATCGTATCACGGCTTGACGCTCGGGGCGCTGTCCGCGTCGGGCCGCACGTATTTCCGTGAGCCGTTCACGCCGCTGTTGAGCGACGTTGTCCATATCCCGCCTCCTTATTGCTTGCGCTGCCCGTATGGGCTCGCCTTGCCTGAGTGCGGCTTGCGATGCGCTCTCGCGCTTGAAGATACCATCCTGCAGCTCGGGCCAAAGACGGTCTCCGCATTCCTTGCGGAAACGGTGAGTGGAGCCACACTTGGAATCTATCCTCCTCCGCCGGGATATCTCCAGCTTATTCGCGAGATCTGCGATCGTTACGGCGTGCTGCTCATCCTGGACGAAGTCATGGCCGGCATGGGGCGCACAGGGCGCTGGTTTGCATGTGAGCATTGGGACGTTACGCCGGACATCATGACCCTCGGCAAGGGCATCAGTTCGGGTGCGGTGCCGCTGTCCGCGGTCGCCACAAAGAGTGAATACCTTGAGCTTATGCGCAAGGGAAGCGGCAATTTCGTGCATGGGGGAACGTTTTCTCATCATGTGGTCGCCGCAGCCGCGGGAGTGGCGGTCATTGACATTCTGGAGCGAGACCGTCTGGTCGAACGAGCAGCAGAAATGGGCAAATATTTGGAGGAATGCCTCAAGCAACGGCTTTCCGACTCACCGCATGTGCTCGAAATACGAGGCATCGGACTCATGTGGGGTGTGGAGCTGGGACAGGACAAGTCGAGCCTCAAGCCCTTTCCCAGAGAACAGAAGGTCGCGGAGAGAATAAGAGAAGCCATGTTTGAGCGAGGAGTCCTTGTATACCTTTCCAGCGGCTTCGCGGGAAAAGATGGCGATGCAATCGTCTTCGGCCCACCGTTCGTAATCGAACGCTCGGAGATCGAAACTGCGGTGGAGACCCTCGCGCTTACCATAAGAGATTTGTTGTAAGTAAACAGTCATCGATCCGGAAGATCAAACCTTGTGCGTGCACGGAGATACGCTTAAAGCCCTGAAGCTGGTCCAGTCCGTCCGATCCGCCCTGGAAGTAGCCGGATTCCAGGTGGCGCCGATGCCCACTATATTGGCCAACTGAAACACATCCCGTTTCCAAGTGAATCAAATGGCTTCAGAACTACCCTCTCGGTACAGGACGGCGTGCTCTCCGTCACGCTCCTGCCCGTAGTAACCTTCCAGAGGCCGCACTCCTTGCTCGATCACCTCACCCACGGGCAGGATAGCGCTTCGTTCCAGGTAATAACGAGAAAGCACGGGCCTGGAAGAAAGCCCTAGCTCCTGGATGGAGCGGGAGACCTCGTGGTCTCCGAACTGGACGTACGACCCTCGTGGATACATGGAGAATCTGTACGTGCCGGTTTGCGGGATTGTGGTCTTGATCAAGTTCCGATCCTTGACCGAAAAGGTAACGAGGGGTCTTGAGTCCCTAATTGCCAGACCTCGCTTTGCCACGCTCATGGTAAGGATGTGACGATCCACTTCTGACAGACGGCATTCCATGAATTCCGGCGTGACAACGAAGCGCATGTCAGCCACGAACTTCGAGTAACCCCATCCCTCTCTGCCGCCGTCTCGTGCCTGTGTCGTGGTCACGGGAAGGTGCAGCACAACCATGCCGAACCCTGGCTGTCGAGATTCCAGCAACGCGGAAAGGCCCAATGGAAGGGACTTGGCTCCGTATATGGCTGGGACCACTACTCCTACTTCACCATACGGACCGATGGTGGTCTCGATATAGTTGAATGCCGCAAACCCAACAAGAGCCCTATTCCCGAACATCCTCACCGGGTTAAGCTTGTCCGACGGCATCGCGGCTTTTACTCGCCCGAAATCCGCAGCAAAAAAGAGCAGAAAGAGATCGTCCCGGAAATACAAGATGGGCAGCTCGAACTCAGTGCCCTTGTAGTTGACGACCTTGCCCGGCCTTGTTGAAGCGAAGAAAGCGTTCATGTGCCTGGCCTCCCCCTTGAAGAGAATGGTTGCGGTGACACCTGCTTGTTAGATGTACGTCCGTGATCGACGCCCTACGAGTGACCCAGTCGGTCATCGCGTGCGCTGCCGCTCAATTATGTACCACTTGTGCGGTCCGGGGTGTAAATCTTTTCTGCTGCTACTGTGACACCCCACGGATGCTTTTATGGTGCAGGAGTCGGCATTACGAGGGCAGCTAAGCGATCCGTGCTCGTGTAGGGGCCGACGGCGTCCGCCCGGTTTTGGACATATCACAAGGGCGCATGTCCCGCGAGGCGCGGGACGCCCCTACTACGCAACGACATGAGACCAGCAATTCCCCATGGTGTAACTGAACTCCTGCATGTCCCCAAAAGAAAATTCTTGCCCTTCGGGAATCTCTTCGTGTAGGATCTCCACCCGACCGGTCGGTTTGTAAACCGACCAGTCGTTAGAAGTAATCCCTCCTTTGCCAGCCTTTTAAGCTGACATCCGAGCATTATGCCGGAATGGAGACGGTGGATGCCCCCAAATCCAACTCTGGAAAAGATCAGGAAATCTCAGATACTCGATGCCGCGTTGCGAACAATGGCTGCCCGAGGAGCCAACGGCGTGACAATGGAAGACGTTGCCACGGCCTCGGGCCTTTCCAAGGGCGGTCTGGTTCACTACTTCCCCAGCAAGGCCGAACTCTTCAAAGAAACCTTCCGGGAATTCTTCAACCGTATCTTCCTCCGCGGCCAAGAAACTATGAACCAGTGCGCAGACCCTTTGGACAAACTCCTCTCCTTCACGTGGATCCTGGAACGAGACGATCCTGACATCAAAGTGGGCTATCCCCTACTCTTCGACGGCATGTCCCTGGCCACGCACGATCCCGAATACGGCTCCATATTCCGCGATTGGTTTAACAACTGGGTTGTCATGCTGAAGCTCGCTCTCAACGAGGGCAACGAGTCAGGCCGATTCGCGGTGGCCGATCCGGATGGGACCGCGCGAGCCATTTCTGCGATTTACCAGGGCATTGCCACCCGGTGGTTCTTGGACCCTGAAACTCATTCCACGGCATGGGCGAAAGGTTTTGTTCGGTTGTCAGTCACGCGCTTGGTCGGGCTCGAACCGGATGAGTGAAACCAGCACTGGTAGATGAATCTCCTGAAAGGCCATGACCTCTTGGTCACAACAGAACGTGAAAATGCCTCTGAACATCAGGTGCCACGGACGTGTCCCGCGCCTCGCAGGACTCGTCCGTGCACGGATGAGCTTCGCACATCCGTGGCACCAACTTTCAAGACTCGCTCTGAGCACTCGACTGAGCATTTTCAGGTAAGTAGGCAAAGCCCGGAACAAAGCTGCCGTTATGCAACAAGTTTCGTCCGCATAAAGTCGAATCGGCCCGGAAGCCCTTGCTTTGCGCGGGGCCTCTTCGGCGAACTCTCACGTTCGGAACAAAGGAGGTTTGAGAAATGGCAGTATTTGAAAGCACCGACAAGATGTACGACGTGCTGGGCAATCTTTTTAGGATGCTCATGAGTCAACCGGATTTCGGGCAAAAGGTCAAAGACTCGGACCTCATCATCTATTTCAAGATAAGCGAGCCTGACGGTGAAATCTGGGTGACATCAGACGGTCAGGTTATTTGCGGCCCAGCGGATCTGAAACCGACCGTATCCATGACCTTGAGCGGAGACACGTGCCACAAGTTCTGGTTGAAACAGGTATCCATGCCCATAGCTCTAGCCAAGGGGCTGATAAAAGTGAAAGGCCCCATGCCGAAGGTATTGAAGCTCCTGCCTCTACTCAAGCCTGCTTACGAGGCTTATCCCGACCATGCTCGTAAACACGGAATACAGATTTAGCTGAGCCCAAACCGCTCCACTGCCTCTCCTACCTCGTCCGCGTGGAGTTCCGCGTGCACGCATGAGAGATACGATGAGGGAGGTAGGTTTGGATGAGGTCCAGAAAGCGCCAAGGAGACGAGACATGACCATGGAACGAAGTTTGAAGCAGTTTGAGGAAGACAGGAAACAAGCTGCTCAAATGGCTGCGAGGCTTCTGCTGGCTTCGGGGACCACATCCCCGCGAGTCGGCGGAGTCGGCGAATGCACCATTCACATCATCGACGACGAGTGCGACATCGAGGATTTGTGTCAGCAAATCGAAGGCATGGCGGACTTGAACGCAGGTTGGGCGTTTTTCAAAAGAGATGCAGCCATGCTGCGCGACGCAGACGCAGTGCTCATCGTCACTTCGTTGCGAAGCTTGACCGACCCCTCGGACATCAACTGCAACATGTGCGGCAAACTCACATGCGAATACATGCGAGAATCCGAACGCCTTCCCAAAGAGCCGGGAATTGCCTTTACGGGACCTCTTTGCACATTCCGAGCGGACAACATTGCGTTTGCGGTTGACGGCATCGTTTCCCAAGCCCGCAACCTTGGGATCGATTACGGCGTGTTCTGGTCGGCAGGAGCAGCCGCGATGAGGATGAAGATCCTGCCCCGAGATACCGGATTCGCACTCGCGGTGGCAATATCGGTCACCGAGAAATCCCCATTCCGAGACATTCCCATTCGCTACGATGAAATGAACGAGCGCACCATGAACGACCGGATCATCAAGAGGCTCTGGCCGCAATTCAGGTCTATCTACAGCTAGACGGCAGATAAGGGAGGAAGTGACATGGAAAGACGCAATATGGACGATCTTCTTCTCGGAGGCATGGATCGGGCGGTGGAGCTGATGGCGGTGGCGGCCCACAACAGCTTCAGGTTCGGTGGCAAGAACACGATAAAGATTGTAACCGCAAGCAAAGACGACATGCAGGAGATAGCCGAATACTGTTTGTCGCTTGGTGACATGTCCCCGCTGGGAGCCCGCGACGGACGGCACCTCATAGAGTTGATGAAAGAACCTGTGGCGTTGATGGTTATCGGCGACAAGCGGAGATCGCATTTCAACTTCAACTGCGGTGCGTGCGGCTATCGGAGCTGTGCTGAGATGAACGCGGCTGAAGAAGTGGAATCGCTTACAGCGAACGGCCCCAGTTGTCAGTTCAGGAACCTAAACCTCAACATAGCTGCAAACGCGGCCGCTGCGATGGCATGGCGTCTGGGTCTGCACTGCCGGGTTTTCAGCTCATTCGCATTTGCGGCAAAAGCCATGCAAGTCATTGAGGACGTGGACATCGTCGTAAGCGTTTCCGTGAGCGTGGCAAAGCAAGATCCGTACTTCGACAGGCACAAGTATTGGACACAAGAACATTGGAACGAGATATTCAAGAAGGAATTCCCCACCTTTACTCGAGGCTTCATCGGAGCCATTGAAGAGTAATTGCTCGTGGATATGGGAGGGATCCATGGGATCTAAAACTCACCTCAATCAGGCCATTGCATCGCATCTTGTCGAGATCAGGGCAGAGGAGATGCCCGATCGAGAGATATTCGTCTTTGAGCGAAGCGAGCATGGCGATGACGTGCTCACTTACAAAGACTTATATGAGAATTCCAACAAGATTGCTCGATTGTTACTCGACAAAGGAATCGGAAACGGCGATGTGTTTGCGGTTTTTATGAGAAACTATCCCGAGTTCGCGTATTGTATCCTTGCCGGGACAACCGTCGGCGCGATCATGGTGCCTATCGATCCGCGATCTCGGGGGGATCGATTGAAGTTTCTCCTTACTAACAGCAACGCAAAAGCGGTGATAGCCTCGGGCGAATGCCTCGGACAGATTGAAGAAGTGGCCGGCGATCTACCCAACGTGAAGTTTGTATCCGTCGCGTACCAGCGAGACCAGAGCGTACCTGTTTCGTCCGCTTTTCATGCGCTCAACGAAACACTTGATAACAATTCATGGCAAATTGTAGACCAGCAAGTTATGGATGTTCGTCACCCCATGCAGATTATCTACACGTCCGGCACCACCGGCGACCCAAAGGGTGTGACAATTCGCAACAATCGTCTCGGGGTGTTCAACATTTTGACCAAACTCTGCTGGAAGTATACGAAAACCGACTGCTTGTATAACGGGCTTTCGCTGACTCACGGCAATGCGCAAGCCGTGACGTTCTTTCCTGCGCTCAACATGGGCATCAAAGCGGTCTTCAGCCCAAGATTCACCAAGAGCAGGATCTGGGATATTTGCAGAAGGCACAGCTGTACCACCTTTTCCCTGTTGGGCGGCATGATGGCCGGCATATACAACGAGCCTGAAAAGCCCGATGATGCCGACAACCCTGTCAAAATGGTGCTCAGCGCAGGGACCCCTGTGGCCATTTGGGAGACCTTTGAAAAACGCTTCGGAGTGAAGATCCTCGAATGGTACGGCGCTGTTGAAGGCGGTTTCGCGTTCAAGCCTCCGGGACAAGGGCCGATCGGCTCGTTTGGTAAGCCTGTGGCGGGTGTGATGGAATTCAAGGTCGTTAACGAGAACGACAACGAGGTTCCGGCCGGACAAACGGGTGAACTGATCTCGCGCATGATTCGCGGAGAAACAAAAGTGGACTATTTGGGCCTGCCCGATGCCTCACAGGAGAAGACCAAAGGCGGCTGGCTTCGTTCAGGAGACATGGTCCACAAGGACGAGAAAGGTTGGTATTTCTTCGACTATCGAAAGGGCACGGAACTTCGCCGGGCAGGCGACTTCATTCAACCCGACTACGTGGAAGCAGTCCTGGGAAAACATCCTGCGGTGAGTGAAGTCTGCGTGTACGGAATTCCCGCGGCTTCAGGAGCGCCCGGAGAAAGTGATCTGGTGGCTGCTCTGTCACCATTTGAAGGTGTGTCCATCGACCCCGCGTCAGTGTACAACCTGTGCAAGAAAGAACTGGAACCGAACTACATCCCTTCGTATCTGCAACTGGTCGCCGATATTCCCAAGAGTATCTCTGAGAAGGCTTTAGATAGGGTTCTCAGGAACGAGTTCTCGCCCGATGCGGCGAACGTCCACTCCTATGACAATTACAAGTAATCTAGCCGGGGAGGTGCAGAAGTGTCGTATCTAGACCTGAACATGGAGCTCACTGACGAGCAGATCGCTCTGAAAGAGCAGGCCCACAAGTTCGCCGCGGAAGTGCTCAGACCCGCGAGCATAGAGTTGGACAAGATCGCGGACCCCGAAGAAATGATCAAGACTCCTCTCTTCTGGGATACGATGAAGAAAGGCTACGAGCTGGGGTACCATAACGTGCTCATGACCGATGCTTACGGCGGCCTCGGGCTGGACCCTTTGGAAGTCCACATCGTGCTGGAAGAAATGGGCTGGGGGAGCGCGGACTTCACCATAGCCATCGGTGTGTCATGTTTTCCCGCATTCTTCGCGTGCATGTTGCCCAGCGAGCACCTGGAAGAAACAATCATCAACCCCTTCTGCCAAAACAGGGACGCCACATTCATAGGTTGCTGGGCCATTACCGAGCCGGATCACGGCACCGACCAACTGTGCCCCGGAACCGAGCTGTTTCACGACCCGAAGATAAAAGGCCAGCTCAGGGCACATCTTGATGGCGACGAATGGGTAATCAACGGCCAGAAGTCGGCATGGGTGTCCAACGGGCCCATTGCTACCCATGCGCTTGCGTACTTGAACATTGAGCCCGCCATGGGAATGGCCGGGGGCGGAATCTGCATCATACCTCTGAACGTGCCGGGAGTCAGCAGAGGTCGTGCTTTGAACAAGCTCGGGCAAAGAGCCGACCCACAGGGTGAGATCTATTTCGACAACGTACGAGTCCCCCTGGATTACATGCTTGTGGATCAAGACAGCTACGAAGCGATGCTGGACGTGACCCTCGCCACGGCCAACGCGGCAATGGGAGCGATCTTTACCGGCACAGCGCGTGCTGCGTACGAAGAAGCCTTGGCCTATTCCAAGGAACGAATTCAGGGCGGCAAGCCCCTTTTCGAGCACCAGATGATCAAGCACAAGCTCTTCAACATGTTCATGAAAGTGGAAGCGGCCCGAGCCTTGTCCCGTGCGGCGCTGGTCTACAATTACAGCAATACGCCCCCTTCCATCCAGTATTCCATTGCTTCCAAGGTATTTTGCACCAATACCGCATTCGAAGTCGCTTCCGACGCTGTGCAGATCTTCGGCGGCTGCGGTGTGAGCAAGGAATATGCGATCGAGAAGATCTTCCGGGACGCGAGGGCAGCGCTCATAGAGGATGGAGCCAACGACAGCCTGATGATCACCGGCGCACATAAGCTATAGCGAGACGACGATTAGGAAGGCGTAGGGGCGCAATTCATTGCGCCCGATTAGCGGGCGTGATGAATCACGCCCCTACAGTAGCCCCACAAGCGGGGCCAATTCTGCAGTTTCTCAACCATATTCAGGCAAGTCCGGCGGTTACAAGGCGAGGAGGATTTACATGCGTGATGTATTCATAATCGGCGTCGGAATGATCAGATTCGGCAAGTACGCGGACGAAACGGTTCGCACCATGGGAGAAAAGGCCATTCGATTGGCCCTTGAGGATGCCGGCTTGGAAAAGCAGCATGTCCAGTCGGCATTTTTCTCCAACACGTTCTGGGGGATGTTCACCAACCAGCATTCCATCCGAGGGCAAGTGGTGCTCAGAGGCATGGGCATCGACCGCATTCCGGTTACAAACGTTGAAAACGCGTGCGCTGGAGCGTCAACTGCTCTGCATTTGGCGTATATGGGCGTGAGAGCGGAGATGTTCGACGTGGCCCTTGCAATCGGATCGGAAAAGATTACCAGTCCTGACAAATTCCAGTCTTTGCAGGCTTATGCGTCCTGCATGGACATGGAGAACTTCCAGTCACACGTGCAAATGATCCTGGAAGTGGGCAAGTCGTTCGCCATCGATGTGCCTCAGGACGATTCAGCCCCTGGGCAAGGGCGAAGCATCTTCATGGACGCTTACGCAATGGGTGCTCGCTGGCATATGTCCCGATTCGGTTCCACTCAGCGGCAGCTGGCGGTGATCTCCGCCAAGAACCATGTCCACGGGTCACTCAATCCCCTGGCCCAGTATCAAAAACCCATGACGGTGGAAGAAGTGCTGGCCGATCCTCCCATCGCATATCCGCTCACCAGAGCGATGTGTGCTCCAGTGGGTGACGGCGCGGCCGCAGCCATAGTCTGTTCGGACAGTTTCCTGAAGAAACTCAAAGGGGCGCGGCCCGTGAAGATCGCCGCGTCCGTGCTTGGACAAGGAAGCGACCGCGATTTCGACGGTGTCGATATCGGCGAACGTCTGGCAAGACAAGCATACGAGTTCAGCGGTCTTGGTCCGGAAGACATTGACGTGGCTGAATTGCACGACGCCACCGCGTACGGAGAACTCCACCAGACCGAAGTGATGGGATTCTGCGCTCCCGGAGAAGGCGGACCCTTTGCCGAATCCGGCGCTACCCAATTGGGCGGGAGCAAGCCGATCAACACGTCCGGAGGCCTTGAATGCCGAGGCCATCCGATAGGCGCTTCGGGGCTGGCCCAGATCTTTGAATTGGTAACCCAGCTTCGAGGAGACGCTGGAAAACGTCAGGTGGAACGCGCGAAGGTCGCACTCGCAGAGAACGGCGGCGGCAACATAGGGCTCGAAGAAGCTGCCATGTGCATTCATATCCTCCAGAAGGCGTGATCCACCCTGCTCCTAGTGAGGCTACCAGTGAACCGAGTGCTCATTACAGGAAGTTCCGGCTATTTCGGCGGTAAGTTGGTCGAATACTTGGCTGAAAAACTGGACGTTGAAGAAGTGGTCGGGGTAGATCTGAGCCCGCCTGGGAATCGAAACAATAAGCTCGCGTTTTATCAGCGGGATGTGCGCGCTCCATCGGACGACTTGATGAGAAAACACAGGGTGGACACCGTGATCCACGCTGCCTGGGTGCTGCCTCCAATTCATGACAAGGCCAAGATGGAGGACATCAACATCAATGGCACAAAGGCCGTCCTGGAGTCCGTGCTCAAAGCGGGAGTCGGCCAACTCCTGTACACCAGCAGCACGACTGCGTACGGGTTCCATCCCGATAATGACGATCCGCTGACGGAGACCAGCCCCTTGCGAGGAAACGACGACTTCACGTACAGCAAGTGCAAGCGGCTTGTTGACAAGCTGGTGCAGGACTTTGCTCAAGAGCATCCGGACATTACTGTAGCTATAGTGCGCCCGTGCTTTGTGGTCGGACCGGGTTTCAATAATCCTCTGGCGAACCATCTACGCAAACGAATCGTGCTGATGCCTTCTCCACGCTCGCCACTTCAGTTTGTGCACGAAGACGACCTTGTGGAAGCCATGTATCAGCTTCTCGTCCAGGGCAAGGCCGGTATATACAACGTAGCGGGTGACGGGGTCATTTCTGCTGATGAGATGGTCAGGATCCTGGGTAACGTGCCGCTGCCGTTGCCATTCAAAGTTCTGTGGTTCCTCAATAATCTGGGTTGGTATTTGCGCTTGAGGTTTCTGACTGAGTTCCCCAGCCCTGCCCTCAATCTTCTTCGATACCGCTGGGTAGCCGCAAACGACAAGCTCAAGAAGGAGATCGGCTTCAAATACCGATACGACTCCAAAGCTGCGTTTGAGGACTTTGCGCGCCACGTCGAGCAAAGCACGAATCGATAGTAAGCCAGAGCCGCTTCTCAGCGTAGGTCAAGTCCGGCGTCACCGGCCTTCTCACCAGGAGGGCCGGTATTTGGATCTGTCTGAGCCGCTGGCAATCCTTTTTACATCCAATTTGACTACCGCCTTGTGGCAGCCTCCTATCCGGGTGTGGTAACAATTCATAATCGCGGATCTTTCGAGTAGGGCAAGCTTTCCGGAGTGGTTGGAAAACGCCGCGAAAGCGGCTAGGGGCGCGTTCGATGAAAGATAACAAGCTTTTTACAGCATCGATTCTTGTCAAGTCGGTGGCTGCCATCAACATGCTCGGGAATTTCTTGGGAGTGGCGCTGACCTTTGTCTATTTTGCGGTTCTCATACCGAGACTGGAATACGGAACCCCGACTGGGTATCTCGGAGGCCGGATGGGTTTCTTCTTGGCGGTCGTCGCCTTCGTGTTGGTCTTCGTCGTACCGATCAATACTCGGTTCATTTGGCCGCTCGTCCGCGAAGCGAAGCAAAGACTCGGCCGGGACCGCCAGGACCCACGTGGACCGGAAGACGTGGCGGGCTTGAAACGGCTCACGGGAAAGCTCATGAAGCTGCCCGTCAAGCTCGCGGGGACAAATTTGGCAGCATGGATCATCGCTGCTCTTGTCGTTTCGGCCTGGTCACATGCCGCTCCTGACCTGTATCCCTGGCCGCACGCGGCATCCCACAAGATTTCCGCGTGGATGATTCTCGTTGCTGCCCCGATCACTATGCTCTGCATCTACTTTGCACAGGAAAGGTGGCTCCGACTGAAGATCCCTGCGTTGTTTCCTGCGAAGGCTTTGGAATCCGTGCCGCCGGCGTTCAGAATTAATGTGCTGCCACGCTTGCTCGCGGTATCGCTGGTGATAGGATGCCTGCCCCTGACACTCGTGAGCCATCTTGCCCTAAAGCAAATCCACGATATCAAAGCAGGACAACAGTCATTAGACAATTTCCTTACGTATATGCCGGATATGATCTGGTTCGTGCTGGGAGTATTCGGCATCGTGGCCGTGGGGCTCGCCGTGTTCCTGGCCAAGAGCGTATCCGAGCCTTTGCAGAGCTTTGAGTCGGCTATGACCGCGGTGCGCAAGGGCGACCTGGACACGCATGTTCCGGTGGTTTCCAACGACGAAATCGGCCACATGGGAGAAGGCTTTAATCAAATGATTCGGGATCTCAAAGAAGCCGATACCGTAAAGGACACCTTCGGGCGTTACCTCAGTAGAGAGGTTGTTGACGAGATACTCAAGTCGCCCGGCGGCGTCGAGCTGAAGGGGGAATTGAGGGATATATCGGTTCTTGTGTCCGATCTTCGAGAATTCACCCGATTGACCGAAGCCCTTGAGCCCCGCCAGGTCCTGCAGATTATCAACCGCTACCTGGAAACTATGACGGAAATCATCGTCGCCCACAAGGGCACCATCGACGAATTCACCGGCGACGGGATACTGGTCTTCTTTGGCGCACCGCAGGACTTGCAGGATCATTGCATACGTGCGGTGCGCTGCGCCCTCGATATGCAGCGGGCCATGGAGGAGCTCAATGTGCAATTGGCTCAGCGTGCCTTGCCGGAACTCCGCATGGGAATCGGCATCAATTGTGGCCAATTGATTGTTGGGAATATAGGCTCTGAAAAGCGCAAGAAATACGGGGCATTGGGCAGCCCCATCAATCTTGCGTTCCGGATTGAGTCTCAAACCGCAGGCGGAGAAGTCCTCGTGTCACCGGAAGTCCACACCCACCTCAACGGCCGACTCCTCGTGGACCACACAAGGGAGTGTCTCCTTAAAGGATTGGAAGATCCGATCACGCTGTACCGGGTTGTCGGATTGCGCGCATAGAGCAGTTCTCGAAAGTAGTCCCGGATTTGCTTGCGGGTGCTCCCGCGAAACGCGGGACTGGCTTGTCCAGCAGTGTGATTTCACTGCGCGAAAACTTTCGAGAATCGCTGTAGAACGCCGAGGAACCTTTTTTACAAAAAGGTTCTCCCCGTCTTACTATCTTAAAGGCGCATCGGTATAAAACGGTCTCGCGCCGGATTTCTCGCTGCAGGCTTACCTCGCTCTTAGGGCAAAGCGCAAAAGGCGCACCCACGGGCTCCACGGAGTGGATGCGGACGATGACGGATTCAACGCATGTTCAGCCCGGTCTAGGGCGTCCTCCAGTAACGCGTCGTGTAGGGGCTCAATAACTGCGGTCCAATGGAGCCATGTGCCCAGACCGCACCTGGCTTCCAGGACGTGGCGAAGCGTGACCTGCCCGCCGATCGGCAAAACCTCGAAGTAGTGCTGTCCGTCGAATCCGGCTGTCAGCCCTGAATTGTCGAAGCTGAAAACGATCTTGCGCCCCGGACAGTATTCCGAAACCCGGTAGCGCACCGGCCCGTGTCCTCCAACCGCACCTACGCGGAGCGGAGCGTCCATCCTCATTGGCGGCCACAGATCGCCGGGCCACAATCGGTCCTGCGGCCCCGAGAGGCTGTCAAGCAACCCGGCAACCGCTTCAATCGGTCCGGGAAGTGTGCGCTCGTGGATATTACGGATCTTCATGGAAGGCTCCCCAGGATGCTTTGGTAGGTTGTTGACACAAGATCGTCCAATTCAATAGGCGGAGATTCACCCGCAAGCAGACTTCTCCGCACCGCAGCATATGGCACGTCGACGAGCGCGAACACGGTACGGAGAAGCGTTTCTTTGCTCACCTCGGCGAACAGATGTTGGGTGAAATCCTTGATAGCGCTGTCCAATTCAGCTGTAAGATCTGCAGCCACGCTCTGGATTTCCTGGGGCCACGGGCCTGAAACAAGTTCCTCTCGGCGATAGAGCAGCAAGAGCTTTCCCTCTTTCGGATGAGCCCTCACCCACTGGAGCGTGTAAAGGGCAGCTTCCAGGCCGTCTCCCCGGCGAAGTGCGTCGAGAAATCCTAGCTGGAAGGACCGCACGGTACGTAACCAGAGCTTCGCGAGGAGAACATCCCTGGACGTGAAACGGTGATACACGGAACCCACGGGTGCGCGGAGCTTCCCCGCAACGGCCGAAATCGTGACCGCGGAGGGCCCGCGATCAGCCACAAGTTCAAGTGCGGCATCGACAAACTGTTCTGCGGTGTATTTAGCGCTCCGTCCCATTAGTATCGATATACTAGAACATCTCTTCTAATTTGTCAAGACATGGGCTGGGTGCCTATCGATAACCTGCTGAGTTTCTTACGTGAAGACGATTTCTCTTGACAATGTATCGAACGTTCGATACAACCACTGACCGGATAAGAAGCCGTCACATTCAAACCCTTCACCATCTTTCCCTCCCAATGAGGGCGAAGCATGTCTGAGCGTGGAAACAAGAGAGAGGAACTCATTCAGGCCGCGATCTCGCTTTTCGCGGCCAGAGGATTCCGGGGCACCTCTATCCGTGACATCTCAAAGGCGTGCAATACCAGCCTTTCCAACATCTATCACTACTTCGGCGACAAAGAAGGCCTGGTTCTGGCCATTCTTGAAACCATTTCCGAAAAGCTCGTAGCCAGTCTCAGAGAGGCCGCGCAGGAGGACAGCGAACCCCTGGACAGGTTCAGATGCCTCGTGCTTATCCACTGCAATGTGGGGTGGGAGCGAAGCGAAGAAGGCAAGATCCTGTTCCTCGAAGAGGAACATCTCTCCCAGGAAGGTAGGCAGGTGAACCGGCGCATCCAGCACGAAATCCTCGACATCTACCGAGAGGTGTTGCGTCCTCTCAAGGAGGCCGGCCTTTTGCGGGGGGATAGCCTTACCGTTACTGCATTCAATGTCTTGGCGCTCGTGAATTGGTTCTTCCGTTGGTTTCGCAATGACGGCCCCATGTCTCTGCAGGAAGCTTCTGAACAAGTGGTTTCTTTTGCGGTCAATGGGGCTTTGCGTATCGATAGCTCAGTTGCGGGTTTCTCACAACGATAGTTCGCGGAGGCAGCGAGGCCCTGCCTTGGCCATTCGATCTCGGGCGAACAGGAGGCGAACGCATGGGGTACACCATAGACATCGACACAGGCGGGACTTTCACGGATGGATTCTTTGTCGGCGGAGATCGGGATGCCACTGTCAAAGTGCCGACTACGCCACATGATCTCACCGTCTGTTTCCTGAATTGCGTGAGCGCGGGAGCGGGTCGCCTCGGCGTTTCCGTTGAGGACCTTTTGTACGAAACGGATATCGTTCGCTTCTCCAACACGATCGGCACCAACACCATTATCCAGAGAGACGGCAGCAAGATCGGACTCCTCGTCACCTCCGGGCGAGAAGATCTGGCGCCTATCCAAAGTGACAAGGGAGAGCCGCCGCTGGTCTTGCCCGACATGGTCCTGGGAATTGAAGAGCGTGTGTCGCCGGAGGGAGAAATCCTGAAACCTGCCGAGGAAACTGCTGCCCTGAAAGCAGCCCAGAAGTTGATAGACCAGGGAGCACGGTGTCTGGTGGCTTGCTTTGTCAATTCGGATTCCAACCCCAGCAATGAGCAATCGGTGCGCCGAGCCATCAAGGGTGAGTATCCACGTGACTATCTTGGATCGGTTCCGGTCTTCCTCTCCTCTGACATTTCTCGTCGTTCCGGCGAAATCGAAAGGCTAAATGCCGCGGTGCTGAACGCATACATACATGGCAAGCTGGTGCGCCTTCTCTACAAGGCCGGCGAGGAGCTGCGCAGGCGGCTATACAGACGGAGCCTGTTCATTGTGCACAACAACGGTGCAGTCGCGCGGGTGGCTAAGACGCGAGCCATCAATACATACAATTCCGGTCCTGCTGCCGGCGTTTTGGGTGCTCGCTCAATCGGGCAGTTGTATGGAGTGCAAGACCTGATCTCGATGGACATGGGCGGCACGTCGTTCGACGTTGGTTACGTACGTCACGGTCGGGCCAGCTACTCATTGAAGCCTGACGTGGAAGGCCTCTCTGTCAACGTTCCGATGCTTGCCATCCGGGCAATCGGTGCAGGAGGCGGCTCCATTGCTTCCGTGAAGCGGGGAAAGCTGCAAGTCGGCCCTCAATCTGCCGGCGCCCTGCCCGGCCCTGTCTGTTTCGACTTAGGTGGCATGGAACCTACCGTGACCGACGCGGACCTCATTCTCGGAATACTGGATCCTGACTATTTTCTCGGCGGAACCATGAAGCTTCATTTGGAAAAAGCCAGAGCCTCGATGACCGAGAAAGTGGCTCAGCCGCTCGGAGTCTCGTGCGAGCAAGCGGCGTTGATGATTAAGCAGACCATTGACGAAGCGATGGGCAATGAGGTCAAGCGCCTGAAGAGCGAAACCGCGTCGGATGTGGATCCTCTCCTCGTAGTCTACGGAGGAGCGGGCCCGGCTCATTGTTGCGACATCGCCAGGATCGCGGGCCTCAAGAAGATCGTGATCACACCCTTTTCCGCGGTTTTTTCCGCTTATTCCTCATCGAGTATGGACGTGGGCCATTTGTACTATCGCAGGGTCGATCTTCCATTTGATGCGAAGAGCGATTTGCAGCCTCTGACCAATCCATTGGCCGAAATGCGTGCCGAAGCAGAGCGTGACATGCGCGGCGAGGGGTTCTCTTCGGAACAGATTTCGTGGGAACTGGAGTTGTTCGTCCAAGCGCCTGACCGTAACCGAGAAGTCAAGCTCAGCGCTGATATCGATCTCCCCGAAAGCTCCTCTAAAATCAAGGCACTGCTCGATCAAGCCCGTAATGAGCTTTCCGGCACGGGCAAGGCCGCGAAAGACGCCTGCCTGATAACAACGCTTAGCCTGCGCGCGAGCGCTCCCATCCCGCATTACCAAACGGCCACGAGTCCGCGAGTCGATCACGGCCCGGAAAAGGCTAAGAAGGGAATGAGATCGGTGTTTCTTAGCGACGGAACGAAACCTCAGCAAGTCCCCGTTTACGACAGAACACGTCTGGGTAACGGGCACCAGATCGTGAGTCCCGCGGTCATCGAGTCGGAACACACCACGTTCTTGCTCACGGAGAAGTGGCAGATGTCGGTTGACCATCATAACAACATCTTTGTGGAGGAGGTCCAATAGCCATGAAGGTGCGCATCACCGAGTACCTGGAAATCGATTTGGAGAAGGAACAGTGGTGCTGTCAACCGTGCGGACATCCACTAATCGGCGCTCGGGAGAACTACAAGAAAGGATGCCTGGTTGCTGAGAGACCGTTCCCTGAGGTGCATCCGCCGCTCGTAGAAGGACAAGCGTATTCATTCTCGCCGGACCCTGAGTATGTCCGCCTGGTGGAGTTCTACTGCCCGAACTGCGGGACAATGATCGAAAACGAGTACTTGCCTCCGGGCCATCCGCTCACTCACGACATTGAGCTGGACATCGACGCTCTCAAAAAGAGGCACGGGATGTAGCATGGTGAGCGGTCGGTTGCTTTTTACCAAGTTTCTCAAGGGCGAACCGATGTCGAGGCCTGCCTTCGTGCCGCTGACTCGCGGCTTGCCGGCTCGGATCGACGGCACCCCCTTTGAGACGCTGACCTCCGACCCTACCCTGTGGGCAAACAGCCTGATCAAGACCACGGAATTGTTCGGATTCGACGGCGTTGTCGTTGGATTCCATTTCAGTTTCATGGCTGAAGCCTGCGGCTGCCAAATCGTTTGGGACCAGGACCGGCCTGTGGTTTTGCCGCCTCTCTCCGGACAAGTCCACGAAGCGCCGGAACTCCAGGGCAGGATGAAGAACGCCCTGGAGGTAACCAGCCGCGTGTTTCAGGTCTGCCGAGCGGAACGGGCCTGCATAGCAGCCATGACCGGCCCGGTCACGCTAGCGAGCCAGGTTTTCGGATATGACCAGGGCCCAACACGAGTGGGTGAGGTAAAACAACTCGCGCTCCGGGTTGCAGAAGCCTTCTGTCAAACCCGCCCTGATGTCCTCATGTTCATGGAAGGACGCCCGCTGGCTCTGGCAGAGCTCACCCCAGCGCACCGCCGCATCTACCAGACCCTGAAGAATGTCCTGTCCTACTACAACGTTTCCGCCGGCTTGTACCTTCAGGGGTACCAACCGAACCAGCTCAAGGCATTCTCTGCTCTGAAAATGGATCTCTATGTGTTGGGCCCCTCGGCGGACGGATCCCTGCCGACCATTCCCCACATGTTGGGACTCGGTTCAGAATCTCTGGGCTTCGGTCTGGGTCTCCCTTTGGACGATTTCGTAACCTCCAAGCAACTCATCGAGGAAGGCCGCGAACTTTACCGCTCCACAGGTGGTCGAAGGTTCTTCTTCACTAGTCACGGCCCGGTCACGCGGGACATTGATTTAGAAACGCTCCACAAACTGGTCGACGAAATCCACCGGATCGGTCCATAGCCCGTGTCAAAAGGAGGCGTTAGATGGGTTTCGGCATAGCTATCGATATTGGCGGCACGTTCACGGATTTCTTCGCGGTTGGCGATGACCAAAAGCTCCGCGTCACCAAGACACCGACTACCCACTATGATTTGTCGGTGGGCTTCATGAAGGGCATCCGGGACCTGGCGAATCGTTTCGACGTAAGCGTTACGGATTTTTTGGCGAACACGGAGGCAGTGCGGTACTGCACGACGCTCGGGACAAATGCCCTCATCGAGCGGACTGGCCCAAAGATCGGGCTTATTACGACAGCGGGTTTTGAGGACACCATCTTCTTGGGACGAGGCCGAAGTTGGGCAGACGGGTTGAGTACGCAAGAGAATAAAGACCTGGCACGAATCCGAAAACCCGCGCCTCTGATTCCTCGAGATATGGTTGTTGGCGTGCGTGAGCGTGTCGATTCCTTCGGCCAGGTGGTCTGTCCCCTGCGTCGCGAAGACGTTTTGGAGAAATTGCAGATACTTGTGGATCGCGGGGCAATGGGTTTTGTGGTGTGCCTCCTGTGGTCGTTTGCGAATCCTGCGCACGAGCGCATGATAAAGAGCATCATAGAGGAAGAGTATCCTGAGGATTACCTTGGCTCTATGCCGGTTATTCTATCGCATGAGGTTTCTCCCAAATCCGGTGAATACACTCGTTTCATTACGGCAATCGTGAATGCCTACCTTCACGGAGTGATGGCCGACGAGCTCAATAAGCTGGTGAACGAACTCCGTGACGGCGGTTACGCAAGACCGCTGGTGCTGGTCCACAACACGGGCGGTATGAAGAAGGTTTCCCGCAGCAGAGCGGTCCTTACCCACAACGCGGGTCCGGTGGCCGGCCTCCACGGTGCCCTGACTCTGGGGAAACTTTACGGACTCGACAACGTGATCTTCACGGACATGGGGGGCACGTCGTTTGACATCGGGGTCATCGATGGCGGCCAGATCCGCACGTACGGTTTTATCCCGGTCATCGATCGCTGGCGGACGAATGTATCGGCCATCGAAGTGAGGTCCATCGGCGCAGGCGGTGGATCCATTGCTTGGATCAACGAATTGCTGGGTAAGTCTCTGGAAGTCGGCCCTCAGTCTGCCGGTTCCATGCCCGGCCCTGCCTGCTACGATCAGGGCGGAACCGAGCCTACCGTCACGGACGCGGACTTGGTGTTGGGGTACTTGAACCCCGACAATTACCTGGGAGGAAACATGCTCTTGGACCCGGAGTTGAGCCGCCAGGTCATTGAGCAGAAGATCGCCAGGCCGCTCGGAATTGGAGTTGTGGAAGCTGCAGACCGTATTCGCCGAGTTGTCGACGCACGCATGGGTCAGGAAGTGTTCAAGGAGGTCGTGCTCAAGGGGCATGACCCGAGGGATTTTGTCTTGTTTGCAGGCGGAGGCGCGGGAGCCACCCACGCATGTGGTTTTGCGCCCTATCTGGAAGTGCGGAAGGTCATCGTGCCCTCCTTTTCTCCCGTGTTTGGCGCCTTTGGGGCGTGTACGGTCAATGTGCAGCAGGTCTGGGAGAAATCCCGAACCATGAAGATCTTCCAGTGGGCTACTCAAGCCTATTCCGACGATGTGGCCGGTTTTAACGCGGTGGTGAAGGAGCTGAAAGATCTGGCTGTCCGCGACTTGATGTTGGAAGGCTTTAGCTCGGAGCAAATTCAGTTTCGGCTTGAGCTGGATATGCGCTACGGCACGCAATACAACCTGACTAAAGTGGTGTCACCCTTCCTAGAAGCGAAGGGAGCCCAAGACTTCAAGGAACTGTGTGAAAAGTTTACCGCAGCGTACTCAGCCACATACTCTCCTGAAGCCACCTTCCCTGTCGGCGGCATAAATGTGGAGTGCTTCTATTTGACAGCTATGGTCCAAACTCAGCCCCCGACTCTGAACGCGGCCCGGCCCGCGGGCACTGAGCCGCCGAAAGCTGCGGTGCGAGAACCGCGACAGGCTTACTGGGCTGCTTTGGGAGGGTTCAAAGAAACACCGGTATTCGCCTTTGAAGCGCTGGAACCGGGCAACTCGCTCCAAGGGCCTGCAATCATCGAGGCCCTGGATACGACTTACGTGGTGGACCCCGGCTGGAAATTCAGCCTTGACCAATACCACAACGGCGTCCTGGAACGACTCTAGCTCGACCAGGTTACACTCAGGACGGAGGAGACTCATGAACGGTATGGCCTACGCAAGGGATTCAGAAGTCGTCCAGAGGCTCAAGCCTGAACCGATGACGCCCGAAGAGGAAGCGGCTCAAGCTAAAGTCGATCCTGTGGATTTCGATATCTTCGTCCACAAAATGAACATGGTTGCCCAGGAAGGCAAAGAAACCACCATGAAGCTCGGAGCATCCACAGGAATGCGCTGGGGTGACGTAGCTTTCGGGATCTATACGGCCCAAGGCGACCTCGCCGTGGTGGCCACAGGCATTTGGTTTCACGCGGTCCTGGGCCAGATTCCCGTGAAATACGTGGTGAAGCACTGGCTCAACGAGCCGTCCGTTGGGGTCAAAGACGGCGATTCGTTCTTTTGGAACGATCCGTTCTATGGCGGCGTGCACGGCGCTGACATGGGGCTGGCCGCGCCGGTGTTTTACAAAGGCAAGCTGGTCTGTTTCACCGGCGCGATCGTGCACACAGGCGAGAACGGCGCGACCGATCCGGGCGGCATGAGCACGAGGGCTCGGTCCAAATACGATGAAGGTCTCCTGTGCCCTCCGGTCAAAATTGGCGAGAACTACGCGCTCAAGGAAGACATCCTCACCATGTTCGCGTCGATGAATCGCGATCCGAGGACAATGATTCTGGACATAAAGGCGCGGCTGGCTGCATCAAGGATCGCGCAGCGCCGTATTGTGGAATTCATCGAACAAAAGGGTCTCGAGTTCTTCACCGGCGCATTACGACGGATTCTCACCGTCACGGCCGATGCAGCGAAAAAGAAAGTGAGTCGGCTCAATGACGGTGTGTTCCGGCAGCCGCGTTTCATGGATTCCCTGGGAGACGAACCTGGGCTGACGAAAATCAACATCACCATGACCAAGAAGGGCGAGAGCATCAAACTCTCGTTTGACGACACCTCCCCTCTCCTGCCGGACAAGCCGTGCAACAGTTATTTCCAGGGAATGATCGGGCTGGCAATGGTCTACTTTTGCGGATGGTTTTTGCACGACTTGCCCGCGAACAACGGTTTGCTGGAAGTCCTGGAGTGGGAATTCCCGCCCAATACATTTGTCAACGCACAGGGTGACGCTCCCACATCGTTGGCGCCCATGCCTCAGGTTTGCTTTGCGCACGGCGTGTTTCTGTGTGGCGCACGCATGACCTATCATCTTGATCCTCTCAGGGCGGTGGCAGCTTGGTTTCAAGGATTCGGGGTGCCGATTTACGGCGGCATCAACCAGTGGGGCGAGCCTATCGCGGACATCACGGCCGAGCTCAATGCCACAGGAGCCGGCGCGCGTCCTGATGAGGACGGAGTAGACGGGTCGGGTTCATGGTTCGCTACGATGAGCGACTGTTCCGACGTGGAAACAACAGAGTCGGACAGGCCGTTTCTCTATGCTTTCAGAAATTACTTCCAGACCTCGTACGGTCATGGCAAGTTCCGTGGCGGCTCCGGCGTAGGCTATGGTTTGATCATGCATCATGTGCCTTGGGTGGCAATGGGGGCCCTTGGCTATGGTTCAAAGTTCCCGTGCACTCTGGGAATCTTCGGTGGGTATGCGGTGCCCCCTACTTTCATTCGATACGTACGCGGGAGCAACATCAAGGGGCTTTTGGCTGACGGCGCTGCCGATCTGCCCACCACCATGGACCAGATGTATCAAGGAGCGAATCCGGAAACCGGTCAGGCGGAATACCACCACATCAACCTTCCCATACAGCCGTTTCTCAACGGCGATACTTTCTACGTGCCTGTCGGAGGCGGCGCAGGATACGGCGACCCGCTTGAGAGAGATCCTGAGCTCGTAATCCGAGATCTGCGTGAAGCTATGACCACTCATTGGGCCGCGCAGAATATATACAAACTGGCCTACGACGAACAGACATTGCGCCTGGACCCGGAAGAGACAAAGGCTTTGCGTGACGAAGCACGGGCCGAACGCAAAGAGCGAGGCAAACCTTATGCGGAATTTGAAGCCGAGTGGCTCAAGCTGCGGCCTTCGGGAAGAATTCTGCAACATTTCGGCTCGTATCCGCATCCGCGTGACACCATCCCGAGCCCCATGTTTCCCATGTAATTGAAACAGAGGCGTAGAAAGAGGTTGGCAATGAAAACCGCGGACCTTCTCCATGAAAGAGTCATCCACCGAGTACTGAGTGCAAAAGCTCAGCAGTTCGGTAATCGTGAATTCTTCCGTTTCGGCGATCAGGTTTATGGGTACGAGGACTTCGATCGTGCTTCAAATCAAGTTGCTGCCGGCCTTACGGAAATCGGAGTCGTAAAGGGAGACAAAGTCGCCATTCTGATGAGGAACCGACCGGAGTTCCTCTTCCTGTGGTTCGGTCTGAGCAAACTTGGAGCGGTGGAAGTCCCCATTAATACAGCACATCGCGGAACTCTCCTCACCTATATGGTGGATAAGTCCGACTGCAAATTCATGGTGGCGGAATCGGTCTTCCTGGACCGAGTCGCTCCGGTGCTCAAAGACCTACCCACTTTGGAGAAGGTCGTGGTTCTGAGCGAACCTGGCGAGCAGTTGCCCACTTTGGACAAACCCACCCTTGATTTTGCGCGTGTCACCAATAACAGCGGCGCATACGACGAGGTGGACGTCCTCTGGTCCGACCCCTTCATCATCATGTTTACGTCGGGGACCACCGGCCCCTCTAAAGGATCGGTCATGCCGCAGAATTACGGTCTGTACATGGGTGAGATCGTCGCGGATGCAAGCGGCATGGGCGAGAACGACTGCTTCTACAACGTGTTGCCCCTGTTTCATGGCAATGCTCAGGTGCTCTCCACCATGCCCGCGCTTATGTGCGGCGCTCGCATGGTTCTGCGCGATCGATTCTCCGCAGGCCGCTTCTGGGACGATGTAAAACGTTACGGATGCACGGAATTCAACTATATCGGCGGAATCTTGCCCATTCTCTACAAAGCCGACCCCAGACCTGACGACGCGGATAACCCGCTCCGGGTGATGCTCGGGGGCGGCGCTCCTCCGGACCTCTTTGAGCCTTTCGAGCAAAGATTCGGGGTTACTCTCATAGAAGGGTACGGGATGAGCGAGATCGGCCTGCCCTTAATGAACACCGCTAAAGAACGCAAGCGAGGCACCTGCGGAAAGGTGCGTCACGACTACGAAGTAAAGGTGGTTGACGACTGCGGGCTGGAAGTAGGTCCAGGCGTCCCTGGGGAGCTGCTGATCCGCACCCGAAAGCCTTATTCCATGCTCCTCGAATACTACAAGATGCCGGAAAAGACCGTCGAGGCCTGGCAGGATCTCTGGTTCCACACCGGCGATTACCTCTTGTACGACAAAGACGGATACTTCTATTTCGTTGACCGCAAGAAGGATGCGTTGCGACGACGAGGCGAGAACATCTCATCCTTCGAGGTCGAGAAAGTAATCAGGTCTCACCCCAAGGTGCTGGAGTGCGCTGCCATCGCGGCCAAATCGGACATCGGTGAAGACGAGGTGATGGTCTGTCTGACCCTGAAGCCGGACCAGTCTCTCAAGCCGGAAGAATTGATCGCTTACTGTCAGGAGAACATGGCTTACTTTATGGTCCCTCGATACCTTCGCTTCATGCAAGCGCTGCCCAAGACCGCTACCGAGCGGGTCCAGAAATATCAGTTGCGGGAAGAAGGGGTCACGCCCGACACCTGGGATCGAGAAAAGGCGGGCATTCAACTGAAGCGCTGATGGCTTTTTTAATCTGAGAGGGTGGAAAGGAGTTTGTCCATGAAAGCGGTGGTGTTGCAGGCGGGCAATCAGTTCGGACTGGAAGATGTCCCCGAACCCAAGCTCCAGAATAACGATGATGTCCTCGTCAAAGTTACGACCGCGGCTATTTGCGGTTCAGACCTCCACGCCAAACATGGGCTCATACCCGGCATCCCCGTCGGGACGGTGATGGGGCATGAGTTCGTCGGTACCATAGCAGAGGCCGGCTCTGACGTCACCCGATTCAAAGTGGGCGATCGAGTGGCGGTTCCGCCCGGATGCTTTTGCGGAACTTGCGCGGGCTGCAGACGCGGCGAAGTCCAGTACTGCACCAATGGCGGCGTGTGGGGCGGCGGTGAGAACTTCGGCCCGGATCTTCAGGGCGCGCAGACTTCGTATGTTCGTGTGCCGTTTGCCGACGTGTGCTTGACGCCTATCCCTGACAGCGTGCCTGACGAACAGGCGGTCTTTGTGGGCGATGTATTCAGCACAGGGTTTTACGCGGCTTCTGAGGGACATATCCGCCCAGGCGACACGGTAGTCATCTATGGGTGCGGCCCAATCGGTTTAGGGGCTCTGATCTCTGCCTGGCAGTTCGGTCCAAAGCGGGTCTTTTCCGTGGACATGCTGGATAACCGACTGCAACTGGCACGGGAATATGGCGCGGAAACACTGGACGCGAGAGAGGGCAATGTCGTGGAACGAATAAAGGAGGCCACCGACGGCTTGGGCGCGGACGTGGCTATCGAGGCCATCGGCAACCCCGTAACGTTTCTTCAAGCGGTCCAGTCCGTGCGCCGCGGGGGCAAGGTTTCTGTCGTGGGTTTGTTCCCCTTCCCGGTTGAGCTGCCCATCCACGAGTTAGGCTTCTACAGTCTCAAGATAAGCATGGGTTTGGCAGACGTGTCGCACATGAGCAGTCTCATGGGGCTTGTTGAATCAGGACGAGTCGACCTGAGCAAGTTGGCTACCCATACATTTCCCCTGAGTGATGCTATGGAAGCTTATAATCTGTTCGAAAACCACAAAGACCAGTGCTTGAAAGTACTACTTAAGCCTTGAGGGAGTGCTTGCATAACTTATAGGAGCACAATGACTACTGATTCAGTTAACCAGCTACCTCCGATGACGGAAGGAATTTTCTCCCTGGGGTCTCAAGACCATCCTTCGCCCCGGTTGATTGGGGGACATTGCCCCAATTGTCAGCTGCACTTCTTCCCTCGGCCGCAATACTGTCCTGTTTGTCTGGCTGCTCCGCAACCGGTCGTTCTGGAATCCACGGGAACTATCTACAGTTTCACAGTGGTTCGGACTAAGCCGCCTTTTGGGCTGCCCAGGCCGTACAGTATCGGGTACGTGGACCTCGATGGAACCGGACTTCGCGTTTTCTGCTTGCTCGACTCGAATTCCGTTGAGCAACTCCGCGTGGGGCTCCCCGTGCAGCTTGCCGTCGGAGCGATTGGACAGGATGCGCGGGGCGCATCCTGTCTGAGACCTTACTTCAAACCTCGCAACATGGACTAAGGAGCACCATTATATGGCCTTGGCAGCAGTCATCGGGATCGGAATGATCCCTTTCGGAAAGCATCCATCAAGAACCGTCGTGAGTATGGCAGCGGAAGCCGCGCACACCGCGCTGAAGGATGCAGGGATCAGACCGTCTCAGGTGGAAGCAGGCTTCTTCTCCAGCGGAGCCGCGACTCGTCTGTTTGGGGATTCCACCATTGGCCAAAATGTATTCTGGGAAGTGGGCATAAACAAGATACCGGTGGTCAATGTTGAGAACGCGTGCACTTCAGGCTCCACAGCACTCTATTTGGCATACAACGCAGTGGCCGCAGGCCAAGCAGAGATCGCTTTGGCAGTCGGCGCGGACAAACTCTGTGTGCCTGAGCTTGGGCTGCTCGATTCCGGTAAGAACGAGCTGGATACACAATTGGGATTGGTGGCTCCAGCAAGCTTTGCCATGAGGGCGGTCCGTCACATGGTCGAATTCGGCACCACGCCGGAGCAACTGGCTCACGTTGCAGTGAAGAATCGTAAGCACGCTCAACACAATCCTTTGGCCCAGTTTCGTGATCCCGTCACCGTGGAAGAAGTCCTGGCCGCTCCCATGATTGTGGATCCTCTCACCCGCCTGCAATGCTGCCCCATAGCTGACGGCGCGGCCGCGGCGGTGGTCTGCTCGCCGCGGGTGGCTCAGGAAATGAGCCATTCCGTGAACATAGAGTCGGTGGTTCTTACTTCCGGGAGCTATGAGAATCCGCAGGACCTGGCCCGCTGGGAGACCGATTACCGGTCGTGCGCACAGGCATACGAAAAAGCCGGCATCGGACCTGAGGATCTGGACGTGGTGGAATGTCACGACGCCTTTACTATTGCCGAGATTCTGCACTACGAAGCATTGGGGCTCTGTGAGCCGGGCGAAGGCGGCCGCATGGCTGCTGACAGCAGCGCCGCGCTTGGCGGGCGAATTCCGGTTAATGTTTCCGGCGGGCTCTTAAGCAGAGGCCACCCGGTTGGCGCGACAGGACTAGCCCAAATCTTCGAAATCGTCACTCAGTTGCGCCACGAAGCAGGGCTGCGGCAAGTCGAGAATGCCAAGGTGGGACTTGCACATTGCATGGGTGGTGACAAGGCAGGAGACACGAAATCCTGCACCGTGGCCATTCTCAGCAGGAGAAACCATGCCGGGTGAATTGCACCATGTGGCTATATTTGTTACTGACATGAATCGCGCGATGCATCTTTTTCGGGATCTTCTCGGACTCAAAGTTGATTGGCATCTCCCGCGGATTGAAGACCCCAAGCTTGGCGAAACGGCCGGCATTCCGGGAATGATCGCTGAGATTGCTTACTTATCTGGTCGCGGTCGCGTCGCGGTGGAATTGGTGCGGCTCATCCACCCTCCCCTTCGGCAGGAACCATCCGGTTCCGCAGGTTCTGCACACGTTGGCCTGAGCTTCATCGTGAACAACTTGGACGCCCTACACACGCGGCTTTCCGAAGAAGGGTGGGAACCATTTACTCCTGCCGTGAGGATGCGCGCCCCGGATGGCGGTCGCGTGCGAATTTTCTGCTTCAGCGTGGAAGACAGCTACACCGTGGAGCTCATCGAACCGGAACCTAGTGTAGTGTCTCCGAAAAAGCTTGGCAGTTCTGGTGAGACAGGCATCTTGCCTGTCCATGAATGACGGGCAAGATGCCCGTCCCACCAAAGACATTCTGACGAGTCGCCGGGGTAATCGGCATATGGCCTCCAGGCGAACATCTAGTCGTAAAGCTAACATGGAGACACTACACTAGGACTGCAGAAGCCTAGACGGGGCTTGTATCCGATTTCTCCAGTTTAATCTTGGAATTCTTCGCGGCATTCTTGAATAAACCACTGTGGTTCTATCTGGGTGCAGACACATTCGCGCTCCAAGCCTTCAAAGTAGGGGGGGCATTTGTTGGTCGTTTGAGTCACACAAGAGAATGCCCTGGCCGGAGCGGCAGAGATTACAAGTTCCCCGTTCTCAGCTACGGGCACAAGAGGGAAGTAGTAGTATAGTTTGTAAGTATTTGACATCGACATGAGTCCTGTTACTCCTCTTCGTTCATAGCCGAAGATCACGCCTGAAAATTTGCGCGCCTCCGGTGCACCGATCACAGCCTTTTCCCCACGATCAGCGCGCAATTCGGCTTCTCTCAAACACACATCAGGCGGCAGCCATATCATTTGATCGCCATTTACGGACGTTACATGTATCCGCGACATTATTGCTTGAACTTCGGGTGTCGGCTGTAGCTGCCTTCCAGACGTAGGGACAGACAGATCCTCTCTGTAGATCTGCGCAAGTCGTTCAAAATCCGCCCGATTCTGCTGAAAATTCGCGATCATCTCTTCGTTGCTCGGAATGGTTGTCCGAAATGAAGAAAACTCACCACCAAACATGAGAACGGTAAGTGCAGCGAGGATCGCGGCAGCCATCAACAGCACTTCTGATGAAACGGAAATCTTTTGCCAGAAAGGTTTTCGCGTTCTTGCCCTATCTCGATCCGTCATCGCCTGTCCCCCTCTACACGCGGGTGCCACTGCTGGACAAGCCAGCAGTGGCACCCAACTGATGATCCTCATCTGTCAGGTTTCAACCGAAGAGCGACAAGACTCTTGGGAACCGTTATGAGTTTGGCGACTCATTCTACGGAACAGGCGGCACTCCCTCAAGATTGAGCTGTTGCGGCTTTTCCGCATCGCGACGGAACACCTGATCCCAATCAAGGCGACCCGTCATCTGCATCAGTACGAACAGCGTGGCGATCCCCAGAACAGTTATTGTTAAGCCTGTGTATCCCTGAAAGAAGAAACTGTAAGAAAAGACCACCAGATACACGAACTGCGCGATTGCTACTTCACGAAAGGCAAATCGCGGCCCAACCACAAGACGCATGTACGAAACCACGAGGGCCACGGACACAATGGAAGCGACGAGGAAAGAGATATGCACGGAGAAATGATCCACCATGTATGCTAGGAGCAGATGGAAACTGAAGAAGGCCGCCGCGATGAAGAAATAGTTCACTGGATGAATATTGATTTGCCGTACTGTACATACAAGAAAAAGCATGAAGAAGAACAGAAACAGCGATATAGGAGCAGCGTAGCTCACCTGGCTAACCCAAGGACCTGGGTTGAGCTTGTGCGGCATCACCATGCCTATCTTCACGTTGCTCAACAGGTTCGTATATGCCCACTGAAGCTTCCATCCCTTAGCGGTCTCTTCCTTGGTTGTCGGCGAAACGCTGTTCTCCGGGAAGTCGATCTGATCGAAGTCCGTGTTCATGGTGAGAGAGAAGTTCTTCACCTGCCGTACATTGGAACCAAAATCGTACCACCATTCATCCATGCCGTTTGTTGCATAACGGACTTCAACGAGTTCGACCTGGCCTGGAGCCAGCGACAACTCTCTGGTTAAGATACCTTTTCGGAGGGGAAGATCCGGAACCTCCTTCCCGGCCACAAGTAATTTCACATCGTCGTAAATGGCCCTCAGGGAAGGAAATTTGAATTCAAAAGTAACTTTCTGACGCGAATTCGTTGTATTTGCAATTTGATACTGTCCTTCGAATTTCACGCGGTATGTTGAATACCAAAGCAAGCCCTTCTGGCGATGTTCGAGATTCAAGTTCACGGCAAGTGTGGTTGCTTGAAGAGGGGAGCTATCTCCCCACTTGGTAACATCCTTGCACGAGATGGTCGGAGCTTCTTGGCGTTGCGTGGTTCCCCACAGCTCCCCCACGGCACCACGCAGCTTCTGGTCGTACTCCTCCGTACGCCGCTCCACATTCGTGCCAAGGGAAATCCAGATCGCGGCTGCACAAAGATAAATTATAACGATGGGTGTAATTTTCCTCGTCATATCGACCTCCTACCTGAACCTACTGCATATCTGCCGACCCGTGATGCGCGAAGTGGCCGCGATTTCTGGCACACCACAGCTTCTAGCGATGCTGTGGCCTCCCCCCCTGCCACTGGGGAGATCGTGCCATGCGTTCGTGCAACGGTGATGACGAGCGTAAGGAAAGATTTTGGCAATTTCGTGCAATTTTGGTGCAAGAAAGGAGATGCCGTCAAAATAGGCAGGAAGGCCCGGGAGCGAGTGCCCTCATCTGCTGCGTCGGGAGCCAAAGCCGCGTAGAAGAGAGAAGAACCTTTTATGATTGATCTTTTTGAAGTATCATAGGCGGCAATACAGCCGAGCAAACGCTTTCGCTTTTGCAGCAATTCTGAGGCATCGGACGAACTAGCTCATGACTAAGCCCCGCCTGATCCTCATTGCGGACGATGATCCCCATATCCGGGAAGTGGTGCGATTTGCGCTCGAAAACGCGGGCTTCCTCACAGCCCAAGCCGCGGACGGCCAAGAAACCGTGGAGCGCTTCGCTGCCTTGCAGCCTGACCTTGTCGTGCTTGACATTATCATGCCGGGAATGGATGGAACTGAGGTGTGTCGCCACATTCGATTGCATTCCACCACGCCGATTATTTTTCTCTCATCCCGCGATGAGGAAGTGGATCGCATCGTTGGTCTGGAACTCGGCGGCGACGACTACATCACTAAGCCTTTCAGCCCCAGAGAGCTGGTAGCCAGGGTCAAAGCAGTTCTCAGAAGGGCTGAAAAGTCCGAGGCAGCGACTGACCCGATTGGGAAAACGAGCGCCGCCAAGCTGCTGCGACATGGCTGTGTGGAACTGGACCCCGAACGCTTTGAGGTCCATTGGGACGGCAAACCCGTGGTCCTCACCGTTACCGAGTTCGGAATCATTCGGGCTCTCTTGAGCCATCCCGGCAAGGTCTTTACGCGAGACGAGCTGATCTCTGCCGCGTACACGTACGACAACGTGGTGACCGACCGAACCATTGACAGCCACGTGCGCCGAGTTCGCCGGAAATTTGCCCAGACCGGCGCGGACCCCATAGAAACCGTGCACGGCTTGGGGTACCGACTCGGGCCCTGTCAAAAGGTTGACGAATAATGAGGTGGCGTCCCCGCCTTGCAACTGTTCTGCTCGCAGTCAACCTGCTAATACTCGTTTTGCCTTTGGGTGGCATCGCGATTCTTCGACTCTACGAAAGTGAGTTGATACGGCATACTGAAGGGGAATTGATTTCCCAGGGCGCTTTTGTGGCATCGATCTTTCGTGCGGAGCTCGTCAGGAACCTCACATCGAACGAAACACCCGGCACCAAGACGCAGATCTTGCGCAACTACGGTATCCCGATTCCTCCAAAGCCGGCTCGGCCGGCAAATCCCCATGATCCTTGGACGCCGATTGATGCAGCCTTAGACATCGCCAGAGACCACATTTACCCCCCAGCTCCGGACTCTGTTCAACCGGATACTCCGGCCGACACTGTGGCTCAACTTGCTGCCGAGCGCGTCACACCCGTGTTGGTGAATGCCCAAAGAATCACCCTGAGCGGAATCAGAGTCATGGATTATCGCGGGGTCGTGGTGGCTTCGACCCGTGCGGACCTTGGGAAATCACTTCTGGCGCAGGAGGAAGTCAGAAAGGCGCTTCAAGGCCGACATGTGAGCCTGCTCAGGCAGCGATACCCCGAAGAGCTGAGCCCTTCCATGGGCTCGATCAGTCGCAGCAGCCGGGTGAGAGTATTCGTGGCAATGCCTGTGATCGAGGGTGACAGGGTGCTCGGCGCGGTTCTGTTATCGAGAACTCCCTTAGCCTTGTCCACAGCGCTTCATCAGAACAGGTTCTACCTCATAGGAGGCGGCACGGTCATTCTGCTCGTGGTCTGCGCTGTGACGGTCCTAACGACTCTCCTCATCACGCGGCCGGTGAAAGCCCTTATTCGTCAAGCCGAACAGGTGGCCCTTAGTGACAAAGGAGCGGTGGCAGTTCCTTTGAGCCGGCCGGGCACGTACGAGGTGGACCATCTTTCCAAGGCTCTCGCCCAGATGTCCGGCACGTTGGAAAAGCGAGCAAACTACATCCGCACATTCGCGTCAAACGTTTCCCACGAATTCAAAACTCCGCTGACTTCTATTCGTGGTACCGTGGAACTACTCAAAGATCATCTCGCGGACATGTCTGAAGCCAACCGCGAACGGTTTCTGCACATCCTGGAACACGATGCGGATCGCCTCGCAAGGCTCGTTCAGCGCCTGCTGGACCTTGCCAGGGCCGACGTGTTGAAGCCGGCCGGCGAACAGACCCAAGTGACCGAAGCTTTCAAGCAGATCGCGGAGAGGTTTCAGAGCGGCAATTTAACCGTTACGTTCGACCTTGCTCCAGGAATACGGCCGATTGCAATGGCGCCAGAGGTCTTCGAGTCGGTTCTGTCCAATCTTGTGGATAATGCCAGGCAGCATGGAGGCGACGAGGTGCGCGTTCATCTGACGGCACGCGCAGCCGCGCGCGATGGCGCCGATAGCGTTGAAATTGACGTGCAAGATGACGGAAGAGGTGTCCCCGAATCCGATGCGGCTAGGATCTTCACGCCGTTCTTCACCACGGAGAGAGAAGCCGGCGGCACAGGCCTAGGCTTGTCCATTGTTCAGGCAATCGTCTCTGCTCACCAAGGGACCATTACTCTGGAACCATCGTCCAGAGGTGCCCTATTCCGGCTGACACTCCCGGTGTCTCATGAAAGACCCGCCGAAGAAAAGAGCGACTAGAGCGATTCCCCCGTGAATCATTAGCGAATGAGCGTGAACCGGCGCGGGACGGGCCCGGCCACCGGAGAGTAGCATGACCTTCCCGTACCGGTCGTGTCGCCGCGATCGTCGGCAAAAAAGCCTTGACAGGAATACCGTCAAAGAGTAGTTTATCGACCATTACTTAATATATTAACTATTAAGATGTAAGAAACTGAAACGAGAGCCGTCACTTGACCTTTACGGTTCTCTCGCTCACAATCTCTTGGTCCAAACGTCCTCACGGATCTGTCATGTGAAGGATTGGGAATCTCGCGAAAGGCTGATAAAATCTCCAGCACAAACGAAAGAACAATATAGGATAGGACGCGAGCAGAATCATGGATGATCTGAGAATTGCGGTAGTAGGCATTGGTGCAACGGGCGCGGTCTTGGCTGCCGCTCTGCTCAAGCAAGACCCCGATATTATGCTAGTCGATCCGAGGCCCGGTCTGGGAGAAGCACTTAAGGAAGACGGCATCACAATCTCAGGCCAGCTGACCTACCACGTTTCCGTCCGTCATTTCTTTGACCGGATCGGAATGATGAAAGCGCTCAATCCTAATTTCATATTTGTTTCCACGAAAACGTTTCACCTTCCCAAAGTATTGGAGGAGTTGAAGAGCGTATTTACGGCTGGAACAAGAATCGTGAGCACCCATAATGGTTTGGGCACTGAGGATCTCATAGCGGAAACGTTCGGAGCTGATGCGGCATTCCGAATGTCACTGAACTATGGCGTTTCCTTGAAAGGCCCGGGTCAAGTCGAAACCGCCTTTTTCAATCGCCCGAATCACCTGGGAAGCTTGAGGCGGGGAAATAGGGAATTGGGTTCAAGAATCGCTGCACTGCTTACCGAGGCTGGGTTAGACACGGAATGCGTGGATGATATCAAGCTCTACGTGTGGAAGAAAATGGTGCTGAAATGCACCATGGCATCATTATGCGCAGTAACCGATCGTACCTTGGGAGAAGTTCTTAGCTTCCCTCCCACTCGAGAAATAGCCGAGAATTGTTTCAAAGAAGCTATCGCGGTGGCTAAAGCCCAGGGCTACGATCTTGGAGAGGATTATATGCGAAATGCGATGGGCTACCTCGAAAGGGCCGGAGCTCACAAGGATTCCATGTGCTACGACATCGCTAATAAGTCACCCACTGAAATCGATTTTCTCGGCGGCAAAGTTGTGGAATACGGCCGGCAATTGGGCGTCTCAACTCCCTTCTATATTGCCATGACGAATTTAGTGAAAGCCATCGAAGATAGTTACATCCGCAAGCAACAATAATCTGAACAGAATATTGGGGCTGGACTTGACGCTCCCAAATGCAGTAAAACAACCAGGATATTTGGCGCACGTACGCTGCCACAACGTTCGTGCAGATCACACATCTGGGATTTGGACGGAGAGGTGAAACGGAATGAAGCATCATATTAACTTCACAGTGAATGGAGATAAATATTCACTGGCAGTGGACCCCTGGCGTACTCTAAACGAAGTGCTCCGTGAAGATCTTAATCTGACAGGCACCAAACTGGGGTGCGGAACCGGCGATTGCGGAGCGTGCACAGTTATGGTGGATGGCCGAACCGTCAGTTCATGCTTGACCCTGGCCGTCTCAGTGGACGGAAAAACCATCCGAACCGTCGAAGGAATGGCTCCTTCAGGCGAAGAGCTTCATCCCATACAAGAAGCCTTTGTCCAAACAGGGGCTATTCAGTGCGGCTTCTGCACCGCTGGCATGGAGATGGCTGCGCTCCATCTTCTGAGCCACAACGCTTCACCCACTCAGGCGGAAATCAGGGCAGGCCTTTCAGGTCATTTATGCAGGTGCACGGGATACAATCAGATTGTAGATGCCATCTCGGTTGCAGCGGAAAAGATGAGCGAAAGCCGACCGGAAAAGGAAGAGCGATGAGATTGCCGAAATTCGAGTATTTTGCACCTAAGAGTCTTGAAGCAGCTTTGAGTCTGCTCTCGGAACAAAAAGAGGGCGCTCACGTGTTAGCTGGAGGCACCGACATCATTGTGAAGATGAATCACGGCCGTCTCAAGCCCAAAGCGCTCATAGCGCTGGAAGCTATTATGGGGCTGAAGGGTATTCGTTTTCATGCACAAGGGGGCCTCACCATAGGCGCAACGGCCCGGCTCGCGGAAGTCGCGTTCCATTCTGACATCGTGACTCACTATCCTGCGGTTGCCCACGCGGCCCAGGTAATGGCAAATGTGGGAGTCCGCAACATGGGTACCGTTGCCGGGAACCTCTGCAACGCGGCTCCCTCCGCGGATACCGCGCCACCTCTTATTGCCATGAACGCGGAAGTCACTCTTGCAAGCCTCAAAGGAGAAAGGCGGCTGCCTCTGGACCAGTTCTTTGAAGGCCCGGGACTCACGGCAATGGAGCCGGGGGAAATCATGACTTCCATTTCAGTCCCCTTCCCACCTTCGCAGTCAGGGGGCTCGTACAAGCGCATATCTGCACGCTGCGGAGTGGACATTGCCGCGGTCGGCGTGGGAGTCATGGTGATCTTGGACGGAAAGACGTGCAGGGAAGCCAGAATCGTCCTCGGAGCCGTCGCGCCGGTTCCCATGCGTGCCGCAAAGGCTGAATCTCTCATGCAAGGCCAGGAGTGGACGCAGAAACTCATCCACGAAGTGGCTGACCAGGCTGCTCAAGAGGCTAAGCCAATCTCGGACGTGAGAGCGAGCGCAGAGTATCGGAGAAAGATGGTGGCCGTGTTGACCCGGCGTGCCCTGGAGGAAGCTCACGAGAGGGCAAGCAAACAATAGCAAATGTGGAAGGGATGGATGATGAAACAATTCAACATCGTTGGAAAAGATATACCGAGAACCGACGCCCCTACCAAGGCGCGAGGAGCCGCTTTATATACGGACGATATGAAGCTGCCGGGAATGCTTCACGGAAGGCTTTTGAGAAGCCCCCTGCCTCACGCTCTCATCAAGAACATCGACACGAGCCGGGCTGCTTCTCTTCCAGGAGTGAAGTGCGTCATCACGGCCGAGGACACGCCCAAAATCAAGTATGGCAACTGGCGACTCTTTCCTGACACTCAAGACGAGTATCCGCTCGCGGTGGACAAGGTTCGCTTTATAGGGGATGAGCTGGCCGCTGTGGCTGCCGTAGACAAAGACACGGCAGAAGAAGCTTTAGAACTGATCAAAGTAGAATATGAGGAATTGCCCGGGGTCTTCGATGTAGATTCGGCTAGTCGGCCGGGCGCCCCGATTATTCATTACTATTGCCCCAACAATATAAGCGTCAATCGAAAGATTAAGTACGGTGACGTGGATAAGGGTTTTTCGGAATCTGACTATGTCAGAGAAGATACTTTTACGGTTCACGCGGTGAGTCATGCTTATCTCGAGCCCTGCTCGGCTTTGGCTCAGGTTGATTTGGACGGCCGCATCACACTTTGGACATCAACTCAGGTTCCTTACATTGTGCAGTGCTTGTTGGCTTCAACGCTCGGAATGCGCGAGAACGATATCCGAGTCATCAAGCCTTTCATAGGCGGCGGATTCGGCGGGAAAATGGAATTGCGTACTTGGGAAGTCTGCGCGGCGCTTATGGCAAAGAAGACCGGTCGGCCAGTGAAGTTTACGCTCAGCAGAGAAGAGGAGTTTCTCGCGGGCAGACGCAGACATCCCATGAAGATCCATTCCAAAGTGGGGTTTAAGAAAGATGGAACCCTCGTGGCGAAAGATCTGAAGATCCAATTGGATGGTGGAGCGTACAACGCTATGGGGCCCACTGCTACCTTCCTGTGCGGCAATTTTGGGGCGATGCTCTACCGGTATCCCAACTATCGATTTCATGGGGAACACATTTATACAAACAAACCGCCCGCGAGTGCAATGCGCGGCTTTGGTGCGCCCCAATCGCTCTACGCAACCGAGATCCAGATGAACATAGCCGCGGAGGAACTGGGAATCGATCCAGTCGATCTCAGGCTGAAGAACGCTCAAGTCAGCGGAGACAAGATCCCTGACGTGGCTACTATTTCCAGTTGCGGCTTCGTTGATTCAATAAAGGCCGTGGCTGATATGAGCGGATGGAAAGAAAAACGAAAAAGCCTCAAACCTGGTCAAGGGATTGGTATCGGCTGTTATAGTTTCATATCCGGCGGAGTGTTTAACTGGTTTAATACTCAATATCCGTTCTCCGCGGCAGAAATTCGGGCGTTCTCAGATGGCACAGTGCATCTTCTCACCATGGCATCGGACATCGGACAAGGTTCCGATACGGTGCTCAAGCAGATCCTGGCGGAAGAACTTGGGCTAGCAATGGAGGATATCCGCATCACTTCTGCAGATACATCAATGACGCCCCAGGCCGACTTGGGCTCCTGGGGAAGCCGCGTTACCCTGATGGCAGGGAACGCAGTGCTTGATGCGGCACGAAAGATTAAGGAACACCTTTTTGGCGCGGTATCGGCGCGGTTTAACCTCAACGTTATCCATGAGCTCGAATGCAAGAACGGCAGGGTGCAATCCAAAGTAAAGGCAGACTATGGCACAAGCTTTGGTGAAGCAGTCGCGATGGTGCAAAAGGCAAACAGAGGAGAACCGCTCGTCGCTCGGGGTTCATACACGCCGAGAGACAAGGGTTTGGTGACTCCTGCTTTTGGTTTTGGCGCCCAGGTGGCGGAAGTAGAGGTGGATAAAGAAACGGGCCTGGTAAATGTGAAGCAGATGTGGACTGCGCATGATTGCGGGACGGTGATCAACCCAAGAAGCGTTGAAGGACAGCTCGCGGGCTCCATTCAAATGGGCCTTGGGTATGCGCTTTCGGAGCAACTGGTCATGGAGGGAGGCAATACGCTCAACACAAACTTCGCGGACTACAAAATGCCCATGGCAACGGATATGCCTCCGAGCAAGGTGGTTCACGTGGACACTTATGAACCGGAAGGCCCCATGGGGGCCAAAGAAGCCGGAGAAGGTCTCGCGTCTCCTACTGCGCCCGCGATCTCCGATGCTGTCTATCACGCCACCGGTTATCGGTGCAAAGACTTGCCCATAACCCCGGAGAAGATTCTACAAGCCCTGGAAAAGGAAGAATAGCAAGCAGGACCGGCGGACACACACACCCGCCGCTACTTTCTCATGGTGGTGGCTGGCGTCCCTGCCGGCCATTGCCAGTCTTTACCACCGATTTCACCGCGAATTCCTACAAATTGGAAATGTACTGATTCCCCCGAAAGAAGACATAGTCTTCACCAAAAATAATGCCCACTTGGGCTTCCGAGCTAGTGAACCCCAAAAGGCTGACCACGGCCGCAGAGTTCTTCTTGAAGCGCTCTGCGACTCGCACGAGCGCCATCATCACTCGTTCATAAATGCTCATGTCGCTCTTGTACACGCGGTTAGACATGGTAATCGAGCCTCTCCCGACAAGGTATCTCGCTACATAAGCTAAAAACCTGGCATGGAATTGTCAACGGATAATCTGTCTCTCGCAGCGAACACTGCCGCTTCCGCTTGACCGGAGACACCCCGGCGAGGTATGTTCCCCCGCAGTGGAATTGCGATCTTCTGTGGGCCGGAACTTCAGTTGACTGATTGGCCAAGCGATTTGGCTTCGATCAGCGCCGCTGTTACAGCATCTTATACGGGCAAGAAGAGGACCCTCCGCACGCCACGCGGATGAATCTAATGATCCTTAGGAAACCTGTACAGGGAGACTTCAAAGCATGATTAAAGATCCCAGCTACTGGCGTAGGGAGCTTATTAAGACTGCTGAGCAGCTGGAGCGCAGACAACATCAGATGCGTTGGAATGAAATTTCGTTCTCGCGCACTGAGCAATCGGTGATGATAGCCTTCTACGGCATAAGGAAGATGCTCGAAGCGAGAAAGGCTTCCCCTAGGGTGTGTGCAGCGTCAGTTCGCTGCCTGGAGTACCCCCGTCGACCAAATTCTGGGGCCGAAGTCATCAGTCCAATTCTTCAAGCCTATTTCGATCTCAATCACCCCAGGAAACGCGATAGAGATCTCCTTTTTGTTTGCCATCAGGTAGTTCACAGTTACATTTTTTCCATAGCCGTCGGCTATTCATCAGGGTTTGAGGGCATCTATTTTGCTTCTGATCGTTTGCGCAGTAAATGCCTCTTTTTTGTCGGAGCACGAACCCTCATCAAGGTTTTTCGAATGGTGGGTATAGACTCAGACACAGGATTCTCTCCATGGGTGGAAGAACGACTCCCTTATCACTGGGTCCAAACGGCATTCCCCCAACCCAATCCCGCCTAACGATCACATCCACCAGAGGGATTACAACCTCAGGTGATGCCTGACGTTAAACGGCCAACGGGGAGCGTGAAACATGGTTGAACTCAAGGTTGATGAGCGAAAGGTTGCAATCGAGGCCATTGCAACTCTCTGCCATGTCAAGCGCGTCATGGCTGACCTTTTGCTGAAGCCAGCGGGCGTGCCTCAAGAGGTGTACGGCCCCCTGCTCTATCGGCGCGATGAAACTGGCTGGCTGCTCTCCAAGCGCCAGATCGCTCCCTTCATCATCGACGCCTGCGACAAGCGGCCCGAGGCGCAGATGGCTGTTCGCCGCATCGTGGAGATTGCAGCCACGTGGAGCGCTTTCCACTTGGCCGGCGATGAGTACGCGGCGAGAGCTACTGTCCAGAAAGCACGTGAGCTTCTCGGGATCATCGAGACTATGCAAGCCAGCGAAGCCCGCGCGAAGGAAATCGCTCGGCAGGAAGAACTCGCCAACCTTGCTCGAGAGAAGGCCGATCTGCTGAAGCAGCAGTCTGACCTGCTCTTGATGATGTTTGACAACATGGCCCGTTCGGAGGATCCCAAGCGCCGCGGCTATTTGCTCGAGGATTTGCTGAATCGCCTGTTCGATCTGCACGAGATCCCCGTCGTGCGAGGTTTCAAGCGAAATCAGGGTGCGGAGCAGATTGATGGGGCATTCAAGCTGGAGGGCTGGCACTACATTGTAGAGTGCCGATGGCGCGAAAAGCTGGCTGACATCCGGCAGCTCGACGGCCTTTTGGGCCAGGTCATCCGTTCGGGCAAGCAGACCATGGGCCTGTTTCTGTCCGTCAACGGTTGGTCCCACAATGTGCCGTCGCTGCTTAAGCAGAACCCAGATAAGGGACTATTCCTCATGGATGGCTATGATCTCCGCTGCGTTCTCGCTCTCCACGCCGATCTCGGCGAACTCTTGCTCGCGAAACTTGCGCACCTGAATCTCGAGGCGGAGCCTTTTTTGAGTGTCAAGGTTCTTCTTGAGGAGTCGAACGAGCCCTAACGGCGGCGGCGTGCCTTCCAACAAGGGGATGGAGCGGACGAACGGTGTCCTGGCAGGGATCGAGGGGCAGTTTGCTGCTCATCCTCTGTGTTCGGGACAAGTGAAACGGTCACGGATTACTTTGGTGGGATGGCGCTAGTAAAGGCTGGCCGAAGCTCCTGTTACTTGTTGGTCCCGTGACGGTTCCGCGGAAGGATGGGCAACTTCTAGCCTTTGCCAAAAGTAATGGCCTATTTACTACCCGTCACCCCGGCGAAAGCCGGGGTCCAGTCCCGCGCGGAACGCGGGATTGAGAAGACTGGATTCCGGCTTCCGCTGGAATGACGGTATTGGGCTGCCTCGCATCGGACCAAACTTTTCGCAACTCGGATAGCATTGTCATTCGAGCGCTGCTCGATATTTCTCTGGCTAGGAGTGCGGCTACATCTTGTAATAATTAACGCGACATGCCTGCCGGTTGCAAAGCTCTTTCGGTCGATCCGCTCAGTATTTCGATCCGGCCAGTTGCTTGCCTTTTCGGAGGATACGCTTAAGAACGGACAAGAGTTCCTCTTGCTGTTCCTTGGAGCAGGTCTGCATATATTCGCTGATATGCTGTTCTTGGATCTCACGGATTGCATCGAGTGACTTCCGTCCCACCGGCGTAATCTGCAGCATGGTGAGGCGCTCGTCCTTCTCGTCGTTCTTTCTTTCAATCAGTCCAGCCTTTTCCATTCGCTTGGCGAGTCCGGTGACGTTTGCGCCGGTTACCAACATACGTTTGCCGACATTTCCAGCCGTATCGCGGCCTCCTTCGCACGCGACCAGGTATTTCAAAACATTGTAATGTGAAAATGTAAGCCCGTGCTGCCCGAATATGGCCGTGGAATTCTTCTTGAACATCTCGGAAGCCATGACAACAAAAATCATGACCTTTTCTTCCAAGCTCACATCTCCTTTTTGCCTATCTTTCGGCATGAGACCTCTTCTCGGCATTGATCGCCTCGCTCCCAATGACAAGTTCTCTTCGGCTCAGGCGCTCTGCTTTTTCTTCTCTTCCAAAGCCTTGAGGATCTTCTCCGGAGTCACCGGAAGCTCGTTGAAATGCACACCTATCGCGTCGTAAATCGCGTTGACAATTGCAGGCGCGGGTGACAGTTGGGTTCCTTCGCCGGCTTCCTTTGCGCCGAATGGCCCCACAGGATCGTCAGTCTCAATGTCAATGGACTCCATTTCCGGAACTTCCAGCGTAGTGGGAAAGCCGTAATCCAGGAATGACGGATTCATCACCTGCCCTTTCTCGGTAATCACATTTTCATAGAGGGCTTGGCCCATTCCACCGGCTATGGAGCCTTCCAGTTGTCCTTCAACAAGCATGGGATTGATAGGCCGACCGCAATCATGTGCGGTCACCATTTTGATGACTTTCACCTTGCCTGTTTTTGTATCGACCTCCACTTCCGCAGCCTGAGTCATGAAAGAGTAGTTCGGGGAGAAATTTCCCGGCTGATTGAACAAGGTGGTCGGCTCGCTGGTATCGGCCATCCAGGAGGCTCTTCCGACGAGCGGCATAGGCAAGTCTTTATATTGGTATGCTTTCAGAGCCTTGGCAAATGTAATATTTACCTCAGGCGACCCAGTGACAAAGATGACTCCGTCCTTGGCCACAAGATCCTCAGGGTTGGCTTCCAACTCATCAGCAACACATTCGAAGAGTCTCTTCCTGACTGACTCGGCCGCGATTCGAGCAGCGTTCCCCGCGCGCACCGTAACACCGCTGCCGAAAGTGCCTGGATCAAGAGGAGTGATGCCCGTATCGGCCGCGGTCACCCTGACGTCGTCAAGCTTGACACCGAGCACTTCCGCGACAATCTGGGCAATCACGGTCTCAGCCCCTTGACCGATATCTGCTGCCCCGGTAAACACGTTGACTCCCGCATCCTGGCCCACTTGGACCACTGCGCCGGAACTGATATGGCTCATATTGGTCACCCCGCTGGGGAACGAGGCCCCACCGAGCCCTACCCCGCGGCCGAACGGAAGCTTGCCGCGCTTTTCTTTCCAGCCTATCGCTTCAGCGGCCGCTTTCACGCTTTCGGCAAAACCACAAGTGTTGATAACAAAACCTCCCGGGTGCGGTTCTCCTGCTTTGATGCTGTTCTTCCACCGGATCTCGGCCGGATCCAAATTCAGCCGCTCCGCCATCAAGTCCAACTGGCGCTCCACAGCGAAACGGGCTTGAGGAATGCCATGCCCGCGCATCGCTCCTCCCACGGGCTTGTTGGTATAAACATGGTACCCTTCGTATAGCAGATTGGGCACGTGATACGGAACCATGAGGAAAAAGCAGGAGAGCGCCATCATGGTCGGTGCAGTGCTGTTATATGCTCCGCCATCGGCGTACGAAAGGAACTGCTGACCGAGAATCTTTCCGTCTTTCGTCATTCCTGTCTTAACCGTGAGATACATTGGATGCCGCTGACGAGTCGCGATGAATACTTCGTCTCTTTCGTATGTGAACTTGACCGGCTTGCCGAGCTTCATCGCGAACCACGCGGCGCAGAAGTCTTTGGCAAACATGTCGATCTTCTGACCGAATCCCCCACCAACTTTGGGTTTGATCACGCGAACTCGGCTTTCCGGTATCTGAAGAGTAGCAGCCAAGTTCCTTCTAAGGAAAAACGGTATCTGGGTGCTTGACCAAAGGACAACCTGGCCTCGTATGGGATCGTACTGTGCCACTGCGGAATGCGGCTCCAGCGGAGCATGGTTCACAGGCTGAGAATAGAACGAATCTTCGGAGACCAAGTGGCTCGCTGCAAACGCGCCTTCAACGTCCCCAAATTCCTTTCGTATGGCAAATGAAGTGTTGTTAGCTACTCCCTCGTGGATTATGGGAGCGCCTTCTTTGAGCGCGTCCAGCGGGTCGAACACTCCCGGAAGTTCTTCGTAGTCTACCTCGATAAGATCCAAAGCCTCTTCAGCGATCTCCCTATCGATCGCACACACCGCGGCGACTTCATCGCCGATGTAGCGCACCTTCCCTTTGGCAAGGGCGTATTCATCCCTCGCCTTTGGAACTATCCCGTACTGACGATCCGGGATTTCTGCGCCCGTGACCACCCCCTTAACGCCCGGAAGCCGCGCGGCCTTGGATACTTCCACGTTCAGTATCTTTGCGTGAGCAAGCGGGCTTCGCAGGACCTTTCCGTGCAACATGCCCGGAAGCATCAGGTCGTCGGTAAACTGGGCAGAGCCGTTCACCTTCGCTGCCGCATCCACCATGGGCAATCTTTGGCCGACCACATTGAATTGCTTTTCCATTTATTGTTTACCTCCCATGCTTCCGGACGCACTCATGATCGACTCCACGACCTTCTTGTACCCGGTGCAACGACACAGGTTGCCCGCCATCTTCTTCTTGACGCTTTCTTCAGTAGGCTGAGGTTCTTCTTCGAGCACAGCCTTCGCGGTCATGATGATGCCGGGCGTGCAGAAGCCGCACTGCAATCCGCCCAGTTCAACAAACGACTTCTGGAGCGGATGAAGCTCGCCGCCCTGACTAAGGCCTTCTATGGTGACGATTTCCTTTCCGACCGCATCCACAGCCAACATCAGGCACGAGAGATAAGCTTCGCCATCCAGCAGTACCGTACATGCGCCACACGCGCCGAGATCGCATCCTTTCTTCGTTCCCGTGAGCCCCAGCTTGTCTCTGAGGACCTCCAGAAGAGTCTGATTCGGAGCAATAAGGACCTCGTACGTGTCCCCGTTTACCGTCAACGCGATAGCTTGCTTCACCTTACTTACCTCCCTTGGCTTCACTCAGAGCGCCTTGGACGAGCAGCCCCATCAGTTTTCTCTTGTATGAAAGGGAATCGATGGACGATGTCATCAATTGGGTTTCTTTGGCCACCAGGCCGTCCACTGCCTTGATAGTATCTTCATCGAGTTGCTTGCCTTTGAGGAAGTCTTCAAGTTGACGAGCCCTTACAGGTTTGCGATCGACGGCAGTCAAGGCTATCCTTGATTCTCCGGTTGCTCCGGATCGCCACACGGCCGCGCCGACTATGGGGAAATCAATGCTGCCGCGATTGGCGGACTTCTTGTACGTGGAGAATCCCTCTGCAGCTTGCTTCGGTATGATGATCTCGGTGAGAATTGCACCCGACCCCAGCTTCAGCGGTGTCTTGCCCTCGCCTGAGAAGACCTCTTCCAACGGGACTTGCCGTATTCCGTGGCCTCCGGTCAGGATCACTTCCGCACCCAGCACCAGGAGCGCAGGCGCCACATCGCCGCAGTACGTCGAGTAGCACACGTGCTCTTTCTTAGCCACATGGCATTGTTCGCCACCCGCTTTGAAACAGATGGGCCTGGAACTGCGCCACCATTTGGATTGGTTAAAATACTTGCATCTGGTCTGCTGACAGAGGTTTCCTCCGATAGTCCCCATGGTCTGATGATGATACGAGCCCACGGAGGAAGCAGCGATAGCCAACGCTGGCAGTTTCTCCGCCACAAATGGATCGTTGTAGACCCTCTTGAGCGGCGTAAGCGCTCCGAGCCTAACTTCACCGTTTGCCTTCCGGACGAAATCCAGGTCGGGCAAGCCCTTGAGGCTGACAATAGTGGACGGAGTTTCGACCCGGTGCTTCATGTTTACCAGCAGGTCTGTTCCGCCGGCCATTACCTTCGCGGAAGGCTGTTCGAGCAGGATCGCACAGGCTTCTTGGATGCTTTCAGGCCGCCTGTAATCGAATTTTGGTAACCTCACGGTCTGCCTCCTGTCTGTCGAGAAATTCGCGCGTTCAAATCGGTGACTCGCGGCCGCTGCGTTTGGCTTTTTGCCGGAAGAGTTCTCCAACGTTGGCGCGATTTCTCTCCCATTGTGGTGCTGTCGCTCGCTTATTAAACATATAAACTATTTACTAGTAAAGCACATGCCGTGTCAAGTTCTTTTCTCCCCGACACACAGGCGCCTTGAAACCATTGTGGAACGCGGATTTTGTGCCGTATCAAAATTCCGGGGGATCGCGGGTCGCGGCACTACGAAACTCGGTGAGGTGGCGTATCGCCGCGACCGCTACCTGTCTGTATCCTGCGATTGGACAAAGCATCTGTAGCGGCAGGTTTCATACCTGCCCGTCTTTGGGTGTTCCTCCCAAAAGGCTGGCTTGAAACCTGCTCTCTGCTAAGCACCCCACCGCGCCTTTGGTTGGTTGGCGATCTGAGAGAGGCGCGGCCGGGAGCACCGGCGAAGGTTGCACCTAGTTAGCCTGCAAACACGGGCCTATCCGGTCTTGGATTTCTGATCGACATCCATTTCTCCGCATTCTTCAGCGGTTCAAAACCGCACTTCTCGTAAACGCCGTGCGCATCCTTTGTTATAAGAAGCCATTGATAAACGTCTTTCAGCTCCGGATGCGAAAGCGTAAATTTTACCATCGCCTGACCAATGCCTTGTCTGCGGAAGTCTTCCTTCACAACCACATCCAAAATATATGCGAACCTGACTTTGTCAGACACGACCCGCAAGAAGCCCACTTGTTGGCCGTCGTGAGCGTAGGCACCCACGACCAATGCGGAGTTTCGTATTCCCTTTAGTATTTCGTTCTTGGTTATGTTTGGGCTCCAAAACACCTTTGAAAGCATGTTCCGTATGTCGTCCATACGAAGGTTTTCTTCATCAGAGCTTAGGTGAACCGTCATTTGCACTCCAGGGCCGTACCTTTGCCTCTACCGGCGACAGCTTTAGTCCTGAGCTCCTGAGGCTGCGGCGCCGGCTTATCGACGGCCTCCTTTAGATTTGGGCGCAAAACCTCTTGAGCCGCCTGCCGGCTTTTTGGCTCCGACAGCGGATTTATCATCGGTAGTTTTGCCTGTGGCAACCGATTTCTGCGGTGCAGGTGTCTGGGACGCAGGCGGAGACATTTTCATTTGTTCAAATTGGCGCGTGTCGAAGCCTGAAGATGATTGGCGATTCAACATTCTCCCTATCATGTAACCCATCATCAAGCCGCCGAAGCCCGCGCCTAAACTGTGATCTCGGTGATAACCTTGAATCGGGTCAGAAGCAATTACACGATCGCGTTGTTTGTCTATGTGAATTTTAAAGATTACCTTCTCGCCTCCGTCTCTCTTCATGTTCTCATTGGGATCCTCAAAGCCTTCTACTGAGCCGTTGTCGAGCATTGCCACCCCGATAGGAGTCGATTTCAAGTGCGCTTTGTTCAGATTTTCAGCAAACCTTTTGAGAAACGACTTCTCCTTTTCCGCGTCCATCCCGGTCATTGGCGCGAGCTTCTTGGTGTCCTTGTCTTTGGTCTCGCCGAGTTTCTCGCTTGAGCTGGTCGTCTCACCGGAGGCCGCAACTTCCTTATCCATGCCCTTGAGCGTCTCCATCATTATGGAGATCACCCTGTCGAGGTCGATTCTCTCCACTCTCGGCTTGCTTGGTCCACATCCTGAGAACAGGGCGACCAATATGAGAGACAAAGAAACGAACCAAACCAGATGCTTGTATTTCATCTCTTCTTTTCCTCTTTTCTGGATTCGGATATGTTTCATTTATGACCCCTACAGATCGATGCGGTAATGGACCTCATCGATGCCATCCTCGTAGAAGTCGATCAAACGGCCGCATTCGCGAAAGCCGGCCTCCTGAAGCACTTCATCGACCTGAGGCAGATTAGAAGGAAAGCCCACGAAAAGGTACCGTGCTCCCGCGCTACTTGCCTTCCCGATCATATTACTTAGATCCTCGACGGTGAAAATAGTGCCGCCATCCGTATAGTCCCATTCACCAAAATATCCGCCCTGAGTCTGGTCTATCTCGGCAATACCCAGCAATTCTACACCCCTGGTGTCCGGTTCAAAAGTGGGGCGGGACGCATACAGCGACCCCACGCGCCTTCCATAGGTTAATCTGCTTTCACCCGGTTGGAAATAGTCATTGTAATTCAATTCCAGAATGAATGCCAAAGACTGGTAGCATTCCCTTTCTCCGGTGTATTTCGCGGACCGCTTGCAGTCCACCGAATCGACGGTGTTGACAAAGACCTTGCGAGCGCCACTTTCGTTAAGGATGTTGAGGAGTTCCAAGATCATTGGAGCCTCAAATCCTTGACTTCGCAATTGAGTATCCAAACAGCTCCGGGTCAGCCAGTAGCTGTTATCGGTGCCGTCTATGTACTCGAATCCGGTTACTCCTTTGGTCTTTCCGTCTTCCGTCAGGACGTACTGGCCGTCCAAGAGGCCTTCTTGGTACGCTTCCCTGGCCGATTCAAAATCCTCCTCATCGGTTTGTCTGATGATCTCCAAAACCGCACTTACGTCCGCTTCCGTAAGCGGCCTTAATTCCATATTATCAGGCAGCATCCCTATGACCATAGATACCTCACTGTGTCCAAAGTCGAAAACTGGGCGACTTTATCACAAGCCGTGGGTCGTTCCAAGTGTCGCGTAATCCGAGATGTATTCCTTCGCCTATCGGTGGGAAGCGCGCAGGGTTGCGCTTGACCGGATGCGCCGCGGTGAGGTACGCTCAGGAACGACACATAGAGGCTTTTGCAGCAGAGTGGCGAGGCCTTGTCGCTGTCCGCCGGCATTTCAGCCTCGCGACCAAAGACCCGCGTCGGCAGCCTTGATTGTCCAAAAGGAGAGGCCATCATGTCAAAGGGAATAGGACGGCGAACATTCGTCAAGGGCGCAACATCGGCTTTCTTAGGACTCGCAACCGCTCCTCTATTGGGCGTCGGCCAATCCTTGGCAAAACTGGAGAAGAATCGGCCAGTTGAGCATCGCGAGCTTGGTAAAACGGGCTTGAAGGTGACCGCCGTGAGCATGGGAGTAATGAATTGTAGCGATCCTGCCGTAATTCTTCGCGCGTTCGATCTAGGCGTCAACTTTTACGACACTGCGCGACGCTACATGAATGGGAGAAACGAAGAGATCGTGGGCAAGACTCTTCGGGGAAAGCGCGACAAGGTACTCATACAGACAAAAGTTCGACTGGCGTCCAGCGAGAAAGAAAATCGGGAATCCGTTGAGACAAGTCTGAAGAGCCTTCGGACCGACTATGTTGATGTACTACTCGCGCACTCACTCAAGACTCCGGACGAAGTCTGCGATCCTCGAACCGTTGAGTTTTTGCAGGCCATGAAGAAGGAAGGGAAAGCCCGGTTCACAGGTTTCTCGACGCATACCGACATGGCGCCTTTGCTAAGAGCAGCGGCAAAGGCCGGGTGCCATGATGTCGCCTTGACATCCTATAACTTCACTCATTCGAACGACCTAAAGGAGGCTATCGCGCTGGCTGCCAAGGCTGGGATCGGCGTTGTGGCAATGAAGACTCAGGCAGGTGGCTACAAAGCACATAATATGGGCGGTCTCAGTCCCCATCAGGCTGCCCTCAAATACGTGCTGATGGACAAGAATGTCTCCACAGCTATTCCAGGCGTAACCACCATTGAACAGATCGAGGAATGTGTTTCCGTAATGGGAACAGAATATTCAACAAAAGATTCGCGTGCCCTACAGCAGTATGACTCCTACCTTCAAGGACGCGTCTGTACCATGTGCGGAGGCTGCGAGGGCGAATGCCCTCATGGGGTAAATCATACCGATTTCATGAGAGCTGTGATGTATTACGACGGATACGAGAACATGAAGCTTGCTAAGGAAGTGGTTCGAGAGAACGGCATACTTGAGGCCGCGAAACATTGCTCCAATTGTTCGTCCTGCTCCATCATTTGCGCGAGAGGCCTTGATGTACGAGCTCAGATAGTTTTTGTGAAGCGTGTCTTGGCGTAACGGTTACGGCGCCGCTACCTAGTGTAGTGTCTCCGAAAAAGCTTGGCAGTTCTGGTGGGACAGGCATCTTGCCTGTCCATGAATGACGGGCAAGATGCCCGTCCCACCAAAGAGATTCTGACGAGTCGCCGGGGTAATTGGCATATGGCCTTCAGGCGAACATGCGGTCGTAAAGCTATCATGGAGACACTACACTAGAGAGAATGCGATGAGAAGACGCAACCAGATCATAATTATATGCTTGTGTGTCTATTTGTGTGTTCCCGGAAACCTATTTTCCGAAGCATCAAACATGGAATCGCTTATTCCGCCGGAAAGCCCTGACGGCTGGGCTCCTAAAGGTGCGCCTCAAGTCTTCACCAAGGAGACCTTGTTCGAGCACATCAATGGGCAGGCTGACCTTTTCTTGCAGTATGGGTTTGAAAGATCGATCTTTGTGGATTATCGAAACAAGAATGTTGGCGAGGAGAAAATTGACCTGGACATCTACGATATGGGCAACGTACTTCAAGCATTCGGCATTTTTTCAAGGTTCAGGCAGGACGACCTTTCGGCCCGCATAGGCTTGGATTCCTATCTGGATGATCGTTATGCCCTTTTTTATAAGGGCAAGTACTTTGTTGTGCTGCAAGCCACGGAACCGAATCCTTCGACCCTCAAGCAGTTGGCGAGAATGGTAGAATCGAAGATCATCGACACTTCACCTCCACCAAAGGAGATCGAGTTTTTCCCGAAACAGGGACTCAAGGCGGGCTCCATTGAATACTACCCACAGGGACTTATGGGACGCAAAATCCTCAAGAGAGGCTTCAAAGCGACCTACGTGATGCCGGACGGGACCGCAGCCAAACCGGAGTCCAAAGCTGATAGTCCGGATTCCAACTTGTTCATTGCTATATTCGATAATGCTGAGGAATCGGAGAGTGCGCTCAAGGAATTCAAGGAGCTTCTCGCTAAGGGCGCAACTGCTCAGGCGCGGACTTCGGCGCAACCCGGGTTCGAGGCGGCGAAAGGGGAAGACCCTTATCAGGGGAAGCTCGTCATCGCACGCAAGGGCTCGTACCTGTTGGGCGCGGCAGGGTTTGAAAATGACCAGGATGCTGAGGGCTTGCTCGCTGAAATGGCCGCATCGATTAAGTGACAAGCTCTGCAGCTCAAGCGAACGGAGTTGTCAGGAGCCAGAAAGAAGAATCTCGACAGAGGCACATGCTCCTCCAGGAAGAATGATACTTCCGTGTTGCCTTCAGGGGTTCGGCGTCAAAAAGGGGCGGCCTGGGTACCGCCCAACATGACGGTTTTCTTATGTTCTTGTGGCTGGAGCGACCAGAATCGAACTCGCGAGCTCCGGCATTGCTGGAAAACCAACGCCACGCGAACTGGCCTGCATCCGGACATTGCTGACTCCATCGTCGGGCATGGCAACAAGAAAAGGGACCCCAGAGGCGCTTATCTGTCGATAAGCGACAAGGATCTTGTAAGGGAGACCGACCGGCTGACTTTTGATCACGGGAAGACGGAAATTTGGGGACCAAAGTGATGAAGGACTTTTGGCGTGAGGGGTTGGCACTCCCCGATGTCATTGTAAGAATTAAGGACGGTGTCCCCGGAACTCCGCTCCTCGTTTAGAAAGGAAGAATAACATGTATCCATTTACAGACCAGTTTATGTCCAATGATAAAAATGTTGAGTTCCTGAAAGCCACAATGATGGGGCCAAACGCCTTGCGGTTATCAGAGGAATTGTCGTCGCACCTGAAAATCAATGAGATTATGCGAATCCTTGACCTCGGCTTCGGGTGTGGTCTTTCTACACTATTGTTGGCGAAAAAATATGGCGCGTCCGTTTTCGCCGCCGACCTTTGGATTTCGCCAACTGAAAACTATGAGCGTTTTCAATCTATCGGGATTGATGATAAGGCCGTTCCGATTTCCGTAGACGCGACCAAGGGGCTGCCTTTCGCAAACGGATATTTTGACTTGTTGTTCACCGTGGATGCTTACCACTATTTTGGTGATACGGAGGAAATGCTCCCGTCGCTCATTCCTTTTGTGAAAAAAGGCGGCCATATCGCCGTAGCCATCCCCGGCCTAAAATACGAATTTGGGGCAAATGTTCCCGATGAAATGCAGCCGTTTTGGAATGATGAAATAGCAAGGACGATACGCTCGATTGACTGGTGGAAAGATTTGTGGAAGAAAGCAGAGGGCATAGAAATTGTGAACATTAGTGAAATGGCCTGTTGCAGACAGGCGTGGAGTGAATGGCAGACCGCCTACCATCCCATTGTCGCTGAGGACATCGAAATGATGGAGGCTGAGGGTGGAAAGTATTTTAATCTTGTTCAGTTGATTGCTAAAGTAATCTAACCTTTGCACCCCTTTTCACACATCAGGAAATCTATTTCTAATCCGCTCCATCATTTCGCCGAATTCGACATCGAGGTATGTTGGTGGGCCAAGGTCTCCAACCATTTCGTAGAGATGCCATCTAAAAATGAGTTTCCTCTGGTCCCAGTGCGGAGTGGCGTCCGCGGCAACTGCGCGTCTCAGACATTCGGCCATGCCTATACTTCCGTCACGGACTGCCTGAACGAACAAATCAAAGTCTTCTATAGAGATCACGTAAATGTGTTCGAATGGTATCCAGGCCACATTCCCATATGACCGCGAAATTTCATCGAGTTCGTTTCTGGCAATATAGTGATAGAAGTCTCGACCGCAGCCAAGAATAAGATCTTTGCAAGTCACGATCAGCAGATAGCGTTCTTCAGGAGTACCTACCGTCACGGGCCCTACTTCTGTTCTTCCGTCAAGTCGTTGAGCCAGGGAATAAGCTTGCCGGACGCCCTTGAGAACCGATGAGTCAACGCGCTGAATTATGTGCTCCGGATCTTCCGTGACTTCACCAATATAGGTGGCTTCCACTGCCTTGGCATCTATATAGATGTGTGCATTTCCATCCACGATGAAGTAGTCCACAGCTTTCTGTTGTAGTCCCAATACATCCTGAAGCTCTGCTTCGGTGACCGACGTCAATCGGGTGTGCCGAACCGCTCGTCCGACGTACTCCTCGAAAATGCTTTTGCCAAACCGATCACCGAAAATCTGCGGTCCCTGCTCTCGCAGAGAATCATAGATGAAGTGTTCGAGCGACCTGTACAAGAGCCTTGGGGAGAAGCAATAGTAATTTGGATCGATTCTTAACAGGGGGAATCGTTTGAGGGGAGACATTTCGGCCAATTCATATTTAGCCTCCGGAGCATGAACAGCCCTGCCTTCCTCCAGAAAAGCTCGCACAGACAGGAAGTCCTTTGATAGCTCCCGAAGGAAAACCCTGATGCAGTTCTCTGGGAAACTATTGCTGACCGAACCGAACCAGCTTTCGGTTACAGATGGCTGGTTCTGCCAGAAAAACCTGGCGAGAACAATAACGGTGACTTCCAAGAAATCCTGTACGTCGATGCCTACCCGGACCCGAAACTGCTCCCTCAGAGGATCATCCGGTTGCAGATTCCCAAAGAATAGGCTCTGACGAGCAAAGCGCGATGTGTAGGTAAGCTCTTGGAATGGGAACTGCTGAAAAGCCAATTTTCTAAAGAAAAAAAACCATCCACTCTCATCCCTTAATTGTGCAGCCTTTCCGTCAACCCGGTCACTCAGTTCTTGAAGGTCCCTTAGAAGGTTGTGGAGTTGATCCTCGCCAAAGGTTTTTCGTTGAACAGATCCTTGTGGATCACCATAAAGTAAAGTCCATTTAATGAGTAGTAAGAGTGTCCATGGCTGGTACTGGCCGTATCTACGATCAGGGGCTTCCTCAGCGTATCTAACTTTATTGATGCAAGCTGCCACGACATGTGGTGCAGAATACTTGCGGATTTTGTTGAAGATAGGTTTCACCAGATTGAAATCCGCAGCGCTATACATGTAATCCCCAGTAGTGAAGCTCCATTCCGAGGTCGACGGCAGGGGGCATCGAACCCCCGATTTCTGATTGGCAATCAGACCCCTTACCACTCGGGTATGCCGTCGACAGGTTTAAGCATAGATCTTCTTCGCTAGGTCCGGCTCTCGCCGTCATTCTAGCCCCCTCATTTTAACCGGGAATTCCGGGGACACCTTACTTAATTCGGAGAATTTCATGACCTCCGACGCGGCCCTCGCGATCGTTCGGCCACGAACCCGGACTCATCGCCATCATGAAAGTAAATCTTGCCTCGGAGCCGGTCATCTTGCAACACAGCCCATCCTCTGCCGGAAACTTCATCTCCCTCGTCGAAGCCGGCGAAAGAGAAGTCGATTCGTTCGTGATCTCCCAGCTTCTCAATTCGGCAATCCAGCTCGCAGTCTACAGCTCCAAATTGGAGTTCTCCTCGGTTCTTCTTCTTGAAGGTAATGTGCCCTTCCCCGACAAGGTCGATGAAATCCATGTCCCATGTCTCCATTTCCACGATGCGCCATCTTCCGATGTACGGGTTCGGGATCTTTTTCATGAACGGTCGCCCTACCAAAACAGGGATAGAGTTACAGAGTTCTGGGGACACCATACTTAATTCGATTACGAGTCTCAAGGATCTGAACGCAAACAGGAAAGCGGGGTTATCCCAGCTTCCCTCTAATCTTAGACTGTTAAGTGGCGGGAACGACGAGACTCGAACTCGCGACCTCTGGGGTGACAGAGCGATCCTGGAGTGAGTATCAATAAGACCTTTCTCAAAAAACCCACCAATTTCAAGCTACTTTTTCCTCGCTGGTTCTTGACTCACCCCAATCAATACCCAAACGCGTAAGCAAAATGTAAGCAAGAATTCGTTATGGAATATGGGAAGATTCTTCCAAGAAACACTCAAAACTCACCGTCTCCCTTGCCCTAATCGGGCTGTATCGCCTTTTATGAGTCAACCACAAGCCACTCCCTGGATTTCCTGCTCGCACACTCGCTCACCGCGCCTCCTCATTTTATGGCCTTTTCAAAAAATTTCAGGCCCGTTCGACTTGGGCCTTACCCCCCTCCGCTTGCCCGACAGCGAACGTCGCGCAGATTTGCCGAAACGCACGTAAATCTTGATGCGCCGAGGGCCTGGCGGGACGGGCGCGCCGGTGCATTATCCCGCCGAAACCTGACTGAGATCCTTTTGAAGTCTCGGCTTCACAGTTCGCCGAATCTCTTCCCACAACTTGTCTTCGGCGATCTCCAGGTCGTACCTCGTCTGCATGTTCAGCCAGAGCTGCGCGGAAGTGCCGAAATACCGGCCCAAGCGCAATGCAGTGTCAGGCGTTATTGTGGTTTTCCCTTTTATGATGCGATTTATTCTCGTGACATCGACGCCGAGGGCTGCCGCTAGTTCATGCTGAGTCAAGCCTAGAGGCTTCATAAAAAGGTCTCGGAGCACTTCGCCCGGTGAGACGGGAGGTAGTTTCTTTGTCTTCATATGGCCTTCCTCTCGCGTTTTCAATGGTAATCGATCAATTCAAGCCCGTAAATATCGCCGTCCTTCCACTCGAAGCACAGTCGCCAGTTGCCCGATACCCGAATGCTGTGCTGATGCCTCCGTTTGCCTTTCAAAGGCTCAAGGTAGCCTCCAGGAATAGAAGCCAAGTCATCGAGGCGTGTTGCGCCACTCATGACGGCCAATATTTGGCGGACCCTAGTGTGTAGCTTTTCTGGAGTCCTTGAGTGTTTCCGCCGAAAGAGTTTCTCAAGTTCCTTGTCGGCAAAGCTCTTAATCATGATGATAGCATATTGCGCAATGAGCTATATGTCAAGGATGAAATCGTTCGCTAACGGAGTTTCCGGGGACACCATACGTAATTCAATTAGAAGTCTCAAGGATCTGAACGCAAACAGGAAAGCGGCGTTATCCCAGCTTTCCTGTAATTACAGGCGGTTATGTCGCGGGAGCGACGAGGCTCGAACGCGCGACCTTCGGCGTGACAGAAGTCCAACGAGCATTGCATTGTCACAACGGCTTGATGTGATCCCGAATCCACCGCGTGAATTGGCCCCTTTTCATCTGTCCCGATGCTAAATGAAGGACAGCCTTCTCCGCTTCGTCAGTGCCCACGAGTAGTTCGTGATTGTTCAATACCAGAAAAACCTCCATAGCCGCATGTCCTGTTCGTTTGTTGCCGTCCACAAAGGGATGATTTTGAACGATTGAAAAGCAAAGAGCTGCCGCCTTCTCTGCGAGCGAGGGATAGAGATCTTGGCCCTCAAAAGACGTCCGGCATTGTCCCAGCGCCGACTCCAGTAGTCCTAGGCCGACCACGCCATGGGCGCCACCGGTTTGCTCTATGACACTCTGGTGAATTTGCAGCACTTCCTCCAGCGTCAAAAAACGCATCAAGCCAGCCTTCGGTAGAGTTCCTCATTCTTCTTGAGGACGTAGTCTACAGCTTTCTCGAAATCCTCTTTCGGACTCTCAAGCAGGTGGTCGATGCCCGCTCGCACGAGATCTTCCGCACGTACGCCGTATGCCGAAGCTTTTTCTCTTAGCTTGGCCAGTGTCTCTTCGGGAAGGCTTATTGTTAGGTCCGTCATGACTAACTCCGCAAGGATGGGATAATTTCAGAGAAGTATTTCTCGTTGATTCACGTCCGCGCCCTCTTCCGTTGATCATTATGGGCCCACCGTACGCTAGCTGTAAAGGGGTCACGGTTCAGCCACAATGAACGACGCAAGGGCCCTTCGGGCACCTGGATCGCCGTGCTAAACAAAAACAGGGAAGCCTAAACGAAAGGCCTTTCCTGTGATTTCAGGCGGTTGTGTGGCGGGAGCGACGAGACTCGAACCCGCGACCTCCGGCGCGACAAGCGCCCGGTGTCTCTCATGATATCACCAGGTTGCCCGATATCATCGCCGATTCCGGCCGCTTCGGGGGCTGAATATACAGGCATCAATACCCAAAAGGAGCCCTTTGGGAGTCCCGGGATTTTGGCTCATCGGCGCCGCAATATTCCTATATCCCGTATTCCGCTCGTTCGATGAGTTCCTTCTGCATGTCGCTGTTCAACGTGACGAAGTACGCGTTGTACCCCGAAATCCGGACGAGCAGGTTGCGGTAGTTTTCCGGATGGGCCATTGCGTCTCGAAGAGTTTCCGAGGTCACGACATTCATCTGCATCTGCATTCCGCCAAGCTCAAAATAGGTCTTCACGTACGAGAACATGTTGTCAACTATTCCTTCTCGTGAATCGTTCCCGTCCGGGACTACCTTGACATTGAATGCGATGTTGTTGTTGATGTTTTTCGGATTCAGCGCGGCCACATCCCTGATGTTATCGAGAAGATTCGGCGAGGCGTTGGGTTCGGGCGTCAGTCCTGGAGTGAACGGCTTTCCTCGAAGCCTTCCTGACGGCAGGGCTCCGCTCAAGGTCCCGTACGCCACGTGGTTCGACATTGACCAGAATCCCACCGTGTACGGTCCGCCACGATAATTGATGTGTTTGCCGTAATAGTCGTGCGCGAATGCCGTCACCCGGTCGGCCATCTCCACTGCCTCCTCGCTCCCGGAACCGAAGAACGGGACCTTCTTGGTTACCATAGCGTGGAGAGCGGGATCATTCTCGAAGTTGGTGTCCACGGCTTTCTTCAGGTCCTTGAATGAAACCTTCTTCTCGTCAAATACCATCTTCTTGATGACCATCAGCGAATCCGTTACGTCAGCCAAGCCGATGCACGCAGCCCCTGAGCTGTTGTACCGAGCGCCGGCGTAGGTTACGTCACGACCCCGGGTTATGCAGTCGGCAATGAGGGACGAGAGCAAAGGTGTGGGACGAATGTATTGATGCGCCTTGCCGAGCATTTCGTTATATTCGATGGATCGGTCGATTAGAAAGGAAAACTGCTTGGTGAACGCATCGAAGAAATCATCGAAGGTCTTGAAGTCCCCGTTTTCCACCACGCCTGTGTCGGGTCCGAGCTTCCAGTTGAGCAGCGGATGGACTCCGTTGTTCAAAGCCATTTCCAAGGCCGCGACCATGTTCATCATCTGGAAGTTGGTGTGGCCGATATGCGTACCGGAAAGAGTCGGCTCCACGCATCCCGTGGCAGACCAGTTCCGCAGATCTTCCGGGGCGTAACGGAACTCTTCCAAAGACTTCATGACGGCCACATCGCTGTGTATGGAAGGCGTGGCCGCGGTTATCAAGTTCACCTCACACAGCCGCTTCAGATATGTGTCGCTGTTCTTTTCTAGGTTGAACCGGGCGTTCACGTTGGGATCCCGTATGCTGAGCATCTCGGTAACCTTGAGGAAGATGTAGGTCATGTCGCACACGCCGTCACTCCCATCGGGCTTGACGCCGCCGAGGGTGATGGCCTGATCCGAGGAACTCCCGCCAAAAATCCAGTTGGCCAGATCAGGGGTGAGCGGCAGATGATCGGTGCATCGCATATAGAAGCACCCCACCAGTTCGATGGCACGCTTGACGAAAGCCCGGCGCTCTTCGTCCGTTTCGAGCGCCGCCATGTCCGCTTCGAAATAGGGCTGAAGCCACTGGTCGAGTCGTCCGAGCGACAAACCTGCGTTAGTGTTTTCCATGTGCAGGCCAACCCAGGTGATCCACACGGCATTGATTGCCTCATCCAGAGTTCTTGCCGGATGCTCCACCACTCGATCGCAGATCTCGGCGAGCCTTCGCAGCTCCGCCTTACGGAGCGGATTCGATTCCGTTTCCGATTCTCTTTGTGCCTGACGTGACAGATTCTTGGAATAGGCGATGAGCCCTTCCATGCAGAGAATCATAGCCTTCAGCGTGCAGGCTTGCTGAGGATCGCAGTCCTTGTCTTCCATACGCGTCCGAATCTCTTGAATCACGCCTGCAGCTCCTCGACTCATAATCTTTGGAAAATCGGGAATGGTGTGGGAGAGCGCAGCCTGTTTCCAGTTGAAGTATAGGGCCCACCGCTCATCAATCTGTTGGCACAGCGGATTGTGGTATTCGGCTCTCACCCATTCCTTGAAATTTCGCTCGATCCAGTACGGAAAGACCTCGTGATGAAGAATGGCTTTTGTCCCCGCGGACAATCCATATGGATTCAAGGAACGGTACGGAACGGTCAGCAATTCACCCCATATCAAGGTTCCGTGACTGTCCGGGTAGACGATCACTCCAATCTCTTTTGTTGTGGATGTGCCCGCGATCAGGTCATTCTTTCGAATGATCGGTTTGCGATTTTCCATCAGGTGCTTGATCAAATGGCCTTGTCTCAGCACCGGATCCCAAGGTCGTCCACTCTTGTCGGCTTCGAATCCGTGTTCCTTGTGCCATTGGGTCACCAGAGTTGGACGCTCGGGACAGACCTCCGCGCTGACTTGGAAATGGATATCCACGAATGCTTTCAATCTGGGAAAATGCTCCAGACCATACTCGGCAAGGTAGGGGTCTTCAAGGAACTTCACCCCGGGATCGACCTTCTCTCCTGTCATTCGGTATGCGAATCTGGCCTGCAGTTCATCGCTTAGTTCCACGTGTACCCGCGGTCTTTTACTGGTCAGTTCCCGTTTCGCGGCAGTTCGCTCCTTTTCCATCTGCTTGATCTGCTTCTTGTGCAGAAGAAGCGAAAGGTAGAAAAAGAAGAGATTCAGGTACGATGCGTTCCCAATCGTTCTCAGCTCACCTTTCATCACCATGAATAGCTGTTCCGTCGGGGTCGCACCCAGAAGCTTCCTGACGGCCTTGTCGGTAGCGAAGATCAGTACGATGTCGGCATCGGCGGGTATCTTCCGGATTGTCTTTATAGTCCCGTGCCTAAAGACCAGTGCGGCTTCCACGGAACCCGATTCGGTTCGTATTCCTACGGTGAAGTGGATCCACCCCGAGTCACTCCTCAAATATTTTTTCAGAGAGGGCCGAAACATGAACATCGCGGCCATGAGACGCAGTAAACCTGTCACAAGCAGGTCGGTGGAAGATCTCTTGACTCCTTGGCCGGTTTCGGCCGCGGCGTGGTCGGATACGTGTTGGAGCGCCATAGTCATGCCTCCTGATGCGGGTCGCGTATGGTTGACCTTTATTCAAACTTCAATGCCGGCCCGAACAAAGATGTCCTTGCATCGTGAAACGTGCTCACGCGGCATCCAATCCGCTGCAGTAGCAGTGCTACCGAACGTGCTTGATACACCGATTTTCCTAGTTTTTTCCGGCCATAACGGATTGTACGGTTGCAGACTTGCCTTTTCCACTCCGTGCCTGCACAGGAAGTCGGCAATTGCCTGCAGGTTTGCCTCGGTGTCGGTTATTCCCGGGACGAGCGGTGTTCTGGGGAGAACTTCCTTGCCTGATATGCGGGCTGAGGACACGAGTAGAGCAAAATTGTGAAGAATGGTCCTGTTTCCTGTTCCGCAACAGCGTGTGTGCTCACTCTCGTCAATGAGCTTGATGTCATAGTACACTGACTCAACATATGGGAGAACTAGAGCTTCGAATCGATGAAAATCGAAGTACCCGCAGGTCTCAATGAGCGTATGGATTCGTTTAGCGTGAAGTTTCTGCAGGAGCTCCGACACGTACCCCATGAATAGGGTCGGTTCGCCTCCGGAAAGGGTAGCGCCGCCGCCGGAGTTATCAAAAAAGGGCTTGTCCTTGACGATCTCGGTGAGGATTGCATCCACCGTCATCGAACGCCCGACCTGGCCGAGAGCTCCCGATGGGCACGACTCGACACACTCAAAACAAAGGCTGCATCGTCCCCTGTCAATAAAAGAAATCGAATCTCGCGAGAGTGCGCCCTCCCGACACGTCCTCAGACACGTGTCGCAACCAACGCACGCCGTGGGATCGAAGGAGATCTCCACGGTCGGGGTCTTGCTCTCGGGATTGTGGCACCAAAGGCACGAGAGCGGACAGCCTTTAAAAAACACGACCGTTCGGATACCAGGCCCGTCGTCAAGAGAATTGCCCTTGATGTCAAGAATCAGAGGTTTGGTGCCGGGTCGTTCATGAGATGCGCATGTACTTTCCTCCGGACCCAGGACCGTGCCTGATTCTATTCCATTCGGAGGTACTGGGTTCATAGTGTGATCTCACAAGCGATGACAGGCTAAGCTGGAATAATGCAGCGTTCTTGCCACGTTGACCGTTTTGGCGCTCATGAGGGGAAGAAGGAATGGCTCGACTGACCCCGAAAAGGCCTCCCTTTGGGGACTCCCACGACCTCACGCCGGCAGAATAGTCGTTCCGCGGCGAAAAAGCTTCATTTTTATCGTTTTTGACCGTACTTCACCGTGTGCGCCGCTGTCAATCAAAACGTCCTCGCGGTCTTCACCCCGAAACACTTGACAGTATCGGGACAAGGGAAAGGCTGAAGCGACACGAACATACCACCTCCGGCCTTGATACGCGGCCTTCGCTCCGACCCTGATCAGGTTCCTGATCATTCCTGTAAGTTTCGTGCCAAAGGAAAACCGGGTCAAATTTGCCGGTACATGAAAATCAGGCGCGATGACTCCTGAAGTCAACGCCCCGATATTACGGTCTCTTAGTGGCGGGAGCGACGAGACTCGAACTCGCGACCTTCGACACTGTTGGAAGACCAATGCCATCCAAAGTGGCTTACGTCCGCACTTTGCGGGTGCCATTGTCGGGCATAGTAACAAGAAAAACTGACCCCAGAAGCGTTTATCTATCGATCAGCGACAAGGATCTTGTGAGGGAGACCGACAGTCTGACTTCTGATCACGGTAAGACGGAAACTTGGGGAACAAAGTGATGAAGCACTTTTGGCGTGAGGGGTTAGCATCCCCAATGTCATTTCAAGAATTAAGTATGGTGTCCCCGGAACGTCGGAAGGGGGGATCATGGGGTACCGCTGTGAAGTTTGCGACTTTCACAAGGGAGGGAGGAATACTTGACTGCTGGTTATGCTACACGGACGACAACATGAACAGCTTCCCCCCAGAGTCTGGAAGTCACTCTGCAATGCAGTTGGGCGCGCCCCTCTTGCAGACTTCTCGCCCCGGAACCATCCTGTTGACTCGAATGTTCTCAGATGGGGGACCCCCCGTCTGTCATGTGCCAGGCAGCCACCAAAGCCGCCGCTTCGGCACCTTCGGTTGCTCCCGCCTCGTTGGCATCGTCTTCCTCGGGCTCCGCTTCCTCAAATTTCATTTCTCCAGATTCCTAGATTTCTCCCAATGCTTGAGAGCCTTCCCTCCGAAGGAGCGAAAAGGAAAAGACCGGTAGCGGCATTTGCCGAACGTAAGCCGAGGGTATCTCTTCTGAAGTAAGTACCAATGATTTCACGTGCAGGGGCATTTCCTTCAGATTAAAAGCGGTTTGTACTGTCGCACAGTTTCCCTCCAGCCATTCATGGCGCTTCTGATGCTTCGCCACCCAAGAGTCTTCGGGTTTCTTTTTCCCCAAGATACTCTTCTCCAGTTCATTTGCTATTTCACGCGGATTTCGAGCGTGATTTACATTTTTGCATTCGATAGACAAAAGTCTCTGATGACCGGTGTCCAGACACAATACATCTACATCCCCCAAATCTTCCGGTGCATCGAGGATTTCTCTTGGCCCGATCTTTACTTCACGTTTAGGTGTCCAGTCGGTCTGACTATCGATCCATTCGATCACGGCGCTGACAAACTCTTTGCTGGCTTTCTTTTCTAAAGAGTCGAGCAAGTCGCTCATTTTCTTAGAGCTATTCGGTTGTTTCTTATAACGGCCTGTGTAAACAAGTCCAAAAAGGTGCCTTAAAGCTTCTTCAACGTGACGTGGTCCCCAAAAAATTATAGCCCCCTTTTCGACGGAAGGAACCTGAATCAGCGGTCGCCGCAGGTACGATAATCGACGGCCATAGCGCCAAGGCCAAACATCTTCACGGTCACTGAATCCGGGAGGAGCTTGCTCCCATTTGTTCCTGGGCTTGAGTGTGAATAAATCGAACGCAGTTTCAATCTTATCGTCATGCCAAGCGAGATCACGCGATACTGATTCCCGAAGTTCACAAATGGGGACAGAGACAACAGGGGACCGTTGTGCGAATCCCAAGCTCGTGAAAGAGCGATGAAAAGCTCCAATCTCTGAAAGAGTCAAACCAAACTCAGCCTCAAAAGCCGGGTCGAAGTTACTGGTATCAAACGTCTCCTTTTCTCCGATCGTCTCGACCACGAAGCGACTGTCAAACTCCCTGATTGCCATTTCAACATCTTCCGCGCTCTTTGCCGTGATAAATGGGTCCCATATTTCTCTCGGCCCCGTCTTCTCTACTCCTATGCGACCAGAGGCCAATACGCTTAAACGATAGTCCAGTATTCCCAATGCAATGTTGTCGCTTAAGGTAGCCCAGTTGACCAAGTGGTAGGCCATTGCCAGGAGTCGGTCTAGATCATTCGTACTCACACGACGATGTCCAGCGGGCAGTTCTGCAGCCACAATTTCGATGAGAAGCCTTAGAGCAACCGCCACATGTTCGGCATTCACTCGGTCAGAGATAAAGCGTTGAAGCTGAGGAATCAGGTTGTCGTAACATTGAATGTTTGTCGGGATGGTGATTTCATCTATCGCTCTATTGTGCCAATAGGCCTCGTGCTGGCCGATGAGTACCGTCAGAAGAGACTCCCAATCGAACTGTCCTAGACCATTTTTGATACGTCTGAGATAGATATCGACCAGTTGCCGGCAAACTCTCATGCATTCCTGTGCACCAATGAGCTCTCCGACGCGGCAGGACTCGAGCTCGTCGGCTATCCCGTCGAGCTGCTCTTCCAGGTCGTGAGATTGAAGCTTGCGAAAAAACGGAAGCTTATCGGGATTCAGCGATGGTCGCGTTCCCGTCTGTATCAGGACAAGCTTCTTCTTTCGCCCGAGCGGAGCGGAGACATCGAGAATGCTTTGAATTTCCTCAGGTTGAAGAGTGTTGGACAAACCATGCTGTACAAGCATTTGTCCCAATCCGCGAAGTAAGTCACGAAGCATGACCCGTTCACCCTCATTGTCTGGGGCATGGAGCAGCCGCCTAATTTCATACGGCATTTCAAAGAATACTATCCTCCGGTCTGTCATGATCCGGCAAGTTGGGGGGCTCGCGTCTTCGCTGTCGTCGGGAATTGCCGTTTCCGCCCACGATTCGGGATTGGCTACACTGAACCGAATCCTAATAGGGCGAGTTCCAAGGGGACTAAGATGAGCCTTGAGGCTAGGCATGATCTGCCAAAGCCAGTACGAAAGCATGTTGGCTATTTTGGCGTACAGAGACCAGTTTGCCGCAAGCGTTTCATGAGACCGATCCAAGGACTCAATCCATACCGGTTGCGCATAACCTTCAACGAGCTGGTCCAGTGTTCTACTCATTCCACCCTCAGGGTAGTAGATAGGTATCGCCTCTTCGTCCTCAAATCGAGTCACGACGATCGCGTCCGCTGGACCAAACCGCCGAGCAAAGTGAACGTCCGCCTTTCGTGCAGCTTTGATCCGAAGACCACGCGCCTCTCCCACCGGGACTATCATGACTGGGGCAACCGGATTATCCGAAAGATAGAATGAATCCTGGTGAACTTTGTACACCGCGTATAAGTCTAGAAAATCGAAACAGAGGACTTCGCAATGCTGTCTGAGGCGGGCATCCGCCTCTGCGAATTTCCATAGAGTGAGGTAGTCGCATTCTCTTAGCTGCGTTATGATTTCGATATCTTGAGCACTCACAACCAAGGTTCGCGAGTTCGCTGCCTCACCGCTGATCCCAAAGACTATGTCTCGACCAATGGATGCCAACACATAGATGACGAGCACGTTTCTACAGTAGCTGCTCCCTGCACCAGTAAGCCATTCGACGACCGCCTCTGCTCTCTCCTGAGCTGTTTTTCCTATATCCTCGTGGTCCCATGTCCCACAAGGTTGATCGCACCTGAAGTCTTTCAGATCATCAGCCAAGAGCTGGACAAAGGCCACCTTATCTGAATCGATCACGAAAAGGCCCTCTTCCACGGGGGGACCGACAGAACCTGGCGGTGGTTCACAAATCAGAGGCTCAATGGAAAGTAAGCGCATATTATCTTTAACGAATCTCCATTGAGTCTCTCTGAATCTCCTCGCAATGGATTCCAGTAATCCGCGCTCGCGGGCTGACTTCAGAATGAAGTGCCTGATCGCATGCACTATAGAGCCCGGAGAAATGACCACAATGGCGTCTCCCACGCGAACCAATGGCTTCGAGATCAAAGGATTCTCATCCAGAGGTACTTCTCTGTCATCCAAGCTTCCCGGTTCGATGACAAATGAATACAGAGCGGAGGTATCTAGACTCTTATCGCGAAACAGGCTCTCTAGATCATTTGGGGTGAAAACGACTGCCTCAGCGTGGAGTCCCAGCAATTCATCGTCGGGAACCTCGATCTCACCTCGCCACCTGTCAGGACTGTCCATATATTTCTCGTGTCCTAAGCGTGAGGCAATGGCACTGCTCAACGTAAGGAGCGCCATGGCTGCTCGGCTCACCTGAAGCAAGAAATCATGCGGGAAATCATGTGAATTCATGAACAAGGTGGCCAAGAGCAGCTTGAGGAGATACGGGCCATCCTGGTTGATTCCGGGGTACACGATGAAATTAGATTGCAGGAATATAGCGTTATCGGTGAATGGTCCGGTCAGAGGGTCCTCTTCTCGTCCTATGGGCCCGTCAGCCGGGAAGGAGTGATTGATAAGGGTTCCTAATTCTGTGGCTCCCACCTTTTCGTCCCCCCACGCCGTTGTCGAACAGGCTATCCGAGCAGCTTCATCCAACCGAACAGTGTGAGATTGATTGGGAGGTCACACCTGCAGACCTCCGAGGCAGGAAAGAAAATGGAGAGCATCATAACTTTGAAGCGCGGCTTTCATGCTTCTCGAATTTCTTAGAAAGAATGCAATCTGTTTCGATAGATTTCAAAATTCCAGAAAACTTCCGGGGACACCATACTCAATTCGATTACGAGTCTCAAGGATCCGACCGCAAACAGGAAAGGCGGGTTGTCCCAGCTTCCCTGTAATTACAGGCTGTTAAATGGCGGGAGCGACGAGACTCGAATTCGCGACCTCCTTCCGAATCGGAGAACTCGATGTGCGGCGCTCAGAAATGGACCCGGAAATCCGGGAGATCATTATGGGCCTCTGGTTCCGTGGAAAAGGTATTGCGGAACGTTACGGCAAAATCGGCGATCAGGAGCTTCTGGATGCTATTGATGCGATGAAATTCGAGAATGGGGAGACAGAAATCTCGAAGTAGAAAATGTTCGAGTTGTTTGGGAGTGGGGCCTTCAACAGTGCTGGACTCAGGGACATCCGAGTCAGTCGGCACCGGTTGCCAGCCAAGTTGTTGTCTTCAAATCATCGATTACTCGGAAGTGCCGGTCTCGGGTAGCCAGCGTCAGGTTATACTGAAGTGCAAGCGCTGCAATCCAAATGTCGTTTTCTGGGAGCGCCTGCCCTCTTAGCCGCAATTTATTCTTCGTATCGCCATAATGCCGCGCCGTCTCCGTATCACACCCAAGCACAACACTTGCGGCTGCGAACTCGTCGATACGATCCAAATTCTCCCTCGGTTTGCCAGACTTCCTTGCGCCGTAGCATAACTCTCCGACTGCAATTGAGGGAAGAAAGACTTCCTCGGCGGCTGCCAAATTTTCCTTGACGTCCTTTTCGTCAGCGAACAGGGCTATGATGACATTCGTGTCCAATAGGTAGCTACCACTCATTGGCATCCACTCGTTCGCAACCTTGCTCGATAGCCGAGCTTATCACCCTGACATCGTCCAGTGGTATCGCTCCGGCAAAACGGAGAAGTTGTTGGCCAGAGACACCGCTGGGAGAAGTCGACTTGGCCAAGGCACGCGAGAACTCCAGCACTCGCCACTGGAGTTCTCGTGGCAGAGTTTTCAGTTGCTCGAGCACTTCTTCTATAATTGGCGTTTCCATAGCTGCAACCTCCTCTCGTTCAATTACTGCATTGAGTTCGCTCATTTTGCTTTTGGTTTCCACCACATCGGGCAAGCGTTTGATAGGGCTCTTGATTCTTCACCGTGACCATGTGATACCTCTGATGTCAGCATAATAAGAGACAGCGCCCAAATACTCTTCAAGCGCCTCAGGATGGAAGGAGTGCCTCACTTATTGATGATCCTGCGCGCCGGCAGTGAAGCTTCATGACCGTCGATGGGCTCCACTTCTCCTCTTTTCATCTCATCTTTTCGCCCCCTCACAATGTCAAGATGAACACGTTCCGAATCAGAGGACAAATGCGTTCCCAGGTACTCAACAATGCGTTCGGCCAATACGGCCTTGGATTCATCCGGAAGACCCAAAGCTTCCTCATAGATTTTGTCAAGGTTCGGTGACATCGTATCTCCTCAAATCCTGAAAGGGGCGAAATCGCGCTTGAACAACACCCCCAAGAACTACGTTGTCAGCAAACAATCGGGCAAGCTCGAAGCAGAGTATGCATTCCGGTCTTTTTTCAAAATGCTCCACGAAAGCTTCGCTGTCAAGGAGAAGAAAGTTTCAGCCGCCCACGCCGCTCGCCACCGGTTTGATCAATGATGCCTTGGCTAGTTATGGGGACACCATACGTAATTCGATTACGAGTCTCAAGGATCTAAACGCAAACAGGGAAGCCCGACTTCTCAGACTTCCCCGTTATTTCAATCTCGTTTGTGGCGGGAGCGACGAGACTCGAACTCGCGACCTCCGGCGTGACAGGCCGGCGTTCTAACCAAACTGAACTACGCCCCCGCGATGCGGCATAACGCCATTCAGGTTCGCCTGAATGGTAGGCGGAACAGGATTTGAACCTGTGACCCCCGGCTTGTAAGGCCGGTGCTCTCCCGCTGAGCTACCCGCCCGAAACGGATCAAAAGCATCCCTTCGCACAATCGCGTCAGGATTCTTCCGATCCAGAATAATGACCGGAGACTCCAGTGTCAAGGGGAAACCCCTTCGCTCGAATCCCCCTGCGCGAAACTGCATCTAAAATAGGTAAATTGCGAGAGCGTAGATTGTACAGAAGCTCCAAGGCATAATTTGGAGGTTTTCAGCATGAAAATTATAGGATATTTCAGTGTACTGGTTGTCCTGACGGCCGGGCTGTTTCTGATAAATGCTACCTGGCCCGAACCAACCTTTGCCGCTGGAACAACGTCAAAAGCGACCAAAGTGAAATCCGTTCAAAAAGCCGATATCCGTAGCGCAACACGCGGGAATAACCTGATAAAACCACGGCTAGCCCAGGCTCAAGCTCCCACTGTTCCGACATGTGTTCAGTGCTGGAACGTGCCGGCCACTTCAGGTGCAGGCGCTCCGGGCGCAGTCTGTACCACGTGCGTGCCTTACACGACTGCTCCCGTAGGCTCGTGGAGCGTACCGGCAACAGCCGGGGGCACGAGTGCCACTTTGAGCCCGCCCCCAGCGAGCCCTGTAGCCTCAGCTCCAGCGGTGACGTCGGCTGCGCCCTGTCCGGTCGTTGCCCCTGCTGACACTCCGTGGGGGTTCCTTGGCTCGATTTTGCGGGCCCCCTTCGTGCTCGGGCAATGCATATTCGGAGCTTGTCCCGCGGTGGGATGTTGATTCTTGAAGGGTTTGAGCCCGTTGTTGTGTCTCCCGGGCAGGGTTACCAGGCAATGGTCCGATCCGTTGGAGTCGGCAAGAGTCGGTCCGCCTTCGCGAGATTCGGGCGGGGCAGGCGTGCTTGAAGCGGAAAGGCGGTAGGATTCCCGCCTTTCCGCTCAATGAATCGCTGCAACAAGCCCGCTACTGATCCTCCTCCTGCTTGAGGCTCTCAAGATCGTGAAGAGCCTCGTTGACCAGCACGAAGAGCACAGCGTCGCCCTTCCCTTTTACGCCTGGTTTGCGGAGATGCCCTTTCTTGAGGATACTGCGCACAACGAACCGGAGACCTGCTTCGTCGAGGCCTTCCAAATCGACCGATGCGATAGTCTCCGAAGTCACCACTGATTCTGCGGGAACAGTCTGCAATTCGTGAGCCCCGCAGTCCGACAGCGCCAAGATGCCGAATCGCGTGACAGCCCACTCGCATTCAAGTCGGCTTCCATCTTGTTTCTGAATTGAGCCTCTACAGAAGTGCACTTCCATGCGTCCATTTATAGCAACTTCCTCGACTGAGAAGCTATAACGAATCGTGAGAGTCTGCGGCTTCCTCGAGTCCTCCGGGGCTTCGCCTCGGAGACTGGCAGCAAGACCGGACGGGCAACCGCGAGGGTTGCCCCTACACCGAACCTCCTCATATGTAGACCCGAGCAGGGTACCTTGTACCAACACTTCGCATAAGCGCCGCGTCGCCAGTGTTCCGTGACAATAGGAGGAATGGAGATTTTCTTGACAAGATCAATAGACTTTCATACCCTGTCTCATGTGAGGATCACGGCATGAAGCACCATGTTGCCTTTCGGCTGCTCTGCATCTTGCTTGCGGGCTGTATTTCCGCGGCCCACAGCCACGCGCTGGTCAGGCCTTCATGCTGCTCCCCCGCGAAGACCGAAGCGAGCGAAGGCATCCTCTTGTGCGACCGAAATCATTCGTGTTGCGCCGCGTTTTCTGATCAAGCGGAAGGCGCCACGTTCGGCGAACCTTCCGAATCCGACGATTTGCCCGGTCCTCTCAATGATCGGGGATGCTCTGAACGTGACTGCTGCAAGGTGTTTCAGACGCTTACCTTCGCCTCGGCAGCAACCGGGTATTCGTTCCGACTGCTCGAATGCTCTGCCTTGCAAATGGTAAATCAATCTCCTCCATCATCGGATTTCTCCTCCTTTCTTCTACGACCCCCGCAAGCCTAACCCCACTATTTTACTGTCCTTGACCGTAGTTCTTGCGTGAGCCGCAACTGCCGTGGAAGCGTTTTGCCTGTGGGCAATGGCAGCGGCTCGGAACGGCCTCGGAAGAGATCCATTCAACACACATTGAGCGTTCATTCCGAGGCTCTCTGACTGAGAGGCAGATAAGGCTGTGGCGCAGAATAGATTTGCCGACCTCGCAGCGCTGGCGAGGAACCGACCGTCCGTAGACACGGAACCGGCCGTTCCTCGTCCTCGGTTCAACTGGACGACGCGGGTCCTTGTCCCTGCGGCGATTCTCGGAGGATTCGTGGTGCTCTTTGGCGCCACGCTGTATCGCGAGATGGCTCCGGCTGTGGTCGTGCACGCTGCTCCCGTCGTGCTGAAGAGCGTCCAGGGACCGATCGCGGGGGCGGTAACAGTGCAAGCTGCCGGATGGATTGAAGCGGACCCGTACAAGTCGTACGTGACCGCGTTGGCTGACGGCGTGGTTCGGGAGCTTCTCGTGCTCGAAGGAGAGCCTGTCAAGGCCGGTCAGGTGGTGGTGCGGCTGGTGGACGACGATGCTCGCCTGGCTGTGGAGCGCGCGGAGGCCAAGGTCAGAGAACATGACGCTTCGTTGAGTGCGATGCGGGCGGAGCTTGCCGCAGCGAAAACCGATTGGGAGAATCCTGTGGAACGCAAGCGAGCTGTCGATGTCTCTGCGGCGCAGCTAGCTGAGGCTCAAGCGACTCTGGAACAGCTGGCTGCAGAGATCGCTATGGACGAATCTAAGTTGGAACACGCCCGCAGCGACTACGAGCGAAGGGTTGGGCTGCACGGCTCAGGGTCTATTTCGGATTCGGAAATGGTCAGATTCCGCACGGAGTTCCACTCGCAGAAAGCCAAGCTGGAAGCCACCCGCATGCGTCACGCGGCCTTGAATGAGCTCATTGCAAAGCATCAAGCGGATCTTCGCGCCGCAAGAGAGCATATGGAGCTGCGCACTGAGGAACGGCGCAAGCTGGATCGGGCGCAAGCTGCGGTCCTCCAGGAAGAGGCGCTCCTGAATCAGGCTAAGACAGCTCTTGCGGAGGCCAAGCTCAGGCTGGAACGCATGTCGATCTGCTCGCCCATTGACGGCGTTGTCATGGCAAGGCTCACCGAACCTGGATCAAAAGTGGTGATCATTTCCGACAATCCTGGTTCCGCGCGGGTCTTGAGTTTGTACGATCCCGCGCGACTTCAAGTCAGGGTAGATGTGCCTCTGGCAGATGCTGCCAAGATCGGGGTTGGCCAGCAGGCGCACGTGATTGCGGAAGTTTTGCCCGACCGAACGTTCAACGGCACGGTCACCAGGGTGCTCCACGAAGCCAATATTCAAAAGAACACACTCGAAGTCAAAGTGGCTCTCTCAGAGCCTGACCCTCAGCTCCGGCCCGAGATGCTGGCACGCGTGCGATTCTTGGCCAAGGCTGAATCAGGTTCCGGCAAGGCGGGGCAGCGCCTGTTCGCCTCTGAGGCTGCGTTCCGTGGAGGCGGTACCAATCCCACAGCTTGGGTGGTGAGGGACTTTGATGGAGAACACGGCATTGCCGCCGCGCGATCTGTCAAACTGGGCTCCATCCGAGCCAACGGGTGGGTTGACGTTCTGGACGGCTTACAGCCGGGAGATCTCGTGATTACCCGCTCGCCGGGCGAATTGGCCGAAGGCAAGCGAGTCAAGGTGGTGAAGGAATAATGTTAGCCAAAATCAGGTGCTTCCGGAGATCATGATGGCGCTTATCGAATGCCGAAAACTGACTCGATCCTATCAGAAAGGATCTACCACGATCACGCCTTTGAACGGGTTGGATCTGGATATCGAAGAGGGCTCCTTCACGGCTCTGATGGGGCCTTCGGGCAGTGGCAAAACCACGTTGCTCAACCTGGTCGCGGGGATCGATTCGCCCACGTCCGGTACGCTCACGGTCGGCGGAGTCCAACTCGATAGGCTTTCACATGCGCAATTGGCGCATTGGCGAGCGGACAATGTGGGTTACATCTTCCAGCTCTACAATCTGATTCCTGTGCTGACCGCGTACGAAAATGTTGAGCTGCCTTTGCTCCTCCACGAGCTTACCGCCACCGAGCGGCACAGGAAAGTTGCAGCCGCGCTCGAACTGGTCGGCATTGCCGATCGTCATGACCACTACCCGCGGCAATTGAGCGGAGGTCAAGAACAGCGAGTGGCAATTGCCCGCGCGATCGTATCGGACCCGAAGATCATTGTGGCGGATGAGCCCACAGGCGATCTCGATCGAGCCGCGGCCGCAGAAATCCTGACCTTGCTTCGCGCGATCAACCATGACCTTGGACGGACGCTTATCATGGTTACTCACGATCCCAAGACCACCAAATATGCCCAGCGAACGCTGCACCTGGACAAGGGCAAATTGCTCGAAGTGGAACCGGCTCGGGAGCCATCTTCGGCTGTCCATCGCTGATCGATTGGGAGGAAATTGCACGTGCAGATTCTTCGTTTCTTGCCGCTCGTTATGAAGTACGTGACCCGATATCGTGGCCGAAGCCTGCTGACAGTGGGAGGGGTAGCCACAGCCATGTTCCTCTTCTATTCGGTCCAAGCCATGTACCAAGGTGTGAAGGAGGCGACGCACGCGACGTCGGCTGATACCCGTTTGGTCGTGTATCGCCAGGATCGTTACTGCCCGTATTCCAGCAACCTGCCGCAAGATTACGCAAACCGCATCGCCGCAATAGAGGGCGTGAAGACGGTGGTACCTGTCAAAGTCGCTGTCAACAATTGCCGCACCAGTCTTGATGTGGTCACTTTTCGAGGAGTTCCGGTTGACGCTGTTGAAAAAGGCGCGTTCGGCCACGTGAAGATCATCAATGGCTCCCTGGAGGACTGGAAACGACGCAGCGACGCAGCTCTTCTTGGAGATCGGCTTGCGGCTCGTCGCGGGTTGAAGGTGGGAGATCGCGTAGATTTGGCGGGTATCACCATTTATATTGCGGGAATCATTCATTCGCCGGAAGCACAGGATCAGGCTGTCGCTTACGGACACCTCGATTTTGTGCAGCGAGCCTCGGACAACAAGGTGGGGATCGTTACGCAATTCAACGTAACGGTCGCGGCTCCGGATCAGATGAATCGCGTGGCCAAGGTCATTGATGCGGAGTTTCGCGATGCAGCGGAACCGACAGCCACATGGCCGGAAAAGACATTCGTAGCCAGGGCCGCGTCCGATATCGTCGAAATTGTGGGATTCGCACGGTGGCTCGGCTGGGCCTGCGTTGCAGGCGTGTTTGCGCTTGTCTTCAATGCCATTGTGTTGTCGGTTCAGGATCGTGTCCGTGATCACGCGATCATGCAGACATTGGGATACAGCGAAAGCCTGATTGCGAAGCTGATCATCGGCGAAAGCCTAGTGCTCAGCCTTTCCGGAGCGCTCATTGGTCTGGTCGCTGCTGCGGTCGTCACTTCGTGGGCGAATTTTAGCTTTTCTGTGGAAGGGCTCAGCATTCACGTGCGGGCGACCGTGGGCTCTGTCGGTGTGGGATTGGCCCTATCGCTGCTGACCGGCATAATCGCCGGACTGGTGCCGGCATGGCAAGCTTCACGCCACGATATCGCTGCGTGCTTCAGAGCAGCATGAAGCGGCAAGTGGTTACAAAGGCCGAGAGCTTTTGGAAATGCCTCGGGGGGGGGGGGGGGGGGGGGGGGGGGGGGGGGGGGGGGGGGGGGGGGGGGGGGGGGGGGGGGGGGGGGGGGGGGGGGGGGGGGGGGGGGAGGGCCCTTTTTGCAAAAAGGGCCCTCCCCGGACCCCTCCCCCAAAAACTCTCATCATTTGCAAGCGCATCCTGCGCTTGCGGCCATCTGACCAGCATGTTGCTGAAGCACGTTCCGAGAAGATTTGTAGATGATGATCTCAATGGCCAAAAGCAAAAGACGACGAAACTTCGATCAAATGGAGCTGGCCGATGCGTTTGCTTCCGTTTGATTACAGTGTGCGCAATCTAGGCCGATCACCCAAACGCCTCGTGTTGATCGTCTTCGCGGGCGCTCTGGTCGTGAGTCTCGTGCTTGCGGCTGCGGCCTTTGTCCGAGGCATGGAACGCTCGCTTGTGGTTGGCGGAGATTCGTCCAACGTCATCCTCCTAGCCGCGGGGAGCGAAGAAAGCCTGGAACGGAGTCAGATTCCGAGCAGCACTCCGGGAGTGGTCGCTGCGGGACTGCCAGGAATCAAGTCGCAGTTCGGCGTTTCTTACGTGTCACCGGAAGTTCACGTGGCAATCTTCGTAAGGCCCGACCAACATAACGGTGAAGAATGGCGCGCGATGTTGCGCGGAATAACGTCGGCGGCCTTCCTGGTTTACCCTCGAGTGAACATCTTCGATGGGCGCATGCCTGAGCCCGGTAGGGATGAGATCATGGTAGGCGCTATGGCTGCCGACATGATGGGAGTGCCTCAGGAGCGCCTCGCGGTGGGGAAGAGCCTCTGGTTCAGCAATCGCGCTTGGAAGATCGTTGGCCGTTTTCACGCTCAAGGCGCGGTGATGGATGGTGAGGTCTGGGTGCCGGTAACAGATCTGCAGGTAGCTACCAAACGGGACACATTCTCGTGCGTGGTTGTGACCATGGGTGACGGTGACTTTGCTGATGTAGACGCATTCACCAAGCAGCGCCTTGACTTGGGCCTGACGGCAATTCCTGAGGTCGATTATTACTCCTCAATCATGAAGTTCTATCGCCCTGTACATGCCTTGATCTGGATTACGGCGCTTCTGGTTTCACTTGCGGGATTGCTGGGCGGTCTGGACGCTATGTATGCGGCATTTGCGGCTCGCATCCGTGAATTCGGCACTCTCCAGGCCGTGGGATTTTCGCGGGTCGCAATCCTCGTAAGCCTTTTGCAGGAATCGCTCCTGACAGCGGCGGCAGGAACCCTTATCGGATCTCTCGTGAGTCTGTTTCTCATAAATGGCCGTGCAGTCAGGTTTTCGATGGGAGTGTTTCAGCTCGTTGTGGACGACCGAGTGCTTCTATTCGGTGTCCTGGCAGGCCTCGTGATGGGAATAATCGGCGTGGCACCGCCTGCATGGACATGTCTGCGCCTACCGACAACAGAAGCCTTGAAGGCTGCATGATGCGAAAGGAATGGAATCATGGATCTTAGTACCAGTAAAATTCGCTCCTGCCGGATGTCCTTGATCGCGGCGGTAGTTGTGGTTGCCGTGGGGCTTTTAGCGACTTCGGTGAGCGCCAGAACTCCGGGACCTACTCGAGGGCCCGCGGCTGCGCTGCCACCTGGATTGTTTGTGGCATCGGCTCCGCCCAATGCCATTGACGTGGGCCATGCCCGCAAAGTAGCTCAAGAGGGCAAGCCCATCGTGCTCCGAGGCCGCATCGGGGGACTGGCCAAGCCCTTTGCAGAAAAACATGCGATGTTTGTGCTGTCCGACATGCAGTTAGCTGCGTGCGCTCCCACGTGTAGCAATCCGGGCGATTATTGCTCCATACCCAGAGAACAGCTCTTGGCGAATCTTGCCACTGTCCAAGTGGTAGACGCAAACGGCATGCCGCTCAGGGCTCCTATGCAAGGCATGAACGGCCTACAGCCCATGAGCGAAGTGGTTATTCGGGGGATTGTGGCCAAACGCGACAGCAACGTGCTCATCGTCAATGCCCACAATATTTACGTCAATCAGCAGCTAGAGTGAAGCGAGAAACATGCCGAATCGATCTTAGCGAGCGAGTGGGGATGAGCTTCGCGAAACCTGACATAGTACCCTCTGGCCCCTGTTCCTAGGGTTTCACGTTCGGGAACTTGCCTGGCCCCGCAAGGGGCGATAGCTTATCATGCCAAGAGCACAAAGATGGCGAAAGTAAAAATCGCAATTATCCTGGATGAGGAGACCCTCGACCGTATTGATCGCCTGGTACGCAAACGAGCATTTGCCAACCGCAGTGGCGCGATTCAGGCTGCGGTCGAGGAAAAGCTGGAAAAGATGGAGCGAACCCGGTTGGCTCGCGAATGTGCCAATTTCGATCCTGCACAGGAGCAAGCTTTGGCGGAAGAAGGCCTAACGGAAGAGCTTGACCGAGCCCTTGACGGGCCCCATGAAATTATCGGAACATAACGCAAGCCAGAAAGCGACAAGCCTCGTCAAACCATAGGGAGATGCTCATGAAGACGGTTGGCCTGATTGGAGGGATCGGTCCGGAATCAACGATAGAATACTATCGCATGATTATTACCTTGTATCGGGAACGTGTGCCCGATGGCAATTATCCGCTTATTCTTATCAACAGCATCAACATGAAACAAATGCTCGATCTGATCGGCGCGAAGCACCTATCCGAAGTCACCCAGTATCTGAAAGGTGAAATAGATAAACTGGCCCGCGCGGGCGCGGACTTTGGGCTATTGGCTTCCAACACTCCTCATCTTGTCTTTGACGAGCTGCGAGCTGTTTCGCCTATTCCGCTCATAAGTATTGTTGAAGCGACTTGCCGGCGAGCCAAGGAACTTGGATTAGAACGATTGGGATTGTTCGGCACGCGCTTCACGATGCAAGGTGGCTTCTACAGCAGGGTCTTTGAGCAACAGAGGATGGTGGTGATACTTCCTTCGCACGACGATCAGGAGTATATCCATGAGAAATACATGAGCGAATTGGTATATGGAACAATTCTGGATGAGACAAAAGCAAGACTGCTGAGTATTGCTGATCGTCTGAAGAAAGAGCAAAGCATCCAGGGTTTGATTCTAGGTGGTACCGAGCTGCCTCTTATTTTGAAGGACGGGGACGATCGAGACATTCCATTCTTGGACACAACACGCATTCATGTGGAGAGAGTCGTGAGCGAGCTGCTTTAGCACGAAATTCGACAAGACGTCAGCAGCGGCTCTTAGCGTTTCTTGGTTTCAGTACTCTGCACGCATCGGAATCCCACGTCTTCAAAAGCCATGGAAGGATCCTGGGCCACACCCGGCATGAACCCTGCCGTGTGTAAGATGCTCCCCGCAAACCCTCCGAGAATCACAAACGCGGACGCGGAGCTCTGGTCGGCAGCGGGGCGCACTCCCCATTCACTCACGTTTTCTTCCAGGCCGCGAATGCCGTCGGCATTCGGCTGATAGCCAGAAATCGGATGTGGAACCCGCGCTGCAGTGCCTGGGGACTCAATGCCGGGGAACTCAGTGTCTGGTGCAATAGGGCTGGGGTACTCAGCGCTTGGAGCAACAGGCCTTTGGGGCTCAACACTTGGAGCAACTTTGCCCGGATCACGCGGTGCGGGTGTCTTCTCTCTGCGACGGGGTGGAGGAGACGGCGAAGGCGCTATCGTATGATGCCCATCCCCATGCATAGCAAATTGAACTGTTCCCAGAGCCTGGAACTGGATGTCCGGCTCTCTATGCAGATAATCGACGCCTTCTGTGTCGTGAGAGGTTGTATCTCGCAGATCTTTCACCGATTCTTCATTTCGGGTTGCTGCGAAAAGCCACTCTGCTTCGCTGGAAAGCCGTTTGCCGTAGTAACGAGCATAGGCAGCGGCCCCGTACCCAGTGACCTTGACCACCGGATAGGTCGCAAGCGCGGGGTTGTTCAGCATGAAACGGCCGCTGCGGTAAACGATGGGCTCAAATCCGGTAAAGACAGGACCGAGCACGAACCAGGGCTGTCCGCCGCTCCGAACCATATTGTCTTTCACCTCTATCTTGGAAAGAACCTGATTCAGGAATTCGACGAACTGGAAGTTGGTCACCTCCGCTTCGTCCATGTAGAAGGGCCTCACGTCTAAGGCGACGAGTCTAACCGAACCAAGGTGTTCAGGGACCTTGACCACGCCCCCCGGCAGGAGGCGCATCCGGGCCCCGTCCCTTCCGGATATCCAGGGCGCAAGAGTCGCGGGCTCGGTAGCGAGGTCTTGCTCGGCTCCAGGAGTCCCCGGTTCCGACTTTTCTTCGTGCGTGGCCGTGGGCGCATGGGTAACCACCGAAGAATCATGGAGCATGAGGAAATGGTGATACAAGTTGGACCCCGCAACAATGGCAAGAATCACAGCGAGAATCAGATAAATCTGCTTGCGATGCAGGCTTCTTAGGAGCGGGCGTTCGGCCGATTCCGCTTCCTCCAGAACCCTTTGCAGCTCTTCTCGAAAAACCGTAACCGACGGAATCCTCCGGTCACGGTCCTCGGCAGTGGCTTTCTGAATGATCAGGTCCAGTGACTTCATGAATGGGGTGGCGGGATTGGGCAGGCACACTCCTTTCAGGGGACAAGCCTTCTTGCTGTCGATCATGGTGCCCTGCACCGACTCGTAAAGGATCTTGCCGAGCGCATAAACATCGCCCCGCACATCGGTGAGCCCGAGGTCCATGAATTGCTCAGGGGCCATATACGCGATGGTGCCTTCCACATGATGGCTTTTCGTAAGGTTTGGCCAAAACGCCGCTCCCGCGATGCCGAAGTCCGTGAGCTTGGGAATGTTCCCATCCAAGAGGACGTTTTCGGGCTTGATGTCTCTGTGAACAATGCCGAGAGCATGAACCGTCTCCAAGCCCTCCAGAATCGGCAGAAAATACTGTTTGATCCAGGTCCTGATTTTGATCTCGCTGTCTTTCAGTCCGTCATAGGGAATGGTTTTACGAAGCGTTCTACCCGGCACGTACTCCATGACCACGTAATGCACGGTGAATGTCTCACCGTTGACGACGACCTCGGCTGTGTCTTGATCGTAGACTTGGACGACGTAGGGGTGGCGCACCTGAGCCATTGCCGTTGCTTCGCGGTGAAATCGCTCGATCTCTGTCCGAACTTCCTCTTCGTCATCTCCGAATTCCCGGAGGTAATCCATAGAAATGGTCTTGACCACGACCAGCCGCTCCAAATTGTGTTGGCTGGCAAGATACACTTCACCCTTCCCTCCCGTGGCCATGTGCCTGACAATTGCCCATTTCCCGTTCAAAATCATCCCACTATCGAGAAGCGGCTTTCTCGCAGGGCTGCTGCGGGAAGGGGGTTCGTTCGTCGTGGTCATTGGGACTTCCTCCGATCAAATAGGACACGCAGTCTCACTCAGGTGTTCTCGCGAAGACGCTGAGTCATGACCCGTTGTTGTGCCTTGATGGCCTTTTTTGGCGATGAAATCCTTCTCAAGCTGCACAACCTTACCGACTGTTTCTCGTAATCCAGCCCGCTAACGTCACGCGCCGAACTGTCTTCGGGCGTCCTGGAAGTACAGCTTCGGTGTCAAGAACGCACGAATGAGAGGTCTGCTCACAAGATGAGGAAAACGCTGTGAAGCTTCAGGAGCGGTACTGTGGTTAGCCACGGAGTGCTTTTCAGGCCAGGATAAGCATCCGGAGTGAGATGAGTAGAGATGTCCTTCAAAGTCGCCATCGAAGGCTGGGAAACATCTTGTTGACTGACGTCCTGAGCTCTCAAAAGGTGAGAGTATGCTTTATTCAACAGTACACTGCATGTGCAAATTGCTTCTGCGCAAAAGCATTCAGAGGATTGGTCGGAGTGGTCGTTGTCGCTCGCTGTGGAATTATGAGAATGACCGGAACAGTCAGCTACCGGGCCTTGGCCCCCAACACATGCCTGTAATGCGCAGCACCACCCAGGGCACAATAAGGGCACGCTAACCAAGGCCATGTACACCACAAGGCTGCACAAAAGCGGCGATGATCGTGACCGTAAACGGGCCATCTGGTCGAGCCTCCGAGGATCGAGCGACTTCCTAGTCTCACCATAAGTCGCTTTGTTCCTAAAGTCAATCTGGCTGCCGCACATCTCGGCCTTATAGACGTACGGAGAAGTTCTACCCCTTTCCATTCTTCGCGTACCAGCCGAGGTTAAGTGTTTGGGGCGCACTTAGCACTTTGCGTGGTGAACCTCACGTCCGGATCTGATATAGTGATCAAAAGGTACGTCATCCTGCGGCGGGGAGGGATCAGCAATGCGGATATCTTTAGCGCATCTTCTTCGAACACTCCTGATGGTCTTGATACTCGTGGGGGCTTCCTGGGGTTCGCTCGCACATGCCGGTGAAGATGTAACCCTTCCCAGCGGTCATAAATTCCCACTCGGCGGGGTCTGCCCCGTATGTGGCATGAAGGTGGGGGGAGAGTTGGAGTCGATGGCGATATACGGGTACAAGCTTGGACGGCTGGAAAGCTTTGCCGGCGTAGCGGCTACCGTGTTTCAGGATCACCGAGTTGTGGGCTTTGATGGAGCCCGCTGTTTGTTCATTTACAATACTATCCCCAAACGTTTTGGAATCGATGTGGGAAAGATTGCGCATCGGTTTGTGATTGATTTTGAAACGAGACAATTCCTTGACGTGAATCAGGCCTATCTCGTTCTCGGCACTCCCATTCGCGGTTTCATGGGGTACGACCTCATCCCCTTCTCCACCAAGGAGAAAGCCGAGGCATTCAAGACCGAGTACAGCGGAAAGCGTGTTCTTCAACTGCAAACCGCAACCCCGGAGCAAGTAGATCGTAAGTAGGAGCTGATGGTTACCGCTATGCACGGCACAAGCCCTCGCACGAGCTTTTGGTTCCGACGAAGGGGGCCGTATGAAAATATCTCTCTTGATTGCTGTCCTCCTCTGCTCTCTGGCGATGTGGAACACCCCCACCGCCTGGAGTGAACAGCCCAACCCGCGTAAATTCAAGCTGGAGTGGGGGAAGACCCCCATTCCCTGGGGAGAGCCTATAGTACCAGGCACTCTGATATTAGCTACGAGGTGCGAGGAAACGCAGATACAACTGGCCGTTGTAATTGAGAACCCCGATGTAAACGAGTTCGCAAAAATCAAAGAAGCCCTTGGCTTGGACATCCCTATTACTTGTGACACAACTGAAGGGCTAGTTGCCTGCATTCAGTGCATAGATAAGGATCGAAGCCTGCGCGCAATCCAGCTACTTCAGAAGCGCGACTCAAAGCGATTTGAATTGCTTGGCTTCGGCTGCCGATGTAAGAAAGCGGAATAGGACATGTAGTGGCTCTCAAGAGTCCTCACGTTTTGCGGGTGGAATCCAATTAATGAGGAACATCTCTTGGGTGCCACTGCTGGCTTGTCCAGCAGTGCTTCTTCAGCCAACACTGCTGGGCAAGCCAGTTCCGCGTCTCGCGGGAGCACCCACAAGTGAATCCGTGCCTTCTTTCGAGGGCTGTTCTATCTGTTCCGTTAAATCTCTCAGGAGGTAGGTCCGTGGCAGATCAGGGTTCGAACGTAACAGGCGCTTCACCCCGGGGATCAGCGGGTCGAATCGGCCTATTCGCAGCCATGTCCATCGGCATAGGCGGGATGATCGGCGCCGGGATCTTTTCAATCCTTGGCGTCGTGGCCCAAGCTTCGGGCACAGCCATGTGGATATCCTTCCTGATCGGCGGGGTGGTCGCCCTGCTCTCTACGTATTCGTACGCAAAGCTGGGAGCCAAGTATCCGTCGGCGGGGGGAGCTGTGGAGTTCCTCGTCAAGGGCTTCGGGGACGGCGTGCTCAGCGGCGGAATCAACATGTACATGTGGGTGGGCTACGTCATCGCACTTGCCCTTTATGCACAGGCATTCGCCGGATACGCCATGACCTTCTTCCCGCCGCATTCTGCGGCTTGGGCGGCCAAGGCCATCGGGACCGGCATTGTGGTGCTCTTTACAGTCGTGAACGTGGTAGGCGCGAGCTTCGTGGGTCGCTCCGAAACCCTTATCGTCATTGTTAAGCTTGCGATTCTGCTGCTTTTCGCAGTTGCAGGCCTATTCTTCATCCAGCCAACGTACTTGGCGCCGGACCTGTGGCCGCCAGTCACGGGAATCCTTTTCGGAGCAGGTGTTCTCTTCATCGGGTATGAGGGCTTCGGCCTCGTGGCAAATGCTGCCGAAGACATGGATGACCCGCAGACGATGTTGCCTAAGGCTCTCTATTTGAGCGTCATTGCAGTGATCGTGATCTATATCGCGGTTTCACTAGCGGTTATCGGAAATCTAGCTATCCCTTCGATCCTTAAAGCGAAGGATTATGCTCTGGCAGAAGCCGCGAAACCTTTCCTGGGCGATTTCGGTTTCAGGCTGGTGGCGGTGGGTGCGCTCTTTTCGACGGCCTCCGCGATTAATGCGACCCTGTTCGGCGCGGCAAACGTGAGTTACATGATCGCGCGTGACGGAGAGCTGCCACGAGCCTTTTCGTGGAGCATCCGTCCGAACGCGACCGGCGGTCTCTTCATCTCCGCCGGAGTGGTAATTCTTTTCGTGTTGTTCTTCGATTTGTCCAGTGTGGCCATGATGGGCAGCGGAGCATTCCTGCTTATCTATGCATCGGTCCATGCCGCGCATCTTCAGGTGGCCAATGAGACAGGAGGACGTAAGGCCATCATAACGCTTGCCATGGTTACGTGCCTTGTCATGGCTGCCATACTCTCCGTCTACATTTATCAGCACTCCAGGCCGGCGTTCTTCACCATGCTCGGCCTGATTCCTGTTTGCTTAACAGCAGAATGGGCCTATCGAAAAGCAACCGGGCGAACCATTTCTGCGAGAACCTAGCTCTGCCGAGCGTAAGCGAATTTCCTGAGGCTAACGCATTCCCTCTTAGCCCTTGCCTGCGGATTCGCCGGGGAATCATGAATCCGGCTATACCAATGTAAGTCCAAAACGAGTAAAATAGGCATTGCGGTCTGCGAGTCTCTTGCGCCCAAGTCTTGCAGCCTTGCATCGGCCGGAGGAAAGGGGCTCCCAGCCTACCACCTCGGCCGGATTACTCCTATGAATGCTCCTAGGTAGGAGAGGTTCCGTCGTTGCCCATTGAACCCCTGGTCCACGAGGTTCCTCACACATGAACGTTGCCGAATCCTCGGTCAGGTTCCCGATCACGGTAATCGTACGGGTGCTGTTGGTGATCGTGTTCGGGTACGTGAGCTTTGCCCGCTTGACAGTGGAACTCAAACCGGAAACCGACCCTCCAGTTCTTGTAGTAGCCACTGCGTTTCCCGGTGCGGCGCCGGAAGAAGTAGAAGGTGAGGTCACCACTCGCTTTGAAGAAGCGATAAGCGGGGTCTCCAATGTGCGGTACACCTTCGGCTACGCCAACTATGGCCAATCATTCCTCGTGGCTTTCCTGGAACCCGGCACCAACCTCGATTTGGCCGCGTCCGAGCTTCAACGGAACATCGACCGAGTCACCGACCTGCCCAAGGAGGTAGAGAAGCCTCAGATTTTCAAGGCCAGCGAGCGAGTAAATCTGCCGGTATATCAGTTTGCACTCACCGGGAATGTAGACCTGGTGACCATGTCAATGTGGGCCGAGAAAGAAATAGCTCCAGCGTTCAAAAGAATTCCAGGAGTGGGCGACTGTCAGTACGATGGACACAGGAAGCGGGAAATGAAGGTATCCTTCGACCCGCAGCGGCTTAAAGCAAGAAATCTCACCGTCAATCAGGTTAAGGAGTACATAGATCGGACTAATCTTAATCAGAGCGGGGGATACTTCATTGAGGGAGACCGAGAATGGACTGTTCGCACCGTGGGCGAGCTCCTGAATGTTGAGCAGTTCCGCGGGGTGATCATTTCCAAGCCTGGTGAGCCTGTTGTGCGTCTGTCGGATGTGGCCAATCTGGAGGACAAGTACGAACGACCGGACTCGTACTGCCGAATCAACAAAACTTCCGGCATTATCTTCAACGTTTACGGCCAGGTTGGGGCCAACATCATAGACACCATCGACCGGGCCGATCGCCAACTCGGGCTCATGCAAAAGGAATTTGGCCCCCTCGGAGGCCGGTTCCACAAGATCTACGATCAGAGCACATACATCAGAGATGCTGTCAGCATCGTGCGCGAATGCCTCGTCGAAGCCGTAATCCTGGTGCTCCTGGTTCTTTTCCTGTTCCTCAGGCGGTGGCGCAGCATAGTAATTGTAGGGACATCGATCCCTGTTTCTATCATCGGAACATTCATTGGAATGTATCTATTCGGGTACTCAATGAATGTGCTGTCGCTCGCCGGGCTTGCGTTATCCATCGGCATGATCGTGGACGATGCGATCGTGGTCCTGGAAAACATCTATAGGCATCGGTATGAGGAAGGTAAAGGGATCTTCGCGGCATGTGTGGATGGAACGCGTGAGGTCGGAGTCGCCGCGTTCATGTGTACACTCACCACTGCCGCGGTGTTCATGCCCGTATTGCTGCTCAAGGGAGAAATCGGCAAACTTTTCGGGCCTGTGGCTTTCGTGATCTCCGTCGCGATCTTTGTCTCTCTGTTCGACGCGTTCACTGTCGTGCCTATGCTCGCTTCTCGTTGGATGAAGGAAGAACGAGAGCCTTCCGGGGCCCTCAAGAAGATCTTGGCGCCGCTTCAGCGGATCGATGTCCTAGGACGATCGGTGGCCAACTTCCTGCTGGAATCTCTTGAATACTTCCTGCAAGGCGCGGGCAGAAAGGCGTTGCTGATTATCGTCGTCGTCGTGTTGTTCTTTCTGTCGCATCTTATGCTCCCCGGGATGGGCTATCTCCCTACCGGCGGCACAAACTTGATCCAAGTCCAGATAGAAGCTTTTGAGGGAACGAGCCTTGAGGAGAAGAGTCGCTTGATGTCTGTCCTGGAAGACCGATTTCGAGCCATCAAGGGCGTGAGACACATTGTGGCCATCCCCAACAGGCAGAGCCATCGCAACGTCATATTCCTGGTGTGCGACCGTGAAGAAGACAGCGGAGTACCGATCCTGGAGATAGCAAAAGAGGCGCATGAGAAGTCAAGAGACATGCCCTTCCGTGGGGTGAATCCGATTCAGTTCCCCCTTTTCGGCAATGTTCACACAAGATCCAATCTGGTGGACATACGGGTCATGGGGACAAACTACACGGTGCTGGAGAAGCTCGTTGACCAAATCATGGAGCTTGGCAAGGAGGTACAAGGGGTGATCTTCAGGTACACCGATCTCGCCCTGAAGAAGCCTCAGGTAGAAGTGCGGGTGGATCACGAGCGGGCTGCTCACTTGGGATTTGAAGTGAAAGAGATCGCAGATGCAGTTGAAGCGGCCGTGGGCGGCCAGAAGACCAGATCCCAATACGATGTGGACGGCAGGTATTTCTATATCCGCGTGATGGGAGAAGAAAGCGGTGTGCAAGCGGTCGAGGACATTCGTCGGATTAATCTCACATCGCTGAGGAATCCTCATGTTCAGGTTCCGCTCACGACGGTTGCAAGTGTCGAGACGAGCTTTGGTCCGCTCCGCATAAGCCATTACAATGCCAAACGGAGCGCGCGGATCCAGTTTACCATTGAAGGCCGGCCCTTGGCGGACGTGTTTGAAGAGGTGAACTCAAAGATCGGCTCAATGGTGTCCTTCCCGCCTCGATACACCTTCTTGCCCTACGGAGCGGTCAACGAGCTCAAAGCGCTCAAGGAAGCCTTACGATTTGTCTTTCCTCTCTCAGTGGTCGTTGTGTACCTGCTGCTGGTGATGCAGTTCCAGTCTTTTGTTAGGCCGCTTTCCATACTTCTTAGTGTTCCGCTCTCTATCATCGGCGCAAATGTGCTGGTCGGCCTCACAGGAGTCAGTTTTGACTCTTTCACCATGCTTGGCTACGTGATGATGGTAGGACTGGTGGTCAAGAACGCAATTCTGTTAATCACGTATGCGGTGCAACTCATGGAGGAACAGGGTGTCGAACGTAACAAAGCTCTGGTACTGGCGAGCGCAAGGCGGATGCGCCCCATCTTCATGACTTCCATTGCCATGGTGCTGGGGATGCTTCCGCTTGCCGTGAAGGGCGGTGCAGGTTCGGAGATCTACAACGGACTCGCCACAGCAGTGGTAGGTGGCCTGTCCATCGCAACGTTCTTTACGTTGATCTTCATCCCGGTGGTCTACACGATTCTGGACGATCTCAAGGTACGCTTCTGGAAGGTGCAGCCCGTCACATTTGATGCCGCGCCTACTTCCGGCCGGGAGAAGCGACCTTGAAGCCCTTGCGCTTTTGAAAGACGGATCGCCCTGGGTGCGCACTGCTGATTTGGTGGGCTGCGTCCCAGGCGGAGCGGGAACGAGGAATCAGACATGAAACTACCCCATCTCTCCTGTGGAGTGATGATAGCTCTGCTAGTTGTGAGCGGATGCTCCGGAAAGAAGGAGAGCAAACCGCTGGCTCCACCCACAAAAGTGGGAGTCGCATCGGTAGAGAGGGCCCATATTGACAAAAGTCTCCATATTTCCGGCCCGTTACGCTTCACGGCGAACACGACAGTCTCTGCTGAGGTCGCCGCGCAAGTGAAGTCCATTCTGGTGCAGGACGGGCAGGCTGTTGAACAGGGACAGCTTCTCCTGGTCTTCGATGATGTCACGATCAATGAGAATGCAATCCATGCCGCGTCCACACTTCAAAAAGACGAGGCCACTCTGGCCTTTCTCAAAGGCGAGTACGAGAAGAATCTCAAGTTATTCGAGAAGGGCTCAGTTAGTCACACCGTGCACGACCAGAAGCTTTCAGAGCTCAAGGCAGCTTCTGCCCAGGTCGAAATGGATCGGGCAGTGCTGGCCAAAGCTATGGAAGATATGAAAAGAACTCGAGTAAAATCTCCGATCAAAGGCCGTATCTCCAAGCGCTACATAGAGAAAGGGGACTGGGTCACCGTTGGGGGCAAGCTCTTTCAAGTAAGCGATTACAGCAAGATTTATCTCGAAGCGCATCTGTCGGATGTGGATCTGGCTAAACTTGATCTTAAGGAGGTCTTCAAAAGCGGTCAGGACGCAGAAGTTTACGTGGATTCTTATCCTGGGCAGGTCTTTAACGGTCGACTCACGTACATCGAACCCGTGGCCAATGAACAGAAACTCTTTCAAGTTCGGATCTACATGGATAATCCTGAAATGACGCTCTTGCAGGGCATGTTCGCGCGCGGCCGTATCACATACGACACCCTAAAGGATGTGCTGCGCATACCCATTGCCGCTCTCCTCGACCAAATTCGGAATAATGACAATAATAGTGTATTTGTTGTCGGTCCGGACAAGAAGGCCGCGTTAACCCGAATCAAGCTCGGAACCACCAACCGCCAGTCCGCTCAGGTGCTGGAAGGACTCAGCGAAGGACAACTCGTGGTCGTAAAGGGAAAAGAGATACTCACCTCCGGTCAGCTCATCGAGAGGGAAACCCCTCAGAAAGCCGTCAGCGCCGATCAGGTAGGTCAAGAAGCCAGTTCGCGCTGACACGTAGTTGCAAAAGCGCTTGCATTTGAGCTTATGTAGATTCATACTCAATATACAGCAAGAGGCACATCCAGATTCGCCAAGGATTCCGGCCTTCAAGGCCGCTCACCAATCATGGGAGGAGAGACCGATGAAAAGGCTGAGCTATCTTCTTTTGGTCGGGTTGGTTTGCTCGGGCTTTCTGGCACTTGGGGCGGACGATGTAGTCCAAGCAAAGGAGATTGCAATCATCTGGGACACTAAGTCGGCAATGCCGCAAAACGTCACCATGGGGTTCCTGCCACGACTCCGGGAACTAGCCCCAGATATTAAAGTCAACTTCTTTCGCGAACTCAAGGATTTCGAAGAAGCCAAGAAGGTTTTCCATGAGTGTGAATCCAAGATGGATGGAATTCTGTTCCTCCGCTCGTCCGGAGCCGAGTACTTGGGTAAGATCAAGCCCAAGGTCCCGTGCTTCATAGGAGCCAGCAACAATCCGGTGGAACTGGGAACGATCAAGAATATGAATGCGCCGGAGGGCATGGTCACAGGTGTCACGTATTACATACCGTATGCACAGCGCTTCGACATCATTCTGAGCCTCTTTCCCGGTACGAAGAGCGTTGCGCTCCTGGTGGAGAAAGGCCACCCCAGCGGACCTATCGAACAAGCGGGAACACTCGCAGAGTGCAAAGCTCGCGGAATCACGTACCGCGAAGTGGTTGCATCCAGCCTCGACGAGTTGCTCCAGGGCACCCGTTCTCTCGGCAAAGTCGACCTTGTTATCCTTTGCAACAACCGCCTTGTGATGGATAACGTGGTTAGCCTCTTACCGATAACTAATCCCATGGGGACGCCGGTTTTCTCCTACGCGGACAGGCCGGTCAAAGCGGGTGCGGTGGCCGGCATCGCAGCCGACGATCGGAAGCTTGGCGCAATGCTTGCGGAGTCGGTCGTGGACGTATTGGTGAATGGCAAACCGATCTCTCAGGTGCCTGTGAAAATGGATCCAAGCCCCAAAGTGTCCGTCAATGAACCCATGATGTTGAGCCTGGGGCTGAAGTTCCCCGAATCCATCATGGCGAACGCGGCGATCGTGCGATAAGACTCCGCTTTGTGCGGGGGCTCGCCTAAGGGATCGCTTTCCCCAGCGCCAACTGTCGGAAAGCGATCCCAAACCCGTTCAGGTCGGGCAGAAGAATATGGCCCGTCCGTCTCCGCTTACTCCCTAAACGTAATCGAGCGTAAGAAGTCCCTCATGTCCGCTTCCACTTTATCGTAGACTCCGTCTGTCGTATCGCAGATCACTTGAAGCCCCGCTTGCTTGTGTCGCATATGTGCCACGAAGACCTTGTGGACCACGCCCTTCAAGTATTCGCCCTCGTACCCCACCGAGTTCCGATAGGTGAGGCTACCGTCCTGGTACGTTATCACCTTCTTCACGTCCAACGGGATTTGCGTTCGTTTCCAGATAGAGTACTTTATTACATCCAACGAATCCGGGACTTGCTCACAGATGATCGCTATGACGGGCCTTACGTTACGACCTTCAGCATCTTTGATCGGATTGCATTCGAACATCAGGAGGTGCCCTTTGGAATCTTTGACCATTCCATTGTGCACGAGATTCCACCTGGAAGGATCAGGAGAAACAAACACAACCGTGGAGCCGTATGCGGTGAACGCTTCCTCGGCTCGCGCCACACATACGAATTGAAGGAAGGCGAAGGCGACCGCAACGAATGTTTTCACGGAGTACCTGCCCTTCAACGGTACGTTTGTCGTGAGCCGAACGCTCTCCAATGCACGAATCACATCCTTTCCTGAGACCCTCTTGGGCTCAACCATAGGTCGCTTCAAAGGTCGTCAGGATTACTTTGGTGGCTGGGGGGCAGGGAATTCCTCCAAATACAACTCAGTCGCTTCCTTCAAATTGGCGATCGCCTCATCCAAGGTACTTCCTTGGCTGACCGTGCCTACCTCAGGGCACTCAGCGACGAACAGGTCGTCTTCTTTGTGAACAACCGCCGCAGAGGTTCGTTCGGACATAATGGTCACTCCCGTTCATATCATGCTCACGGTGTCGTGTAGTTTCAATCTTCAGACATTCTTCCAATTCTAGGACGCGCAGAGAACGCTATGTCATAGCCTCGGGACCGGAAGTCCTCATCTCCGCAGCTTGGACAGGAGGTTGATTATCTCTATGTACAGCCAGATCAACGTAACCATGAGAGCGAATGCCGCGTACCATTCCATGTACCTGGGCATCTGCCGCCTGGCTCCGGTATCGATAAGGTCGAAATCCAGCACGAGATTCAAAGCCGCGATGCACACTACTACCAGGCTGAAGCCGATCCCTATGATGCCGGAATCGTGAATATAGGGAATTCTGAGCCCAAATATGCCCAGCACAAGAGAGACAAGGTACACCAGAAAGATTGCGCCTGTTGCCGCGATCACTCCTGCCTTGAAGCGTTCGGTTGGCTTGACTATGCCTGACGTATACGCCAATAGCATGACAAAGCAGGTTCCAAAGGTGAGTCCTACGGCCTGAATCACGATTCCCGGATATAAGCGTTCCAGACTCGCGGAGATCCCACCAATAGCCAATCCTTCGAGCACCGCATAAATAGGCGCGGTGACCGGGGCCCACTCCATCTTGAAAACGGTCACCAGGCATACGACGAGCCCGCCGATCAGCCCGACGATCATCCACAACGAGGCTGACGCCGGGTCCCTCAGAAAAGCAAACCACGTCCAGGCGGATCCGATCACCACGAGCCCCAACAGCGCAATTGCCCTGTTGATGGCCCCCTGAACGGTCATGGTTTCGCCGATGGCAGCCGTGCCCGCGGCTTGCCCCCAGGTCTTTTCTCCGAATACAGGATTTGACGTCTTCAGTTCCATAGTCCCCCTCCTAAGTAGTGGAAGTCCGATCTTAAATCCCTTCCGTAACACGGTCAAGCACAGAGTTTTCTATCGCACTATTCAGATAAACCTGTAAGGTGAGATAGTTCTTGCTTCAGGAGCTCGCGGCAAGATATACGCCTTGTCAAAAGCTTTGTCCGACTCAACGCAGGCCGCTGCCGAATCTCCGAACCTCGAATACATACATTGTTGTCACGCGCCATTTTAGAGCAGATTGAACCGTATGAGTCAGGCCGGACTTGAACATCAGAGTCTTGGATACATTTCGCCGTCATTGGTAAAAGCTATAAATTACGGAAAGGTTTGTAAAGCCTGCGGAAGTGCGAAAAGAGATGCTGTCCACCAATGCCGTGAATTGACCCGGAGTAAGTTCGTATGTGAACGTTCCATTCCCGGAATCCACGTCCGGAGCGCCCAGATCAAAAAACGCTCCGGAACCCGCATTTCCTAAGCCGACCCTCAGGCTGGTAAACGTATTTCCACTGAGACTCAGTTGCACAATAATCTTTCTCGCGGAATTGGCTATGTCTTGAGGAATGGGAGCGAACAATCCTAGAATCAGGAAACTGCCGGGGGCCGGCCTGGTAAGGCTGCCGGTGACGCTACGCTGGGCAATGAGAGTCAGCGACTTCTGCGCCGCAGCCGACCTGGCGAGAATCAGGGCGGACGGCTGATGCCAATTCCTTCGAACCTTTGCTGTAAGATTCCTGTCCATATTGCGCGAATTCTTGAAAACCGGTTCAGGCCACGTGAAAGGGTTTCGGCCACTCAGGAGATTTTGCGAGTCGAAAGCCCAATTTACGTACGCGCCGATGGAATCGTACGAGTGATCGATCCTGTCGTAACCGTGTTCATAGCGCAAAGAGAAGGCGCCATCGCCGGTTGTCAATTCGGCGGATCCTCGCCAGCCCCATTCCTCGTTCCCAAAGATGAACCTGTATCCATCGACGCCAAGCCGTAGGTCCAATTTTTCATCAAGAAGCGCCAGAGAACACCCGCCACCGAAATCAATGCTCGTCCCTTGCGCTCGAAACGCGGCCAGGAATGCGCTTCCCCGAAACAAATTGCCGTATTGGTTGAAGTGAAAATCGATCGCGGAATTGTAGGGACAGAGCGCGGCAAACTCGAATCCCCAGCCCCAGGAGGAATGCCATTCGTCAAAAACACGGGACAAGTCAACAAACGAGTTGATGCCTACTAGTGTGGAAGAGTCAAACAGCTTTCGATATCCGGCCCCAAAAGAAAAGTCATGCCGGTTAGGGGATGAATCAATCGCGGACGTCGTGATCAGCTCAACAGGCACGGCGAAAAAAGGAAGCGTGGACTGGTTCAGGGCTTCGGATTTGTTTCTCCAGTACCCGAGGTATTCCCCGTGAGCTTCAATGAAGAAGCATTCCCGCGCGCTCCTCTGCACAGGAACCAACAAATCTAGAAAGTAGGAACCGGTTGTAAGTGAATTGTTAAAGGTGATGTTGAAGCCGAAATCCAAATTTGCCCATTTGGGCAAGATATGCCGGACAAGGGCGTCCGACAGATTCAATGACTCGCCCAACCTGGATAGTGAAACCAACCCCCAATCGGAAGACGAGGCGCTCGATCGATTCCTTATTGCGCTGAGTTCTTGTTCCAAAGCCTGCATGCGGGAATACGAATCCGACAAAGCTCCCTTCAGCAGTGAATTCTCCTCTAAGAGTCTGTCCACTTCTTCTCTAAGTATGACAACCTCTTCGGAAAGTCTTTTGTCCGAAGATGCTCTTTTGAAACGTTCATCACTCTTGCCTTTTGTCGCGCGTTGATCCGCTGAATCGGCCTGTGCCGTCATAACCGTTTTGTTGGACACGCCAACAAACGACTCCGCCGTGGCGAGAGAAGGGCAGAACCAGGAGATCGACGCTACTAAAGCTAGGAGGCTCAAGGCCGTCGCGAACCGCAACCATACCCTAACACTACCAAGCATTGATCGCCCCTGAAGATGTGAAAAGCGAGGCGCGCTACAAACGCCGAGCGCATCGGCGTAACATCAAGAGTCCAATATGCTTGCATCTGACAAGAGCTGATTATACCGACAGCCGTTTAATCCACAGCCAATTCACTGAATTCATGGTCCTGTCATTTTGGCGTCTTCTTGCGCACGCACTGAGAGGGGGGAATCCATACCTCATTGGTCGGGAAATAAGTCATAATCCGTAATTATGCCGCGTCTTGCCAATTTAGGTCCTTTGCCTCAGAATCCAATCGCTCCACACTGCCCGCGGGATCCAGAAAGATCGTGAATAGTCCCTCGTGAGTCAGGAGGACGGCAAAACCGGCGCCATGTTACTGAAAAGGCTTCTATTATTTTTTGTTTCCAAGCGTACCCCACCATCCACCCCTCCGTCAACCGTTTTTTTCTCCACGGCCATTACCCGAATCCAGCCTGCTGGTGTCGGGCCAAAGGAAGCGCCGACGCTACATGAACAGACAACGTCCGACCGTGATACGCGAGCTTCGCTCCAAGCTTTTCTCAAGAATCTATCGTCGACGATTAATATGCCTAAGCGGCACTCACGCCTGAACTCCGCCAAATGCCGCGTCATGCTGATGCGCATTCAAAGGGACAAGATCGGAGTAATTTTCTTCGTGAGAGAGGTACTCTACGGCCCAGATAAGAAATTTCCGCGGTTTTCGGAATGCAAAGCGGCGTCACACCTCATTTGCCGTGCGTGACCGCGATCTTCTCGAACATGATCACAAGACCTGTCGCCAACGTATAGAGTGAATCAATGATCAGATTGTCTTCTGCCGTGTCGTCGAAGAAAACATTCAGCGATGATTCCATGCTGCCGTCCGGCTTCCAATAACAAAAGAGCATCGGTATTCTGGGCAAAGGATGCAAAATCACCGCAATGTCCGAATCAAAGGCGTTGGGCGCAGGTTTGGCGTCGAAAATATGGATCATAATGTCAAACAGGTCCGTGTGAGTGTCCATCACCTGCTTCAATGGCTTTTCACACCGCTGTCCGAAAAGTCGAGCCCAGGTAGCTCCATTCTTGAGCTCTCGCATGGGAACCCAGTTTCCGGAAACGGGCTTCCCGGAGCACGATATCACATAATTGAGTAGCGGTATTGTGACCCATCCATGCACGTGGCAATCTGAGGTGACATTTCCCTGAGAATCAACATGGAAGTCCTTGCCAAGGCACTTGATCGTTAGTTTGTCGCCCGAAAAAGAAGCCTCGAGCCTCTCAGCAGAAGATATCAGATCTATTTCCGCGATCTTCTGGCTCAAGAATCCTAGCGCCTTAGCTTGTTCCCGCTCCAATGTCCTGGAATCGGAATTCTGGACGCTGAAAGTCTCCAGCGTGGCCTTATCGATATGAGAGCAGTCCGCCAGACGGTTTTCGCCTTTGAATACAGCGGCTGCAAAAGCCAAGCACGTAGGAACTCCGCAGTCTTTGCAGTTCGTCCTTGGCAGTATCTTAAAGATCTCCATGGCATTTGCTAGTTGAACCATTTTTCGCGCTCCAAATACTTAATCCGAATCTACCTGGATTCTTGAGGCAAGCGCCACCGAAGCTGAGCAAAGCGAGCATAGTCGCGATCCAGTGTGATCCATTCGCAGCCCGATTCAATGGCTAGCGCCGCAAACCATGCATCCGGCACCAAATTGCCCCGAGCGTCAGCCTCTGTACAAAGCCGCTTGAAGATATCCCAGTGACGCTCGCCGGGTTGAATAACCGAACAATGGGGCTGGTTAAGCAGTATGTTGCAGAATTGCAGCACTTCGTCCAAACTGCTCGGCTTTACAAAGACTTTTGGGTGAGTGGTGACGCGGACTACGCCGCTGAGCACTTGGGGGGCCATCCCGAACCGGGCGTCGCCGTTGACCACATTTTCCAGCCAAGTACGGCACATCTCGTGGTCAGGACTGTCGGACCGGAAAGCCTGCACAAGCACGTTGACGTCAGGGAGGATCACGGTTCGCCCATCACCTCTTCCAGCTCGCAGGATCGGTTGAGGTCAATTCCCGGCAGTAGTCCACCCGACGCCTTGGACACCGGCAGCTCCACTCGGCCTCGCGAGCCCGGTTTCGGCTCGCTAAGGACAAGCGTCAGGCCTTCTTCCAGCAGAGAGGTCAACGTACGACCTTCATGAGCGGCACGTTTCTTTGCTCGCTTGAGAAGTTCGTCACTGATTCTCACAGTAGTTCTCATACATCAAAGCATATCGCCCAGGCATCAGTATGTCAAGCGGTGGATCCCAATCACGCATCAGTCGGCTTTTCGGGATTGTAGCTGGAGCCTGGCGCACCTGATATGCTTCGCTTTGCCTCCCCGGGCTTTTTCAGAGATCTTCAGGCTTGAGGCCGGTGCGCTTCGCTATTCCTCGCAAGCATTCGAGGACCGATTTCATCTCGATCGTGGAAAGCAAAGACATAGTCGGGCCATTCCGGGCGGGATAAAACACGGTGTGACCCTGGAGCCACCCGCTTGATCGACCAGCCGATATTCAGGAGCGCTGCAAGCACCTTACGTGCACTGGAAGACGGCCACTGACTCATGCTGACACTGCAAAAAGTTCGTCAAGTTCAGGAATTGCCTCGCCGTGGTCGAGCCGGTCTGCAATTGCTCGAAGCGCGAGAGCCTGAACTCGGTTGATAGCCTCCTGCCGCGTCCGGCCGTACACCATTACTCCAGGCAGCTCCGGCACTTCTGCGATCCATCGACCGTCCTCCTCGCGTTCGGTTTCCACTCGCATGGCCGTTCCTCCTTCCCGAAAATTACTCTATTCAGGCTGCGAAGGCAAGAATTCATCCGTGCGGCACATGTTCTTGCATCGAGACGACCCACTCTGGCCTACGCGGATTCACGTAGGTACGGAAGAGCCGAACGTCGCGGCGCATCCGGTGCGGTCGATCTCCAATACCTCGGAGCAAGGAACTGAGGCCGCCCACGGTTATCGGGACAACGAGCCAAGCCAGTTCAACACCTCATCGGCAGCCGCTGACGGTACCCCCAGGTGATCGGCTAAAACGGTCACGAATCGACTCTTGGGATGAAACGGGGCTTTGTCGAATATGTATTCCTTTGAGGGAGCAAAAGAATCGAGGCTTCCCACGACGAAAAGAATCGGTATGGGTGTCTTGATTGAAGCCGCGTTCCTGGGCATGATCGCTGGGCCTTCGGGATCCACCCAACTGAGGTAGACGTCAGGACGCACAACAATCTGAAACGCACGGCCCATGTTTCCATCAGTGAATTGAACTGCTTGGCTCTTGTTGCCTTCCTCGACCATCTGTTTGGCCCTCTCCACATCCTTGGCCCGACGGCCACGCATCGGCGGCCGTTCCGGGGAATGCCCTGGAGCCAAGCAAATAAGTCCATTAATGTTCTTGCGAGTTGCCGCGTACCTGATCGCTGCATTGGCCCCCAAGCTTTGTCCTGCAACAATTATCTTCTTTGCTCCTTGCTTGCGGAGCTGATCACATGCCCGGTCGATTTCTCGCATCGCTCCATCCACAGTCGTCGCGTAAATGCGATCGCGAGACCAAGGCATGACCGGAGTGGAAACCGCATAACCCGCGCTTCTTAGCTTGCTCGCCAAACCACCTATGACGGGCCCTGGCAGACCTTGCTTCCCGTGCATTAGCACGATCCCGACCTCGCTTGGGTCCGCCGCAAATGCCGGCACGGTGAGAGTCAAAAAACTTAGAATCCCAAACGCAATACGGATGCGCTTCATGGAAAGCCTCTCTTCCAAAGATTGATGAGGTGAGCCTCAAGGTCACCCCAATATAGCCCATTTCCCTCGGAATTCGGAACGAGTTGACAATCGCGGGCCTAGTGAAAAACCTATGTGCACTAAAGTCGAAACGGGCTTCGTGCGCGGATAAAAGTGAATAGGCCCAATGCCAATGACCGGTCAGATGTTGACCACGATGACACGAACTCGAAAGAGCCCTTCAGATTACGTACGCTGAACGTGGGCTCGTTTCATTAATCTCGAGAAAGGATCTTGAAATGGCTATTTCAGAAAACAAAGAATTGGTACGGACATTTTTTGAGCGGGCGTTTGTCCAACATGACCTGGACTCGGCGGCCGAGTTGATCAGCGACGACTATTGTCTCCACGATCCGGCAAGACCTGATTTCCGTGGGGGGATTGATGCTTTCAAAGAGGTACAAGGGGTCTATTTGCGAGCAATACGCGGCCATGCAGCGACCATCGACGACCAATTCGCGGAGGGTGACAGAGTGGTGACACGATGGACAGCGTCGGGCTGCCAGACAGATGATTTGCCGGGCATTCCCAGCAAGGGTGGGTGCTTCAAGATCGGCGGGATAACCATCAGCCGAGTGCTCGACGGCAAGATCGTGGAAGAATGGCAAGACTGGGACACGATGGGATTGGCAAGACAACTTGGGTCAAGCTAACCGGGCTGTCTCACAAATTCCGGCACAGATGCGTTATGTCCGAGCCGGACATTGACTCATGACCGGCTCGGACACAAGAAGCTGCTACGCCGAACACCCAAAAGCGTTGTTCGCCGACAGTCATGTGCCGTGCGGCCGGAGATCTCAACTCCTTCAAGTCATTTCGTGGACCGTTTCGCAGGCTTGGCTAATGTCCCGGAGTATCCGGCAATGATCTCCTGCCTCCGGAAGCAGTCTATCGTATGATCGTTCACCATTCCGGTTGCTTGCATGTGCGCATAACATACCGTCGATCCAACGAATTTGAAGCCTCTTTGACGCAGATCTTTGCTCAGCTCATCCGACTCACGACTTGTGGCAGCGTAATCCTCCAGCTTCCTGATTTCGTTCACAATTGGCTTTCCGCCGACAAATCGCCAGATATACGCGTCAAAGCTTCCGAATTCCCCCTGGATATCTACAAATCGTTGGGCGTTGTTGATTGCCGCGAGTATCTTGGCTCTGTTTCGGATAATTCCCGGATTTGCAAGAAGTTCTAGGACCTTGTGTTCGTTATACCCTGCCACCTTTTCAGGGTTGAACGAATCAAACGCGATGCGATAATTCTCACGTTTTCGCAACACTGTATACCAGCTCAGACCGGCTTGAGCCCCTTCCAGGACGAGGAATTCAAACAAGAGCCGGTCGTCGTGCACCGGAACGCCCCACTCTTTATCGTGATATTCGACGTAATCCGGCTTGGTGAGATCCACCCAAGGGCAGCGAGGAATTGTTTGCTTTTTCTGCATATTCACCCCGGAAAATGTTTCGCCTTCTGCGCTGATGAGGAACCGTCTTTATAGGTTCCCCTGTACAAAGACCACCGTGTGCCCAAGTCGCTCTGATACTTCTTGAATGAACGATTCTGTTAAAGGAGGCCAATTCCAGAACTGGAAGCTAAGGTAACCGAATCCCCAAGGCGGATCATGCTGCCATTCGGTAATCGGCCGTACCCCACTGCACCCGGGACAGCCTAGATTTCCCGGGCCTCTTTGATCGTACCATTCCGAGATGGCTTCGCTCCATTCATCAGGTGGTTCGAAACGCAGACCACACCCGGTGCAAACCAGTTCAACCGTCCCCGGCAAGGCGTGAAATACGGTCCGCTCTGTAATTATGTCAAGGCCGTTAGTCCAAAGTCCCTGGAGATGATCGTCTTGCTCCTCCACTGCTCTTCCGTAGTCCGGGCCAGGCGGGTAGCCCAAGTCGCTGCTGAGAACGTTATCTTTCATTTCACTTTCGATGATTCCTTCCGATATCAGCCAGTCGCGAATCAATGGCCCCAAGACCGGAGCTTCCTTCTCGGTAGCATCCTTGTCGACTATGATCTGGAAGTAATCGCCCATTTCCCAATCTTCCTGAATAACTCGATCCGTGGATATGCCCTCCGGGGTTATACCAAGAAGAGGTCGTCGTAAGCAAACCCATTACGCATCCGCGGTATCTGGGGACACCATACTTAATTTGCACTGAGGCGCGAGAATTAAGTAAGATGTCCCCAGATTTCCACGAGATTTCAGATTTCCACGAGGGGCCTTTTAATGAGTGACCCCAAATACGTGAGGGGGACGTCCCTTCGCTCCGTAAAAAAATCTTGACAACTGGTTTGGCACCAAACTATCATGAAGGCATGGATATTGAAATGTATGGCGTTCTAAACGACAGAAACATCTATTACCTCGCCAGAATCAGCGACAAGGCCAAAAGATTCCTCACTCGGGAGCTGAGGAGACACGGCCTTCAGGGCCTGGCGCCATCGGACGGCGATATCATGGTGGCGCTTTTTAAAAGACGGCAGCTCACCATGAAGGAACTGTCCGGAATCATTGACCGCGACAAATCAACGCTCACCGGTTTGGTAGACAAGCTGGCGCGATTGGGGTACCTGGAAAAAAAGACGGACCCTGCCGACCGGCGGGTCCAGATTGTATCGCTTACGGAGAAAGGAGGCCGTCTGATACCAGACTTCATCACCATATCCCTCAAACTTCAGGAGATGTTCAGTCGGGCGCTCTCCGCCCATGAGAAGGACACCCTGGTGAATCTGCTGAAAAAGGTCCACGATGCCTGGTAAAATTTTTTCATCTAATAGTTTGATAGCAAACTAACAAAGGAGGAAACGATCATGTTTGAATTTGTACTAACGGAACAACAACGGCGGTTGCGTGAAGAGGTCCGGGACCTGGTGAAATGGGTCCCCAGGCAGATGATTCTGGATATGGACCGGGACGTAATTCGGTTCAACAAGGAATTTCTCCAGGAAGCCGGTCGCCGGAACCTGCTAGGAGTCCATCTGCCCAAAGAGTGGGGCGGTCGCAGTTTGGACTGGGCCACTCTCTGTATGGTGGTTGAGGAAATCGGCACTCTGGGCTACGCTTTTGGCTGCCTTTACGGGGTGGGGGGCTGTCTGGTGTGCTACGGCATTATCGAACACGGAACCGACGCCCAGAAAGAGAAATATGTGAAGCCTCTCCTGGCCGGGGATATCTATGCTGCGGAATGCCTGACAGAACCTCGCGGCGGAGGCGGGTCCGACTTTTTCGGCACCACTACCACTGCGGAGGATAAAGGCGATTATTTCCTGGTGAACGGGCAGAAGCGGTTCATTGTCGGGGCTGAGGGAGCGGACTATTTCCTGGTTTACGCCCGCACGAATTTCGATCGCAATGCTCCCGCGCACAAGGCTTTGACCTGCCTCCTCATAGATCGCGGGCCTGGCGTGGAAGTCAAATACATCTACGGCCTGATGGGTCTGCGCGGAGGCGGCACGGGCCGAATGGTCTTCAAGGACGCCAAAGTGCCCAAAGAAAACGTCCTGGGTAAAATAAACGGGGGTAAGGCGGTTTTCGACACGATCATGATCCCTGAACGCCTAGGCTCAGCGGTCATGTGCATCGGTCCGGCCCGGACGGCCCTGGAAGTGGCCACTGGATACACGACGCGCCGAAAAGCCTTTGGAAAGACCATAGATAACTTCCAGGGTGTGAGCTTTCAGGTAGCCGAGGCGGCCACCCAATTGGATGCGGCACGGGCCATCACGTTCCTCGCTGCCCAGGCTGCGGATAACAGCGGTGATCCCAAGGAAGTCCGTAGGATAATCAGCGAAGCCAAGAAGTTTTCAACCGATGCCTGCATGAAAGTGGTCAACAATGCCTTGCAGGTCATGGGGGGAATCGGCTACACTAATGTTTTTCCACTCGAACGCATCTATCGGGACATCCGGCTCGGCCCCATCTGGACCGGCTCAAACGAAGTGATGTCCATGATTATCGCCCATGAATGGTATGCCGAGTATCTCAACTGCAAGGCCACGGGCCTTGATCGCGATTGTGAAAGGGACGCCGCTGAAGCCGACGCTGCTGATGAAAAGATATACGAATAAATACGAATAGAAACCGCAACGGAAGGAGCGAGAGCGGGGCGCTGTTGACTATGTTGACGCACTTCCCGACACCGGAGACCAATATCCAGGGATAGCAAAGAAGCCCCGGCCTTTTCCGGTCCCCTTAAGTGATAGGTTCGCGGATTCTTGCGCTTCCGCGGCATGAAACAAAGGGGTCAAGTCTGCTCTGAGACCTTTGAATTAAGGGTTTAGCGCTCCAGCGTTTTAAGAATCGAAAATCTTTAAAATGTTTGACCGGATTTTTTACTCAACACCCGGTCAAGTGCTTCAAGATTTGCCTCAGTCAGGGTTTACTAGCGCCGCCGATTGCCATCCGGCACCTCATTTGCCCGCCTTTGCCAGGCTGCGGGCGCACCTCTCCCTTGGCTTAGGTGGCCAGAACAATCTTCGAACCTCGCAAGAGATTAAATGCCATCTGCCTGATCTTGGCATCAATCGCATTTTTGATGAGGGTCGTAAACCGTGCTCGGTGCGCCCCCTGATGTAGATGACTCAAACCGAAGTACTGCTCAACGATGTAACGCTTCTTCGATATCTGCTTGTTCCAGAATTCCGGGAACAGCTTACCTATTGCGCCCAAAGGTGGGCTTCGATGCGGGCTTCCGTGACAGGAGGGCACGGTCGGCCGGTCTCTCTAGTGTCATGTCCCTCAGAATCTGGGGACACCATACTTAATTTGCGCTCAGGCGTGAGAATTAAGTAAGGTGTCCCCAGATTTCTGTGCGATCATATGAGAAGACCGCCGCCCGTGCTAGAGAATTAAGTATGGTGTCCTCAGATTAGCAGATTAAGACGACCTCAAACAGTTCTTGTCAACGCTTGAATGTGACGTAGTTGTAGCGCCGCAAAGAAAGGGTTAAATCAGCGCTCCTGCCAGGACTCGATAATCCTTTGTTCGTCTGGCTTCAGTACCTCACGAATCAGTTCAGCAGCCCGCTTTGCCTCACGCGCAAATACAGGCAAATGCTTCGCCGTCACAACGCGGATGCAGGTACCGAAATAACCGGGAAGGCGAGCTAAGAAGAGAAACTCTCCTTGAGCTACTTCGTCAAGGCGCAACTCCCCACTCGGTAGTAGCGAGCATTCAATCAGCGGCGTGTTCACAACGATTACTGGGAATGCAAATCCAAAAGGCGCAGCACATCGAGTGTCAGCAGGGCGCACGAGATACTCGCAAGCCTTTGCCGCGCTCATGGCCGCCTTGTATGCAATGTCGGTTCTCTCGGCGAACGCTTGTCGCAACGAGTACCCTACCAATCCCTCCTTCCGGAGCCACGGCAGGAAATCCATGAGCTCAGGGCGCTCGGCCAATACACTTTTGGCATCCTTGCTGAGCACACCGAAGGCAAACAGGCGGCTGTAATTACGCAACGTGTCAGGAGAAGACAGCAGTAACCAGGGCTTCTTTGTTGACTTGCATTCTGCAGCAAAGTTGATGTCCACAACGCCCAGGACGTTAGCATCAGTCGCTAGCACATCGATCTCTCGGTCCTCGCTGGTCTCGGGGTCCAGGTAATGACTTGACTGACGGACCTCGAATCCTGATTCGCGAAAGGCAGCAGCAACCCGCATCTCAAGGGGGAATCCTTGCTCTTCTAACCACTTTCGGACCTCATCGGTTAGCGCCATAACCGGAACCACCCCTTCGAGATGCATGGAATTCCGACGACATAGCACTTAACGTGCCTCTCTTCTTGGTTGGTCCCGCTTCTTCTGCAGATCGCACCGCCAGGAGTTTTCTCAAGAAGGCCGATGCATAGTTTGGTTCCAAGCAAAAGAAAGTATGGTGGCTGCAATTGCCAGCCCGAATCGTCCGAAGCTGGCACTCGGCAGCAGCCTGTTTGTTCGGCTTGTCTCTGATCATGCTGCGGCCCTTAAGGCAAATTTCCTCACGAATTAAGCATGCTATGTCCGGAATGAACCGACGTTTTCAGGGCCGGAGACTGGTATGGGTCTGACGGTTCCCCGGCACCGCTGGCTCCCGACGAGGTCCGGCACGGCAATAGATCAGTCCTCTTGAATTCTGCAAGGATGTTCTTGAGCTTGCGCCTATCGAGGTAGAGCAGTACGTCCAATCGGGCACTCATACGCCCAACGAGAACACCCACAGTCTCTCCTGTGATACTCCGAAGCTGTTCCTCATCATTATTTCTTATAATGGCTGTAATACGTTTGTTCGCCGCGAGATAGTCCTCACGTAGTCTGTCTTCATTGAGTATTGGCACCGAGAATCCGGATTCTTTTTCGAAATCAAGAACTGGAAAGGCGGAGCCGCCCCTTCGAATAGCCGCTGCTTTGGGAAAGTACCGATGGGCACCTCCATGCCGGAACAGGCTAATGAGTACCTGGATCGTGAATTTGTCGTACTGACTGCCGGACTCCAGATTGAGCCACTTCTCCACCATGTACTCAATGTTCCCAGACGTGTCATCGATCCTCGTCCTGCCTCCAAGAGTTCCCAATGCATCGGCGTCCGCACCGGTGGCTTCGCCGCAAGCAGCCTGCAATTTAATGAGAGCCGGCATGTCCAGGTTTCGCTCTTCATTGAAGTCACTCCGCATTAGGAATCCCATCAGTTCTAATGCCGCAAAGGCCGCCAGAGATTCGGGAACAGTACATTGACATGTAAAGGGCTTTGATCCCGCAGGGCTCAGGGTTCCTAACCGCGCCAGGTCTCCCACCACAAATCCCTGAATCTCTGTGTCGAGGAATCCCAGGACACGTTGCTTTGCTGGCGGTACCTGATGGTTATCCATTGTTTTCTCCGTCATCGTGATGAAGAAGCGGTAACCTAAAACGCAGTTGCCTCTACCTTGTGGTCTCTCAACGGTCTCCAGTACCAGAGCAAACAACAACAGGGAAGTCGGAGCTTCCCAACTTCCCTGTCATATCAGTGTCTAGTTTTGGCGTCCCCAACGGGATTTGAACCCGTGTCGCCGGCGTGAAAGGCCGGTATCCTAGGCCGGGCTAGACGATGGGGACGCTGACCGAAAACCTATGTGCTTGCGAAACGCGAGCGGCCTGATTCGTCTCTGTGGGCTGCCCGCATATTCGCACATCAACGCCGTTTGACTGGTGGGCCGTGCTGGACTCGAACCAGCGACTCTCTGCTTAAAAGGCAGATACTCTACCGCCTGAGTTAACGGCCCGCCACAGATCAGTCTCTATCGTAGTCGATCAGAATGACCTGTCAAGAGATCTGTGGATTTTATCGGGAAAACAGGGGATAGGTTCATTGCCCTGTTCATTGCACCCGCTTACTGTAGACGCTCTTCAGGCTATCTTCGTCCGTCCAATGCCTGAAGAGGAGCCTGCTCCCAACGAACTTTAGGACTTAATCACAGGCATTGCCGGTTTGTCAAGGCTCGATCCGGCCGGCGAAGATCATTGCACAGCGAAAGAGCTTTTGGAAAAGACTCCAGGGAGCCCCTTCTTGCAACCCCGCGCTTCGCGGGGCCCGGACCCCTCCCCAAGAACTCCCATGCCTCGCAAGCGCTTCCAGCTCTTGCCGGACATTGCTTCGTTGGCCTGATCACGTTCGAGGTCGTCGCTATGACAGCGGAGAGACGCTTCACTCCCGCAAGTAACTCAATGCTTCCTTCTGAACGAGTTTCAGACTTGATGTGCAGACCCAGACATGCCATTATTCTCTATTCGTAAGAACGTACGCTGCACTGCGTGGCTCCCACGGCGGTTCATAATGCGGTCAGCTCATCCGCGTCTTAAAGGACTCACTATCATCCTCATCCTGTTTGGGACGGGCCTTGCGTTCACCGTTCTGCTGGAATCTTCCGGGCTGGATCTTTCCATCCCCTCGTTCTTTTTCGAGAGCGGACCCGGACACGGAGGCTGGCCGCATGGTCAGACCACGCTGTTTCGGCTGTTGTACGATTTTGGGACGCTCCCGACCTGGCTTCTGGCATTTGCCGCGTGCTTGATCTTTTTCGCGACATTCAGGGGCTGGATCGCTCTGGATTACCGGAAGCCGTGCCTGGTCGTCGTGCTCACTTTTGCGCTGGGCCCAGGTCTGATTGTGAACGGCCTTTTGAAGGAGTTTTGGGGTCGTCCTCGGCCTGCCGATCTCGCGGTATTTGGTGGCTTATCCCAATACCATGCTGTGTGGCCGCCGGCAGGACCAGGCAAGGGCAAGTCATTTAGTTCGGGTCACGTGGCCACGGCTTTTGCACTGTGCTCCGGTGTCTCCTTCTACAGTTTGCACCCCTTCTTGTCAGGCGCAGCTTTGGTTGTGGGTTTGGGCTACGGGTTGCTCATGGGCCTAGCCAGGATCGCGCAGGGGGGGCATTTCCCAACAGACGTTCTTTGGTCCGGCGTGATCGTAATAAGTGTTCTCACCTGGTTGCATTTTCTGGTATTGCGAATACCCGAGCAGTCAAGCCCGAGGAGGGAATGATCTTCCATGTCTGGCGCGGATTTGAAAGCAGAGCGGCGCGGTGAACGCGGCACGACAGCGCTTTCGGGGAGAAACGCGGCATCAAAGCGCAGTATCCCTAGCGAAGCAAAGAAACGAGGCCTGCCACCGGGCACTCTTGTGCACATAGGTCATCCGAAAGAGGAAAAGACGCTCGTTTCTGTCCTGTCGTACCACGACGCCGGCTTGAAAGAGACTCACGACGTATCCCCTCAAGATATCCCCGGGCTTATTGCCGCGGATCGGGTAACCTGGGTCAAGGTTGAAGGAGTCCACGACGTGGATGTGGTTGAAAAGATCGGCACGATCTTCAACCTGCACCCGCTGGTGATGGAAGACATTGTCAACACACTGCACAGACCCAAGATTGAGGACTATGAGGGATACCTATTTCTTGTCTTGAAGATGCTTTTCTTTGACCGGCAGCAGGCTAGGCTCCAGTCGGAACAAATAAGCCTTGTGTTAGGCAACGGCTGGCTCATTTCGTTTCACGAGGGATCCCACGACCTGCTTTCGGTCGTAATCGAGCGCATCGCGTCCGGTCGGGGGCGCATTCGTAAGCAGAAAGCGGACTACCTTGCGTACGCGCTCCTTGATTGTATTGTGGACCACTATTTCCAAGTGATTGAAGATATCGACGAGGTCGTTGAACAGGTCGAAGACCAGGTTCTGGTAGGGCCCCAGCCAAAGACCCTTGCCCGCCTTCAGCAGCTCAAACGCGCGGACCTGGTCTTGCGCAAATCCATATGGCCTCTGCGAGAGGTGATCGGCAGTCTCACCCGCGGAGAGTTCGCCTTGATCGCTGAGACCACAGTCCCGTACCTGCGGGACGTGTACGATCACACCATTCACGTCATTGACGCGGCCGAGTCGCTTAGGGACATACTTTCCGGCCTTCTGGACATCTACATAAGCAGCGTGGGCAATCGACTGAATCAGGTCATGAAGTTCCTCACCATGATTACCACCATTTTCATGCCCTTGGCGCTCCTCGCAGGAATCTATGGCATGAACTTCAAATACATGCCCGAACTCCAATGGCACTGGGGTTATCCCGCGGTTCTGATCGTCATGGTGGTGGCGGCTGCCACCATGGTGACTTTATTCCGCCGCAAGGGATGGTTCTAGTTGCTTCCCGGGGATCGAAACATATTGACAGGAAGGGTTTTCCCAGTCAGATACTGACGGTGATTCCTCTTGTGAGTTCCAAGCGGCAGAAGAAAAACCTCTTGGCGACGGTTATTTGACGCCTTTTCGGGGGCAACGTGCCGAAGAAACCGGAATCGGAAACCCCGACATCGATGGATGCAAGCAAGCGCTTGCGAGGACCGGAAGCGGCCGACTTCGTCCGAGACGTGAAAGCGGGCATGGATGACGAGGCCTTGGCGGAAAAGTACGACCTCCGAGGCAAAGCTTTCCAGTCTCACAAGATTGCTGCGCTGAATCTGCTGGGTCAGCGCAAAGGCGTCAAGGCCGGCAAACCCTCTCTCAAGATAAGGTCCGGTGACGTGGTCAAAGACATCAGGGCGGGGCTTGACAACGAGGAGCTGAAAGAAAAATATCAGCTCAGCCCCCGTCAGCTGCAGAGCCTATTTAGAAAGATTATCGACGCAAAGCTCATGAGCCCCCTTGAGCTTGCCAGCAGGCTCAGTGTGACTCCCAGTCAGGTGAGTGATGTGATTTCGGACATACAGGACGCGATCAAGGAACTCGACTAAAATGTCCATTCAGCGGACAAGATCAACTAACTCTGCGAAAAAAAAGAGGCAATCCTTAGGAGGATTGCCAGGAGGGTATGGTTGAGAATCATGTTGTTTGTGTAGACAACCCCTGGGAGTTTAGGTTCCCGGTTCCGAAAAAAAGTTGCCGCAAGTTGAGCGAGGTCTCTGCCCCCTCGCAAAGAGGTGTTCATTCATGAAGTTTATGCCTGAGTTGCCCATTCCACCCCATTTTGATCCGGAGAGAGTCGGCGAGATCTGGCGTGTGCCGTACGAAGAACGTGCGATACAGGCCGAGGAATGGGCTCGGACTTACGACGTGCTTCCGGCTTATCAAGATCGGATGCGGATCTGTCTGCTGCTGGTGGACTGTCAGAATACGTTTTGCACCCCCGGATTCGAGCTTTTCGTGGCCGGGCGCTCAGGAATGGGCGCAGTTGAGGACAATGTTCGGCTGTGCCGATTCATCTACAGAAACCTGGGCTTACTCACGGAGATCAGTCCTACCATGGATACGCACCAGGCGGTCCAGATCTTTCACGCGTTCTTTTGGGTGAATGCGAAGGGCGAACACCCGAAGCCTTTGACCGTGATTTCCGTTGAAAACGTGGAACGCGGCCTCTGGTCGGTCAACCCTGCCGTCACAGCAGGAACCGCACACCACACGCATCAGGAACTTCAGCAATACGTGCTCCACTATGTGCGCGAACTCGAGCGAGCAGGCAAATATGCGCTCACCATCTGGCCTTATCATGCCATGCTGGGCGGAATAGGCCATGCTTTGGTTTCCGCGGTCGAAGAGGCGATCTTTTTCCATAACATCGCTCGGAGCAGTCAGAGCTCTTTTGAGGTAAAAGGGGAGCACATGCTCACCGAGCATTACTCGGTGCTGCGTCCGGAGGTGTTGCGGGACGAATCCGACAGGCCCATCGCTGAAAAGAACAGGTTCCTGATCGAGAAGCTCCTTGACTTCGACGCGGTCCTTATCGCGGGCCAAGCCAAAAGCCATTGCGTGGCCTGGACTATCGACGATCTTCTCAACGAAATTAGGGACAAAGAAGAGGCGCTTGCTCAGAAGGTCTACCTGTTGGAAGACTGCACATCGCCTGTTGTAGTGCCCGGAGTGGTCGACTTCACCGCAGAAGCTGAGGCTGCTTTCGCACGCTTTGCCGAAGTGGGCATGCACCTGGTGAAATCCACCGAGCCCATGGAAGAGTGGTTCGTCAGGGATAAATGACCTGCACAAGTTGATCGGAACCCGCCCGGCGGCACTTCCTGCTGCGCACCGAAATCGGTGATTGATGTCGGTTGGAATCTCCATCTTTTTCGGATGTTCAAGTAGCCCATCGAGCTGTGTTTCAACTGGACATAAGACGGAGAATGCGTTAATCCTGGGGCAAAGCATCGCGCCCCCTCAAAGAGATCACATGTCCTATGAGACACAGCTAGCCCAGTTCATCATCTCAGGTATCACGACCGGCAGCATCTACGCTCTGATCGCTCTCGGGTTCTGCATAATTCACAATGCCACCGGGATCGTAAACTTCGCTCAGGTGGACTTCGTCAGTCTGGGCGGACTGATGATGTACACCCTGCTCCTTTCACTGGGTCTCCCGCTGATTCCGGCCTTCGCGCTCGCGGTGGCGGCCGTAACCGCGGTCGGCGCTCTTGTAGAACGACTGGCCATACGGCCGGCCCGATCCCGCGCTATCATCGTTCTGATATTCATCACCATCGGCGTTTCAATCTTTATGAGAGGCGGTTTCAAAGTCCTTTGGGGCAAGAATCAGATGGCCCTCCCGCACTTTTCCGGAGAGAGCCCTCTTGTGATTCTTGGCGCGGCAGTCCTTCCGCAGAGCTTGTGGATCTTGTTCATAACGCTCGCCGTCGTCGTGCTACTCCACTTCTTTTTCACCCGCACGCGAATAGGCAAGGCGATTCGGGCGACATCGTACAATCCCAGAGCCGCGGCGTTGATGGGAGTCAACGTCAACCGCATGATACTGTTTTCCTTTGCCCTCAGTGGGGCTCTGGGAGCCGTGGCCGGGATTATCATTGTTCCAATCACCACTCTTTCGTATGAGATCGGTGTAATGCTCGGTCTCAAAGGTTTTGCCGCGGCAGTCCTGGGAGGTTACGGCAATAGCATCGGAGCAGTGATAGGCGGGCTGCTCCTGGGGGTCCTGGAGTCTTTGGGAGCCGGGTTGATTTCGTCCACCTATAAGGATGTGATGGCATTTGCCATTCTGGTTACCGTCCTTTTCGTGAAGCCGAGCGGGCTGCTGGGCTATGGCGACAGTGAGAGGCGCTAGTTGGCTCGGGAATTCCCAGCGAAGAAGCTTCCTGTAAGTTTGATTACGCTCGCTGCGGCCATCGCCCTTTTTCCTGCTTTTACCCAGAACCCGTACTATTTGAATGTTGCTAATATAATCGGGCTCAACACCATCGTTGTTGTGGGCCTCAATCTCCTGATCGGGTACGCGGGTCAGATTTCCCTCGGTCATGCGGCCTTCTACGGGCTAGGCGCATACATTTCCGGTGTGTTGACCGTGACGTATAATGTATCCCCGTGGATTGCGCTTGCCACGGCTGTTTGCGTCACTGCAGTGCTGGCTTTACTAATCGGCATACCCACTCTGAAACTGCATGGCCATTATCTGGTGATGGCCACCCTTGGGCTTAATCTGATAATCAACATCATTATGGTTCAATGGGACAATGTAACCGGAGGCCCCTCAGGCTTTCCTGGAATTCCTAACCTGAGCATCGGGAACTGGGCCTTCGATTCCGATCTAAAAATGTATTGCCTGATCTGGGGAGTAGTTTTCGTGGCTATTGTTTTGGCTCTTAACCTGGTTCACTCCAGGCCGGGACGAGCATTGAGGGCTTTGCACGGGAGCGAGCTCGCTGCAAGTTGTTTCGGAGTGGATACGAAAAGCTACAAAGTGAAGATCTTCGTCTTGAGCGCCATTTACGCTTCACTCGCAGGGAGCCTCTACGCTCATTATCTTACGTTCATCAGCCCGAAGACCTTTGATATCTTTTTCTCCGTCGAGTTGGTTACCATGGTGATCGTAGGAGGAATGGGAAGTATCTGGGGTGTTCTCTTCGGTACGATTTTCTTGACGTCTCTGCCCAATGTATTACACTTTTTCGACGAGTACAAAGATATTATCTACGGCCTGATCCTCGTTTTGATTCTCATATTCATGCCCCAGGGGGTCGGTGTAGCCATCAGGGAGAGGTGGTGGAAACGAGGAGAGTCAGAACGTCGGGTGGCGCCTGCGCCCATACCTGCCGCTCGCGGCGAGCACGCCTTTGCCGGCAACCGAGCGTCAAAACCCTTGGCGACCACACCTTCCGATCCGATTCTTCAAATACGAAATGTCTCTCTCAACTTTGGTGGGTTGATGGCGTTGGCCGACGTCTCCTGCGACATACCCGGAGGCGCGATTACCGCCCTGATCGGGCCAAACGGCGCGGGCAAGACCACGATGATAAATGTCATCTCCGGTATTCACCGTCGTCGTCGCGGCACAATTCGTTTTGGTGTGACGGACACGCACGGCCTCAATCCGTACCGGGTGGCCAAAATGGGGGTAGCGAGAACCTTTCAAAATGTTGAGCTCTTCGATCATATGAGTGTGCTGGAAAATGTTATGCTTGGAATGCACGCCGGGACGCGCAATGAATTCCTGCATTCCATGTTCCGTTTACCGGGCTTCGCCCCAGAAGAAAAGCACATCGAGCTGAAGTCTTGGGAGGCACTCTCTTTTGTCGGCCTGGCTTCGAAAGGATACTTTCCTGCATATAGCCTTTCGTTTGGAGAGCAAAAGCGCTTGGAGATGGCACGGGCGCTGGTGGCAGCTCCAAAACTCGTTCTGTTGGACGAACCGGTTGCGGGCCTCAACATGACCGAATCGCTTGAAATCGCGCGGCTTATCACAGAGATTCGGTGTCGGGGCATCTCGGTCTTGTTGGTAGAGCACGACATGAATGTGGTGATGAAAATATCGGACAAGATTATTGTGCTGAACTTCGGCAACAAAATCGCTGAAGGACTGCCGGAAGAAATCCAGAAAAACGAGGCGGTCCTGTCCGCTTATCTCGGGGGTGTGGCTTAGATGCTGGCGGTGCAGGACCTTGAGGCTTATTATCGAGGACATCAGGCGCTGAAGGGCGTCTCTTTGGAAGTGACTCAGGGCGAAATCGTTTGTCTGATCGGGGCAAATGGAGCGGGCAAGAGCACACTGCTCAACTGCATTTCGGGCGTGCACACGGACCGGGCCGGCAAAATCCTCTTTGAGGGCACGGATATTGCCTTTACCACGTCGCAGGCCCGTGTGAAAATGGGCATTGTGCAAGTGCCCGAGAATCGGCAGCTCTTCGGCCCGCTCACCGTGGAAGAGAATCTCGAGATGGGGGCCTATCTCAGAGCGCCTCACATGAGCTCCGCGGACCTGCAAAAGGAAATTGACGCAATTCTGGAGCGATTCCCCGCGCTCAGCTCTCGGCGAAAGCAGCGCGCGGGCAGTCTTTCCGGAGGTGAGCAGCAGATGGTTGCGATGGGGCGAGGCCTCATGTCCAATCCTCGCTTGCTGCTTCTGGATGAACCATCGCTCGGACTGGCCCCTCTCCTGGTCCGTGAGGTGTTTCGGACTGTCGAGGAGCTCCGCAACGAGGCAAGAACTATCCTGCTGGTCGAACAGAATGCGCTGGGGGCCCTGGCAATTTCGCAAAGAGCTTACGTGCTCGAAACCGGACGAGTGACTTTGAGCGGCACTGCTCGTGAACTCATGGAGAATGACAGCGTCCGATACGCGTTCCTCGGACATGATGTTCATGATCAGCGATAAGGGGACAGCTGCAAGCAAATGACTTCTGCAAGGGAAGGAGGTGGAGGACACGGAATTGCCAAAGGTTTCTGCGCCTGCATCCATCCGGAGCAACAGGCGTCATTTCTTGTGCCGGATACCAAGTGACCACGGGAACATAAGGAGATCGCCATGAAGAGACTCACCCCTTTCCTTCTGATAGGTTTCGTTGCGCTGCTCATTTCCCCCGCAATGGCCGCGGAGCCGATCAAGATAGGCGCGTTCTATTCTTTGTCAGGTCCTGCCGCGGCCATCGGGACTCCCACGAAACTCGTCACCGAAATGGTCGTTGAGAAGATTAACAAGGAAGGCGGAATCAATGGTCGCCCGATTGAGCTGGTCCTGGGCGACACCGAATCTGAACCGACCAAAGCTGTAATGGTGGCAAAGAAATTCATCAACGTGGACAAAGTCGCTGCGATCATTGGGCCTGACCGCACCGATCTGGGTATGGCAGTCAAGAAGATGATTGAAGAAGCTGGGATTCCCACCTTCATGACTGTAGGGGGCGACCCTGTGATCATGGGTGGAGGACCGCTGGGCACCTTCAAGTGGGTGTTCAAATCGCCGCAGAGGAGTTCCGTCGCGGTGGAAAAGCTCTATGGATATCTACAGAAACAAGACCTGAAAAAGGTGGCGCTTATCACCGCTTCGGACGGTTTTGGCAAAGACGGCAAAGGCTGGCTCGACAAATTGGCCTCGAAATACGGCCTAACGATCGTCGCGGACGAGTCATTCAATCCCAAAGACACGGATATGACCGCGCAGCTCACGAAGATCGCGGCAGCCAATCCCAACGCAATCGTGTGTTGGACCATAGGCCCCGCGGGTGCGATCGTGGCCAAGAACGTGAAGCAGCTGAACATAAAGAGCCCGCTTTTCCAGTGCCACGGCTTGCCCGATCCGAAATATGTCGAGCTCGCAGGCCCTGCTTCTGAAGGCAACATGATGCCGTCGACCAAGTTGATGGCCTGGGAAGCGCTCCCTGACAACGACCCTCAGAAAAAGGTCATCAAGGAGTTCGTCACCCTGTACAATGATGTTTACAAGATCAACAAGCAGTTCCCCATCAACACACATTCAGGCTATGCGTGGGATGCGATCTACATCGTGGCCAACGCCATGAAAAAGGCCGGAACCGACCCCGCGAAGTTGCGGGATGCCATCGAACAAACCAAAGGTTATGTGGGAATCAGCGGAATATACAACCTGACTCCTGAAGACCATAACGGCCTGGGCACCGACTCCATGATCCTCGTGCGCATCGAAAACGGGAAGTGGAAACTCGTGCCGTAAAACGGCTTTTGTGATCTGTGACGCTTGGAAAGCGGCCGCGGGAGGTCCTTCGGGATCTCCTTCGCCTCATGGGCAACAAGATGAGGTTTTGTGACTGGTTCGTGAGTCTCCCCATCCGGCCCTGTTGGGAGCCGCGCTTCGCACGGAAAGAAGTGCCGACTTCGTTATCTTGCATGGTTGAGTGAAGGCATGCGTTGCACGGTTGCGCTTGATCCGCGTCAACGGGAGTAAATCGTGAAATTGGACACCAAGTTCGCCGGCATCAGCCTTAAGACGTATCAGACAGAAATCACTTGGCGTCGCACCATGAACTACGCGGCCGCGATTGATGACCGTAATCCACTCTACTTTGATGACGAACGTGAAGGAGGGATCATAGCCCCTCCCATGTTCGCAGTAGCTGTGACGTGGCCCATATCGGAGCGGCTTTGGGAATACATCGACGTAGAAGACTTCCCACGAGAATTGCTGCTTACCCAGGTCCATTACACGGAGCATCTTATCTTTCATAGGCCCGTGCGACCTGCCGACAATTTGACGATCAAAGGGTCCGTGGCGGCCATCTCTCCTCACAAGGCAGGGACGGTGGTCGTGATACGCTATCAGGCCGTGGATGGACAAGATCGACCGGTGTTTACCGAGTACATCGGCGGTCTCATGCGCGGGGTGAGCTGCTCCGGCCCTGCGAAAACGGCTGAACCGCTTCCCGCCGTTCCCAACCACCCAGAAAGCGATCAGCCCTTATGGGACGCCCCTATCTTCATCAATCAGCTCGCTCCCTTTGTGTACGATGGGTGCACCAACATCTACTTCCCCATCCACACGTCGATCGCGTTCGCCCGCGGCGTTGGACTACCCGGCATCATTCTTCAGGGAACAGCAACGTTGGCGTATGCGGTCAGAGAAATCATCAATCGTGAGGCCGACGGCGATCCTTGCGCGCTGCGGCGGGTAGCGTGCCGTTTTACCGGCATGGTGATGCCGAGCTCCGAGATTCGGGTGATTCTGTCCGCGCGCTCATCCGACGCAACAGGCGCAGATCTCTTTTTCCGCGTCTCCAACGCCGAGGGATCCCTCGCAATCAGCAACGGGTACGCCCGGTTGGAACGCGGTGACAGCTAGGTATCGGGCACGAACTTCTGTTTAACGGACAAGCTTTCTCAGCAAAAAGGAGGAAATCGTGAGCTGGAGGCGTCTGACTCAAACCTGGCACTACGTGGAGAAATGGGCCGAAGCTAGGCCGCAAGCCGAAGCACTGGCTTTCGAGGGCGAAAGGCTGACGTGGGCCGATTTCAAGACTCGAATGGATCTTATCGCCAAAGCATTTCTCGATATCGGAGTCGGGAAAGGGGACCGCGTGGCCCTGCTTTCCATGGCTCGTACCGAATTCCTGACCACCTTCGTGGCCGCGGGAAAAGTTGGAGCCACCTGGCTTGGGCTGTCTCCCAAGTTTACGTTGGACGAAATGCGATACCTGATCGGAGATTGCCAACCTTCAGTGCTGATCGCCTTACGGGAGTATATGGGCAACGATCTGAGCTCAACCATCACGAGCCTCATGAACGAGTTTGCGTGTCTCAAGAAAGTGCTCGTCATCGGCGAGCCTTTTGAAAAGACCGAGGCGTTTTCGGAATTTGTTTCTCAGCATCGCCTCCACCTCGACGCGGACTTGGAAAAGCGCACAGCGGACGTTGCCGACGACGATCCCACGCTTTTGCTCTACACTTCCGGCTCCACGGGGAAGCCCAAGGGGGTAATACACACGCATTCAAGCATTGTGGAAAACATCAAAGTCGAAACGGAGAAATTCTTTTTTGATGAAACGTCCCGGGGTTTGATCCACTTCCCCATCAACCACGTGGCCTCTGTGGTCGAATTGGGCTTTGGCGGGATCATGTCAGGGGCCTTCTTGCTTTGCATGGACAAGTTCGACCCATCGGAAACCCTCAAAATGGTGGAAAAAGAGAGGATTACGCATCTCGGCCAGGTACCGGCGATGTTTCTGCTCGAGTTCAGAGATCCACAGTTCTTCCAGACGGACCTCAGCAGTATCCGGCATTTCTTATGGGCCGGCGCCGCCGCTCCACGAGTAATGGTCGCGGTGTTGTCTCAAATCTGCGCACAGACTGGGGCCACAATGATTACCGGTTACGGCAGCACCGAGGTATGCGGGTTCGTGACGTACACGGAAAAGGGTGATGGCAACGAAACGCTCCTACACACCGCTGGCAAGATTGCGGAGCCCTTTGGGCTGAAGATCGTAGACCCGCAGCACAAGGAAGTCCCTGATGGAGAAATCGGAGAAGTTGCTGTGAAAGGGCCTTTTCTCATGAAAGGCTATTACAACAACTCCGAAGCAACAAACAAAGTTCTGGACGGGGGCGGATGGTACTACACGTCGGATTTGGCGTTCAAGGACCCGCAAGGTTATATCCACCTGACCGGTCGAATATCCGAGATGTACAAGAGCGGTGGCGAAAACGTGTACCCCAGGGAAGTGGAAGAAGTCATCGAGTCCCACGAAAGCATACTCTTTGCTGCTGTGATTGCGGTCCCGGACGAGGTCTATCAACAGGTAGGGTGGGCCTTTGCCATGCTACAGCCCGGCAAAGAGGTTACGGAAGACGAACTGAGGGAATTCTGCAAAGCCAGGTTGGCGAACTTTAAGGTCCCCAAGAAATTCATCGTTCGGCCGCTTCTGCCTTTGCTTCCCACCGGGAAGGTGGACAAAGTGGCCCTGAGGAAAGAAGTGCCGGAACCTCCAGCGTGAGCGCTCCTTTCGGGAAGGGTGGTGACGTGGCGCTCTGGGCGGTCTCGAAGATGAGAATCCGCGTCCGCCTCTCCCGTCCTGTAGACCAGAATATCGGGGGATTCTATAGGCCGCGACTACTACAGTGAACGGCGTTGAGATTTGCGCCAAAAGGCACCCTCCCCCTTCCCCCTCCCATCAAGGGAGGGGAGTTGCAAAACCCTCTCCCCTGGTGGGAGAGGGAAGGGAGAGGGGGGATTCCAGCTTCATTCAAAGGCGTTGATTTGAACGCAGTTTTCTGTAGATGATCGAATCCGCGAAGCGCTTGATCGGGACATACCATCTTGTGAAAGCCTTATCTAGTTCATCGCCCGGTTCCTTCGCGCTCATCCGGTATTTCTATCTCTCTGTATAAGGCCACGGGATCCAAAACTACTTCTTCTTCCCACCGGCCGAGAAAACCTTGTTCTATGTCACATAACGCGGAGAGCATCGTACCAACTGCTTGCCGCATGTTTTGGGGCTCGGCCGGTATAGAAGATCCCTCTGGTTCGCTCTGGTCCAGGCATTGGCAAACAATCCCAAGCAGGCAAAAAGTACCAGGAGCTTGCCGCGAAAACTTCCTTGTGATGAACGCTTCTTCTTCTCGAAGGAATGAGCGCTTGAGTAGCGAAGAAAAGAAAGGCCTTCCAGGAACCTTGCCATAAGGCCGAATCTGGAGTTCAAAATCCTCACTATAGCCATAACTCAATACTTTGCCGAGGCTCTCGAGAAATTTGTCATCCAAGCGGAGATTATTTTCCTCCGCGAATTTTGTTGTCGCATCACTCATAGCCTTTTGAATAGCTTTCATCCGGGACTTTCTATTTCTGTCTTTCTGTGCCCTTACTATCTCTTCGGTTTGGTGATCATTCGTACCTGTTGCCTTATGGGTAGTAAGATAGGCCATCGCATAGCCAACATCATTAAATGACTTAATAAGATCCCCAATGGCCTTCATGTCATTAAATTGTGCCCATCCTTTGACTCTCACAAGCGCGCCTGGAACGATCTTGGCGATAGTGTCTTCAGCCGAAGATGAATCACATTGGATGAGACCGCCCAGTTTGTCGAGTTCCGACTCGAATAACGTGTATGTATGGTCGTGAAGAATACGCTTTTCTTGTTGACCTTCACGGTCGGAAGTGACATGGGCCCAGAGATTTCCACTTGCAAACGGCCCCTTTTGTTTCTCTTCTTCGGCTTTTGTAGCTTCACCATACTTTAACAAGTACTCTGTAAGACCCTCGAAAAGTTGGGAGGATAATGAATACATCTTGTATTCGTCTAGATAAATAAACTGCTTCAGATGCTTCATGAGTGGCCTCTACGTTTCATAAAATCGTTGTAATAGCGCCTTCGGGTGTCGATAACCGAGCTAATAGTCACGGCTGCCACAATTATTCCCACAATCACACAGATCACCAGGACTATCGTCCCATACATAGTTACTGCCTCCCCCGGGCACGTGCGGTTTGCGAAGCGATTATCCTGTTCCAAATCATGTAGCTAAACCCCACGGATGCGGCCGAAATAATTATCCCTCCATAGAGAACATAATTCTCTTGGACCGGATGTGCTGGAAGCTCTGCGAAACATGTAACGGTGAACATTGCTGCGAAAAGGACGACCAAAAGGAGAGAAATCCCAGTGTGCAGGCTCTTCCGGGGATCATCCGCGGGTGTACCAGTTTCCAATCCACTTATGTTGGTTATAGCGAGGATAAGCCCAAAAGTCATCAGGTCGCTCGCTGACACCACACGAATACCGGGGACGAAGGCAGCGATCATTAGGCGACACAGCACCGGTGACAGCGCCAGTAAGATCATGTATATGAACCACTTGCAAAGACTCATACTTGCCTCGCGGTTCTACCATACCTGCCACTCTAGACATGACCGCGTAACTTAGTCTGGTACCACGAAAATCTATTATCACACCAGTGGGTCTCTCGCCATGATTAATTTTCTGAGCGATTGATTGCCCATACTTGCGTTCGATTTCCTCCGTTTACCGAGCCGCGACTAAACCACATGAGCTTGCCTACCGTGGCTTGCACGAATATCGTTTAGGGCCGTCCAGAGATACATCCCTGCCCTGCCACCAGGCCCATGCCGCTCCGGAACGCGGTCCTGTTGATTTCCACTACGTTCGGGGACATGTAGTCTGCCACGGCTTTTGCCAGGTGCTCCTCCGAAATCGGCAGCAGCCCCGCTCCCGCGGCCGCGCCGAGCAGCACGATGTTGGTCAGAATAGGATTGCCCATTTCCAAGGCTTCTTTCGTGGCTTCAACGAAGTAAACCTGCTTGCACAACGCTCCAATCTTTTCCAGGAGGCGATCGGCCTCAGGGTATGCCCGATCGCCGCTAATCACGTCGACCGGATAGACCGGTCTTGTATTGACGAGCGCAACAGTGTTCGGGTTCCCAAAGTGCCCGAGTACGCGGGCAGCCTCGCTAGGTTCCAACGCAATGACCAGGTCGGCCGATCTGGGTGGAATGAGCGGCCCCAATTGTTGAGTCTTGGAAACGCGCACATGACTCATGACCGATCCGCCCCGCTGGGTCGCACCATATGTTTCGCCGATGGTCACCTTGTAGCCCAGCCCTACCAGGACCGCGCCCATCAACTGTGATCCGACCACGTTCCCCTGCCCGCCGACTCCGGTGACGATGATGTTATACGGATCTTTTTCCATTCACGCGGTCTCCTTTATGATGGCGCCACGCGGGCAAACGTCCGCGCAAACCCCGCACCCTGTGCAAATCGCTTCATCGATCTTGGTCTTGCCCACGGTCGCGTCCCAATTGAGGCCGGGACACCTGAAGACTCTGGTGCACAGCCGATTGCATCCGCAATCCTCTCCAATACACTTCTCAGGATCCACAGTAGCCGGCTGGCGTTTTGGGCCTTTCTTGGCTCTAACCAGCGCACACTCCTGGCGTAAGACCAGGCATCGCGGCCCCTTCTCCTGAAGAAGCTCATAGATGGTCATCGCGGCATCTTCCAGCGCGAACGGGTCTTTCACGACCGTCTTCGCACCCAGGGACCGACACACATCTTCCAGTAGCACCTGGGGAGCGTCATGTCCCATCGCGTCCACCGGCCTGCCCGGATGCGGCTGGAAGCCCGTCATGGCCGTGGCGCTGTTGTCCAGGAGTATCAGCAAGAAATCCGAACGGTGATGCACTCCGTTGATCAACGCGGGGATGGCCGCATGATAAAAAGTGGAATCGCCGCACACTGCAATGGCCGGCTGGGTGGATCCGAACTTGGCTAGTTTGCCAAAACCCGCAGCCATGCCCGCTCCGGAGCCCATGGCATGGAGCGTCTTGGACTGATAGAAGCCCGTAGCCATGTACGCGAGGGCATAGCAGCCGATATCGCCAAAGACCACACCGTCTCGGCCGTCCAGAGCCAGGGCCTTCTTGATCGCCCAGAAAGAAGCTCGGTGCGGACAACCCGCGCAAAAAGCCAAAGACCTGGACGGAGCAAAGGATTCCACGGCCTCTTTTGCTGCCACACCGAAATCGGAAGGCACCTCCGGAATCGTAGCGCCCATAAGATTCGCGAGAATGCGGATCACCAGCCCGGGCGTAAGTTCTCCTGTGTCAGGCACATCCCCGGACCTCTTTCCGAGGAACCGGACCCGCGGCAGGTCAGCGTTGTTGTCCGCGTACAGCTCCTTCACGTTGTTTTCCAGCACTGGATCAACTTCTTCGAGGAAGAGCACTCGACCCGCGTTCCCGAGATGCTTGAGCAGAAATGCTTCCGGCAAAGGCCACGTGGTTCCGATTGTTGCCAAGCCCACCCTGGAATCCAGCCCGAGATAGCTCACAGCCTCCCTGGCAAAGAGCGATGCCGCTCCACACGCCAGGATGAGTAGTTCCGGCTTGTCCGGACCCTGGTACGTATTAAATCGCGAGTCGGCCAGCGTTTCTGCTGCTTGCTTCAGTCTCTGATGGATTCGCGGATGAGTCACGGACACCGGCATAGCTGCCAAAGGTCGAGTAGTGTCGAAGTAAGGCGCGGGTCGCGTCTCGGGCAGAGGCCCAAGAACCACGTTGCCCCGTGCGTGCGAGATCCGCGTCACGCTCCTGACGATGACCACGTTCTCGATGGCCCTGGACAAAGCGAAGGCCTCTCGTACCATGTCCTTGGCATCGTGAAACGTGGCAGGCTCCAGGAGCGGCAAGTCTGCGAGCTTGGCAAATACGCGGGAGTCCTGTTCGTTTGTGCTCGATATCCCTGATGGGTCGTCGCAAGCCACGAGCACCAGTCCTCCTCGAATGCCCGAGAGGTTCAGGTTCAGCAGGAAGTCGGACGCCACATTCATGCCGTTCTGCTTCATGGCCACGATTGCGTTCAATCCGGAGGCCGCTGCGGCAGCGGCTACTTCCAGAGCGACTTTCTCATTGACAGACCATTCCACATAAATGCCCAGCTCTTTGGCCACCTTTGACAAAGACTCGATGATTTCTGACGAAGGATTGCCCGGGTATGCGGCTGCGACGCTGATTCCAGCCTCCAGGGCTCCCCTGGCTATGGCCTCGTTCCCCATGAGCAGGACCTCGCGGCCCGGTTCGTTTTTGCTGATGAGTGACATCGCGTTGCTACTCCTCTCGGGCGTGCGTCTCGATCGGGAAGTGGGTCACGAAAAGCCGCTTCCCGCGGCAAGAGGCACACCGGCTGCTTCCGAGTGTAGTGCGGGGATGCATGAATTCAATCCCCAGACTAGTCGAAAGAAGCACGCGGCGTCAACCTCGCAGCGTCATGTAGGCAGCAGATCAAAAGGATTGTGTCAAAAAACAGCAGGAGCTGCTTGGACATGTACCCCCGCGCGAATCCCTCGCGAATCCCGTGCATCTATTGCATTAAGAATTTGACAAGGATTCGGGCCGAGGAGGCACTATAATATGGAATTGAATGACGCAAGCTCCCCGGAGGGGGAGGAGCGACGCGATAAGGAGGCCACATGCAGCCAAGGCCCGTGATAGCGCTTTGTGTGCACCAGGTGATCTTCGCTCTCTTCCAGTGGCTGAGCTATAGCTTGTACGGACTAGCAGCTCTGGTTGGGGCGTGGAGCGCGGTGGTGATCGTGACCTGGATCGAAACGAGAGGAACCTCGTTCAAGGTGGGACAGACCGTTGCGCAAACTGCTTGGTTTGTATTCATGATCGGCGGGGTGCACGTGGGCCAATTGCGCCTGTGACGCAGTCTGTTCTCGGTTGAAGAGGCGCCTCTGTTTGTTTCCGGAATCGTGCAGCCTATGGAGCGTCGGAACCGCGTCGATCGAATGCTTGCGTGGTTGATTTCCTGAGACCAGACCGCGGTGAGACCCAGGCGGCAGGCTGATGAACGAGGTTCAAGCGATTAGCCCGTTGACGGTGCATCCATTGCCGAGCCGGACACTTGGAGGCGGTCATGCATTCCGCGGGGGTTATCATCGTCATTGCGGGGAGCATCTTGCTGTTCGTGGTCCTGTTTATTCTTGAAGAAGTGCCGGGGTCCCTTCCCTTTTTCGTCTTCTTGGGGTTGATCATCATGATCACCGTTCTTTTGGAGTCGGTGGTCTGGTTCTGCTGGCGCTTTTTCTCGGAATTTCGGCGCTCGTAGGTTCCGGCAAGAGAAATCCTACCCTATCCAAGCGGTGTACCGCAGCGTTTTGTCTTTCGCCTGTAAGTCTTTAGTTTCGCGGGGGAAGAGGCCGGTAAGGTTGGCTCAAGAGAAGTCCCGCGGCCTAATGCCGTCACCCCGGCGAAAAGCCTGCCCCGGGCTTGAACCGGGGCCGGGGTCCAGGAAATATTAAAGAATCTGGATTCCTGCTTCCGCAGGAATGACGGGTTGCTGCCTTTTGCCTGTTGGCTCCCCTGCGTAACTGAATGGTTACTTTCGCCTTGACGCGGGGCTTGACTTCCGGAAAACTCATAAGGTATGAGTAAGCTTTCCACTGCTTCGGTGGAATTGTTGCCGGGCCGCTTCACTGATTCTCTGGTTCCGCTTGATACCAGGCATGCCTCGCGGAGTTCGGCGGACCAGGAAAACAGGGCGGTACCCGGGTGAGCCCACAGCAACCCGGAGAATTCTGCCCTGTGTATTGCTTTTCAAAGCTGAAAGCAGTAAAATTGATCGATCGGGGTTAGTCAAGGGAGTAGTTGTTTGATTATTACCGTTAAGTGGCGGGGAGTATTAGGCTTAATTGCTGCGGTGACCTTTTTGGCCTCCTGCAACAGCGCGCAGCAGACAGGGACACCCAGGCGCGCTCCGGCTCCTCCGACTAATGTTAAGCTCCAGATCGTGGACGACGCGATTCATCTCTCGTGGAATGCTTCGGAAGGCGCTCATCATTACACGGTGATGTGGGGGACCGACCCCGGAGAATTTAGAGACCTCGCAGACTTTCCGTCAAACACTGCTATCATCACCAATCCGAAAAGGGGCGAGAAGTACCATTTTGCGGTGACAGCGTGGAACGGTTCCGGTGAAAGCACGTGTTCACGTGAAGCGGCGATCATTTTCGACGACAGACCGGACCGCGCGGACCGCTACGTCTCCAAGGGTAACGACCTCATGAACCAAGGGCGTTACGACGAGGCTGAACTCTATTTCTCCACAGCGATCCGGCTGGACCCGGAAAACCCCGACGCGTACCAAAGCCGAGCTCAGCTCTACGAGAACAGCAAGAAACCGGATCTGGCCAAGAAAGACCAAGCAATGGCAGGCCAGATGTTGAAGAAGAGGCCCATCTCCGCGAAGCCTTCCCAGTCAGCTGGACTCATCCGCACCACCCAGTGATTAATCCTCTTTTGCTGCCTTCGAGTTCTCGCCGGTCTGCCATTAGAATAGATTGACCAGCCGGTCCCAGAATTTGGCGATGCTGTCCGCTACCGCCTCGCTCTTTTCGCCCATTTTCTCGGAGAGAACCTTAATATCACCGGCCAACGACTGGACCTGCTTTGAAATCTCGCCGCCCACTCTTCTCTGGTACATCTCCAAGCTGGAGGCAGCTCTGGTAAGAGATCTCTTCGCGGCATCGTAGTCCTGCCTTGCGTACTGCCGGCCCGCGTCGGCCAAGCTCCAGCGCGCTTGTACCAAAGGAAGGTCCGCTTCATCGTATTCGAAGACAACCTCTTCCTGGACTCGTGCCAAGGCTCGGTCTGCCGCCTCTATGTCTCGCTTCTCCAGAAGGGCCTTGGCCTCTGCCAATGCGTATTTGGTCTCGTTCAGATCCAACAGCACGCTTGTATATTGAAGTGAGGTGCCACCTGCGGCGGGGCTTTCTTCCGATTCTCTTTTAGCACGCCGGATCGGGACCAAGATGGAACTCACTTCATCGAGTTCGGCATATATGGGTATGAGCCCCTGCTGTACGACCTCCTCGTCTTCGTATGTGAGATCCCCGGACTTGACCGAGCTGGTGACTGTGTATTGCGGCAGGGCCTTCTCAATGATGGCCGCCAATTTCAACGCCTTTTCCGTATGGCGCAGAGAATCTTTTCCATCCTTGTATTTAATGTCCACCCTTGCCTGTTGAACGTGTCTCAAGATCCGCACAGCAGCGTAGGAAATCGCCTTTCGTTCCTTGTCGCTCAGTTTGGTCTTCGTTGCGACCTGCACCTTGGACTGAATGCGCTCCTGCGCCTGGACATCGGCCGCGCTCATGCTCAGGATCGAGATCAGGCCTAATACGAGGCAACCTCGCGCTAGAGTAATCTTATTCGGCATTTGAACTTCCTCCTCTACGCATGACATGCGAACGTCCAGTAGTCGGATAAGACGATCTGTGTGAAACGTGCTTTCTCAGTGTCTTGCGTTACCGGACGCGGGGTCATGCCTCAGTCAATCGGATCGCGTTCATCACAGGCATCTGCACTAGAGTGCAGCCCGAATCTCCTTGAGCACACCTTGGTTATTTCCGCGCCCAGAAAGAATACTTGAGACGAGTAATAAACCCACACCAGGAGAATTACCAGCGATCCTGCCGCGCCGTAAACAGAGAGCAACATGCTCAGGCGCAAATACATCCCGAAAAGATACTTTCCGGCCAGGAACAGCAGTGAGGCCACTGCAGACCCGATGCAAGCCTCCTTCCATCCGACGGGCACGTCGGGAATTAGTTTATAGGCAAGTGCGAGCAAAAGAGGGATCATTGCAAAGGAGGCCAGTAAGTTCAGCCCGTGGATTAGGAAGTTCGGAATAGGGAAAAGATCGGCAAAGAATGCTTGAATGGCTGAGAGGACGGCACTGGTGGTAACGGACACTAGCAGAAGGATCCCTATTCCCACTACAAGAACAAATGAGACTACGCGTTGAAGCAGGAATCTGAGCACGCCTCTGATGCCTTCGGATTTCACCCCCCAGATCGCGTTGAGCGAACTCTGGAGCTCCGCGAACACCGCCGTCGCGGCTACGATTCCTGCGCCAACCCCGACAATGGGCAGGTTCCTGGATTTCAGCTCTTCCCAGAAGGTGTGGAGGACCGACGCGACATAGGCAGCCACGTCCGGACTCAGGAATTCCTGAATCTTGGCATTGAGTTCCGATTTCGCCGCGGCTTCTCCGATGATTGCACCGGCAACTCCCAACCCGATGAGAAGGGCGGGGGCAATGGAGAACGTAGTATAGAAGGCAAGAGCAGCCGCCATGCGCAGCACATTGTCATCTGACCAGGCCTGCACCGTTTCCTTAATCACGGTCCAAAGTTCAGTAATGATCATTGACAACAATTTCCACATGCGGTCGCCACCATTTGGGCCGGAAGGCCGTTATTACGCAGCGGTTTCGTCTTGTTCTTTAATGTACCGATTACACTGTTCGCGGAACTCTGAAACGACTTCTCGAACCGGCTTGCCGGACTTCTTTGACTCCTTCCCGATCATCTCCCAGAAGCGCTCGATAAGGGGGTATGTCTCCTTTGTAAACGATATCGTGAGGGTGGTGCCGCAGCGGCAGTTCCGGTACTGCAATGTACGCGGCACGTCCAGAGCATCCAGATAAGGCTCGAGACCGTGGCCGACAGGATTGGTGTTGTGGATGTAGTCCGCGAAGTTGCTGTACACCGTGCCGCACGCGCGGCACTTCTTGGGAAAAATCCTTGAATCCTTGCCGATCTGAGCAAAGGCCTTGATAAACTCCAGGAACACGTCGTTGTATGAAAATTTCATGAGTATAGATGCGATGGCTTCTCCATGGTATTCCATTCCTTAAGACGAGCAGTTTGTACAATATGCCGTTCCGGATTTCAATGATTCGGGAGCCAGGAATGTGAGGACTCAGTTACGTGGGGGCAGGACGCGGGACTTCTCGATCGGCTCAGGTGAGGAAGAGCCGGAGCGCTTCCATCGTATGCAAGTGCCAGAGGCCGCCGAGAGATCGTATTCGGACGGCGAGCTCTTTGGGAACGGCGCAGTTCATGCTTGTCACATCTACCAGGACCTCTCGTTGAGCACGGGGCGGGGGCTCCCAGTTGCTTCTCTCTTTTTCTCTGAGATAGTGCCACATGGCCATGGCAATCTGGTCGGGACGCGGTCCTCCAAGCTTTTGAAGCTTGATCAGGTCGCTCTTCCGGAGAAAGACGGACACTAGTTCGTACTTCCCAGATGGTAGGGCTTCTAGCGGTTCGCTGTAAAGGAGCGTACTATCCTCATTCATTTTTCCTGGGCTCCTATCCACAGCGTTCTCCAAAGACGCGGAGTTCCTTCATTCAGCTTGGCTGTCGTCTCCCCGAAGGTAACCGGACACTCCGTTGTCCGGAATCCGATTCTTATGTCGAACGATGTGGAAGACCCGCGCGCCGGAGAGCACCTCAAACAAATTTCACCGCCCAAGTTGGGTCCCCAACGCCACATTATCAAATGCACGGCCGATTTGCCTGCGCTAGATCGCTGGCTGGAACGGTCCGCACTCCCCCTTGTCCCCCCACTCCCTTTGTTCTGAAATTCCCGCTCCGAGCGGCATGATTTAATAAGAAATAAGTGGGGTTATAGCACCATTAGACATAATTCTAGCCGCGGCGAAGAGGTCTGTCAAAATCATATGACATTTTCAAACGCTGGAGCCTCTCAATTGGTTTTCGACTACTGCCCCAGGACCGATGGGCCGACGAGGAGTTTTCCTTGACAAGGTCTGCGCGAACATGGGAATGTGAGTAGCCGTTCGGAAACCGAGCACCCGCTCATCAATAGCCCCCAATGACGAGACCCGGCTGTGCGCACCATTCCCACCACAGTCAAGAACCTGGAATTAGTCGAAAAACGACGAGAACAGATCGTTCTGGCCGCCATCAAGCTCTTTGCCAAGAAAGGGTTTCATAGAACCACACTGAGAAACCTGGCTGAAGAGGCAGGTCTGAGCCAGGGCAACATCTACGACTACGTGGGATCCAAAGAGGACATATTCTTCCTGATTCACCAGTTCGCGGCCGGCTCCGCAATGGAAGCCATGACCAAGGCGTTGGAGCAGGTTTCCGACCCTCTGGAGAAGTTACGCCGCATGGTCCGTGCCGAATTCACCACCATGGACGGTCTGGCGGACGCGATCATGCTGATCTACCAGGAAGGCCACATCCTCAAGAAGCCTCTCTTGCGAAGCCTCTTGAAGAAAGAACGGGCCCACCTGGAGGTAATCGAGTCCATCATCGAGCAGTGCGTCAAGACCGGCGTGCTTCGCGAGTGCAACGCCCGCGTTCTGGCCAATCTGGTCAAATCCATGGTGGACGCGTGGGTGCTCAAGAGGTGGGATCTTCGAGGGTATGCGAACGCTCAGGAAGTGGAACAGGCTATTCTGGACTTGCTCCTGCACGGATTCCTCACCAGCGACGATGTCCCGGTAAACCACGACCCATCGATGCGTCCTCTGCAAGGAAAGGTAGCGATCGTGGCAAACGGCGGCACGGTCTTGGGGTCGGCTATTGTCTCCTTTCTCCTTTCCCAGGGCGTAACCGTGGCCGCGCACATGGAGTGCGTGAAGAAGAGCCGCGAGTATCCTGTCATCGATCCCAAGCACACAGAAGGTCTCACTTGCTACGTGACCGCGGATCACGGACCCATGAGCCCGGAACTGTTCAGCGAGATGGAGAAGACAGTTGGGCCGGCTGACATCTTTGTCTATGACGTGGGTATCGGCAATCTGCGCGGACCTCGCACACAACGTGAATGCTTGGAGGCAGCCAAAAGGATCCAGGACAACGTCACAACCGCGCGAACAGTGGCCGGTGCCGTTCAGGAGAGCATGTCACGGAGGGCATCCGGACGCATCATCTATTTGGCGCCGTGGGCTTGGGACAAGTATGCCGATTCCATGAGCTATGAAACAGCCAAAGGCGCGGTGATCGCGCTCACCCATGCATGTGCGCGGGATATGGCCCGGTTCCGCGTCAACGTCAATTGCATTGTGCCCGGATTCATCCGCACCATACGGCCGTCAAGGATCCAAAGCGAGCTTGCGGACCGCTTGAACAGCGAGATCCCTGCGGGCCGTATGGGCGAGATCTCCGACATAACGGACACGATACTCTTTTTGGCTGGTGACTCCTCGAAATACCTCACTGGCCAGGTTTTGAGATGCACAGGCGGCACTGAGTAGAAGCGGCTGAAGAGCCTAGGAGCTATTGAAGAAGTGGATCGGGGGCGTTCATGGCATCGATATACGAAGATAGACCCTGGTTAAGTTTGTATCCGGACTGGGTTCCTCCCGACGTAGAGACCGGATCTGCCACCGCCATAGGTGACTTCAGAAATTCCGCGAAGGCAAGACCTGATGCTCCTGCTGTCTATTACTTTGACCACCCCATCTCATATGGAAGGATCGATCAACTCTCGGACGCGCTGGCCGCGGCATTCCGTGATTTCGGCCTGCGTGCCGGAGATCGCATCATTGTGGACCTTCAGAATATCCCGCAGTTTCTCATTGCCGCATATGCCGCGTGGAAGCTCGGCATAATCGTTGTTCCGGTAAATCCCATGTACAAGGAGCGCGAACTCTTGTACTTTTGCAGCGATTCAGGCGCCAAGCTCTTTTTGACGCATGACGATATAGCGGCGAGTCTGGATCTTGCTTTCCTGAAAGATACCCAAGTCGAACGAGTCCTCACCACGTCGGCTCTGGATTTCATTCCTGCGGATGCGCCTTGCCCTGAGATGCTCAAAGGCGTGAAACGAGTCCCCATGGCAGGCTGTCTCGATCTCATGGAGACCCTCGGCAAATACGAGGGGCAGACAGTTGATCTCGCAGAGGTCTCGCCCGATCACACCGCGTATTTGACCTACACGTCCGGCACCACCGGCCAACCCAAGGGCGCGATGAATACACACGGCAGCATCGCGTTCAGCGCTCGTGTGTATCAGTCTGTGATGCGTATCGACTCGGGCGACGTGGTCCTGGGGGTAGCCCCACTCTTCCACGTCACCGGCGAAGTAGCTCACGGAGCGATCGCCGCGCTTGCCGGCATTCCGGTGGTTCTTTTCTACCGATTCGATCCTGCCGAAGCACTCAGACTGATTGAACACTGGAAGGTCACCATGACGGTGGCATCAATCACCGTGTACATAGCCCTCATGAACCATGCCGACATCACCCAACGGAACCTTTCGAGCTTTGTGAAGGCTTACAGCGGTGGAGCCCCTGTTTCCAACGCCACGGTCGATCGCTTCAAAGAACTGACCGGTCTTATGCTCCACAACGTGTACGGCATGACTGAGACCAATTCACCCTCTCACATTGTTCCCCTCGGGAAGCGAGCGCCGGTGGATCCCGAGAGCGGCGCTCTTTCCGTCGGAGTTCCGGTTCCCGGGGCAGTCTCAAAAATCATGGATCTCGATGACCACGCGCGTGAGCTCGCGGCCGGCGAAGTGGGCGAGATCGTGAATCGAGGACCGATGATTATACCAGGGTACTGGAACAAGCCCGAAGAAACCGCAAATGCCATCAAGGACGGTTGGCTATATAGCGGCGACGTGGGCAAGATGGATGAGAATGGATGGTTCTACGTGGTGGACCGCAAGAAGGACCTGATTATCGCCTCCGGGTACAAAGTTTGGCCCAGAGATGTGGAAGACGTCCTGTACCAACATCCCGCGGTGCGGGAAGCCGCGGTGGTGGGAGTGCCCGATGCATACCGGGGCGAAACCGTCAAAGCATTCGTAGCCCTGAAGCAGGGTCAGGAGAGCTCGGTAACGCCCGAGGAAATCATAGCCTTCTGCAAGGACCGCATGGCAGCCTACAAATACCCGAGGCAGGTTGAGATCGTGGCGGAGATCCCGAAGACCCTGACAGGGAAATTCTTACGAAGAGCACTCCGCGACAAGGAACAGGCTTAGAAGCGTTATTACCCCTTAACCGCAATTCCCACAAGGAGGTTCAAACCGTGACCATGATGACGGGAATGCAATATAGAGAATCGCTGCGGAAATTGAAGCCGGAAGTCTATTTCATGGGTGAGAAGATCACTGATGTGGTGGACGAGCCTATTTTCGCGCCCCATATCAACACTGCGGCTATGACGTACGAGCTTGCGCATGACCCGCTCCACGAAGAGATCACGACCGCGACGTCACATCTGACCGGTAAGAAGATCAATCGGTTCACGCATATTCACCACAGCATTGACGATCTGGTGAAGAAGATACGCATGATGCGCCTTGTGGGGCAGAAGACCGGCACCTGCTTTCAGCGGTGTGTGGGTTTTGACGCCCTCAATGCGCTCTATGCGATCACCTATGACATGGATGCAAAGCTGGGAACCGAGTATCACGAGCGTTTCAAGAAATTCCTGGGCTACGTCCAGGAGAATGACCTGATGTCCGCGGGCGCTATGACCGATGCCCGTGGAGATCGGAGCTTGAGACCTCACCAACAAGCAAATCCCGACCTGTACCTCCACATTTCGGAACGCACCGACCAAGGAATCGTAGTCAACGGGGCTAAAGCTCACATAACCGGTGCGATCAATTCACACGAAATCATTGCGTTGCCCACACGGGCCTTGGGAGAGGAAGATCGCGATTTTGCAGTTGCGCTGGCTGTCCCGGTGGACGCTCCGGGGATCAAGCTAGTCTTCGCACGTCAGACAAACGATATGCGGCGCTTGGACGGGACCTTAGACACCGGGAATCCCAAGTACGGCGCCATAGGCGGAGAGGCACTCATCATCTTCAAAGATGTCTTTGTGCCCTGGGACAGAGTCTTCATGGCAGGCGAGTATCAATTCGCCGCGCCTTTGGTCGAGCTTTTCGCGGGCCATCATCGATCGAACTATGGAGGATGCAAAGTGGGCGCTGCGGACGTAATTGCCGGCAGCTCCCATTGGCTCGCGGATGCGCACGGGATTGCCAACGCTTCGCATATCATCGACAAGCTCACGGAAATCGTAGCAATGGCTGAGACTTGCTGGGCCTGCTCGCTCGCGTGTGCCTACGAAGGGCACAAGACGCCCTCCGGCGCTTACAACATCAACCCGCTGCTCGCTAACGTCACCAAGCTGAACATCACCCGCATGGTTTATGAGTGGATGCGGGTCGCGCAGGACATTGCAGGCGGCAAGATCATCACGCTCCCGTCGGAAGAAGACCTAAAGCACCCGGAAATGGGCGACCTGATCGCAGGCTTCTTCGCGGGGAAGGCGGACGTGGATGTTCACCAAATCCTGAAGATGCTCAGGCTCGTCGAGAATATGTCGGTAGGAGCGGGACTTCCCGAAGCCATGCACGGAGCCGGTTCCCCGGCCGCGCAGAAGATAATGATCGCCCGTCGCGGGGCGTTCGATAAGAAGCGAGAGCTTGCCGAGACTATTACCGGCATACGTCGCGACGAAGCCTTTGAACGCATCGTGGGGACGACCGAAGAAGACTATCTTCGCGGCCAGCAAGAGAAAATCAAGGCGGAAGAGGTAAAGATCTGCCGCCGCATCACCAAGTAGCCGCGAGCGTGTGCCCGCGGGTCGTCCAGACGAATTTCACGAGGATCATGGAGTCGCAACCTATGAAGATCCGCGTGCGCTACTGCGGCGGGTGCAACCCCCAGATCGATCGGGCTTCGGTAGTGACCCATCTCGTGAAGATTGCCCAGGGAGCGGGTTTCTGTGTCGATTTGCGTAGCGGTGACGATGCTGACTGGCTCCTCCTGATCAATGGATGTCCGCGGGCATGTTTGGAAGAAGAGCACCCCGAGGTCGCGCGCGAGAGGCGGTGCATTTCCGTTGAAGGATCTCACCTGGGCCGTCGGCCGGTGGCGGAGGACGAGCTCCCGGGCGCTGTCTGGGAGGCTTTCAAGGATAGGCTCGCCCCCTGCATTGACATGATATCACCCTTAAGGATCAAGACTCATGCATCAAGAACTGTTTGACCTCAGCGGCCGGGTTGCGGTCGTAACGGGCGCATCAAAAGGCCTGGGAAAGGCAATCGCTCATGCCCTTGCCGCGGGCGGCGCGGATATAGCGCTCTATGCTCGAAACAAGGAAGAGCTCGAAGCGGTAAGGGCATCCGTGGAATCGCTGGGCCGAAGGGCGGAAGTCTTTTGCGTGGATGTCTTGGACAAACAGGTCATCGACGAAAACGTGAAAGCCACCGTGCAAGCTTTCGGGCACATAGACATCCTGGTGAATAACGCCGGGGTAAACGTTCGCAAGCCTGTGTTGGAATTTACGTCAGAAGAATGGGACCTGGTCCTCAACACGAACCTGAAAGGCTATTTGCTCATGGCCCAGGCCGTGGTCCCGGATATGCTGTCCCGCGGATATGGCAAAGTCATTAATATGGCCTCCATTCTGGGGACAGTGGGACTCCCGTCTCAGGTGGCTTATGCCTCCAGCAAAGGCGGCGTGATGCAAATGACCAAAGTCATGGCCTTGGAATGGGCCAAGCAAGGCGTGCAAGTCAACGCAATCGGACCTACGTATTTTGAGACGCCGCTGGTCGCCCAGCTTCGCAACGATCCCGAGCGATACGGTTTCATCGTGGACCGCACCCCCATGGGCCGCTGGGGGCAACCGGACGAGCTCGCAGGGCTGGTGATTTTCTTGGCGTCACGCGCATCGGATTTCATAACAGGCCAAACGATCTTCATCGACGGAGGATGGACGATCTGGTAACCACGGGAAGTTAGCTTTCAACTCTTTGAAATGGCAATTCGATTTGTCGGATCTGTCCGGCCAGCAACAAAGGAGGGAGTAGATGGGCGAGCACGGAACGACACGTAGGGATTTCTTGAAAGCAGGGTTCGTGACCGCGGCGGCTGCGGCCTTGGGACCCGGAATCGTGAAACCGGTCGGGTTGTGGGGGGCCACGGCCAAGATCCCGGGCCCGATCAAAGTCGGGTATCAAGCGGTCCTCTCCGGGACGCTCGCAGGATACGGCGAGTTCCACAAGATGGGAGCCTTGATGGCCGTGGAGGAGATCAATGCTGCGGGAGGTATTGCCGGAAACAAGCTGGAAATGGAGATCCGCGACTCTACTCTTGCTGCGCCAGCGTGCATCCAGAACTGCCGTTTCTTTGTTGATAGCTGGGGCGCGGACTTCCTGGCAGGCGTGGATTCATCCGGTCAAGCTCTCGCTGCCGCGCCGGTGGTAGGTCAGCTCGATCGCGTCTTGATGGTCACCCACGCTGCAACAGAGAAGCTCACGGAAGACGAGGTCTTCAAGAAAGGCATCAAGCAGGTTTTCCGCATTTGCACCCCCACCTATCAGGATGGCAATGCCGCGGCATTCGTGGCCAAGGATCTGCCGTGCAACACCTGGGCAACGATAAGTCCCAAGTACGAGTACGGTTACACGTGCTGGGAAATGTTCAAGAATACGCTCGGTAAGCTCAAACCTGGTGTCAAGTTTGTGGGAGATTCGTGGGCTCCCTTTGGCACCACTGACTTCAGGTCTCACATCAACACGATCCTGGATGCCAAGCCTGAAGGGCTTTATTCAACGGAATGGGCGGGCGAGCTTATTACTATGGTGAAACAAGCTTCGCAGGCGGGCCTTTTCGACAAGATCAAGCACGTGATGTTTCCAGTGGGCGCCGCGATGGACGTGCTTGAAGGGCTTGGGGCCGAAATGCCGGACAACATCTGGATATCCGGTAGATATTTCTTCTTGTACCCCGATAATCAGCAGAACAACGATTGGGTGGCCCGTTTCAAGAAACGATGGAATCATTACCCGGCCTACGTTTCCGAAACCGGTTACTCGGCCATGTATGCGTTTAAGAAAGCGGTGGAAGCCGCGGGATCAAAAGAGACCAAGGCTGTGGTCCAGGCTCTCGAAGGCATGGAGCTTGATTCGCCTGCGGGACGTCGCGTGTTCCGCAAGGAAGATCACCAGGCGATGTACGACGTTCCCTGGGGCCTGACCAAGGCGGACCCGAAATATCCCTTTAAGATCATGGGCAAACAGGTGGTCGTCCCGGCGAAAGAGTGCTTCAACCGACCGCCGTTTGAAGGCGACACGTGCAAGCCACCATTCAAGGCGTAGGAATGGCTTGAAAGTGCAGGAGAATTTGGAAGAGTAGCCGGGAGGCCCTTTTTGTGTAAAAAGGGCCTCCCCGGACCCCTCCCCAAAAACTCCCGACATTTGCAAGCGCTTCCAGCGCTTGCGGGCCCCTGTACGTCTCTCCTAGGGAATTCAGAAGCGGGGAGTTATCGCCCATGCTGCAATCTCTTGTACACGTGTGCCTGGCGGGAATTTCCGCGGGCATGTTCATCTGGTTGGTGGCCAGTGGGCTCACCCTCATTTTCGGGGTGCTCCGGGTCCTCAATTTTGCTCACGGTAGCTTCTACATGCTGGGGGCGTATCTGTGCTTCACTGTCCTGAAATTGATCGGCGGCAACTTCTGGCTGGGACTTGTGTTGGGCCCTCTGGTGGTTTGCCTGGTCGGGTATGCAATGGAGCGGTTTTTGATCCGCTACGTATATCACCTTGAGCTGCCTTACCAACTGCTCCTGACCTTCGCTATGGTGCTTATCTTCGACGATATGGTGAAGATGATCTGGGGCGCGGGCTCCCTGAGTTCTCCCAGCGTGCCCGGGCTTTCGGGGTCCATATCGATCCTGGAACGGAACTTCCCGGTGTACAACCTCTTCATTATCGTGGTCGGTCCTCTGGTCGCGCTGGGTCTGTATTTGCTCGTGGAAAAGACGTGGTGGGGCCGGATAATCCGAGCCGCGGCTTCCGATCGTGATATGGCCGCGGCCATTGGGGTAAAAGTGCCGGCTCTCTACACCGCGGTATTCGTGTTCGGGGCCTGGCTTTCCGCGGTAGGCGGAGCTTTGGCCGTTCCTTATGTGGGACTCCTTACCACGGGGATGGGCGAAACCATCATCATCGAGGCATTCGTAGTAGTCGTCATCGGAGGATTGGGAAGCCTCAAGGGAGCGTTTCTTGGTTCCTTGGTGATCGGCCTTCTCACTTCATTCGGAACCAGGTTCATACCCATGCTTGATATGTTCCTTACCTTCATACTCATGGCTGCGGTCCTTCTGTGGCGGCCGCAAGGCTTCTTTGCAGAGAGCTGATCGATGAACAGATATTGGATTTATGCGCTGTGGGGAGCGGTCCTGGCGATGCTGATCGCCCTGGGATTGTCTGCCGGTCCGTTCGTCCTATATCTCGCGATGCGGGTGATGATCCTTGCTATCTTTGCGCTTGGGTATAACCTGCTCCTCGGCCGCACCGGGCTGCTTTCATTCGGCCACGCTGCATTCTATGCCGCGGGAGCCTATGGGCTCTCGCTCGCGACGATACACATCAGTCCTCATCCGCTCTTGGGTATCTTCCTTGGAGTGGCTGCCGCAGCCTTTCTAGCTCTGATTATAGGCTTTTTCTGCGTGCGCCACACCGAGATCTACTTCGCGATGCTCACTCTGGCGTTTGGCATGATGGTCTTTTCGCTCATGTGGAATGCGCGGAGCGTTACCGGAGGCGATGACGGGTTATACGGCATTACCCGCACAGCTATCTCTCTCGGGATTCTCAAGATCCCGATCTACAAGGAATACCAATATTATTTCGTGGTGCTCTTTTTCTTTCTTCTGAGTATCTTCCTGATCTATCGCATCTATCGATCCCCGTTCGGTCTGGTCCTTGCCGGCATACGCGAGAACCATGTCCGGGCTGAGTTCGCCGGCTTGCCGGTGAAGGCTTATAGGCTGGGGGCCTTTGTCGTGTCTGGCGCCTTTGCAGGACTGGCCGGCACTCTTGCGGTACTGCTGGAAAGCAATATCACGCCGTTTGCATCACACTGGAGCAGGTCCGCGGAGCCGGTCCTGGTGAGCCTCATCGGAGGGCTGCAGACCTTCACCGGGCCGCTGGTGGGGAGCATCGTCTTTGTGGTGCTCCGAGAAGTGGTGGAACGATTCACCCATAACTGGATGTTCTGGTTCGGGGTGATTCTGCTGGCCATTATCATGGGATTCCGTGGTGGAATCGTCGGGTCCACGGCAGAGATCGTGAAACGATACTCGCGAGTGTGAAGATTACTATGGCGCCGGGCAAACCGCATTCGCGCCGACCTTGAATGGGAAATGGTGACATGAGCGAAACGCTGCTGGACGTTCGCAAGCTCAATAAGGCCTTCGGCATGGTGACCGCGGCCAAGAATCTGGATTTCACTTTCCAACGAGGCGTCTTGACCTCCGTCATCGGGCCGAACGGCGCAGGCAAGTCCACGCTGATCAACCTCCTCAGCGGACACCTTGCGCCCGATTCAGGGGAAGTTTGGTTTCAGGGCCGGGACATCACGCATGAGCCGGTGTATCGCCGCGTAAAACAGGGTTTGTGCAGGTCGTTTCAGGTCGTGAATGTCTTCAGCAACCTCACGTTGTTTGAAAACGTCGCCATACCGGTTCTTGCGGTGAGAGGGAAGGCTCACACCTTGCTGAAGCCGGTAACAGCCCACAAGGAAGTCCAGGCCGACGTGGAACGAGTCCTCGATCGAGTGGGGCTTTCAGAGCAGGCTCACATGCCGGCTCGTGCTCTTTCGCACGGAGACCAACGCCTCCTTGAAGTGGCAATCGCTCTTGCCGCCAAACCTCGGCTGCTCTTCCTGGACGAGCCCACAGCGGGCATGAACCCGGTGGAGCGGACTAAAATCCTCGGAAACATCAGACAAGTAGCTGGAACCGGCGATGTCACCTTCGTCATTGTGGAACATGACATGGACGTGGTCTTCTCTTTATCCGACCGAGTAATCGCACTGCATCGGGGGGAAATTATAGCCGATGGAACTCCGGAAGAAATCAAGATGAATCCTCATGTGCGGGAAGTGTACCTGGGCGAAGAGGTGCGAATATGATGCTGCGGGTGGATAGAATCAACACGTACTATGGCACCTCTCACGTGCTCCAGAACATCTCGTTTGATGTGAACGCGGGCGAAGCAGTGGGACTCCTTGGACGCAACGGCATGGGCAAGACCACGACCCTGCGATCCATTATCGGACTGACTCCTCCCAAGAATGGTTCCATTCATTTTCAGGGCGAAGAGATCTTGAGGCTTCCCCCGTATCTTGTGGCCCAGCGAGGCGTAAGCTACATGCCCGACGATTTGCGGATCTTTCCTGATCTCACCTGTGAAGAGAACCTGGAGATCGCTCGCCGTGTCTGTAAGCGCTCCGGCTACTGGACAAAAGGAAAGGTGGAAGCGCTCTTCCCAGTGCTGGCGGACCGGCGCAAGCAAAAGGGAATAAGCTTATCCGGCGGCGAGAAAAAGATGCTCAGCTTGGGCCGTGCTCTCATGATGAACCCGGCCTTGAGCTTGCTGGATGAGCCGTCCGAAGGACTTGCGCCGCTGGTGGTCCGAGCCCTCATGGAGACGATTCAAGAAATACGGACTCGCGGAGTCACCATCCTGCTGGCGGATCAGAATTTGAAGTTCTGCAATCAGGTGTGCGATCGTGGTTACATCATTGAGAAAGGAACCATCGTCCATCAGGCCACTATGGAATCCATATGGAAGGACGAAGAAGTGGTGAAGCGGTACCTTGCGGTTTGAGCCTCTCTCCGCCGCAATCGCAGAAACAGGAGGTGTGGGCATGAAGATTCTCGTGGGCTACGACGGTTCCAATCAAGCCAAAGAAGCGCTCAACGTAGCCAAGAAACATGCGCAAGCCTTCACCGCGGCCGTGTATGTGGTCACTTCGCTCGTTGGGGAAGATGAGACCACCACCGAAGATATCAGAAAGGCCGAAGAGGAGCTGGAATACGCGAACCGCCTTTTATCGGAGCTCGGGATTCCCGTGGAAACGCACCTTTTGATACGGGGCTTCAAACCAGGAGAAGATCTTCTCCGGTTTGCCGAGGAACACGAGATAGATGAAATTATCGTAGGCATTCAAAAGACTTCCGCAGTAGGAAAGCTCCTCCTAGGTTCTACGGCCCGCGACGTTATCTTGGGCGCACAATGCCCCGTGGTCGCGGTAAAATGATCCTGCACTTCAGTGGCAGGAGCAAGAAACATGACAGCTTTTGATCACATGCCTGCGCTCTGCGCTTCTATACTGGACTCTTCGTACAACGGGATCGTCATCATCAATCGTCAAGGGATGGTGCTGTTCTACAATCAAGCCGCTCTCCGCATGTTGGGTGAAGAAAGAGGCAATCCCGTAGGCCGTCCGTTCTGGGAAGTACTCCCGGAAACCTGGCCCGACATAAAAGATGTGCTCGAAAGCGGCCTTCCTCAAATCGCCAAAAGGATCGTGTTACCACAAGCCACCATTATAGCGAATCGAAATCCCGTTGTTGTGGACGGACAGGTTGTGGGCGTTATCAGCATTTTCCAGGATATCTCGGGATACGAGGCGATCATCTCGGAATTGCGGGGATATAAGGAATTGCACCGAGAACTGGAGGCGATCTTCGAGTCGTCGTACGACGGTTTGTACATTACGGACGGAAACGCGAACACCATCAGAGTAAACAGCGCGTACGAACGGATCACCGGCCTATCGCGACACGATCTCATCGGCAGAAACATGCGGGACCTCGTGCACGAAAAGGTATTCGATCATTCGGTGACGCTGGCCGTCTTGAAAAAGGGGGAGCAGGTCACCTTGATGCAGAATATTAAGGGCAACAAGCAGGTGATGGTGACCGGCACGCCCGTATTTGATGAGAGCGGCGCGATAGCCCTCGTGGTGACCAATGTTACGGACATCACGCTGCTCAATAGACTGCGCGCGGAACTTGAAGACAGCAGACGTATCAGCTTTCGCTATTACCAATCTCTGCTGGAATACGAGCAGTTCGAATATGCCCTCCAGGATATGGTTGCCAAGAGTCCTGCCATGGCCCAGGTGGTGCAAAAAGCGATCAAAGTGGCAGGTGTTGACGCGTCCGTGCTTATTCATGGCGAATCCGGCGTCGGCAAGAGCATGTTGGCCAAGATCATTCACCGGATGAGCTCGCGGAAAGATCGACCCTTTGTGAAGATCGATTGCGGGACCATCCCCGAATCTCTCATGGAGAGCGAACTGTTCGGTTATTCCAAAGGAGCCTTCACCGGCGCGGCTCCTGAAGGCAAGGCCGGACTGGTTGAAGCGGCTCACACGGGAACGGTCTTCTTTGACGAAGTAGGCGATCTTACGCCGGCCATGCAAGTGAAACTTCTGCAAGTGATCGAGGAAAAGAGCTTCACCCGCGTGGGCAGCACCCGGCCCACTTCAGTTGATGTGCGGATTATCGTTGCGACCAATCGCGACCTCAAGGACCTGGTGCGTACAGGCCGGTTCCGCGAAGATCTCTATTACCGGCTCAATGTCATACCGCTCCATGTTCCGCCCTTGCGTATGCGCCGAGAGGATATTCCGGCTTTGGCAATGAGCATCCTGGAGAAGTTCAAACGCGTGTCGGGATTTCAGCGCCGTATGGAACCGGAAGTCCTCGACAGCCTCATGAAGTATGATTACCCTGGCAATATCAGGGAACTGATCAACATTATGGAGCGAATGATCATCATGAGCGACGGCGATGTGATCACGCTCTCCGACCTGCCTGGGGAACTGCGAGAGCCCGCAATCCTACACTTGGACCCTCTGGAAGGAGGGGACAGCCTCAAAGCTGCGGTCGGTCTTTTTGAGGCACACGTCATTGTGGGGGCTTTGAAAAGGCATGATACGGTCTTACAGGCTGCCAGGGCACTGGGTGTGCATCCGACGACGTTGTGGCGGAAGATATCGCGATATGGACTGGCGGGGCATACAGCAGAAAAGCTACAAAGCAGCAAAAATGCTACATATCACTAAGTGCCGGAAAATGCCGAATTATTTTGGTAGGGGTTGAGAATCGGGCCCGCTCCCTTGCATAAATGCTGCATTCCGCAGCCGCCCTAACCTCTCAATTTCCACCCTATAACCAGCCCCTTACCCTCTTTCGACCTCCGTGGCACAGTTGTTGCCTGCTCTAAAGGAGATAACCCTAATCCTAATCCGGTTCTACAGTCATTATGGAGACATAGGAGTTCGCTTCCGAACAGTGAAGATGACGTTGACGCAAGAGTAGCCGTAGGTCGGATTGAGTCCCGCGTTCTGGGCGGGACGAAATCCGACATCATGCCCAACGCAACATGTCGGGTTTCGTCCCGCGGTTCGCGGGACTCAACCCGACCTACCCTTACTCACTGTTTGATAGCGCATCGGTAACACACGCGACGAGAGTATCACGCGCAGCACAGGCAATTTCTTGAGATGCCGTGTCCCCAATCAGCCGCACGATGACGGTGCTGGCGCTCTGAATATGACCTGATCCCAGCGCCTAGTTACTGGGACGAGTATCTCTGAGAACGGAGCTCTGCTCCCAACATGAACTAAACCGGAGAAAATGAGAAAGGAGGAAGCGATGGTGCATAAGAAAGCCCTCGCACTGATGGTGGTGGCCCTTGTGGCCCTGCTGGTGGCGCCCTTGACCGTCTTTGCTCAGGAGAAGGTCATTAAGATCGGCGCACTTTATCCGATGACCGGCCGCGCGGGTCTGTACGGCTTGGATTCTGTAGATGCCGCGGAAATGGCCATAGACGAAATCAATGCCAAAGGTGGCGTAAAAGGGTATAAGCTCCTTCTCATCAACACGGACAGTAAGGCTAAACCGGATCACGCGGTCCGCGTAGCCCGACGGTACATCGATGATGAGAAGGTACATTTCCTTTTCGGTGTAGTAAGTTCTGCTGTGGGGCTTGCTCTGACCGAGGTATCGAAGCAAAACAAGAAGATCTTTATCGGAACCGACCACGCATCCACACAGCTGACCGTGGACAAGTTCCAGCCGTACTATTTCCGGGTCTCAAATAACACGTTCCAGTCCATGGCTGCGGGAGCGTTGTACCTGAAAGAGCTCAAGCAGACCAAGCCATGGGAAACGATCGCGTACATCGGCCCGGATTACGCGTATGGGCATGATCAGTGGAACGAGCTTAAATACAACCTCGAACGATTCGGAATAAAGCACAAGGTCGTGGGCGAATACTGGCCCAAGTTGTTCGCGGCTGACTACACCGCATTTGTCACGTCGATCCTCAAGGATAAGCCAGACATCCTCATATCCGGTCTTTGGGGCGGAGATACGGTTGCTTTTGTCAAACAAGCCGCACCGTATGGGCTCTTTGAAAAAACACTCTTCTGTTCACCGGATGCGGGCGGGAACTATGAGCTGATGAGCGCGACCGGCGCGGAGTTGCCCCTTGGCCTGGTGCTCAGCGCACGCCACCACAATAACTGGCCGGAAACCGCGGCCAACAAAGATTACGTGGACAAGTTCTTCAAGCGAACGGGTCGGTATCCCACCTACGCAGCGGAAGGCGCTTACGCGGGCATTCTCGCGATCTCACAGGCTGTGGACAAGGTTGGGAATCCTGACGATACGGAAGCCCTGGTCAAGGCTTTGGAAGGCATGAAGATCCAACTGCCCGAGGACCCCGATGGTTTCACCTCTTACATCGATCCTGGCACCCATCAGATCGTCCAGGTGCAAGCTATCGGCGTCTCCGTGGCCAACGACAAGTATCCGCCGGCCAAGCGTATGCTCGGACAGTGGAAGATCTACAAGGCGGAAGATCTGTTGCCTCCGAAGGAGTACATCGACTCGAAACGTAAGAAGTGAGAACCGGCGCGAATGAACCGTATGAGGTCACAGCTTGCTCTGAAGGGCTGTGACCTCTTCCGAGTCGGGGAAAACTCAAAATGGACATCTCCTTCATCATCGTGCAGTTCGTGAGCGGCCTGACGATGGCGACCCTGTTGTTTCTGGTGGCCAGCGGCCTGACGCTGATTTTCGGGGTCGGCAACGTCTTTAACTTTGCGCACGGCTCGTTTTACATGCTGGGGGCCTATCTCGCGTATCAGACGGTTTCCGCGTGGTACTCCAACTTCTGGGTCGCTGCTTTCGTAGCCTGTCTTGGCGCGGGCATCGTGGGCATGTTGGCGGAATTCCTGTTCTTGCGCCGTATCTACGGTCGGGCTGAGGAGGGTGGCTTTCAGATTCTTCTCACGTACTCATTTATCCTCGTCATTGACGATATCGTGAAGATCATCTGGGGCTCAGAGTATAAGTCGATCTTGCGACCATCGGGACTGAGGGGATCTGCTGAGGTATTGGGGATCACCATTCCTACGTACAATCTTGCGATTATCGGCTTCGGCCTTGCTGTGGTGATACTTGCTTGGCTGGTCCTGACCCGGACCCGTCCGGGACGCATTGCACGAGCTACGGCCATAGATCGGGAAATGATGGCAACAATGGGTGTGAACGTGCCGCTGACCATGACCCTGGTATTCGGGATTGCGACTGCTCTCGGAGGTTTTGCCGGCGCTCTTGCCGCTCCGTTGCGCTCCGTGACCCCAGGGGCAGGTATTGAGGTCATCATAGACTCCTTGATCGTGGTCGTGATCGGCGGCATGGGCAATTTCTGGGGCGCGTGGCTCGGATCGTTGATCCTTGGTGAAGTAATCGCGTTCGCGGTGGTAATTGTCCCTGAGTGGGCCTCTGTGGTGAGTTACGTGGTGATGGTGCTCGTGCTCATATTCAAGCCGGAGGGCCTTTTTGCTCCGCGAAGCGTGGGGAAGGTCTAGCGATGGGGAATAGGATCAACTACGGAGAAGTGGTCTTCTGGGCGGTGCTATTCCTCGGCTTCGGCATAATTCCGCTCCTCAAGGCAACTTCATACCAGATGATGCTTGCCAGTCACTGCCTGCTCTGGGGCCTCTTTGCCGTTGCGTTTAACATGCTCTGGGGAATTACCGGGATGCTGTCGTTCGGCCAGGCGCTCTACTACGGTCTCGGAGCGTACGGCGTCGGTCTCATGGTCAGGCACGTGGGCGCGGGATGGTTCCTACCCGGACTGGGTCTTGGACTGGTAGCCTCGGTAATCCTCTCGGTGATCGTCGGCCTATTGATCATTCGGGTGAGCGGCGTCTTTTTCACGGTCCTCACTTTGGCCTTCGGACAGCTTGCCTGGCAAATCACATTTCGCTGGTACGACTTCACCGGCGGAGATGACGGTATTCAGGGCATTATCGCACCGGGATTTTTGTCGAACCGGATCGTGTACTACTACGCAACGCTCATTGTGGTTATCGCGTCGATATGGTTCTTGCGACGGGTCTCTCGGTCGCCGATGGGCGTCTTGCTCCGATGCATCCGCCAGAATCCCACAAGAGTTGCATTCGTCGGGCAAAGCGTCAGATTTACGCAGCTCCGGATCTACGTCATTTCCTCTTTCTTCTGCACGCTTGCCGGCGGCCTCATGGCAGGTGTGGACAATTCCATTCATACGGACATGCTGTACTGGACCACTTCCGGAGAGGTCATCCTCATGTCTGTTCTGGGTGGAATCGGCCAGTTCTTCGGCCCTTTCCTGGGTGCGGGTGTGTTCGTCGTTATCCAGGACGTGGTCGGCGCGAAGACCGAGTATTGGCCCTTGTTCATCGGCGTGCTCATGATGGTCATTGTGTTGTTGTTTCCGCGGGGTCTTGTGGGTGAATTCCAAGCGCTCAGAGCCCGATTGAAGTCTCTGACCCAAGGTAATCGAGGTGCGGATGAAACCGCTTCTGGAACTGCAAAACCTGCATAAAGCCTTCGGTGGGCTCAGGGTCACCAGCGATGTGAGCTTCTCGGTCATGCCGGGAGACATCACCGCTATCATTGGTCCGAATGGAGCAGGCAAAACCACCCTGTTCAACCAGATCACCGGTTTTCTGAGCCCGGACAAGGGCCGGATCGTCTTTCAAGGCGAGGACATTACCGGACTGAGCCGCCAAGAGATTGTCACCAGGGGAATGGGTCGAGCCTTTCAAATCACTTCCATTTTTCCTGAAGAGACGGTCTTGGAAAACGTCCGTATTGCCTGCTTGTCAATGCGCAAGGAAGCGTTGCGACCCTTCAGGCATATCTCAAGATTCAAGGAGGCCACCGACAAGGCGTACAGTATCCTGGAGAGCCTTGGGCTTCACACCCAGGCGGATCGTTTCGCGTTTGAGCTCGCTCACGGGGATCAGAAGCTCCTGGACATCGGTATCGCTTTGGGACTTGAACCGAAGCTGCTCCTCCTGGACGAACCCACCGCGGGCATGTCTCCGGAAGAGAGGCAACTGACTCGAGACCTGATCAGGCGTCTCTGGAAAGAGTTCAATCTCACCCTGGTGTTCATAGAACACGATATGGACACCGTTTTCGGCATTGCACAGACCGTGCGCGTGCTCCAATTGGGAAGACTCCTCGCCGAAGGCACCCCGGACGAGATACGCGGCAATCCCGAAGTGATCACAGCATATCTCGGAGAGGAGGTTCAATGAGCCACATCCTGGAGGCCGTGGACCTGAACACGTTTTACGGCCGAAGCCACATCCTCTTCGACGTGAGCCTCGCAATCGCACAGGGCGAGACGATCTGTCTTATGGGTCGGAACGGCGCGGGCAAGACAACCACATTTCGTTCGATCATGGGCCTCACGCCTGCCAAGACCGGCACGGTGCGGTTCAAAGGCCGGGACTGCACAAAACTGCCCCCGTACAAACGAGCCAGACTGGGGCTCGGTTTCGTACCTGAAGATCGCAGGATCCTGGGGCCGTTTACGGTCAAGGAGAATCTCGGACTTGGGAAGATCCCCGGACGCACAGGCCGGTGGACCCTCGAATCAGTGCTGGATCAATTCCCTGTGCTGAGCCATATGCTTGACCGCCTCGGAGGAACGCTTTCCGGCGGGGAACAGCAGATGCTCACTATCGCGAGGGCTCTCATGAGCAATCCTGACGTCCTCGTCCTGGACGAACCTACTGAGGGGCTTGCGCCTGTTGTGGTGTCGGTGCTCAAAGAACTCATGATGAGCCTGAAAAAGGCGGACTCAACTATTCTGCTTTCCGAGCAGAACATCCGCTTTGCAATGGGAGTGTCGGATGGCGTGGTGGTCATTGACAAGGGCCACGTGGTCTTCAGGGGCTCAATGGACGCGTTCAAGAGAGAGGAAAGCATCCAGAAGAAATATCTCGCGGTCTGATCACGGCCGCTTCAAACACTTGTGCAGGAAGGTACGAACAAATGGGAAGCGTCAGATTTTTTCAGACCACTCCCCGGATAGTTATGGGAGCTGGTTCGCTGGACTCCGCCGTGGACGAACTGAAGCGACTGGGCGGGAAGAACGTGATGATTATTACCGATCCCGGACTCGTGAGCACCGGGATTGTCGAGCGCCTGGAAAAGCTCCTTTCAGGAGGCGGGCTTTCAACGACTCGGTTCGACGCGGTGGACCCCGATCCCAGCTATGAAATCGCGGCAAAAGCAGCGAACCAAACTCGTGCTGCCGGAGCTGACCTGATCGTGGGAATCGGCGGAGGATCGCCGCTTGATATTGCTAAGGTGGCCGCGGTGCTTGCGACCAATACCGAGCCCGTCGAAGCACTCTTCGGCATCGACATGATACCCAAACCGGGGATCCCAGTGATGCTCATACCTACTACCGCGGGCACAGGTAGCGAAGTGACGCCTATTGCCATACTTTCGGATTACCAGGAGAAGCTCAAGAAAGGCATTGTCAGCCCTTATTTGTTCCCGCGGGTCGCGCTTCTGGACGCGGAGCTTACCTTGGGCCTCCCTGCCGCGGTCACTGCGGCCACAGGCATGGATGCCCTCATTCACGCGGTTGAGGCATACACCTCACGCAACGCGACGAACATGACCGATATGTTGGCGATCGAAGCGATGGACCTGATTGCTTCCAACATTCGAACTGCTTACGCAAACGGGAGCAATCTCGCCGCGAGGACCGCAATGCTCGAAGGCAGTCTGCTCGCGGGTATGGCTTTTGCCAATGCGGGCGTGACTGCTGTTCACGCCTTCGCCTACCCTATCGGCGCGGAGTTCCACATTCCGCATGGGCTCGCAAACAGCATCATGCTTACCGCTGTCATGGAGTTCAACTTGCTTGGCAATCTTGAGAAGTTTGCCGATATCGCGGATATTATGGGGGAGGACACGGAGGGCATGAGCCTCCGTGACGCCGCGATGTGTGCGGTGGATTCCTTGCGTACATTGGCGGATGACCTGAGGCTCTCAAGCCGACTCAGTGACTTCGGCGTCGCGGAGAAACATATCCCCGAACTGGCACAGGGTGTGATGAAAGTAACCAGATTGCTTGCCAACAACCCGCGTGAAATGACGCTCAGCGACGCGGAAGCGATTTATCGAAGCGTTCTCTGATCGCTCTCTTGCGAGCAAACGTCCTCACCTTTCAATCCATCCAGGTGCCGATGAAAGGAAATTGATAGATGTACGGTTTCTATAACAAGGTGCTGAGAATAAACGCGACGGATAAGACCTATGAGGTCGAAGCCCTGCCGGACCGGCTGCTCGAAACCACTCTAGGCGGGAAGGGTCTGGCAACTCATCTGTTGCTGGCGCACAACCCTCCCAACGTCGATCCCTTGACGCCTGAGAACAACCTGATCTTTGCTCTGGGCCCTGTGACCGGCACAAGGATCTGGGGCTCCTGCCGCCATGCCGTCTTCACGAAGTCACCTCAGACAGGCTACTACTCCGAATCGTATTCCGGCGGCAAAGCCGCAGAATATATGGCGCCGGCTGGATTCGACGCGGTGATGGTCGATGGTTCGAGCTCTGAGCCGATCTGGTTGGAGGTGTGCAACGAAAAGGTTTTTTTCCATCCAGCGGATGACCTCTGGGGTCGTGACACTTTTCAGACCGAAGATCGTGTGAAAGCCTGGATCAAAGAGCATCGGCCGGAAGCGAAGAACTGCGGCGTGCTGGTGGTCGGGCCGGCCGGCGAAAACGGAGTGAGTTTCTCGGTAGTTGAAAACGATTATTGGAGATCCGCGGGACGTACAGGCGCTGGCGCGGTTATGGGTTCAAAGAAAATCAAGGCCATAGCCTTCTGGGGAGATCGCAAAAAAGAGCTTGCCGACCCGGAGATGGTCAAAGCATTCGCCAACCGACTTGCCAAAAGCTCCAAGGAGAATCCCGGGGTCAAAGCGTACAAGAGCCTGGGGACTCCCATGATGGTTGACATCATGAGCAACGTGGGGAGCTTCCCGACTCGCTACTGGCAAAAAGGGACCGCGGAGCATCGGGAACGCATCAACGCAGCCGCACTCCACGAGCGTCTTGCAGTGCAGCCCCATGCGTGCCTCAGATGCTTCATCGCGTGCGGAAGGCTGGCAACCGTCAAAGAAGGCAGGCATAAAGGGCTCCGCATTGAAGGCCCTGAATATGAAACCATCTATGCATTCGGCGGCCTATGTGAGGTGGATTCCATCGAAGAGATTGCGTACCTGAACGACGTGTGCGACCGCCTGGGTATGGATACGATCAGCGCCGGAAACCTGGCTGCCCTTACTATTGAGGCCTCCATACAAAAGAAAATCGATTACCCCATAGAGTACGGTCAGGTGGACCGCATAGCAGAGCTGCTCGAAGATATCGCTTACCGTCGCGGGATCGGCCAAATCCTGGCGCGAGGCATAAAGCACGCGGCAGAAGAATTCGGCCTTTCCGACCAGGCAATACATGTCAAGGGTTTGGAGCCCGCGGGATACGATCCGAGGGTGCTCAAAGGTATGGGTCTTGCTTACGGCACGAGCGATCGCGGAGCGTGTCATCTACGCACCACGTTCTACAAGCCTGAGCTTGCAAAGATGATCGACCCCGACCAGGTAGAAGGCAAAGCGGAAATGCTCGCTGAGTGGGAAGATAGGCTCACGATCTTCGACACACTCGTGTTGTGTCGCTTTTACCGGGATCTGTATCAGTGGGAAGAGCTTGCCGAGATGATCAAGGCAACCACCGGCCTAGACCTGGACAAAGAGGGTATGAGGAACATTGCTCGCAAGATTGCGAACGATACCCGAACCTTCAACTTGCGAGAAGGTCTGACAGTCCAGGATGACATGCTGCCCCGTCGGTTCTTCACCGAGCCTCTACCGGAGACCGGCAAAACCATATCCGAAGATCAGATGCGTCAACTGCTCGCGGATTATTATCGAGTCAGAGGATGGGACGAGCAGGGCAGACCGCCTGATTATCCCCGCTAGTGTAGTGTCTCCATGATAGCTTTACGACTAGATGTTCGCCTGGAGGTTATATGCCAATTACTCCGGCGACTCGTCAGGATGCCTTTGGTGGGACGGGCATCTTGCCCGTCATTCATGGACAGGCAATCCCGCGTCTCGCGGGACTGTCCCACCAGACCTGCCAAGCTTTTTCGGAGACACTACACTTGAATCCTACCTGTTTTGCCGAGATCTGATTAGGTATAAAGTCATCGCCCGAACGGAGCATTGTCGCGTGCCGACAGAGTACGCGGTACTGGAGGCACAGCTTGACTATCAAAATACGTTTGATGACAGCCAACGACATCCCGGATGGAATGAGGCTCAAAGACATCGCCGGCTGGAACCAGACTGCTGAGGACTGGGAGCGCTTTCTCCTGGCTAGTCCGGACGGCTGTTTTGCCGCGGAGTGCGATGGCCGCGTAATCGGAACAGTTACCACCATCACTTATGAAGAGAAGCTCGCCTGGCTCGGCATGGTCTTGGTTGACCCCCCACATAGAGGCAAAGGACTCGGAACAGCGCTTCTCGAACGTGCAATCGAGCACCTTGATTCGCGAGGTGTCGGCTGCATGAAACTCGATGCCACTCCGTATGGCAAACCCCTTTATGAGAAACTGGGATTCGTGAGCGAGTGCCAAATCGAGAGATGGATGCTGAAGCGTCAATCCACTGAAAAGCCTGCCCCCAAGCTCGATTCCGTGGAACTCGAAGACGCGCTTGAGCTTGATCGACAGGTCTTTGGAGTTGACCGGAACCGACTTCTTCTCTCGATCGCTGAAACCGATCCCGATTTCGCTCTTACCCTGAGGCAAGACACGGGGATTTCGGGTTACGCGTTCGGGCGCCGAGGTTCACTTGCCGACCAGTTGGGACCTTGGACCGCTCGCGACGAAAACGTAGCAGCAGCTCTGCTGGACCAATTTCTGCGCCGATCGACGAGAGATTTGGTGTTTGTCGACTGTCTGTGCGGAAATCCTTGGGCATTGCCCTTGCTCAAAGCTCGTGGCTTCGAGCTTTCCCGGCCCCTCACGAGAATGTTTCGCGGAACAAACCAGCATCCGGAGAAGCCCGAGTTCCTTTACGCTATCCTTGGCCCTGAGTTCGGATAGAGATCAGCCTACCAATGCGACCACTGCTTCGAACGGCCGGCCGGAAGGATTCGGCTGTGGCAGCAAATGGCGCTCCACCTCTGGGAAACCCAGCACCAGCTTCAAAATGTATTGGGAACGATTGTGATCGTCTGCTATTGTGAGGGCCGGACCAAAGGCGCGGAGAGAGTCGGATGCTCGCCATTGGCCCGCATCGAGGCTAGACAGCTCGTCCAGTAATGACAGCATTTGCCAGGAGTGATGGTCTTTTGATTATCCGTCACTCCGGCGAACCCCGGATCTGAGTCCGGGGCAGGCACTGGGGTCCAGAACATATTGAAAAGACTGAATTCCTGCTTCCGCAGGAATGACGGTGTCACGTTACCTCGAATCGGACAAGGTTCTTGGCAACGGCTATTAATCAGCACGATCACTGAGGTATCGGAAATGCACGCTCACACACGTTATCACCTGTCGCTAACATTGAACCTCTGTGTAGTATCGGCTCTGTTTCTCACACTCTCATTGCCTGCGGCCGCGGATCAGAAAGCCGCAGATGCTCTCGTCATGGCGGTCTTTGCCGGCAGAGCCAGCGAAATTGTCGCCTTGCTCGACAAGGGCGCCGACCTGAATGCGCTTGATAGTTTTGGCCAAACACCGCTCTACGCAGCGGTAAGACCAAAGCACGCGGCCATTGTCAAACTTCTGCTTGAGCGCGGCGCGGATGTGAACTCGACCGGCCCTGACGGCGAAACCGCACTCAACCGAGCAGCTTACACCTCTATTACCGATATTGCCGCAGTGCTGCTTGAACACGGAGCGGATGTCAATCGACCGACTAAGGACGGCCGGACGCCTCTCATGGGAGCGTGCATGGGAGGAGATGCCAACCTAACCAAGATGCTCTTGGATAAGGGAGCTGATGTGACCGCGCGCGAGCGATTCGGTTTCACGCCTCTTGTCATTGCTCAAAGAAACAAGCATTCGCACCTTGTCGAGCTTCTCAAATCTTACGGCGCCAAAGAGTGAAGCTCATGATGATGCTTGGCCCTTTGTCGTCCGGAACGAAGGAAATTCACAACACGCTGTAGCCTCCAAGCCAGTAAATGAAGTGGGCGCTACAGTAAACGGCCTGGAAATTTGCGTCAAAGATCACCGTCCCCGTTCCCTCTCCCATCATGGGAAGGGGCTGCGAGACTCTTCTCTCCTGTGGGGCAGGCTTTCTAGCCTGCCGGCGGCCTGGAAAGGCCGCCCCACAAGGAGGGGTGTATAGCATCAATATCGGCATTTTGGCTGTTGTGTGCCGGTCTTCGTGAGCACGAACTGCCACAGTTGAATGTCGCGCGCACGAAAAGCTCCCGCACATGACAGAAGATAATATTCCCACATACGCTTGAATCGTTCGTCATATTTGTTTCGCAAATTCGGCCATGCATTCTGAAATCGCTCGTGCCACGCCATGAGGGTTCGTTCATAATGTGGCCCGATGTTGTGAAGGTCCTCCACCACAAACAGGCCCTCTACTGCCTTCGTGATCTGCGCAATGCTGGGAAGCTCGCCATTGGGAAATATGTATTTTGCTATCCACGGATCGGAAGTGCGCTGCGATTTGTTGTTGCCTATGGTATGCAACAGAAAAATACCGTCGTCTTTAAGCGCTCGATGAGCCACTTCCATGAACGTGCGGTAATTCTTACGCCCCACGTGCTCAAACATTCCAACCGATACAATTTTGTCAAATATTCCTTTCACGTCGCGGTAATCCGCGTGGATTATCTCGACCGGGAATCCTTTACAGAAGTCCTGAGCGAACTGGATTTGCTCTTCTGAAATGTTTACTCCTGAAACTTGACACTGACATTGTTCGGCCATATAGCGGCCCAATCCTCCCCAGCCAAAGCCGATGTCCAACACACGATCGGGAGGCTTGAGATCCAGTTTGCGACAAATCAGCGCCATCTTGTTGATTTGCGCTTCGTTGAGGTCATCTGTCCCCTTGAAGTACGCACAGCTATACTGATTGTACGGATCGAGAAAGGAGAGGAAGAGGTCGTTTCCGAGGTCGTAGTGTTGTTCGGCAACTTCTTTGGATCGCGTTCGAGATTGGCGATTGAACGCGAGTGACAAGGCGATGGGCACAAAATGCTTCCAACTCGCCATCACCTTCCGATCGAGTTGCGCGCGGAGAATCCTGCATATGAACTCGTCCACGCGGGCGCAGCTCCACCACCCGTCCATGTACGATTCGCCGAGCCCAAGGCTCTGGTCACGGAGCACACGGGCGAAAACCCGTTCGTCCTTCACCTGTATGTCCCAGGGATTGCCGCCGTTGATGCTTACTCCACACAACGAGAGAAGCTCTTCAACTATCTTCTTAGGCTTACCCATGAACCACCTGCGCGGACAGCCCCCCTGCCCTCGTGATCTATTATGGCTGAATCGTCGTCACATACACGAATTTGCCGTTTTCCACCTTGTCGATCACCATAGCTTTGATCGGGTCTCCATCAGGCTTCATGCTGATCTTGCCGGTCACTCCCTCAAAATCCTTGGTAGCCAGCACTGCGGCTCTGATCTTTTCAGGATCCGTAGAACCTGCTCTTTCGATCGCGTCAAGGAGGAGCAGATAAGCATCCGTGGCCATAGCCGTGAATGCGTCGGGCTCTTTCTTCCCCGTGTCTTGTTCAAAGATTTGCAGGAATTTCTTACCCCGTTCGCTCGTGATCATATCTTTGTGGAAGTGCGTGGTGAAGTAGATATTTTCCACCGCAGCCCCGCCCAGCTCCAGGAGTTCCGGCGCTTGCACCCCGTCACCCGCAAGAATAGGAATATTCAGGCCCATAGCCTTGGCCTGTTTTGCCAGCAGAGCGCATTCAGTGTAATAAATCGGCGCACAAATGAACTCCGCTCCTGACGCTTTGATCGAGCTGAGCTGAGGATTGAAGTCCCTGTCTCCGGTCTTGAACTTGGTATCGGAGACTATCGTGCCCCCACCCTTGAGGAATTCCCGCTTGAAGAATGCCGCCAGACCCACTGAATAGTCCTGCGACACATCGTAGATGAGCGCGGCCTTCTTTGCCTTGAGCTGGTCCAGTGCGAGCTTTGCTATGACTCGTCCCTGGTCGGTATCAATGAAACATACTCGGGAGATCCATTTCTTGTCTTGGGTCACAATCGGATTGGTTGCAGTAGGAGAAATCATGGGGATGCCGCTCTTTTCCGCTACTGCTCCCCCGGCGATGGTGTTGCCTGAGATCATCTCGCCGATGACCGCGACAGCCTTATCCTTCTCTATGAGCCTCGAAACCGCGTTCGCGGATTCAATCTTATCCGATTTGGTGTCGGCTAGCTTCACGTCAACCGGCCGGCCCATGACTTCGGATCGCATCTTCTTTCCAATTGAGATGCCGCTCCAAGCCATCTGCCCGTACGCAGCCACATTTCCGGTCATGGAGAGATACGCTCCAATAACCACCGGTTCCGCAGCCCACGCACCGGGCAGAAAGACCGCGATGCACAAGACAGCCGCCAAAAGCACTTTCCCCATCCGCCTCTCCTCCTCTGTTACTGATAGTGAATGCGTTTCGACTCAATTAGCCTAAGTGATATTGGTTTACGACGATCTGAGCTACGTCCGTCGCCTTGAGTGAGGCCGGAGTACCTCGATTACGGCATCGGCACCAAAGTTGGCGATGGATCAAGCTCGACCGTGGTGTTGCACACGACCGGGTTACCATATGGGAGCTTCGACCATCAGTCAATCAAAAGAGTCTTTCGTGCAATCCAAGATCTCTCTTCTCCTCGGATTCAGAGGAAAGCAGCAACCGGCTCCTATTTCCAGCACGCGTTCGTATCTGACGGGATCGTCCTGGTACAGCGAGCAGACGTGGCGAGCTCCATTCCACACCAGGGCAGGACATGGGTTTGTGTAATGCCCGTACATCATTGCCCCGATGCGACAGATGACCTCTGTACAGCAAAATCCACACCCGGCACATGTCAACGTTCCGCTCAATTCTGCTTCTCCTAGTCAAATCCTGACGCCCGGATTATCGCACACCGGCTGGTGGAATTCAGCAAAACATCTTCACTGGCCTGACCACTCGAGGCGGGAGATCAATGGCTCCTCGATTCCGACCGAGAGTTCCAGGCAGCATCATCGCAATGAGTATGCGGCGACGCTTTAGGGCCACCTTGCCTCATCACGCACAACTGGAACTCAAATTGGGGCTCCTGTGGCCGAAAACCTAGAGCCACTGTGGCCTTTCTCGAGATTGTGATTGACAACTATTTGATTTCCTGGTAAAAACTACGCAATCGGTTGAACTATTCTTGACTGTTGCCGTACCTTGTTCACGTCTCGGAGAGCGCCCCAACTTCGGGACGATTGGATTTGGAGGGTTGGGTTGTGAGGATTGCTGCGCTTGGCGCAATCGCCATTGCCTTCGTATTCATCTTGCCCGCTACCGCCGACTCTCAGGTCATCGGTGCACTGCCCCGTATAGGGTCACCCTTTACCGGTAGCCTATTCCCCGGAGCCGGCAATGGGCCTACTTCATCGAGCAGCCCCTTGAGGTTTTACGTAGGTTGGCTGGAAGCCACTCCCGGGGCATGTTGGCACTTTGATCCCCAGAACGACGTGTCTCTAACGGTCGGCGAACACCATTGGCGTCCGGCCGGCGTTTGGCTCGGTCTAGCAAAATCCGTAGACATCTTGGAACGTTGGGGATTCAGCGTGGACGCCTGGTTCCTGATCCCCGTGAATTATCGGGCCAAGGAAGCGGATATCAGTGTGCGAAGTTTCTTGATATCCGATCCCGAGACCGAAGATGACATTCTCGTTCGAGTGATTAACCCCATTACCAGGCACTGGGATATCTATACCGATTGGTGGTATGTCAGCGGGGAGCTGGCCTGGAAGTACTCCGGACTTTTCAGTGTGCTCGGAGGCTTTCGATACGAGCATTTTTCCACCCGTTTTAGAAACCCGTCTGATGTGCCGGGGCTTGTCTTGAGCTCTCAAGATACCGCGGACATTACGGTTAATGGCTACATGCCGTACATAGGGGTCCAGCACAAGTACGACAGTCCCACAACTATGCTTTCGGTCAGGGCCATCGGTTTTCCGTTTGCGCCCGCGGACCTGGAACACCTCCAAACCGGTGAGCCAGGCCTTGGCTATAGGACGGAGTCAAAGCGCGGCCGCTTCACGAGCAGCTATTTCGCCGAACTCGCGGCGGAATACGCCGTAAGAGTCTTTGGTGATTCGCAAGCGGGAGCCTTTGTTAGGTGGAATTTACTGGAAGGTCGCGGCCTTATTCCGGTGGAGATCCCGCGCATCGGGTTCAGCCAGGAGAATCTTTTCAGCTTTCACCGCAACACGCTCTCCTTTGGCGGAACTTTCATTCTTAATTTCATCAGCCCGTTCTAACAATTCAAGGGTCACGACTCCTAATTCAAAAGATCAAAGAAATGAGGTGCGGCGCCTCAAATGGTGCAGCTTATGGGTTGATCACGCGACCAAAGAAGAATTCGTGGCGAATGAAGAACAGAAAACCATCGCCAGCTCAACGTACCCAGTGGCCCCGTAGCCTCCCCGCAGAATTCATCCATATGCTCGATGCAGCAATCGCCTCAGTCCCTTCCTCATTCGTTTGCACAGATGCCTTGTGAAAATGGTCCCCGATAAGCAATGACTCGTCAGCGGCTTCGAGACATTTCCGCTTTGGTGGCAGAAAAACGATTATGGCTTCTTCCCCACGTTCGGACTGAAACTGCAGCATTTGCAACTCCGGTTCGTCGACGTAGCCGAAAGCTTCATCACTGAAAGCCCAAAATAACTTGTTCAGGCCTGGATGATTAGGAGGGTCCAAATACAATGCCTTGGCAATGTGGAGCGCGTGCTTTCCGCGTGCAACAGTATACTTCATCGCATTGCGGGGGTATCGCCCACAGGAGCAGCAAATGATGCAGCTCTCTGGCTCTCGGATCTGCTTGTACAAATCAATCGTGAAGGCGTTCACGGCCTGGGCCGCGGCTTCTTCTTCCTGCGCAGACCCGGAGCATGGACCTGCCCCCGCAATGAGGAGCGCCAAAACCACCAAAGGAAAAGGTAGTAACAGATGTGACCTCAGCATTTTCATTGAAGGCCTCTCTTTCTCAGATAAGAAGCACGATTCAAATCCACGGTAAGCCTTTGCTATCCTCGCCCGACACCGCATTCGTCTCTCGATAGGCCGGATTCTCTCGGTCCTTGCCCCAGTTGTTTGGATTCGACGAAATGTATTCTCGGATTGCATCCAGAGAGCGTTGATTGCGGATGATGTGTTCGAAATAATTGCGCTGCCATACAGCCTTGCCCGGGGTTCCACGGACTTCATTGATGCGTCTAGTCACGATGGATTTGAATCCAGCGACAAATGATCCCAAGGAGCGTTTCGGTCGAGTCAGACGGCTCGGCGCAGTCGCGCGGCTTGGTAGGGGCGCACGGCCGTGCGCCCCTACTATAACTATCGGATCCACAAAGAGAATTCCGTGAAGGTGATTGGGCATGACAACAAAAGCATCGAGAGAGATCTCGGATCTAACCTCTGCCGAACGGCGCCATTCCTCAGAAGCAATGCTTCCAAACCGGTTCAAGGAGAGCTCCCCATCTGCCACTTCTCCGAACAAGCACTCCTGATCATGAGCACAAAGCGTCAAGAAATACGCGGCGGCAGCTGAATAGTCGTATGCCCGGAGACGCAAGGAACGTCGGTGGTGGTCACTGTGTTGCCACTTCATTAGGAGTATCTCATACTTAGTGGCGTTCTCCGATAGATTCGAACTCTCGGGCCCCTGATCCGACGCGAAGGCCGCGCATCGGCATCTTTGTGTGAGAGGTCGATACGTGACTGTTTCATGTCATGATTGCCTCTTCCCTCTTTTCCCCTATATACACCAAACCAAGCCGAACTCAAGTAATAGTGCGCCGTTATCCGTTCCCCGCGCCATGTTTCCGATTCCATTCGGTCGATCCTGCATCTAATTCGTGGAGAAGAAGAGAAAGAAGAGGAGAAGGCCATGGACTACGGCACCTTGATTATTCTGATTATCGTAGTGGCGGGAATTGGCGGTTTCTTAGTGGCGGCACGCACAGTGCTGAACAATTGGCGAGCCGGATCGAGAGGTCACGAAGAAGCCGATGCCCAGCAGAGCATAAAGACCCGGATCTATGAACAATGCTTCAACGAGTGCATGAAAGCTGAGGCCTGGGAACCGGACAAGACCGATGATTGCAAATCCGTATGCCGGTCCCGATCAGACGCTGCACTCGGCATCGGAGAGGCATGATCTTCAGTATGGGGCCACCATACCTCATTTCGATGGTCGAAGGTATTGGTGCGGTATCTTCCTTAAGGATAAGGGCAGTTACACACTGTCAAAGGGTATGCGCCAACTTTAACAGCTACCCATCACACGTCATGATGCTTAAGGACATTGGCCCCGATCTACAGTAGTTGTGGCCGATTGCAGATCCGACGGAATGGCCACCGTTTGACTGTTGGTTGTCATGGTCGAGTCAACTGGCTGAGCAGGCGGAGTGACCTCGAAAGGAGGTCTCCGATACAAAGCGAACTCTCCGCCAGGAATCAGCTCGTTGCATAGCCAGAAGTATTCATACCAATTGCCTTCGTTGCTTGAAATAGTCACCTTAATCTTGTAAACATCCCGGTCCAGTTGCCAGTCACGGAGTCTTGGATTCCTGAGATGGCTTTCGTTTGTCCACCCATAACTCCGAGTGTCTTCACAAAAGTGAGCCACCACGTCTATCAACGCTCCGTGCCCTGGAAGTATGTCCCTTTCTTTCCGGATAAACTGAGGAACGGGAATGAGCCCAGATTGTTGTGTTCCGACAACCGGCTCAGGGGACTCCGTCCAGCGTATAGGCATAGGTCTCCCCACGCGCTCACTTCTCTCATCCCTGCTACAGAATTCAATGCAGCCGTGACAGTTACTGGCTGGCCTCCGGAGTTCTCGTCCGAACCACGGTAGTTTCAAAGATCGATTTTCTACCTTAACCAGAAGCACTCTGCCGCGCACGGACTCGATGGGGGCATTTCCATGTATGGGCTGCGATGCAAAGGGGGTTTCGACTGGGTTATGTATGTACGGGCTCAACGTCAATTGTGGCTTGGTTATGAGTCGTTCCCAAATGGCAGCTCCCATTATTGATATCAGCAAAGTCATTGCCGCCTTAATGAAGATAGAAAACCACCATTCTACTTCCTTTAGATTTAGCAATAAGCCATCCATCCAATTTATTCCTGGCAAAGTTTATGGAAGACATACTCGTTTGCGCCAACGTGGATCGGCATTTTCGTCAAGTTTGAAGCGCATGATCGGTGGCCACGTCAATAGAGACGACACGCTCACGAGCGGTTTCAGCAGCGTACGTCAAACACGCCAAGATGTCATCCCGTGTCAAGCTCGGATATGCGGCCAAAATATCTTCGATGCTGTCCCCGTTGGCCAAGTAATTAAGGACAAGCCACACCATGATTCTGGTCCCCTTTATGCGGGGCTGCCCATGACAAACATTCGGATCTACACTTATCCGTTCCAAGAGGGAAGGCATCTTTCATCTCCAGCGTCCCGGAATGCTCACCGAAGATCGATGCGTCCAGGACGCATTCTCTCTCTAGATACGCACTAAATGGGGTTTTGTCAAACACGAAGCATTGCGAAACACCACGCCTGGCTTGGTCGAGCTAGGGTTATGATATACCGAGGAAACCTAAACCGTCCCGGAAGAGCATCAACGCCAGCACGAGTAGGATGCGGTAAACGGAGTGCACCGCATCGGTCGCGTCCGCAATCTTATCGATCCGCCAGGCCGAGTTGCCCAATTCATTTTCTCGAACGATGCGGTTCGCTTCGCTCACCAGCATCCTACGGTATTACGGCCATGATATACCGAGGAAGCCCATGCCGTCTCGGAAGAGCAGCAAGGCAAGGACCAACAGTAGCACGCCAAGAATACGCATCACATAGCTGTATGCTTTTCCGGTGAGAAATTGCCTCGAACGAGCGGCCGTAACGGCCAGACACATTTTTGCCCCAATTAAGCACGCGTAAAAACCCGCAAGGAACAACACGGCCCTCAAAGGGCTCTGTGCCCATGCCGCAACCACGGTCGGACCTCCAACGGTCAGCCAAAACACATACGGACTGGGGTTGAAGAGATTCACAATGGTCCCTTTTCCGAACGATCGCGGTTCGGCCGGCCCTGCGTCCACATCGATTTTGTCCGCAACGAAACTCATATAGGCCAAGTAGACCAGGAATAGACCGCCAACAATTGAGATCAATCCGAGAGCCCCCTGGAAATCGCTTAGCCGTGTCAAAGCGAAAACAGACAAAATGATAATGGGCAAATCCGTAATGCCAGGCGCCAAGGCTACCTTTAGACCTTCTTTGGCTCCATGCTGAAGCGACTGTGAAATGACGAGAGTCGTAAGAGGGCCGGGGGAGAATCCCGCTGACAACCCCAGGACAATTCCTGCGCTCAGGAAAAATTCCATTTCCGTTTCGTTACACCTCACGGCCCAAGCGGGCAATGCATGGACTTCGAGAAGGTCTCGCCATTATTGCCTTTCATGCGGATTTAATTCCAGGATGCTAATCAACTCGTCAGGCGAGTACACCGGGATCGTTGCCCGCCTGAATCCGTTGACATCGCGGGTAACCAGCGCTTGGACCCCGGCATGTATCGACGCTTCATGAATCACGGCGTCTTCGAAATCCTGAAATTCCAATTGCAAAGCCCCTTCCAAAACAGCACGATTTACCGGTGCAATCTCAAAGAGAGACAAGAGACTTCCAACATGCTTCCGGGCTTGCCGAATCCCCAATGCTTTGTAGATCAAGTAATGGATTGTGGTGACAGTAGTCGCGCAGAGGCATCCGAACAGTTCGCCTCTTTCAACTCTGGAGAACAGTAGCGCCGCGGAGGTGGCGAATGGCTCCCGGTCCAACAGCACATCCAAGACTATGTTAGTATCAAAGATGACCTTCAAAGGTACCGTTCCTCAAGGTGCTTGCGATAATCTTTGACCTCCGCGTCCATCCCGCGCAATGTCCCCTTCAGGGAACGAACTATCGGAGTAAGATCAGTGCTCGGTTCCTGCGGCTTCTTGTCCAACGAGGCGAAGTAATTGGCCACAATCTGAGAAACCGACTTGCCTCGCTTTTTGGCGAAGGATTTTGCGCGCCGAATGAGTTCCTCATCCAGTCGCAATGTCAGCTTTGTCGGCATTGGTCCTCCCCGGTTAACGGTGACGTATACTCTGCAAAAAAGTATACGTCTACCATCTCTATGTGTCAAGAGTTGTGCCGCTGAAATAGGGTCGAGAAGCGTGAGAAAGACGCTAGATGCGCTCTTGGCTCAATATTTCTCCACGTTTCTTTCTCGTGGTGCGCCCGGAGAGATTCGAACTCCCGACCTTCTGATCCGTAATCAGACGATCGATTGCCGGGCCTGTATAGAGGTATGCGTCCTACATCTCTCCAGCGGCTTTCGCGGCAGCCGCCATGATGTCCTCGTGAAGCCAATAACCGTTTTCGCGCATATCGAGAAGAATTGAGCCCACGTTGTTCAGCAATCCCTTTCGCTTCGCAAGTACCAGAATGCCGGCAGTGCCGGTTACGGTAAGTCCGTATACAGTTCTGGCTATTTTCCTGGCCTTACGCTCATCAAGCAGGACTCGACTTGCGGGAAGTTCGCGGGCGAGTTGTATTACAGACGCCTCTCCTGCATCCAGTAGCGACGACAGTAAGTAATCAATCGGTTGGGACACCTGTGCACGTTCAATCCAATCCGCTTGAACATAACTCGAGACCCCGACGCCGCAAGAGCCGCCGCTCAAGATCTCCTGATGTACCTGATCAGGAACCACAACTTGTGAAAAGAGCGAATTGAGGAGACGAAGCTGGTCCACAATTGTCAATGCTATGATGGGTCCCGTGTTGCAGACGACGAGGTCGGTCACTCTCTCAAGTTCCTGAATTCCGCCTCTAGTTCTTCCCTATCCCAGGTAACGCTGGGGGTCCCATAGCTTCGGCACGCGACCAGAAACGCTGCCCTCGACACACCGGCAAGCGACGCAGCTTGACCAGAGGTTACCCGTCCCATTTCGAAGAGTTTCATAGCGAGGGCAAGGCGGGCTTCCTCTTCGAATGAATCCGGACTCATGTTAAGCATGGCCGGTATGGAGTCAGGATATTCTATGCAGAGGGTTTTCATGGAGCCTTCCACCAAGCCTGGAGAAAGAGCGTAATATCCACCGCTTCCTTCTGGTGCGCCCGGAGAGATTCGAACTCCCGACCTTCTGATCCGTAGTCAGACGCTCTATCCAACTGAGCTACGGGCGCAAAGAGGTGTGAATGCCAAAGAGGGTTTGTATGCCAGACGCGACCTCCCGTAAGAATGAGTATGCGTCTCACAGCCTCTCCGATGTTCATACTCTTTGATAGACGCTTTGAGGCTCCTTGTCAACCGGGCCCCATGACACGGCATGGGTGCTCCTCGCTGGTGCGCACCGACCGGCCTCACCTGAAGTAGCGATCACCCGGCCGGAAAGCGTCAGGAATCAGCTCGATTTGCGGGTCCGGCGTCATGGTCACCAGGACCACATCGAATCGCACGAACGGAGGTTTGTCGCCGAAGCGCTGGAGGTAATACTGCGTAGCCTTAATGATCTTGGCCTGCTTGCGGTAATCCACCGAGTATGCAAGATCCATTGTGCCGGCAGAATGGCTGGATCGCACTTCGATGAAGACCAGGTCTTGACCGTGGCGAGCGATGATATCGATCTCCCCGAGCTTGCACCGGAAGTTCCGTTGTACGACGGAGTATCCGTGGCGAGTCAGGTAGTCCACGGCAGCGTCTTCAGACTCACGGCCCTTTCGCAGCCTATGGTACTCGGCTGGCTTCTTCGGTTGTTTGCCGAGCACTATCTGCTTCAGTCGGTCAATCATCGCGGAACGCCCCTCGGTGACCTATCGCGCGAGCTCGTTTCAAAATCTTGGAGCTGGTACGACTTACCAAGCTCTCCACCACATCGTTTTAATGTTTTCCAAGGACATCGTCCGTTTGACCACGAGGTGTAAATTACATAGGAACTTGGCCGGTAACCCGTTGTTCGTCATTCCCGCGTACGCGGGAATCCGGAAGCTCAACACGCGAATGGAACAAAACCTTGTACCAAGCCGCCAAGACTGGATTCCTGCTTCCGCAGGAATGACGGGGATAAGCCACAGCGAATTGGGAAAGTCCGTCGGCAATCATCATATGCAGCTACTAGCGGGCACCGGATCCCGCAAGCGCTGGAAGTGCTTGCAAAACCCGGGAGTTTTTCGGGGAGGGGTCCGGGGAGGCCCCTTTTTGTGCAAAAAGGGGCCTCCCCGGCAATTCTCACCAAAGCTCCTGAGTTCTGAAACCCCGCTTAGTGGTGGTGCAGTCCTTGTTCCAGCATCCTTGCGTGCAGGCGTTTGGCCTGGAGCGAGAACGCTTCCAATCGAGCCTCAATGATTTGCGGAAATGCGTTCCCGTCGGTCTCTATGGCCAGGAAGGGGAGCTTCCTGTTGTTTGTGCCCAAGATTGCTCCGAGTGCGGGATCGAGGTTTCCATTGGACCTTGCCAGAAGCTCTCGCTTTTCCGCGGTGTTAAACTTCTCGGTGAGGATCGATTCAGCCACTCTGGTGGGCATGCAACCGAACGGCCCAATGGAAATTACGCCGCACGCGGGATGCAATATCTCGTGCAGCGCCGCGCCCACGGTAAGGATCGCTTCCCCGGTGAGCTTCGGGGATATGAATTTCTCGCCGGCAGTGATCAGAGGTTCCACCTTCATCACTTCGTGGAAGAATAAGCCGGACGGTTCGAGCAAGTCGCGGATCTTGCGGTCGAAGTAGCCTTTCACAAAGTACCTGATCCAGAACGGGATGTCGGGTTTGTCCCCCTCGACCCGGTGCTTTATGAGCCAGTCGATATACTTGATCCACTCGCTATTTTGAGACGTCCTGACCGCGAATCCTCGGTCAGCCAGTTTCATTACGAGGTTTTGCAGCGAGATAGGATCGTTGCGGACATAGATCTCGCCGATCAGCGAGACCTTGGGGACCTCCGAATACGGCACCTTGAGCGGAATCTGGGAAAGCGCCTGCGCCGCTGATTGCAGGCGAGCCCGGATAGTTCGCCAAGGCTTGTGGATCACATCGACGATCCCGTCCCATTCCCGGTGGAAGATTGCCAGCGCCGAATCCCTGTCCTCGGCCGCGGCCAGGATCGTGGACCAGATCTCATAGATCACGTCGCTCATCACGATGGCTCGCCATGCCGGCAGGGTGAACCGGTCGCCCAATCCCATATAACCGTTGGCTGCGTTCAAGGTGAGCACAGCTGCGTCCGGGATGCGGTATCGCTCGATCAGGCGCCTCGAAAAGATCCGATATTGGCCGAAACGGCACGGACCGCTCGCGCCGGGCATGAAATACGCGGTCACTTCGCCATCGGGCCGGTCATGCCAGAAGTAATTCAGCATAGAGCCGACGGTGGTCTGCAACGGCAAGCATTCTTTGCACGTTGAATTCCCGCGACCGATCTTGAGCACCTCGTCGTCCGCAGGGGGAAGACCATGAGCGTTGATGTTGACCTTTTGGAAAGCCTTCACCAGCGCCTGGGTGCCAAAAACACCCATCGCGGGGAGCACGATCCTCACGTCCGGATGCTTCAGGGAAAGCTGTCGGCCATCCGCGGTGACAACGCAAGGCTTCCCATTGACTATAGAAGTGTACGCGGCCTTGAAGTCCTTCTGAACAGCTGCAATTTGTTTCTTGCTCTCCAGTTCTCTGTAGTGGCGGACAATATCCAGGAACGCTTCGATGCGGGTTTCCAGTCCAGCATCCGCGGTGTGACTGTCCAACTCAAGCGTCAGAGACGGTTTCCGACCCATTTCATCCCGGAAATATCCCACTACAAACGAATCTGGCCCGCATGAGAAATTGCTGATAAAAGTCCCGAAAAGTTGGGGATGGTTCTTTACCAGCCGTGACCCTTTCAGGATCATGCGTCCCATGGACCAGTACATAGTCTCTGCGTCATCGAAGGTCTGGTCTTCGAATGGGAGCATGTCAAACGGCAGTATGTAATAGCCTCGGGACGCGAACTTCGCGGGAATCCCTTTGTTCGCTTCAGACACAAAGGAATTATACGGTCGGCCGAAGAGCACCACGCCCATGGATTCCGGGTTCGCTTCGATCTCTTTCAGCATTTCCGCGCCCTTGGCACGCAGTTCCTTTTTGAATGCGTCCTGAGCTGCCATTCCCGCGTTGAATGCCGCCTTCCCTTGTTCCTGGGAGCAGCCAAGTTCCTGCGCAACTTCGAGGAACCCATCAATCGCGGACTCAAAGCCTCTGCTCAGATCGAAATAGGGCGTCAGCCGCTTCTTCGCGTTGACTTCATCAAATGTTCCGGCGAGATAGAACGCTTCACCCTGCACGAACACGCACGTACACGTGTTCGCATTCTCGTGATCCGTGGGAATCCCCCGGATGTGTGGAAGAAAGAGCACGTTTACGTCTTTCTTGAGCAGATCGAACATGTGCCCATGCGCGATTTCGACCGGATAGCAGAATGCGGCTTGTTGCTGGTCTACACCCGCGGGATCCACTCGATCGGGAAGGACCGCGCGGTAGCCCAATTCCTTGAAAAAGGTATTGAAGAACGGAAAGTACGTATTGATGAGAAACGACCGGTTCAATCCCACGGTCGGCCGAGTATCGGAAGGATCTTCGGGCGCGAGATCTCGGAACACGAGGCGTTGCCGGAAATCCACCAGATCCAGCCGTCTGGTATCAAACTCTTGCTGCCTGACCAGGTTCACGTATCGGTTACACGCGCCGCCGAACGGATAGGTCTTGCCTTCGATTTCGATGCGAGCGATCTCGCATCGCCGGTCGCATTTTTCCTTTCCGCCACCGCAAACGAAGGGCTTCTTATACACCACTTCACGATCGGCCAGCCGTTGCAGCTCGAACTGCTGCTCGCGCAGTAAGCCTCTTTCGAGGCGGCGTTCCACTTCGAGAGCCACGCCGAAAGCGCCCATGAGTCCCGGCTCCGGCGGCACGACGATCTCCTTCCCGGTAAGCGCGGCCATGGCAGCGGGAATGGCTTCGTTGTAGCAGACCCCGCCCTGCATAAAGACTTTCCTGCCCACCGGTCGGTTGCCCTTAACCCGGTTGCAGTAGTTCATGCAGATCGAGTATACGAGCCCGGCCACGATGTCTTCGACCGGGATGCCTTCCTGCGCCGCATTCTTGATGTCAGACCCGATGAATGCGGCGCACTGATCGTTGAAGTTGGGCGGGTTGGTCCCTTGATACGCCACTGAACCGATATCCGTCACATGGATCCCAAGGCTTTCTTTGGCAGATTCTTCCAGGAACGATCCCGTGCCTGCGCTGCACGCTTCGTTCATGGCATAGTCGCTCGGCACGCTGTTGGTGATGTAGGTGTATTTCGCGTCTTGGCCACCGATTTCGAAGATCGTGTCCACGTCTCGGTCGAAATGCACAGCAGCCGCAGCATGAGCAATGATCTCGTTGATCACCCCATCGCTGAGCGCGTGTAGCCCCGCGATTTGCCGGCCGGAACCGGTCACTCCCAGCCCGACTATCTCGATAGGGACTTGGATCTGGTCCGCGAGGCTCTGGTACACCCGTCGAGACGCGCCAACGGGATCGCCGCCGGTCCGCAAGTAGTCCGCGGCCAGAATGGCTTTATCGCGACATCGCATGATCACACCCTTGGTGGTCGTGGAGCCCACGTCCAGCCCAAGGATGGTGCGATCGCCGGATTCTGCGACTCCGCGAGGCCTGTCCTTGAAATGAACCTTGTCCCGAAACTCCGCCAAAGGCTTGAGATAGGTGAACGCGGAGCTTTTTCTTTCAAACACGTCCGCGGTTCCCGTGTAAGGGATGGTGGGATTCTCAATCGCCCAGAGAGCCGCGCCCAGTGCCTCGAAGTACGGAGCTTCTTCGGGGATGTGCAGATCTTGAATCTCGCGAGAGAGGTGATGGATCATGGTCTGGTTCTTCGAGGAACCTCCCGCGAGCATTACATGCTGTTTGGGCAGTTTCTTGAGCAGCTCGACCACCTTGTTGGCCATCATCTGCGCAAGGCCGGCCACGACCTGGCCCTTGGGAATTCCTTTGTTCAAGGCGTGGGTGCAATCGCTCTTGCAAAAGACTGAACACCGGCCCGACACGCGGTGGGGATGCTCGGAAATTCCGAGCCGGGCCACGTCGCCCAGGGAAAGGTTCATTCGGCCAATCTGCTGCAAGAAGAACTCGCCCGTTCCTGAAGCGCATTTGTTCCCGGTCTGGATTGCCTGGATCTTGCCGTCCTCATCCAGATGGTAAACGAGGAAAGTTTCGCCACCCGCGCTGACCACAATGCGATATGGATGATCATTTTGCAGCAGATGGGCTGTGGCTAATTCGACGGCTTCAGGTTCGGAAATGGTGCTGAGCTTGACGAACTGGATGAACTTTCGGCCTGTTACCGCAATGGGGAGCTCCCGGATATCCGGAATGTCTTGGAGAGCTTCCAGCAGCGTCTTGCGTGGATTACCTTCATGAGTGATGGTTTCTGCATTGGCGATCGCGAGCCCCTTTTCATCACGCCGAACACGAACCATACCAAGTGTCGAGGCTCCCAAACAAATGCCCAAGGCTTCCATACCACACCTCTTCGTTGATCGCAGAATCATGCACACGGGACAATGACAATTCCTAACTATAACCGAGGTAGGGCCACTCAACAAGGGCCCGAGCGTACTTCATGAGACCAGATCCAGTGCCCCATGTCTTCTCTTGGATTAGCGCATATCCAGTCTGGACGGGACCTGCCCGCGGTCAAGGACATGGATCTCTTCTTCAGCTTCGTTCTCGCTTGAGAAGCGCGTGGTAATAGACCACCACATGTCCGTCGTCCTCCTCGATCTCCATGTCCGAGGAAGCCACCTCCCATCCCTGAGTGCCAAGGCGGTTGAGCTCGTCTTCCAATTGCTTGGTCGGAACTCGTCGATGCATGACCAACTTATATTCCCACGTTCTCATTTCAACCTCCTCCTACAAACGGCCCCGTGAAGAGGGATACGGCAGTTTCAAAGGCGCTTGAGAGCAAATGCTTCGGCTGTCTAATCAAGCGCAGGACTCTACTCAACGAATTATTCGCGACAACAGCCTACCGAATAGTGGTTGTTCAATTTCAATCGCCTCGTTGGTGCACAGCTCGTGGCAGCAGAAACAGGAAATGCACTTGCGATAGTCTATGACCATTTTGCCGTTCTTCTCGGTGATCGCTTCCGGCGGGCAGTGTTCAAGGCAGATCTTGCATCCTTGGCATTCCACTTGGTCTATCCGGGGCCTGGTAACCAGATGGTTTTCCATAAACCTACGGATAGGATTTCTACCGGATAAATTCCAGGTCATGGTCATGGTCTTGGGGGCTTTGAAGCTTTTGAGAGGAAAGCCATCAAGTTTTTCGCCCGCCACCTTGATTCGATCCTCGTCCGCCACGCCCAGCCCCTGAGCCTGCCCTACCGAACACGTCAGCATTCGCGTCGATTCGAACCCGAGCAACCTGCACACAGTGGCGTCCAGTGCCACGGGGTCCGCGGAAGCAGCCAGGATGCCCACCTGACGGGGCTTGCCGCTGTTTGGGCCGTTTCCCTCCATTCCCAGGATACCGTCTACCACTGAAAGGACCGGTCGGACCTTCTCGTATATTTGCACCAACACCGTGGCAAAGGTCTCGTGGTCCTTTCCTGCTCTCAGGTGCCAGGATGCTTTGTCGGTGCCGATGACCGCCCCGAAAAGATTCTTCACCGCCAGTGTCAGGAACATCTGGGTATGCGTCTTCAATTTCGGGATGTTGATCACCGCGTCGTAATCAAACACCTCGCGGGCCAGATCGATTCTGCGAAAGATTCGATTTTCCGGGAATTCGCAGGCCTGTTTTTCCATGAAGGGCGCGGGTTTAACCCCCATGTGTTGCATGAACGGGGCGTATCCGCATTTCGACAGCACCCGCGAGAGATTCCCTAGAGGCGGACTATCTCCCACAAAGGCAACGGCGCCGCAATCGATCACGAGTGATGCGATTGCCTCAACCACGGCAGGATGAGTCACCGCGGCGCTTGAAGCCGCGGCCGACCTGAGCAGGTTGGGCTTCAACAGGACCTTCTGGCCGCGTCGAATGAAGCTGCTCAGGCCGCCCAAATCGTCGAGGAGTTGTTCCACAACGGAGCTTACCTGTGGCAAGTCGTATGTATCGCATTTCCTGACCGAAACGAGCGATTCCATGCCAATTCTTTAGCACCTCCGGAGGAAAAGGTAAACCTCTGCCTGCCGTAATCGGATGGCTACGGCTTGGGGGTCATGGTTCAGTAAGTAGGTCGGGTTGAGCCTTGCGATACCCGACGAAATCTCACCAGTAGCGACTGTGTCGGGTTTCGCGCTGCTCAACCCGACCTACTTGCTAGATGTCTACTCGGAAGCACTTTCGGGGTTGACCTTCGCCAGTATTTCAGGCATAGTGATCACGCGTGGTCTGGAGTCTTGACAAGACCCGGAACCAATCGCTCGACTCGGATTAGCAGCATTTGCCGCCTGGATCCTTCGGACCGGGACGGGAGGATCGAAAGAAGCGTACGCTCAGAGCCTTCCTACCGGGAGGCTTTTTTTATTGGTTCGCGTTATGGAACGCCTTGCTACCATATCTGATATGAAAGCATGGTCCAGAGCCTTGCTGAAGCAAGCCAAGACCATCGGGTTCGTCCCGACTATGGGGTACCTGCACGAAGGACACCTGGCGCTTATGCGGCGCGCGCGCAGTGAGAACGATCGAGTAGTGGTGAGCATCTTCGTTAACCCCGCACAGTTTGGACCAAGCGAAGACCTGGGCCGTTACCCCCGCGACCCTGAAGGAGACGCGAAGAAATGCGCGGAGGTGGGCGTTGATGCCCTGTTCCTGCCTGAAGCATCCCAAATCTACCCGCCGGCTTTCCAGACGTATGTGGATGTGGAACAGGTTTCCAGGCCCCTCTGCGGAGCCTCACGTCCCGGACATTTCCGGGGCGTGGCTACCGTGGTACTCAAGCTATTCAATATCGTGTCGCCAACACGAGCCTACTTTGGCGAAAAGGACCGGCAGCAGCTTCGGGTAATCATTACCATGGCCCGAGATCTTGATCTTGACGTGGAGATCGTGCCATGTGAGACCGTCCGTGAGGCTGACGGGCTCGCGATGAGCTCACGCAACGCCTACCTTTCCCCTGACCAGCGAAAACAGGCTGTGTGCTTGTACCAGGCTCTGCTGGAAGCTGAACGGCTCTTCCAAAATGGTGAGAGAAGCGCGGAGCATTTCGTGCTCGCCATGTCTCAAAGGATCGGGCAGGAACCCGATGCCGACGCAGACTACATCAGCCTCGTGCATCCTGAGACCCTACAAGACCTTACCGAAGTTGACGACGCGGCTTTGGCCGCTTTGGCAGTCAAAATCGGCAATACTCGACTGATTGACAATATGCTCTTCAACCACCGGAGCTAGGAGTTTCAGTCGACCTGAAGCGGCAAGCAGCCGCTCGCAAAGATATCGGAGTATAGCGCTTTTGGAGGAAACTATGCAGCGCACCATGTTGAAATCCAAGATCCATCGAGCTCGAGTGACAGAAGCCTGCATCGATTACGAAGGGAGTATCTCCATCGATTCCGACCTCATCGAGGCTGCGAATCTCATCGAGTACGAACAGGTGCAAATCTATAACATTTCCAATGGCGAGCGCTTCACCACCTATGTGATCGCCGGCGAGCCTGGTTCAGGAACCATCTGCCTCAACGGCGCGGCTGCAAGAAAGGTCTCGGTGAATGACCTGATTATCATCTGCGCGTATGCCGTCCTGGAAGAGAACGAATGCCGCACGTTCAAGCCGAGCGTAGTCCTGGTCGATTCCCAGAACAGAATCGCCCAAGTGAGACAATCGCTCTCTCCTGCTGCGTGACACCGAAAGCAATACAGCGGGAATCTCTTTGTCCCAGACTGTTCGGCCGGGGAACGGGGAAGTGCATACCTGTCCGATCAACCGTCTGATATGGTTGTGGAAATGAAGTCCTATGGAAGTTGTCGACATCAGGTCGCCCTGGTCGGGTCTACGTATGGGGAGGTTTGGAGGGGAGATGAGTCTCCCCTCCAAATTATTGCGCAACGATGCGCTCTTGCTCACGATCTCCGAGGCGAAGCCCCGGAGTGCTTGACGAAGCCGAGGACCTTCATGATTCGTTGTAGCTTCTGAGATATAGCAGTTGATATCGAAGGCGATCTGAGGAGGCGTGAATGCTGTACGATCGAATGAAGATTCTGCACCCGGGAGATGACAACGGAAACGACATGATAGTGCAGATTTCTCTTTCTACAGGGCGGGATATCTTCGCGCTTGGTACCAAGAATAACTATGGGGGCGACTGGGACCTGGGTCCCACGTGGAATTACGTTGTCAGCGCGGACAAGCCTTTTCTTGTGGATGCGGGCAGGAGGGGCACAGGCCCGCGTTTGCTGGAGATGATGGAATACGCGGGCATTAAAGCCGAAGACCTCGATTTCGTTATCCTGAGCCACGGCCACGAAGATCATGACGGCGGTTTGTTCGCTCTCACAGAGGCGACCGGCCTGAAGGTAAAGGCTCACGAGACTTATCAGAGTCTTATTGAGGTTGAGCCCTCACGAGCTCCGTCGACGCGAGTAGCGAAGTTTCCGGCGTCTTGTTGGTACTGCCCCATGCTCGACAGTTTTACACAAGAGCATTGCCTGGATTACCACCAGGAACGGAGATCGTTTAAGATAACCCCCATCGGACAGGACGATCACGATCTCGGTCCCGGCATATCCGTTTTGCATGTTCCAGGGCACTCTCCGGACTGCCTCGCTTTTGTGATCGACGATGAAGTGATGCTGACCGGCGACACAATCCTTCCCGAGATCACGCCGCACCCGACCAGAGAAGCCTTCTTCGAGGGCACACGATGCATGTTGCCCTCTCACTACGATCGAGCAGACCAACTGTACGGGTTGCGTGCCTACATTCGGTCGGTGAAACGATTACAGAGCATTTCGAAGAGACTACCGGGTCTCACAGGTTTGCCCGCTCATAGATTGCTTTCCCGTGGCAACTGGAATCTGCTGAACGTTGGTGCCCGGTGCGATGAGTTGATCGATCATCACATCCAGCGATGCTCGGACATAATCGATCTTTTGGGTGATGAGCCGAGGACGCCTGAAGAGATTGCACGTGCCCATTTCGAGCCCCATTTGCTAAAAGGCTTCGGTATCCACCTCGCCATGAACGAGGTGATCAGCCATTGCGAACTCATGGAGAGCAGCGGGGACATCGTGTGGAACGATGGGAAGGTGGCGTCCACGGGAAAGCAAGGAGCGGAATCTCTGATCAAGGAGATCCAATAGATCGCCACGCGAGTTTGGCCGAGTGTTTAGCCTCACTAGGTTCAATCGTGGGTAAGCATCTCTCCGGGACTGAACGTCGTTGACGGCAAGAGGGATGGAGAAGCTACATGGAGATCTTCAATAGGGCAAATTCAAAAAACACCGGCAAACTGGAAATCCTTACGTCTTTCATGTTGATAGGCCCACAGAATTCGTCAACCCAAAGCCTATCGATCCAGGTCTCTGAAGTACCGATTGGATCGGAGCAGCCCGTCCACATGCACGAACCCGAGCAATGCTACTATATTATCAAAGGGAAAGGTCTCATGGTTGTAGAAGATGAGTCCAAGGAAGTAATGTCCGGGGACGCGATCTATATCCCTTCGAACAAGAGACATGGAATCAAGAACACGGGCGACGAGGTTTTGGAGTACTTAACAGCAAACTCGCCCGTGTTCAGTAAAGCATATGAGGATTCACTCTGGCCGTCGGATCCTGCCTGAGACAAGACGCATACGGCCCTGTCGGGGCGTCTTGCACATATCCCCCCGAACATAGCTCCATTATACCGGTTGTCAAAATTCTTGGTCACTTGAACAGCCCGCGCTCGAAGAAGACTGGTAGCGGCCGGAGTCCCCCGGATCGGGTCCGGGGCAGGCTCTGCCGGCCCGAGCTGGTTGCTATTTTTGACAAAAATGTGCCGGCACAGCGGCCGGCACCTACCGATGCCCAAGCGGCGATCGGACATTGTTTTTGACCCTTGCTATATGTAAGTCATTTGTGGGACGGAATACTACTTTTTGGGATACCCCACTGACTGTGCCAGGGTGATTCTCTGCTCCGGCCTCAATTTCATGGCCTTTGCCAGCGCTTCCCGATCGATGTTAGCGCGAATGACGACTCCCAGACCTTCCGAAGCGCAATAGAGGTAAGCATTTTCACCTATGAAGCCTGTATCTGCCCAGGCAATAGGTAGCTTGTCTGCGTCGGGCGCATCGCCCATCTTGGCAAGATCCGCGACGTACACCAGATTCAACGCGGCCTCTTTTGCCGTGTTCTGACGTCCGGTGAGCGCGCGAATGTCCGTGGTGAGAATCTGTTTGAGGCTGTGTTCCTTTGCATTGTACAGGAACAGCCCATCAGAAGTAGTCGCATAAACATCTATCTCCTGACGGTTGAGAGCGGAAGGCGCTGTGCGTCTGCCCGAATCCGCCCGGTTGATCCCGAACGCGGCCCACAGCAAGTTTGACAGAATTTGCGCGGAGATCTTCTGGTCGCTGAATTCACGAGTTGTCTTCCTCGCCTTGAGAGCCTGCATCAGGGGCTTTCCACCATCCGTTTGCGGCTGCGGAAGAGGGATCGGCTTGGACTCCTGCGCAAGGAGCCCTCCTGCCGGCATGAGCACCAAAAGCGCGACCACACAGAAATTTGCAAGTAATTTCCCTTTCATACGCAATTCTCCTTTCCAGGGCTTTTCCTGCTCGGAGGGGACAAACTATCACACAAATTCGCGATCGGACAACAGATGGCGACTCGTGCCGCAAAGTCTACTATTGACAGGCGAAGCGGGTTCAGTCGTAAAATACCCGAACATGCAAAAGGGTGTCCCTGGCTTCCACCTCCTCTCCCCTGGTGGGAGAGGGAGGGGAGAGGGGCATTTGCGTTAACTTAAAGGATCTCGGTATGTGATTTCAAATGGTTAGCTCAAGTGCATCCCGTCACCCCGGACTTGATCCGGGGTCCAGAACATATTGAAAACACTGGATTCCCGCTTCCGCGGGAATGACGGACGAAAGAACTCGGCCGCTTAACTTAAGGCCTATGGGGGAGAGGGGGCGCTGGAGCGAGATAACCAGCCGAACTTATTAGACCAGGCCGGGTCCAGGAAGCCATAAAAAAAATCTGCGGAGTTTTCCTGCTCCTGGCGGTCCTGGGCCGACGCACCTTTCAATTGACAAAACCAGCGAATATTCCAACCTGACCGCAGCGCGCAGAATTAATACAACCTGAATGATAGAGACGGATCGCTCTCGTTATGCTCCGACGCAAAGGAGGAGGACGAACTGGAGATCTGCCATGAAGACTCGATGCATTCTCATGATCACAAAGCGCTGGTCTCCTATCATCACCAGGAGAGGAGCTGCCTGATGCCACGATACACTCGATTGGTACCATTAGCTTCCACTGGTCTAATGATTCTTTATGGGGTTGGATCGACTTTTGCAGCCGCTGGCCCGGCCGTACCATTCTACAAGGAGATCTTAGCTCACTCTTCCGCCTGGGAGATCCTGGCCATCTATTCTAAGCTTCTGACCGTGATTTTCGGCGCTACGGTGACAGTTGAATATCTGACCGTTTATTTCCTGCTCGGACGGCCCGCGAAAGTTAGGATTAAGCTCTTCTTCTACATTGTGTTAGTAAACATGGTCACGAATCCTGCTGCGCAGTTTTCGATGCTTTTCCTCGGAGACCCTGATTTGGTTGGCTCTGCGGAGCTAGCCCTCGTGGTGACCTGCGTCATAGAACTTGTGGTTGTGACAGTTGAGTACGGGCTTCTTAGATGGCTGTTTGGGCGCATGCATCGGCGTGGCGCGCTGGATAAGCCGGTCACCGCGACACGGACCTTCCTAATATCTCTGGTAGCAAACGCGGCGAGCTTCGCGATTGGGGTCGTCGGTTCTATTTCCATAATACCACTCTTGTACAGATGAGAACATCCGACAGCACGCTTTGATTGGCAACGATGCGCAGTAACAATCGATTCAATCAATTCCGAAATTCCGGGGACACCATACATAATTGGTGATTCCGATGAGAAGTGATGGTACTTTTAGGTCATGGCTAGATTGGCACGCGTAGTAGCTCCGAGAGCCTGGAATTCCCGTAAGGTCCCATAAAGGTTAGCCGGCTGACAACCTGCGGGATAAACCGTAGGGGCGTGATTCATCACGCCCACTTATCGGGCGCAATGAATTGCGCCCCTACCCGGCTTCATCGACAAGTTGCGACAGGGAGTATCGATAGTAGACCGAGGTTAGCGGGCGGGTGGATAACGCCTTACTGCCAACCACAACTCAGTATCTGACGGGAAGCAGGCGGGACTCCAGTCCGGTCTGGGATGAGGTGAGCCTGAAATCATCCCCGGGCTTGACCCAGATCCTGCCCAGGCTTCGGCCCTTGCGGGTAATGTCCAGGGGGATTTCATTGCCGGGAAGCTTAGCTGCGGTGATGCCGGCCGAGCCGCTCTCGCGCCAGCGAAGGGATCGCCCGGCCATGGTCACGAAGAGCGCACCCGGTTCAGCGATGTTGGTACGGAGATCCATGATCCGTATCACTTCATTGGGTGGAATCTGAAGCTTGTCTCCGGGATATGCGACAAAGCTCACGCCGTTATTGCCTCTTAGGACCACGTATTCGAGCTTGGGTTGCCTCACGGCTATCCCACATTGACCAAGAACCCTCCCGTTGAGCTTGGCCTGCAGAGGGAATGAAATCACCTCCTCGCGAGGAGTGCCGTATTTCTCCTGTAAGTCTTTGTCAGTGTTGATCGAGTGACCTCGATCTTCGCGGGGGTTCGACTCTGACTGGAACCCCCGGAGATCTATCCGCAAGCCCGTCTTCATCTCCTTGTCCAGATTGGTTACCGGGTCGAGGATCTCCAAAGTGTCTCCACGGGCCACGGTCAATTCCTCTCCGGGCTCCACAATGTGGTTCCTGTCGTTTACCCGAACGATGAAATAGTCCACCCGCGGCTCGAATCGTACGCCGCGTAAACTGCGGCTGCTCCAGCGCTGGACGACCTCCACAGGAATCTTGCCGATCAGAAACCGGTCCTTGCGCACTTCAAGGGTCGTGTTGTTGCGGACCCGCACGTCGCGGTTGACATCGTCGAGTCTGGGACCGGAATCCGCGAACCTTGCAGTAAGCCCTCGAGAATAGTTGGATTCGATGTGCACGATTCGTACCGCGTCGCCGGGCTGAACTTTTAGAGTATCTCCGTTGCCGACCACGATAGGAGTCTGTCCGTCGATGGAGATGATGAGGTACCTGAGGTAAGGGCTCTCCAGGTAGATTTTGGGATGCTCCGGTTCTATCCCGAATTCGTGCAAGAACGCGTTGATCACTATCGTCTGGTAATGCACTCTGAGCCGATAATCAGGGATCTCTTTGGAAGTCTCAATGCCGAACGCGGGTATCCCGAGCTGCGTCATGGCATGGAAAGTGGCCGAACTTCGTTGTTCCTTGTGCCGAGAGCTTGGCTCAAGGGTCCGGTGGTTATTGAATCGGAAGACATGGTCAGGGTTGCCAATCTGTGAATTCACTCGCTCTATCACTCTATGGGCAATATCACCCAGCTTCAGGGTCTTGCCGTCATTCCTGCAGTGAACCTCCGCGTCCGCAATCACCGATTGCCCATAACGCATCGGGTTCCGTAAAGGCGACTCCCACTCATCTGAAAAGAAGCCGGAACCGTCGTGGAGGTTGAGGAAGAAATCGCTCTGACTCATGAGATCCTTGATGATCGTGACCACGCGGCCGTCTTGGTCCGCAGGTGGGGAATTCCCCGAGAACTTGCGGTTCATATCTCCCCGCAACCCTCTGTCATCCTTTAGAATCGAAGAGAAATTCGCCCGAGGGACGACCACGAGATTGCCGGTCTTGAGGGAAAGGTCAGCGTACAAATCGGCCGCGAGGTATCCCCCAGGCTCGTTCCCCTGAATGCCGCCCAAGATGAGCAAGGTGGGGCCGGGGAGTCGCCCCTTGATGAAGTACACATCCAGTTGGGATTCGGTACCCTTAAGATAGACTTTGTGGATGGTTTCCGCGCAGAGCCACGTAGGCGCACTTAGTACCAGCGCCAATACCCAAACCAACACTGTGGCGCGGGAATATGGGGCCTGTACAGGGTACTTCCGCGCCGCCGGATTATCGGCCCCAAAGACACAACAGCCCCCCCCTCTTGCCGGAAGGAAGGGCATTTTCCAGCTCTGCTCACTCATGTTCGGTTGGCGTAGACTACTTGTCGGCAGCCCTTACAAGGGTTGCCTTCTCCTGGTAGAGCTTTCTTGCATGCTCTTACCGCCGGTGGCCGGTTCGGCCCGTTCGGTCGTGAATTTTACTTCCTGGCGGTCAAATCCTCGTTGGTACACGATATTGCCGTCTTCGCCGTACAGCAATATTGATAGCCTCTTGAGCCGTGCCCCGGCAGAACTGCTGTAAGAGAGGGTGACCCGTGAATTGGACTTGAGGGTGGTAACCGCTCCCTCACGAAAGTCTTTGGGTAAATCTCCTTCATCAAGCGTGGCCGTGTCTGGATACCAGCGCAGTCTGGTTCCTCCACTCTCGTCGCCCATCTCCACGAAAACGAACAGGTAGCCAGCGAAGCGCACCGAGGGCTGATCTTTGAACAGAGTGAATTTGATGGTCCCCTCGGTGGGGCTTTTTGCAGTCGCGGTAACATCCCGGGCGTCGAATGACAGAGGCGTTCGGGAGGCGGATGCCGCAGGAGCTTCAGGCGCTCGGCTCGAACGCGACGCTATTCCCGGCGATGCCGAACTCCCGGTTTCCGTCTCCTGATCCGGCGCCGGCTGAAGCCTCGCCCGCGCGTCGGGGCCCTGTCTGGCCATGCTTGCATCTCGACCAGGTCTTGTGGGAAGAGGCGTTAACGGCCCTTCGGACGCCGCGGGATCTTCCGCATCGGCTTCCGCCTGCTGCGCCGGGCGTGGACCGACCGTCACGAGCGTCGGGCTCTGCCGGACCTCTTCGGCCCGTTTCTCCTTGACGGCCCTGGTCAATTCGTTCTTCCGAAGCTCCTCTTCAAGGGCTTTCACTCGCAGGGCGAGCGAATCCCTCTCCCGGCGCATAGCTTGGTCCCCGCCGAAAAGTCCCACAAAACCGATCAGGCCCAGCACTATGACGATTCCCACACCTGCAGTAACCGCAAGGCCTATCTTGATGCGCCGTGGGGTGAGGAGGATCTGGCGTGAGCTGCCGGATTCACTCATGATGACGATTGAGTACCGGGCTTTCTTGCGGATAGTAGGGACGGGAATCTGGGGGGCTCGACTATATGGGGGACCATCTTTCCGAGACGATTCGGAACCCCGCACCCTTTCCGCCAGCCAGGACCATGCTTTTCCAACCTTTATCACGGTAATCATCTCCTCGGAATGACTGGAGGAACCTTACCTCATACCCGTTTGAAACCTTGTTGACCGTTACCCGGTCAAGTTCGATCCGAATAATACTATATTTGCCAAGGAATTTCTTTTTGGACTCCCGGAATTTCTCGTAATCCATCCCTCCCATCTGGAAATTGCGATGATACATTTTCAGGTATCTGTCAAGGTTCTTTTCCTCCCACGCGGACTTCCATTTCTCAAGAAATGCCAACACCGCGGCCCGAGCCTCGTCCTCCGCGCCGGAAACAGACACGCCTTGGGGCGCGGCCGCGGTCTTCACTTCGTGTACCAGCGGCGCCGACGTTGTGAGCGAAGCCGCAATGGAAGTACTGGGTGAACCTGATCCTGCGTTGGCAGCCCACGCCGGTTTCATAGCCGTCTGCCCTTGGATACTCTGTTCCTGGGCCACGAGTAACGACTGCCTCACCGGCTTGGTTCGGTGGGGTATAGAAAGCAGGTCGCTGTCCCTGTCGCCGGCGTGCGGCACAGGCAGAGCAAGAGCGACGAGCAGCGATACCCCTGATGAGGCTTCAACCTTGACGTTGTCCTCGATCTGCGGAATGGGGATCGACCCGTTGGTCGCCTCGGCAAACTTGTGTAGAACCACCCCTCTCGAAGGAGCAGCAGGAAGCGGGCTTTCGTTGTCTTCGTGGCCGGCTTGGACCGGCTCGTCCGTAGAAACAAACCGAATCTGGAAGTCCGATCGATTTCTGGAAGGAGGCGGCATCTGCTCGCCCTGAACAGCAGCCAGCAGCGGCGCGACAGGATTCGGGTCGTCCACGAGCCTGCGATAATCCTCAGCGTAGATCTGGCACGCCGCGTCATCCTTCAGATAAAGGATCTTGATGCCCGACGCCTGATACGCATCTGATTGGTAATTTTGGGTGAAGATTGTGGTAACCAGCCCGTTCTGGCGGTACAAGTAGACCTTGCCCAATTTCACCTTTATCGTGGAATATCGCTCGTTGAGCTTCTTCTTCTTCTCCTGCCAGCTCTTGTAGTCGAGCCAGCAGCTCTGGAAGTTCGGCGAGTAATGCGTCATGTACCGTTTGACGTCTTTTGATCCCCATGCCTGGCGCCAGCTCTCGATGAAGTCACGGAGCTTTCGCTCACGCTCGATGATCTCGGCGCGAGGAGCCATCCTCAAACGGTCAACCACGATCAAAGGAGTACTCTGGAGCCGGATAAACCGAGAAACGCGGATCAGGTCCTGGTTTTCCAGCGCAATGCAGCCGTTGGAATCAGGCTTGGGCACAAGCGGCTTATCTCTGCCGTGGAGCCATATCCCGTCTCCACTCTTCCCGCGGCGCCGATCCACGAAGTTGGGATAATCGGTGGTAAAGGCCCAAAGGCCGTATTTTTCAGGGAGCTTGCGACCGTCAATCACCGAGCAGAAGAAGTAGACCCCTTCCGGAGTCCTCATGTCGCCCCGTACCCACTTGTCGCCCTGATTCTCACCCGTCGCACAGCGATACGATTCCACCAGCTCCGGCTCGCCGTCTCGGATCCGCCAGACCGTCAGCTTCTGCTGAGACTTGTCCGCGATGAGCGCATGAAATTCGCCCTCCACCATCCAGTTCATCAACGCTGTTGGATAGAGGGTGTCCTTACCCCAGGCTCCGGTGCAAACGAGCACGGACAGCAGCAGAATTGCGGAGCCCAAGACCGCGCGCGGCGCGCGGGTTTTGACAAAGGGGGATGAGGAGCCCATCGGTTTCGGCGCAAACATAAGCTATTCCTTACAGGTACTTGCAAGGAAAGTCAAGACATTTTACTTTAAGTTATTACCACAACATATGTATATTTATGACGAAAATACTCTCGCATAGCTTTCGTCCACCCACCGCAACGCATGGCGCACGTCAAACACGCCCTCGATTTCCTCCGCACTCAGATAGCCTCGCAGGTCGCTATCTCCGAGCAGTGCATCTTTGAATTCCCCTTTGCCTTCCCAAGCTTTCATGGCATTGCGCTGCACAATCGCGTATGCCTCTTCTCTGGTGAGCCCTTTGTCAACAAGCTTGAGGAGTACCGCTTCCGAGAAGATGAGCCCGCGCGAAAGCTCCAGGTTCGCTTTCATTCTGTCCTGGAAGACTCGCATGTTGCGGATCACGCTGGTGACGCGGTGGAGCATGAAATCGACCACGATGGTTGCGTCCGGACCGATGATCCTTTCCACCGAGGAATGGGATATGTCTCGCTCGTGCCAGAGCGGGACATTCTCCATCGCGGCCAAAGCGTAGCCTCGCACCACGCGAGCCAGGCCGCTGAGGTTTTCCGTGAGCACTGGATTCCTCTTGTGGGGCATGGCTGAGGAGCCCTTCTGTCCGGGGTGGAAGAACTCTTCGACTTCAGAGACTTCACTTCGCTGGAGGTGTCGAATTTCGACCGCGATTTTCTCGATGCTGGAAGCTATGAGCGCGAGTGCCGTGAAGTACGCCGCGTGTCGGTCCCTCTGAATCACCTGATTTGACACTGGCGCGGGTTTGAGCCCCAGGCCGGCCAGGACTTCTTCTTCCATCTTTGGGTCAAGGTGAGCGTACGTGCCCACCGCACCGGAGATCTTGCCCACGGATATGGTTTCCAGAGCTGCGTCCCAGCGAGCAAGGTGTCTGCTCATTTCATCGTAATAGATAGCCAGCTTCAGTCCGAACGTGATGGGCTCCGCGTGGATACCGTGAGACCTGCCGACCATTGGAGTGTGTTTGTGCTCCAGCGCTCTCTCCTTGAGCGCTTCCATGAGCGACACGATACCTTCGCGTATCAGTTGTCCGGCTTCTTTGAGCAATAGACCGAGCGCGGTATCTACCACGTCGTACGAGGTGAGGCCTCGATGGATGAATCTGGAGTCCGGGCCGACGAATTCCGCGACCGACGACGTGAATGCGATCACGTCGTGGCGAATGACTTGTTCGATTTCGTCGATGCGTTTGACGTCAAAAGCAGCCTTCTCTCGAATGCGCTGCATACTCTCGGAGGGAATGAACCCGCGCTCGGTCCAGGCCTGGCAGACGGCAAGCTCGATATCCAGCCATTTCCGGTACCGGTTCTCCGGCTTCCAGATCCTGGCCATTTCTTCCCTGGAATATCGAGGTATCACCCCTAGGACCCTCCCGAACCGTTCGATCGCCGCGGCAGCAAGCCCACCCGCGCAAGTCGTCGATTGTCTCGCGTTTGCGGGACAATCCGTAATGGAAACACACTGGCGCGGCACCGCGGGCATGTTGATCGCGCGGCCCCCTACCCTACCAAGATCGGCTCTTCACAGAGCCGTCTGTTCGCGATCTATAAGGAAGCGGTTAATGCTAGCACAGTGCGGACAATGGTTGCAATCACTAAATGAATCACGGAGTTCCGATATGCGGAACACGCAGCAGGCCAAAACCGGAGCGCAAGAGTCTGCATCGCGATTTGATGGGTGGACTGAAACCTCTGTGCTTCTCAGTAATCTAATGGAAGTAATGACCACAGAGATCGACAGAGGCAGCAGCTCTTTCAGTCTCGCGCGGAGGTGTTTTCGTGAAACCGGCATGGCGAGCGGAATCGATCGTGAGAGATATCGAGCGGATAAGCCCGTACATGTACGAAGGTCTGTACGGCACGTTCCTGAGGAACTACATGGATACCGACAGATCCAGGTGGACCGCGAATCTCAAGCAGCATTTGAGTGACTGGAACCAAGAGTGGGGCATTGTGGCAGAGGACATCGCGACGCTCCTGTGGGAGCGCTTTGAGAAGAGGATATCCTGCTGACCGGCCGATACCGGTTCGCTTCCGAACATGAAGCCGGCGTTGAGGCAAGAGCGGCCGTAGGTCGGATTGAGCCCCGCGTTCTCAGCGGGACGAAATCCGACAGCGTGCTCAAAGCAACCTGTCGGGTTTCCCAGGACTCAACCCGACCTACTTCTGTTCACTGTTTGATGGCGCACTCGTATAAGGCTTTCTGGGCGCGCATCGATAATTGATAGACTTCGCAATCAACATCCGCAGTAATGTGTACAAACGAAAAGCCGCGGTCCAGGCCGCGGCTTTTCGTTTGGGGCGAAGTACTTGTTAGACGGTCGCCTCCTTTGCCGCTTCCGGTTCTTCAGCGCGAACCGGAGGCACAAAGTTTGGGACGACGGGGACCGTCATGTTCCTACCTACCGACTTCCCCCATGCTATAGCGATTGTTCGGTAACCCAGATGCGCGAACTTGGAGAACGGGAGATACAGTAACAGGGCCAGCACGAACATGAGATGAACCATGTAGAAGAAATAGGCTCCCGAGGCCGAACCTGCCCATCTGCTCAGCTCGGTGATCAATCCTGTGGCGCCCGTACCGAAGATGATCCAAAGGAAAAACCAGTCGAAGTAAGAGCTGTTTCCCGCCTGCTCCGGATTGCCTATTCGACGTACCAACATAATGGCTAAGCCCACGACGAACGCGATGGCACTCACGTTGCCGAGGATCTTGATGGGGATGGTTCCAGGGCCGCTTCGAGACGGCGGGGCCAGATGCAGGATGTCGATGTTGAACGCCACTATGGCCGTGGTCACAAGGAGGCCGATCATGCCCCAGAAGGTCAGGAAATGAGCGATGTAGCGGATGTAATTCGCTTCGCAATCTTTGAACGTAGAATGCGGCAGGATCTCCTTCAGGGCTTCGATGAGGCTTGGCACGAATCCTTTACGAGGTCCCTGCCCTGCTCCCGGGTTGTTCGCGTCGAGCATGGCCCAATAGTTCTTCAAACTAAAGACCATAGACACCACCGCGAAGATCAGGGCCAGGGTATAGATGATCTGAATAGGAATGTAGCCGATGAACTGACCGTAATGGACCGGTTTGGGGGAGCTGAAATTGAAGCCGTTGCTGAAGTAGGTCAGGAGCAAGACCACCAACGCGGGAAAGCCCAGAGCCAACACAGCCATGGACGATTCTCCAACCAGCGATCCCATGAATGAAGGCCACGAGAGCTTTTGGATGAGCATCTTCCGGATAGCTTTCAACACATCCGCAGGATACGCGCCCCTCGGGCACAGGGTTGAACAGTCATTACACTGGTGGCAGAGCCAGACGTCCGGATCGTTTAGCAGGCGGTCCTTCAAGCCCCACTGGGCCCAGATCATTTCTTTGCGAGGATAGGGGCTGTTGTCCGGTGATATGCGGCAGGCCACCGAACAGGTGGCGCATTGATAGCACTTCTTCAGGTCGTTCGCGCCCGCCTTGATCAGGTCTTTAGTGAACTGCAGATCGGGTTCCACAATGATCTCGTTGGCCATGGGCTGACCTCCTTAGAAGCCTTTGTACGGGTTGGGATCGAATTGGGACAGTGTGTCCATGAAGCCATTGATCATGTCCGGAAGCTTTCCGTACTCGTCAATGGACAACTGGAACAGTTGAATCCGCTCGGATTCGAGCACAAGTCGCTGGAGCGTTTCTGCGACCTTACTCACGCGGTAGTTCGCCAACTCGCTCCCTTTCACGAAGTGGCACTGGTAGTCATCACCATACTTGCAACCGATGAGCATGATCCCGTCGATTCCCTTGGAGAGAGCATCCGCGATCCAGACCAGGTTGATGTTCCCCAGGCATCGCAGCGGAACAAACCTGACGAAGCCGCTGTACTGCAGCCGATTGATCCCGGCCATATCCACCACGGGATATGCGTCGTTCTCGCAGATGAACACGATCACCCGCGGCTTTTCAGAGTACTCATCGGGTACGTTTACGGACTTGATCATGGAGCCGATCATGTCCACTGAATGATCTCTGAAGGAGATGATTCGTTCAGGACAAGAGCCCATGCAGATTGCGCACCGTCTGCACCGGGTGGGGTTGGGCAACGGTGTGCCGTCGGGTTTTTCGTCGTATGCGCCGAACGGGCACTCGTCCGTGCACCGCTTACACTGGGTGCACCGTGTGACGAACAGCTCAGGATAGGACTGATCACCTGCCCTCGGATGAACCGCCTCACCACGAGAAACCAGCTCCGCGCACTGGATCGCCTTGAGCGCCGCGCCCGTCGCATCGCTTTCTGCTCCCTGGAAATCCATGGGCGATTTGACGCAGCCCGCGGCATATATGCCGGTGCGCTGAGTCTCATACGGAAAGCAGATGAAATGCGAATCGTTGAAGCCATATGGATTCTTGGGCAGGAAGGGCCCCTGGCGGTACCGGAGGTTGACCACGGCCGAGTCCTCGGTAACCGGAATCATTCCGGTGGCAAGGACCACCATGTCCACCTTGACCTTGAGCCGCTCACCGAGCAGCGAGTCTTTCACCTCGACAGCAAGGCCGGCCCCGTCACCGGACACGCCCAGAACTCTGCCGGTAGAGAGGAACACTCCGGGATCGTCCTGCATGGTCTGGTAGAACTTCTCATACTGGCCGGGAGTCCGCATGTTTTCATAAAAGATGTAAGCGCGTCCGTTCGGGTTGGATTCGCGCAGGTACTTGGCCTGCTTTAAGGTGACCAGACACGTCACGTACGAATTGTTGAGAAACGGATTCTCGGAATTTTCCTCACGGCATTCCAGGAACGCGATGGAATTAACATCCTTCCCGTCGGACGGCCTCTTTATCTTGCCGTTTCGTGCAAGCTCTTCCATCTGCACGTTGGTGATCACGTCCGGGTATTTCCCATATCCGAGGCTCTCGTACTTGGCCGGATCTTCGGGCCGCCAGCCCGCAGCCAGTACCACAGCCCCCACTCGCACCTTCTCGTGAGGAAAGTCGAGTGCAAGCTCTTCGCCCACGGCCCAGCCGCCCGCCGCAGCCTTTTCCTCCTCGGTTTGGGCCTCTGCGGTGCCTCCTTCTTGGGCTTGCTTTTGTCGTGCCAACTGGACTTTGAGCCAGGTGTCCTGCTTGTGGTTCAGTTCATCTATCCAGGGTCCGTCAGGTCTGATGACCGCATCGAACATTCCCGGCGCGCCCGAAATCGCATACACGCGGGATGAAGCGAACACCTTGATCTTGGCGTTGGATTTCACTGCGTCTATCTTGGACTTAAGCGGAGAATCGACCAGCTGATCGTACGGCGGTTCTCCGGTGAAAGCTTTGGAAAACTTGTTGGCCCAGCCGCCAAGCTCTGCCTCTTTCTCTACCAGAAAGACCTCGTACCCGGCATTGGCCGCGTCCAGGGCCGCACTCAGTCCCGCCGCGCCGGCTCCGATTACAAGAATGGATTTGACAGTCTCCTCTGTGAACGGCGGTTTGTCCTGGTATTTGGTGACCTTGGTCAAGCCCATGCGGACGTAGTCCTCGGCCAGCATTTGGGTATCTTCGTGACTGGGCGGCTGGCACCAAACCACGTGCTCCCGAAGATTGATCCGCTCGGTGATCACGCCGTCAAACTTAAAGACATCCTGGTATACCCTGGGCGAGGAGCCCGCTATCACAACAGCCTTGAGGCCTTCGCTTGCGATATCGCTCTTGATTATCTCGATCTTGTCCGGGTCGCTCCAGTACGATTCGGCCTTGCAGACAGCGGGCTTAAACTCATCAGTGGCCACGCCTTTGAGCGCTTCTATGTCCAGGGCCTCGCCGATGCCGTAGCCAGTATCGATATACAATCCGGTTTTCGGTTCCATTGTTCTACCTCCCCACCGCGTCCTGGATGGCTTTCAGCGCTACGCCGGTGGCGTCTTGCATACAGGTGGCCACGTCCATAGGCCTTCTGCCGACTCCGGTGGAATAGATACCGGGGCCTGAAACGACAAACCCGAACTCATCGTACGTCACTCCGGACGCCGGGACTTTATCCACGCTGGTGTTCGGTTGCATACCGGTGGCGAGGACCGCCATGTCAAAGGTGCGGCGGATCTTCTGGCCTGAAAGGATGTCTTCTCCCTCGAGGATCACGTCCTTGGTCGTCGGATCCTCGGTTATATTCACAATCTTGCCTTTTGTGAGCAAGATCTTGTCGTCCTGTTTGACCTTTTCGTAAAAAACCTCAAAGCGTCCGTGCGCTCTCAGGTCGATGTAGAAGATGTGCGCCTGAGCGTCAGGGTTGAACTCCCGCAGATAGGTGGCCTGCTTGAGAGAAGCCAGACAGCAGATAGACGAACAATACGGGAGATGGTTGCGATCCCGTGATCCGGCGCACTGGACGAAAGCCAGGTTGTTCACCTTCTTTCCGTCCGAAGGGCGCACAATCTGACCTGCGGTCGGACCGTTGGGAGCTGCCAGTCGCTCCATCATCACATTGGTGATCACGTTCTTGCAGGTGCCGTATCCGAGCTTGGTCAGCTTCGTCGCATCGTAGGGCCGCCAACCCGTCGCCCATACGATCGAAGCTGCCTTGATCTCCGCAGTCTGCGGTTGCGCGTCCAGGTTGAGCTTTATACCCTTGGCAGCGCAGGACTGGGCAAAGGCCTGGAATGCCGAATCGCCTTTCGCCCTGGCGAGCGCGTCCTTGTCCGCTACGAGATTCATTGGATACGCCATCTCGTAGGGCAGCCGGATCGCTTTCACCTTGTCCATCTGATAGTTGAAGTCGTTGGGAATCTCGACCGGGCAGTCTTCCACGTCTTTGGTGGTGGCTGTGTGGTCGTCAACGTAACGGGGGTTGATCTTGAGGGTTACGGTGAAATCGCCGGGAGAGCCGCTGATGTTCTGAACCTCGGCCAGGGTATGAACTTTGACGTTCGGTCGCGATCTGAGTCGTTTGAAATTGATTTCCAGGCCGCAGGTGGGAGGGCACAACTTGGGGAAGTACTTGAACAACTGGGCGACACGACCGCCCAGGTAGGCCTGCCTTTCCACGAGTACGACGTCATAGCCGACTTCCGCGGCCTCCAGCGCGGCGGTCATTCCGCTGATGCCGCCTCCGACAACCAGAATAGTCTTATTTCCTGCCATGCTTCCTCCCGGGCTCTCACAGAGCACTCCCTAGGCGGAGCCCTCAGCTCTCGTTCTTGCAGTAAACAATCCCGGTAACAATAAAGTCCGGGCGCCCCGAAGGGCACCCGGAACTTCATTGGTGATCAGTTGTGATTAAATGATGTTGATGATGGGCACTTTCTTCATTTCCCACTGCCCGTTCTTGTAGGTGGCGTTGACAAAGCACTTCCAGTTCGCCTCGTCAATCGCGGGGAAGTCGGAGCGGAAGTAGTAGCCCGGCCAGCGGGTTTCCTCGCGGAAGAGGATGGTCCGCACGTGCGTCTCCGCCTGATACATCCTCTGGATGTTTTCATGGCACCGCATCAGCTCGTGCAGGTCTGAAGCAGCCAGCTTCTCAGAGTCTTCCTTGAGCCAGCCGATAAGCTCGAGAGCCCTGTTCAGCTTGGCTTTGTTGGTCTTGAAGCCGGCAGTCACGCCGCCCGCATACTCGTCCATGAGCTTCTGCAAGCGGAACATGAACATCTTGGGCTTCATGAACTCGGGGTTGATGTCAGGATCGCTCGACACCTTGCCGGCTTTCTCGAAGAGGTCTATCGGGCGGAGGATCTTCTCTTTGAGCTTCGCCACATTGCCCGCGTCCACATTCGGCAGGGTGTTGTTATCCAGCACGAACCGGACGATGGATTTGCCGGCCGCACGACCCTCGGCATGGGAGCCGGAGGAGAACTTGTGGCTGGAAGCGCCGGAAGCGTCGCCTGCGCAGAAGAGGCCCTTCACCGTAGACATGTACTCATAGCCCCAGAAGTACTCTTTCGGAGCCAGGTCCTTGGGACCACTTACCCACGCGCCGGAAGCACCGGAGTGGGAACCGATGAAGTACGGCTCTGCCGCTGCGATCTCGGAGGGTTTTTCCTCGGGCTGCACATTGGTGCCGGCCCACAGGATCGCCTGGGAGATGGTCATGTCGAGGAAGTCTTCCCAGGCCTCGGCCTCCAGTTCCTTCATCTTCTTCTTGTATTCCTTCGGATCGTCCTTGTACGTCTCGGCTATCTTGGAAATGGCCTCTTCGGTCCTCATGTAGATGGGGCCCTTGCCTTCGAACTCATCCAGCATACCCAGCCAGTTGCGCAGGTTTGCGGGAATGGGTTTCACCTTGCCGTACGAACCCCACTTCTCCAGCTCGTCCTTGCGCTCCACCATGTACTCGCCGCCCATGGAGTTGGTCGCACGGGATTTGAACAGGAGGAACCAGGCGCCGACCGGACCATACGCGTCCTTGAAGCGGACGGGGATGAACCGGACTTCCTGGCAGGTCTGCTCGGCACCGGCCATCAGAGTGAAGTACAGGCTTGAGCCGGAGTTCCAGGGCGGATACCAGGCCCGGCCAAGACCTTCACCAGCGCTCCTCGGCTTGAACACGTGGACCGCGCCACCCATTGCAGCCAGAACCGCTTTGGCCTTGAACACGTAGAACTTATCCTCACGGGTGCTGAAGCCCACCGCTCCGGCGATCCGATCGCCGTCCAGGAGGGGCTCGGTGATGAAGACGCGCTCGAAGTACTCGCCGCCCTGCTTAGTCAGCGCGTTTTTCGCAGCCTCGGCCACGATCACTTTGTAGGACTCGCCGTTGATCATAAGCTGCCAACGGCCCTCATGGACGAAGTTGCCCTTCTCGTCCTTCCAGATCGGCAGACCCCACTTCTCGAACAGGTGCACGGTGGAGTCCACGTGACGGGCGATGTCATAGACCAGGTCTTCACGGGTAATGCCCATCAAGTCGTTCCGGACATAGTTTACATAGTCTTCGCAGGTGTTGTTGCCGCTGTTTATATCCACATACTGGTTGATGGCCGAAAGGCCCATTGCAACGGCGCCGGAACGGTCCATGGCGGCCTTGTCAACAAGGGTAACCTTGAGACCGTTCTTGTTGGCCCAATAAGAGGCCTCCACCGCCGCGCCGCAGGCAGCCATACCGCCACCACAGATCAATATGTCAGTGGTGATCTCAACAGTTTCAAAATTCGCCATCTCTACCTCCTAACCGAGTTACTTCTTGATGGTGGGAAGCGCATCCAGCCGGAGCGCGGCAGGCTCATTGTAAAGGCACTGGCTTGCCAGATCAGTGGTGACCTCGCCAAAGCCGCCATCAGGCACTGCGGAACCTTCCGGAGTGGTCCGGATGGGGAACTTGAACCGCTTTACCATGCCGCTGCGGAATTTGACCGTCCACATGATGTCCTCGGAACCGCGCAGCGGTACCACGGAAGCGCCCATGGGAACGAAGTCGGCATAGCCGCGGACGTCAATAGCTTGCTGGGGGCAGATCTTCACGCAGTTGTAGCACTCCCAGCACATTTCCGGCGCCCGATTCCAGGCCTTCATCTTTTCCTTGTCCAAGACCATCAGGTCATTGGGGCAGATGTACATGCAAGCGGTCTTGTCCTGACCCTTGCATCCATCGCACTTCTCCATGATCACATAGCTTGGCATGAACAAAACCTCCTAACTGGTCGTGATGTTTGTAGAGAACCTCGAACAATCTACTATACGTCGTGACCTAGATCTGTTCAGATCCCTCCTTTCTACACATGGTCGGTGCAGCACACTCCTCACGCGTGTGCACTCATGTCGGTGAACCTGTCCCGTTCGCTCACATCAGGGGAATAAGGAGCTCTCGAATTGCGTGGAATATCGCACGGACGGGTGGACTTGCTTCCACGCTCATAGCATACTGTCGAACTCCCAGAGAACCGTGATCATCCCTCATGTAAGCGATCTGTGATGCGCACCCGGTCGCCGTCGCCGCCCCATACGGCTTATGGCGGGTCGAAGCAACGAAGAGAGCGTAATTAAATCAAAGACTAGGGTGATTGTCAACTTGTTTTTTTGGCATCTGGCGATGGTTTTGTACGAAAAAGGGATGTTCCGTTTCCGTTCTGCCGGAGAGCTCATTGTGATATATTATTAAATTCTGATTCCGAAGGCCCCGAGGAGCCCCCATGAATCCCCAAACCCGAAGAAATGACCCCTGCCCATGCGGCAGCGGCCTCAAGTACAAGAAATGCTGTCTTAATCAGGACATCTTTCGGCCGCCGGCCGATCCCGATAACCCGGAGCAGGTCCGAACACAGGCCCTCAAACTCATATCCGAAAAGAAATGGGATGAGGCTATCCGAAACCTTAAATCCATCGAGCAGAACCACCCCAATCCTCACCTGGTCTTTGAAGCTCTGGCCGCGTCCCATGAAGCCATAGACGACTACCTGAAGGCTTCAGAATATTGTGAGAAAGCCCTGGCTTCTGCTCCTGAGGTCCGAAAGGGCGAGCTGTTGGTGAGACTCGGGACCTCCAGAGCCTGTGCGGGTCGAATCGAAAAGGCCATCGAGGCGTTCGGAGAAGCACTCACCTATATTGAAAATCCGGAGGAAAAGGCCCACATCAGCCGGATGAGTCTGGTCTTGGAGCAGATTGTGCGCGGCGAAGAGAATCCTCACTTCTTTCTTATTCAGGTTGAACTGCAGCGGACATTTTCGGACATGGAAGACGAGGATTACCAGTCCGCCTCAGCGCGACTCGAGCGTATCCATCCGCTGGACCCTGAAGATCCGGTCATTCTGTACAATCTGGGCGTGGTATACACTTTCCTAAAGAGGGAAAAGGAAGCGTTGGCTTCCTTCGAGAGGACTGTACAGATCGAACCCGGTTACGTGCAGGCATGGTACAATATGGGCCAGATCTACTTGATCTTGGAGAAGGATTTTTCTCGCGCTCTCAATTGTTTCGACAAGGCAGCGACCCTACGGCCGGACTATGTGAGCGCTCATCACCAGAAAGGCGTGGCATGGGAACTTCTGGGTGACCTGGACAAAGCCGTCGCCGCCTGGCGAAAGACGCTGGAATTGGATCCCCGGAACAGACAAGCCCAAGGCAATATCGAGCGAGTCTCAGCCGTGCCTGAATCCGAGATCACTCCCACACGCTGACGAAAGGATACTTGATGAAGATAAACGATCAGGTTTCTCTCAAAGAACGCGTCCTGACATGGGACGACACTTTCAACTTCCGATGCCATCCTGGAATCGATTGCTTCAATTCCTGTTGCCGTGACGTGACCATATTCCTCAATCCCCTGGATGTGGCCAGATTGCGGAAGCTTCTTGGCATCACCTCGACGGAATTTCTGGAGAGGTACACGGTACGGTTGGCTTCGGAGCGTACCGGCATTCCCGCAGTTGTCCTAAAGATGCGTGACGACGCTACCAAGAGCTGTCCCTTTGTAGAACCGGAAGGCTGCCAGGTGTACGAGGCGCGACCATACTCGTGCAGGCTGTATCCGCTGGACACGGACGAAGGGGTGGAGTATCGCTTCATCGTCGATCCCGAGACCTGTCATGGCCTGCGGGAGCCTCAAGAATGGACCGTGGAACGATGGAGGCAGGAACAGGGTCTATACGACTATGACGATATCGATCATGACCTCAAAGACGTCATGAGCGCGGAGGTACTGTGGGAATCCCCGATCCGGAACCCTCAAATGCAAGACATGATTCACATGGCGTTGTACGACCCGGATCGATTTAGGGAATTCATTTTCAACACCAGCTTCCTGAAGAAGTTTAAGGTGGACGAGGATATCCTGGAAAGAATCCGCACCGATGACCTCGCTCTCCTCTACTTCGCGGGACAGTGGCTCCGATTTTCCCTCTTCGGCAAGAAAGGTTTCCTGAAACTGGACAAGGAATATCTCGAACGCAAGAAGCAGGAAGTGCTCAAGGGCGCCGGGAGCAAAAGATGAGAAGATTTTCGGTTATAGCCGCGCTTCTGATCTTCGCTTTAGCGACAGGGATCGGGAGTGTAACGGCTCGGGATGTTGATGATTCCATCAAAAGTCTAAAGGATCCGGATCCCGCGGTTCGGGCACGGGCCGCATATGACCTGGGCTGCGGCTGAAGCAGGCCCTTGCGGGCAGTTGCCCCTCTGGTGGACGCACTCAAAGATCCCGAGGCTAAGGTTCGAGCTGCGGCCGCGCAGTCTCTCGGTTCATTCAAGGAGCATGTCAAGCTCGTCACTGCTCCCGTGCTGGAACGGTCCAAAGACGACGATGCCGGCGTCCGGCGAGAGGTAGCACTGGCGTTGGGCAATCTTGGCAAGGGTGAGCCCGGCGTGGAGCAGGCATTGAAGTCGCTTGAACAGGACAAGGATTCCGTGGTTCGTATGAATGCGAGCCTTGGCCTGGCATTGCTCGGGGGCAAAGATGCGTCGTCAATCCCACTGCTCTTGGCAGGACTGAAAAGCGACCACGAAGTTACCTCCCGGACCGCGGGCAAAGCGCTCCGGCCCATAGCCAAAGAAATGCCCGACAAGGTGCTCCCAGGGCTTAAGGAAGTTATCGCCGGCGGGAATAAGGTTTCGCTGGAAAACGCTCTGGGTGTTATGCGCGCCATGAAGCCCCAGGCCGCGGCCCTGGTGCCTGATCTGGCGGCCCTCTATGACAAGACCGACCCGGAATCGCGGGCCGATCTGGTGGTAGCAATACAGAATCTTGACCCGAAGGGCGATTACGGCGTCCCCATTCTCTTCAAAGCATTCAAAGATTCGGACCATAGGGTGCGAAGAGAGGCTATCTTAGGCGTCCTCGCGTATCGCGACAAGATCGGGGGCTTTGTCGATCCTCTCATCAAGTGCTTGAAGGACTCGGACCAGGAGAACCAGTTGCTCGCGCTGCGAATGCTCAGGAGCGCGGCGGCTAACGCTCCCCAAGCGATTGGGCCGGTCATCAACTTGACCAAGCATCGCGACCTGACTGTGCGTTCGTTCGCGGTGGGCACGCTCGGTTCGTTTCGGCCGATAACAGACGAGATGCTGAAGGCGCTCCAGAAGGCTTTAAGCGATCAAGAGCTTACTGTGAGGCGATCAGCCGTGGATGTGCTCCGAAGGCTGAGCCTGGCAGAGAGCGAAAAAGTCTTTCCCGTGATGGTTGAGGCGTTCAAAACCGAAAAAGATCCCGGACTCAAGCAGATGATTTCCAATGCGCTCAAAGGCATGGCCGATCGGGCAGGCAAGCCTCCCGAGCCCGAAGCCCATACTGCGGCCCCACGGCCGGAGGCAGGCAAGCCAAATTGACCGATATCCTGCCAATACCAGGTCCTCCATCGCATAAGTTCAGTGACATATATCGGGCTGGAAATGTGCAGAAATCTTGGGTGGGACAGGCGTCCCGCTTGTCTACAAATGACGGGCAAGATGCCCGTCCCACCAAAACCGCCCGCTCGTCCGGCAGCATGCTTCGATTCAGATAAATCTCTTGAGAATCACAACAATGCTCGGCAACGAACTCGGCTATTAAATATCCAGGTCCTGGACTTCCTTCGCGTGCTCTTTGATGAAGAGGAAACGTCTTTTCACGTCTTTTCCCATGAGCGTCTCGAAGATTCCGTTGGTCTCCTCTTCGTCGGCAACTTGCACTTGGAGAAGCGTGCGCGTACCCGGATCCATGGTGGTGCTCTTCAGTGTCGGCGCGTCCATTTCACCAAGGCCCTTGAACCGCTGAACTTCCACTGATTTCCCATTCTGCTTAGTCAGGATCGCGTCCTTTTCTCGGTCGGAGAACACATAGAGCGTCTGGGCTTTCTTGCCGGAGCCGACTCGGATTCTGTACAGGGGTGGCATTGCCAGGTACACGTGTCCCTTTCGAACGAGATCGGGAAGGTAACGATAAAAAAAGGTTAAGAGGAGGGTCGCGATGTGGTGGCCGTCCACGTCCGCGTCGGTGTTAATGATGATTTTTCCATACCGCAGACGATCGTAAGAGAAGGCCTTGCCTATACCGGTACCTACACTCTGAACGATGCTCTGGATCTCTTTGTTGGCTTTGAGTTTCTCGTCCGACGCCTGCTCTACATTGAGTATCTTCCCGCGAACAGGGAGTATCGCCTGAAACTTCCTGTCCCTGGCTTGTTTGGAAGACCCACCCGCGCTGTCTCCTTCAACGATGAAAAGCTCGGTCTGATCCCGTGAGGTGGAGGAGCAATCGGCAAGTTTGCCGGGGAGCGTCAGTCGCCGCGTCGCTGCCTTGCGAGCCACTTCGTCCCGCGCAGCGCGGGAGGCCTGCCGGGCTTGCGCGGCGAGGAGCACTCGACCCGCTATGACAGCGGCCTGCCCTGGATTCTGGTGGAGCCAAGTTTCCAGCGCGTTGCGTATCAACGGTTCGATTTGCTGGGCCTTGGTACTGTTCAGCCGCTCCTTTGTCTGCCCCTGGAATTCCACATCTCCATGCAGAAAGAGCGAAACGATCGCGACCAACCCTTCCCTCACGTCTTCCCCGGATATACCCCTGATGCCTTTCGGGAGGCCGTTGCGTTTCTCAAGGTAAGTTCGCACCGCCTTTGTAATAGCATTCTTGAAAGCGGCTTCGTGAGTGCCTCCCGCAGTTGTGGGTATGGAATTGACAAATGAACTGACGCGGTTCGAAGTCTCCTCGGTCCATGCTACCGCGACTTCAAGGCGCACATCGTTGTCGTACCGGAAGTGAAACGGTTGCGCATCAATCGGTCTTGACGCTGCAAGAAGTTTCGCGAGGAAATCGCTGATCCCGCCGGGGTAGCAGAAGACCTCTTCGCTCCCCTCGTATTCATCTCTGAGCGTTATGTTGAGACCTGCGATGAGGAACGCTTTGGTTTCAAGTCGCTCGCGGATGCGATTCTTGGAAAAGGCCCGATCTTCAAATATCTGGCTATCAGGAAGGAAGATCACCTTGGTTCCGGTTCCCACGGCTTTACTCTTTACCGCGAGACCACCTTTAGCTTTGCCCCGGCTGAAAGTCTGCTCGTAAAGGTTGCCTCCCCGCTTTACCTGAACCACCAGCCGCTCGCTCAGCGCATTGACCACTGCCGCTCCGACTCCGTGGAGCCCGCCGGCCACCTTATACGCATCGTCGTCGAACTTGCCGCCCGCGTGGAGGTTGCAGAATATGGTCTCAACTGTGTTTTTTCCCGTGGTCGGATGCTTTTCCACCGGCATGCCGCGGCCGTCATCCTCAACGGAGATGCTTCCGTCAGCCAGCATCACCACCTCGATGTGCTTGCTGTGTCCATTGAGAGCCTCATCCACGCTGTTGTCCAGGATCTCCCACACCAGTTGGTGCAGACCATCCCTGCCCGTGCCGCCGATGTACATGCCCGGCCGCTTTCTGACAGCTTGAAGGCCCTTGAGCACTTGAATATCTTTGACGGTATACGAATCGCTCATTGTCCTTCACCATCCATGCCCTTCATGCGCTCCACGTTCCGAATGCTTTGAGAGACATGCCTGCCTTTCGTGGCACGGTTCGCGACGGGCATCTGGTTCACCGCGACGGTCTTGTCCTTGCCCTTCTTGGGCTCAATTCTAAGGACATCATTGACTGAGACCAGTTCCACGGCCGCTACCCGGGCATCCTGCGCGAGCCTAATTAAGCGCACTCCCTGGCCTGGACCCGCGAGCATAGAGACCTGCTCGGCGGGAAAGACGAGGAGTAGCCCGTTATCTGCTGCGATAGCCACCAGTTTCTCACTGCCTGAACGTACGGCCACCACCTCGGCGCCTTCGGGCAGGCCCGCGATTTTGCGTCCGAGCCGTTTGGTGGGCTCCCGGAGCATATCATAGGCAAAACGGAATCCCCGGCCGTGACTCGTAGCCACCAGCCCTATCACATCCGGCCGCTCTTGCCCCGGCTGCGGGACCTGTGGACTCCCCTGCTCCATAGGGGAAAAGAGATCTCCCTGAGCAATTTCACGTTCGGGTGACTCGATCCCGAGCGGTTCTTCCTCCGGGACCAGAGCTTCAGGCTGCTTTACCGGCGCTGCAACCGGGTCTGGAGCGATGAAGCCTACCATATGTTCGCCGTCCACCATGGTAAAAAGGGTGCCCAGCGGCTCGCCGAATCCTGAAGTAGCAGGCACCTCCAGGACGCGCATCACGTAGACCTTGCCCATATTCGAGAAGAACGCGACCGTGCGATCCGTCCGCGTCCTTGCCATCGCGAACAAAGCATCCCCTTCGCGAAATTTCACCGCGGCGGGATCATCCACCTCCATTTTGACTCGCCGCACCCAACCCTGTTGGGACACGATGACCGTGGCATCTTCGTGTTCCACGAAGTCATCTGGGTTGTATTCGGTAGCCACCGCGTCCGTGTGTTTGACAATTTGCGTGCGGCGGTCGTCACCGAATCGCTTCTCGATGTCGGCAAGCTCTTTGTCTACGATCTTCCACAGCCGCTTGGGGTCGGCCAAATCGCGGGCAATGGTCTCCGCCTCGTTCCGTTTGCCCGCGAGCTCCTCCAGGAGCTTGTCTTTTTCCATTTCTACCAGTCGGTACAGCCGCATCTCCAGGATCGCGTTCACCTGCTCGTCATCCAGGCCGAACGTCTCTTTGAGGCGCGATGCGGCTTCCGCGCGGTTCCGTGCGGATCGGATAATGTCCAAGGCCTTGTCCAGATCGGTGAAAAGGGTGGCAAAACCTTCCAGGAGATGGATCCTCTCCTGCAGGATGGACAAGCGATGGCGCAATCGGCGTATGGTCGTTTCGTACCGAAAATCGAGGAAGCGCCGAATAATGCTCGCCAAACTCAGCCGCTCCGGCACACCCTGGGCTGTGACCGCAATGAAATTCACTGGAAAGTTAATCTGGAGGTCCGTATGCTTATACACAAACGCCATGACGGCTTCCGGATCCACATCCGCGCTTCGTAATTCCAGGACGACGCGCACATCTTCCGCGCTCTCATCTCTCACGTCTTGGACGTGCTTAAGTTTCTTCTCCCTGATAAGGAGCGCGATGCGTTCCACCAGGCGCGCCTTGTTCACTGAATATGGGATGGACGTGATTATGAGATTGAGACGGCCTTTCTTAGGGCTTTCACCCGTATAGGTCCCTCTGAGTGCGATCGAACCATGCCCTTCCGAATAGATCTGAGCCAGTAACCCGGGTTGGTCTAGGATCTCTCCTCCCGTGGGGAAATCGGGTCCCTGGATGTACCGGAGAAGATCCACCGTGTGCGCATTTTGGTTGTGAATGGCAGCACGACAAGCAGCGAGCACCTCCTTGAGATTGTGGGGCGGAAACGAGCAGCTCATGCCGACCGCAATGCCCGAGGACCCATTAAGGAGGAGATTGGGCAACGCGGCAGGAAGCACGTCGGGTTCTTTGCCCATCGCGTCGTATGTGGCGCGGAAATCAGTGGTCCCCTGTTCGATTTCATGAAGAAGCAGGTCGGCAAACGCGCTCAGCCGCGTTTCGGTGTAACGCATGGCCGCCGGCGCATCTCCGTCAACCGAGCCGAAATTCCCCGAACCTTCCACCAACGGGTATCTAAGACTGAAATCCTGGGCCATGCGCACAAGCGCGTCGTATGCGGCCTGGTCCCCGTGCGGATGGTACTTACCTATTACCTCTCCTACTACCGCGGCTGATTTCCTCATCCTGGCGGCATCACTCAGCCCCATAGCGTGCATCGCGTAGAGGATGCGCCGGTGAACCGGTTTTAGGCCGTCTCGCACGTCGGGCAAAGCCCGAGATACGATCGTGGAGAGCGCGTAAGCGAGATACCGCTTCTCCACCTCCTCATGAAGCGGAGTCTTCTGAGGCCGGTTTTTGTCGATTGTCCAAACTTGGGCGCCCATGATCTTCTTATTCCCCGGTAGAGGTTCTCTTACGTCTGCGTCCCAGCCTACCATTCCGACGAGCAAGCATATACTCAGGCACGCATTTATATATCAAGGATAAGTTCATGTCTATGCTCGGTGTTCTTGGCCACTCGTGCCCATTCCAGGACATATTCGCAGGAGTCTCGAATAAGGCAGGTCGATTTCTCATACGATTTTCGACGGCTTTCACGGTATAATACCTCTGCACGGCGAATGCGATGAGGCATCGGAATGACGCGGGTGAAAATAAATGCTCGGGATGCTGCCCTCGATATCCGGGCCGGGCTGAGCGACGGCGAAATGATGCTGAAGTACGGGCTCTCTGCTCGAGGCCTCCAAAGTCTGCTCGCAAAACTGGTTGAAAACGGGCTTCTGAAGCGGGCTGAGGTGACTCTGTGGAGCGGCGCGTCCGATCACACGCTAAACCTGGACGTGTATCGGTGCCCCGCGTGCAACATGCCTCAGTTCTTCGAATTTGAGGAATGCCCTCAATGTGGTGTCATTGTCTCCAAGTTCCGTCAGAAACAGGCGCCTCCGGCTGTGCAAGTCTCGGAGAAACCGGCGGCAGAGCGCCCTGAGATCTCCCCGCCTTTGAACGTACCGGCCGGGGAAGTCTTCTTCCGCGGAAACGCGCAGCGCGACGGGGTCTTTCCTGGCACGGCATTGCGGTCTCGCGCCCGCGTCAAATGGCGCTTCAAGACTGCTGGATGGGTGCCTGGTTCGCCGGCCGTAGTTGTGGGGCGCGCCCACTTCGGGAGTCTTGACGGACACTTTTATTCCGTGGACGCCCTCACGGGCCAAGAGAAATGGCGTTTTGACACGGAATCGTCAATACACTCTTCGCCCGCGGTGGCCCAATCGACTGTCTTTTTCGGCAGCCTTGATGGGAGCCTGTACGGTCTCGATCTCTCTAGCGGTAAGCAGAAGAACAAGTACGCCACGTCGGGGCCGATTTACTCCTCGCCGGCCATCTTTCAGGGCAATGTATACGTGGGGAGTCTCGACGGGGGCCTGCACGGCTGGGACATCGAGACAGGCTTGCGAAAATGGAAGTTCCGGACAGGCGGGCCGGTCTACTCCACCCCTTCGGTAGCTCACGGCGCGGTTTACTTTGGAAGCTTCGACGGGCACCTATATTGCGTCAGTCTCCACGATGGCAAGGAGATCTGGCGATTCAAGACCAGCGGGCCCGTGTCCAATTCTGCCGCGGTTACGCAGAGCCGGGTCTTTTTCGGCTCGATGGACGGACACGTTTATGCGACGGAAGCCAAGACCGGCAAGGAGATCTGGCGATTCCAAACCGGGGACAAGATCACATCCCACATTGCGGCCCTTGCGGATCTCGTCTGCTTCGGGAGCGCGGACACGATCTTCTATGCAGTGGATCCGGTAACGGGTCGCGAGAAATGGCGATTCAAGACAGGGGGCGGGATTTGCGCGGGTCCGTCAGTGGTCGAAAACGTCGTCTATTTCGGGGGCACAGATCATCACGTCTATGCTGTGGATCTCTTGACGGGAAATGAACTTTGGCGTTTCAAGGCCGGCGGGGCGATCTATTCCTGCCCTGTCATCGTTAACGGACTCGTCTACTTCGGGTGTGACGACAATTTCGCATACGCGCTGGAATAGACCTTTCGGTCAAACCTACTCTTTCTTCTTAAATCGGATACCTTTTACATTCTTGACCTGGGCGCCCCTGAAGCTTGTCTGACCCACCTTCACCCCCGTGAAATCCGCGCCGTCGATCATAGCCCACGAGAAATCCGCGCGAGTGAGGTCCGCTTGTACGAAAAGGGTACCCAACATGCTGATACCGCTCAGTTTCGTTCCGGAGAGTGTGCTCCCTGACAGATCCGCAGAGTCAAGCTTCGAGCCGTGAAGATCCGACTCCGAGAGATCCACTCCTCGCAGGTCGGCTCCCGTCGCGTCTACCGCGTGGAACTGACCTCTGGCCATCTGGGCATTCGGGAGCTTGGCTCCAACCAGCTTCACCTGGTCAAATTTCGCTTCCGTGAGATTCGCGGATGACAGATCCGCAGACGACAAATCGCCTTTCTCCATCCTAACCGACGAGAGATCCGCCTCCGGGAACTGAGCCTCGGCCGCTTCCGCTTCCGAAAAGTCCGCGCCGGGAAACCGGGCTCCGGCAGCCCTAAGGTTGCCGAGGTTGGCGCCCTTCAGGACGGCGCGACGAAGATGCGCTTCGGACAAATCTGCTCCTGCCAAGTTCGCAGCTGTCATGTCCGCTTCATTGAGATTCGAGCCAACGAGTCGAGCGCCGGACAGATTCGCGGACTTGAGTTTCGCGCCGTCGAGCTTCGCGCCTTTGAGATTGGCCCCGGTAAGCTTCGCATCGTCGAGCGTAGCGCTGGAGAGCCTTGCTCCTTCCAAATTCGCGTTCGAGAGATCCGCGCCGGTGAGGTTAGCCTCGGTAAAGTCGGCCCCGACGAGGCGGGAATTCGACAAGTTGCACGAAGAGAGGTTCGCTCGCTCTATTTTGGCTTCAGTAAGATCAACATTGGTAAGAGTGGCGCCCGTGAGCTGGGCAAACGACAGATCCACTCCCTTCATCTTGTTTCCCGTGAGCCGCATCTTGGAAAGATCTGCGGAGGCAAGTTGCGCACCTGAAAGATCCGCTTTTGCCCAGGTGGCCTTGCTCAGCTTTGTCTTCGTCAGGTCGGCGCCGGACAGGTTGGCTTCGGTCAAGTCCGTTCCATCCAGCTTAGCCCCGGAGAGACTCGCGCCGCTCAGGTTAGCCTCGGTGAAATTCGTTCCGGCCAGATTGGCGCCCTGGAGGTAGCCTCGACTGAGGTTCGCGGATGAGAAGTCAGCGGCTGATAGATCTGAACCCGAAAGGTCCGACCCGGTCAGGTCCGAACCTGAGAGAACCGCCTGGGTCAGGTCTATTTCGGAAAGGTCGGTCGCGGCTAGGGCTGCGTTGTATAGCTTAACTTTTTCAGCCTTCTTGATCCCAACCTTGGCCAAAATAAGGTTGGGCATTGTCCCATCAAGCCCTGCTGTCGCGGCAGACTGGACCAGCTCTTTCAGGGAACCCGCCCGTCCACTGAAGATGACCGTACCGGTCTTTCTGTTCTTAATCTCGAACTTGGGCATTCCGTCAACTCCCCACGCTCACGTTGATGGTCACTATATCACGCCTGGATTGCAGGACAGCAGTAATTCTTACGGATCCGTCCGAGAGGCTTTCCAAGGAATTCTGCCTTCTTCTCTTGTGCATCCATTAGGCAAGTAGTAGGAGTTCGCGTCCGAACGGTGAAGATAACGTTGAAGCAAAAGTAGCCGTAGGTCGGATTGAGTCCCGCGTTCTGCGCGGGACGAAATCCGACATTATGCCCAACGCAACTCCTTGATCATCCCTCAGGCGAGAATGAGTGTGTGGGTGCTCCCGCGCGACGCGGGACTGGCTTGCCCAGCAGTGCATGCGCAGAAAACACTGCTGGACAAGCCAGCAGTGGCACCCGGAATCCGACCGGACGTCGCTCTTGAGAATTCTTAAGATCCTGGGAGACAAGGAAAACGGTCAACTCCAGCGAAACACATCACGTCGAGACGAGCCGCGTGCAAACGCGTGAACGGGCTCACGCGGTGCTTGGCGCTTCTTGATGAGGCTGAATCTTGCCACGTAAGTGTCGAAAGACCTTGAGCCCATAATAGGTCGGCACTAAGACCGTCACCAGTCCCGTCAAAACAGCGATCCCGAACAAGGCTTCGACAGGCAAGTAGCTCACCGCCTTGCCCAGCAGTTTTGTCACGCGTTGGTTCCAGATGCTTCGTGTGGCTCTCGTTGAATATTTGGCGATCCGCACGTAATTCAAAAAAGCGCTTGGCCCGGTACGTTGCAGCAGCCTCATGCCTTCAGGGCCGTACTGTATGGCAGTATCCACGGCCTGTTTGACGTCCTTATTCTTCGTGCCGAATCGGCGTAACACATTAACCGGTGCGTCACCACCCAGTTTGAGTAATTTCCCCGTCTGTTTACCATAGGTAGCAGTGACCTTTTCCATGAACTTGATGTCGCTCAAGCTCCTGCTGCGGGACAACACGGTCATGAAGTCGGAAACTTTCAAACCATCGACTTTTGAGATCCGGTAAAGGGATTCGCTTACGGGAGTGAGTGGCTTGAGGCTCTTTGCCTTTGCGGTCTGCCGAAAGACGCGGATCAGGGATTTCTGGAGCGGGTCCGGGAGCTTGCCCATCTTCTTGGCCAACTTGAGCAGGGAAACCGAGGTCTTCGCTGTCACGCCCGCGGGCGCCGCAGTTCCGGCGGAAGCCGGGGTCGCGACCGCGGTAACGCCGCTCAAGACGATCCCCATCCCTGCCAGGGCCATAGTGAACTCATCCGCGTCCTGCCCCTGGTATTTCTTGATTACTCCCCAGGTCAGATCCCGGATATCGCCGATAATCAGGAAGTCGGAAACAGTCGCTGCGATCAGAGATTCCGCACAGGCCCCTTTTCCCTTCCACAGACCTCTGAACGCGTCTGAAGCGCTGAAGCTCAGGGCGTCTCTCTTAGATTTGATCTCGTTATAGAGCCCGGTGACTTCCGGATCGCTTCTCACATAGTCGTACTCCCGGAAGTAGTCCAAATACTCCAGCGCCTCGCAATATTCGCCCGCGTCGGCAAGCTCCTGAGCCCTGGGGATGGGATTCACCCGCTGAAGCGCCTGGAACTGGTTGAAGAGCTTCAGCTCCTGATGCTGGTCTATGGCATAGAGTGAGACGACAAAGAGCATCGCCACGGCAAGGTATGCCAATACCTTGGACAATAGAATACTGGTTCCGAAAAAACGCCCCAGCATTGCGCGCCCCTGAACCTCTCGACCTCCTCCAATTAGTCAGTTCGCCGGATGAGGAAGTTCCTCCGTTGCCGTGCAAGATCCAGCATTCGTCGCGAGGGGCGCGGGCTCGGTACGGGCGTACACGTTGGGATCTACGAAACTTCCAGGAGCGCGAGAGCCTTTGCCTTTTGTTGTTCCTTCGCGGCGATCGCGTCCGCGTGATCCAAGAGAGCCCTGGCTCGTTTGTAGATCGGCGTGTCGACCATGCGCCCATTCAGGCTGACTGCTGCACGACCTGCCTCAACACCTTCTTCGAAGACCCGGACCACCCGGCGGGCATGGTCCACTTCGGCTTCGGTAGGTGAGAAGACCCTGTTCAGTACCGTGACCTGATCCGGGTGAATACACAAAGCTCCTGACGTGCCTAATTCTCGGCCTCGTCGTGCGGCGCGTTCAAAAGCTGTCAGATCTGAATATTCAGCTACGCTTGCGAGCAATCCCATGGGCAGGATCTTTCTCGCTCTGCACGCCATCACGATCAGGCTCAAAGGGAGAAAGAGCTCCGAGCCATCGCCGGTCTGCTCCAGACCCATTTCCAAGCAGTAGTCATCCACCCCGAGGCTCATGGATTCGGTGCGTTCGCTCGCGTAGGCGATTTCACGAATGTTCAGGATACCCACGGGACTCTCTACGTGCAACGACAGACGTATTGCACCCACAGGCATGTTCCGGTTCTTTTCAAGATTCTCGATGATCCCTTCCACGTTCGCCACGTCTTTCGCTGACTCGACTTTGGGAACGAAGACAGCATGAACCCCCGGCCATATTGCAGCCGCGAGATCATACTCCAGTAGCGAAGGATCGTTGTTCACTCGAACCAGCACGTCCGCGCCTCCACGGCCCGCGAGAACAACAGCCTCCTGGACGAATCCTCGAGCCTCCTCTTTCTGCGCGGCAGGCACGGAGTCTTCCAGGTCGAGAACTACGGCGTCCGCGCCTCGCAAATAGGCCTTCTCGACGAAACGCTTCACATGCACAGGCAGTATAAGCATGGATCGTTGAACAATGATGTCCATGAGTCTTCACTCCCTTTGAAAGAAAAAAAGACGACCCGCAGCATGTGCGGGCCGTCTCAGATCAAGTTTCGATCACTTGCTCGTAAAGTAATCCGCCAATTGGATCGCGCCTCAGTGGTCCATCCCGGCCGGCTGCTGCTGTCGAACCGCGACCGCAATCTTGTACAGCAAGGTCAGGATCAGAGCTCCCAGGGCCCAAACACCAAGAGTGATGGACATTTCCGGCAATGTCGGAACATACTGGGTAACCATCTCGAAGGGATTGGGGATAAAACCCACGACGACCAGCTGAATACCCTTCTCGATCCACAGCGAGGCAAAAGCGAGCGCACACGCGATGGGCAAGATGGTGTCGCTATTGCGAGTCTGTGGAATTATCAGCAGGACCGTGGCCAGGAGTCCCATAATGATGACCCCCCACCACAACGGCACCATACCGGACTTGCCTTGCAGGCCGCTGAACAGATAGGTGAAATGGCTCACGTGCTCCGGCACCTGGCTGTAGTACACCGTGAACAGCTCGCACACCACAAAGAAGCAGCTCACAACCATTGCATAGGTCACGATCTTTGCGAGAGCCTGAATTGCTTCGCGACCCGGGTCAAACGTGGTGGTCCGGCGCAACAGATATGACAACAGGATCAGCAGGCTCGGGCCCGATGCAAACGCGGAACCGAGAAATCGAGGCGCCATGATCGCGGTAAGCCAGTATCCTCTACCAGGCAGACCCGCGTACAGAAACGCCGTCACCGTATGGATGCTGATGGCCCAGGGAATGGAGAGGTAGATAAAGGGCTTGATCCACTTGGGTGGCGGCGCGCCCCGTTGCTCGCATCCCAAGACTGTCCATCCCACAAGAAGGTTCAGGAACAGATACCCATTGAGCACGACCATGTCCCAGAAGAGGACGGAGTTGGGAGTCGGATAGAGCAACACGTTGAACGCACGGTCCGGCCGCCCCAAGTCAACGATGATGAACGAGAGGCACATGGTGACCGCTGCAATGGCCACGAATTCTCCCAGGATGGTGATTTTCCCGAAAACCTTATAGTTGTGCAGATAGTAGGGCAGGACGAGCATCACGGCCGAGGCCGCAACACCGACCAGAAAGGTGAACTGGCCGATGTAAAGGCCCCAGGAGACGTCTCTGCTCATTCCGGTTATTCCTAACCCGAACTCCCACTGTCGAAGGTAGTTGGCGAAACCGGCCCCCAGTACCAGCAACAGGAGAATAATCCAGGCCCAGTAACCTTTACTTCCCCTTAACGCGTTTTCAAACATGGTTCCCTCACACTATGTAGTAAATCTGGGGTTGGGTGCCGAGCTGCGGCTTCCGCCGAACGGCGAAGTTGTTACGAAGGAGCTCCCTGACCTCGGACTTCGGGTCTTCCAGATCGCCGAAGACCAGCTCCTTGTTCTTGCAGGCCTCCACACACGCGGGTTTGAGGCCCTTTGCCAACCTCTCGTCGCAGAAGTTGCACTTCTCGACCACGCCCCTGGTCCTGGTGGGGTATTCCCGGTTCAGTTGTGTCTTGATAAACGGCCGCGGATCGCGCCAGTTCAGGCTCCGCGCGCCGAAGGGACATCCTGCCATGCAGTAACGACAGCCGATGCACCGGTGATAATCCATCATAACCACGCCGTCGGGTCGCTGGAACGTTGCTTGAGTAGGGCAAACCCTGACGCACGGCGGGTTGTCGCAGTGATTGCACAGAACCAGGACCGGCAAGCCCTTCATCTGTTCCTTGACGAAGTCTTCCAGGAAGTGGTGTTCCTCGTTAGGGAGAGCGTGAGCGAGAGGCTCGGTCCAGATCCATTTCACCTCGTCTTTTGGGTTGTCGAACTTGGGCACGTTGTGGACCGTATGGCACGCGTCGATGCAGGCTCTGAGCGCATCCGGGCCTGATTCTTTGAATTTCTTCAGGTTCACCACCATCGCCCATCTCTTCGCCTTGAGCGCCTCGGCCGCGGGCGCAATTTTGGGCCCTTGTGCCGATTGCGCGAACGCATCGGCCGCCGGCTTGGCTCCCAGGCCCAGCGCGGAGAGACCGGCGATCTTCAAGAAATCTCTTCTGGTCTTGTCCATCACTTACTCCTCCACGCGACAGCCTGTTGTTGCTTGTATTCAGGCGCTATGTGGCAATCCCAGCACCTGGGCGAGACATTGACATAGTTGTGACATTTATCGCAGAACTTTTCCCTGCTCTTATGGCAGTCCAGGCACGTGTTCTGGAGGCTCATTGTGTACTTCTTGCCCTCCAGGCCGGTGTAGATGCGCTTGCCGTCCCGCACGACCCAGTCTCTCCAGTTGTTCAAGAGCGACATATGGGTAGATCTCATGTAATCCGTCGACTCCACGCAGACCTTCCCCTTGGCCGGATCCGGCTTCTCCAGTTGCGGAGGAGGTCCGGCCTTGCCCAGGACTATGGGAGACCATATCGGATAGGTGAACAACCCCAGGAATATGAGTATCCCGATTACAACTTTACCTGCGTTATACATCCTCTTCTTCCTCCATGTCTTCCATGCCTGGCAGTGGCTCGCCGCGCAGGTCGGTCTTTCGCTCTTCTTCGCCCTTCATGATGAGCGCGTTTGCCACTAGCTCGTGGATACCGCCTACCTCGACGTCAGGCGCCCAGTATTCCATAAGCGCGCTCAGGGTGGCTCGGTCAATAGCGCACATGCACAAGAGGCGATTCACCCCGTGCTCGCCCTGGACATATTTCACCGCGTTGGCTCTCGGAAAGCCGCCGCGCATCCTCATCTCGATGTTTTCGTCGTTGCCGAGTCCGGCTCCGCCGCCGCAACAGAAGGTCTCTTCACGAATCGTATTCTCCGGCATCTCATGGAAGTTGTTGCAGACGGCATTGATGACATACCGTGGCTCATCGAGAAGGCCTGCGGCACGCGCCGGATTGCAGGAATCATGGTACGTCGCGATAATCTTGTCGTTTCTGCTGGGATCCAGGTTGAGCTTTCCGTGCTTGATGAGGTCCGACGTGAACTCGGTGATATGGACCATCTTGGTGGATCTTGCGTTCTCGAACACAGTCCCCGTGAAGGGCGACTTGGGCACTTCCAGGAAGTCCGCGGGACCGTTCATGGTGTCCATGTACTGATGGATCACCCGCCACATATGACCACACTCGCCGCCAAGGATCCATTTGACTCCCAGACGCTTGGCTTCGGCATAGATCTTGGCGTTGAGTCTCTTGATGGTCTCGTGGGAGGTGAACAGGCCGAAGTTGCCGCCTTCTGAGGCGTAGGTGCTCCAGGTATAGTCCAGACCGAGCTCATGGAAGAGCATGAGATAGCCCATAAAGGTGTAGGTCCCCGGGTCTGCGAAGTAATCACCCGAAGGAGTCACCATCAGGATTTCAGCCCCCTTGCGGTTGACCGGCAGGTCGACCTTGATCCCCGTGATATTCTCTATGTCGTCCACGCAGAACTCCCACATGTCGATCAGACCGTGGGGAGGAATGCCCAGATGGTTGCCGGTCCTGAAGCAGTTCGCGACCGGCTCTTGAACCCAGTTGATATTCAAGCCGACCAGGTTGAGCAGCTCGCGGCCGATCATCGTGATTTCCGCGGTGTCGATGCCGTACGGGCAGTACAGAGAGCACCTTCGACATTCCGTGCACTGGTAGAAGTAATAGAACCACTCCTTGAGCACTTTGAGGTCGAGGTCACGCCCGCCGACCATACGGCCCAGGATCTTGCCCGCGAGCGTGTATTCCTTTCGGTACACCGATCTGAGAAGCTCAGCCCGGAGCACCGGCATGTTTTTCGGGTCGCCACCTCCCAGGAAGAAGTGGCACTTGTCCGCGCAAGCCCCACACCTCACGCAGATATCCATAAAGAGTCTAAAGGATCGGTATTTCTCCAGACGCTCCTTCAACCCATCGAGGATAATCTGCTGCCAGTTGTCGGGGAGTTTCCAATCCTCTTCCGTGGGTGACCATTCCCGAGGGTTGGCCATTCCCATGTATTTAATGTTCTTGGGGGCCGCAGGGAAGCTGAACGTACCCGGCCTGAATGTTGTAGGGGTTTCCAGCCAGTCGGTCTGGGGCACCTCAAAATCTATCTGCATATTCTCCGGTTTCGGAAGGCCTTCCAGTGACATCGCTTACTCCTTATCCACAGGTAGTCCGACTTCTTTCATTTTTGCCCGGAAATCGTCCTCGTATTCCTCGTACGTGTGTACCTTCACCGGGTAATTCCAGGGATTGATGTGTCGGACTGCTCGGTTGTTGTTAGCCATATTCCGGGTGGGACTCATGAAGACACCAGCCGCGTGCATGATCTTGCTCCAAGGCAGATACGCGGCCAGCACGCTCACCAAGAAGAGGTGGATATAGAAGATGGATCCCAACTCCTTGGGAACCGACGGGCTAAAGGCCGCCAACCCGATGGTCAGCTCCTTGACCTTCTCCAGATCCACGTGGAAGACCTGGCGCATCAAGACTCCTGAAATCCCGATGCCCAGAATCAGGAACAGCGGAAAGTAGTCATTGGGAAGGGATATGTAGCGGAGCTGGGGAATCACTACTCGCCTGAGGAAGAGTAAGGTTGCGGCAAGCAGGAATGCCGCGTCCGTCAAAAAGAAGGTTGGTACCAGGATTTCGAAAAATCCATCAAGGTTAGTTATGAGCTGCACCCACTGTGGCACAGGCTCTGTAAAAAACCGCAAATGCCGCAGCACGATGGTAAGGAAAGAATAATGAAAAAGAATGCCAAACAGCCATAACCACTTGGCTGACGCAAAGGTCAACCGTGGACCGCCCCGAAGCTCCCCTTTCAGGTTCCGGAACAACGACCGGAAAAGGAATACCTCCAGGAACATCCGGATAATCACCTGACCTGTAGTGAAGGGGCTGTCCAGCTTCTCGTGCTTCATCCACGGCAGGGACTTGCCCTGTCCGCCCGTGGTAGGAATCTTGAACGGGACAGGCACCCTCGCCCACTCCACCACCCGCCAGATGAAGCCGATGATGAATGCGGCGAACGCTATGTACGGGATGTAAACCCCGAACAGACTGTTCAGGCCTATGCTCCCTACTCCAATCAGGGCTATCAATACAAGCCCTATGACGATGAAGAGGGAAATGAGCACCGAATACCATGGGTTCATCTGCCACCACCTCGTCTATTGTTAAGGTAATCGTGTTACCGCTCTTCAGGCGCACGCTCCTGCGCGTCCCAGATCTTACTGGCCCTCTCGAGAATGCGAGAAGTCCGGTTTCTCAGCTCAGTGGCTTTCAGTTCGTAGATCTTTTCTCGACACTGCATGAACATGTTGAAGGCGAGGAGCGCAACGTTATCGATTTTTGACTCGAATGTCAATAATTCTTCCGGCATACCGTCACGCCCAATCTCCCCAGCCAGCGCGGCCCGCGCCGCATCCTTCAGGAAAAATATGAATCCGATGGCCTGAGCCGCTGTGAGATCCTGAACCGCGCGCACCCGTATCACGGCATCCAGAAACGCACACGAATCCTGCGTTTCAAATGTTTCTCCGGCAACGAGCCGGTCATACAGCCCATTCATCCCATCAAGGAGCGATGCCCTGATCGGATTGGCAAAGCGGTTCTCCACGGTCACCAGGAATTTCCTTGCGTCGGTGGGGTACTGATTCACTGCCAGTTCAAACCAGTCTTTGAGGATCGCATTCCTCTTCGTTTTAAGAATATCTTGCAATTTCACTATATTGTCTGCCTTTCGCTTGCGGTGAAGCATGCCCCGGTCCTCAAACGCCCCTCTTGGAAAAAACCGGTCTGTGTGGAGTGTACACGGAGACGCCGCCAGTTCGGCGTCAGTTTCCGCACGACCGGATTCGTCGATTATGTCCGATGTTCAGCAAAAAGAGGCTTATTCCCCAAGAACTAGGAGATCTTGACCGCAAAGTTAAAGTTCATTCAGTACACGAACCGGCTGCTCTTGTCAAGTCAGATCATTCGATTATTCCTAGGTTTTTCGTCACAATTCGCCTTGGCCCAAGAGCCTCCCATTCCGCCGTTTCTGCTACCGCTTCTTGGTTCGAGGACCAGCCGGGTCGTAATATTGTTCTCGGATTTTCCTTATGCTGTCCGAGTAGCGGGCGATGCACGCCTTTCGGCAGTCAACAAGCATGGCTTGATCCGAGTCCTCGCTCCGCTCGTAGTCGTCCTGGCAGGACTTCATGCACCTGCGATATTCCGATGGATCGGGAACCGAGGCCCTGAGCTTCTCTCCTGCGGCCTCTGCTCGGATGGCTTCCAGGATGAGGATCAAATCCTCGACTTTGACCGCGACCGTGTCGTGCTGGCGCTGAGCAGACCCAGGAACCTGATGAACCCTTCGTTGCATGGAAAAGATGAAATCGTCCGCTACAAACGCAACGGCAATGATTACCAAGGCTCCAACCACTGCGCCCGCGACCGCAGCAAAAGCTGTCTTATATCTCGCGACTAGAGCTCTGAACCAGGCTTCTTTCGGCGCAAACGCTTCGTCGTCGGACTCAAACCCTTTATCCAGCCCCGTCTGGTCATTCCCGAACGCAAGCTCCGCCCATCCAAGGGAATGCTTGCGTGCGTTAAGTTCGACTTCACTGATGTACCCTGCATCCAGAAGTTTTCTGAAGAGGCTGTCCACCCCTCTCGCGGACAAGTTATACTTCTGCATGAGGGCTGAATCCGTCAGCCCTTGCCTGATGGCCCGGACCGCATCATCCGGATCGATCACGGCCGGGACCGCACTCGGCACACGGGGGGTCAGCTCGACAATGTGGGAGCGCTGCGAGGCCAGGAGCCGAGCATCCAGCTCGGCCTGCGCTATCTTTCCTGCTCGGACGAGCTTCTGGAGTAACCTCTCCAGCCGTTGGGCGGAGATGCCGTACTGCCCCATGAGGGTCTCGTCACTTGCGCCGGACCTGATCCGGTCGACCAGCTCCGTTGCGCTGATCAAGACCTTTCGCCTCGCCACAGCGATTCCTTCCAATAGTATTATGACCCCGGACCGTAGCCGAAGATTTTTAAATTACCACGAAAACGATTTGCTTATACCTGTCGAGAAAAATTTCGTCCGATTCGCGGCCGCGCATTACGGTCATTCCGGCGAACCGCCATGATTGCCCGATCACAACGGAACATGAAAATGCTGCAATCGAGTCTGGTGCCACGGATGTGTCCCGTCCCACGGGACTCATCCGTGCTTGCACGTAATTGCCCGATAGCCCACGAGACCCTCGCCAGCGGGGTTGGCCCCTATGCCAAGGACGTTCCGACGGACCAGACCGGCACGGATGAGCCTTCGGCACATCCGTGGCACCAGACAAGAGTTGCTTCCTCCATTGAGACTGGATCATTTTCAAGGAAAAGCCGGATTCCAGTCTTTTCAGTGCCCCTTTCCGCGCGGGACTGGGCCTCGGTTTGCGCCGGGGTGACGGATGGTCAACAGGCCATCGCTTCTGGCAAACCCTATAACCATCATGAAAGGACGAAACCCATGCAGAAGCTTTTGAAGACCTGTTCACTGGCGTATGCGGCAGGGAATGTGGGCGCGGCGGTCAATAGCCTGGCAGCCTGGCTCTTCGGCACGCTCGGCATCTCCGCGGCCTTGGGCGTAAAGATGGCCCCTTCCCTTACCGTGGGATGGCTCTATCCGAGGCTGGTGTGGGGAGGGCTGTGGGGATTCCTCTTCTTGCTGCCGTTCCTGCCAGGATCGCCTTTACTCAGGGGATTGCTCTTCAGCATCGGCCCGACACTCGGCCAGCTCTTTATCGTTTTCCCGTTCGGTCTTGGCAAGGGGATGCTTGGACTAGGCCTGGGAACCCTGACACCCATCCTGGTGATACTATTCAATGCGATCTGGGGAATTGTGGCGTCGTACTGGCTGGACCTGGTCCACGACGAATAGAGACCTGAGCCCTCGCGAGCGTGAGAACCCCCGAGGCTCTTGAAACGCGGCCTACGGCTTGCCGCGCTTCTGCTTCAGTGCCTTTTTTCGCTGGATTTCTTGGAGTGTGTCCCACGAAGTTACTGAGGTCTCATCCAGTTCGCGCTGCAATGTAGGGACGTACTTGTCAAGCCATTGCCGTTCACGTCTCGACTTGATAACGAGTGACGCCACGCACCAGACGAGAACCGCGCCCCAGATCACGACCGAAATCCGGCTTATCCACAGAAGAATGTCTTCGATCTCCATGGATTCTCTTCTGTTTCCCAGGCGAATAGGACTTGATGTAACCCAAAACGATCGAATCTGTGTCCTTCTCGTCGATCTACGCGAGTTCGATTTCCCGTCCTATTCGCCGCCAAGCCGTAATTAATAAGCCCCGCCGTACATATGCCGCGACGGACTGGCTACCACCCGCTCGTCTACTTTGAGGCCGCGGATTAGGATCAGCTCAGCCCCTGTGAAATCCGCGCCCGCGAGATCCGCGCCGGTCAGGTCGGTTCTGGTGAGGTACGCACGCGAAAGGTTGGCATTCCTGAGACGCGCCCCGGACAGGTTTGCCGCGATCAGATCCGCGCGTTCCAGATCCGCGCCGGTGAGGTCCGCGGAACTAAGATCCGCTCGGTAGAGATTCGCGTCACTTAGACAGGCCGCCCGCAGTTTGGCCTTCGTGAGGTCCGCCTTTGTGATCTTCGCGTCAAATAGATCGGCATTGTCGAGCACCGCGCCGGTAAGATCCGCGCCGTACAGATAAGCCTTGCTGAGCCGCGCGGAAGCGAGCCGCGCGCCACGCAGGTCCGCACCCATCAGATTTGCCTCGCACAGATCGATGCCGAGCTCCACAGCTCTCTCGACCAGCGCGCGTAGAGTGTCGGCCTCGCCGGCAAAAATGATCTGATACGTGAAGCGGTTGGTGATCTCAAGCGTCATGATGTCCCTCGCACGTTAAGATTAGTTCCTCAATCTCTGTCCGCACGACTTTTTGCGTCGCCCGCGGTTTGCCTGACAGCGTTGTTGGTTAGCTTCATGATCGAGGTCAGGGTAATTAGCCACAACCTGAACAAATAATATGACCTTTTTTATTTATGCCATTATTATATCAGACTAATCACATTATTTCAATAAATAACGTCCAAATTTCAGCCTGATATGCAATTATGCTGGCTTCAAGTCTCGGTCAGAGGGTCAACTCCCGGTTTAAAGCACTCCGAATCTCAAATCGCTCTCCAAGCGATCAGAACTTGCCGGGCATCAAACAAGGCTCCTTCCGGCTCACTCGCAGACGAGTAATTTGCAAGAAAACCTCTTGTGGAATAAGATCCGGCACGAGAGGCCCCGGTTGAGCTGCCGGTACGCACCTTTTTCAGGCCCCTTCACATCGGCTCAGATCAGAGGATTACCCCATGACTCCACAAGAGGCGTATGAAGAGCTTGCCCAGCGGGAAAAGGACACGGCATACCTGTCGTCAACTACGGCCCTTCTCCATTGGGATCAGCGCACTCAAATCCCACCAAAGGGCCATTCCCATCGGATCAATCAGCTCACGTTCCTAGCCAGGCTCATCCACAATCGACGCACGGACCCGCGCATTGGGGAATTGCTCGCTGTGCTGGAGAAGTCCGCGTTTACGACCGATCCGCTCACCGTCGAAGCGGTCAATATCCGTGAATGGAAGAGGCTCTACGAGCGGATAACAAAAATCCCGGAGAAACTGGCGGTGGAACTGGCTAGAGCCGGGGCCGAAGGCGAGGCCGCGTGGGAGCGTGCCCGGCCGGCCAACGATTGGGCGGCCTTCAAGCCTTATCTGGAACGGCTCGTGGAGCTTAAACGGCAGCAGGCTGACGCGTACGGTTATGACGAAGAGCGGTACGATGCGCTCCTGGACGACTACGAACAGGGAGCCACAACCAGTTCTCTTGAGCCTGTGCTGAAGAGCCTCCAGCAACCTCTGGTGCAGTTGCTCGATCGCATTCAGGGTTCGGCAAAGAAACCGGATCCCGCGCTTAGGAGTCGGCCCTTCCCGGTCGAGGAACAGGAGCGCTTCGCACGCGCGGTCGCGGAACAGCTTGGATTTGACTTCTCAGCAGGGCGCCTGGATGTGTCGGCTCATCCTTTTACCACGGGGATTGGTCCTGGGGATGTGCGAATTACCACACGATATCAGGATCATTACTTCAATGCGGCGTTTTTCGGTGTGATCCACGAGGCCGGCCACGCCATGTATCATCAAGGCTTACCCGTTGATCACTGGGGCCAGCCCCTGTGTCGGCCGATTTCTCTAGGGATCAATGAATCACAATCGCGGCTTTGGGAGAACATGGTTGCTCGTTCCCGTGCCTTCTGGCGCCACTTCTATCCCCAGGCGCAGGAGCGCTTTGACTCCTTACGGGACGTTCCGATGGATGACTTCCTGCTCTCCGTCAATGAGGTGGCCCCGAATCTAATCCGAGTGGAAGCCGACGAGGTCACGTACAACCTGCACATTCTGCTCCGGTTCGAGCTTGAAGTCGCCCTGATGCGAGACGACCTGCGCGTGGATTACTTGCCCGACGCGTGGAATGAGAAGATGTCCGTTTACTTGGGGCTAACCCCCCCTGACTATGCGCAAGGCGTGATGCAAGATGTGCACTGGTCGGGTGGTTCTATCGGATACTTCCCTACGTATACCCTTGGGAATTTGTACGGAGCCCAGTTCTTTGCCAAGGCACGCGTTGACCTTGGGGACCTGGAGGCTCAGTTCGAGCGCGGTGAATTCAGCCCACTCTTGGGATGGCTCAGGAATAAGATCCACTCCCAGGGAAGCCGTTACCTCCCTCGAGACCTGTTACGAGTTGTGACTGGCGAAGATTTGGAGCCGAGGTATCTGATAGAGTACCTGGAGAAGAAATACGGAAGTCTTTATGGTCTCTGACCCGTGAAGAACTTCAAGCATGTCCGCGTCCTACAAAATCGATCTGGTGAGCGATGTAGACCAGTTCCGCGGCTTCGATTTGCGCGTGTCTCCGGTCTATCCAGTCTGCGAACCGCTCACCCGCGAGGGCCGGATGGCTTTTGAGCGCTTGACCATTTTCGCAACCGAGACGGGCGTCGACAATCGCACGTGATTCGGCGCTCGCAGCATTCGGTTTTCCTTGCCTCGTGTCCGTTTCCGTACTAGCTTATGAGTAATCCGGGGTACCGGAGGTGGATGGCAAAAGCCATCGAGGCCCGAAGGGGCCTTTTCTATTCGGGTTGGAGTGCTACTTCCCGTTGGTTCCTGCTCATTTCCACGTGCACGTGGTCACTTCCAGGCCAGATAATCTTCTACACTGAAGCCCGCATCCTTGAGAATCCGTATGGCCAGACCTCGTCCAATATCGCATCCGGTATGAACAGGAACCGTTAGCGACAGCTTGCGTTCCTCGTGCCACAATGTTAGGTGGCTCGCGGATTGTCGATCTTCCACGAAGCCCTTCGCTTTGAGGAACCTGATCAATTCCCGTGCAGTAACCTGAGGCATGCGGCGCATCAGGGCACCCCGATGCTGAGTTCTTCCACATGAACGAGTCGCTCGTGTTGCGGCACCGTCTGCGCGTGTTCTAGCAGAGACGCCAAATGCTGCTCTATGGCATCGCGAATGTTACGTTTTGTCTCTTCGATGGTCCTTCCGTTGCTGAAGCATCCAGGAAGAGTGGGACTATACGCGAAATACCCTTCGTCTTCCGATTCCTTTTCGATCACAATTTGGAACGAATAGAATTTCATGTCCTCGTCTCCAAATCAGCCGTCTTCTCACCACAATATGCCCTTGAAACACTGACTTTGCAAGCCTTTCCCGAGGTGTCGATTCTCTCTGCCGTCCATCCGACTCGACACTTCTATCGCCGAAACAGGCGCATTAACCTACTGATGTGCTCGTCCCAGAAAATCGATCTGATGGGCGATATAGACCAGTTCCGCTGCTGCTATTTGGTCGTGTCTCCGGTCTATCCATTCCCCGAACGACTCTCCCGCGAGGGCCGGATGGCCTTTGAGCGCTTGACCGATGGTGTGAACAATGAAGTGAAGGAAATAGGCCTCGTCCGCGGGGTAAGCTCCATTCTGAGGGAAAACCACCCAGTCGGAAGCTCCCGCGGCGAGGATCTCCCCGCCTGCTTCCGGTATTATTCTGAAGAGCCTCCGACCTGTCCGGCTGTGTCCTGATTGCTTCCCATTGATGATGCGCTGATCCATGGTGTCGTGGTAGAGCTGCTCAATCTTGTCATCCAGCCGCGGCTCGATCTCCGGCATCAGAATGGTGGCTCCATCGAAATTGATTGTGAAGTAGAAGATGCCTGTTGGACGCAAAAGGGCAAATAGAGCGGGGAGCACTGACGGAATATCCATTAGATCGAGGAATGCATTGGCAATGAGCAGGTCCCAGCCGCCTCCATGTTGTTTCTTTTCGATAAGATCGAGCACATCCGCTGCTTCGAGTCGCACCAGAACATCCTGTTCCCCAAGGCGCAGCCGGATCTGAGAGGGTGCTTCCTTTACTCCTTGGAATCCGGAGGATCGGGCCCAATCGGGCAGACGACGCTCTGCCTCGGCGATGAGTTCCGCGTCACGGTCTAGCGCGGTGTATGCGGCCCGGCGCAGGATCTTCCGTTCCAGGAGCCGTTCCACCATAGTGCCGATGCCTGCCCCAACTTCCAGAACTCGGATCGGCTCGGGCGATGACATGGCTGAGAGCTGCGCGGCAAGCTCGCCCATAACTGCTTGATTCAGAGCGCGGTCGTCCACCGTCTTCTTGGAAGCCAGGTATCTTGTCAGTTGAAATTGGGACGGGATGGGCATCTCAATGCACCAGCTCAAGCAGGAATTCTCTGATAGCTGTCCCGGTTTGCTCCCATGTCGAGGCCTGGCCGTACCGCTCAAGAGCCGCGAGGCTCATCTGTACGAGCCGTTCTCGATCCTGGCTCAGATCGAGCACATGGGTCGCCACCTGATCGTGCCGGCCTGGCGCCACCAGAAAGCCGTTCCGACCGTGGGTGATGGTTTCGTGCGCCGCGCCGTCAGTAGAGCCGATCGCAGGCAGACCGAATCCCATTCCTTCCAGGTACACGAAACCGAACCCTTCGTACGAAGACGGTACGGCCAGGACATGGCTTTCCAGCAAAAGTTGCGCTAACTCCTCGGTGCCGAGCTGCCCGCGCATAGTGACGTTGTCGGACACCTGCTCCTCGGCTATGAGACGCTCGATGCGATCTGCGTACGGCCGATCGTAGTCCGGGCTCCCGACCACTTCAAGATGCCAGAGATCGTGTGGGACGGATGCCAGTCCTCGGATGAGGGTATGGAGCTCTTTACGTGGAATCAGGCTCCCCACAAAAATGACTCGGAGCGGTCCTGGCAAAAACGACCGCTGCCTGACCTCTTCTTCAGTGAGCTGCGGACCAGTGATATTCGGAGCAGGAGGCGCCACCACAAACGATTGGCAAGGGCCTATGAGCTCTTCCACCGTGCCGCGGGTGGTTTCGCCATTGAAGATAAAGCCGTCGCAGGTCAGAAGGTACTTGCGCTCTACCCAGCGGTACAAACGACTTTGCCAGGCCGGCCTCATTTCTTTGGATCGCAAGTGGTGCACTACTGAGACGATCGGGAACCGCGTCTGGTCTCGAAGCCTTTGGTTGAGCCAAAATAAAGAGGGATGGTTCAATTCGTCCTGGAGGAGCACATCCAGAGGGGCTGCCGTGAGAGTTCGCAGGAAATCGCGCGAAAGGTTGTGAAACAGGCAACGGCCATAGGTCTGCCACGGCAGTGAAAAAGCTTCGACCGAATCTCCCTGGTTTCTCAAGAATTCAACGACGCGGCGGTCGTATATGAAGCCGCCTGTCACAATATTCAGATCTCCATAGATGACCAGGCCGATCCTCAAGGGACCTCCTGGCGGAAGGACGCCCAGGCTATAGTGCTCTCCCAGATCTTCACGGTAAGGGCAGAGAGATGGTCGCCGCGGAGCTGTCCCCGCAGGCTTTGGCAAATTATGCGACAGAAGTGCTCGATACTGGGATTAAGGCCCTGGAATTCGGGCAGCTCGTTGAGCATGCTGTTGCGGAATCGCGCTACCAGATCATCCAGCGCCGCCTCCAGATCGACGATGTCCACCAGATAACCGTGCCGGTCGAGACCGCGTCCCTCCACCTGGACCTCAACCTTGTAGTCGTGATGATGAGGATCGTTCTCCGGGCCCCAATCTCCACCCACCAGGAAATGTTGGGCCGTGAACTCACGTTCCACTGCCACGGTATACGTCCCGTTCGCTGCTTGTAAACTCATTTTACCCCTCGTACGTAAGAACAACCTGGAGCGCATCCTCGGGATTTTGGGCGAGCAGCGCATATGCTTCGTCCGCGTTACTGATGGGAAAACGGTGTGATATCAGGTCCAGCGTGTTCAGCTTGCGGAGCATCCCAATCGCCAGGTTAAGGCGGCGTTTCTTTGTCCACCGCCCGCTTAACTCGGGCTCAATAGTGCTCACTTGGCTGCTGATCAGCCTGATGCGACCGCGGTGGAATTTGCCGCCCAGGTCGATGTCAGCCCTCTTCGCGCCGTACCAGGAACCCACCACCACTCGACCACCGAAGCCGGTGACGGATATGGCCTGGTCAAGGGCAGCCGGGTTACCGGACAACTCGTACGTGAGGTCGGCTCCGCCCCCGCGGTCTATTTCGAGAAAGGTCATCAACGAATCCATGGCAAGAGGATCCGCGGGATCGAATGCGGAATCCGCGCCCAGCGCGAGCGAATGATCGCGGCGCATGGGGAATCTGTCCAAAGCGTACAGACCTCCCAAGGAGAACCTCGATAGAAGCGCAGTGGTCAGCAGACCTACAACCCCCTGGCCAAATACGACCACGCGCTCTCCGATGAGCGGTCTGCCGTCCATCACAAACGCTACGGCAGTCTCCATGTTTGGCAGCAAGCCGGCTCGTTCCGGTGGGAGATCGGACGGCAAAGGCACCAAGTCCTCGGGACGGCTGAGGAAATGACTTTCGTGCGGATTAAACGCGAAGACAAGCTTCCCTGTCCACGAAGGATCTACCTTCGAACCCATTTCGAGCACTCGGCCGACACACGCATAGCCGTATTTCAGAGGATACTGGAAAGCTCCCTGGAGCGCGGGAATGCTTTCGTCAACAGGGAGATTTGGGGGCCATTCGCCTCGATAGATGAGTAGTTCGGTGCCTGCGCTGACTGCGGAAACGAGCGTCTCCACAAGGACCTGGTCACCAGTTGGGGCTTTCAGGGATTCCTCAACTACTGAAACCTTGCCCGGGGCAATGAATTGGACGGCTCGTCTTCTCAAGCAACCTCACCTTCAGCTAAAAGATCCGGTCAAGCGAGCATGTCATATGAATTGCTTGCGGCAAACCCCAAAGGCGTCTATGCTAAAAAATTGCGCCGGGCATGGGCCCTTTTTCTCCAATGCGCTTCGAGCATAGCATGGATCAGGCCCTTGCGCAAAGACGGCTGGGGACCATGTGCGCGACTTTGGAAGTGGAAACTGCCTCGGAGCAGGAGACAATCGAATTCGGAGCTGTTATCGGACGCGTTCTCAAGCCCGGAGATCTGGTTCTGCTTCTTGGCGAGCTTGGCTCAGGAAAGACCAGGCTGGCTAAAGGGATTGTCTCGGCAGCCACGGGAGTTTCGCCACATGACGTGGTCAGTCCCACTTTCACGCTGATCAACAGTTTTGAGGGTAAATTCCCCGTCCACCATGCGGACTTGTACCGCATCGAAGGCGATCAAGTGGAAGGGATCGGGCTCGACGAGGCTTTAGAAGACGGCGCGGTGGTGGTGGAATGGGCAGAAAAGCTCCAGGACATGGGGTATGAATCGCTAAGCATTGCAATCGAAGTTGCCGGCGCGGAAAACCTTCGCCGAATCAAGCTGACCTGGAACGAAAACGGCTCCTGGGACTTGCGAATGCGCGAGGCGGCGATCAAAGCGGAAATCGAGAAGCGTGCAGAAAGGCCCTGACAAATCTGCTGTGAAGTGGCGTCCATGACTCGCAGGCTTAGTTTCTTGGAGAGGCACGAATGGCCCTGATTGTTCAAAAATATGGTGGCACATCTGTTGGGGATCTGGAACGGATTGCAAACGTGGCCCGGAGAGTGGCAGAGCGATACGATCAAGGAAACAAGATTGTGGTCGTGGTTTCTGCCATGGGAGGAGAGACCGATCGGCTCCTCGGCATGGCTCGGAAGATAACGCGACTTCCCAACGAGCGAGAGGTCGATGTGCTTCTGGCGACGGGCGAACAGGTCAGCGTGGCTCTCCTGGCGATCACGCTGGAATCCATGGGGTACAAGGCACGATCTTTTCTCGGATGGCAGATACCTTTGCGCACGAACAGCGCGTTCGGTACCGCTCGAATAGAAGACATGGACAAGACCTCTATCATGGCTGACTTGGACGCGGGCAACATCGTGATCGTCGCAGGATTCCAAGGAGTTGACCCATCGGGAAGAGTCACCACTCTGGGGCGCGGCGGTTCCGATACCTCGGCCGTAGCTGTGGCAGCCGCGCTCAAAGCAGATGCGTGCGAGATCTTCACCGACGTGGACGGCGTGTACACCACTGACCCCAACATTACCAGTAAGGCTCGCAAGCTCCACCGGATCGGTTATGAAGAAATGCTTGAGATGGCCTCTCTCGGCGCCAAAGTGCTCCACATAAGGGCGGTGGAACTTGGGATGATCCACCATGTGCCTATTGTTGTGCGTTCGAGTTTCGATAACGAGGAAGGCACTCTCGTCTGTGCGGAGGATTCTGATATGGAAAGGACCGTGGTCAGTGCGGTAACGTGCAGCACCAAAGACGCTAAAGTCACATTGACAGGACTACAGGACAAACCGGGCGTGGCAGCCAAGCTCTTCACGGCTCTAGCCGAAGCGAAGGTGGTCGTGGACACCATCGTGCAGAATGTGAGTGAAGAGGGAATCACGGATATCACCTTCACCGTACCCGAAGTCGATCTGGCCAAAACGCTGGACATCTGCAACAAAATAAGAGACGCAATAGGCGCACGCAGCGTGTTCGGATCGAACGACATTGCAAAGGTTTCCATAGTCGGCGCGGGTATGCGTTCTCATTCGGGTGTGGCCGGCCGAATGTTTACTGCTCTGGCCAAAGAGGGCATCAACATCGAAATGATATCCACCTCGGAGATAAAGATTTCCTGCGTTATCCAGAAAAAATACGCGGAGCTCGCCGTACGGGCCCTGCACGATGCGTTTGAGCTGCATAAGGAGCCCGGATCGTGACCGGACCTTCGCAGCAATCATTCCGACCATAGGGCTGGAGTTTCCCGTGTTACGGCCTGCCTTCTTTGCAGCCCTGCGGTAGTCACGACGCTCTTGGATTCCGGAGAGACCCGTGGATAGCATCGAGCTGTATGACACCACTCTTAGGGACGGCGCCCAAACCTGGGGCATCACCTTTTCCCACGAAGACAAGGTCAGAATTGCTCGCAAACTGGATGAACTGGGTATTCACTTCATAGAAGGGGGTTATCCGGGCTCCAACCCCAAAGACCGCAAGTTCTTCCAGACCATGCGCGACGTACCCTTGGAGCACGCCCGAATGGTGGCCTTCGGCAGCACCTGTAGGCCGGAGCTCTCCCCGGAAAACGACCCCCAGATCAAAGCACTCCTCGAAGCAGGGACTGACGCGGTAACAATTGTTGCCAAGAGCTCACGTCTCCACGCGAGGGAGATCCTCGGCACAACGCTGGAGAGGAATCTCGAAATCATCAAGGATTCCGTGGCCTATCTTCGTCCCCATTTCTCGCGGGTTCATCTGGCGGCAGAGCATTTTTTCGACGGATTCAAAGAAGATCCCGAGTACGCCGTTGAGACGCTTCGGGCTGCATCCGCGGCAGGCGTTGACGTTCTGGTGCTTTGCGACACGAACGGAGGCACGCTCCCAGCAGAGCTGGTCGGCATCATTCGACGTGTTCAGGAAGCTATGCCTGACCGGCTCGGTGTGCATTGCCACAATGATTCCGAAACTGCAGTGGCAAACACACTAGCCGCAGTCGAGGCGGGCGTGATGCACGTGCAGGGAACGATCAACGGAATTGGAGAACGATGCGGCAACGCGAACCTGATTTCCGTAATCGCCAACCTGGTGCTGAAGATGGGGAAGCCCTGTCTCAGCATGGACCAGGTCGGAATGCTGAAGCATGTCTCGGAATTTGTCGATCAGATGGCCAATCGGGCCCCGAATAAGTCCCAGCCATTCGTGGGGGCTTCCGCGTTCGCGCATAAGGGTGGGCTGCACGCAAGCGCCGTGCTCAAGGAACGCGCTGCATACGAGCATATCGATCCTGATGTGGTCGGCAACAGCCGCGTATTCCCCATATCGGAACAAGCCGGGCGAGCGTCCGTGGTTCGAAAAGCCGCGGAGTACGGGATTACCTTGGACCCCGACGACCCGCGGGTGACCGAGGTCCTCAAGACCATAAAGGATTTTGAGGCCCGTGGCGCTCATTATGATAATGCGGACGGCTCGTTTGAGCTTCTGCTCAAGAGAATGCTGGGATTGCACCGACGATTCTTCACTCTTCACGGGTTCCAGGTGCACAACGCCAAGAGAGCAGGTGACACAAAGACGTATTCGGACGCAATAGTCCGCATTGTTGTTGGGGACAAGATGGAATTCTCCGCGGCTGAAGGAAACGGTCCGGTCAACGCGCTGGACCTTGCATTGCGAAACGCGCTGGAAACCTTCTACCCCGTGGTGAAAGAGGTCAGGCTCACCGATTTCAAGGTGCGAGTCTTGGAAGGCAGCTCAGGCACAGGGGCCATCGTTAGGGTGCTCATCGAGTCGACCGATGGGGAAGAGACCTGGTGGACGGTCGGCTTCAGCGAGAACATCATCCAGGCCTCATGGAATGCGCTCATCGACAGCATCGACTACAAGCTTCAAAAATCACTAGCATGAGACTTCGGGGGAACACCGCGCGTTTGCCGTCTCGATTTGCAGCTCTGCAAGGGCTGATAGCCATATCTTTGGCCGCTCTGGGCTTGCACTTCTTTGGTACTGGCGGCCCTTTGGAACTGGACCTCACCTCATCAGCGGCTCCTGCCGGACAATGCCTCTATGGCGTCTTCATGGATGACAAATGGCTCGGAGCAGTTTTCTCCGAGGAGCCGCAATCTGCGACAAGAATCGTCAGTGGTATGCTCGGAAAGATTGCGGACACCCCTCAAAGCGAGTCGCCTGTAGTTCCATGCGGGTGCAAAGTAGTGGTGAATGCCGCAGGATCCCACGTTCGGACCGAAACTCTGAAGGGGGATCTCCTCGTTGCCGCGGGAAAACCCGTGGACCTGAACAGAGCCGACGAAGCCGACCTGGCTGCTATCCCTGGGATCGGGCCCGCATTGGCTTCGCGTATCATCGCATTCAGAGAGGCCCAAGGGCCATTCAACCGGGTTGAAGATCTGATGTTGGTTCCAGGGATTGGCAAGAAGAAGCTGACTGCATTTCAGCCGTTTATCACGACGAGGGCCCGGAACCGGACCTCACCGGACGAAGGATATCCAGAGACGATCCTTTCTCCTTTATCCAGCAATGCGGTGGCACAAACATCATTTGCCACGCAGCCGTGAGGTCGCGAAGGGCTATCCCGGCAATCACCGCAACGGCCAGCCACATTCCAGGACCGGGATCGGCGACCCAGCGACTCCCTGCGACGCACGCAATCACGAACGCCACGAGCGGCAAAATCGAAACGAGTAGGTACCCGTTCCGCGGCAACTCGCCACGCGCCGCGGGATTAACTGCTCCGCTTGCCTGATTTCTCCTCAATGCTGCGAGCCAGACTATCCAAAATATCAACTTGCGTGCGCCGAGATAGAAAATCGCGGCCGCAGCTGAAGCGATCGTCAATCGACCGAGAGAACCGCCCGCGCCGGAAGCATTGGTATTGAGCACGACAAAAAGCAGCACGATCGTCAGTCCGACTGCGAAACCAAAGACCCCACCGCGCGGCACCCCGATCCGCACCTCACCCTCAAGGTAAAATGGAGGCGGATCCAGAGGGAGGCCATTCCCATTCACCGCAAGATGAACCCTTAGTGGTGATTCGGCCAGGCTTCTCATGAGAACGTCGAAGCTCGAATTGAAACTGCGAGGCACGTAGCATAGTCCATCAGCTACGAATTCTGCAAGTCAAATTCCCAGGGAGGAAGATATGAGAGGAGCAGGCAGGCGTGTTACTTCTTCTCTGCGCGGATGATGGGTTTACCCTTCTTGACGCTAATCTCCAGGCGTTTGTTTTCGCCGGATTTCACCTTGATATCTCGGATAGTGCGCAGTGAAGGGGAAAGGCCCGACATCTCGGGAACAACAACGGAATATGTGCCTGGCGCAAGGGTTATTTCTTCGCCATTGGCTAACTTGAATGTCTTGTCGCTGCCTCGAACTTCGATGACCTTCCGCTGTTTGGATTTCAACAGCTTGCCGTACTTAGAGAGCGCGGCTTCCAGATCGGCGGGCTTTTCCAGCGCGAGGAATTCGCCTTTTGTCTTCTCAGCGAGAGCAACGTAGTTCTTCCGGGTCTTCTTCCCAATCCCGACTGAGACCACGTCCACCGGGATTTCACCCCGCGCGCTTTTTTCGTCCAGCGCTCTGAGTACCTCGCCGTATCCGCACTTGTGGGCCCCGTTGGTGACCAAGACAATACGTGGAGAAAGGTCTCGCCCCCCGCCAAAGTCTTTCTTCAGCGAATACGCTGCCGCCGCGCAGGGATTATTGCTCCCCGACGGATTGGCCTTCGCGAGATTCTCTTTCAGACCCTTGAACGGTGAATCCATCCAATCAGAAAGCATGTGAGTCAAGCATGCAGACGTCTTGGCTTCCTTGGTGTCCGCCTTCCCGCACATAAAATCTCGCACTGCAAACCTAGACCCCGGCGTCAGCAGCGAGGGAAGCTTCTCGACCGCTTTGACAGCGGTATCCATCTTATTCGGCGGCCATATCTTTGAAGCTTTCGCCATCGTGCCCGAGTCGTCCAGTATTACCATGAGCGCCCACTTTACACGGTCGCCGCCAAAATTCTTCAGGTTGACCGCCAGTGAGCCCGGAACTTGATACTTTTCGGACTTGGTGTCAGCTTCGAGTGCTGCGCCTGGTTTCGCGGGCGAGGGTGAGCGCTCCTTCTTTTCGAAGATGCGAGCTCCTTCCGTTGGGACGCCAGCAGCCGGCTTCTCTTTGACCGACGGCGATTGATCGGGCTCTGTGGAGCTCGGCTTACCTGCAGGTTCGGTTCGGTCTTGCGTTGCCGGCGGCGCGGCCGGTTCAGGGTTTTTCTTCTCGGTCGAAGATGCCTCTTGTGGCGGTTTCTTCGTTACCACCTGCGGGACAGACGCAAGCCGGCTGTCCGGTATTGGCCCAGCTGGTCTTGCTGCTCCGCTCTTCGCCACACCGGCTTCTTCGCTCTTCTTTTCGGGAGTTGCGGGCACCGGGCAGGACGGCGCTGCCGCGTTTCCCTTGGGAAGCACAGACTTCTCAAAAGCGGCAAAGAGCACTCTCGATGGGTCAACAGGACTTCTGCCCACTTTGGAAAGGACACCTTCCGATGAAACCAGCTCGCTTGTTTCCTTTCCGGCGATTGCAGAGGTCGTTCGGCTGTCTCCGCCCCTGCTTGACAGGAGTGAGCCCACAACGGGAATACTATCGAGCCCCATTGACGCATCGGGACCCGTTGGGAGCGGCAACTGAACGATACCCAGCAGATGCGAACCAATAATCGCAGCCAGCAGGAGGCCCAATAGCGGGAGCAGGAATACGAAACGAAATGCGAAGCGTTTTGCGGCAGGGCTGGAAACCGCTTCCGAACCCTTCGCAGTTTCTTCATGGTGTTCCAACGGCTTGTCAGACATGGTGTCCACCTGGTGGAGGGCCGGGGGGGCAATAAGCCGAATTCTGTTCCCGGAAGATCCGGGCGGCGATCATTCCTCTAGGACGACGGTTACCCGCCGCCTCAAGCGACCTACCCGGAAGCATCGGACGGGCCGTCCTCAAGCGCTTCCCTATTTGGTCTTGCTCCGGATGGGGTTTACCTGGCTTCCCGTGTTACCACGAGAACCGGTGAGCTCTTACCTCACCCTTTCACCCTTACCTTCGGGTGACCGAAGGCGGTTTGCTCTCTGTGGCACTTTCCTTAGGGTTACCCCCACCGGGCGTTACCCGGCATCCTGCCCTGTGGAGTTCGGACTTTCCTCCGACGTGTTGAGCGCCGGCGATCGCCTCGCCCCCCCGGATTGCGGGCCTTATATTCCACCGAGGAAAAAAAAGCAAGTGGTCACACCATCTAGAAAGTCCTTGAAATATTGTTGATTGTATTGTAGCTTTGCGTGAATTTCCGACCTCTGTCAAGGAGGACGCGGCCCATGACCAGATGTTACCTTCCTGCCACTTGCCTTCTGCTCCTTATCTTTCTCCTCTCCGGAGCAGCATCAGCCGCGGTTTCTCCGGAACAGTTACGAAGCCTCAACTTCAATGTCTATCAATCCCCATGCCCGGCAAACGAGATGATGCTGCGCGATCTCCAGGGCCGTGCGGTAACCCTTGCGGCACTGCGGGGCAAGGTGGTCATTCTTAACTTCTGGAGGGTGGATTGCCCGCCGTGCGCCATCGAAAAGCCTATCCTGGAGAGGATCCATCGTCGTTTTGCCAACCGGGGCCTGGTAATCGTTTCTGCGAATCTATTCGACGATGAAAACCAAATTCGCTCGTACGTCGCCAATTGCGGGGTAACGTTCACTATCGCGCATGACCCCGAGAAACGCCTTTCAATCCGCCAACAGACCCTGGCTTCGGGAATACCCACAACCTTCGTGGTGAATTCCAATTCGGAAGCGATCTACGAAGTGGCCGCGGTGCCCACTACCTATGTGATCGATCGAAACGGGCGCATCGTGGGCAACTCTCTCGGCATGATCAACTGGGAAGACCCGCCCTTTGCGCAACTGTTGGACTCGCTGCTTGGGCCGTCCGCACAAACCGTAGCTCAGAATCAGCCGCCGGCGCCGACTCTCTCTCAGAATAGACAACCCGGCCCGCAAAATGATTCCAGTAGTGAGGCGCCTCAGACCGCAAGTGCACAGCCCCCTCCCCGTGCTCCTGTACGGTTCGCTTTCGGCGACTCTGGGTGGCGTCGAGAACCGGCACAGAATACCGGCCAAGGCGGTCCGACGAGCATCCCGTCTCCCCCGGCCGCGACCAGACCTGTCGCGGCTCAAACCATTGCGCAGGTCGGCCCGCCTGTCGCCCCGATATCGACCAGTCCCAGAGCAGAGGCTCCATCGTCCGCGAGGATGTTCAATCCTTCCTCAGCCCCAGTTACTGCGGACCGCGGCAATCCCGGCGCGGGCGCTGTGCAGACTCAGCCACGCACCCCAGCCCAGCCGGCCCCTTCTGTAACCCCGCTAGGCACGCCTCCGGCAGCCCGACCCAGCCCTCCCCCGGTGCAGCCCACGCCTGTAGGCGGCGGATTGGTTGCAGGGCAGAGTAGCACCTCTGGGTCACTACCCCCTGCCCTTCCCTACAATCGTGCCGGCCAGCCTCAAACGAGCAGAGCCCGTACCCCCGAGGTGAATCCGACCGAAAACGGTTATACGTGGGCAAGAATTCCCGGAGACCAAGGCGCACGCCCCCCGGGCCGAGATATTCCTCCACAATATGAGAGCCCGGCTCGACGGCTGCCCGCGGCAGCCCCTGTTATGGGCACCAATGCCATCGGTGAGTCCATACTTGAATCCTTCGGTCCACGGAGACGGGAGCCACCGCCGGCCCCGGTCCCGCAACAGCCGCGAGCGCAACAAAGTCCCGGATCCTCCATCTTTGGTAGCATCGGAGAATGGGTCGGCGGATTGAGGGACGCTCTCGGCGGCGCGATCCCCAGCCGGTGAATGCTCAATTGAGCCCGCAGGTACATCGAGATAGCGGGCTGGAAAATTCCCGTCCTCCCGGGAGCCTCAATTTGCCGTAATCGTTTCTTACGACCCTGAAAGGGTCGTCCCTTTCAGGGTCGTAAGAAACTTATTATTGGGGACGAGTACTACGGGTTTTTCCCGCGAGGCGGGACGTCCCGCGTCTCGCGGGATGGCACCAGCTTCGATTGCAGCATATTCATATTCCGTTGTGGCCTATAAGTCATGGTCGTTCGGGGGAAAGACAAAAGCCAGGCCCCATTTCGCGACTATTTCTGAGAACCGCTATAGCTCTTGTTACTGCACTAGTTGCACTTGACCCTGGAGCTCAGCAGGAACGGATACATTCAGCATTTTGGCAATACCGTCGTTGATGACGAGACTCGGCTTGGGATCCATCTTGACGGGAACTTGCGCGACCCTCTTCCCTTTGACGACCACGTCCACCACGGAATCTGCCAGCATTGAGCCCAATTCCTCATCCCGCGCAGCCAGCTCTGCCAACGCGCCCAACTTAGCTCGACCCTCTGCGTACGAAAAAAGCGGTACCTTCTTGCGGTTCTGGATGCCCACGAGATTCACCGTATTGTCAATGACCAACCCTGTGGCGCTGATAATGAGTACCTGTACCTTATCCGCAAGTGCTTCGGCGCCTTGGAGAAGCTGGTTGGCATTCTCCGCAACTACTTCCTGATAAGTCAGGCCCAGTCGATCGCACTGCTCCTTTGTTCCCTTTTGGTCAATCGGCGTTGCCGGATGACCTTTTTGCAGGACAATTCCTACTGATTTCGCGGTGGGGAACATCTTCTTCAGCACTTCAAAACGCTTTTCATACGGAATGAAATACGTTACGCCGGTGACATTGCCGTCCGGTGCGTCAAGCTGCTTGACCGCTCCCAAGTCGACCGGATTATTGCAGCCACCAACGAATGAAGGTACTTTCGGATTTGCCTTTCCCAGAAACTTGGCTCCACTGGACCGCAGGAATACAATACCGTCCACCGTGGGCTCCAGCTCTTGAAACGCCTTTTCCGCGTCTTGAATGCTCGGGAGCTCTACTCGATTAATAATCTTTACTTCCGGCCCAATCGCCCTCATGCGGTGCATGAATCCCATCTGAACCCGCTTGGTCATCCCGGATTTGCCTTCCCAGATTACCGCGACCTGTTTCTCAGCAGCAAAGGATGTCGAACCCAACAGCATTACCAAAAGAACAGAAGCCAACAGCCCGCACACTACAGCGATCTTCATTGGTAGCCTCCTCTCTCATTTCGAGCGCTTACGCGGCTCATAAGGTGGAATGAAGTTGCCACAATGCAGGCCCCCCAGAGTCAAAGTCTTCTCAATTCACCTCCATTCGTCTTATGGAAATTCATTATAGAAAATGACATCGGAAAAGTCGATCAGTGCATGCGCTTGACCGCGGGCGGCGCCCATCGTCCGTCGAGCGCAGCCGGACCCGGAGAGTAAAGCCTCATCAGGAGATTGAACGCGTCCTTCGGAGCCGGCAGCCAGTTCGGTTCTTTGCCCGGTCCGGGGGTCTCGTTCTGGATGTACAAATCCAGCGAACCGTCCGCGTTGAATTTAAGCTCGTCTCGATCACCCAGCGCGAAACGGTTGAGGCTGTTGGACACGGGGAAACCGTCCTTGTCGTACAGCGTCACCGACCAAAAGGCATTGACCGGCGGAAGCTCTGCCTTGCTGAAGTGAAGGACGTACTTGTTGGCGCCTGTCAGAGGCTTTCCTTCACTGTCACCGATGTTGATCGGATAAATCGCATCCTCTGGGAGATTCGCGCCAAGACCGATCATAGCTACTTGAGAGCGCTTGAGGTAGTAGTTGCCGTACACTCCCATAGTGTTCGTGTTCATCTGCCAGCCGTTAACTATCTGCGCTATGCTGGCAAGCCGGTCGTTCATAAGCTTCAAACCTTTCTCAGGAGCTTCCTCCAGGGCCTGGCGAACCACGGGATCGGCCTTTTCAAGATCGAAGCTCTTGCCGACTTCCAGTCCCAGTCGTTTCATTTCAGCCACGATCGGTTGGTCGGTAATATGCGGCGGATGCAGCTTGAGAAGTTCCGTTGCGTATTTGAAACATGCCGCGGCTTTCATATTGTTGACCTGGAGCAGTGGCGGGGTTTTCATGTCGACCGAAGGATCGATCTTCACCGCAACCGGCTTGGGGTCCTTTCCCCATTGCGAAAGCGGGGTGATCTTGTATCCGTCCTGAATCTTGTGCACAGCATCGTAGTCTTTGGGCCCATTGGTCTGTGTCCGCCCGAGGATCCAGACATAGGGCGTAGGAGAGTCAATTCGGTGAACTCCGTCCGGAAGGTCTCCTTTCCAGCCCGGACCTGCAACGGCGAAATGTCCTGGTTTGGTTCCTGTGGTACGTTTGCCGACCACAGCGAAGGCATCGGTCCACATGTCCATCATCTGGAGCAAATAGTACCGACCATGAGTGTCGGGCACGGAGACGATCACGGGTTCCGCGGTCAAGTCCAGCCACCCGATCGAGTACAAGGTATCGAAATTCGGACGGACGATCATCCGGAATTCCGCGGGCGGAAAGGCTCGTACGTGGCCGAAGACATTCATTGGCGCGCGACCGTCCATGGTGACGGCCTGGACATTGGTCATTTGGCGGCGAGTGATATCCATTGTCACGAACGGATAGAAGTAGATATACGCTTCGATCGCGATCTCATTGGCCGCATGTTCGGTCAGAGCTTGTGCTTCCGCCGCCATTCCGTTTGTCGGCAACATGAGCAGAAGAACTGCGGCTGCGATCAATACCGATCCTGATACTTGCCTGCAATGCATACGATGGGTCCTCCTAAGAATGCGTTTGCGATAGAGATAACTGAGCTACGGCCAGAATCTGAGAGGGTAGCCGGCGCCACCCCGTCGCGTCCTCCTGTAGGGGCTTGATTCATCAAGCCCTTGGTTCATAGAGGACAATGGCCTGCGCAATCACTCATAGTGAGTCCACATGCGGATCACTTTGACCACATGGTCTTTCTCGATTACCTGGTACACAAGTCGATGCTGAATACTAATCCTTCGAGAATACGCGCCTCTCAGGTCTCCGAGCAGTTTCTCAAAAGGCGGTGGAGCCGTGAAGGGATTCTCCTGAAGAAGCTTCAGCAATTCTTCAGCCTTTTCCTTTAACCCCGCGGCCGCCAGTCGCTTAGCGTCCTTTTGAGCTTGGCGCGTGAAAACGAGCTCCCACTTCACCAATCGAGTTCCCTGGCGCATTTCTCGACCGGTGTCTTGAGCCCATCAATGATCGACTCTCTCATGCCGGGGATGGAAAGAAGATACAGCGTTTCCTGGATGCACCTCCAGTCTTCTTCGCTCACCAGTACCGCGTTTCCCCTTTTGCCGGTGATGAAAACCGGTTCGTGGGACGACGCGGCTTCATCTATCAATCGGTACAGCCGAGCTCGTGCCTCACTTGCTTTGATAACGGTCATAGTCTCAACCTTCCTGAGCACAAACGTACGTCTTTGCGTACGACTTGTCAAGCGATGGTCTCGGGCTTTGCAGCTCGGAACTGAGTGCTTCGCTGTGCTGCATAAGCCGCACTGGAGCGGTAGATCTTATCCACAATAGCTGACTACTACTACAACGCGCGAGGGTACGGTTGACAAGTACCGGGCCACCAAGGGAACTGCCCGGAACTCAGCGATTGCGGATTCAACCTGGTCAGGATTAGAAATCCACCTATGGGAACCAGGTTCGTCGCCCTTCGCCAGATTGTAGAAAAGAGTGATTCCCGCCTGGATCGCCAAGTCGTCGAATTCGGCCTCTTCGTCGTCTCCAGGCGCGAAGATCTGGCGTGTGAAGTCGAGGAACACGAACTCAGCGTCTTCGAAGGTCGCCTTTTCTTCTGGCCGGCGAAGGTCCACTGGTCGATCGGCCTTCATGGGCTGCATGGCGCCCCACTGCAGCAGAAGCATATCATTATCCCTGTCAAGCCTAGTACCTTCCACACGCGTGGTGCGATACAATTGAACCAAACGCTCCAGCACCACCTCGGCCGTGACCGCAGGTGTGGCCTGCAACTCCCCGCCCAATTTCAAGAATTGTTGAATCGCCGACTCCAAATCAACCGTCATCGGGACCTGCCTTTACAAGGATAAAGCGATGCTCTACAGGGCGGACCAGGCTCTTCGTCTTCTCAGCGGTGCTGGTCTTGCCCCGTGAGGTGCTTCTATCGTAGTGGCGCGATGGCGCATAGATCCAGCATGAGTTAGGGACAGCCCTGACACCTTTCACCGTTTGCGATACGCTTCTCGCCGATGCCGAACATAATGGACCAAGACCTGCTTTTTCTCATTGTCCACACTGTATATCATGCGGTAGTGGCCAACGCGGATACGAAACAATTGCTCTGCTCCGATTAGCTTTGTCGACTGACGTGGAAATGGGGTTTCCCCCAACTCCTCGATATGCCTGATGACACGCGCAACTATCTGCTGCGGCAAGGTTCGCAGGTCCTTTTCGACAGACGGTTTGAGGAGGACCTTATAGGGCGCCATCTTTCTTGAGTCGCCGCTTGATCTCTTCGAGGCTAACCGGGGCTTCCGAGCGACGCTCTGCCACCACCGCTAGATCGTGCAGGTCTTCCAGCAACTTCTGATACCGTTTCAACGGCAGAATGACACTGGTCCGCTTGCCCTTTGCGTCTACAATGAATTGCTCCTGAGCCGCCATTGTTCGCAACTCCTTTTATCAAACGAGATGATTAGCGTCTAAGGCCCTGATCATTATCAGTAACAGCAGCTTATCATGTTCACTCATTAAGACAACCCTTCATCGGTCAGTTTTTTCGCCGCGTTGTTTACAGAAGTCCAGATAATCGTCTATGGAGTCGCGAAATGCGCGCTTTATTTCCTCGACACTCTTACCTTGGAACGTGACTACATCCTTCAGGTCCAAAACTTCACCGTGGAAGATCCGCGCCTCATCGTCGTACTCCACGTGGCCCGTGTAGCCCTTGCATTTCAGCATGAATCTATCTCCTGTGCGCCTCAAGACCTTTTTGCTCCGTTGATATTTGACCTTTGAGGCACTCGTGCGCACATCTCACCATAGAGCTACCAAAGAATGAGGATTATGAGAACGCCATGTCTCCCATAATCTGCCGGCCTCTGCAATTGATTCTCCTTTTCTCAGGGCTCATGGTGCTTGCGGCAATAATGCCCGATGGAGTCTTCACACAGACTGAAGGCAAAGCCCCACTCCTGACGGTCCGGCATCATCTCAAGGTCACACTGGAACCCAAGGAGCATTTACTCAAAGCCGAAGACACGATCACGCTGCCTGCCGGAGAGGGGCAAGAAGTCGTCTTCATGCTCCATGAGGGGCTCAATCCTGTTTCGCTCACTCCAGGAGTCACTTTCACAGAAATAGCCGATGCGCACCGCGCTGTGCCGGTGACCCGATACAAGATCCGGTTCCCTCAAGAGCTGCGTACCTTCAAGATCCGATACGAAGGCCGCATTTTTCACCCCCTGGGGACTCGTGGAAAGGACTCCACAGGCGGCGTTACTGCCACAACGGGCTACATTGGAGAGCAAGGGGTTTACCTTTCGGGAGATTCGTACTGGTATCCGCAGATCGGTCAAGCTCTTGTCGCGTTCCGTCTCGAAGCTACCGTGCCTGCGGGTTGGGATGTGGTGAGCCAGGGGGCGCGAGGCGTACACAAGGTCGATCGCAATTCCAGACGAGTGCAATGGGATTCGCCGGAACCGCAGCAAGAAATCTTTCTGGTCTCGGGCCGATTCACCGAGTACGGCTCAAAAGCAGATTCGGTGTCGGCTATGGTATTCCTTCGCAATCCTGACCAGGGCCTCGCACGGAAGTACCTGGATCTTACGCACCGTTTCATCGCGTTGTATGAAAGACTCATCGGACCGTACCCGTATCCGAAATTCGCGGCGGTTGAGAATTTCTGGGAAACAGGTTTCGGAATGCCTTCGTTTACTCTCCTCGGTCCCAAGGTCATGAGATTTCCGTTTATCCTATACTCTTCATACCCTCATGAAATCCTGCACAACTGGTGGGGCAACTGCGTGTACGTGCCCAGGGAGTCCGGAAACTGGACCGAAGGGCTCACTGCGTATCTCTCTGATTACCTTTTCGCGGAACAGCGCGGCGCTGGTATGGAATATCGCCAGGAGACGCTCCAAAAATACTTGGACTATGTGACATCGGAAAAGGATTTCCCCCTGAGCAACTTTCGGTCCAGGCACGATTCGCCTTCCGCCGCGGTGGGGTACGGCAAGGCGCTCATGTTCTTCCACATGCTTCGCTTGCAGCTCGGGGACGACGCGTTTCGGGAGGGATTGCAGGAGTTCTACCGCAAAAACAAGTTCAGGTTTGCTTCTTATGACGATTTGCGCATGAGTTTCGAAGCCGTATCCGGCAAGAGTTTGAGAGAGGATTTCCGCCAATGGGTAGACCGTACCGGAGCGCCCGAGCTGCGAGCCAAGTTCGTGTCGGTTCACGGCCCCAGCTCGGAAGGGTATGAAATTACCCTTCTTCTGGAGCAAGTCCAACCTGGCAAAGCGTACCAATTGCGAGTCCCGGTTGCAGTCACGCTCGAAGGGGAAACTTATGCTGAGGAAGTATTGGTGGAGATGAAAGGTAAACGTTTGGAGCACAAGTTCAAGGTTGCTCATCGACCTTTGCGAATAGACGTGGATCCCCAATTCGATCTATTCCGCAGGCTTGACTTGGCTGAGACGCCGCCTGCTCTAAGCCGGGCATTCGGAGCCAAGAGAGTGACATTTGTTCTGCCGTCCTCTGCCGGCCCCACGCTTCAGGCCGCGTATCGCGAGCTTGCCGACTCCTGGAGTCAAGCCGGGCCTGAGTCCGTTGATGTGCTCCTCGACACGGAGATCCAGACCTTACCACGAGACAGGCAGGTGGTCGTCGTGGGATGGGAAAATCGCTTCGTTCCGGACGTAGTCAATGCCCTGCAAAGATATCAGGTGACCGCGGACAAATCACAGGCAAGGATAGGGCCTTCGGAAATCCCCATGAAAGACCATTCCGTCGCACTTGTTGGCGATAATCCCTCGAACAGGGCCCTCACGCTCACCTGGGTGGCCGGCGACCCCCCCACTGCGATTCGCGGGTTAGGCAGGAAGCTGCCACATTATAGTAAGTACAGCTACCTGGCTTTCAAGGGCGAAGAGCTCGTCAATATCCTAAAGGGTCGATGGCCGGTGAAGGATTCTCTTATGACGATCTTTGTGCCGGATGGGCAGGGAAACCTTCGTCAGGTTGACATGGGGCGCTTGCCTCCTCGAAAAGCGCTCGTCGAATGACCTACGTCGGCTCACCATCAGAAGCACATGTAAAACGAATATCTGGTGAAAAGGTTGCCATGGAGGCGGCTTTGTAGGGGCGCACGGCCGTGCGCTCGTACGGGACTTTTCCCCAAGAACTTCCTATTTTTTCATATGGTTTACGAACGTATGCGACATTAAGGACACGAGCCACAAAGGCGCTCGTTTGCATCCCGGCACTGTGCTGATTGTCGAGGGCTTTTGGCAACCGCTTCTTCGACCGTTGGCGTTGACGTGTGACAGTAGGAGCTACAATTTGTGCAGTTTTACCAACCCTACATTCTCATCCAATCGATCCTCCGATATGGTAATACGAGCTTTCCGCGCCAATTCATCGAGAGAACCGTGATAATGTTCGTATCCTTCGTAAGCATAAACAAGAAAGTTTCTTGCACGCTCTCGAATTCGCTTCAACAACATTTCCGCGCGTTCTTCAGACACCTCAATCAGTCGTCCCAACATGAGAATAACCATCGCGAATTCTCGCTCTTCAGACCAGACCGCACAATCATCGAAGATATCGGCCAAAACAAAATTGTCGGCAAACCCGGAGTTAAGCAGTCGAGCACGGTCAATCCTGTCTAATGATCTGTCCACTCCCCAGAGGATGACATTGTGATTGGACTCACTTATCTTCTTGAGCAACATGCCGTTGCCGCATCCCAGATCCAACACATTACCGCCTGGTTGCGAGAGAGTTACTGCAGCCAATTTCACTACAGGCGCGTGGGATACTTCCATGACTTCCAGTGAAGGGAAACCATTATCCGCATAATACCATTTCAAGTTTCGAAAATGTTCGTCCGGGAACGCAATCTCGTTGCCCGCATGTCTGTGCTTGCCCTTCGCATGGAGCACATGATCGTATTCGGGTAGGTCATCAGAATGATCGTCTGTTCCGACCTTTGCTTGTGGGTTTGACCCTTTGTAGGTCACCCGGTACTTCTCGGCCGTGGCATCTGTAACAGTAAATATCGTCCCCACAGGCGTGGCGATTTCGGCAAGCCCATACAGGGCCGACCACTCCACGTGCCAGCTCAACATCTCTTCCAACCAATCCATTTCTTGGTGAAATCTCGCGGCCCTCGCAAGTTTAATCAACTTCTCGGCCAGTTCCACAGTCGGAGAACAATCGAAGCTACAAGGTAGATGAAAAACAATTCTTATCCCAAGCCATCTCAACAAAATGTTAGACGACGATGCTTCTGTCACTTCCACGTGGGTGGGGCTGATGACCCTTTTTTCAGTCGTATTCTGAGCCATCGGCCACGTGGTATCGATGAATCCCTCGCCCGCCCGGAATTTCCGATAGAAAGTGGTGCAACACGTCGGATATCCAAGATAACGGCCGATTGTTTCCGCATCGTTGCTGGAATGGGCATGTTCAACACATTGCACATCTGAAGCGCGTCCTATGACACACCAATAGTTGAACGGCTCCCCCTCCCGAGGAGCGGACCGAGAAACCGCGTACAAGTTCCCCGCGGCGATCTTTTGCAGAGGCGTCGCAGTCAGTCCATAAGAGGCAAGCAAACTGCTCAAGGATTGAAGTTCATCCGGCCTAACAATTTTGAGCGCACAGGTCCTGATCCCTTCCAGTATCGATCGCCATTCCAATTCCGATAAGCACGCGCAAACGTCGCGGATTCTTGGCTCCCAGACGGCTTTGGCATCATCATTTGCCCAATGATGCCTGGTAAATTCCTTGAATCGATAATTGAGCCTTCGCATTGGGAACGAGGATGACATCTGCGGCCCCCGGTACTAATTGTCTTCGAGTATGTTTGAACAGTCCGATGTTGTCAATGCGCCGCGGTGGATTCGCTGCTCCAAGCCCAGTAGCGGGAAGGGCTGCGATCCCGAAGCAACCGGCGCAGCTCGAAGTTCCACACAGTGTCCGGTCCGAGCCACCGGGTCCCGAATGACCGTTCGTGACGGCGACCCCCATGCTCTTCAGAACGGCTCACACAAGGCTCTCGGCCGTGTACACGGCCTAAGAAATTCATGCTACCGGTTTTTGGGTTGACACCCGTGGCTCGTGCCGCGATCATAAGCTTCAGGTTAGTACGAGATCCGTGAGATTCTCCTGCCTCTTCTTCGGCAAGCAGAGGTGAGATTGGCGGGGGAACCAATTGGAGAGATGACACAGGGATGCGATTTCATTAGTAATGTGTGTTGACTTAGTAATCCAACTTCGTGAACGAGCATTCGGCGCCCTGTGAATTGACGGAGACAGCGCGGCTTATAGCCAAAAGCTGTCAAGAAAAACAACGACTTGAGCGATGATGGTGCTAGCTTTCTAGCTTGGTGACATCTCGTCCGCGGGGGCAAGGCTTGCGATTATGCCTCCGACCGACGGAATTAGTACCTTTCGAGGATGGAGTCACCCGAGCCGCGCGATTGCATCATCTTATCAGCAAGTTAGCCACAAGAATTGCAGGGGGGGTATTGATCCCGCCCAATTAAAGCGTGTCCGAAACGGACGCAATAGTACGAGAGGGGGATATCATGAAAGACGACGACAAGATCAAAGAAACAGGCGCTGAGTCATCCGAAGAACCGATGGAGGAATCCAAGCAACTGGATCGGGGCACGTTCCTTAAGGCATTGGGCGTTGGCATCGGGGCTGTAGGCCTCGACCTGGTGACCGGCGGCCACTTGGTTGCACGGGCTGCTGCCGAGCTGGATGGAAGTCGAAGCGCAATTCAGAAGTTGGTGCGCGGTCTTCTGGAGAGCCCGTCCAAGGCGAAGGATTTTCTCGAAAATCCTCAGGAAGTGGCTGCAGAACTTGGAGTCCGCCTGAGTGAGGGCGATGCAAAGACGATCAAGGAGTCGCTCATCAAATTGGCGAAAGAGGCAGACGCTGCACAGCTAATGCCGGGCCACCAAGACTGGGTTCACCAGGACGGCACATGGCACGATTCTTACAACAAGACAGTGACCCCGAGGACCGGCACCAAAACCACCAAACCACCTACGGCGAAGCCGCCGACAGGGACCAGGCGCCAATAGGGGCCGTTGTGCACGTACCGACAGTGGCGAAATAGCAGCAGCTCCAGGTTTCAAGGGTGGGACCGCGTTTGCGGGATGGGGGCGGTTGGCGGTTGTACGTGTGTGCAAAAGGGGCTGTCCGACTTAGCCTCATTGGGGAGACGGCGAGGCCGTCAGAAGGGGGTGACTTCCGTGGACTGGGAAACTGCTACAAAACTCATTCTAAAGGTCGCGCAAACCGTTCCTGGGAGAGTGTACGGGTACGTGAAGGTCGGTTATGCGTGCAACAATAGTTGCCTCTTCTGCACGGCCGCGTGGAAAAAGAAGCACGGAGATCGTGACACGCGAACGATCCTGGACGAAATCGAGCGGATCGTGTGCGAAGATCACGTGGGCACAATGGTTTACTCTGGCGGAGAGCCGACCGTACGGCCTGACTTGCCGGAAATTCTCAGGTATGCCAAGGGGTTGGGGATCGCTCAGCAAAACCTACAGACCAACGCGCGGAACTTATCGAACATGAATTGTCTTGAAGATCTTCGAGATGCGGGTCTGACCTCCTGCTTCGTCTCCATTCATGCGCCGAGAGCGGGCGTCCACGATTGGTTGACCCAGTCTCCCGGCGCGTTTGAGCAGACCTGCGCAGGACTGGCTAATCTGGACCGTCTCGGGATATGTTCCGTGACCAACACCGTAATATGCAGGCAAAATTACCAGTTTCTCAGCGAGTTGGTCACCTTCCTTGGCCGGGCTTTCCCGTCCCTCCGTGCAATCAAGCTTAGTTATCCTCGTTTGCAGGGCGGGGCTGCGGTCAATTTGGATCAGGTAATAGCGCCTTTGTGGGAAGTCGCACCGTATATCCGCGAGGCCATCGACAGAGGCGCTGACGCGGGAATCTACGTTGAGACCGAGTTTGTGCCTATTTGTCTGCTGGGCACTAGATATGACAGAGCCGACAATTACACCGCGGCACGGGTCAACTTGTCTGATCTCGCTTTCGTAGATCCCAACTATTGTCGTCCTTCGGGTGAGGTGTTCTACGGGTGTTGCGATTATTGTGACGTTCGGAACCAGTGTCTGGGGATTGATGCTCTTCACCACGAGGCCTTCGGCGAAAATTCTTGCTTCACGGCCGTTTCTTTCGGCGAACTCGCGCATTGAGAGGTGAGACAATGTTTTATTTCGGGATGGAAGATGACAATTTTACTCAAGTACTCACCCAAATCGAATTTGGCGGCCCGGAACCGCGTTTTGACGAGAACCTTTTCGGCGCAAACCCGCATTTGAGACTGATTCCGGCAGAAACCGTTGCGTGTGACAGTAGAGTCATGGTTCTTGAAAAGCATACAGGCTCGTGGTGTTTTCTTGAACCGATTGAGCACGATATGCTCAGAGCCGTTGATGGAAAGCTGCTGAATGAGGTAACCGACTGGACCCCGGATGCATACAAAGCGCAGCTCCCGGAATTTGTCGCACGTCTCTATTGGCGCGGCCTCTTGGAAGTCAACGGGCGTCGCTTCATTGAGACTAGTGTTTTCGACCAGGGGCCGATCCGTCATGCCGGTGTGCTCTTCGTCATGGTGCCCACCGAGCGATGCAATTTGGCGTGTAAATACTGTGCGGTGAAAGCCGATCCATCGAGGCAGGAGCGCATGGAATGGCCCATCGCGCAAAGAGCGATGGATTTGATTATCGATACTATTCCCGATCGTGGATTAGTCGAATTCGCAGGCGGCGAGGCTTTGCTGGAAATGGGGCTTATGGAGCGGATCGTGGAATACGGCAACCAGAGCGCCTCGAAAGTCGGAAAGCAGTTAGAATTTCGTGCTCAATCGAACGGGACGTTGCTGACCCAGGATCTGTTGGATCGCATCAAGACTTCAGGAATTACGGTCAACGTCAGTTTGGATGGAGACCGAGCTTCCAACGATATGACGCGAGTGTTTCCGGGGAACAAGGGCACGCACGCGGCGATAGCGCGAACTATCGATTTGATGCACAAGAATAGTTATGCCCCGGGCCTCATATGCGTGGTCTCAAAGGCAAATTACCGAAGGCTTAACAAAGTGTTGGCTCATTATGCCAAACTCGGTATGGACTGGATCAAACTGAATCCCGTTTCCAGACACGGCCGAGCCACACAGGGATGGGACGAGTTGGCTGTCGAGCCCGAAGAGTTCCTCGAAGCCCACGTGAAGTATCTTGATCTCGTATTGCAGGAAAAGTGCTCTGTGCTCGACGAGAACACGAGCATGATGCTCCAGATTATGGGCAACAAGGTTCACCCGTACCGCTGCATGAGGTCTCAGTGCGGCACGGGACGCGATTTCATGACTATCGCGCCGAATGGAGATGTTTTTCCTTGCCCTCAAACGCGAGTGAATCCTGAATTCCGATTGGCTAACATTCTGGAAGTTGACCGGCTGAATGACGTTTGGAAGAACAACCCGATAACTTCTAAGCTCGCGGAACGTCAGGTCGGCACCATCACCAAATGCAAAGCTTGCACATACAAGCGCTTTTGCGAAGCCGGCTGCCCCATCGCCAGTTACGAGCATTTTGGTACCACAGATGCCATCCATCCCTGGTGCGAATACTACAAAGGCATCTATTCTGAGCTCTTCCGAAGATTAGGTGAGAGCAGCCGTTTGGTCGAGACTTTTTGTTCCAACGCCAAAGTCTATGACAATTCTTTCTTTTCGGAAAATGCAGCCTGACAGGCCCAGCCTTCTCATAGTCTCGTTTGAAGGCCTGGGAGATACTGTGCTCTCGATGCCTCTCCTCAGCATCATTTCTCATGCCTTTCCCGATCACGAACATTACCTATGGCTCAGTCCCGGTCAGGGAGACCTATTCTTCGGGTGGAACGCATTCCACGTGTTGGAGGTTGGTGACGAGGAGGGAACCAGGTTTGTACTAAGCAAATACCACGAATTGGTCTTTGATTTGGGAACCAGCACCGGTCATCTCACCGATTGGATTTACCAGGGTGAACTCAAATACAGCGCGTACATTGGTTTCACCAAACCAAATTCCATTCCTCGTGAAGTAGCGGTCCCACGACCGGTTGCTCTGCCCCTGTGGCGACAGTTTATTTCGCTGGTTTCACCGCTGGGAATAGCCACGGATGGCATCCGGCAATTCGGGATTCAAACCAGCGCTCTCAGTGACAGCTATGCCGAAACGCTTCTTGATTTTGATACAGGGTTACCTCTCGTCTGTCTGGCTCCGGGAGCATCGTGCGACGGCCTTAAACAATGGCCACCGGAATGCTTCGCAGCATTCATGAAACAACTCCAAGCGAAGAAAACCTGCCGGTTCGTGTTAGTGGGAAGTCGCTCGGAGAGGCAGATTGGTGACGCAATTGCCGCGGCTGCGCCGTTCGAGATCGACAACATAATCGGTCTCACGACATTGGGATCTGTTGCTTATGTTCTGAGGAAAAGCGGGCTCTTGGTCTCAAATGACAACGGCGCGATGCATCTGGGCGGATTGGTAGGCGTGCCCACAATTGCGCTCTTTGGACCGTCAAATCCCGAAGTCTACACTCCGCTCGGCAACAGAACCGCTCTGATAGTGTCCCATTCGGGCAAAATGGCTGACATCCATCCGGAACATGTGGTAAACGCGAGTCTTGACGCCATCGGATAGACGTCTTCATCCAGGTATCCTACTTCCCGATGCAAAACCTGTTGTCCCAACGTGCTGCTGTAGGGCCGCTTCGAGAAGCGCTGTCTCAGAAGTCTTGGAACAGTACAGATCGTGCCACGATGAGTGGCCGGGACGTTCCCACGGGACGCGGGATCCCGGTTCCGAAGGCACAAGAAGCGCTCCCATTCTGGGCGGTTCGTGAACCGCCCCTACAACATGACACAAAATCTTCTTGTCCCGTGATGGTTCTGCAACCAGTTGTAGTACAATCCCTACGTTAGCTAGACACAACCAAAGCCCGTTCAGGTGAAAGTCACTCAGTACAGGAACTTGACCGGGAAGCCTTTGGCGGGATACGCTCATACAGTTCGTTGCAAAACCTGCTCTCTCGCTCGGGTTGGCAGCGACACTGCGCGCAATTCGGCCTACGTAGGCCAGCCGTGTCATCATGACTCCGGTGGAAGGGACTGGAAAGCTAGGAGTTTTGCAGCCGCTTCTCAATGCCGGGAGCGGAATATGAACGTTGTTGAAATTATGGAGCGCCTGTTCTTCATCGAAAGAGGTTTTCTCAACGGGAATCATTTCGTATACCTCTCCGACGAACCGGTGCTCATCGACACCGCGTACAAGACAGATTTCGCAGAAACCGAGCACGTGCTCCGCCATCTCGGCGTGGACTTGTCCCGTGTGCGGCTGATCGTCAACACCCATTGCCACTGCGACCACATCGGCGGCAACTTTGCGATCCAGGAGCTTTCAGGGTGTGACGTAGCCATGCACCGGATCGGCAAGCATTTCATCGATACGCGTGACGACTGGGCTACGTGGTGGCGCTACTTCGCGCAGGATGCGGACTTCTTCCGATGCACAAGGGCCCTGGACCATGGCGAGCTGCTCCACATAGGGCCGTACCAATTCCAAGTGCTCTACACGCCCGGACACGCATCCGACGGCATCGTGCTTTACGAAGAGGAGCACAAGGTTCTTCTGTCGTCAGATACCTTGTGGGAAAACGACATGGCCGCAATCACGGAACGGGTGGAAGGGAGTCGAGCGGTCTTCTCGGTCCTGGAATCGCTCGCGCTCCTGGAGCGGCTGGACGTTCGGATGGTCTATCCAGGTCATGGGAGGCCGTTTTCCGATGTCGGGTCCGCGATTGCCCGGACAAGGAAACGGCTCCAAGGTTTCCTGGCTAACCGCAAACGTATCGGCAACGATCTGCTCAAGAAGATCATTGTGTACACGCTCATGATGAAGCATCCGGTAACCGAAGCCACGTTCTTCGACTATCTCATGGCCACGCCTTGGTTCCCCGAAACCGTGGACCATTATTTCGGCAAGGAGCACCGCCGCAAGTTCGACGACATCATGACCGACTTCTTCCGCCGCGGAATCGTCAAACGCAAAGACGGAACCCTCTTCACTACGGTGAAGCGGTAAAGCGGAGAAATCGTGGTTGCCTCGGGAATCAGCGGCGAACCGGTCTTTCGCCCTTTAATTCGGCTGCCGATTCACCGATCTCGCGAAATGCTTAATGAGACTAGGGGCCAAATTGCCTGCGCTCCCCGGGGAACGGGGGCGTGCATCCGGGTGCTTAATACGCCTGGACCGGGAGATCCGCAGATTGCGCAGATTCCGCAGATACGGAAGATGGTCAGTGCGCCGGCGCGGAAGAAATCCTCAGCTTCCGCAGATATCCTAGATAGTTAGTACGAACGGATAGGGAGACGTGGCCACACTTACTTGCATGTTGCGAGGCGAGGCCGTGGCGTCTCGATCCGCACACACCGCCTTTCTTCAAACAACGCGAACATCCGAGAAGACAGGGACTTATGCTCCACCGCTGAAAATGAGCCCGGACTGTTGCATTCACCAAAATGAAGCGCGAAGACAGAAGCAGCTTATTACTTGGACGCAAAACCCGGAAGCGGGTCTTTCTCGGAACCGTCTAATCAGGAGTTGAGTGACAGTAACGAATGCATCGCTCTCCCGTAGTTCGTCTGCTGTGGTGCGCACTTGGCGCCGCGGTTGGTATCGGATTAGCGCTCTCGCTCGTGAAGCCGCCCGCATCGCCATTCCTTTTGGCTTCGTTGGGGGGTTCCGCGGTGTTTCTGTTCGGTCTCACCCGTGCCCCTGCTGCACAACCACGAGCCCTGTTCGGCGCTCATCTTGGCAGCGCGCTCATCGGCATTGTCTGCTATCAGATGTTCGGCGATGCGCTGTGGGTCTACGCGCTCGCGCAAGTGTTAGCTTTGTGGTACATGCTCCTCACGAAGACCGTGCATCCTCCGGCAGGAGCCAACCCTCTGTTCATGATTTACACCCATTCGAATTTGTCGGAACTATGGCAACCCGTGTTCGTCGGAGTGCTGAGCCTGGCAGCAGTCGCGGTGGTATGGAGTCGCCTGTTCCCGGGTCTTGCGCACTACCCGGTTGCTTGGCTCGAACGCTCGCCGCAGTCCACCTTCTGGGGGGGCTGGGACGAGTAGCTGTAGTGGACCCATTGAAAATTGTGTCAAAGATCACCCTCCCATCAAGGGAGGGGATTGCAGAACCCTTTTCCCTTGTGGGGCAGGCTTTCCAGCCTGCTGGCGGCCTGGAAAGGCCGCCCCACAAAGAGGGGGTGAGGGCAATTCCAGCATTGTTCTAACGCGCAGATCTCAACCCAGCTTTCTGCAGCGGAACCCTCTGCATAGAGCCGGCAGGCTACCGCAAGCTGCTAGCGGCGGCTCATGTCACTATGATGATCATGGGCAAGAAAAAGGTCGCTGATATCATCGCATCCGACCGGACACTGTGAGGAGACATCATGACAATCTCAAAGCGACTGCTTGTATTGGCAGGCATTCTCAGCTTTCTGATCGCCCTATTCCAAGCGATAGTAACCTTCTCTCCTGAGTGGAGTTTGTATTTTGGCGCGCCCGCAAAGTTGGTGTCGAACGTGCCGTTGCTTTATGTGACCGGGTTGGTTGCAGCCGTGTTGTTTGGAATCTTCGGCCTGTATGCCCTATCCGGCGCGGGCTATATACGTCATCTACCGTTGCTACGGGGCGTGCTTCTGGGAATTGGATGTCTCTATGCTTTGCGTGGGCTATTCTTGATTCCCATAATTCTCATTACAGCAGGCTATCTGCAATCCTCCAAACCGGTCCCAACCACAGGATTGGTATCCTCTCTGGTTTCACTGCTCATAGGCCTACTCTATCTGGCCGGAACTATAGGCAGTTGGGAGAGACTAAGGCCGGCATCCAGTAGCAAGCCAAATTACCGCACGATTAAAGAGGCTCGAGGCGGGTAAAAGGGTCTAGTTTGACAAGGATGCTCTGGTTGAACATCTCCACTGACAGAGCAAGCTGCTTGTCTACTTTGCGCCGCACCAGCACTCCCTCGAATCCCGCGAGCGGGCCGGAGAGAATAAGAACCCTCTTTCCCGGGACCAGTCCGTACCGCAAAGTCCAGTCATCATAGCTTTCTACGGCTCTTGCGACTGCGTTGAGTTCCTGGACAAACTGCGTCTGGTCATCAACCTCAAGGATACGGACAAACTTCTTCGTGTCGTAGAGCCTGTTGTGTTCTTTCTTTTCCAGTGCGACGCAAAGGTAGCCTCTGAATAGAGGGATCTCCGTGGTTCTGATTCGGCCCAGACCTCCCACCCGCTCTTTGCGTTGCACAGTAGGCAGATAGTAGCTGATCTTGCGGTTGAGCAGATACGTGGCCACCATCTTTTCGCAATTCGGTTTGGTGTGCAATACCCACCAGAGGCCGATGTCCTCTTCAAGAGGTCTGTCCTCGGGGTATCGCTGGATTATGGGAGCTTTATCGGTCATGGTCTCTGCGCGAACCCGCTCCCTTGAGAGATAATCTGCTCAAGGATTTCGATCGTCGTAGGATGCGGTGACCCCGCGTTCTGCGCGGGGGAACCGCATCGTTCGCGGTTTCATCCAGAGCGATGATATTCGCCACGCTCACCGCAGAGTACAGAAGTTCCCCGGGTAGTCCAAGCTTCCCGGATGACAGGCGGGACGCCTGTCCCACCAAGAAAAGGCCGCCTATGCACTTTGGCATGCCTCTCGGAAGAGGAGCTGGGACGAAGCCCTTTCGGCGATTATCACCAAAAACGTATATAGGCTGCAACAAAAGGTTTGGCCCGAGGCATCGAAGCCTCGGGCCTGTCACAGATTCATCAGCTTACAGAACCAGTCGGCGAACAGCCGAAACCCGGCTGTCTTCTTAAACCGTCGGTAAGCCCGACCTTCGGTTCCTGACACGGGATTTGAGGCGTCACCCTTTGCACACGGTCAGAAACCTGGCGGTCGACCGGAAAGTTGCACGCTTAGTACCGGTAGCCCATGCCCATGCCTCTTCCGCCGGGCCACCAGCCTCCTCCGTAGCCGCCATAGTAGCCGCCCATGCCGTAGTACCCCATGCCCATCCGCTTAGCCCCGCCCCAATAGGAGCCGGCGCCATAGTAACCGCCCCCGTACGAGCATGACGAACCATAGCCGTATCCGTAACCAGTGTACAAGCCATAGGGCGCCCAGGCATAGTAAGCTTCGGCATTCGACACCACCAGCGCGGCTACGCCGATCAAAACCAATACAATAGCCAACTTCTTCATGTGAGTGTTCCCCCTCGATGGAAGTTGCTCGGCCCTGCGATCAATCGTTTCAGGTGAGAGCCGATAAGGTTAATCAATTGACGCTATCGTCCATTGTTCCATCCACCAGGGCGGTATTCGCATAAAAATTAAACGCGATGACGCCTCGACACTAAAATCGCCCTTTTTGTAGGATTTCACCGAGTGCTCACGTTGTCAAGGGGATTAGCTTGGGAATCCGTGAGGATTCAGCCACCAGCAGCCAACGACTGTCATCGCTACTCCGCTGAAAAGCGGAGGAAGCAATCTCAGCGCATAAGGACCCAGATTGCCTCGTGCCCCGGATCGAGTCCGGGGCCCTCGCAATGACATTCTTGCGCCACAGATAACTGAAGGGACACTGGGGATCGGGGAAGCGCCCCGCCGGCAGTGCCGAGAGGCGCTTCACGGTTGGGTTCAAGCCTAGGCTTTCTTTAATGCAGCGAGTGGAATCAGGGATTTGCCGCGAGAAGTGGCCACCTGCATGATGTAATCTTTCGCGGTGGCGGGCGGTTCTCGACGATCCGATTGTGGCTTGGGTTTCAACGACACCGCTTCGCTCGGACACGTGGTAACGCACAGACCGCATCCGATGCACCGGTCGCGGTCCACCTCGGCTACGTCCTTGTCCCCGACTTGAATCGCTTCCATTTGGCAGCGATCTACGCACGTTTCGCACGCTGAGCAGACCCCGGGATCGACCTCCGCATAGTAATTGGTCAGCACCCTTTCAGCCGGCTTGGGATGGAACTTGATGGAACGCAGAATGCCGCAGCAATCCCCGCAGCAATTGCACATGCCTCCCAATTCTTGAGAAGTGATGGGCTGGGGAACGAGTCCTGCTTCATCGCACTTATCGAGGATCTGCAGGGCCTCTTCCTGAGTGATGTATCTCCCCATGCCTTTACCAACGTAGTAGTCTGCGTGGCTACCGAACTGGAAGCAGACTTCCAGCGGTTTGCCGCATCCCTTGTCCAAGAGGCCTTGCTGAACCCTGCAAATGCACTTGGCGACGGAGATCTTCTCTTTGCCCTTGATCATGCCCTTGATGTCTTCATACGGCATGATCGGCCACGAAAAATCAATGGACTTGTTGACCGGCACAGTGCGCAGAGGAGGAGTCTGGGCAATCCCGTGTTTGCCTAACGCCTCAGTAAAATACTGGTCGCATAACTGGGCGAATTCTCTATCCATATCCTTGAGCTGAAACTCGAACGAGCCCACCACGAACGGCACAGCTCCGTACTTGGCCGAATCCCCTTTCTTCAGACGAAAGATCAGGCCCTTGTCCACCATGCGCTCCAGAATGGCCGCAACCTTCGTCGGATTACCGCCGATGCGCTGGGCCACTGCATCGGGTGATTCGAGCATCATGCTCAGATTCAGATACATGTCGGCTTCTTCTTCGGTGAAGAGTCTTTCCAGGATCTTCAGCTCAACCCCCGATTCGGTTGAGGGAAATCCAATGGAATACTGGTCCATTTGTTCACGTAGCTCATGGTACACTTGACTCGGCATTGTCTCCTCCTCGATACCGCTTCACGATTGTATTGCCCCCCGCTTTTTGTTCGGCTGCACTCAGTTTCTCATCTAGAAATGGGCGCCCTCACTCTGCCCTCCCCCACCAGAGGAGAGGGTTTTCAGTCCCTCTTCACTCCTTCCGCAAAGGAAGGCTACGATCGACCTCCTTCTACGAATCTCATCTCGCTTCAATATACAACATCGAAGACCCTGCGATGTGGGATTGCTTGCGAGGTCCTCTCTCTACATAGCGTTCGAAGATAACTTACGAGACTAACATCTTACCTCGGCTATTTCCCTTATTCCACGAGCGCTTGAAGCGATTGGAAATATAGGAGTTTTTGGGGAGGGGTCCGGGGAGGCCCTTTTTGCAAAAAGGGCTTCCCCGGCCATTCTTCAAAAGCTCTTAGGTTCTGCAAACGCTTCTAAGGGCGCTTCCTGTCTTCTATTCTCAGCTCCACGACGATGTGGCCCCATCCTCCGCAGTGAACTCCCACATCATAGCAGCCAGCTCGTTTGAAGCGCATCTCATTGGGATCCACACCCGCGTAGAACAGCTCATTCATTGCGAACACGCCGGCCGCGAACGATTGCAGCGCGTAGATGCACATTTTCTTAGGGCAGAGCTTTGTTATAAGGCAGCCCGCGCCGTCCATGTAGAACTTGTCCCCCACTTTATGCTGGCCGTTACACCCGGTGGATTCAACGACTTCCGCGACAATGGTCTTGTTCATCAGCGCGGGTGACTTGGCCAGGACTTCCTCGTTTCTTGGGTCAGACTTGAACTTGGCCATCTCCTCATCCGTATAGCCAAGATAGGTCTGAAACATCTTCCACACATTTTCTTCCATCGGCATGATACTCTCCTCCCTCAATAACTATTCAATTTCTCCAGTCAATCATACAGATCAGACCAGTCGAGCTTATCCAGCCACGCTATGGCCGCATTGCCGCCGAAGCCAGCTCTTGCACATGTCCACCAAGCGATCCGGCGCGGCATATTCCGGGTGGCTCTTAAAGAGCGCGGCAACGCGCTCCAATTCGTCCATGCCCTGTAACAACTCCGGTCTTACTCCGATCTCGGGACTCCGTCGAGGCAGCGAGACAAACGTCAGCTTTTCCGGATTGACCCAACGCGTCTCAACCGCGAAATCTGCCAGTTTGTTGCATTGGCAGGGGTTGTTGGCGTTGACAAGGCCGCAATTTTTCTGCATGAAATCCCGCAAAAGCCCCTTGGCTCTGGATAGTCGCTTGCGGAAGGCCGCGGGGGTGATTCCCAGGATATAAGCTCCCTGTTTGCTGGTTGTATCGAATATCGCGGCCAAGATGTACGCGATCCGCAAATCCCGATCCAGGCAAAGCAATAAGCCTTGAATGCACCGAAGCATGATCTCCTGAGCAATAAGACCTCGCTCCGCATTGGGCATGGAATCCGCCCAGTCCGCAGAAAGCGCGGCGCCCACATGCGATTCAGCAGCCTCGAACGTGATTTCCCGCCGTTCGGCCCGCCGCTTGTGCGTTGTCAGCAAATGGTTTGAAGCCACACGGTAAACCCACGTGCTGAACGCGCTCTCACCGCGAAAGCTGCCCAGGTGAGTGATCACCTTCACGAGGATTTCCTGCGTCGCGTCTTCAGCGTCCGCAGGATGAGACAACATGCGTATCGCAAGGCCGTACACACGATCCTGGACCCTGCGCACGATTTCTTCGAGGGCCTCGTTGTCGCCGTCCTTTGCGTCTTCAACCAATTGTTCCAGCGTTACGTCCATGTACCAGTCATCCCTTTGTGTTATCCCCACTAGAATCAATGATTGGGAAGTCGATCCCGAGATGCACCGCAGGCAGGTCGGGGCGCGCGGGTATCCCACTTATTCTTATGACTTCTCGTGGCAGGCAAGTGTGACATAAAAATTGTTTCCTTCTGACGGTGCAAGGGTGCCGCCAAGGGTGGCGATTCCGTCACAACGCAACGAGCGGCGCTCCTGAAGGAGCTCCAACCGGCATGGGACGCTTTACCGGGTAGTCGAATTGTGCTAGTAATTGCGCATCTTTCCTGGAGGCTGAGCCATGAAAATAGGGTGGAGCGTGGTCGTTTGTCTGGCGCTCATCTCCTTTGCGATCACGAGCGCGCCGGCTGCCGAAAAGGTCTACACCGTAGGCATCTCCCAGATCGTGGAGCACCCTGCGCTGGATGCTTGCCGTAAGGGTTTTGTCGACGAACTGAAAGAACACGGGTACGTCCTCGGAAAGAACTTAAGTATAGACTACAAGAACGCCCAGAACAATAGGGCCACTTCAGGGCAGATCGCGAGGAAGTTCGTAGGCGACAAGGTGGACCTTATTCTGAGCATTTCCACACCTTCTTCTCAAGATGCTGCCGCGGCCACCAAAGAGATCCCGATTCTCATTTCCGCGGTTACGGACCCAGTCGCGGCTGGGCTCGTGAAATCCCTGGACAAGCCTGGCACAAATGTCTCAGGCGCCATGGACCGCTCACCGGTTGCACGCCAATTGGATCTGATCGCTGAAATCCTGCCCAAAGCTAAGCGCCTCGGAACGATCTACAACCCAGGGGAAGTAAACTCCGTGGCTTCAGTAAAAGAGATCAAAGCTGAGGCTGCCAAACGGGGGTTGGAAGTGGTCGAAGCTCCCGCGGCATCTTCAAGCGCGGTAAAGATGGCTGCGGAGAGCCTGGTGGGCAAAGTGGATCTGATTCATGTTCCCACCGACAATACTGTTGTCCTTGCCTTTGAGTCTGTTGTGAAAGTTTGTCGGGACAACAAGATCCCCCTGTTCGCGGCGGACGTGGATTCGGTGACTCGCGGTGCGATCGCCGCGCTGGCTGTGGATTACTACCAGCTCGGGCGTCAGACCGGCGCAATGGCTGAAAAGGTGCTTGCCGGAAAAGCGAAGGTTTCCGATATGCCCGTTGAGTTCTAGAAAGACCTCCTGCTGCATGTTAACCCCAAGGCGGCCGCGGTGATGGGCGTGAACCTCCCGGAATCCATACTGAAACGGGCTGCCAAGACTGTGGAATGATGTGTCAGAGCCAGGACTCAGACGAGATGCGGAGGAAGAAGCAAGCTCCACGATGTGTGTGCCTGCCATTGCGAGGAGCTGAGCGACGAAGCAAGCTGCGATCCCCTTCACCCTGCCCTTTGTGGGGCAGGCATTCCTGCCTGCCACTGTTGGCGGACTAGAAAGTCCGCCCCACAGGGAGAGAGTGACTTCTGGCGCAAATGCCAACGCAGTTCATTGCATAGCGCACCATAGCCATTAGCAAGCCAAACTTCACGACCGGAGACCGCAGAAGTGACCTGGTACACATTGGTAGGAGCTTTGGAGCAAGGTTTGATCTTTGGGCTGATGTCTCTGGGCGTGTACCTGACTTTTCGAGTGCTGGACTTCCCTGATCTGAGCGTGGATGGCACGTTACCTCTGGGAGCCGCGGTGAGCGCGACCGTTATTGCGTCAGGTGGCAATCCGGCGGCGTCGATTTCGGCTGCGTTTCTTGCAGGCGCGGTCGCGGGAGCGTTCACTGGCGTTATCAGTACCAAGCTACGCATTTTGAATTTACTCGCAGGCATACTCACCATGATCGCGCTTTATTCCATTAATATTCGCATCATGGGCGCACCCAATCTGGCTTTGCTGAATCAACCCACAGTGTTCGACCGCTTCTTTGATCTCGGTCTTCCAACTTTTATTGTGCCTTTTGTTGTTTGCCTCTTCTTGGTGGCAGGTCTGAAGCTCTGCGTGGATTGGTTTCTCAACACCAGCTTCGGTCTTGCGATCAGGGCCACAGGGGACAATCCGGCCATGGTCCGAGCGCAAGGGGTTAACATTCATTACACCATTATTGCCGGTGTAGCTCTGTCAAACGGACTGGTGGCACTCTCAGGCGCGCTCCTGGCACAGACACAAGGCAGCGCGGATGTGGGCATGGGCGTGGGAACAATCATCGCGGGCCTGGCCGCGGTCATCATCGGTGAAGCCTTCGTGGGCGAACGCTCGGTCTTTGTGGCCACCGCTGGCGTTATCCTCGGATCGGTGATCTACCGCCTCGTGATTGCAGCCGCGCTCAGTTTCAGGTTTGGCTCTCTGAGCCTGACTCCTAGCGATTTGAATCTGATTACCGCAGTGCTCGTGATCGCTGCGCTCATGTTCCCGCAGGTGAAACAGAAACTCAGAGCCGCCGCGGCAAAGTAGTGTGATGCGGCGTCGCCACAAGGGAGCTTTCGAGACTAAGCCGGGGAGGCCCTTTTTGTGTAAAACGGGCCTCCCCGGACCCCTCCCCAAAAACTCCCGACTTTTGCAAGCGCCGCCGGCGCTTGCAGCAGTTTTCGTGCGCCGGTTGGGGACGGGCCCGTTCATCGGGCGCTGCGACCGCAACGCTTACGTAAAACTCGCATGATGTTGTGATTGCGGCCCTCTTCTTTCAGGTACCGACTGTCCAAAAGGAGCCATTGTTGCTCAAGGTTCAGAGCATCACCAAGGTCTTCCATCGAGGCGAAATCAACGAAGTAACCGCCCTCCAGGACGCCTCGTTGGATGTACCCGCGGGCCAGGTTGTGGTGCTGATCGGGGGCAATGGGTCGGGAAAATCCACGTTGTTGAATCTTGTCGCGGGCACGTATCTGCCGGATTCGGGGCGTATCGTCATCGGCGAGCATGATATGACGCACGTCCCGGAACACGGCCGAGCCGGCATCCTCGGCAGAGTCTTTCAAGACCCTCTAGTTGGGACCGCATCAGGGCTTACTATCGAAGAAAACTTCGCGCTCGCGGCATCCCGAGGGGCCTTCAGGGGCTTGCGTCTGGCCTTGGGGCGCAAACTGCGCGACGAAATTCGGGATCGTCTCGCCACTCTGGGGATGGGTCTCGAAGGCAGGATGAGAACCAAAGTGGGGCTTCTTTCAGGTGGGCAACGTCAGGCCATCAGCATCCTCATGGCTGTGTGCAAGCAACCGCTGGTGTTGCTGCTCGACGAGCACACCGCGGCGCTGGACCCACGAGCCTCGCGACAGATCATGGATCTGACGAGAACCATCATTCGAGAACACAACCTCACCACGATCATGGTCACCCATAACCTGAATCATGCCCTGGAAAACGGCGATCGAACCATCGTCATGAGCCGCGGTCGCATCGTGCACGAGATCCCAAGGCAACAACTGGACACCATGACCATCGACGACCTCTTCGCACTCTTCCACGACGCACAGCTTACAGCAGCAGTTTAGCAACGGGATTCAGAGATTTAGCCTGTAACGGCCGTAGAACTCCGTGACGACTCCATTGAGTCTGTCATCCAGGATCTCGCGAACTCTTGTTGCTATGTGCTGCGGGACGCCGCCGTAGAAAGCTTCCGCAATGCCTCCGGTAATGCACGCGAGGGTGTCGCTGTCTCCTCCCAGCGAGATGGCCTTCCGAATCGCATCCTCGTAGTCCTCGGACTCAAGAAACGCCGTAATAGCCGGCGGAACCGTTCCCTGGCATGAGATATCGAATCGGTAACGTGGTCTGATGGAGTCCAGCGGCTCGGAAAGGTCGTACCCGAACGTGGTGGTTACGAAGCGTCGGATATCTTCTTTGGATGCTCCCGAACGCGCAAGGAATATTGCTGCGGCCGTAGCCTGGGCCCCTTTGATTCCTTCCGGGTGATTGTGCGTAACGGACGCGCTCCGTTCTGCCTCTTTCAGCACCTCGTCCAGAGAATCGAGGGCCATGCCTATGGGACTGACCCGCATCGCGGACCCATTTCCCCAGCTCCCGTAAGGCTCGCGGGACGCTGACGAGGCCCACGTATAGAACGCTGAACCATAGCCCGCAAAAGGGTACAGCCTGAAATATTCTTTGAACTTGTCCGGATAGTTTGCGCGGCTCAGGAGACAGTCTGCGACCGCGACCGTGAGCACCGTATCGTCGGTGAAAAAGCAATCTTCTCGAAACAAAGGGAAGTCGATGGTTTTTATGGGGGCAGATTCATACACAGAGCCAATAATGTCGCCTGCAATAGCCCCAAGCATCCCACCCTCTTCTTTTCGCTATAAAACTTGCACCAATTCGCTATTGCATCTGTAACACCCTTGATGTCAGCTGTCATTGCGAGGAGTGAAATGACGAAGCAATCCTGTAGGGGCGCATGGCCGAGGCTGTCTCAAAAGTCGAATTCTCTCGCGATTGAACCTGGAGTTTACTATAAGGGGATCAAACGGTTCAACTGAGGGTTTTCATGAGTAGAGAGATTCGAGCTGACTACGACCAGTTGCTGATGTTTCCTCCTGCGGTGGATGACTGGATTGGGCCAGAACATCCGGCGCGTTTTGTTCGGGACTTCGTTGATACTTTGGATTTGGAGTCATTGGGTTTCCGGGTAAGAGAATCGGCAATGGGGCGTCCCCATTATGGAGCGGCTCTTCTTCTGAAGGTATGGCTTTACGGCTATTTGAACGGCATTCGGAGCAGTCGTAAGCTGGAGCGAGGGTGCAGGGAGCAGATGGGGTTGATTTGGCTGACTGGCATGAAGGCGCCGGATCATAATACCTTGTGGCGTTTTTGGTTGGACAACAAGAAGGCCCTGCGGGGTGTATTCAAGCGTTCGGTGCACATAGCGCTGGATGTGGACCTGTTGGGGGTTGTGGTTCATGCGCTGGACGGGACCAAGATCATGGCGTGTTCGTCGCGCAGGAGGGTATGGCATAAGGAGGATTTGGAGAGGCTCCTTGCAAGGATAGAGGAATCAATTTCGGATGTGATGCGGCAGGTGGAGCGTTCAGAGCGCAAGGAGGTGGGTGAGTGGAGGCTTCCGGAATCGCTGCAGGACGAGGTGGAGCGTAAGAAATTCATCCGGGAAGCCATTGCCAGGTGCGAGGAAGAGCAGGCTGAGCATCTTCATCCTGGAGAGCCCGATGCGCGGCTGATGAAGCACGGTCGGACCATAGAGTTGTCGTACAATGCTCAAGCAGTGGCCGACCAGGAAACGGGAATGGTTGTTGCTGCAGATGTGGTCAATGATGAGAATGACTCTTCCCAATTGGTGCCTATGCTTGATCAAGTCCGAGAAAACCTTGGGAGGACGGCTCAAGAGAACCTTGCAGATGGAAGTTATGCATCAGCAGCGCAGATCGATTTAGCGGAGAAGGCCACGTACTCGGTACTTACCAATCCCGGCCCGAACGAGGAGTCAGGGGCATCTGATTCGGCTAACAAACCTTACCATACTTCGCGGTTCATCTACGATGAAGAGAATGACCGGTGCATCTGTCCTCATGGCAGCTTCTTGACCTTTGAGCGCACCAAACAGAGTCGTTGGAAGACGCATGAGCTGAGGATTTACCGGTGCCGAGACTTTCGACAATGTCCCCATCGATCCAAATGCTCTACAACCAAGCGCGGTCGGACCATAGAGATCACACCCTATCATCAGGCAGTGGTGCGCCAACGGGAAAAGAGACAAGATCCATCGAACAAGGAACTTCTCAAGGCCCGAAAAGCGATCATAGAGCCCGTATTCGGCTGGATCAAGCGGAACCTGGGCTTCCGCAGGTGGACCTTTCGGGGATTGGAGAACGTGAAGGCTCAATGGTCTTTGATCTGTACAACCATAAATCTGAAAAAACTCTACCGGTTCTGGATAGAGGGAAGATTCCAATTGGCGCCGGGCTGAGGAGACGGGACATACGGGTTCCAAAGGGGTCGCACAACCGTCTTGGAACCCGCTAAAATATGAGCAGGCTCGGGGCGCTTAAGCCTATCGCCCATAGTCGACCGCATGAGATCCGGTCTCGCGCACTCATGCACATGCGATCCCATGGATACTTCTGAGACAGCCTCGGCCATGCGCCCTTCCTGGATTCCCGTCCCCGCTTTCGCGAGGACAAGCTTTCACGGGAATGACGAGGGGGTTGCTTCGGGCTCAATGCCCTCGCAATGACAAGTGTCGGCGAGGGTGTACTCTTTATGGCGAATCGGTATCACATCACTCGATTCGATTCACGGGCACCGGACCTGACATCGGGCACGCGGACTTCTTCAACGATGCGATCAATGCTGCTAGTAATCTGGTTGAGGTCTTCCGCAAGATCCTCGGCTTTCCTGACCCGTTCTTCCTCCAAACCGCGGAACCACGTCTGGGTTTTGGCAAGGAGATCGATTACCTGTGCTAGTTCTTTGCGCAGAGAATCACGGTCCGCGGGTGCGGCCTCCGCAATTCGGCGGCTGATGTCCAGAGCAGTGGCGAGCGTGTCGTGCAGCTTCTGATATAGGTCACCCTGACGTTCGCCCGCGGCAGTGGCAATCAGGGTAGGCTGGGACAGGCGATTGCGCAGATCGAATACCGCAGCGGCTACAGTTTTGAGGGACGCCGCGTCTTCAGGCTCAAGCCTGCGCAAGAGGTCTGAATACCAACGTCCGAGAGCGAACCATCGGTTTGCATGGGGGTCCCGGATCGTCTCGGTGATAACGGGCTGCATCTGCCGAAGCTTGCGCATCCCGCCCACGACAGGCGCGGTAATCGCGATCAAAAAAAACAGGAACGCCCACAAAGGCCCCGAGAAGGCTGCGAACAAGCCCGCGACTGCGGAAATGATAAGCCCTCCGTTCCACAAGGCCTGCGGCCAACCCGGCACTCGCCCCAACCGTGCAGGGATCTTGAGCGACTGGATGGCTTCCACAAGCCTGTTTCCTGATTCTTCTTCGACACCGGAAACAAGGACCCAGCGGCTGCGTTTTAGCTTCTGGTCAGCCTCCGACGAATCTACCTGCCTGAACCAGGCTTTGATTCTGGCCAGCAGTTCGGCTCGCAGTTTCTCGGAAGCCACGTCTTCGACGATCACCGAAAGATCGCCGCCCGCGATCAGTCCCGGAGAGACTTGCCCGCATTCCGGACAGAACGGAGGCTCGAATTCATGCCCAGCGCCGCACCGGAAGCACTCAAACGGATGGGAGGAGTCCATCATGGACCTTCCTTACGAAGCGCCCTAATAATTGTGGCCGCCTCTTCTTGGGCTATACAGCCACGTATTGATTCCGACCCGATCTCACCCTCCCCCGTCCCCTCCCATCAAGGGAGGGGAGCTCATTCCCCTCCCCTGGCGGGAGGGGCTAGGGGAGGGGGCGTAGAGCACAAACAAAAGGTTCAAGGTCAATGCGTAGCAATATAATTCTTCCGATCTCGCCACTCCGTACGCAAGGCGGGATTAGAGCTGTGCGCCTTCCAGGTCAGCCGCTATGTCTTCGAGCGGCTCGGTAATGCCGAGCGCCTGGGCTATCCTTCTCAGTTCCGCCATTTCCGCTGTAGAGATAGCCCCGTCAGCCTGGGCCACGAGAAAGGCAATTCTCATGAAGGACTTCCTGAGATATGTGGCCTCTAGGCTGTACAGGAGCTCATCGAGGGAGAAAGGGATCTTGGCCAACGCATCCACACTCAGATCCGCGTTGCCCTCTTTCAGGAACGACTCCAGGAGGTCTTTCTCACTGGGAGTTATCCCGTCGATCTCAGCCAAATGGTAAAGGCCATGAGCCATTGCCTTCACCTGATCCGGCCTCAAAGCCTCCTCGGCCTGACGCTGAATGAACATTTCGATCCTCCTCCGTAACTGCTCCGCGTTCGCTTGCCCTCGAACGTGCTCAAGCATTCAATTGCTTGCCGATGGACAACTCCATCTGCGTCGCGCTGCGCCATCGGCGCTCAGGTTCCTTCTCGAGACATTTCAGGATCATTTCGTCCAGCCAGAGCGGTATTTCGTGCCTGTGGACCTTCGGGGGAATCGGATATTTCTTCAGATGCGCGAATCGGTATTCTTCCGTGGTCGTCCCGTAGAAGGGAGACTTGCCCGTGGCCATTTTGTACAACAACACTCCAAGTGAATAAATGTCCGCGAGCATAGGGTTGATGAGCCTGCTGTCAAAAACATACACCTCAGGAGGGAGAGCGGTGAGATCCGCACCCGGTTCTTCCCACATGCGCTTTTTGTAGCCTCTAGCCTCTGCCATGGCCCTGAATACGCCGCAATCGTCCAGCTTGGCTCGCGTCTTGTCACTATTGAGAACAACTTTGGAAGGCTTGAGGTTAAGATGCGCGACCCGGCGAATTACGTTGTCGCGGCCACGGTGCATGTGGGAGTAACCCACTCCGTTGAGGATCTGAGGTAATAGCTGGATCATAAGGTCAAGAGAGAGCCCTTCCGGCGCTTCCTGAATAAGAGTCTCCATGTTGAGAGGGAGATATTCGTAAAGTAGAACTTTGTCCCGGTCGACTTGTGCTGTGCCGAGGAGCCTGACAATATTCGTGTCTTCCATGTTGGACTGGAACTCGATGGTCTTCTGCAGGAACGCTTCCACCGCGGTCGCGCCGACGACCTCCTCATGGAACAGCTTCACCGCGATGTCCGGCCCGTTGCCCTTCCCGTCTCGTGCCTTGAGCGTCACCGCTTTCGCGGCATCCGCGATCACTTCCGTCACCTGATACGCTTCCACGGGCTCAAATCCCGTGATCCAGGGAAGGAAGGACACTTCCTCCAATGTAAGCCCGAGCTTTTCTTTCAGAGAATCTGAAAACCCCACGCGGGTCGCGTCGACGGATAGCGGCGCTTCGGAGGCAGCAACTTCCGCCTCCTCATCCTCTTCGGTGATGGAGTCCAGGGTCATAAGTTGCTGTGATTCGGAATCGTCTTCAGCAGCCACCTCAGTACCAATCTCGCTCCCTTTTGCGGAAATCCGTTTCTCCCGCGCTGATTCCTGATCGGCTTTGGCGGCCTTCGGCCTATCCTTGTGCTTCGAGACGTCGCTTCCGCACGCGGGACATCGAATGAACGGGGTCGGATGCGCATGGCTGCAAACGGGACAATGATAGAGCGACGCGAGGAACGACTTTTCTTCCTCTGCTTCGAGCTCCTTGATCTTGCGGTTCCTCTCGAAATACTGCTCTTTGGTGAGAGTTCCGTTGTTGATCAGCTTCTTGACGACCTTGACCAATTGATTCGCGCTCAAGCCGTACTTCACGAGCAGGTCCCGGTCTGGGAGCGCAGCGCAGTAGTCTTTAGTGAACTGATTTATAGGCAGTTTTCGTGACATGCCGATTCAGTGGCCTCGAAGCTGATGCTCCCACCAGTGGATATCGGGGCGGGCAAGCCCGGCAGTCTCGTTTGATCCGAGGATGCCCCGTATCCAAGCGAGGGATGTTTCCGGAGGATATTCGTAGATCCGGTCCCATACCGCGCGGCCGGCTATGCCGAGGAGAAGAATTGTCGCCACCGCCTGGGCGAATTCTTCCGGCACGTCTCCCGGAATGTGCAATCGTCGCTCGTTGCTCATACCCGATCCCGTGATATCCATCCGCGCTCGTGCCGGACTTAACTCTCCTTACGGCGTATCGGTGGGCTTCATGAAAAAGAAAACACCCGCGCCGATGATTCCGACAATAAATGCTACCCAAAAGGCCCAGTTCCAAAACACGCCGGATGTGTACCAGTGGTACTGGGCCAGCCCGGGAGCCTGAACCAGATTCTGAACGATAAGCTGCTCCATCACCAGGTCCCTCCTCATCTAAGTAATGCATCGGCCGTGGTTCGGCTAGTCTTCTTCACGAACTATTGTTGCAGTGTAAGTGTAGACTTGCGCAGCCGGGCTTCTCCATCCCTCCCACCCCAACATTGCCTTGTCTCGCGAACAATGGCCGAGGAACTGCTCCAGAGTCCAGCCGGTCTCCGTGGCCACCTGAGGCAAGAAGGTCCCGCTGCGGCCACCCCCCTGGATCACAATCCCGTGTGTTCCCAGCTTGATCTCTTGGAGCGGGTCAGAAACCCTCCGCATAGGTGAAAGCACAGAGATCTCCACATCAAGCTCGGTCATTTCTTCCGGTTTAATAGGATTAGCCGAGAATCTCACATCGCGGGTTGCCGATGCAATGGCCATTTCACGGACCGTTTTCCAAAGCGGCTCAGTCGACGAGAAACGACCGATGCAGCCGCGAAGCTCACCCTTCCGCTTCAAGGTCACAAAACAGCCGGCTTGCATTTGAAGTTCGGGGTTGTCGCTGGGATGAAAATCGACCCAATCCCCTTTCACCGCTGATCCCGCCGCGTCCCGAGCCATGCGAATCAGTTCTCGTTTGCTATCTCGGCTGAACGCGAGCTCTTCCTGCTGCGCTCCTGAGGCCCCCGCCCCGGTTCCTGTGAATACCATTGCGCCATACCCCACCACACGGCCGTTATCCCCGCTGACCATGCCCGAATGAGTATAGCTTACCACGGCGGCTTTGCTGATCCCCAAACTCGCGGCCGCGCGCACTAAGGTGAGCGCGGCGTCTAAGCCGCACATAGTGCAACCCAAACCCTTGTACCCGGCCTGCATCAAGTTCCGGTTTTCTTCGATCAACCTAGTCGGATTCAGGGATTTGACGGCCTCCAGAATAGCCCGATCCGCCTTCTCTGCCGTCGAAGCATCCGGGTAGTGACTCAGGTCAGTCGAGACAACAATCAACGTGCTCCCTTTTGACGCAAGGGCAATGAGAACATTCGCGGCCCTCTGATGGTCCAGGAGATCGGAGCTGCTGATCAGCATGGGCACGATCTTGAACGGCTTCCCCTTGGCCGCGGTGAGCAAATAGGGGAGCTGCACTTCCAGGCAATGTTCGTTCGCGTGCGCCCGGTCGTCAAATTCGATCCGATCGGTGCTCCGCGCCAACTCGCGGCAGAGGTCGCTCGCTACCTGCACAGGCCCGAGCGGAGTCTCCCAAACTTGAGCGGAACTCAGTGCGGAAGCCTTGGTCGCGAAACGATGACTGGGGCCTATGAGGATCACGGTGTCATACTTGAATGCAGGTCCCTCAATTTGTTTGTACGCGGCCCCAAGGCCACGACTACAGAAGACGTAGCCAGCGTGTGGAGCCAAAATCGCCCTGATCGTGCCGGTGAACTCCTCTTTCTTGGCTTCCGACAGTGAGGTTTCCACGACTCGCCGTAAGTCCTCGGCTGTGGCCGGGTAGAACATTCCGGCCACGGCGGCCTTTCTAACAACCGGGGAATCGGATGCCGCAGCCTGCGCAGAGGTGAGCCCTCCGGCCGATAGGATCAGCAAGGCACTGATAACTACAGCCTCGAAACTCCTCGAAGATACAGGAACCCTCATCCCAGTTTTGGCTCCCAACTACGTATTATGTCTTGCGGGAAAACATTGCCCGTTTCCGGGAAAGACCCAACAGCCGGTAGCCCGAATGCCTGCGTAGCTCAGGCCATGCAACAGATAGCGCTCCCAGGCTCATCAGGAACTCCCGTCGAGCTACTCGGCATTCTCGGTCCAGGCTGAATCGGAAACCTCGTCGAGATTCTAGGGAACGTCCGGCGAACTTATCGCAGAATCCAAGGGGCAATCGGTCTGCCACAAGCCCTCTTGCTTTGTTCACCGCGCGCGACGACCATTCACGAAAGCGGCTCATCAAGAACTCCACACGCCTGGTATGGACTCTCCGCACGTGGGGCATTTACCGTTTCGGATCTTGTTCTCAAGTATGGAATAGCCCGTTCGGCGGATCAAGAGCGTTCTATCTTTCGGACAAAAGGTGTGTGCAGCGTCGGTGCCCAACACGTTGCCCACGTACACATAGTGCAGCCCGATATTAAGCGCCTCCTGCCTCGCCTGCATGAGGAACTCAACCGGTGTGGGCGGGAGGTTACGTATCTTGTACATGGGATAGAACCGACTGAAATGCAGAGGCGTGTCGGGGCCAAGATTGGCCAGCATCCACCTGCACATCCGGCGTATCATTTCCAGATCGTCATTTAGAGTGGGAATCACCAGGTTGGTGACTTCAAGCCAGACACCTCGCTCTTTCATCAAGACCATGCCGTCGAGCACCGGCTTGAGGCTGCCTTCGCACAGGTCCCGGTAGAACACGTCACTGAACGCTTTCAGGTCGGAGTTTGAAGCGTCAGTTACGGTGCACAAGAGCTCCAGAGGTTTGCGATTAATGTATCCCGCGGTGACCGTGACGTTCTTAAGCCCTTTTTCACGCGCCAACCGCGACGTGTCCATCGTGTATTCATAGTAGATAACGGGATCCGTATAGGTGTAAGCAATGGAACCGCATTGCTGCGCGATTGCTGCTCGAACCGCCTCGTTCGGTTCAAGACGGATTGTGCGAATATCTTGGGGAGCGACCTGAGAGATGGTCCAGTTCTGGCAAAACTTGCAGTGGAGATTGCAGCCTGCTGTGGCAAGGGAAAATGTGCGGCTAGCCGGCTGGAAATGATAGAGCGGTTTCTTCTCGATCGGATCTATGTGGATCGCACAGGGCCTCCCATAGGTCACTGCCCTGAGCTCTCCGTCCACCACGATGCGCGACCGGCAATCGCCACTGTGGCCTTCGGTTATCCGACAGGCTTTAGGACAAAGCTCGCAGATAAATGTTTCTTGCTTGGGCACCAGGCAACCCCGGCATCATGAAGAGCTTGAGCTGCGTTTGGCTAACACCAGTGTGCTCTCAAAAGGCAACGATAATAGGACCGCTATGGTGGGGCAGGCGTCCCGCCTGCCCAAAGAAGACAGGCAATCCCGCGCCTCGCGGGACTGTCCCACCAAGTGGTAACCCACACTTTTTTGATGGCGCGAGCATGTCAGTCACCAGACATGCACCCTTTCGCGAAACGCGCGACCGCGCTTGTTCCTCCCCAAAATACACAGTGTACAAAGCTCTACACACACGCGAATTGGATGTAGTCTCTCGTAGCTTGTTCGTAACAACGATGCCACCTGGACAATGCCATTAAAATTGATTGTAGGGGCGTGATTCATCACGCCCTCGCATCGGGCGCAATGAATTGCGCCCCTACGGTTTCGCTCGACCCTTTTGACGGAAGATGCCCAAACAGGTCCATTTCCAATGCGTGCTTGTATAGAAACCACTATAGGACCGGCAGATACCAAAATCAAGCACGTCTTTCCGCACGCGTCCGGGTCGCACGGGTGATCGAAAACCCGCGGTATGCGTGCCAAACTGCCAGCGCTCTTACCCGTATGCGTGTCCGTTGTGCACAAGTGGACGAAGATTTGGTGCCACGGATGTGTCCCGCCTTGCGGGGCTCATCCGTGCAGGGACTGGTCGCGCTGAACGTTCAGGGCGTGAGGTTCCCTGGCACCAAATGTTTCCATCGGCCGTCGGGTAACAACCGGCAAGCACGGATGAGCCTTCGGCACATCCGTGGCACCAGGGTGTACTGGGCACACCCGCGGGTCTGCCCTAACCCGAGTCGGGCTCGTTTCCCATGCGCGGTTGTATGGACGATGGATCCGCGCGTTGTTCCACGCTTAGTCTAAAGGAATAGGCTGTGGAGGCCGTTCAGGGCCTATGGTCTTTTCCTACTTTTTTTGTCAAAATAACTCTTGCAATCTTTGGAAGGATATGAAAGCATATATTCATATATTAATATAGTTGCTTGGCCGCGCGTGCCGGGCACGCTCTCCCCGGCGCTAATTCCCACCAGCTCCCAGCTCCTCACCTCCATCGTGAGGACCAATTACTCAGCCAGGAGGCTTCCCATGAATCACCAGTCACAGGGAAAGAAGAGTCTTTCGGTCGTCTGCTCACGAGACTCTCTGGACGGCGCGTACCCCTCCGCGGTGCTTGCCATCAACGCGGTCCGCATGGGCATGGACGCGACCATTTACTACACCTTCAGCGGGCTCAACGTTATCCGGAAGGGGTTCGCGAAGAAGCTGAAATTCTATCCCCCCGGCACCATGGGCGCGATCCCCGGCATGTCCCAGTTGGCCACCGGCATCATGAAGAAAAAGATCGAAAAGGCCGCACTGCCTGAGCTCACCGACCTGCTGGAGATGTGTCAATTGGAAGGGGTCAGGCTCATAGGATGCCATATGGCTGCAAGCATGTTCGAACTGGATAAGGACGATTTCATCGAGGGCGTGGAGATTGCCAACGCGGAGCAGTTCCTCCAGTTGGCCCTTGATTCCAACCTGTGCCTTTTCACGTAATGGATTGGGATAGATCCACAATCGCCTTCAGATCTATCGGGCTGTGCGGAACCTCTCCTTTTCCATAACAGGGCAGTAACCGCACCCCCGATGCGTCGCATCATAGTTCCGTTTGAGGATTTTGACCGCAAATCGCGGCGGTCGCGAGGGAGCGCCCAAAACCCGGGAGAGCCGAACAGCCCAGAATTACGAGGGAATCAGCCAGCCGCTCACATCTCGACCCTGCTCGTCTCTTCCTCTGAACGGGGTGAGCCTCCTGAGCAGCTCGGCCACTTTCTTGCCCTGCTCGCAGTCGAAATGATCACAGGTATACCCCTGCTTGCAGTCGCTGCAGAGCCTTGTCTCAATCCATTCAGCAAGTTCCTTGAAATCCATATTGTCCTCCCATTGCCCGTTCCCTCGACTGCAGAGCTCAGTTCATTCTCCATCCAAAGGGTGCCGCGAAAAGCACCCGTCCTTGACGGTGCTCGCATCTTCGCCACGTACTTAATCATTCACCAATTTCCCGGCCAGCCCTTGCTTGGCGATGAGCCGGGTAAATGCTAACCTGTTGACACCTCCGACGCTTTGGCGGTTCATGCTATTGCCAGAGCGACCACTCGTTCGAAAGCGCAAGAAGAGCGTGTAAGGAGTCTAGCTCACCGATGTCGTGGATGTTTTTCCTCTTCGGACTCGCGGCCCTTACTGGGCAGATCCTGCTGCTCCGCGAGGTCCTGGTCATCTTTCACGGCACGGAGCTTTGCATTGGTATCTTTTTCGGAGCATGGCTGGCAGGAATAGGCTTGGGCGCGTCCGCGGGCGCATATGTGACGAAGAAAAGCCCCGATCAGCCGCAAACACTCTTCCTTCATTCGTACGTTGCACTCGGTTTTTCGCTCCTTGTAGAGATCCTTCTGATCCGTACAAGCCCACGACTCCTTGGGATCGCTCCTGCCGAGTTGGCGCCCTTGCACGGCATACTGTTGGCAGTTCCCATCGGAACATTCATCACCGCGTTCTTTACGGGCTTTCTCTTTCCAGTGGGCTGCAAAGCTGTGCCGGCCGCGGATGACCGCCGCGTCGCACAACTGTATGTCTTTGAATCTCTGGGCAGCCTGATCGGCGGCGCTGCGTTCACTTTCGCACTGGTTCGGCTGCTTTCACCCCTGCAGATTGCTTCTCTCATCGCACTTTTCATGGCGCTCGCGGCCCTGTTCTACGGTCGACGTCTCCGGCAAGCGAACTCTCTCGCATCCGCTATTCCGCTGGGCGTCTGCGCGCTATTCCTTCTTTCGCCCTGGGGACAAGGCTTTGTGGAATGGACCGTGCGAGTGCGATGGCAAGCGCTTCATCCTGGGCTGGAACTCCTGGAGCACCAACCCACGCCGTACCAAGAAGCTGAAATTGCTCGGCTGGGAAAGCAGGTATCACTCTTCGGCAACGGCAAGATTATTTCATCGTTCCCCGATCCACACAGTACCGACCGGCTCGCCGCGCTGGTGATTGCTCAAAAGCCTGATGCGCGCAAAGTCCTGCTCGTTGGAGGCGCCGCGGGGAGCATGATCCGATCTTTGCTTCGCTATCCAGTCAGCCGCGTGGACGTGGTCGAACCCGATCTTGCCGCATTCGAGCTGGCCCGGAAACACATGCCCCCGGAAGAGAGCCAAGCCATCAACGACCGTCGTGTTCATATGATTTTCACGGACGGCAGGTTCTACGTGAATCAAATGGGTGCCGCCGACTACGACATCGTCATTGTTAGCGCTCCGGACCCCGTTTCAGCCCTCTGGAATCGCTACTACACGACGGAGTTCTTCCGTTCTGTAGCGGCCGGACTTGCTCCTCGTGGTGTTTTCGCGACGCGGGTGACTTCGGCGGAGAATTTCTGGGGCTCTGAGGTGGCTTCGTACGCGGGATCGGTCTTCCATACTCTGAAACGGGTTTTTTCGGATGTGGTGGCGACTCCCGGGGATGAAACTGAATTTCTAGCTTCCAACGCCGCCAATACCTTGAGCCTCGATCCCGCGGAGCTGGCAAGTCGGTACCGAAGGTTCAAGGACCAGCCTTTCGATCCCAAAGGCTTCGAGACGCTCCTCCAGCCGGAACGAACGGCTTTCGTGCGAAAAGAGCTCGAGAAGTCCCCGGTCCTGATCAACACAGACTTCAGCCCAATTTCCGCTTCACTAGCGGTGATGCTGTGGGGCCGATTCTCCGGCACAGGAAGCCTGGAGCTGCTCAACACCATCCGTCGAGGCGGCCTCACCTTCTTCCTGATCCCTTTGGGGTTCTTTTTTGCCGCGAGGCTGATCTTTCGAGCGCGGTGGGGTCCGCGTGATGGGAAGGAACGCCGCTTCCAGATCCTACTTGCGATGTTTGCCGTTGGATCTGCTGCTATGGGCCTGCAAATCGTCCTCATGTACGCGTATCAGAGCCTCTTCGGTCACATCTTCGAGCGTGTGGGAATTCTCATTGCGCTGTTCATGGCAGGACTGACCGTGGGCGGCGCTGTCATGCGTCATACTCTGCCCCGCGTCGGCATCGTCACTACCGCGATCGTCCCGATGCTCTTTGTCATGGCTGTGGTCTGCATCGCAACGCCGACGGTCTTTCGTCTCCTGGAGCGTCAGGGACCACAAACCATCGAGGTTGTGCTCTTCGGTCTGGCCCTGATTTCAGGAATTCTGACCGGTGGAGTGTTCCCTCTGGCAGCGTCCGCGCATCTCCGATTGACCGGGGATCCGGGGCAGACGTCGGGCCTTGTCGATGCCGCGGACCATTACGGCGCGGCAGTTGGTGGTGCACTCACCGGTACGCTTCTTGTTCCGCTCCTGGGCATCGGCAATGCCTGCCTGGTTCTGACGGTCCTGGTGCTTCTCCCTGCCGGCCTCATGCTTGCGGAAGTCATTTTCCGCCGGATCGACCCAATCTTGGATCGATACCGGGCTGCCAAGCCTTCTTCTTTCCCTTTTGTGAGAACCTCGTGGACTCTCTGCTTTCTTGTGGCAGGTGCTTTCACATTGCACTTCGCGGTTGGGCCTTCCAAAGTCACCTATACCCTTCAGTTTGATAGCGACACGCTCGCGGAGATATCCGGTTCAAACAAGTTCGAGCTCAAGCAAACTCCTTTTCCTTACTACGTCGGCGAGCCCACGGAAAAAGACCGGTTCACGGCAAGCTTGAGCACCATCCCGGTCGCGGGAGATGTGCGCGGGTACGGCGGACCGCTGAATTTGCTGGTTTCCGTCTCCGATCAAGGCATCATCAAGGGCGTGAGGCTCGTGGAGTCCCGCGAAACCCCCTCATATGTCCACGGTTTGGACGAGTGGCTCCGTCGTCTCAAGGGGCGCTCCCTCCTGGAACCGCTTCACGACAAGGTAGACGCGCTCAGTAGCGCTACCATCACGTGCCGAGCAGTTACCCGAGTACTGGAAAAGACCGGCAAGGAAATCGCGGGGCCCGTGCTCGGCATGTCTCTTCCGGCTGAACGGCCCGAGCCTGCCGAGACCTGGACCTCAGCTCTCAGGGACCTTAAGCTATGGAGCGTGATAGCACTCTTTGCACTCTTCATCGCCGCGTATCATGTGCGAGCCGAAAGGCTGAGACTCGTGTGCCTGGCTGCCTCGCTGGCAATTCTCGGACTGTACCTGAATGCGCCCTTTACTGAACTCGATGCCGCGAATCTCCTTACAGGACATCTTCCTGCGCCGGATACTATCTGGCGGGTAGTCCTTTTCGCTGGGATTTTGGTTATCTCAGCGCTGTGGGGCCAGACCTTCTGCGGATTCCTCTGTCCTTTCGGCGCGTTGCAGGAATTCCTGGGCTTCAGAGGGCTTCGCCGAAGAGTGTCCGCGGATGCGGAACGCAAAGGCCGGTATCTCAAGTTCGCGATATTGGCTGCGATCCTTTCGGTCTTCCTTGTAACAGGAGATACCATCTGGTTCACGTTCAGCCCCCTCCAGCACTTTTTCAAAGGCGATATGGACGCATGGGTGCTGGGACTGTGCCTGGTGGCACTGATCACATCCCTCTTCTATTTCCGCTTCTGGTGCCGCTACCTTTGCCCGGCCGGCGCGTTCCTCGCGCTGTTCAACAAGGTTCGCCTCTTCAGGCGCTGGGCGCCTACTCCCCACCCAGCGGACTGCGATCTCGGAGTGAGCTTTCCCGGAGATGTTGACTGCATCCGATGCAATCGATGCCTGTTCAAGGCAGGGGCGAAGGTGGAGATCTTGAGATGATGACGACACTCCTCGCTCGCCTGCGCGGCCGATCCGAAGATCTCATTTTCGTGGGATTGCTTGCTCTGTGTCTTGTGCTCGGAGCAGGGGCAATTCATTCCGGGCTCGAAACTCGAGAATTGCTCCTTACTGCCGGGGGTGCCCGCAAAGTGGACCTCAAGACCGTACGGAAACAGATCTCCGAAGGCGATCTCTCTTCTCAAAAAGCGCTGTTTTTCAAGAAGCTCCCACGTTGACGTCACTCCCGGTCAGAGAATTCTACGGGAAGAAAATGTGGAATTTCGGTCAAAAGCATTTGTATCTTTATTTATATCTATATTATAATAAGGTCGTGTAATTCAGAATTCGGGGGAGATCATCCCAATTATGACTCAATCGACGCTTCCTCTCTGAGGATTCGTCGAATGACTACCAAATGCTCTCCAAGAGCACCAGAACAGATGAGGAGGAGTGAATGAGTAGGCGCATAGTCACCGTAATCGGCGTAACCATTGCCCTTGCGGCATGGGGGGCAGGCATGGCGCTCGCGGCAGAAGAACAACTCCCGCCCAAGTCGGACCCGAGCTGCTTGAAGTGCCACCCCACGTACGAGAAGACCCCGAACCTCTTCGCGGGCCGTCTAGTGGATATGGCTGCCAAAAGCAAGTCGCTCCAACTGCAAATCGGCAAAGACAATGAGGTGATCTTCTTCGACGATGCCACCGTGCTCAAGAACGCGCCCGAGTACAAAAAAATCGACAAGAACGAGGCGGTGCGGATCACGTACGTCAAGAAGGACGGCAAGAACTACGCGAAAGAGGTCGAGGTTAAGAAGGGCCTCCAAGTTCCCAAAGAAAAGCTGATGGAGGCCGACGAGCTGGCCAAGTTGGTTGCCCAGGGACCTGAGAAAGGCAAGTACGTGCTCATTGACAGCCGGCCCAAGGAAAACTACGACCAGGGCCACATCCCCACGGCCAAGGCAATTCCGCACTTTGCCTTTGACAACCTGAAGGACAAGGTCCTGCCGCAGGACAAAGACATCCTTCAGATCTATTACTGCGCGGGTTACACCTGAGTGCTCAGCCCCATGTCCGCCAGGAAGGCGGAAGCGCTTGGTTACAAGAACGTAAAGGTGTTTCACGCAGGTTTGCCCGCATGGAAGAAGGCCGGTCAGCCGGTGGTTTCCAACATTGACAGCGTTGAGAGCATGAACAAGGTAGACGGCTCTTATATCCTCGTTGACCTTCGGTCCAAAGACGACATCGAAAAAGGGCATATTCCCAAGGCTGTCGCCGCGCCGGGAGGCGACGTGAATGCGTTCAAGGACCAGTTCCCCAAGTTCAAGGGAGCGGTGACCATCCTGTACAACAAGGACGGCAACGTGGATGGCGCCCTGAATGCGTATAAGACCGTCACCGGCTGGGGTTATAAGCAGGTCAGCATCTTGGATGGCGGCTTCGACGCCTGGCAAAAGGCTGGGAAACAGGTTGCAACCGGGCCAGCTCAGACCAAGATCGCGTATGTGAAGAAGCTTATGCCCGGGGAAATCGATGTGCCGGTATTTCAGAAACTCGCCGGCGGAGAAAGCAAGGATAAGCCAGTTCTGGACGTGCGCAACGCGGATGAATACAAAGAGTGCGCTATCGCTGGAGCAATCCACATCCCACTCGACCAGCTGGAAGGCCGATTGGCCGAGCTGCCCAAGGACAAAGAGATCGTGATTCACTGTGCCACTGGTATTCGGGCTGAAATGGCTCAGAATATCTTACAGAAAGCCGGTCTCAAGTCGAAGTTCGTTAAGGGCGACCTTACCTTTGATCGCGACCCTCAGGGCAAGTGCATCGCCAAGATCGAAGAATAGCCTCTGCTCAGGATGGGCCCGGACGGGCCCGTCCTCCCACCCCATTCGCCAAATGCTCGGGTTCTTACCCGTATCGGCACCCCTGCTTTTCTTTGCTCCGTGTGGGCACCGTATGCTAGGATGAAATAAGAGTCGCGGCTCATGCCGCCCGTGCCAATCCGACTCACATGGCGACGCAGGAGGAAGAAATGGGCATCCTCTCCTTCATCAAGAATGAACTCATCGACATAATAGAATGGACCGACGATTCAGGAGATATCCTGGTCTGGCGTTTCCCCGACCAGAACCATGACATCAAGATGGGGGCCAAGCTCACGGTGCGAGAGGGGCAGGCGGTAGTCTTCCTGAATGAGGGCCAGATAGCTGACGTTTTCAGTCCCGGACTCTACACGCTCAATACGCAGAATCTTCCGGTGCTCACCACCCTCCGATCGTGGAAATACGGCTTTGAGTCTCCCTTTAAGGCGGATGTCTATTTCGTGAACACTCGGAACTTTCTTGATCGGAAGTGGGGAACCCAGAATCCGATCATGATGAGAGATCCCGAGTTCGGAGCCGTTCGGCTGCGGGCATTCGGCACCTATGGAATCCGTGTGACCGATCCGGCTGCATTTATGAGGCAGGTAGTGGGAACGGACGGCTGCTTTACCACAGATGAAATCGAAGGCCAACTTCGCAGTATGATCGTTTCTTCTTTCAGCGGCATGTTGGCCAAGTCCAAGATCGCCGCGCTTGATCTGGCCGCGAATTATCGGACCATGGGCGACAGCTCGCGAGAATCCATGAATCCGGATATACAATCATACGGTCTTACCATCACCGCGTTCGTCATCGAGAATATTTCGTTTCCGCCGGAAGTGGAAAAGATGCTCGATGTCCGGGCTCAGATGGGCATCGTGGGAGACATGGGCCGTTTCACCCAGTTCCAGACTGCCGCGTCCATTCCGGAGGCAGCTAAGTCCGGCGGCGCGGGCGAGTTCATGGGCATGGGCGCAGGGATCGCGATGGGTCAGCGTATGGCACAGTCCATGGCCGCGAGCTTCAGCCCCACTGAGACTTCCCAAGCCCAACCCGCACCGGCGGCCGCGCCTGCTGAGCAGAAGAAGACGTGTTCCCAATGTGGCAAACCCACGCCGGAGAATGCGAAGTTCTGTTCCGAATGTGGCGCACCCCAGGAAACCACGTGCCCTCAATGCAAGACCAAGGTCAAGACCGGCACGAAATTCTGCTCCGAATGCGGCCAGAAGCTTGCTTGAAGCCGGCTCGCGTTCGTACGCCTTTCTAGGAATTCTACCTTTTCCCTTGTTCATCCCTTAGGCAGAGACGACCGCGTGGGTGCCACGGACCTGGGCTTTGGCAGGTCCGTGTCTGTTTCTGCAGGCCGTTCATCGTTAGGCAGCGCACTGATATTAGCTGTCTGAAAGCGAACTGGCGTTAGTAGGGGCGGACCCGTGTGGCCGCCCCGTCCTGTAAATGCTCCGATCCGGGCAGGCGCGCGGGCCTGCCCCTACATTGACGCGGACGTTTCACACGAGTTGTGGTGGCGCCATAAGCGGGAAAATGCACGAGTATCCTGCAGGGTGACATTCGACTTCGGACTCACCACCCCATGAGGGCCGCAGTCTCTTCAAATACCCTGCTCGCGGGGAGCTCTTCCAAGCAGCGACGCTCTAGGCAGGAGCGCTTCCGGCACGCTAGGCAGTCGAGCTCTTCAAGCCGAATGACCCGATGACCGTCTCCGTAAGGGCCGACCTTGGCCGGATCCGTAGGGCCAAACATGGCCACCACCGGTGTGCCCACAAACGCGGCTATGTGCATGGGACCTGAATCCACCCCCACGTACACGTCGCAGCGCTCGATAAGGGCTATGGCCTCGTCGAGTGCGAGCCTTCCCGCGGCCAGTATGGAGAGTTGCTGCATTCTACCGGTGATCTCCCGGATGAGACCAAGGTCTCCAGGGCCACCTCCGAAGACCACCTGTGCGCCCGTGCGTCGTGTCAGCAAATCAGCCAGTTCAGTCCATGCATCAATTGTCCAGAGTTTGGTCTTCCACCTCGCGGCAGGATTAGCATACACCAGACGGTCCGATTCGTTGACGCCCTCTGCCTTGAGGAACTCCGTTACCTTCTGGTGAGCCTCGCTGCCGGTTACGAGCCGGTAGTCTTCGGGCTGAGGGCGGCACCCAAGAAAACCGGCAAACGCCATGTTCTTGTCCACCGCGTGAGGCATATTCGCGTCAGTCGAGAGAGTGGTGTGTTGGAACCACGTGTTCAGTTCTTTTGCCTCGGCAAAACCTACTCGCCGGCCTGCAGGGTTTGCCAGGCCGAGCAGACCGCTTCGGAACGACGCGTGCAGATCGAGAACCAAGTCATATGGGACCGCCTTGAACTGAGTCCTTAATGTCCGGAAGGTGCGTACCGTGGCTGCAAAAGCCGCGAACCATGCGGAACCGCGGGCTGTGGGCTCGCTGGTTGAGGGGATTGAGATAGGGATGATCTCGTCCACCGCGGGATCGTGCTGAATCACCGGCCGAAACGACTTCTGGATGACCCATCCGATTGTGCACTCGGGCCGGCAACGCTTGATCGCATGGACGAGCGGCACGGTGTGCACTACATCGCCCAGCGAACTGGGCTTGATAATGAGCACTCGTTGGTCGTTAAGGTGCATCAATGCTACTCGGCGACGCGGTATCTACCGTTGTCTATCTTTGATTGCGTTGCTCACCATTTTGAGCAGGTCTTCTTCCTTTTCCAATACCAATCCGATGCGAAGTGCGGCGACACTACCCGTTTGCTCTAGGGGCGACGGGAGCTTCACCCAGTCCTTTTCGGTAAAGACAACGGGCAAATCTCCCGCTTCCGACAGAATCCGGTTCAGTTCAGCTTCGCTATACGCGTGATGATCGGGGAAGCGAACGTGGCGGACTACCTTCCAGTCCGATTCCTGTGCAAGCTTACTGAAGCGCTCAGGATTGGCAATCCCTGAAACCAAGATCACTTCATGGCCGGCCAGATCGGCTGGAGAGCTCATGCCCGGCAGACCCACGAGTCCGATTGCCACAGCCGTGGCCCGGAACCGAGGTTTGCCTTCCAGGAATCGGCTCACCTTATCGGGATCTATTGGCGCGTCTCCGGTCAGGATAACCGCATCAGCTCGCCGAAGTGCGGAAATAGGCTCTCTGAGCCTGCCCAAGGGAAACATCGCGTCTTCTGTGCCGTTGACAATGACAATATCCAGGTTCCTCCGGAGCTGCAGGTGCTGGAAGCCGTCATCCAGTATGACCACCTCCACCCCAAAGAGCTGATGCGCGGCTGTCACCGGATGAATCCTTCGACGGCCCACGAGGACCGGGACATGCGCCAGTCTTTCTGCGATCAGGAAGGGCTCATCGCCTGCCACATCAGGCGGCACAAGAGGCTTGCCCGATTCACCATCGCTGACCACGAGATATGGCGCCCTGTTGCTTCCCCTGTACCCTCTGCTCACCACCGCGACTTTAAATCCTTGGGCGCGGAAAAGCTCGGCAAGGTAGATAACAAAGGGGGTCTTCCCACTGCCTCCCATGAGGATGTTGCCGACGGAGACCACCGGGATCGGCCCTCGATCCGCGACGAGAAGGCCCCGTCGGTACAGAATTTCCCTGGTCTTTTGAACCGCGAAGTATCCGGCAGCAGGTAAAGTAAGGAATGGTTTCGCCAACTTGGAGAGGAATGACATCGTCAGATCGGTGCTCGAAAGAGGGCTGTTGACGACTGGTCCTCGGGGGCTGCCTCGGTTGCAAATTGCAGGTTGTACAACCTGGCGAATTCGCCGCCAGAGGCCAGGAGATCATCATGACTCCCCTGTTCCACAATACGTCCCCCGGCCAGGACATAAATCCGGTCCACATTCCTGATAGTGGAGAGCCGGTGCGCGACCACCAGCGTGGTCCGGCCTTCCATGAGCACTTCGAGGGCTTTCTGTACTGCCTGTTCCGAATCCGAATCCAAATTGGAAGTGGCTTCGTCCAGGATGAGAATGGGCGGGTCTTTCAAGATGGCTCTGGCTATCGCGATCCGCTGACGCTCCCCGCCTGAAAGCTTGATGCCGTTCTCGCCGATCATCGTATCGTACCCGTTTGGGAGCGATGTGATGAACCCGTGGGCATGAGCAGCTTGCGCCGCGGCGATGATCTTCTCCAGAGGCAGATCGGGACGGCCGTACGCAATATTGTCGCGAACCGTGTCATCAAAGAGGATAGTCTGCTGCGTGACGATCCCGATCTTTTCCCGCAACGAACGCTGGGTCACATCCCGCACATCTATGCCGTCTATGCGGATGCTTCCCGCGGTGACATCGTAAAAGCGTGGCAAAAGGTCCAGGAGCGTACTCTTACCTGAGCCGCTCTCACCCACGATGGCCACGGCCTCGCCCACTTTCACGGTAAGGTTTATGTCCCGCAGCACCGGCTGTTCATCGTAAGTGAAGCCGACACTGTTGTACGTGATTTCTCGCTCCACGGCCTGGAGCGAGCCGGCTTCTGGCCGATCCGCAACGTCGGGCGCAGTATCGAGCAGCTCGAAAATACGTTCCCCTGCGCTCACGCCCTCCTGAACCGTGATATTCACCTCATTGAGGGTCTTGATAGGCTCGTACAGGAGCAACACCGCAGCCAGGAAGGAGAAAAACGTTCCTTGAGTGGACTGGCCTGTGATGACCTGATACCCGCCGTACGCGAGGATCGCGCAGGCCCCCAAGCCTCCCAGGGTTTCCATCACCGGGCTTGAGAGCGCACGTACTTTGAACCGGCGCATGAACGAGTTGAAGAGCTTCTGGTTCTCTTGACCGAATCGGTCCCGTTCGTAGTCTTCCATAGCGAAGGCTTTGACGATGCGAATCCCCGCGATAGTCTCGGTCAGCCGGGCAGTGATATCTTCCAGGGAAACGAGCATTCTGCGGGAATAGCGCTTCATCCTCTTCCCAAACTGAAGCAGCGGATAGACGGACAAGGGAAAGACACACATTGCGATGAGCGCAAGCCAGAAATCTCGATAGAACACCACGATTATGAGCGCGACCACTTTGAGCGTATCGCGAATCGCGCTCGTAATAGCGCTGGTCATAGCACCCTGTACCAGGGCCACGTCGTTGGTCATCCGAGATATGAGTTCCCCCGTGGATCGCCGCACGAAGAACGCGAGCGACATCTGTTCCAGGCGTTCGTACAGCTCGTTCCGTAGGTCGCGAATGACACTCTGCCCCACGTACGCCATGAGATAGTACTGCGCGAAATCGAACACGCCCTTGAGGACGTAAACAAGGGCCGCCAGGCCCGGGATGAAAAATAGCATTCGGAGGTTCTTTTCGAAGAAGATGTCATCCATCGCGGGCTGCACCAACAAGGCCAAGGCAGCTGTCATGCCGGCCACCCCAACCATGCAAGCACCCGCAAGCAGGAGACTTCCTCTATAGGGCCTCAGATATTGCAGCAAGCGTCGATAAACAAAGAAGCTGTGCTTCTGGTCGGAGAGTGAGTCTGGGGAATGACGCGCATCTTGCGGTCTGGGCTGGTTATCCATCTTCCGGGGGTCCTTCGGCGGGTATGCCCACGATGGAGATCTTTGCCCTATCGGCCTTTTCCACAGTGCCTTCGTAGTCGGTAATCATGGTCTTTCCCACTTCTACGGCCAGCACCTTGGCACGGACCGCCACCATGCTATCGATCGTGGTAGGTCCGATGCCGGGCACATCGAAACGCATGTCCTGATGCGGCTTGGCCATCTTGACCACCACCGCGTCGGTAATGTCAAGGTCGGCTACCCGTCTGATGGCCCTGTCCGTGCCTTCTATGGCTTCAACCGCGATTACCGCCCTATTCCTGATGATCACGGTTTGCCCCACATCCAGCCGTCCCATCTCCCTGGCCATATCTCGGCCGAATTCGATGTCCTTCCATTCGCGCTGGTTGGGCTTCCGTCGGGTCAGAACGCCGCGCGGGGCCATCAGTTTGCCGGCCCAAGCGGTTATCTCATCGACTACAATTCCGTCCATCTGGAATTCGGCTGCGATACCTTTGAGCACGGTATCATCCCGCCAGTCCTTCAGGGACCAGATCATCCTCAGGGCTCGCCGATCCAGGCCGATCTTCCAGGGGCGCATGAGTACGCTCTTTTCAATCTTCCCCGCCATGACGAGGCGCTTGACACCCCGGGACTTCAACAGGCTAATGGCTTTCTGCAAATGTCCCAGCTTCATCCAGAAGGTCTGCTGGGCTACCGTCTCTATAGCAGGATTGGTCATGCCGAGAATTGCTATAGCAACGATGGGATGCCCTTTTTCGCGAACTTCCCCTGCCACCTTGATGGGCAAGTCGCCGGTCCCGGCTATGATTGCCACCTCCTCGACCATTATGCCCTTCTGAATTGGTGCCGGGTCAGGGATACCCGCGCAGTGCCTCGGCGAGAGGTGGCCAGAAACTCCGCAAACTTGAGCGCTTCGGGCGAATGGGACAGCTCCGAGCGTATGGCTTCCACAGCTTCCACGATTCTCATCCCGGATCGAAAAGCCAATTTGAAGGCTCGCTTCAAGGTGGAAATTGTCTCGCGGGAGAAGCCCTGGCGCCTCAGACCCACCTCGTTGAGTCCGTACACGACGGCTCGCGCGCCGGACGCGAGCGTGTACGGGGGAATGTCCTTTGAGACTCCGGAAACTCCGCCGACCAGAGCATACTCACCCACGCGCACAAACTGGTGCACAGCGACCACGCCACCAAGTATGGCTTTTGTCCCTAGCTCGATATGGCCGCCCAGGTGGGCTGAATTCGCCATTATCACCCCCGGACCCAATATGCAGTCGTGCGCCACATGACAATACGCCATGAGATAGCACTCATCCCCGATGATCGTCGCGCCCAGCCCTTTGGCTGTCCCCCGGTGGATAGTGACGTACTCTCTTACCCGTACGCGCTTGCCGATATCTACTCGAGTAAGCTCGCCTTTGTACGTGAAGTCCTGGGGGGCCGCGCCCACGCTGGCAAACTGAAAAATGATCGATTCAGCCCCGATCCGCGTCTCACCCTCGATGGTCACATGCGGCCCTATCTCACAGCCGTCCTCCAAGACTACGTGGGCCCCGACAACTGAGTATGGGCCTACCGTGACGTTGCTCCCGAGACTTGCCCCGGGATGAATAACCGCGGTGGGATGTATCATTCAGTCTTCCTTGCCTTTGGGTTGGATCAATCGTTCCAGCTTCCTTATTCGCTCCACAAGTTCCGGGAGCTTCTTGTACCAGCTCTGGACACGGCGAAATTGGTTAATCGGCAGCGCGGGTATCGAACCCGCTAAGATCGAGCCATCGGGCACGTTTCGATACACGCCTACTTGCGCGGCCAACATAACGTGATTGCCCACCTTTATGTGGTCGGCTATTCCTACCTGGCCCGCAATCACTCCCAGGCGTCCGACCGAAGAGCTACCGGCGATCCCCACCTGGGCCGCAATGACCGTACCCTCGCCGATCTGCACGCTGTGCGCGATCTGCACCTGGTTGTCCAGCTTCACGCCGTCTCCCAGTCTGGTCACGCCTCCCAGAGCCCTATCGATGGCGCAAAGGGCGCCTATTTCGACATCGTTCCCAATCTCCACCGTGCCGCTATGATACTTCTTGACGTTCGTCAGGGTCCCGTCTTCAGAAAAATCCCTGACAAACCCAAACCCGTCCGATCCGATCACCGAGCCCGCATGGATTATGACCCGGTCCCCGATCCTCACAGCTGGGTAGATCGTCACGTGCGGGAAGATCCACGTCCCAGCCCCGATATGAACGTCTTCGCCAATGACCACGTGCGCGGCCACCACGCAGCCATCTCCGATGCGTGTTCCACGTCCGATAACCGCGAACGGCCCTACAGAGACCTCGGAACCTAACAGAGCCTCTGGGTGCACGTCGGCACGCGAGGAGACCCCACCGGGGGGACGCGGGTATCCATAGTAGAGTTCGGTAAGTCGCGCAAACGCGACTTCCGGGTTCTTCGTGCGAATGAACGGCCGGTCCGCCGAATCAAGGCCCAACGGCAACAAGACGGCTCCTGCCGCGCTCTGATTCAGCTTAGCCAGGAAGCCGACATTGCTCACATAGGTAATGTCGGTCTTCCCGGCATACTCCAGGGGCCGAATCCCCTCGATCGCAGGTCCGGGGCGCTCCGAGGGTTCACCGCCCAGACGAACCGCGAGCTCTTCCAGCGTATGACTATTCATGACCCGTGGAATGCGCTCCCTTGGGTTCTGCGGGGCCGTTACCTGGTCGGCTTTGCTGCCGGAGGTGCAGGCTTCGCAGGCGCAGGCTTTGGCGCAGGCTTGGGGGCCGGCTTGCTGCCACCAGCCATAGCGTCATATCGCTTGATTACTTCGTCGGTGATGTCCAGGGCGTCATCAGCGGAAAGGAGCGCCATTGAATTGAATACGATCGTGAGGTTCTTCTCTTTGCGTATCTCGCCGATGATCTTCTTGAGGTCCTGCTGGAGGACCTGCTCAGCGTCTCTCTGCTCGTTCTGGAGCTGAGCCTGGGCGTCTCTCTCGGCTAGCTTGAACTCCATCTCCTTGATGCCGATCTCTTTGATCTTCTGGTTCCGCGTCTCTTCTTTCAGCATTGGTCCTTGCTTTTGGAGTTCCTCCTGAAGCCTCTCTATCTCCTTCTTCCTCTTTTCCAGGTCCTCTCTCTTTTGCCTCACGAGGTCGCCGAATCTGCTTTGTTCAACCTGGGCTTTCTTCGATTCCGTGGCGAATTTCTGGAAGTCCACGAATGCGAACATCTTGGCCTGAGCGAACGCCAATGACGACATAAGAAAGACCAGACCGAATAAGACGCCAATAATGACAATCACGTGCTTTTTCATACGGACGCTCCTTGTTTCGCAGAGTCTTCACATACTCTGTTTAATCTCTGTAGGGTGCGCCTATCGCGCACCTTCTTGGCGCGACGATTCTCGACTGAGCCGCCCTCAAGTAACGCGCCAACCCATTGGGGCGACCGCTCTTGGTCGCAGCTTAGAACAGCTGCCCCATAGAAAACGCTATGGCCCCCGGAGCTTCCCAGGGTTCGCGCTGAACCTTCCACCCGTACTCAAAGCGCATCGGCCCCATAGGAGAGAGCCAGCGAATTCCTGCTCCGTAGCCGGCCTTTACGGCTGTGGGCCAGGGGGAATCCTCGGCGTTCCACGCGTTACCCGCGTCAAAGAAAACCGCGCCGTGGAGGTTCAGTGACTGAACAAGTGGCACCAGGCATTCGATATTGGCGTAGAAGGCCCTATCGCCTCCGTAAATATAGCCCATTTTGTCCTTTGGCCCGATCTCGCCGTATTGGTAGCCTCGGATACTTGATATTCCGCCGAGGAGGAGACGCCGATCGAATGGGATGGGTTCGCCGCTCGATTCAGCGAGGAGAGATCCGTGGCCTCGCACCTTCATAACGGCCTTCCAGAAAAGAGGCTGGTAGTACACTGCTTCCCCATCGTGCCGGGAGTATGCCAGGTCCGCTCCGAAACCGGAAAACCGACTAATCAAGCTGACCTGGCTCCCCATAGTGGGCAGCATACCGCTGTTGCGAGTATCGCGGTTCAGGCTTACCTGGACGGAATTCTCGGACGTGTTGAGGTATTGCTGCGCCGTGCGATTGAATTTCTTGTAATAGTCGACCGTGGACTTGCTATAGCCGCCGGTCATGCCGGAAATCTTGCTGGAGTCGCGCATCACACCGGTGGAGAGCTGCCAGAATCCATAGATCGGGTACCCAGCGTAGAGCCCGATCCCTTCGGCTTTTCGAACGTGATTGAGCTCTTTGTAGGTGGTGTCGTACGCCTTTACGGTCCCCGTCAGCGGGATATCGAACATCCACGGATATGAGACGGAACCTTCATAGGTGCTCCGCCTGCCCGAGATGTTTGCCTTGACGTTGGCAACAATACCAAGGCCGAACAAGTTCTTTTCTTTCAGATTGATGTTCCCCATCGCCCCTTCCTGCGATGAGTACCCCAGTCCTGCTGCCAGCGAGCCCGTTTTCTTCTCCAACACGTCAACGGTGACATTCATCAGATCCGGACGAGACCCAGGCGAGGTCTTTAACTTGACCGCTTCAAAGAGCTCCGTGGATTCCAGATATTTCTTGGTAGCGTCCATAGCGTCGGCGTTGTAGAGGTCGCCTTCGTTCACGGCTAGGCCTCTTCGTATTACCTTGTCTCTGGTCCGCTCGTTTCCGCTGATGTCCACCCGTTCCAAGTTCACTCGTTGGCCTTTGTTGATCCTGTAAGTGATGTCCACGAAATTGTGTTCGGCATTGATCTGTTGTCTAGGCTCAACATCCGCGTACGCGTAACCTTGATTGTTGTAGATTTTTGTGAGTGCCTTGATGTCATTTCCTATGAGGGATCGTTGAAACCACTTCTTAGGTTTGGTTTCTAGGCCGGCACGAAGCTTTTCGGCCGGCATGATAAGATCGCCCTCCACATCGACTTTACGCACTTGGAATCGATCGCCCTCACGTATCGGGTAGGTTACGGTGACTCTGCCGCCCTTGATATCGACCTTTGGCGCGCCCACCTGTACATTGATGAATCCTCTGTCCATATAATATGCGAGGATCCTGAATCGATTCTCTTCAAGCTTGTCTTTGGTAAATGAGCCGGTTTCATCGAGGAACCACCACCAAGTGGCTTCTTTGATGGTAAGAATCTTCTTCAATTCGCTCGCAGAGAGGTGTTTGCGTCCCTCAAATTCAATATTGGTGAGGTAGCTCTTCTGGCCTTCTTTGATTTTGAATACGAGATTTGCTTCGCTGGGAGAAAGCTCTTTGACCTCGAAATCGACCTCCGGCTCGTAATAGCCTTCCTTTTCGTACATGTCCTTGACTTTGGCGATGTCGACGCGAATCCGCTCTACATTAGCCACGGTAAAGGACTTAGTTGTAATGCGATCGAGTATCTTGTCCTTGGAAAAGGCCGAGTTTCCTTCGATTATGATTTCCTTAATTGAAGGCCGTTCCTTTAGCACGATCTTGAGTTCCACCTCGCCCGCGCCTGCCTCCTCAGCCTGGATTTGCACGTCATCGAAAAAGCCCATGGAGTAGATCTCTCGGATCTCTTCCCCCACCGCTGACTTGAGGAAGGGCGTGCCGGGCTTGAGGTCCAGTTTGTTCAGAATGGCTTCGTTGCTGACACGCTTGTTCCCCTGGATCGTTACCTTCCCAATCTTGGGCCGGTTGAATACTACGCGACCGATCTGTACCGCAAGATCCTTCATGCTTCCCAGGAGCTGTTCCATATCTTTGCCCGACGCGGAGAACAGCCGCGGTTTGACCCTTGGATCTTGACCCATGACCGAGATTTCGAGGCCGTAACCGTCTTCCAGCTTGGTGAGAGTACCCCATATTGCCGCCTGGGCTTCCATTCTCTGGGCGATCCTCGCAATTCGGACAGGGTCTACCGGGCCTTCTTTAATCACCGACTCGTACGGGCGGGCAGATATTATCTGGAGGTCGCCTTCCCGGGAAAGCTCACCATCAAGCACCGTGGCCATTTCGTAGCTAAGCTCGGGTTTCGCGCCTTTCTCGACGACCTTGATGGGGAACATCAGCACCCTGCCCGCGGGCTGCTCGGCAGCGATGGCGAGTACGGAAGTCGCCAGCAGTACGGCTATGATGGGGAAGAGCCTTCTCATTGCAGTTCTTTCAGTTTTCCTCCCACCAGTCCGACCCTTCGATCCATAACCGTGGACAAGGACTCTTTGTGGGTGACCACGATCAAGGTGGTGTTCCGAGTGCGATTGATCTTTCGCAGGAGTTGTTCCACTTCCTCCCCCGTGCCCGGATCCAGGTTCCCGGTGGGCTCGTCGGCAAGCACCACGTCGGGATCCATGATCAAGGCCCGCGCTATAGCCACTCGCTGCTGTTCACCCCCCGAAAGCTCTCCGGGCCTACGATTGCTTATTCCAGCCAGGCCCACGGCGTCCAGTAGATCTTTCGCGGTGCTCTGGAGTTTAGCAGGTTTTTCTCCCGCGATCAGGCCGGGCATCATGACATTCTCCAGGGCAGAGAACTCGGGCAGGAGCTGAAAAAACTGGAATACAAACCCGATCCGCTGGTTCCTCACACGGGCTCGCTCAGTATCACTCATTTCCAGCACGTCGTTCCCGTCCAAGCGGACCACACCGCCGCCGGCTCTATCCAAGAGGCCCAAAATATGAAGAAACGTGCTCTTGCCCACTCCCGACGGACCGGTTACGGCAACGGTCTCTCCACATTTGACCGCGAAGTCCACTCCACGGAGCACCTCCACTGTTTTTACTCCGTTGGAGTAGCTCTTCCACAAGTCGGTAATTTCGTAAAGCATTCGCTCACTCATACCGAAGGGCCTCTACCGGTTCCAGTCGCGCCGCCCGCATCGAGGGATAGATCGTGGCGAAGAAGCAAATGGTGAGAGCAACCAGGCAGATGATCACCACGTCGATCCCGTCTATGGAAACAGGCAAGGTCGAAATGGTGTAAATCTCCTCCGGAAGCTCGATGATCTTATACGTGGCGAGCAAGGCCCCTCCGGCAATCCCCGCGATTGCTCCAAACAATGTCCCGATGAGCCCAATGACCATTCCCTGCACGATGAAGATCCGCCTGATCTTTTCCGATGTGGCTCCCAGGGCCTTGAGGATCGCGATGTCCCTGCTCTTCTCCATCACCAGCATGATTAGCGAAATAATGATGTTGAACGCGGCCACGAGCACTATGAACGTGAGGATGATGAACATCGCAGCCTTTTCGAGTTTCAGAGCGCTGAAAAGATTCCGGTACATGTCCTTCCAGGTTCGAGTCCAGAAGGGGCTGCCCAGGGCCTTTTCAATGCGCTCGCCCAGCTTGGGCGCCAGATAGATATCTCCGACCGTCACCTCGATGCCCGTAACACCGTCGCCCATTTCAAAGAAGTTTTGGGCCTGTTCCAATCCCATGTAAACCAGGTTCGCGTCGAACTCGTACATGCCTGACTTGAAAATTCCCACAACCCGGAAATTCTGCACCCGCGGAATGGCGCCTATCGGGGTACGTTTTCCTTGCGGGGAGATCAACTGAATGACATCACCGACACGTAGCGAGCTCATCACAGCAAGCTCTTTGCCGATGATCACGCCGGAAACCCCGTCCCTGACCACGGCCACGTCCGCCATCCGGCCGTCATCGACCAGGTACTTGGGCAGCGAAATCACCTTCCCGGCGGTCTTCACGTCTATCCCGCGAACGACCACACCACGCACTTTTCCGTGAGTCGACAGCATGGCCTGACCGAAAATATATGGGGTCGTAGCTTCCACACCGTCAAACTTCTCTATACGTTGCATCAGGCGATCCCACCCGGTCACCGAACGACTGGCATGGCTCATGATGACCAGATGGCTAACCGTGCCGAGAATCTTTTCCTTGAGATCTTTCTCGAAGCCGTTCATGACCCCAATAACGATGATCAGGGTCATGACCCCCAGCATGACTCCCAGAACACTGAACACGGTGATAACCGAGATCAAGGTCTGCTTGCGCTTGGCCCTCATGTACCGAAGGCCCACGCTTATTTCGAAGGGGAGCCTCATCACACCTCGTGCTCGGGCCTCATATGCGGGAATAGGATTACTTCTCGTATGGATCGGGAGTCGGTCATGAGCATCACCAGTCGATCGATGCCAAGGCCCTCGCCTGCAGCCGGAGGCATGCCGTATTCCAGCGCTCTGAGGAAGTCCTCATCGAGAAAGTGAGCTTCCTCGTCTCCTGCCGCACGTGCTGCAACCTGCTCCTCAAAGCGTGCCCGCTGGTCCACCGGATCGGTGAGCTCCGTAAACGCGTTGGCCATCTCTCGCCCGGTAATGTACAGCTCAAAACGGTCCACCACCGCGGGATCTTTCTCATTCCTGCGTGCCAGCGGCGAGACCTCCACCGGATATTCGTAGATGAAAACCGGGCCCCAGAGCTGGTGCTCCACTTGCTCGTCGAATATGGCCATCCAGAGCTTGCCCAGAGGCGCTTGTTCCTCCACTTCCAGGCCGAGAGCGCGCGCCCTTGCGAGCAGAGCGTTCCGATCATTAAGCTCTTCAGCATGGAGTCCTGCGATGGTTTGCAGAGCCTCCTTTACGGTCAATCGCTGCCAGGGCGGAGTCAAATCCACAACTCGGTCACCGTAGGGGATCTGATAGCTGCCTACCACTTCCAGAGCCAGTCCGGAGAGCATGTCCTCCGTCAACAGCATGAGATCCTGGTACGTGGCGTACGCTTGATAGAATTCGATCATGGTGAACTCGGGATTGTGCTGTGTAGACACACCCTCGTTACGGAAGTTCCGGTTAATTTCAAAGACCCGATCAAATCCGCCTACCAGAAGCCTCTTCAGATACAGTTCCGGCGCCACGCGTAGGTACAGGTTGCGATCCAGGGCATGATGGTAAGTCTCGAACGGTCGCGCGGTCGCCCCACCCGGTATCGGCTGCATCATCGGCGTTTCCACCTCTAGGAAGTCCTGATCGGTGAGGAAGCGCCGCAAATAGTTCACGACCTGGACCCTCTTCCTGGCCAAGTCCCGTACGCCGGGATTGACGATAAGGTCAAGATAACGCTGACGATAACGAATCTCGACATCCGAGAGGCCGTGCCACTTCTCCGGCAGAGGCCGGAGCGATTTGGTGAGCAGGGTGTAGTCGTCGACCATTACGCTCAGCTCACCCGTCCTCGTGCGAAACGGGCGGCCGCTCACGCCGATGATGTCCCCCACATCCAGTTTCTTCAGGAGCTTATAATTTTCCTGCCCCACCAGATCTCTGGAGAAGTATGCCTGAAAATCGCCGGACGAGTCACGAATCCGAACGAATGAAGCCTTTCCCATATTGCGCAACGCCAGGATGCGCCCCGCCATCTTCACCGAGACGTCGGGGGGGTCTTCTGCAACAACGACTGAGAATCGCTCTTTGAAGGCAGCCGCGGTCAGTTCCGGGACGAAGCCTGTGTTGAAGGCGCTCAGTCCCGCGTCTTCCAGATCCTTGAGCTTACGCAGTCTCGCTTCAATAAGGGATGAAACGTGTAGTTTTTTTTCGTCTGGAGACGGTTCGGACACCCGCCGCACGCTCCCGGGATTTTCGCTAGATCAGACCGGGGTTTTATCTTTTCCCCCCCGAAAAGTCAAGTCGTCTCGGTCGCAGGATTAAGGTGAACCCTCTGATTTCCCTAGCCAAAGGGTGCGTACCAGCCCCATTCTAACGGAAGATCAGAGGGTTATGTTCGAGGGTATCAGGATGGTTTCAAGAGCCTTAGGCTAGAAGCTTATGCCCGCTTCAACCGTGAGATATTCCCACAACGAAGAGGACGGACGCGCCACTCACGACGTATTTATGGGAGCAGCCCAGGCGAATTCTTCAATAACCTCTCTGCTTTCGCGTTGTCACTGGCCGCCCGCCATGACTCCAGCCATAGAGAAAACCGGGAGGTACATGGCAATGACCATGCCCCCGCAGGTACCGCCCAGGAAGACAATCATAATCGGCTCCATGAGCTGGGTCAGGGCCTCGACAGCCGCATCCACCTCTTCATCGTAGAACTCTGCGATCTTGCCCAGCATCGCGTCCAGTGCGCCGGTGGCTTCACCCACCGCGATCATGCGGACCACCATTCCGGGAAAGATACCCGTTTCCATCAGCGGTTCAGCGATAGTGCGCCCTTCCGCGATGGCGGTACGGGTGGCCATGATCGCATTCTCGATGATCACGTTTCCCGCTGTCTTGGCCGTAATCTCTAACGCATCAAGAATGGGCACACCACTTGAAATCATTGTCCCCAGGGTCGCGCAGAACCGAGAAACCGCAACCTTCTTCAGAAGAAGGCCGAACGCGGGAAGCTTCAACAAGATCCGGTCTACGATGAGTCTACCCCTGGGAGTTTGGTAGAACTTGCGAAATGCAAAGATGAGAAGCCCAATCACCACAATCATGTGGATAATGTAGGACCTCATAAAGTCGCTCATGTTCATCACGAGGATTGTGGGGCCCGGAAGGGATGCCCCCTGGCCTTCAAACATAGAAGCGAAAACCGGTATGACAAACACCAGGAGCAGAGCGACCACGCCCACCGCGATTGTGAGGACTACCGCGGGATAGACCATTGCGCCTTTGACTTTTCTCTTGAGTTGTTCGGCCTTTTCCATAAAGGTCGCTAGCCGCCTCAGAATCGTGTCCAGGATACCGCCGGTTTCGCCCGCGTGCACCAGGTTTACAAAAAGCGCGTCAAAAACCTTGGGATGCTGCTTAAGTGCCTCGGCAAAGGTACTTCCCCCTTCAACCTGGCCCTTAATTGATATGAGGACCTTCTTGAAGGTCTTGTTCTCCTGCTGGCTCGCCAGGATCTCGAGACATTGCACCAGAGGTAGACCGGCATCGATCATGGTCGCGAACTGCCGGGTAAAGATCACCACGTCCTTGGTTTTGACTCGCGGCTGAAGCCACTGGATGTTCTCGAAAAGGTCCTTCGGCTTCTTCTTGATCTTGATATCCGCGTAATTCATGCGACGAAGCTTGGTCAGAACGACCGCTTCGTTGACTTCTTCCATTTCCCCCGTGAGTATGTTTCCGGCGGTTGTTCTCGCTTTCCATACATACTCGGTCATTTGTCTGTCTCCTCTGTGTTGTCCGTGCCTTGGAGCTGCCTGAACATGCGCCTGCTCACGCCCTCTTCGCGGCCTTCGCTGCGTTTTCGATCATCTGCTTGAGTTCGTCCGGTATCGGGGACCGGGACATCGCGTCGTCAAACGAGATCACCCTCCTCTGGTACAGCAAGAAGAGCGACTGATTCATGGTTTGCATCCCGGACTTTGCCTGACCGACCTGAATCTGAGAATAGATCTGGTGAACTTTGTCTTCCCGGATCAGGTTCCGGATCGCCATGTCCGGTACCATGATTTCCAGGCAGAGGGCTCGACCCTTCCCGTCCATCGTGGGAATGAGCATCTGGCAGAGCACCCCTTCAAGCACAAAACTGAGCTGAGCGCGAACCTGCGGCTGTTGGTGAGCAGGAAAGACATCTATGACCCGGTTGATTGTCTGAAGAGCAGAGTTGGTGTGAAGAGTGCCAAAGGTGAGGTGGCCGGTTTCAGAGACCGTGAGCGCTGCCTCAACGGTCTCGAGATCCCGCATCTCGCCGATCAACACTACGTCCGGATCTTGTCTGAGCACAGATCGAAGCGCCGAATGAAACCCGTCGGTGTCGGAGTGAACCTCCCGTTGGTTCACAATGCAGTTCTTGTGCTGATGAGTGAATTCTATGGGATCTTCGATAGTTATAATATGCTCTCGCCGCTCGGTATTGATTTTGTCCAGCATTGCGGCCAGCGTGGTGGACTTGCCCGAACCCGTCGGCCCAGTGACCAGGATGAGGCCACGCGGCTTCCGGCAAAGGTCGTTCACAATCGGGGGGAGACCCAATTCCTGAAACGTACGAACCTGAAACGGTATGAGCCTGAATGCGCCAGCCAAGGCACCGCGCTGCATAAAGATGTTCGCCCTGAAGCGCGCCAACCCCCGAACACCAAAGGAGAGGTCCAGCTCATGCGTCTCTTCGAAGCGCTGCTTCTGCACGTCAGTGAGGACGCTGTAACAGAGCTGCCTCGAATCCTGGGGTTTCAACGGTGGGTAATCGAGCGGCATTAGCTCGCCTCTCACCCGGATCATCGGCGGGACGCCAGGGGTGATGTGGAGATCGGATGCGCCCTGTTCCACCATCTCCTTGAGAAAATCGTGTAAACCTGCCAATTGCTCTCTCCAGTTGCATAATGACTTCGAGGCCCTATCATGGGCTTCCGTGCGGCCTATTGCAGATAACCTCGATCCACTCACGCGTCGTCAAGACCGGGTGGTTTGAACTGTGTGGGTGCCGCACTTGCGAAGCGGACAACTTAGTCCGCCATAGTAACTCGGGCCACTTCCTCTATGCTGGTGACCCCTTCCTTCAGTTTGTTGATGCCGGCCATGCGCAGGGTGAACATGCCCAGACGAATGGCTTCCCTCTTGATTTCCATAGCGGATGCGCCGGCCAGGACCAGCTCCTTGATTTCATCGGTAATGGGCATAACCTCATAAAGCGCTACCCGGCCTCTGAATCCGGTTCCGGAGCAATTTCCGCATCCCTTGGTCTCGTAGACCGGAAAGGTCCCGATTTCCTCCATCTTCACTCCGATATCCCGTAGCGCTTCGGCCGGCGGGTCCACTTCTTTCTTGCAGTCAGGGCAGAGGCGTCGAGCGAGCCGTTGAGCCAGAATGAGGTTCACCGAACTCGCAACCAGGAACGGCTCAACACCCATGTTGAGAAGCCGGTTGATCGTCTGGGGCGCGTCATTTGTGTGCAGTGTGGAAAGCACGAGGTGGCCGGTGAGAGCTGCTTTCACCGCAATTTCCGCAGTCTCGTAGTCCCGGATTTCGCCCACCATGATGATGTCCGGGTCTTGGCGCAGGAATGACCGGAGAGAGGCCGCGAAGGTCAACCCGATCTCTTCGTGCATCTGCACTTGATTGATGCCCATGAGGTTGAACTCGACAGGGTCCTCCGCGGTGGAGATATTCTCGGTGCTTTTGTTCAATTCTGAGAGCGCGCTGTACAGGGTTGTGGTCTTACCCGACCCGGTAGGGCCGGTAACCAGAACCATGCCGAAAGGCTTATGGATGGCCTCCTTGAAATGCTGGAGCGGTTTCTCCTCGAATCCGAGCTTAGTCATGTCCAGCTGCAACGTTGACTTGTCCAGAAGCCGCATGACCACCTTTTCCCCAAACAGGGTGGGAAGCACAGAGACCCGAAAGTCCATGTCTCTGCCCTTGGGCAGCTTCAGCTTGATGCGGCCGTCCTGGGGCAGCCGCCGTTCGGCAATATCGAGCCGGGACATGATCTTGAGACGGCTCACCACCGCGTTCCGCAGCCGGTACGGGGGCTGCATGAGCTCGTATAGAGACCCGTCGATGCGAAGCCTGACCCGGAAGATCTTTTCGTACGGTTCAACGTGGATGTCGCTCGCGCGACGTTGAATTGCCTGCATCATGACGTAGTTCACGAGCTTAATGACCGGCGCGTCTTGCGCCATCTTGGCCATGTCGCTGACGTCCAGGTCCGCCACTTCTTCGCCGATGGCCTGGAGATCGTCATCCTGGAACTCATCCAGAACGTCCTGCATCTCTCCCCCGGTGTCGTAAAAGAGATCCAGGGCCTTTCTGATCTCGGACTCCGCGGCAATGCTGACTTCAACCGACATGCCGGTGGCGAACTGAATGTCTCGAACAGCATCCAGATCGGTGGGATCTGCCATTGCCACATGGAGGGTCGAATTAATCTTTTGATAGGGGATTGCTAGGAATTTCTGAGCTTTTTCCGCGTCGATGAGCTTGACCACTACCTGGTCCACATCCAGCTCTTCCAGAGAAACAGTGGGGAGGCGCGTTTGCCGTGCGAGAAACTCCACCAAGTCCTCTTCGGCCATGTATTCGAGCTTGACCAGGGCTCCATATATTCTTCCGCCGTTGGTCCGCTGGTAATCGACGCACTTCTGGAGCTGCTCTTCGTCGATGAGTCCAGCTTTGAGGAGCATTTGTCCGATTGTTTCTTTCATGGCCTATTCTTCCGTTGCTTTACTGGCCAAATGCCGGGTAACGCAGCCTAATTACTTCAGCTTCCGTTCTTATATTACCCTGTAAACACAGCTTTTTCAAAAAAATTCTTCTTGTGGCTCAGATCCTGGCAGGCCATAATAATTGCCTTCTCAACTACCGCGCTTAAGGAGTACCGACTTTGGCGTCTACAGTATTTATAACCGATCTAGCTGCCGGCTGGAAGAAGAGCGTCGCGGGAAAGGTCGCCGACCTCTTTGAACGACTGGAACCTGAAACCATACTGCGGCGAAAAGACCTGGTCGCGGTTAAGCTCCACTTCGGCGAAGAAGGCAATACGGGATTTGTCCGTCCCCAATTTGTGCGAAAGATAATCGACAAGCTCTTGGAACTCAAGACCAGGCCATTCCTCACGGACACGAATACCCTCTACGTCGGTTCGAGAACCGAAGCTAGTTCTCACCTCATCACCGCATTCAACAACGGATTCACTCGCGAGATCACCGGCGCGCCCGTGATCATCGCCGACGGATTGAGGGGCAACAACAGGGTTGTGGTCCCACGCAACGGAAAACATGTTCCCGAAGCGCACATCGCGGCAGATATCCACAACGCGGACGCTCTGGTCGTGCTGACCCACTTCAAGGGTCATGAGCTCTCCGGCTTCGGCGGCGCGATCAAGAACGTGGGTATGGGGTGCGCGTCACGAGAAGGAAAACTGGAGCAGCATTCGAATATCTCGCCCAAAGTGAGTGAAAAACGGTGTATCGGATGCGGCGAATGCGTGATTTGGTGTAAAGGGGGCGCGCTGAGTCTCTATGAGACCGAAAAGGGAACCAAATCCAGGATCGACCCCGAACGATGCGTGGGCTGCGCAGAGTGCATTCTCACGTGTCCCCAGGCCGCGATTCAGATCCAGTGGAATCAGTCCATTCCGGTATTCATGGAAAAGCTGGTGGAGTATGCGGCAGCAGTCCTGGAAGAAAAAAAGGGGAAAACGCTCTTCATGAGCTTTGTGACCGACGTGTCACCTATGTGCGACTGCACACCGTTCTCAGACCGACCCATCGTGCCCAATTTGGGCATCCTCGCTTCAAGCGACCCGGTTGCCATCGATCAGGCCGCGGCAGACCTGGTTAACGGAGCTCCAGGTAATCCGGTTTCCGAACTGAAGACTGCACTGGCCCCAGGCGAGGACAAATTCCGAGCCCTGTATCCGGCAATCGACTGGTCCCATCAACTCGCGTACGCGGAAGAGATCGGCCTGGGATCAAGGGAATACCAACTCGTGCAATTGTGAGCAGGCCTCCCTGGAAGCAGTGGAAGCGATTGTAGACAAACAGGAGTTTTTATACCGACGCGCGGTCAAAAAAGTGACGTTGGCAATGGTGGCGCCCGGTGCAAGGATGAACATGTGGCCGGCAGGGACGCCGGCCCGAGAATGATGGGCATTCCCGGCGGACTGGAAAGTCCGCCCCACAGGAGAGAGGGTTTTCGGCCTTCCGGCAACTCTTCAAGAGTTCTCAGGCATTGAACCGGTTTCCGGGCCTCGGCTCGGTGGGGAATCCCATACGCTGAGTTCTATTCCCAGCTCCTTGAGTCGCTCCTCAAAATCTTCAAGTACTCTTTTCAGCTCAATTCGGTCCGCGTCACTGTCGGGCAGGACCAAAACCGCACGTTCGAGACTCAGGTCGGACTCAGCTGAACGGCCGGCCGGACATATGTCCGCCAGTCGTTTGAGATCGTCATAGACCTCGTCCATGGTCTGGTATCGCATGGATGGGTCTTTTTGGGTGGCGCGTTGAATGAAGCTGTTGAATTCGGAGGGCAGCTCCCGATTGAGTGTGCAGGGGTCCGGAACCGGGCTTTGTCGCTGCGCTTTCAGGACTTTGTTCACATCAAGTCCTTGAAACGGTTTCCGGCCGGTGGCAAGCTCAAATGCCGTGATGCCCAACGCGTACACGTCCGTCCGTTCGTCGATTACATCCCCCATAATTTGCTCCGGGGCCATGTAATGCGCGGTTCCGACAAACTCTATCTCCTCTCCGGTGCCGACAGGGCACGCAATTCCGAAATCCACGATTCTTGCTCGATCCCCTTTTTGCACAAAGATGTTGGCCGGTTTGACGTCCTGGTGGACGATTCCCCGTTTGTGCGCGTATGCGAGCCCGTCGCTGACCTGCATGAGCAGGTTGAGCACCCTTGGAAAATCCAGGTTGACCACTGTTCCGAGGATCTGTGAAAGAGTGAAGCCGGTAAGGTACTCCATCACGATGAAGATCGTACGGTACATATGCTCGATGTCGTAAACACGCACGATGTTCGGGTGGTCGAGGCGAGCGATAACTTTTGCTTCGTTCTGGAATTTCCTCGAGAAGTCCGGGTCCATTGCCATGGTGTGTTTGAGCATCTTGACTGCAACCGGCAGGTGTAGCGACGAATGAATCCCTTTATAAACAATGCTCCATCCACCCTCGGCAATCACGTCGGTGATCAGGTACTTCCCGATCTTCTTCTGGGCGGTGACTTTGGACCGGGATAAGCGATTAGTCACGATCTCGGTCACAAAAGCTCTGATGTCCGGGTAGGAACGGCTGAGCTCGTCAAATTCAAACCTGCCCATCCTCCACAGAGTCAGGTCTGTTTCCGCATCCACATGCGCGGCTCTTTCTTCTCCGGTGACGATTGCCATCTCTCCGATGAGATCGCCGGCTTTTCGACGCGCTACGGGAACTTCTTTGCCCCCCCGATCAATGATGACCCAACATGAGCCTTCCTGGATCAGGAAGAGGCAGTCCCCAGGATCTCCCTGCCGTATGAATCGCTCGCCGGCCCTGACGCTGATAGGGGCCATGGAGGCCAAGAGGTGCTTTTCGGCTTCTTCCGGCAAGGATCGGAAGATCCCGGTCCCGAAAAGGAAGCGCACATCGTGCTCTGAAAGCTTCTTCTTCCTCACTCTCTTCCCGGTATTTCCCATCTTTTTCCTCGAAGAAGACAGCCGATTCGCTACGCTTTCTCAGAGCCTTGCCAAAGCTACCTGTGCCTTACCCACGATGCAATCCATTTCTATCGCCCATTATCCCTCTCATTTCAGCCCAGCTTTGCGCAGAGCATCAATAAATCGTTTCTTAACGGCTGGATCCTTGTATTGGACGACCTTCTCCGCGTGTTGTAACGAAAACTTCGGATTTAACCTGAGGAATTCTGAAACGGTCTTGCGGGCCTCCTTTTCGCGGCCTGCCATCCCATAAGTTGCGGCGAGGCCAAGCAAGCACGTGGCATAATCCGGCGCGACTCGGAGCCCCTTCTCATATTCAACTATCGCCTTGTCATACTGTTCCGTGAGCGTGTAACTTCGCCCCAGGTACGCGTGGTACCAGGCCGGAGGCATGGGATTCAGCCGTAGTGCCTTTTGTAAGACGGGAATGGCTTCTTCGGGCCTCCCCTCACTGTTCAGGATACCGCCCAGAACTGCCAGGGCCTCAGCACCGTTAGGATTGAGTTCGACTCCCCGTTCCGCCTCGGCAAGGGCCTCATCCAATCTGCCTGAGAACTGGTAGTTAAAGCCCAGAACGGTATGTGCGGTATCCAATGACTCATCCAGGCTGAGGGCCTTCTTCGCCATCACATAAGCCTGGCGGCCGGATTCACCAGGATCCTTACTCCAACCGAAGATTGCCGCAAGCTGGTAGGCTATGGCAAGATTTGCATAGGGAATTGCCCACTCCGGTTCCAGCGCAATGGCCTCTTCCAGCAATTTTCGGGCCGTGACACTCCCATCTGCTGTGCCCCGATACAAATACCACCTCGCTTGCGAGATCTTCTCGTAGGCCTCTCGGTTGAACCTCGCCAGCGGTCTACTTCTCCAGTGGCTCAACTGCTCTCCTTCAGTCAACTTCACCTGCAGAGCCATCACAACTGCTTCGGTAATTTCATCTTGCACAGCAAATATATCCTTCATTTCCCGATCATAGCCGTCCGACCAGACATGTCCCCCTGTTTGAGCATCAATCAACTGAACAGTGATCCTGACCCGGTCCCCTTGCTTGCGCACACTGCCTTCGAGGACATAGCGCACTCCAAGCTGTCGGCCCACTTCCTTCACGCTTACAGGCTTGCCCTTGAAAGCGAAAGAAGAGTTCCGGGCAATGACAAAGAGATGCGGTATCTTGGAGAGGCCGTTGATGATCTCCTCTGTTATGCCGTCGCTGAAGTACTCCTGCTTGGGATCGCCGCTCAAGTTGTTGAACGCGAGTACTGCAATGGAGGGCTTGTCAGGGAGCCTAAGTGCAGGCGCTTCTGCCAGTGAACTCTTGTCTGGTGGCGTAACGGCATGGAAGTGAACGTACCAGATTGCCACCGACGCGACCAATACGACAATGATTGCAGCCGCTATGAGACTGCTCTTCCGCCACGCCCCTCGCATTGCCTTTTGAGGTTCTTCTTTTGGTTCAGCTGGTCCGACTGGCTCAATAAGCACCTTGTACGTAGGCACCGGCTCTGAAATGTTCTTGACGGATTTGTCTCCCACATATTCAAACCCAAGATCCAGCCTCTTCTTGACCTGTTCGTACGCAGCGCCGGATATGCAAATGCCTCCGGGGTCGGCCAGACCCTCCAGCCGAGCAGCTATGTTCACTCCATCACCGTGTATGGTCCCTCTGTCGTGGATCACGTCGCCGATGTTGACACCAATACGGAACTCCATTCTTTTGGCTTCGGGTAGATCTGCATTACGCTTCTTCATCTCTCGCTGGAACTCGACAGCGAACTTCACCGCGTCAACCACGCTGGGAAACTCGACCAGAAAACCGTCCCCCGCGGTGTCCCTCACCCGACCCTGGTGCAGTTTCACCAGACGGTACATCTCTTGCCGGTTGGCTGCCAGAGTTCGAACGGTGTACTCGTCGTCCTCTCCCATCATGCGGCTGTAGCCCTTCACATCCGCATGGACAACCGCAACCAGTTTGCGTTTGGTCTTGTCCGCTGTCATGGGAGCCCCTCCTTGAGGACGGAAGGTTACTCTACAATCTTGCGATAGCCTCCTGCGCCTTGCCCAACAAACAATCCATCTTCATTGCCCAAAGATTATTCTTTTTACTGCAGCCCAGCCTGGCGCCAGGCATCAATCAATCAGTTGCCAACGGTGGGACGCCACAATTCTGTCAGGAGTTTTCCTTCTTGCCTCTCAGGATTGCCATGCCCAGGTCCAGCGTCCTTTCAAACGGCTCTGCCTTATCCTCTCTCTCATGCATTGTGATTGCTTGACTGGGGCAGCTTGAGGCACACAAGCCGCAACCCAAACATTTAGTCCTGTCCACTGCGGCTGTATCTTGAACGGTTATGGCTCCAACAGGGCAGCGGTCGAGACAATCTTCGCAAGCTATACACTCCCCCTCATCTACTACGGCTTCAAACAGCGCATTCATGAACTTTTGTTTATCAAGACCCCATTTTGTCATCCCTTTCATGGAAGCGCAGCAACATGGGCAGCAATTGCAAATATTTGAGAGGTGCTTAACATTTGCTCCCGCGTGAACCAGGCCCGATCTGTCGGCTTCATGGAGGATTTCGATAGCTTCATCAGCAGTGATCTCTCGCCCTATGCCGTTTTCAATATAGTACTCGGCAGCGACCCCGAAACTCAGACAGGTTTCGATGGGATGATTACAGCCTTCGCCCGTGAGACGCGCTTCTTTTCGACAAATACAATCGGCAACAGCGATCTTCCGTGCGGCCTTCACGTCTTCCTTGAGTTTCATATATGGATAGAGGACAGTGCCGGCCTGAATATTTTGACCGATCGGAATGACTTTGAACCCTGGAACATTACTCGCACCCATTTCCTTCATGTACGCGGTGTCGTAATATTCCTTGAAGAGCACTGCCAACTCTTTGTCTATCTTTTTCACTGAATACTCGTACAGGCCGATCATGAAGGGAGGAACGTTATAAAGCGTCTTGCCGTCACGCCGAATCCGGAATAGCAGGCCTTTGTGTGACATTGATTCCAATTTGTGGGCCAGTTCTTTTTCGTCCAGACCTGTGCGCTCGGCGATTTGACTTATCTCCTCCGGAAAGGGCATCAATGAAACCACAAGCTCAGCCTCTTCTTCCGTAAAGAGCCTTCTCAATATTTCCAGTTCAACCCCGGAACGTGTTTCCGGAAACCCCAGTGGAAATTTGTCCAGGAACGAGCGCAACTTCACGTAAGAACTATCTGACATTGATTGGCACCTCTCCTCCTTTGAATATACGGGAATCATACTACAACCAATCCAGCAGACTGGAAAGTCTGCCCCACAGAATAAGCCATAGTACCCGTGGATTGACCTAGCGGATCCCTGGGATGGCCGTAATGACCGGCAAGGTGCCGGTCCTACCGTGCAGGCATCGGTGTTTGCAGTTTCGCCAAAACCGCTTGAGTCTTGCCCGGCCAGTATTCCATGCCGATCTCCTGGAATATCCCTTCGGCCTTTTGCAGGTGTTTCAAGGCATCTTCTTGGCGGCCCCAGACGGACTGGAGCTCTCCGAGCCAGAAATAGCTTAAGCCATAGAAAGCAGGCAGCCCCAGCTCCTCAAGTCGGCTTATTCCCTGAAAGATATGCTGTTCCGCCGCGTTGAACTGCGTTTCGTCCGTCTGGGCAATTACTCGCCAGAGCCATGTACTGGAATGCCCATTAACATGCCCTTCGTTGTTTGCCTGTGACAATTGCACGGCCAACTCGCCCTGTTTTCGTGCCTCTTCCATGTCTCCGATCTCGAAGTGAGCCTGGCTACAGAACCAGTGGCACACGGATCGCCAGAAAGGCATGCCGATATCAGCGTGCATCTTCAGGCCCTTCTCCGTCAGGTCAACTGCCTTCTGTGACTCTCCGAGGAGGAGATGGGCATACCCCAACCAGGCCCACGCGACCCCCAGGAAGAGCACGGTCTGCGATTCCTCAAGGTGCTTGATCGCGTTCCGGAAGTGCTCGGCAGCGCCCTGCCCTGCTCCTTTCATGGCGAGTGTGACACCGTATACATATTCAACCAACCCGGTAGTACTCATGTGATCCAGTCCAAGCGCAAACGCCCGGGCATCCTCGAGTAACTGCTGGGCCCGGTTGAAGTCTCCGCAGCCTCCCGTGCTGAGACCCAACATAGCAAGTACATACGAATAGGCGTTGTATGGCTTACCAAAGGACTGGGCCTGTGTCCCGTCACGTTCGATCAAATTCACGATCGCGGGCGCGACACGCTTTACTCTTTGCCAATCACCTGAAATCATACAAGATACGCACAAGTCATGTCCGGTCGATACCATGAGGTCTGCATCCTCTATTACGTCAGGGTGTTCCACGCAGCTTTCCAGGTATTTCCATCCGAGCTGAGGATCGCTGCATTTCAAAATGTAATAGTGCCCCATGGTGCTGTGAACTCGCACTCTCTTCTTGTCATCGCCAAGTTCATTGGCAAATGCTTCGGCCTTTTGAAGCATGGCGAGAAAATCCTCGGAATAACCTGTTCTTCTCACAGTCATCTGCATGGATAACACGAGATCTATTTGCTCGCGTTTGTTCTCATTGGTCAGGGGCAGCCGGGAGAGGACGTCAGTCGCTTCTTTGTAGAGCCGAACCGCTTCAAATGTTGCGTCATTTCTGAGAGCCTTGTTCGCGGAACGCTTGAGATATTCATACGCCTTTGCCAGATTTCCGCTTCTTGAATAATGGTACGCGAGCATCTCGGAGAATTCTTCCAGTCTCTGTGGATGGAGGCTCTCAATGGCATTCCCGATCTTTTCGTGGATCTCCCTCCTTCGATTAATGAGCAGACTGCTGTAAGCGACTTCTTGAACCAGCGCATGCCTGAATATGTATTCGAGCTCGGGGAAGAGGCTCTTCTCGTAAATGAATTCCAATCCTTGAAGGCTGACCAGCGCTGATTTGAGCTCGTCTTGCATCCCAGTGATCATTTCAAGGATACGAAAGGCAAATTCTCGGCCAATCACAGACGCGACCTGCATTATACGCTTGAGGTGCTGCTCCAAACGGTCTATGCGAGCAGAGATAATTCCGTGAATCGTATCGGGGACTTCAATGGTGGAGAGGTCTTGTGCCAAGACAAACCGATCACCCTTTCGCTGGATCGAGCCATTTTCGAGCAACGTGTGGGTGAGCTCCTCCATGAAAAGCGGGTTGCCGGAGGCTCTGCCCAGGATGAGCTCCTTCAGTTCGGGAACAACTTGTCCGCCCTCAAGGACTGCTCGCACGAGTTCCGCGCTCGCTCCGGCAGAGAGTTGTCCCACACCGACCATGCTGTAATAGGATTTGCTCCCCCACTGATGCGTGTATTCCGGTCTGTAAAGGAGAAGAAGCAGAATTCTGGTCCTTGGGAGCCACCCGATCATGTATCCCAGAAACTCCTCCGTTGTCTTGTCGACCCAGTGAAGGTCTTCAACCGCCACAACCAGCGGCCGGTCCTGGCTGCCACGTATCAGCAGGTCTCGTATCGCTTCAAAGGTCTCTTCTCTCTTCTGTTGCGGTTCCAGCTTGGCAAAATCGTCGTCATCGACCTTGAGAGACATCAATTCCTGGATCGGCGGGATGATGTTTTGAAGATTCTCATCAAGCCCCAAGATTCTCTCCCGCAGCTTTTCTTTGATAACCTCCTCCTGCGCACCTTCCTTGACTCCGATGAAGGTCCTGAGCACGTCCAGCACGGGCAAATAGGGCATGGAGCCGCCGTAGTGAAGGCATCGGCCTTCGTAATAGGAATATTCACCTTTGGGGAAAAGGTTTCGGAACTCTAGCAAGAGTCTGGATTTGCCGACTCCTGCTTCGCCGACTATGCCTACGACCTGACCTTCCCCGGATTGCGCCTTTCCGAACGCCTCTTTGAGTGTCCTGATCTCACGCTTGCGGCCCACAAATCTGGTGAGCCCCCTGGCAGCAGATGCAGCTATCCTTGTTTCAACCTCCGTCGGCCGTACGAGACGGTATGCCTCGACAGGTTCCTGTTTTCCCTTTACCTGGACTTTGCCCATGGGATGGAACTCAAAGAATTCTCGGGCCAGTCTGTACGTGTGGTCGGAGACGAGCACGCTTCCAGGTTCGGCAGAGGTTTCCATCCTGGATGCGAGATTGGAAGTATCACCCTGCGCGGTGTAGTCCATGCGCAGATCGTCACCGATGGTGCCAACTACTACAGGACCGGAATTGAGCCCGATGCGCATCTTGAATTCCGCGCCGTACTCTCGTTTGAGCCTATCAGCGTACGGTCCCAGCGATTTCTGTATTTCAAGAGCTGCGTGGCACGCACGCTGCGCATGATCTTCGTGCGCGATGGGCGCGCCGAATAAGGCCATGAGCCCGTCACCGCGAAACTGGTTGACAGTCCCTTCGTAACGATGAATGTCATCCATGAGGAGCCGAAAACAGCCGTCCATGACCTGGTGAACCACTTCCGGATCGAGCTTTTCAAACATGGCTGTCGAGCCCGCAACGTCTGCGAAAAGAATGGTAACGAGTTTCCGTTCGCCCTCAATGGAACTGCGACTGGTAAGGATTTTCTCCGCGAGATGCTTCGGCGTGTACGAATGCGGCTGGTCGTAATCCAAGCGCGGCGCTGTCTTCAACGTTCTCAGGTCGTGGCCGCATTCAAGGCAGAACTTGCTGTCAGAAGGAATTTCCTTGCCGCACTCAGGACAGACGAGTTCCATCCTTCTGCCGCACTCTTTGCAGAACTTAGATCCTTCGGGCAGCTCGTTTTGGCAATCCGGGCATTTCATGGCTTACTCCTCGAAAGTGCGCACGAATGTCCTATTTCTACGTCAACAGTTTCCTCAGTTCCTTTTTCAATACTTTTCCCACAGCGCTCACGGGGATGGCCTCAATGAAGATGACATCTCGGATCTTCTTGTAGTGAGCGATCTGCGAGTTGGTGTGATCCAAGATTTCTTGCTGCGTGGCCCGAGCGCCTGGTTTCAATTCGACAAAAGCCACAGGAAATTCTCCCGTGTCCGCATCCGGCTTTCCCAATACAGCGCACCTCGCGACCGAGGAGTGCTCCAACATTACCTCTTCTATATCCCTAGGATAGACGTTATATCCTTTATAAATTATCATGTCTTTTTTGCGGTCGGTGATATAGAAGTATCCGTTTTCATCCTCAAAACCAATGTCTCCGGTCAAGAGCCAGCCGTCCTTGAGCACCTCTTTCGTGGCTGCGGGATTCTTCCAGTAGCCCTTCATGACTTGTGGGCCTCGAATGCAGAGTTCTCCTTGAGAGCCTGGGTCGAGATCCTCGCCGGTGATCGGATCTACAACCTTGCATTCCGTGTCATAAACCGGCAAACCCACCGAACCCGGACGTAACGCTTCTCGGTCCGGTGGATTCGCGGTGGCTCCCATAGCGCATTCGGTCAGTCCCCAACCCTCTTGTACGAGGCCGCACGGGAAGGCATTGAGGAGCCTGTCGAATACGATTCTTGCCAGAGGTGCGGCGCCGGAACTCGCGATCTTGATGCCGGAAAGGTCAGTGAGTTCAAAATCCGGGTGGTTCATCAGGGCGATGTAAAGGTGTGGGGCGCCGCCAAGGATCGTTGCCTTATATTTGAGAGCAGCATCGAGATACTCCTTCGGGTCGAATCGGGGAAAAACAACCATGGTGGTCCCGCTGAAAATCAAGCCATTAAGATAGCCGACGCTTCCCATGGCGTGAAACCAAGGCACGACCACCAAAGCTGTTTCGTGATCCCGATAGACGATCCTGTCCTTTGCAGGATCCACCCCAGGAGGAAATATGGCTTTCAGGACTCCGTCCTGCATCTCGATGCGCGCGCCGCTGGCCCAGTTCCCGTACTGGAGCGTATTGGATACCACGTTCCGGTGAGTCAGCATCACACCTTTTGACGTGCCGGTAGTGCCTCCTGTGTACGCAAGGTGTACCAGGTCATCCTTCACATTGAAGGCAACTTCCTTTTGAAACGGGGGATATTTGATGAGAAGTTGAGCCAAGTCGATGGTGTCGGGAACCGACACCTTGCCGCTCGGTTTACATGGGGCAAGAATCGCACTGTAACAATCAGCGAAGCCTGTGATTATGACTCGTTTGATGGACGTTTCCGGGATGATCGACTGGATTCCCGGTAAGAGAAAGTCCAGAGAAATCAGGGTCTCTGCACCCGAATCCTTTAACTGCTGGAGAGCCTCCCTTGGTGAAAGAAGAGGGCTAAGGGGTGTAAAAACTGCCCCGATTCTAACCGTGCCGTAGTAGGCAATGGCGAACTGGGGCATGTTCGGCAGATGAATCGCCACCCGATCCCCTTTTCGAACCCCCATATCGTCCAGGGCCGAAGCGAAACGGTCGCTTAGCTCTTTCAGCTCGGCGTAGGTCAACTCCATCCCGCCGAAAATGACGGCAATGCGATTGGGGACCCGCGCGGCAGTTTGATAGAGGAACTCATGGACCGGAATTTCGGGATAGTTGAGGCTCTTCGGCCAGTCCATGGGCCATGCATTGAAATTCTTCGGCATGGAAGGGCCTCCTGTCTGATAGAGGTCGTTATCTATATCAACTCCCGTAGCTAAGGAACTGCAATGAAGCATGAAAGTCCACGGCTTCGGCGAGCACTCCGGGGCTTCGCCTCGGAGACTGGCAGCAAGAGCGCATCGTTGCGCAATAATTTGGAGAGGAGACTCATCTCCCCTCCAAACCTCCCCATACGTAAACCCGAACAGGGGTGCCTCATGCCGGCGACTTTCGCAGGAGTTCTCGAAAGTAATCACGGACTAACTAGTGGGTCTCCCGCCAACGCGGGACTGGCTCGTCCAGCAGTGTGCCTTCATTCCGTGACGAATTCTGAGAACTGCCATAACCTATTCAAAGCCTTCTGGTTGAGGATCGCACTAGAGGCTCTGCCTGTTGCCACAGGAATAACTGACTCTACTTCTGATCAGGCCTAACCTGACGCCGCACCTGCCCTCACGTTTCGGCCGTCATAATCGTCAGGCCGGCGCTCGCGGCGCTTCTCTCCCTGGCCGTCGGCCACTTCAGTGGTTCACTCATGGATTACTCCTCACTTGGGTAAACACTGTAAGAGTTCCTTGACATCGACCGCGTGATAGAAATTGGCCTCAATGGGCGTATCTAAGATGAACGCAGCGCTATAGCGCTGGAGCGCGAGATTTGACTTGGTAAAGCCGGTAACCACTATAGTTCGCGCGCCGGTGCAATAGTAGCTCGTAGTAAAATCCCTATGGATTTCTTCTCCGAAGTAATAATCCATGCCAAGGCCAAGTTTTTCCTTCATCATTTGGTCTTCGTGGTAGGTCCACCTGAAGATTGCCACAAAAGGATAATATCCTTGCTCCCGAAGTTCCCCCAACGCTTGCAATGCGAATGCCATAGCCCTAACCCTCCTTTCTGAGCTCTATCCCGTCACAATGGATAGGCGAAGACGATTATTGGCTACGTTTCTGCGCAGCCGGTTTCGATCTGGCGGCACCAACCCGCGGCGCCGCATTCTTTGAAAAGCGACAAAGCTTTGTTTACGTAATCCTTCTCCTCTTCGGCGCGGCCCTCCGATTTCCGCAACTTGGCTAATAACATATAGTCGCTTGCCAACTCCCACTTCATTCCGAGGTGCTCGTGGTCGTCCATCCCAACCTGGAGCCAGGATTCGGCCTCTGCAAGATAAGCATCGCCGAGACGAAAAAGTATATCAGCCAGGTGCCGCGCCATCGCGCCATGATACAATTTCAACTTATTGGTACTGAGAAGTTGCTTCAACGACGCGATATCCCAATTTGTCTTCCCGGCTGCCAGGGCTGTTCTGGCCTCGGCCATCTTATTAAGGTTGATGCAGGAGGGGAAAAGGCCAATCTGTTGGCGTTGCAGAATCGCTTGCCGGTGGTGGTCCTGGGACTTGTCATAGTCTCCCATTTCAAACCATGTATAGCCCAGACCCTGATGGGCAGCAGCCGAGAAAGCATGCAACGAGATCTTTTCGCAAAGGTCTAAGCCTTTGCGCAAATACTCTTCCGCGTCTTTGAAGTGCCCCTTATAGAAGTAGGAGATGCCGTGGCAGACATATGCCACAGCCTGGGGAAAGATATCCCCACTCTGCTCGGCGATTTCCAGGGCTCTTAGGCTATGCGCAAATCCCTCCGTCACTTTGCCCTGATAATTGTACACATAGTAGCTTAGATTACTTTTCAGGAATGAAATACCCCAAAGCATTTGGGCTGCTTCGTTAATTTGAAGGGCTTTCTGAATGTGTTCCGCTCCACTCTCGAATTGACAATTCCAACATAAGGCGAGCCCATAAAACACATGGGCCTGGGTGGCCGTGAACAAATCGCCCGCCTCTTCCGCGCTCTGTACCGCCTTTTGCAAGAGCTCGAAAGCTATCGTGAACTCCTCTTTTACGGTATACTGATACGATCCCGATATAAAGTAGACCTGGGCCTGCGGCTTCTTATCACTGTTCTTGACCGTCATCTCGACTATCGGAGCGATAGCCTCTTTTGCCTGTGCAAAATGCCCGGGAATGCACAAGGTCATTCCGTAACTAGTCCTGGCGTCAATCCGCTGCAGTTGAACTTCCGGTGTCGGAGGCAACTGCTCCAGAGCACTAATCCGTTTCTGTGCATACAAATTAGCCGATGGAAGCGCGGCCTGTCTCCAGGCTTTCTCGTGTGCGAGCTTTGAATAGTCGGCGCATTTTTGAAAAGCCTCGCCGGCCAAAAAGTGGTGTGCCAGAATGCCGTGATAAGCCCCAATAGTATCCCTATACACCTCTTCAATCGCTCTGCCGACCTGCTGATGAAGAAGTTTCCTTCTATTGGTCAGTATCGAGTCGTAGACCACGTCGCGCGTGATGGCATGTCTGAAAACGTAGGTGGACTGGGGGAAAGACCCGCGTTCGTAAATTAGTTCCGCGTCCTTGAGAGCGGCAAGATGGGAAAGCAATTCTTGTTCGCTAAAATCTGTAATCGTTCTAATCAGCGTGTAACTGAACTCTCTCTCGATTACCGATCCAGCCTGAAGTATTTCTTTCGGAGCGCCCCCCAAAGAATCGACCCGCGCCATGATCACATCCTGGATCGAGGACGGGATGGCCACACGATCAATGTGTTTGCCCAGATGATAAGCTCGGTTCGGCTTTTCTATGATTGCCAGGTCGTCAAGAGTTCGAATGAACTCCTCGATAAAGAACGGTACCCCTTCTGTCTTTTCCAGGATGAGTTCATGAAGGTCGGACGCCACCTCACCACCCAACATATGCTCTGCCAAGGCCAGGCTTTCTCGATTGGAGAGGGGTTTGAGAGTGAGCTGAGTATGAAAAGACTTGCCTCCCCACGTGGCAACAAAATCCGGCCGATAGGTAAGTATCATCAGGACCCTGGCGCCCGGCACGCTCTCCATAAGATACTTTGCTGCTTCTTCCGAACTCTTGTCCATAAAGTGTAGGTCTTCAAAAGCTAATATCAGAGGTTTCTTCTCTGATGCCTTCGCGACTAACCGTTGCAGGGACGAAAGAATCCGATCCTTCTTTGCGGCCGGACTCATATAAATGCTGTCTACGCCGCTATCTTTGACGGACAGCAGTTCCAGATAATAAGGTAGAGTGGATTCCTCATCGATTCCGATGGCCTTCAGCCCGCTCCTGACTTTCTCCGTCACGGTCGCCCGCGCGTCGTCTTCCTCTACCCCGAAGATCGATTTCAGCAGGTCGATGATCGCGTGATAGGCAACGCCTCGGCCATAAGAGAGGCATCTCCCTTCCCACAATGAGACGTCTTCCTTTGTCACGGCCCTTCTGAATTCATAGAGAAGTCTCGATTTGCCCAATCCCGCCTCACCTGTAATCGAGACCGCCTGGCCGCTCCCCGCCTTGGCTCGGTCAAAGGCATCGAGCAAAAGTTCGAGCTCTTTGTCCCTTCCGATGAACCGACTCAGGGCACGTTCAGCAGTTAAGTCGAACTTGGTAGTCCTCGTGCTGGGGCCAATGATTCGGTACACGTTCAGAGGTTTCTCTTTGCCTTTGATCGGCTTCTTACCCAGCGGTTCAAAACGGAAGAACCCTTTTGTGAGTTTGACGGTCTCTTCCGACACATACGTGGTCCCTGGATCCGCTGTGGTTTCCATCCGAGCGGCAAGATTGGACGTGTCCCCTTGAGCAGTGTAGTCCATGCGCAGGTCGTCTCCGATCGCGCCGACCACCACCGGACCTGAATTCAGGCCGATGCGCATCTTGAAGTCAATTCCGTGCCGTTTCTTGAGAGTCTCGTTGTACAACAAGAGGCATTTCTGGATGCCGATTGCCGCGTGGCACGCTCTCAGAGCGTGGTCCTCGTGCGCGATGGGAGCGCCGAAGAGCGCCATAACGCCATCGCCCCGAAACTGGTTGATGGTCCCCTCGTACCGATGGACCTCATCCATGAGCAGGCGAAAACACCCGTCCATGATCTCATGGACCACTTCCGGATCGAGGTTTTCAAACATGGCTGTCGAGCCCGCAACGTCCACAAACATCACGGTGACGATCTTTCGTTCGCCTTCAATGGAGGCACGTGTCGTAAGGATTTTGTCGGCAAGATACTTCGGGGTGTACGAGTGGGGTCGGTCGTAATCCAAGCGCGGGACAGTCTTCGCGGTTCGCAGGTCCTGGCCGCATTCGAGACAGAACTTGCTGTCAGGAGGGACGGGCTTGCGGCACTTCGGACAGGCGAATTCGAGCCTCCTGCCGCATTCTTTGCAGAACTTGGATCCTTCAGGCAGCTCGTTTTGGCATCCTGGACATCTCATTGCTCCCCCTCTGCGACCCTTTCCCCAGTAGGACCGGCAAGATGCCCGTCCCGGTGATATCAACTCCGTATCGTGAGCACTTCGCACTCAACTTCGTGCCAAGTTGTTGAACATCCAGGGCCTAGAAGCTTTCCCCGCGAAGAAACGCAGCTCGATGGAATGAATCGAGTTCGTGGATTACTGGTGGTAATTATAAATAAATCCTAATAGCAAGGGAAGCCTTTGTCAATCGGTTCCTGAGAATAGACATCGCTCTAGTCTTGGCTCACGAACCAGTTCCTGGCCTTTGTCCGCCCAGCGTTAGCAATCCGTGCTCTAGGCATGTCTCGATCTTTGGCGAGTCGCGGCTATTGTCTGTCGTGAGCCGGACCACTACCGCGAGATCTGTCATCGATTTTGACCGCGGGCTATTGCCCATGCAGCTTGACCGCGGGTACCGTCCGATGTACACGTAAGTGCAGAGAAAGCCCATCGTAGACCTTTTCGAAAGCGTGAAGAAATGAAAGGCGTTGAGTTTGTCATTGATGAAGCGGGGAAGAAAAAGGCGGTTCTCATCGATCTCAGGAAGCACGGAGAGATCTGGGAAGACTTCTACGACGTCTTGCGGGCGAAGGAACGGGAATCAGAGCCTCGAGTCTCGCTCCAGGAAGTCAAGAAGCTATGCGTTCGCTGAGGTTACGGGGTATTAGGAATTGGTGTGGGGACAAAGGTTATGCGAGAGCTTGACGACAGCACAGTTTCGTGGGGGTGTCTTCTTGCGGTACTATCGGGTCGTGCAAATGCTTCTTGGCCTCTGCCTGTCTTTGGCATGTGATGTCAGATCGAGCCGTGCGGACTTGATTATTCTGCCTATTCTGCCGCCGCTCCAGCTTGACCATCCTGTGACCTGGGCTTTGATGGCCGCAATCTTCGGTGTGACCGCGATAATCGAATTCCTCGTGATCTATTGGATACTTGGGCGCCCCAAGAAGGCCAGGACAACGCTCTTTCTCGTTGCCTTCTTTCTCAATATGTTCACTAATCCGTCTGCGCAGATTGGAGTATTGATTCTGGGATACTTGTTCGCAATCGAGCTTTTGGTAATAGCTATTGAGTTTGGTGTCCTGATGTGGGTGTTCAGTCAAATGCATCATTCCGGGAAACTCGATCATCCTGTCACCGCATTGCGCACAGCCGTCATTGCGGTGATCGCAAACGTGGCGAGCTTTATCCTTGGGGAATTGGCGCTCACTGCTCTGAGCATTTTGCGTCTTCCCCGAAGCCTACTGCCCTGGGCCTGATGGCAGATCGCGAGCCTACAGTGTTGCTGGCAGATGTTCAATAGGCTAAGATGGAATCCGTAAGGGCAAGGGTTTGGTTAGTCGGCGGGAGCCTTCGACCGGAAACGTCAAGGGCAGCTCTAAAAGGGTCTTCCACCTTTACAGGCAAAAAATCAAAGCGGTCTTGACATATCCGCAATCATTACTATAGAATATGCTCGGATTTATGTGAAATTTTAGAGATGTTGAAGGTAACGCGGTTCCCATCCGCTCCAGGCGTACAAAAGGAGTTTACTATGATCCGCATAGTGGCCTTCACATTGGCAATCGTGGTCTCGCTCTCCGGGCTGGCCTTTGCTCAGGGAGGCTTCCTGGATTCCATATTCGGGCCGAGCGGCCTAGGACTCTGGGGCGGCGGATACGACCAGCAATCCGTGCAGCAGTACAACTCCCCGGGGTTCTACGGCGCTCCGAACCCTGCTCAGCAGAGCTACGGCCAGTGGCCCGGACAACAGCCTGATATGGGATATCAGCAGCAGATGGGATACCAGCAACCGGCCCCCTATTATCCTCAACCGGGATACGGTGAGACCGGTCCGTACCCGTCCCCCGGCGCTACGCATCCGGATTGGTATCAGCAGCAGCAACAGCAGCAGTACACACAGACTCCTCCGCCTCCGGTTGAGTATGGACCCGCCCCTGTGCAAACTCCGGCTCCTGCTCCTCCCCAGGTACGTGCTGCTCGGCCTGCTCAGCCTGCTCCCAGAGCTGCGGCCCGCCCGGCCCCGGGTCGAGGCCAAGATCCTGGAGCACAGATTCCGCGGGATGAAGCGCTCCCGTCAGGAGCGGTGAAGATTACAACCATCACCCCTCAAGGCACCAGAGTTGAATACTATCCACCGCCTCCCGGCATGGAACAGCCTGACCAGGCGGCTGTGCGGCCACAGCGCAGGCCGGCCGCCACTCGAACGCCGGCTCAGACCGAGCGCAAGCCCGAAGCTAGACGCATTGCTCCTTCCCCAAGCGCGGCAGATTCGAGCGGTTCCTCCATCGCGATGCCCAGTCCCGTTCAGGTGCCCAAGGGACAAGATCCTCGCTCCGGGTGGGGCGCAGCAGTGGATCGAGGGCCCAGAGCGCCTGTTCAGGAGTAATGCTGCGTCGCATGGAAGAATGAAGCTCGTTCGTTCGTGGCCATACGCGTGACGTAAAGACCGACAGCGTTTGGAGAACTATCGGGGAGGGACTCCATAATCCCCTGGACTTTTTTTTGAAGCTGTGACGAAGTGGTAGCCCATCGGATCTTGCGACCATCGCGGCTGTCCTACCTCTGTGTGGCTAGGATTTTTCGCAAATGATATCTTTGAGGAAATCTGATGTCTGATTCTTCTAAGAAAGAGGCTTGCGGCATCTTCGGCATCTACGGAGTCGATGATCCTGCACGCCATATATATTTGGGACTCTATGCGCTTCAGCACCGCGGCCAGGAATCCGCCGGGATCGTCGTGAGCGACGGGACCGCGGTGTCTACCCATAAGGGCATGGGGCTGGTCTCCGATGTCTTCAAAGAGCAAACGCTCCAATCCATGAAGGGCACATTGGGCATCGGGCACGTGCGTTACTCGACCACGGGGAGTTCCATGCTCCGCAATGCCCAGCCCTTTCTTGTGGAGCAAATAGATCGGATATTCGCACTGGGCCACAACGGGAACATCGTCAACGTGGAAAGTCTGCGGAGAAAGCTGGAGTCCAGAGGCGCGATTTTTCAGACCTCCACCGACTCGGAACTGATCGCACATCTTCTCGTTCACAAGAAAGGCTCGCTGGAAGAGCGCTTGCTCAAGGTCTTCAGCGAATTAAAGGGCTCCTGGTCGGTCGTGATGCTCACGCCGGACAGCGTGCTTGCCGCACGAGACCCTTACGGTTTTCGGCCCCTCTGCATAGGGCGCAAAGGTGATGCGATCGTCTTTGCGTCGGAAACTTGCGCGCTGGACATCATCGAGGCTGATTACGTGCGAGACGTGGAGCCTGGAGAAATCGTCATAGCCAATCGCCACGGGCTCAAGTCGCTTCAGGGAGAGCGGAAATCCCGGCCCGCAATGTGTATTTTCGAATATATCTACTTCTCGCGGCCTGATTCCATGATTTTCAGCCACGGAGTGTACAACGTTCGGAAGCAACTCGGTCTTCAGGCAGCGCTGGAAAACCCAGCGGAAGGTGCCGACATCGTGGTTCCCATGCCCGCTTCGGGCAACTATGCGGCCCTGGGGTACGCGCAAGGCAGCGGCCTCCCCTACGAGTACGGTGTGATCCGTAATCACTACGTGGGTCGGACGTTCATTCAGCCCTTGCCCGCGGTAAGAGACCTTGGGGTGCGACTGAAGCTCAATCCGGTAAGCACCATCCTCAAGGGTAAGAGCGTGGTGGTTGTAGATGATTCCATCGTGAGAGGAACCACCAGTAAGCTCCGAACACGTGCGTTGCGAGAGGCGGGCGCGCGTGAGATCCACATGCGCATATCCTGCCCTCCGATCCGATATCCGTGCTTCTATGGGATCGATTTCTCCAGCAGAGGTGAGCTGATTGCGTGCAGCAACACGGTGGACGAGATCTGCCGCTTCATCGGCGCGGATTCACTGGCTTACTTGAGCCTGGAAGGCATGTTCAAGGCCATGCCTATGCCGCACAATCATTTCTGCACGGCATGTTTCACCGGCAAATACCCGGTATCCATGACAGACGCATTCACCAAAACCTGCCTCGAAGCAGTGCCGACCCGCACCGTTCAAGCGCTTTGACGGCGTACTGATCCCGCATCAGACGGCATCGTTTGTGCAACCCCCGAAGTGCATTCCTATCAGCGTTCTATACAGTCCTCAACGGTCTTCACGCCCTGCAGATGGAATCTATCGAATCTGATGAATCAGGATGCTGTCTTGGGTGCCACTGCTGGCTGGTCCAGCAGTGGCACGCGGAAATGAATCTGTGCCTACTTTTGAGAACCTCTATTTCGTAGATTGCCCGCGTTCGATGAGAAATGACGCCAGTTCCAGATCGCTCTCCGTGGTGATCTTCAAGTTCTTGTCCGAATCTTCCACGATCGAGACGGGGTGCCCCAACCGTTCTACCAAGGAGGCATCGTCCGTTCCTTTGAATCCGTCTTTGAGAGCCTGCTCGTGGGCGTTACGTATGAGCTCGACGGCGAAGGTTTGGGGGGTGTGAGCGAGCCAAAGTTCGGCTCGTGGAATGGTTTCAAGGTATCCTTCGGATCTTTTCTTAACCGTCTCTTTCACTCGCGAGCAAGCGACCGCGGCACCTGTCCGGCCCGCGACTTCCAGGGTCTTAGTTATAACTTCCGGCGAGACCAGCGGGCGCACACCGTCGTGGATAGCAACCAAGCTTCCGTTCTGCACAGTGCTCAACCCATTATAAACCGATGCCTGGCGGGTGGGTCCTCCCGCGATCACATGGGTCACCTTTCCCAGACCATAAGGCCGAAGAATTGCGTCATCGCAGAATTCTTCATCTCCAGGAGGGACCACGACCGTTATATGATCGACCAAGGTGTGGCACTGGAAAAGGATGAGAGTCCTGGCGAGCACGGGGATGCCTTTGAGGTGAAGGTACTGCTTTGCCACAAGCTTTCCCATCCGCCTCCCTTCGCCTGCGGCTGTAATGAGGGCAGTACAGGTCATGCGGCGGATCTCCCTGCGGAGCTTGCGTTATCCGACGGCGCCCTACTCTTTTTCGGTTGAGTCTGGTTTTCCGGAGGCTTTGTGCCTTTCACGTACGCGCGTTCTTCCAGCTCTTGCAGGACCTTCATTTTCCACCCGCGTGGCACATGGATAGTATGGGCATAGCCGGTCTCGGTGGACGCCTTGAACACAGATTGGTTCTTGGGAAGTGCCCCGTTGATCTCCTTGAGGAAACGCACCGACGCTCCTGTCAGTCCCGCGATTACGCTCAAAGGAAGGTCTTGCTTGAGCCAAAGATCCTCCAGAGTATCGATCTGGAGGGTGGCCACGGGGGTAACCGAGAGGTCATAGCACTTCCGGTTTGCGTTGATCAGCGCGAACGCGATCCATCGCGGCACATAATCTTCTGTTTCCACAGGAAGCTTCATGTCCCAGTACTGATTCGTCTGGTATGCGCCGGTCCGATAACCGATTTCATTGAGACCGGCATTGTAAGCCGCGGCAACCGTCAGCCAACTGGCCGAGCTGGAGGGACCGCTTAACCGAGAACGCAGCCACTTGAGATGGCGCGCGGCTGCCCGCGTCGAGACCACGAGGTCACTGCGCTGATCCAGCCACTTGTCCACTCGAAGACGCCAGTCCAGGTCGGGGTCTTGGGCCCGTGAGGTAACTGCGGTTACCCGAACGAATTGCCACCAGCCCTTGGCCATTGAAGGCGAGACCACAGCCCCGCTGTACCCCGATTCAAGCGCGGGCAAAAGCGCGAACTCCAGAGGCACGCCCTCAGCCTCCAGTATCTTTCCCACCACATCTGCGTACCGGTCCTGACGCTTGAGCCACAGCCCTGTTGTATATCGGAGGTCGGTCAGAAGGTGCTCGATCTGGTACTCGACCCTGTTTCTCACATCTTCCCGATTGAGCGGGATAGGCTCGCCACAAAACACGAGCCCGCTTGCAAGGATCTCCGGAGGCAAGCCCTTTTTCAGAGGCAACGGCTGCGAAGGCTGCGGCGCGCGATATTTCAGATAGTCCAGCACGCTTCCATCGACCAGATACTGTCGCTCGCGGACGAGTTTGGCTTCCTTCTCACGGAGATTCTCCAGGTTCCGGACTAGCTCTCCCGCGGGATCGCCTTCCAGCAACTGAGGGGAGAGATTGCGACGCCACAAGATGATGCGTGCCAGCAGTCGTTCCGGGAACGAGAAGGTCCGCGCGGAACCCGATACGCTTTCCCAATCTCGGAACTCAGGCCTTGCCGTTACCTGCTCGTAATCGGCAATCAGGGATGCATATCTCGGTGGAACGTCCTGCCCGGGAGCATTTGCGTGAGCGATTTCGTCTGAGAATTGCTTGGATATGTCGTAGATGCAAAGCAGGCGCGAGCGCTGCTCTATGTCGGAAGAGAGTCGAGGATAAGCCAGCAACACGAAGAGCAGGACCGGAAGGATCAGACAGGGTCCCAATATGCGGAGCAGATCTCTCATTCCTGTCTCATCCTTACAACGGACCAGCGTTGCCTTCACCCATCGGCCAGGCACGGCCGTGCCGAGCCCCGTGAATCCCAGATCGAGGAATCTTTCGCCGGCGTCACTGTTCTCTGAAACTGAAAGCCCGCAGTTCTCCTCCCAGGAGACGAGTCAGGTAGTTTATGCGTCGATCCCCGGGCAGTCTCTCGTTGGCCAGCTTCGCAGTCGCGAGGGCTGCGTCACGGTTGCCGGATTCCATCAACATGATGATAAGATTGATCCGTGCGGGCGCGTAGTCCGGAAAGAGCTCGATAGCCTTCTTGTAAGCATCTGTGGCCCGGGCCCGATCGCCTTGTCGCTCCCACACGAGCGCTGAATAGACCAACGGCCGGGGATCCTGTGGAGAGAGGCCCCGAACGGTCTGGAAATCCTTGAATGCGGCATCAAAACTCTTTGTTTCAGCCGCTGCCAGTCCGCGTTTGAGCAGAACTTCCGCAGTGGGGTTCTGCGGCGACGGCGGGATGTTGATTTCTCTCGCAGCCAGGAGTTGATCGAGATTCCGGCGAGCGGTCGGGTTCTGGGGTTGGATTTCCAGGGCACGCAGGTAAGTTTGTTCGGCCTCCCGCAATTTACCCAAATCTTCGAGGCATGCGCCGGTCTGGACGAGTGCATCCACATTCTGAGGAGATCGAGCGAGTACTTCTTTAAAGGCTTCGAGCGCTTCTCCCGGCTTGCCTCCCATCCGGAGAGCCGTTCCCTTGGAGACGCCCGTTTCAGCAGCCCTTGCCTCGCCTGCGAACACGAACAACGCAGCCACAAGGATCTGGATTACCGCCGAAATCGCGCACTTGGAAAAAGATTGAATACATGCCATCATCATACTAATATCATACGATCCTCGGAAAATGAAGAGTAGCCCCTGAAGAAACGTCTTTGCTGAACTTTCGCCACTACGGCGCCTCGGCTTAAAGGCGTACTCCAGAGGTGCTGTCGGCGCGCTTTGGTTCCGTGAATCTGTCAGATTAGATCGAAGTTGTGCGTTACGTCCAATTGCCTAAGGAGGCAAAGCAGTGGATCTGCTCGATTCTATACAATCCCATATGCAGCAACTGGAAGAAGAACTGATTCAGCAACTCAGGAGTCGGGTAAACGTGGCCTTCGAAATCGGGGCCCATCTGGTGAACAGCGGCGGCAAGAGAATACGAGCACAGCTCGCCATCATCTGCGCACGCATGGGCGGGTATCACGGTCCTGACGCTATCAAGTTGGCCGGAGCGATTGAAGCCATTCATACAGCCACTCTCCTGCACGACGACGTGGTCGATCACGCGGACACCAGGCGCGGCCTGCCCGCGGCCAACACTCTCTGGTCCAACGAGATGTGTGTGCTTGGTGGGGATTTTGTCCTTGCCCGGGCGTTCTCGGCCCTCACTTCCATCGGAAACCTCAGGATCTTGAGGATAGTCTCCGACACAACGCAGCGCCTCAGCGAGGGCGAGCTCTTCCAAATGGCCAACATCGGGAATATTGACCTCACCGAGGACGAGTATCTCCAGATTATCGTGGATAAGACCGCGGTCCTCATGGAAGCCGCGTGCCGAGGCGGAGCGATTCTGGGCAACCTCGACCCTGAAAGGGAGGAGGCGTTGGCCCAGTTCGGTTTCAATTTGGGGATTGCGTTCCAGATGACTGACGATGTGATCGACTATCGCTCGGAAAAGGCGGTCATGGGCAAGAATCCCGGCAAGGATATAGAGGAGGGAAAGCTTACCCTGCCTCTGATTCTGGCGCTCAGGACCGCAGAGCCGGAGTCACGATCTCGGGTCGCGTCGCTGCTCCGGGCCAGGAGAATGGCTGACGGCGACTTGGAATGGGTCAGGGATTTTCTCACCCGGTGTGGAGGCATACACGAAAGCTTGCGCAGGAGCGAAATATACCTGCGCAAAGCGAGCCGTGAGCTGGATATCTTCCCCGATTCCGACGAAAAGCAGGCATTAGTCAAACTTACGCAAAAGATCTTGAGTCGGATGTATTGATACCAGGCTCGAAAAGTGGACAAGACCTCGCTTGACCCCTTGACAGCACCCCGTGCTGCTGGTAGAGCGCAAATGTATAAACCACCCAAAGGTGCCCTATGAAGCAACGTCTCTCCTGCGCCGCACTCATGATCATGGTTGCCTGTGCGGTGGCAGGTTGCCCATCTATATGGCAAACCAAGGCCCCCACAACTCAAGAAACGGCTCAAGATCTGTACCAGAAGGCAGAGGATCTGTTCACAAAGGCCAGCTACAAAGAGGCGGTTGAGGTCTACGAACGCCTGAAATCCGGCCACCCGGAGTTTGAAAAGATCCCGGAAGTTTATCTCAAGATCGCGGACGCCTACTACAAAGATCACAACTTCGAGAACGCGGCAGCGCGGTACTTCCAGTTTCTGGAGCTCTATCCGAAACACCGGGAGAGCGATCGAGCCAGGTACATGATCGGCATGAGCTTCTTCGATCAAATTAAGCGACTTGACCTGGACGACGGTATGGTGAAACGCGCGGAAGCCCAGTTCAAGAAGGTGATGGAGCAGGCAGAATCAGAACAGTGGAAGAAGAAGGCGGAAGAGAAATACCAGGAGTGTCGCAAGCGTTTAGCTGAGAAAGAATTGTACAAGGCTAACGTAATGTGGAGTAAGAGTAATTATAAGGCTGCCCGGTTGGCGGCTCAGCGGATCCTGGACGAGTTTCCCAATGTGGGGCTCGAAAAGGAAGCGAAAGCCATTATCGAAAAGACAAAAGGCAGATGACGCAAGCATAAGATTTGAGTGGAATTAGGCTCAATGGCAGCCGCGAGCGCTTGAGTTCTTCAGAATTTCAAAGAAGGACAGCAGATTAGTCATCGTTTTGTCAGCAGAGTAGTTCCGCTCGTCTGTCATGTCAGCTTCCAAGTTAAGCACTGGGAGGCCTTCGTCCCTGAGTGCGTCGCGGATCAGGCTGAACGAGCCGTTCTCGTGGCGGCACGCAGGGGTGGAGAAATGGATTGCTCCATCCACTTCATAATCCTTTGCCAGCCCGACAATCGCTTTGACTCTCCTCTGTGAGCTTCCCACATGAGGGTCGTTTAGAGCTTTGAGCGCAAGCCCCTCGAAAGGATTGCTCTCGTCGATCTCCGGCCAATAGACACGCGCACTTTCAGCCGTCACAACGCTGGCCTGGTGTTCTTTTAATGTTGTGAATATGTTGGTTTGCTGCACAGGCACCCAAGGGAACCAGAGGATCCTGTGACTCTCCGGGAATGCTTTTCCCGCTTGTATCCTTGACTCCATCTCGTGGATGAGCATGACGTTGAGTTCGTGTCGAAGCTGCGACCCCCAGAAGAGCGAACCGGCTATTCCCAGAAAACAAGCCTTCGTACCATCCCAAGGGCTCGGTCTTGCCTTCATCAGTTCGTTGACCTGCTCAAAAGAAGCCCTAGCCGTGTTTGACCAGCGGATCGATTCCCTCAACCGATCAACATCCAGGCGATTTCCTGTAACAGTTTCTAAACGCGATGCGATTCCCCGTAATTGAGAGCTCACATATTCAATCGAAGATCTGCTGATCTCGTTGGGCACGTCAAAAAGAATGCTCTCTTTCCATTGCGCACGTGCAATAAGCTCGTTTGTTTTTGCCTTGCCGTTGCAGTAATAACTCGACGTTAAGAACAGATCCCCCTTCGGCACCATCTCCTGGAAGTGAGCCCCCAGGGCCAGCCTGTAAAACGAACAGATGTCCCTCGCATATCCTTGATTCTCCGCGGTCACCATGATTGATGACCCGTTTCCGCTAATTGCCGGGGGAATGATGTTGCAAGCGATCTCAAAATCAAAAGGCGCCACATCAAATGCCCACAAAAGCTCCACTGGGAAAGCATAGGACGAAACCCACACGACTTTGGCATTTTCGTCGAATGCATCGCTAAATGTGGAGGCAAGCTCGTTGATCAACCTGTGCCAGCCACTAGGCTTTTGCTCCAGCTTCTTCTCCGTGAATGCCACGATGCTTTCAAGATACGCTTTCATTGGCGCCACCTCCTTCAAGGAACATAACTCCCCGCCGGACACAAACCCGAATCAATCGAGATCTCCCTTTATCATCTCGACAAATGCTTCCAGCCGGACCCCAATGCGCCCTATGTCCCCAAAGACATAGTCGTTTTCGATCACCATGAAAGGAACTCTCTGACTCCGTAACTCAGCCTCGACCACAGGGGCTTCGAACAGGCCGTAATCACAGAACTTAACAATGCTGTAGATTACGCCGTCAATCGAATAGTCTCGAACCAATTGGGTTATCTGGTCGATTCTTCTCGCAAAACCAGGCATCCTGGGGCATGGAGGCTTAAGCAAATACCTTCGGGCCAGGTTCTCAATGGCATTCTTTCCTTCCTGCACAAGGCCCGACCAATGCCTCAGTCCCGCGCAAGTATCAAAGGCCACCACAGACGCACCGGCAGCTTCCAGTTTTTCAAAAAGATCCAATCTGTCGATGACGCTCCCCACAACAAGCACTCGAGGTTGTTCGTTCAAACCGGAATTGACGGATGGTGATTGATCCGGAATTTCCCTCAGCTTCTTCGTGAAGACCTCTTTTGGAGAGCTCATGGCCTCAAGGCAAAGGGCCAAGAGCTCACTTCCCCCAATGACTGCCGTCTTTGCCTTTTGCCTCTCAAGAAGCTGGACCATCAAGGCTCGCTGCTCATTCATGATGCGAATTGATTCTTCGAGAGAGTCCCCGGATATTTTGGTCCCTATGAAGTCTTCCAATTGCCTTTGAAGGGCTGCGAGCTGCTCTGAGAAATAGGTCACGGCGCCCTCGTCCCAGTTCTTCGGGACCTCCAACATGAACGAGAATGGGGTCTTCACATGGGAATCCCACAGATCCTTGAGCCGGCGCATGGCATCGCAAGAGTTGGTGAAGATTATTCCATCCATATTTCCATATTCGCCTCTCAAGCCTGAATCCAGGAGGTTCTTCACGTAAGGACAGAAGTTGGGGAAAAGGTAGGCATCCGCTTCCTTGAGACTTGGGACCGCGCCCCGAATGCGCACGGACTGAAGACCAGCGGCAAGGATGATCTCCTCCGGCACGTACCCGCAGGTCCATCCTATGACTCCTGTGCCGGCCTGGCTCTGCACTTGGTTCATTTCTCCCTCCCCATTACGGAACGACCGAAAACGATTGCAGTGTCTGATTTGACTATCTAGTCTATTTATTCGGAGATCTCAGATTCTGAATCCCTTGATAACCGTCTTCAACGTGTCTATGGTTTTGGTCAACGATTCCTGATCCTTGGATGCTTTGCAGATCAGGATAGCCCCTTCGACCGTGCTCATGATGAGCCTGCTCAGAGCTTCGCAATCCACGTCCGGTCGCAGCTTGCCCATCTTTTTGGCTTCTTCGAACAGCATCACCAGCAACTCATTCCACTCGATGAAAAAGCGGTTGGCTGCCTGTGCCAGTTCCCTATGCGTATCGCCCATCTCCAGGGCGAAATTCCCGAAGAATCACCCCCCTCGGCAATCCCGCGCAACAATGTAGTCCACCATGCCGTCAATCATCAGATCTACCTTTGTCAGAGAGTCGAACTCTCCGGCCATGATTCTTTCCAGGAATGGGAACTCCCTTTTCAAGGCATCATCGATGGCCACCAGGGCCAGCTCTTCTTTGCTCTTGAAATAGAAGTACAGGTTTCCCCTCTTTACATCGGAAGCCTCGCATATGTCATCGATAGTGGTACTCTTGTAACCTTGGTACTTGAAAAGACGGCGCGCAGCGCCGATGATCTTTTCTCTTGTAGCTTGACCTCTAAATCCCATGATTTCCTTTTCCTAAGTTGACTAGTCAGTCTAATTCTCCTGCGAAAGATAGAGTTCCGTCAAGTTCTTTTTGCCAAACGAGTAACCATTCAGTTACACGCGGCCCGTGCCGAGAATACGCAAGAACCTCACCGCAGAGAGCGCAGAGAACACAGAGCGCTCGGTGCGCGAGCCTGAGCGCATCGAGCGTCTTCTCTGCGAACTCTGCGGCCTCCGCGGTGAACTGGTTTTCTGACGCGTCCTCGTGTGACTGAAGGCTTACCAGACGAATCTGGAGTGGCCAGGGCGGACGCGCTGGTCCGCGCCGTACAGAAGCCTTGCTCATTCCCAACACTCGGCTGTATGGTTCCCCAGGGACCTTGCTGAGCCACCGGGAGGATCTCTTCCTTCTCACCTTCCGCATAAAATCGGCCCGAATTATGATAAATTGCGGAGAGTACCGGAGAGGATTTGCCAATGGCGGAGAGCGAAAGAGATCGAAAATGACCTTTTTCACGGTTCATCCGTTGGAGACCGCCAGGGCGGAACGCCCACTATCGAACTATACGTATCTGCGGAACAGTACCGAACTCGTCAGCGTGTTCTATGGCGCCTTTCTGCTCAGGAGTCCGGGTCGCCATGTGCTCGTGGACACAGGGTGTGATGCCGAGCACTATGCCGCGGGGCCGCTCTCGCCTGTTGAAGACGTAGAATCGCTTGAGCAGAACCTGGGCCGGCATGGGCTCACTATCCAAGACATCGACGCGGTGATTCTCACGCACCTGCATTTTGACCATGCGGCTTTTCTCCACCTCTTCAGGCACTGCCCGAAGTTCGTTCAAGAAAAGGAATGGCAGTCCGCGCGTCACCCTCACCCTTATTTTTCCCGCTACTACGTTCCTCGCTTTTCCCAGGATTCGGAATTCCAGCTGATCGACGGAGACCGGGTCCTGTATCCGGGCCTTGAGGTTCTTCTCGTCTCGGGGCATTCTGCCGGTTCGCAGGCAGTTGTGGTGGAAACAAGCGAAGGACGGACGGCCATCTCCGGCTTCTGCTGTCTCGCTCAGAATTTTGACAAGAACGGCTTTGCGGTGCCTGGAATTCATGAGGATTTTCAGCAAGCGTACGACAGCATGATCAAGCTCATGAAACGTGCGGACATGATTTACGCCAACCATTCCCGCGAGCCGGTTAGGCTTTAATCTTCCAAAGAATTCACGCAACTGAGTCAAGTGTCTTGACAAGGAACCGTTCTTTGGCAGATACATATACATGGTATATGTATTCGGGAGGCTCCCCAATGGCACTCTGCGGAGACGATCACAAAAAAGTGGCTGATAGGATAAGCCGCGTCGAAGGCCAAGTGCGCGGGCTTCGAAAGATGGTCGAGGAGGACCGGGACTGCTTCGAGGTCCTGAAACAGATTGCCGCGGCCGTGGGTGCCCTGCGGTCCATAGGGATGGTAATCCTGGAAGACCATCTGAAGGGCTGTGTATCGGATGCCATACGCAAACAAACCAATGAAGACGAATTGATTCGTCAGGTCATCGACGTGTTTTTCAAGTTCGCCAAATGAAGGTGGTTATATGATCGGACGGTTCGCTCAACTTGGCGTTTACCGTGAACTGGCGCGATCCGGTGAAATGTACAGGATTGCGTTCGGAGGCCTCCTGGGTCTGGCCGGATACCTTTGGAATGAAACAAACGGCATTGAAACTACTTTGGGGCAGGGTTTTATCCTGGCATCCTTGGCAATCAACGGCTTTCCTATCATGTGGGGAGCTGTCAAGGGCTTGTTCCAGCGTAAGGTGAATGTGGATGAGCTGGTAAGTCTCGCGATTATCGGCAGCCTCTTACAAGGAGAACTCTTAACAGCGGTCGTAGTAAGCTTTGTTATGGTGTTGGGGTCATTGGTGGAACAAGTCACAACCGGCGCGGCTCATAAGGCCATTCGGTCGCTCATCAACATCCATCCGGAAACCGCGACGATTCTTGTGGACGGGAAAGAGTCCACGGTGTCTGTGTCTCAGGTCAACGTGGGAGACATCCTTTTGGTTAAACCCGGCGACCGAATACCCGTGGATGGGATAGTCAAGAAGGGCGCTACTGCGGTGGACGAATCTCCCATGACCGGCGAACCGATTCCGCAAGACAAGACGCTAGGCAACTCGGTGTTTGCCGGAACCCTGAATCAAACCGGTGTAATTGAAATTGAGGCAAGATCCATTGGAGAAGACACAACCTTGGGAAAGGTCATCAAGCTCGTGTCACGGGCGGAATATTATAAGCCTCGCTCCGTCAGATTGATCGATCGTTACGCAACATGGTTCACACCAACGATTCTGCTATGTGCAGGAGTTGCCTGGTGGCTGACCGGAGATATGGGCCGCGCGGTTACGGTTCTAATCGTTGGATGCCCTTGCGCACTGATACTCGCTGCCCCCACCGCAGTGGTCGCGGCGATAGGTCGTGCAGCCAAAGCGGGTATTCTCGTGAAAGGAGGGCAGTTCCTGGAAGAAGCCGGCCGCGCAAATGTGATCCTCTTTGACAAGACGGGAACGCTGACCCGTGGTGAACCACGGATAAGCACGATTGTTTCTGTAGACGGCATTAACATGATGGACGTCTTGGCTTGTGCCGCGTCCGTTGAGCAGAATAGTACGCATCCCCTCGCGCGTGCAGTCCTCAAAGCCGCCCACTATGCCAAAGTGACACTTTCTAAGGCCGAAGACATGGTGGCGGAAATCGGCTTTGGAGTCCGGGCGTGTGTCAACGGCAGAATAGTTGAAGTTGGGAGCGCAAGCATTGGGGGTGGGGCCATGCAGTTGCCTCTCCAGCTGCGTCAGCAGGTGGAAACTTTCAAAGAAAACGGAATGACACCGCTGGTCGTGTACGAGGATCAACGTGCTCTTGGTGTCATGGCAGTTACGGATCCTATTCGCGCAGCAGCCCAACAAACGGTTTGCACGTTGAAGGGATTGAAAATCGAGTGTGTGGGCATGGTTTCCGGAGATCACGAGAAATCCGCCCGACGTGTGGCAGACGAAGTGGGTCTGACCGATGCTTGGTCTGACCAGAAGCCCCAGGACAAGCTTCAAGTCATCAGGAACTTCCAGGACGCGGGCAAGACGGTAATCTTTGTGGGTGACGGCATCAACGACGCCCCTGCTCTTGCCACAGCCAATGTGGGCGTCGCTATGGGAGCTGCCGGTACCGATGTGGCCTTGGAAACCGCTGATGTTGCTCTGATGAACGATGATATTTCCAAGATCCCGTTCCTTGTCGACTTGGGCAGAAGAACTCTCCTGACGATCAAATGGAACCTCGCGTTTGGATTGCTTTTCAATGCGGTGGCTGTCCTGGCCGGTGGTTGGGGAATTCTCTCCCCGATCATGGGAGCAATCGTCCACAACATCGGGTCGGTCCTGGTTGTCTTATCTTCTGCGCGTCTGGCGTTCATTTCTGAAAGGAGAGCTTAGGCCTCCTTTTGCCCGCGCTTCAGTCTAATGCTGCTGAGGCTAATGTTTTTGCTGTAACACGGAGCCGGTGTAACGGACGGTTGCGGAAAGCTTGCCCCGAGACTAAAAGAAAAGATTGCAGCCAACTTGACCAAAAAGCTAAGATATAAATATTCTGACGGGGGGCTCAGATGAAACCAAAAACTCTGACCCGTCTATTGGCCGCGGGAGGACTCGCGAGTCTGGCCGCTCTTCACTGGTTGCCCAAGAAATATTTGCCCTTTGGCAGCAGGACCGCTTCTGCCGCTCTGCTCGTGGGCCTCATCCTGGCGGTCCATCGCAATCCCTTGCGGGCGCTCTTCCGAGATGCCAAGAATGTTTTGGAAAAGAGCATGAAAGAGGCCGAACTTAATACGCTGAAATTGGTTACGAGTCGGACGGCCTCTGCGAGGAAGTAACTGATAGCGGTTGCCAACAACAATGTCAGCATGATCACGAGTTGCAGATTCCACGAGGACACAGCTGCTGAGCTCCCATTCGTCATTCCCGCGTACGCGGGAATCCAGGGACTTGCCGGGGAGTAGTGAAAAGCCTTGTAATGAGGCACCAAGACTGGATTCCTGCTTTCGCAGGCATGACGGGGTGCAGCCGCTGCGTATCGGACGGGAGTTGCGGCAATTGTAATATTTCTTGGTCTTCCAAGGCCGAAACATGCCCGTAGTCTTTTTTCGTTGACTTGAAAGGTGCCGCTTAGTAAATTAGATTAGTCTACGTAAGGGAGCCACGTATGCCTGAAGACAGCTCGCCTCACAAAAGCGAGGCCGCGAAGAGCCGTGCCAGGAGCCAAAAGCGAAAGCGAAGGGCTTCGGAGGACCAATCGCGGGGCGGTAAGGGCGTGGCCGCGACTGCCACTTATGACACCAAATCAGAGTGGACCGCGTTGCCTGGGCTGTCGATTCTCAGCTTCTCGGGTCCCGTGGAGACAATTTCAAACCTCCCCGGGCGGACGCGTTTTCGTATCAGCGCCATTGCCGGTCGTGAGGCCGCAAGAAACCTGCTAATTGAGAGCCTCCAAAAGATCAAGGGCGTGACCTCCGTTGAGGTGAACCTCATCAGCGGCAGCGTGCTGATCCACTATGAACCTGAAGTAATCACTCCGGAAATACTGTTTGCTGTAATCATCAAATTGCTGGATTTGGAATCCGAGTTCCTGAGCACTCCTGAGCCGATCATTGCGAAGGAGTTCCGAGAGATAGGGGCCAGCCTAAACAGAACGGTGTACGAGCTGACCGGCGGTTTGGTTGATTTCCGCACGTTGCTTGTAATCTCCCTGGCTGTTTTCGGCATCTGCATGTTTCGGAAAGACCCTGCACGGGCAATTCCCGGTGGCTTCACGCTCCTGTGGTGGGCGTACAGGTCTTTTGCGAGCGACGCAGAGGAAACGAATTGATGGATTTGCAGACGTTGCTTCTGAAATGGGGTTTGAAGATCAAGATCCTCCACAGGTTGCCGGGAAGGTTGCGACTCGAAATTCCTGCACTGCGCAAGGTTCCGCCCGGCAAACAGGCATTTGCGCAGGACCTGATCGGGAAGATGGTCCTTCCTACGGGAATCACATCGGTTGAGCCGTCGTTTATCACGGGCACTATTCTCCTCCGGTATGATTCCGGTGCGGTCACCGAACGGGAAGTATTGGCTAATATTCAGGCCCTATTGAGCGCTCTTGTCGATTACCGCGAGGAGCTGTGGAGCATAAGTCAAGACAACGGGTCTGCTGCAATTGAAAGATTGAACGGGATTCTCAGCAAAGCCAACCGGAGAAATGGCAGGCGAGAACAGGTTGATTTGAGGTCCTGACGATGTTCGGCCCGAAAAATCCCCCATTACTAACCTGCGAGCTGGCTCACACGCTGCCTGGCCGCGTGAGGATCGCGTGTCGCGCGTTGAAATTCTTGGGTGAACAGAGCCACGAAATTCGGGAGCGGATCGAGAACAGTGATTATGTGGATTCAGCCACCGTAAGCGTCATCACAGCTAATGTGCTCATTTATTATGATTCGGATCGTGCGACCGAAGGAGACATCCTCGATTTGACCGAATCCATCATTGCCTCATATTCTCTGGTCGCTCATAAGGCAGAGAGGCAGGAATCCAATCGTCCAGCGGTTCGGGAACGCCGCATCCAAGAGCAGCCCATCTCGGAACTTGCCGGGCGTGTGGCGGCAACCAGCGTAACTCTCCTTTGGGCCTGGTTGAAGGGCGGATCTATGGGTCCTCCAGCCACTTTGGTTCGACGTTTCCTGACAATTCCGGCCATCAGCAGTCTTTCGCTGGCCATTCCCATATTCCGAAGCGGTTTTGATTCTCTCAGGGTGAACCGCCGTCCCAATGCCGATACACTCACCGCTACGGCAATATTGGCGAGCCTTGCCGCAGGTCGAGATGTTTCCGCGTTGACAATCATCTGGCTTGCGGACATTGCCGAGCTTTTGACTGCGTACACGATGGACCGCACCCGTCGCGCTATTCGCGACATGCTCTCGGTAGGCGAAGAGTCCGTATGGCGAATAAACGAAAAGGGAAATGAAGAACAAGTCCCGCTTGAGGAGGTAAAGACCGAAGATCGAATCATGGTTCACACCGGTGAGAAGATCAGCGTGGACGGCGTGGTCGAGTCAGGCGAAGCAGCCGTGGATCAGGCTTCGATCACGGGCGAATTCATGCCCATGCTCAAAACAACCGGCGCCGAGGTCTTTGCAGGAACCGTGGTCAAAAGCGGCCGCCTTATCATCAGGGCACACAAGGTGGGCGACGAGACCGCAGTAGCCCGTATTGTTCATGTGGTTGAGGAAGCCACCCAACATAAGGCTCAAATTCAGGCATATGCCGACCGATTCTCTGCGCAGTTTATTCCTCTGAACTTTGCTCTGGCAGTACTCGTGTATGGGGTAACTCGAAGTCTCACCCGAGCCTTGAACATGCTCATCATCGACTATTCCTGCGGAATTCGGCTTTCCACAGTCACGGCCCTGTCCGCTGCAATATTTACCGCTGCACGCCACAGAGTGCTTGTGAAAGGCAGCAACTACATTGAGCTGCTCTCGCAGGCAGACACGCTGATTTTGGACAAGACAGGAACCCTCACGCAAGGCAGACCTCAGGTCACCAGCATCATCCCTTTGGGAGGGGACGGGAACACCCAAGAACTGCTTCAGTATGCCGCTGCCGCAGAAGAAACCTCTACCCATCCCATGGCGGTGGCCATACTGGAAAAGGTCAGGCGCTCCGGCTGGCAAATCCCCGCACACAGCGACACCGAAGTCCGTGTGGCTCGTGGAGTGGAAACCCGAGTTAACGGAAACTTGATTAGTGTAGGGAGCAGAAGGTTTCTCCAGGAAAAAGGGATAGATCTTCACGGAGCGGACGAAATAGTGGGCAAGCTCGTCCGCAGAGGCGAAAACGTTGTGTACGTGGCGGTTGATGACGCTCTTATGGGGATTCTCGGGATAGAAGACGCGCTTCGGGAAAACATGAAGAAGTCCCTCAACCGCCTCCGTTATACGGGAATGGACGACATTATTCTCCTTACCGGGGATGTGGAACAGCACGCGGAAATAGTTGCAACTCGCATGTCAATGGACCGATATCGCGCCGAAGTCTTGCCGGAAGACAAGGCGGAGACAGTGTTGCAGTTGCAGTCAAAGGGCGTTCGGGTGGTAATGGTGGGGGACGGCATTAATGACGCGCCTGCCCTGGCTTACGCGGACGTTGGGATAGCTATGGGCGGGACCCGAACAGATATCGCTATGGAAGCTGCGGACGTTACGATTGCAGGGGATGACCCTCTGATGATCCCGGCCACGATTCGCCTTGCGCACAAGACGATGGGTGTTATCCGGGAAAATTTTGCAGTGTCCATAGGAGTCAACAGCGTAGGACTCGTTTTGGCGTCAATGGGAGTACTGCCGGTATTCTGGAGCGCGGTCTTGCACAACGCTTGCACGGTGGCCGTGGTACTCAATTCATCCAGGCTCTTATTTCACGATATGGAAAAGAATAGGTGATCATGCAAAAACCGACCATAACCATCAGTCATCAACTTCCGGGGCGCCTGAGGCTACGCTTCTCTCACGGTATTAGGCACCCGGAGCAGGCAATTGCCAAGGTAAAGGCACTCCCCGGTGTGCACTCCGCGGACTACACGACCGCTTCAAGGTCTTTATTGATCCGATTCGATTCTTTGCGCGTTCCCGCAGAGAAAGTGTTGATTCGGGTGGCGCTCTGCTTGTCACTCGATTATGCGAAAATTCCCGTGAGGATATTGGCCGAGCCTGGGGTTCGCGAATGGTCCGATTCGCCGTTTTATTCTGCGTTGGCCTTGATGGCTGCATTGGCGGCCAAACTGGTGCGACTTGACCGCAAGACTGCCCTGGCGCTCGATTGGATCGCCGGTATAAGTACCGCAGGCGCCGTGCTCCATCACGGGTGGTTGGAGCTACGCCGTCACGGCTACTACGACCCGGAGGTTCTATCGGTGGTCTATTTGGCGACCGCGTTCCTTCGGGGGCAATTTCTGACGGCTTCACTCGTCACGTGGTTTACGGCCTTCGGGCGACATATCCTGAAACCGCCTCCCAGGGGAGTCGAACTGCGGATAACTCAGACGGGAGACGCTTCTCAACGAGCAAATCGTTACGGAATCGTGATTGCTGCAGACCGTGGTGACAGCAAAGCAACCAAATTCTCAAGGCTTGTCCCTGCGGTCCTACAGTATGCGCTCTTGGGAGGAACAGGCTCGGAACACGGCATGTGGTTGAGCGATATCCGGCATCTGGTCACCATTCAGGATGACGTTTTGCAGGACCTGGGGCAGGTACGAGATACAACGCCCGTGCCGCTACGAATTGCAGGGGCAAGTTAATTCACGAAGGGGGATTTATCAATGTGGAATTTGACAAGAGATCATTTCATCGGGTTTGTCGCGGGATTGGGATTGAGCGCTCTGGGCTTCTATTTGTACAAAAAGAACCAGCCCAAAGTGGACGAGTTTCTTCAGAGCCAGGGCATCCAAATACCGGGAAGTCAGGTCACGCCATCCTCGATGACGCTTGAAGAATTGGTTCGGGAAAAGGAGCACTTTGAGGACCTGATCGCAGAAAGAGAAGCGGGCAAGGCTTGAGCAACGCGGATAACGGATATTACGAACTTGTCGTCGGTTTTCGCGAAGTCTCGGCGTAAAAACCCATAGAAGTCGTGCCGCGATTATGGGAAAGAATTGCGATATTCAATTGCTCTATTCAAAAAGCAATTCGCGGTATGACGGTGGGGCAGGCATCTTGCCTGCCGTTTCCGGAGAGACGGGATGCCTGGTCCACCGTACTTGCCTCGAAATGCCAACTATCTGAAAGCGAATCGATATTAGTCGTCGTCTGAGTTCCCTTTCTCGGCCGACTCAATCATCTTTTAGCAACTCTTTGGGCCATTTTGCTCTTACATCTTCTTCTCCTGAGAAATAGCTAACCTTCGACGAACTATGAAAAATTTCCATGTATTGAACAATGTTGATTTTCCCCGAATCAGGGTACTCGCACACATCGATTCGTGTAACGGTTCTTATATCTAAATAGACACAAGGCGCATCAGCATGATTATAGAGCTGGTGTGCTCCACTGGGGCCTTCCTCGAAAAAGATGATGTCTCCTTTGGTGATTTTCCGGAAGCCATCCGGAGAACGTAAAGTGGCTTCTCCCTCAAAGATGATAAACAGTTCTTCGGCATTTCGATGGAAGTGGTACGGATATGAAAATTTCCCAGGATCCAATGACCGAACGTCAAGTTGGAGATTCTTTGAGTTCACCAATTTTGCCAATGGCGGGCTTGTATGCCAGGAGAATTCGGGAATGGGCGATTCTTTTTTTTCAAATGGAAGGCTGTCCACTTTGAATACTCTAGGCATTGGTCTCGTTACCTCCACCTAAGTTCTGTTTAGATGGCGTCCGGATAAGCCTGCGCTAATCGTCAGATTTCATTCCTGCCACTTCTCTGATCCCCTATAGAAACTCTTTTGCGGAAACGAACGGGGTCCCTTCTTCGGACAGGCGCCGAATTTTGCCTCTCAGTAGTTCGTCCAGTCTCATTTGCCCTTCGATTACCAGCGTCAGATCATACCCATCCATCATAAAGAAGTTTGGCTGCTTCCCCCTCGTTATGGCTTCCAATGCAGGTTGTGAGAATCCATTTATTGAAACTAACAGACCACGGGTAAAAGTGGATTTCCCCTCGATTTTCCCACGGAACCCCAGCAAAGGAGCCTCCGAGAGAGGTTCGGTCTCCCATTTCGCCTCCAGCAAATAAATCTCATGGTCGAGTTCAAAAGAGCCGTCAATTTCTTCGCCGACTACTCTGAATCTTTTCCGAGGAGCCGCATCAAACAAGTCGAAGAGTTCATTCAACACTGATTCCAGCGCAATCCCGGCAGCCTGCCTGTTTGTCTGCCTCGCCAACTGATAGTACCGCTCTCTGAGTTCATTGAGTTTTTTGGATCTCGCCGACTGTTCCTCTGTCTTGATGCGCTCCGCGGCTTTGGCCTCTTCTACGCTTGCTTTCGCCCTATCAAGAGCACCCGAATCCAAAGAAGCGAGAAACTGGGCGTCCCATAACGCTGGGAACTTGAAGCCTATTTGAAGGATGAGCCCATTCAGAGTTTCGATTTCCTCCTTCTTGACGGGATTGCCCTTCGTCTGGCGGTATCGTATCCCTTCCCGAACGATTCCGACCACAAGGGGTTCAAACAAATCTCGCCGCGACAACAGGGTGCTCTCAAGAAGTGCGGCAATGGCCGGTTCCTTACTGCCTCCCTGCCAAAAATTCCCGACTCCTACATGTTGAGCTACAGTCCCAAATGTTACGTGTCCCTTCCATTGAGAAGACCCGGAACCAGGAAGAAAAGCGTACAATAATTTAGCCATCTCAGCGGCCACTTGCGATTCTTTCAGGGAAACCGGCATATCTTTGCCCCACTCGAGATATAGGTATTGGGGAAGCATTCCACTCCTAATTATTCGGTATAATACCTACTGTGCCGTCCCGCAAGTTACTTTATCAGCCCTGACACGGCCAGTCGTCGAATCAGTGTTATTGCGTGGACGTCAGACGTGATCCGGGTTGCTAAATTAAATTGCAGGGCGGGACACTAGCCTTTTTCGGGCGGAACACGATGCTCGGCCAAGAAATCCTTCCTCACCCGTTGGAAGTGTGGTAATTGGGCTCTGTACCACACGAGCGGGAGATTTCATCATGAGGGAACGATTCGAGTGGATCCTTGTGCTTCTCGCCTCGTTGACACTCTTGGCCAGCATCGGGACTTGTGTCGAAGTCGCGGCAAAAGAGAAGCCCTGGAAGCCTGGTGACAGCATCGAATTGATCATGGCAAGCGGTGGCGTTGGCGGAACTTACTACCCGCTGGCCGGGGGGATCGCTAAGCTTTGGAAGGACGCCATACCGGGAGTAAACGTGACGGTTCAGGCTACCGGGGCCTCTGTAGCTAACATCAGGCTCCTCGGCAGAAACGAGGTAGATCTGGCGCTCGTCCAGAACGATATCGCGGCGTACGGTCGAACCGGCATGGAGTCCTTCGCGGACAGGAAGGAGAAGTACACTAACTACCTCGCCATCGGCGCCCTATATCCGGAACCGGTACAGATCGTCGTTCCTTCCAAAAGCCCCATCCGCCGAATCGAGGACCTCAAGGGCAAGACAATTGTGGTGGGTGCAGCGGCTTCCGGCACGGAGCTGGCTTCGCGGCAGATCCTGGCAGCGTACGGGATGACTTACGCAGACAGGAAAGACGTCAAGCCCCTCTTCCTCGGCTTTGCCGAAGGCGCTACTGCCTTGAGAGAGAATACTGCGGATGCTCTGGTGATTGTGGCGGGCATTCCCAACGCCTCTCTGGCTGACGTCCAAACCGTCACTCCTATTCGCCTGCTGGCTATTGACGTGAACAAGCTTCGGGAAAAGCACGGCTTCTATGTGGAATTTCTCGTGCCTGCCGGAACATACAAGGGTATGGAAGGGGACACGAACGTGGTCGCTCTCAAGGCGATGCTCGCAGTGCGGGACGATATCGCGAACCAACTGGTATACGAGATGACCAAGGCTCTTTTCGAAAATGCCGGCGCCATCGGCCATGCCAAGGCCAAAGAATTTGACGCGAAACTCGCGGGTCAGGGCGTCACCATCCCATTTCACCCTGGGGCCGCGCGCTTCTTGCGGGAGAAGGGCATCGAAGTCAAATCGCCATAGTTGGTGGATTGCGGGCGCAGCGATTTTTACTCTGGCGCTCTCATGCTACCCTGTCACGTCCCTGACCGTTCGCTCGGTCGGACAAGAAGGCCTCCTCCGGGCCGTTCCTGCTTCTATTGGCACTCGGTTTCGCCTTATCTGGATCCATTCGGTGAGCAGAAGACCGGTCTGCGAAACGTACATCATTAGCGCTGATAAAGAGCTTTGCCTGGCGGAAATGGTCTTCGATCACGAGGGCCCCGGAATGCCTTCGAGTCCGGAAGGAGAAACCACCTGGCACGTCGAGGGAGCAAAGGTTTTTGTGAGTGGATATTCTTCCTGCCTGGGTCGCCTGGACCTGGGCATTTCGCCGTTTGGTCACTATCTGCGGACAGGAGCCCGGGATATGAATCTGGTAGCTGAAATAGGCCCTGACCGCTTGGTTTCCTTGAGGATTGAGCGGACACCGCTGATTCTAATTGTCTTGGCCGAGGTGCGGCATTGGCGAAGCAGCCTGAGCAGGTACTGAAGCCTGAACGAGCAGTGCCCCGGTCCCTGGATCGAGAATCTTCGTTCCGAAGTCTGCGAGGCTTATGGGCGGGCCTAGTCCTCTTCGGGAGCGTGGGGCTGGCCCTATTCCAGCTCTACACCGCAGCGACGCTCCCTCTCGCCCCACAATTGCAGCGCTCGATCCACCTAGGCCTCGGGCTTGGCCTGCTCTTCTTGCTGTATCCTGTTCGAGTCCGAGACGTATTGCGCCAAACGCCGCCGTGGTATGACGTGCTGCTTGCTCTGCTCGGTATCGGGGTGGGTTTCTATCACGTGATCTTCTACCAAGAGCTCCTGGCCAGAGCCGGCATCAATACTACGATGGACTTTGTCGTTGCTGGGGTGGCGGTGCTCCTCGTGCTGGAAGGGACCCGCCGGGTAGCTGGATGGCCCATAGTCATAGTTGCATCAGGTTTTCTGGCCTATGCCCTGTGGGGAAACTATCTCCCCGGACTATTTGCTCATCGCGGTCTGTCTTTACAGCGGGTGTTGGAGCATTCATACCTCGGCCTCGAGGGAATTATGGGCATTCCGCTCGGCGTGTCGGCCACGGTAATCTTCATTTACCTTTTGTTCGCGCAGGTCCTCGAAAAAACGGGAATACGTCAGTTCTTCGTAGATATTGCCATGGCCTTGACCGGAACCAGCCCTGGAGGTCCCGCGAAAGCAGCAGTGGTTTCCAGCGCATTCGAAGGAACCATTTCAGGTTCTTCCATTGCCAATACGGCCGGCTCCGGCTCCTTTACCATTCCCATGATGAAGAGCCTTGGGTACAGGCCGGAGTTCGCGGCAGCCGTGGAAGCCTCCGCGTCCACGGGCGGGCAGATCATGCCGCCGATCATGGGAGCGGCTGCCTTCATCATGGTAGAGTTCCTCAACCTCTCATACGTGGACATTGCTAAGGCCGCGGCCATTCCCGCCATATTGTACTTCACCGGTGTCTTCCTCATGGTCCATTTCGAAGCCCTCCGCGAGGGCCTCAAGGGACTGCCTCGGCATAGCCTCCCGAAGCTGAAGGAAGTGATGCTGAAGAGAGCTTACCTCATTCTGCCCCTGGTGCTGATCTTCTGGCTCATGGATGCAGGGTTCAGCGCGGCTAAGGCCGCTGTCTGGTCTATGGCCCTGGCGTTGGTCCTGGGCCTATTCAGACGGGAGACACGGCTGGGGATGGGGGACCTTCTTCAAGTGATGGAGTCGGCCGCTAAGGCCGCTCTGCCGGTCATCGCCGCGTGCGCCGCAGCCGGGATCATCGTCGGTGTGGTGACCTTGACAGGCATCGGCCTCAAGTTGTCGGCGAACATGGTGGATCTTGCGGGTAACCGATTGCTCTTAGCTATGGTTTTCACCATGGTAGCCTCGTTGGTTCTGGGAATGGGGATTCCAACCACCGCGACATACATCATTCTGGCTACCATGGCCGCGCCGGCCTTGGTAAACCTCGGGGTCGTGCCCCTGGCTGCGCATCTGTTCGTGTTCTACTTCGGGGTCGTGGCGGACATCACGCCGCCGGTGGCCCTTGCGGTCTATGCCGGTGCGGCCATCGCAGACTCCAATCCGTGGAAGACAGGAATCGAAGCGGTGAAACTGTCCCTGGGAGCATTCCTGGTCCCGTACGTCTTTGCACTGTCGCCGGTGCTGGTCCTCGTGGGCGCGACCCCATTGCTCGTCCTTCGGATGCTGACAACGGCTGTGATCGGCATGGTGGCCCTCGGAGCCGGGGTAAGCGGATTCTGGAGCGTCAAACTCTTCCCCATTGAGCGGCTTGCTCTCATAGCCGGTGGGATACTCCTAATAGACCCCGGCACGCTTACGGACCTTATCGGAGTCGGCATAGTGGGCGGAGTCTACATCGTCCAGCGCATTCGGTGGAATCGCGAAGCCAAGGCGCTTGAAGATTGACATCGATGCCTTGGAAGAGCCCAGGAGCCCGTAACAGTCAGTGAGTCGAAGATGGCTCACGGCTTAGCGATCTTCGGAAGAAGGAAAGGACTCTGTCGTTTCAAGGGCCCGGCTGCAAAGGCTTTGTCATCGTCTGAAGGTCCTCCGTCTGTGCGGAATCGGCTATTTGGCTGTCGTCTTCCAGCGTTGCCACTTGTCAAAGTTCGTATCAAAATAAGCCTTTGTGCCTTTCTTGTGGACTTCTTCGAACTTCCACGGTTCCAATTCAAATCGGCCTCCCTGGATAGGCGAACGAATGCCCAAAGTTTCGTCCCAGAGCGCTTCTCGCGTGGCCTGATCAAAATTCTGGAACACGTCAAACAAAAAAGGCCAGTGTTCACGCTGCACTTCGGAGTGGCGGTGCGCTATCGCCTCATGCGTCCATATGTGTCGCTGAATGGCCTCATTGAATCGAGCAGAGAAAACCACGTTCCATCTGTTCCCCAAATGCATGAATTTGACAAGGTCTGCTTCGTACGTCCCCAGCAACGGCTTCTCGGACGTTCCCTTCTCCCCTTGAGCGAGATGCCAGAGGTGGTTCTGTAGAGGACTGATGGATTCACGTAGAGCTTGCAGCGCCATCAAGCGACTTTCAAGCAAGAATTTCTGCCGTGACAGATCGCTCTTGTAATTCTCGATGAGCATATTGGCAGCCAGCGCGCCAATACCTATCAAAATGCCCAGCAACACTTTCTCGATCACGATTCGCCAAACTTGAAGTTTGTGCTCGTATCGAATCTTCATTTTTTCTTGCTGAAGCGTCATCGCATTCCCCCCTTTCGGACGCACGCAGTCCAACTGTTCAACGCGCAGACGTCAGGGTGCCAGCCCAACATGAGCCAAGGGCAGATCTGCCCGCCCCCACCCTCTCACGGCCCCGCGCTCTGACCTGCCACCGTCTTTTCCAAATCAAGTCGAGATTGAATTAAGGGCTCGCGGCCTTTCGCACCGTCTGAGCTCAACGAGAAGTCAGCGAGAGAGCGGATGCTCACGCACTATCTCCGGCCAGTAGCGCGGACATCCTTAATCCGCGGACCCCTGCGCTTTCCTACTTGCAGTCAAAATCCCACTGACAGGTGCGAATCCACTTTACACAGCGTTCGCCGTCGTAGACAAGGCATTCATCCCAGCACCGCATGCATCCCTGGAGTTTCTGGTCTTTCATCTTCGGCATCGTTTGTACTCGCGTGCCTTCCACGAATCGTGCAACTTCCTTCCCGCTTTGGTCTACGATGCTCTTGCCGTCATCTGAAATTCTCAATTCCAACTTGGATACCACGCGCTGCTTTCCTCCAGTCTTTGACTCATCCGCTACAGCATAAATGCCCGTGAAGATGACCAAGAGAACAGCAACCGTTATGGCGGAAACACACTGTAATCTGATACGCATGATGCCCTCCTTTGCGACAGGGATGGGATCAGACTGCCTTTGATTTACCTTTCCGCTTGTTGATAAATATGGGCCCCCTGCCTCTCTAGTTGCCGAGCAACCGCTTGTCTACCAGCTCTTCTACGGCACGTTGACGAGCAAGTCTCGCCTACCGGAGACGACAACACTAGGAGGTGCCAGCGGGTCACGAGCCAACTGCAGACGCCAGGGTGACGGGCCGAAATGGACCAAGAGCGATTTCACGCCCCTCTCGCTGTCTTGATAAGTAATAGAAGGCTGCTGAGATTGTAACCCTCAACAGTAAAAGTCCTTCCCATCGCAGTTCCCACCTGAGCATGTCACTGTGAAACTGCGGCCGCAACCACACGTACCGCTTAGAGTTATTGGGAGCTCACTCACACCTTGTTCGTGACCGCAATTTGCAATCCAACGCCCACAGCCCTTGTTAACTCCCTTTCCTGGCTTGATACCTTTCCTCTCTTCTTCGCTCATCTCCCCCCTCCTCCTTGTGTTCGGACAGGTATGCCCGCACTGGCCGTGAAGCGAAACCAGCGGTATTGCATACTCAGCGTAGTCGCCCATAGGCCGGCCGCTTCCTCCTCTTCTCGTTTCGGCTTGAAACCCGATTGCTCCAAAAGCCTCTTGCGCAACATGTTCTTGGGATATCTCAGCGAAAAACCGATCCTGGAAGGGTCACACACACTTTTAGCTCACCTCCCAGCTTGTTCATGAGCATGATCATCTTACATCTTCGCGTGTTGAGCATCCGTTTGCCTGCGCGCAATGTATAAGCAAAGACGGGAACAAGCACATCCAATCAAGAGCGGCATCTGCGGCAGTTAGCGGATGACGGGCCAACTGGAACGACTGGAGTGCGAGCACAACATGAGTCTAGAGCAGGTCTGACCCTTCTCAAGCCTCTGTCGCCCCTTACCTTCCGGTGAACGGTGACTTTGGCTTGGTCACAGGGATTCGAATACCGGGCGCAAGCTCGATTTGGTCTGGGATCTCCCTCCATTCATGCTCATTGACGAAGTCTTCTCTTAACCATCGCTTCAAGTCCTGCAGGTCGCGGAGCCTAAGCAGCCTTTGGTTGCTTTGCGCAAACCATTCGGCGTCAGGGGTAAAACTCGTATTTGTTACGATCATCCCAATGTGGAAAGGTGAGTTCGACGACGCCAGAACTCCATGAAAGTCACGGACTTTTCCAACCGGAGTTTTGCGGTTGGTGCGATGATGCGCTGCTTGGACGCCAATTAGGAACGGGACTGCAGACCCCTCCGGGTACGCTACGATGTCCACACCGCCATCTTTCCTGTACACGTCTCCGACGATTTGAGCCTGCAAGCCGAAACATGCCAGCCGGTCAGCGATGAATAATTGAAACTTTTCCGGCGAGAGCGACTTCAGGCGTTCAATATCTTCCAGTAACCATGCGAGCAACTCGTCGGAGAAGTCCGTGAGAGTAACAATGTATGGCTCCGTGCTCCCCCATTTTCTTTCCGCTAGTCGCTCGACTTGGGTCAGCAAGAAAAGCTGCATTGGAGCCGCCGTACTGAAGTGCGGGTTCCTCCTCGTCATATAGTCAAGCTTATAAAGCTCTTCCGTCGACAAGCGATAATCGCCGATCGCACGCGTCTTCGTGATTAGGCGGTACTTTTCCGGCTTTGCAGACTGGCAGCTTCTGCAAAGGTAGATTCCCAGAATAGGGTGCCGCGCTTCTGTTTGCTTGCCACATTCAGCGCAAGAACGTCTCGGATGTCTCGCCATGTCATTTGTCCTTGCCACCTGACGCTGCCGCCCACCCGCGGAACACAGCGGCAGCAGGGGCAGTTAGCGGGTGACGAGCCGAGTGGAAAGACTCGGGTACTAGCCCGACAGGAATCACGAGCAGATCGGACCCCGCGCGTCTCAGTCGGTGGCATGCTTCAGCGTGGCGGTTTCGTCCTCCCCGCGCTGCATGAGCTCACAAAGACTCACCCCGAAGTCGGTGAGGCCAAAGTACTTCCCCATCCTAAGGCCGCTCCGGTCGCCGTAGTGGCGCTGGTTGACCAAATTCTTGGACGCCAACTGGCTCTCGTAGTGTTCAACAAGGCTCGTCAAGCCGATCCCCGATATCTTCGCAATCTCGGTGACCCAGGAACGAGCGCTGCCTCCTACCCTCTTAACAATGTCAGGCCGATCCCGAGCTATTCGATACGCCGTTGCCAAGACAATAAGTTCGCCACTGCTCAATGTACGCGCAATACTGAGGATGAGCTGAGGCGGCACGTCCTTGGGTGCGTTTTCCGTTGCGGCCGCGATGAAGATGCTCTTTAAGAAATGAAACTTCGTGTCGTCAACCGGTGGCTGTTCAAGAGCGGCCAGTAACTCCTGGAGGGATGACTGGCCCTCCGAGCTTTGCTCGAAAGCCGGACGCAACCGCCCTTTTTCTCGGAGCATCTCAAATTCTGTCGCGAGCTGCTCAATGAAAGCCTTGTTGCGAGCCGCCTGCGCCAGTCGGCCTGGAATCATGAGCAGGTGAAGCTTCGGGGTCCCAAGAGCCCCAGTGAAGACAGCGTCCAGCTGTAGAAGGGCACTTTTCAGGAATGAGACGAGACCTTGTTCTCGCGCGATTCTCGCTAAGTCTGATGACGAGACGTCTTCGGACATCAGGAACCTTGTCCTTCTGTGTCGGCTCGTCTAACGCGGTCAATAGCAGATGAGTGTGCCCGGATCCTCCATGAACTTCCCCCCTCTTAGGGATACGAGCCGGTTGAATCCCCCCAACCTGAGAAAGGACTGTGACTACTACGAGAGCAAAATATACCGCCGTCTCCTACCCTTCGTCAAGCATCGATCGTACCTTCCTCGCAAAATCGCGGGGATTGATGCAGGCATTATTCGTCTCGCTCTCGACCTTTCAAGATGCCCGGGCTCTAATGGCTTTCGAAGAGCCTCAGTGCGCAGTGATCTGCCATGTAGACAAAGTCCTTATCTGAAGTGAGAAGTCGGGCATCTTGTTCGATCGTTGTAGCCGCTATAAGGCAGTCCACTGAAGAAATCGCGATACCTTTGCCGCTGCACACATTTGCTATTCGCGCTGCTTCGATATGAGTTTGCGCTGTTGCGATATGAGTTTGCGCTGTTGCGACGATGATGGGAAAAGCTGTCAAGATCTCCTTCAATTCGTCAAACTGAGCCGTTTCCCGAACTCCAGAAAGGAGCTCCTGGAGAACGATTCCGGGCAGACCAATTCCTTCGTTAGCTTCGATCAACTCTCGAAGTATCCGCGCTTCACCAGGTTCACTTGACCCGGATCTACGCCTACGAAAGGCAAGAGACCAGACTGAAGTGTCAACCAGAATCACCGCCGTTTCCGTTCCTCTTTGTAATTAAATTTCGGATCAAAATCAAAATGGCCAAATGCCTTGAGAGCACCCAGGCGTTTGCGTCTCCGGATGTACTCTCGGAGGGCTTCGTTTATGGCAGCTCGTTTAGTGGAGTGACCTCCTAGACGCTTGGCCTCATCGAGTAATTGAGGGTCTATATTAAGGCTCGTGGGCATGGGTGACTCCTTTCCAAGGGAGTTACTCTCCGGTTTATATCAGAACTGCACACACTTGACCACACATCGTGAAAACCGTGCCTGCCTTGATTCGCGGCTCCTCACGGCCTTTGCGGAAAAGCAGCTTAGCCAAGATCGTGCCCTCTAAGGCAAGTCACGATATATCGGCTTGATTGCCGAACGATTCCGCTGATTCGCCCAGGTCCTGGGATTCCGCGATCATGGTCGTGTAATGACGCACGATTACCTGTCCGGGCAGAGCGCCTTTGGGTCGGCTGACATCTCCCACGTCAGCCACGATCACTTCGGTCTTGCCCTTCCCTTTTGCATGAGAAAAGTGCACTGCTAGGCTGGCTGCAAAGGCTTTGTCTTCGTCGGAGGGTTCTCCGCGTGCGCGGCGAGGAAGCAAGACATGCGCCCCCGCGCGGCTTTTGACGTGAAACCAAAGGTCGCCTTTATGGGCCTTGTGCCTGAGCAGAAAGTCGTTGCCTCGACCGCTCTTGCCGACCAGCACGGTCAAGCCGCCTGGACTGCGGAAATCGCGAAACATCGCGGAGCTTGCATGTTCTTTCGGTCTCGCGCCGGGAACGGATTTCCTTTTCTTGTCAGGGGCTTTGGATGCGGGAAATTCCGCTGCGAGCCTTTCAAGCTCATCGATGGTCTCCGCGCTGTCCACATAGTAGAGCAGATCTTCCACCGCGGCTTTTTCACCACGGGTGGCTGCGAGACGCTCTTCAGCAATGTTCTTGCCTCGTTTACCCTTCGCGGCCTTCTTGAAGATCAGCGCCATATTCTCCACTGGAGCAAGAGCAGGATTGAGCTTAATGACACGAGGTCCGCCGGTAGTCCAGTCCGAAACGGTGACGCTGTCCAAGCCTTTCCGCGCGAGTCCTAGGTTTACTTTGAGCAGTTCCCCTTCGTGGAGACGTTCGGCAAAGGAATCCAACTTTTGAATATCCTCTTCGATTTTTCTCTGACGCCGTCCCAGGCCGCGAATCCGCGTTCGAAGCGGCGCGGCCACTTCCCGGCGCAGCGCTTTCAGTAGGAGCGATTCCAATCTTGGCCGAAAAAAGGCTTCTGCAGCGGCATTCATGGATTCAAAGAGCTGGTCGGTTCCCGGGCTTGCTGTCAGAGTGAGCTTGCGGAGACCTTTCGCATCCTGCGTAATGCCAGGGTGCATCTGTTCAGGTGCAATGTCCGAGAGCGGCACAGTCGCAGGCTTTCCACGGGCAGGTGGCGTCTGGTACGTCATGCCGGGCAATACAACTCTGGTGGCGGTCTCCTTTTCGGGTAGGCGGTGCAGGCAATCCATTATTCGACGAGAGGGTCGATCCACCAGCACAATATTGGAATCGCGTCCGAGCAGCTCCAGCACGATGTCCCGTTCTTCGGCCGAGTCCGCGGGCCCTCTCGTGGTCGAGATAAACATCACCCGGTCTGCCGCGGCAGCGCTCACGCCCGTTATTCTCGCTCCCTGCACGTGCGCGCGTAGGAATGCGCAAAATCGAGGCGGCGCTGGAGGGTTGGGTATCTTGAGGTCGGTGAGGTGGATACGTCCAAGGAGAGGATCTGCGCTGATCATGAGTTTCTTTTCACCAGCGCCGCGGGTGCGCACACGCAAAACGATCTCCCGAGGCAGAGGCTGATGTATCTTGTTGATGAAGCCGCCTCTCAGCAGCTCGTCAAGCTCTTCAGCGATCTTCTGAAGTATTGCAAGATCCATGAAACGGCCACCGACCCTTGATCAAGGCTCTTCAGAGCTCACGTTCCCGCGTTTGCACTGTCCTCGGACAAATTCGGACTTATTATACCTCAGAGAGCGTGCGATTACGGGAGACTTGTCATGAGCAATAGAACCATTTCGGTTACCGATGATATCTACCACTACATACTCTCAACGTCATTGAGAGAGCCTGATGTGCTCCGCCGACTCCGAGAGGAAACAAAACGCGATCCTTATCACCAAATGCAAATTTCACCCGAACAGGGCCAGTTCATGGCGCTGCTTATTCGTCTGATCGGAGCCGAGCGGGCCATCGAGATCGGAGTATACACGGGCTACAGCGGCCTTTGGACCGCGCTTGCGCTTCCCCCAAGTGGGAGATTGATCGCGTGCGATATCAGCAAGCAATGGACCGACGTGGCCAGGCGATACTGGAAAGAGGCTGGAGTTGAAAAGAAGATCGATCTGCGCCTCGGACCGGCGCTGGACACGCTGGATCGGTTGCTCGCGGAGGGCCGCGCGGGCGCTTTTGACTTCGCGTTTATTGACGCGGATAAGGAAAACTACGACGCGTACTACGAGCGATGCCTGGCGCTGTTACGTCCCGGAGGTTTGATTGCCATTGACAATACGCTTTGGGACGGTCGCGTGACTGCGCCTGATCCCGGAGATGACGAAACGATGGCCATTGATGCTTTGAACGCCAAACTGCGCAAGGACAAGCGTATCGACTTGAGTTTGGTGCCCATTGGCGACGGACTGACCCTGGTTTGGAAGAGGCCATGATTTAGCTTGGTAGGATGCGGTGACCACGCGTTTCGCGGGGAACCGCATCAATTCGGCCCCCTTCTTCGACCGATGCGGTGCGCTATAGAGGCGAACATAGGAGATGAATCAGGTTTCGGTAGGGGCAGACCAGCGCGTCTGCCCTGTCGCGTCCAGGGCGCACGCGCGGGTGCGCCCCTACAGCAAATCGCACATCCAATAGAGGCCAATTGCAATCCTACGGTATCGAGTCTCCTACCTCCCATTGTGACTCCTTCTCACGTGACATGTGCAAAATTTGCAGGTAAGTATGGGCCTCACAAACAGCGTCGGCCTCCCAAGATTGGGATCGATCCGGCGCGCCTGACGTTGATGTGGGCTTCCTGACATGGAGCATTCTTCGTTGCTTCAACACTACTGGCATCTCCTTCGCTCACGTCCACCGCACAAGCTTGTGGGCGCGGTAATGGAACGGTTTATCTCAGGGGCGCGAAACCGCAGTTTGCGCAAAAGAGACAAGCTAGGTTGCACCTACGCGGTTGATGCTCCTTTCCCCCGGTTGAGCCTATTTCGCTACCTCGACAACATCAGCGTTTCGATTCCTGAATCCGAGAGAGAACAAATCCTGGAGGTGGCTCGTCTCTTCATCGACCATCGGTTCGATTTGCTCGGGTCCGGATGGGTGCAGGTAAAGCATGGTATGAAGTGCAACGGAATGGAAGGCCACGTCTATTCCAGCGCGCCTGCTGCCATGCCGGACAAGGAGGGAGCGTGGCTCCAAGGACGGATCAATCCCGGAAATGTGGCCGAAGTGCAGCGTATCTGGCAGCTCATCGCCCCTGATTACCGGCAGATCGACTGGGGTCTCGATTTCAAGTCAGGATTCCGGTGGTCAGAGCACACGTGGTACCGGGATATCGCGTACGGGAATGCTCCGGGAGCGGACATCAAAGTCCCGTGGGAGCTGTCGCGGATGCAGCATCTCATGCAAATGGCGTGGGCGTACGGCCTTGCAGTGGCTGGCCAAAGCCCCTCTGCGCACGCGAATCGCGAGCTTGCCGATCGGTACTTGGCCGAATTTCGCAATCAAGTCTTAGACTTTATTGCTACCAATCCGCCTCGATTCGGAGTCAATTGGCATTCCAGCATGGATGTTGCGATACGAGTCGCGAATTGGCTGCTGGCTTACGATCTCTTTGCCTTTTTCGGCGCGACTTTCGACCCGGCCTTTGAAGCAGTCTTTGTCCGCAGCGTGTACGAGCACGGCCTCCACATCACGAACAACCTGGAGTATTCACCGGACTTTCGTGCGAATCACTACCTGGCTGATATTGTGGGACTTCTCTTTGTGGCCGCGTACCTGCCCCGAACGCCTGAAATCGACGCATGGCTCGCGTTTGCTGTGCAGGAGCTCATATCAGAGACCGAGCGCCAATTTCTTCCTGATGGAGCCCATTTTGAGGCCTCGACAAGCTACCACCGCTTAGCCGCGGAGATGGTGCTTTACGGAACGGGCATCGTGCTGGGCCTTCCGGAAGCGAAGCGGCAAGCGCTCGCTGATTACGATTACCGGCAGCATCAAGTGAGACCTCCTCTCGGACCCGCGCCCATGCGCCTCTATCCAATTCCGGGGAACGGGGCTCTATCACCCTTTCCACCCGGATGGTCTGAGCGCCTGGCGAAGATGGCCGAATTCTCAGAGCGCATCACCGGGCCTGACGGGCGGGTCCCACAGATCGGGGACAATGATAACGGACGCTGCTTCAAGATAAGGCCTAGTTATAGAGCGCTTACCGTCGCGCAAGCCAAGAAATTGTATTTGAACTTGAAGAATTATGACGGCCTTGCCGATGCCCAAACGTATTGGGATGAAGATCACCTCGATCATCGTCACTTGCGGGAAGCTTGGCATGGGCTCACGAGGGACCCTGGTGAGCGCGAGGGCTCCGGTGCCTCGTCCATCGAGACTGGGCTTATGCGTGCCCTTGCCCGCGATAAAAGAATCAGCCTCCCAGCCGTAGCTCTCCAGCCGGCCAAAGAGCCCCAAGTCGCGGAGAGTGTACTCTCGGAATCTGGCTTGCGAGCTGGCTTGCGTCTATTCGCATATCCGGATTTCGGGCTCTATGTGTACAAATCCGAAAGGTTGTACCTGGCGGTTCGGTGCGGTAGCCAGAGCCATGACAGCCGAGGCGGCCATGCTCACAACGATCAGCTTTCCATTGAACTTGCCATAGATGGCGTGCCGATTCTCGTAGATCCCGGAACGTATTGCTACACGTGCTCTTTGGAACAGCGGAACCTGTTCAGATCCACAGTAATGCACAACACTCTGTGTATCCCAGGAAGAGAGCAAAACCCGCTGCTGCTCGGCTTGTCCGGGGCTTTTCGGCTGTCCAACCGAGCTCGCGGCCGGGTGATCGAAGCCAGCCTTGATACGTTCATTGGGGAACATTTTGGCCTCGGATCCCCACACCGCCGCCAAATTCAAATCGAACCCACTCGCATGAAGTTCGTGGATGAATGCGAAACCCGCGGCAAGAAAGAGATTCGGCTGCATTTTGCGCCGAACCGCGAGGTTCACGAAACACCAGAACCGGGGATGATCCGATTAGCTTTTGGGAGAGTTGAAGTGAAAATTGGTGCAACGAATGGGGTTTGGTCGAAGAAGGATTATGTGTTCTCACCCGGATATGGTGTCTCTTGTCAAACTGTTGCTGCTGTTCTCCGAACCGGCGCGCGCCGTATTGAGTGGTTTGTAGCTATTGAGGGATTGCCGTTGGCGATATGATCGAAAATATCATCCAAATCGACACAAGCTGTGGTAGAGGCCAAGAGGCGCTTCATTGGTCGCTTGTCTCGAGTTTGGCTGCTCTCTCTTCAAGACGCCGGAGGACTTCTTCCCCTTTCAGCGACTGGCCCGCATCCAATTCCGCAAGCCCCTGGTTGATCTCTTGTCTCAGCTCGTCACGTTTCTTGAGTAAGTCCAAGGCCTCGTGCAGAACCTCGGCTTTACTTCCGTATTTGCCGGAGCCGAATATGGTTTGAACCATTTCCTCGAGTTCGGGTGTCATTTCCAGGCTCATGAGGCTTCTCCGAGAGTACTAATTTGTCAACTCACGATAGCATGAGTTAGTGTTTGAACCAAAGAGATGCGTTGTGGCATCCGCAGTACAAAAACCGTTTCGGGAATTAGCTCTTGACCGATCTCTCCCAGTGAGGCAGCATACTGTCGCCGTTCCTTTTGCTGCAATCCGGCTGCCGGAGCGCTAGCCCTTTTAGGACGCTGCCACATGGGGTCCCCATCCGCTTCCAAAATCCTGGAGATGATCATCGGAGAACGCCTGAGCGATTGGATTGCAGAAGACCACAATTGGGCGCTACTCATCCCATGGATTATGGTCATGTTGCTTGCGTCCAACCTAATCATCCCTGCACTCAGGCGGCAACGCATTTGGGAGCGGTTCTGGGAATCATGGATGGGTCGTATCATAATTGGGTACGTGTGCATTACTGGAGGGGCCATATACGGTTGCTATCTTAACCAGGAACCTCATTTACTCATGGGAGCTGCGCCCCTCCTTGTCATCGGGGCAGTCTTTGTCGGGCTTGGCTTCTTCAAAAGATCCCAGGCATTGCCCGACGACAAGATTGTTGTCGCTATCGCACTATTCAAGGCGGTAACCCCAGGAGCCCAAGAAGACGCGGGCAATGTTCGCCACTGGCTCATACGTGAGTTACGCATGAAGGAGGAACAGGACAGACCCATCCAAGTCAGAGACGATGAAGCTATAATTGCAGGCAGTTCTGAGGGAGACCGTCATGAGAATGCAAAGCGAGCATTTCGAAACAAGGCACATATAGTTATATGGGGCGATGTTCAGAAGGAAGGTGACATTCCGTGGGTCACCCCTAGGATGACAATTGCGACACAGCCGCACTCGGTACGTCTGGACCATGTGAAGTTACGCGACTTCCCTCCTTCTTTCGAAACGGACCGGATAATCTTTAGAAAACGACTCGCAGAGGAGCTTGCAGATATCCCCGTGTTCGTTCACGGTATGGCGTATTTCAAGCTTCGAAAATGGAAGGAAGCACGAGAAAAGTTCACACATGTGGATTCAGATATCGGAAGACTATATACGGCCTTGTGCCTTTACGAAGAAGCCGAGTTCTCATTGAATCCGACACCTTTGCTCGAAGAAGCAATACGGACTTATGATCAGATTGCTTCAACCCACTTGGGATGACCTATGGGCTCGATTGACGAAACAAAATGGATGGCCCTTGTGAACGCGGCAAACGCTAGGGTGGAACTAGCGAAGACGGGGTCACCAGTGAATGCGCGGTCGCACCTCAAGCAGGCAATAATTGACTACCACAGAGCCCTCGATTCATACGGAGGGCCACCTCCAGCTACAGTGTGGGCGGGGATCCATAACAACATCGGCAATGCACTTCAGCAATTGGCGATTCGAAGCGGGCCGGAAGAGGCCATACACCACCTTGGAGAAGCGGTAACAGCCTACCGGAAAGCATTGGAGCTTCGTACGCGCGACGCGTCGCCACGGGATTGGGCAGCAACGCTTAACAATCTTGGGAATGCCTTTCAAGAGCTTGGAATTCGTGTAAGCGCGCAGGAGAGCGCACGTTATCTGGGGGAGGCGATATCGGCCTTCCGGCAAGCCTTGCAGGTCCGCACTGCCTCACACTTCCCTGAAGACTGGGCATCAACACAAAACAATCTTGGGAACGCGTTAGCTCAATCAGGACCCCGAACTCATCCCGAGGAAGCCAAGAAACGTCTTAGAGAAGCAGTCATGGCGTATCGCAAAGCCCTCACGGTTCGCACTCGTGAAGGGATGCCTAGAGCTTGGGCCGAGACGCATAACAACCTTGGAAATGTTTTGAACAGCCTCGCGGCCCGAAGCGTCGGTGAAGAAAGCCAACGGTATCTTATGGAAGCTGCGCAAGCGTACAGGAAAGCCCTTGAAATCCGTACGCGAGACGCTCTCCCTCAAGACTGGGCCTCCACCCAGAACAACCTCGGAAATGCCTTGAAGAACTTAGGAGCTCAAAGCGCCCCGAGCGAAGCCAAGAAATATTTTGAAGAGGCGATCACTGCCTACAGTGCGGCAATCGACGTCCAGACACGCGATGCTATGCCCCAAGCGTGGGCCAGGACACACAACAACCTCGGGATTGCTCTCATGGAGTTGGCGCATCGAAGTACCCCTCAGCAAGCAAAGCAGTATCTGGGGGAAGCTGTAGCCGCATACCAAGATGCACTCAAAATACTATCGCCCACCGCTTTACCCCAGGACTGGGCGAAGACGCAGGAAGATCTCGGTATTGCACTGCGTTTGCTGGGGGAGCGGGATGAGCCTGAGAAAGCGCGACGACATCTTGAGCAGGCCGTCTTTGCTCACCAGAATGCTCTTAAGGTACATACAAGGGAAGATCTGCCACAGCTTTGGGCCCAGAGTCAGAACAATCTCGGGGTCGCTCTGCGTGAACTCGGGGAGCGCACGGAAGGCGAGCAAGCCAAACAATGTCTTGAACGCGCGGTCGCCGCGTTTCAAGCCGCTCTTGAAGTACGCACCCGCGAACTCGTGCCTCAGGACTGGGCCCACACACATGATGCCCTCGGAAGCACGTTACGTGAACTGGGATCTCGCACGGGTGGCGTCGAGGGAGCAGCCCATTTTAAGGAGGCGCTTTCTTGCTACAGCCTAGCACTCGAGGTATGGGATCGTGAAACCGCTCCGCAGGACTGGGCCAGAACGATGAGCAACCGCGGTAACGCCCTGGCCCAGTTGGGGATACTGGTGGGCAGCGAAGAAGGACTACAGCATCTCGAGCAAGCCGTGACCGCCTACCGATGGGCGCTTGAAGTCCAAACCCGGGAAGCTTCCCCCCAGAGTTGGGCGAGCACTCTCCACAATCTCGGTGCGGCACTAGCCCGGTTAGGGAGCAAGTGGCCCGGCGAAAAAGGCAATCAGTATCTTGAGGAGGCTATTTCAGCCTACAGGCAGGCGCTCGAAGTACGCACCAGGGAGGCATCGCCGCAAGACTGGGCGGTGACACAACAGAATCTGGGGAATGCACTGACTTTCCTCGGCGAAAAGGCGGAGGGACAGGGACGGATCGACTACCTGGAGTCGTCTGTGTTTGCGTTCAGAATGGCACTCCAGGTAAGAACGCGCGAGCTGCTGCCGCAAGATTGGGCCCACACTCAGAACAACTTAGGACGCGCACTATTGGAGTTGGGCCGGACAACCGCGACTTCACAGGGCTTAGAGCACCTTCGAGAAGCGAGAGAAGCGTTCGAAAATGCCCTAACTGTCTTAGATTCCGTCAACTTCCCGGCGCACCACGAACGCGCAGGTGCTAATCTCAAACTGGCGATAGCGGCCATCGCGAAGTTGGAAGCATTCTTGACGTAACTAGGTTACTGTTTCTTGAACTGTTTCCAGCGTTAGCTGCGTCGAGGGGTATTAAGATGCCCCGTATTTCAACGTAACTGCATCTACCCAAGTTCAAGGGGAACTCTCAGCGAAGAAACGGGGGTGACTTCCCACATCCGTATTTCCTTCCCGACGGCGATTCTCACATGGCACCCGGCGGGCACCCTCCTGACAATTCCTTAACCCGATACAAGCGCCATCGGCCCTGATCGGTCACGGGTTCGAGCCTTGGTTCGGAGCGGACGCTCTCATGAATTCGGTCGTCGCCATTTACAAGCACATAGTCGAAGTAATCGAGGTCCGAGGGCTTCACCCGTTCCGGGTGCCATTCCAGGCCATTAGTCCATGGCTTGGAGAATCGTCACTTGTAGACCACCAGACACGGCGAGAATTCCGCAAAGGAGAAATTCAGCCTTGCAGCCTTCAGCACCTGACCGTATGCGAAAATTTGAATGAACGGCCGGCCTTTGATAAACTCGCTTTTCTTGACGATATCTTATGGCCTGATCGCGAGCTTGAGAATTCCCCCTCACCCCCGGATCAAGTCCGGGGCAAGCTCTGCCCTCTCCCGCCAGGGGAGAGGGTTCTTAATACGCCCTCCCTTGACGGGAGGGGGTAGGAGGAGGGGGACAACTGCTTGAGATCACAGAGGCCTATTACTCAGGTTAGCGCCTATGCCCGCAAGGGCGGAGGGTCTTAATATCGCCTCCCCTGATGAACTCCCACCTTATTTGAAATCAGGATCGACTGAAGGCATACTGCGTCGGAGGAAAGCAACAGATACCATGACTTTATCACCAAACGAAAAGTCGACCGCAGTAAGACAGGAAAACACTTCGGTGACTGTCTCCGCGGATTCTTCCGAGCTGCCAGGAACCTGGGCGCTGCGGCAACAGGGGCTCCGGGTGAAAATCAAGCTTGGGCTGCTGGTCGGGCTTCTCGTGCTTCACGTCGTGATATCGTGGATCGCAATCGCGCCGGGGTACCTCCTGATCGATGAGGCTTGCTATCACTGGATGACCAGGGATTTCTCAGCGACCGGTGGACTCGCCTTATGGAACGGCTACGAAGAGTTCCCATCCATCGAGCTGAGTCATAGACACCTCCCTATTCATGCAGGCAGAGTGGTCCCCACGTATCCGTACCTCTTTCCTGTGATCTGTCTCCCTTTTTATCGCCTGTGGGGATTTTACAGCCTTTTTGTCGTCAATGCGCTTGCCTTTGTGGGGGTCGTGTTGCTCTGTCTTGCTTCCGCGCGGCGGATGTTCCGCGACCTCAACCTGGCTGTGAATGCCTGTTTTATTCTCATTTTCACGACCTTCGCATGGGAGTATTCGCAGGCGGCGTGGCCTCACACCACCTCCCTGCTCTTCATGATGGTGGCGTTCTACCTGTGGGTGCGGGCCTACTACGCGGAAACCCCGATGAGAGCCGTGATGTTTGCCTTCTTCGTCGGCCTGGTCATGGGATTCGCTCCAGGTGTTCGCCTGGAGTCCTTTCTGCTCTTTCCCTGCCTGGTGCTTCCGTTTCTCTTTATTCGGCCCTGGCGGCCGCACGAGGCTATGATGATTGGCATTGGAGCGTTGCCGGGCCTGGCCGTCCTCGCTGCGACGAATTACGTCAAATTCGGGGCCTTTACTCCTTTTACGTACGGTGGGGGAGCGGGCATACCGACCGTGCTTCCCATAATTGCAGCCACGTGCCTGCTGGTCGCGTGGATATTGACGCGTGCTCCCTATGTTCGATTTCTCCGAAGGGGGAAATCGCTACTCATTCTCCTGGTCGTGGCCGCGGTGGCGGGAGTCTTCCTAGCTCCAGGTGGACGCGAGGTGCTCAGAAACGTCGGAACCAATGCTGCTGTGTCACTCTTGGACGTACGGGCACTGGATGCCTCCGTGAAGCTCCCTTCGCTCCACCGCACGCCCGGAGGCGGCATGATTTACATTGGTGCCCACAAGAAGTCCTTGCTTCAGAGCATGCCCTTTCTGGCTCTGTTGATCGTTCCTCTGGTGTGCACGGGAAGACAGCGCAAAGACACAGTTAACGTCGCAGTCCTATTCCTCATTCCAGCGGTCATCATCGCGTACTATGCCTATTTTCCCCATGAATACGGGGGGCTTTGTCTCAATTTACGCTATTTTGTTTCGTTCCTCCCGTTCGTGGCTATTCTCTGCGCGTATGGGATACGCGAAATGGAAGCCCAATGGGGCAGACCGCTTGGGGCAGCCGCTTGGGTCCCGGCCGTTGTGCTAACGGGCGCACTGTACTGGTGGCTGGTATGGAACCCGGGAGCCACTTTGGAGCACCTGGAGCTCCCCGTGTTGGGGTTTCCTCTGATCCTGGCAGCGTTTCTCCTGTTTCTTTTGGGAGCAGGATTCCTTGTCGAAACCGAGGGCTCCCGGCCTCTGCGGGCCGCGGCGTGGATTGTGCTCTGGGTAGCGATGGCCTGGAGTTCTTTCATCGCCTTCTTTCACGATTATCCACTGCATCAACAGGTGAGGCTGGGCAACTCCCTCCTGGGAGAGAGGGGGCTCTCGCAGGTTGCCGCCGATTCTCTCTTCTTTTCCCATCCTTTTCTCTCGCCTGCCTTGCTGGAAGGCCACCGTATCCGGATAGCGTTCCCGGCGATGGATAGGGGAATGGACATGCCGCTGCTCGTCAATTTTCACCTGACCCACGGCAGGCGGGTCTTCGGTGCATTTTCCGAACGTTTCTGGACTATGCTCGAGACGCAGGTTCTCACGAGGCACACCGTACAGCCGATGGCCGATATCGGCGGCGGGGCCATCCTTGGCGAGATCCGTTTCCGTTCGGAACCGGCCGCGGGGCGGGGGGGGAGTCCGTGAATCCTCGTTGGCATCACTCGGCGCAAATTAGACTGTTCGAATTAGGGGGACACCTTAATTCGGATCGGATATAAATTGACAAATGGCGTATCCTGTCGTTGCGAGGAGTGAATGGTGGGAGAGGCCTCTCGCCTGTGTTCTAGGAATGACCGGCAAGATGCAGGTCCGACCAGCAATCCCCTTAACGGGCGCGTAGGAGATTGCTTCGGGCTTCCGCATCTACCATTGCGACCCCGCTGAAAAGCGGGGGAAGCAATCTCAGCGCTAAAAGACCGAGATTGCTTCGTCCCCCGGATCGAGTCCGGGGTCCTCGCAATGACAGACAGCGTCAGACTCCCTCGCGTAACTGAACGGTTACAAAGCCATCCTCAACCGCCTTGCCAACCCGGGAGGCGTCTGCTAATTGTCTGCCGCGGAGCACCCCGGCTCGGGGAATGCAGTTCCGCCGGAAGTCTTTGCGCTGGCTACTCCTCGAACGGAGCCGTTGTGAGCGATCTCGAGCATCTCATCGATGTGGCTGTGCCACTGCCTATTGACGGACCTTTCACGTACAAGGTCCCGGAGGGGCTCGCGGATCGCATCCAGCTTGGCTGCCGCGTGTTGGTCCCCTTCAGAAACAAGATTCGGGCGGGCTTCGTAGTAGGCAAAGGGACCTCGGAATGTCCTCCGGACGAGCTCAAGGATGTGGTCGATATCCCTGAGGAACCTCCCTATCTGACGACGGAGCTCTGGGATTTCATTCGCTGGGTGGCGGATTACTACCTGATTCCCAATGGCTTGGTTCTGCGAACCGCGCTCCCTCCAGGTTCGGATAGGCGGTCCCAACCCTGGGTGATACTCACCGCCGAAGCGCGTGCGTTGTTGGCTCGATCCGCGGACGATCAAGCAGCCTCTTTGCCGGCCAAGCTGCTTCGATCGGGAGTGATGCTCCGTCACGATCTGGAGCACGCTGTCGGCCCTGAGTGGATTGACAACGCTTTAAAGCAGGGTTGGGCGCGAATCGAGGAGCGTATTGCGCGGCCGAGAATCGGTCTGGGCAGGCGGCGATTGCCCGAGCTTCTGAATCCTGTTCGTTCGGAGATCGGCCGAGCGGGTGAAGCGCCTGAGCTCACTGCTGACCAGGAGAACGCGTTCCGAGCCATTCGTGAGGCGGTGGGAAACGGCGGTTTTGAACCCTTTCTGCTGTTCGGCGTTACCGGGTCGGGCAAGACTGAAGTATATCTCCGCGCAATTCAGGAGACCCTGGCGCGAGGGAAACGAGCACTTGTTCTCGTCCCCGAGATTGCGCTGACTCCCCAGTTGGCTCGCCGTTTCTTGCGACGCCTGGGCGGCGGAGTCGCGCTCTTTCACAGCGGCCTGACCCGAGCTCAACGGTTGGACGAATGGCGTCGCATCAGGTCAGGCCAGGTGAGCGTGGTAATCGGCACCCGTTCGGCCGTGTTCGTACCCCTGGAGCAGTTGGGCTTGATCGTCGTGGACGAGGAGCATGATCCTTCGTACAAGCAGGAAGATAGTTGCCCGTACAATGCCAGAGACATGGCCATCGCCAGAGCGAAGCTCGATGCCGCGTGTGTTGTCCTGGGCAGTGCCACGCCTTCGTTCGAGACTTTCGTCAATGCTCAACGCGGCAAGATCGCCCGGCTGGATCTGCCGGGCAGGTATCACGGTGGAGCTCTACCTGCGGTGGAGCTGGTTGACCTGAAAGCCGCGGTCAAGCCGAATCAGAAGCGCGCTTTCCTCACACCGGCGTTGCTCAAAGCCATTTCAGACGCGCTGGAACGACAAGAACAAATTGTGCTTTTCCTCAATCGGAGGGGCTTCGACACCTTCGCCCAGTGCCGGTCTTGCGGCCATGTGTTCAAATGCCCCAATTGCGACATCAGCCTGGCTCACCACAAACGGGCTCGCGATCTGAGGTGCCATATATGCGGTTTTTCGCGAGCAGCTCCGCCATTGTGCCCGGAATGCGCCGGGTCCAAGCTCTTTTTCGGGGGAGTCGGCACGCAGAAAGTGGAAGAAGAGCTGACCGAGCTCTTCCCCGACGCGCGGATCGAACGACTTGATCGCGATGCAATCAGGCGCCGAAACGCTCTTGAACAAATCCTGGACCGGTTCCGCAAGAAGGAAGTCGATATCCTTACGGGAACTCAAATGATCGTGAAGGGCCACGATTTTCCCGGAATCTCACTGGTCGGAGTGCTTTGCGGAGATCTGTCACTCCACTTCCCGGACTTCCGAGCCTCGGAACGCACCTTCCAGCTCATCGCTCAAGTTGCCGGCCGTACGGGTAGAGGCGCCGATCCGGGCCGCGTGATCTTGCAGACCTTCGATCCGGGTCACGAAGCCATCCAGTTCGCAGCGAAACAGGCATATGAGGAATTCTTTGACCAGGACTGCGTGATGCGACAGGAGCTGCTGTACCCGCCGTTTGGCTACCTCATCCTGATACGCGTCGAGGGCAACAGCGAAAAGCGAGTTGAGGACAAGGCGGTCGCTATCGGAAGAGCCGCAAGACAGCTCAAGGCGGGCGCGCGGGATGTCACCATCCTGGGACCTGCGCCATCCCCTCGGCGGAAAATGGTAGGGCGTTACAGGTGGCAGATTCTCCTGAAGGGAGCAAACAGAGCGCCGCTCCGCGACCTGGTGGGAGCTGTTCAAGCCGAGGGTCACCTCAAGGCGCACGGCCTGAGGATCGTGGTCGACGTAGATCCTGTGGACATGTTGTAAATTTATTGTGCAATAACAGATGAAACATACTTCCCACTCGCACGTAACTGACTCCTCGTGCAATTTGACAGCTTTTATTTGCCCTCAGCTCGTTTCACGTGCATAATAGTACAACAGAAAGGTAATGTTTCATGAAAAGCACGGGCATCATAATTGTTACGGCAGCGGCGTTTGTGGTCGCGGGAGCGCTCATCGTTCTGTGGTCTCAGCAGCAGCGGCCGGAAGCGCCCCCAAAGGGATTGGGCGTCATCCAATTAACTGACGAGAACTTCGAGAAGGAAGTGGTGGAGGCTTCACGCCATCGGCCTATTTTGGTGGATTTTTACGCGGACTGGTGCCTCCCCTGCCGTTTCCTGGACCCGATCCTCGAAGAGGTGGCCAAAGAAAAGGCAGGGCGCGCCGTGATCGGCAAGGTGGACTCCGACCGGAACCTTATTGCGCGCAGGTTTGGAATTCAGCGAGTGCCCGCCATCTTCATCATTAGAGATGGCGAGATCAAGAACCATTTCCAGGGCGTGGTATCAAAAGATACCATTATCAAAGCCCTTGAGGAATACGGCGCCTAGTGGCCGGGCCCGGACCATGTGTTGCTCTATCGGCGAACTGAAGATCATCATCCGAGGAGCGGGAGAAATGGCCACCGGGACGGCCTGCCGTCTCTATCGCGCCGGATTCAAGAAGATCCTCCATTCGGAAATACCTTCCCCTTTAGCTGTAAGACGTGCCGTAAGCTTCAGTGAAGCCGTCCATGAAGGGATCCAGTCTGTTGAAGGGATCACCGCGGTACGAATCTCGTCCGTCGATGAGCTTGATCGAGTCTGGTCTTCGTCCCGCATTCCGGTTTTCGTTGACCCGGACAAGGTCGCGTTGACTACCGTCCGGCCCGATGTGGTCATAGACGCCATCCTGGCCAAAAGAAACACCGGAACCGCCATTGACGATGCTCAGCTGGTTATCGGCTTGGGCCCAGGTTTCTTCGCCGGGCAAGACGTGCATTACGTGATCGAGACCAACCGAGGCCACAACCTGGGAAAGGTTATCTCGCACGGTCCGCCGGAGCCTGATACCGGTACTCCGGGCGAGATTGCGGGACAAAGCGTCCGGAGGGTCTTCAGGTCACCCGCGGACGGCGTCTTTCTCTCGGATCGGACCATCGGCGAACCGGTTCGCGAAGGAGAGACGGTGGGAGAAGTCGCGAGCGTGCCCGTGAAGGCCACCCTTGATGGAGTGCTCCGGGGACTCATACGCCCTGGCACGCAGGTGTTTAAAAACATGAAGCTTGGAGACGTGGATCCGCGCGGAGATAGATCCCACTGCTTCACCATTTCCGAAAAAGCCAGAGCTATCGGGGGAGGGGTTCTGGAAGCCGTACTTATGGAATTTAACCGACCGAATTGAGCCAGAGAAATGGAGCGGAGCGGTCTTTACGATCACGAGTCTGGGAGCGCTCCAAGGTGTTCCCCATTGAAATTTATTGCTTTTTGCGGTATAGTAAATCCGTCTGGATGCGAGTTTCATCATCCGTGGGGATAGGTCGTCAGTACTCGGTTGCGGGGAAGCGACTAATTGCTCAAGATTTGGGCCGAACGTTGCCGGACTCGACGACGCGGGAGAGATGGCCTCGGGACCGGACGGCAGGCGGTTTCCGCCTTCCAAGCGTTATCGTGGCTCTCAAAGCTGCGTATCTAATTTAGTTTGGGACGTATGACGAGGGTTGTGAGCGTGCTCAAAGGAGTGTCGTTCGGGTTAGCTGTCCTGTTGCTTCTTATGTTTCCGGTGTGGGGTTCGTGTCAGGGAGACGAGACTCCCCAGATCGCGCCGGTAGCTCAGGCGCAGACCGGAAGCACAAACCCCTCCGCGCCGCGCGATCGGGCTACACAAGCTTCGGCACGTGTCGGTGACCCGCGCGGGAAGACCGTATCCGGCCCTTCGCGTAATCAAGGCCAATCGTCCGGGATCTCGGCAAGCGCTACCGAAACCGTGGCATACGAGGACGCGGAAGAAGTGGACCTTCTGTCCCGCGATCCGCTTCGTCTCCTGCGCCTAGAGAACATCAAGCCGCTTTATACAGACCCACTCTTGGAAGGCGAAGGGATCTGGGAGTCTGCAAGCAGCCCCAAAGACCCCTCGGGCGAACCCATTGTGTACAGAACCTTCTATCGTTCGAGTGTGCAGTTCCCGAACGCTATCGTGTACATGATGGTTGTCGACATGAGCAAAGTGGCAATGCGGTACTACGTGGGGTCTCAGGAACCGGCCGCCAATGCTGCCCTTTCCCGCGTGGAACCACAGTTATTGTCCAGGATCATGGCCGTAACGAACGCTATGTGGATGCAGCGGCATTCTCAGGGAGCGGGCGCCATATTTCGGGGGAAGATCCTTTATCCCATGGTGGACGGAATGGCCACTTTGATCATCTTCAAAGACGGCTCAGTGGACATCCAGGAGTGGAGCTCCGACATACCGCAGCACCTGGTCCTGGACGCTCGACAACTTCGACACCTCATCGTCAAGAACGGCCTCGTCGTTCGTGCAGTGGTAAGAAAGGATCGACTGGAGGATTCGGAAATCGGTTTAGGCTTCCTCCTCGGCCACGGAGCAAAGAGTGTGGAAGGCGAGCACGCCTGGTATGTCGCCCATCGGAGTGCGTTCGGCATTAGAGAGGACGGCAATCTGGTTTTTGCTATCGGCCACCACGTGGGGACCAAGGACATGGCCAAAGCTCTTGTGCTGGCCGGCTGCGAGCGGGCCATACATGGCGACGCGAACCCCGCCAACATTGTGGGCAACCTCTACCTGCGAGATTCTACGGGGAACCTCCTGCGCAAGCTCCGACTATCGCCGGAGCAGAGCAAGTACACCTTGGAAAGGTACGAAAACGGATACACCAAGGATTTCTTCGTATTCTTTTCCAATGCTCCCGGGAGCGCTCCCGTACGGTCGCTGACCAAGCGCAACCCTCCAGCGAAACGTCGTACGCCATGAATCAATCACTTTGTATGATCTTCCGCACAGCAATACTCCTGACGGTCGCGGTAGCAATGGCTTTGCTGCTGCCTTTGTGTGCCCTTGACGGGGCAGCGGCTGCTGATGATCCGGATCGCTCGATGCAAAAGGCCCGTGCAGCCATAGCGAAGGCCAACGCGGGGGATATCAACGCCGCGCTCAGCCTCTTCAACGAGAGTATCCAAGCGTGGGAAAAGAATGCCTACGCGCACCTGAACCGGGGAAAAACCTACCTCGCTAACGGGAACGTCGATACCGCACTCAAGGACCTGGACAGAGCGCTCAAGCTGGATTCAAAATCCACTGACGCCTACATAGCCCGGGGCGTGGCGCACCGGCGTCACGGGGATTTCGAGAAGGCCCTGAAGGATTTCGGCCGCGCGCTTGATTTGGAACCTTCAAACATCAAGGCCCGAATGAATCGAGCTGCTTTGCTTCTGGATGCGGGAGCCCCCGAGAATGCTCTGGAAGATCTCAGCCTGATTATCAAGACTCAGCCGCACATGACCGCGGCCTTGGGCAACCGAGCATATGTTTTAGGCCAAATGGGCCGTTACGACGAAGCCATCAAGGATCTTACCGAAATCATAGCCCTGGATCCCAACAGCCAGAAGGCCATGAAACATCTCGCATTCGTGTACGCGCAAAAGGGCGACTTGCCCAAAGCCCTCACCTGGTACAAGACCGCACTCAAGCAAGAGGACGACCCGGCCGCTCGTACCCGCCTGGAGCGGGAAATCGCAAGGCTTACCAAGAAGACAGCCAGACAGTGACGCGGAGGGATTAGGGGAACACACGGGGACCCCATACCTCAGTCTCGTGAATCGAGATCGAGGTGTGGTGCGTACAAATTTGTGCCCCTATGTGGATTGCCGGAAATACTGCCCACTTGACCACGAGATGGAAATTCTGAGGACGTAGCCAGTGAGCGCTTGTTCGTCATTCCCGCGTAAAGCCTGCCCCTGGCTTGAACAGGGGCGGGAATCCAGAAGCAAAACAATTGGATAGTGAAGAACCTTGTACGCAGTCCCCAAGAGTGGATTCCTGTTCCCGCTTCCGCGGGAATGACGTTCTTTCGCAGGAATGACGGAGTATGCCCGCAGTGCCCGGGCAGGAATTTCGGCAATCACTTTACTTCGCGATCGAGACCGTGATTATTTTCGAGCACTGATACAGCCTCACGTTGACATCAATCGGATCATCTACATTGGAATACTGAAAAGACGCCCAGAGGATCTGGTTCAAAGTTTGTGATTTCATAAACTACCGTATTCGCAGAGATCCGCCGTTCCCGAATTACATGCTTTTGGCGATCGGGCTCTGAAAACCGTCCGCAAACATGCATTCTGGCTCCCACATCCTCCGCATCTATGATGAAGTAGGCTTTGCCAATACTATCTTTCCAATTGAAACCGGTCCCGTACATGTACTGCGCGAGAAAGGGGCGTATGTTAACGTGGATATCCTCGCGTAATCGAGGAGCTGTTTGACGAGTTCAGACATGATCGTCCCCTTTGCGAGTGGATGCATAAGCAACGTCAAGAAGCCATCGACATCATGAATTCCCTTCTTAATGAACTCGGCATGCAGCCTCTGCGAGGGCTTCGGGAATACTGACCGCCGAGCAAGTAAGCAAGTAAGCAAGTAAGCAAGTAAGATGCAGTGACCGACGGGAACCGCATCATTCGCGCTCTTTTTTCCAGCGATGCGGTTTGCTTCGCTCGCCGCAGCCCACCTCGACTGACGCGGTAGGGGCGCAGCATGGAGGCTATCTCAAAAGTTTTGGGGCTTGCAGTATCGTGCCACGGTGGGTGGCCGGGACGTTCCCGCGGGACGCGGGATCCCGGTGCCGGAGGCACAAGAAGCGTTCTTCGTGCGGAGTACAGAATTGGCATATAGGTAGCAGTTTCGGTGCGTTATGGTCATCGCTTCCTGTCGCTGCGCGACCCCGACGTATGACGTCGGGGCCACCCAGGTGAGACCTTCTTCACCAGCCGTGGCACGATTCTGAGTGGGGTCGTAGTTTTGAGACAACTTCCATGCCGCGTCCCTACAGGAGCCATTCTCGCTAATTCAAATCGCAAAGAGAAGTTGATCACCCAGGCACTGCAATCAAAACGGTTTATGCAACAAGGTTCTCCCAGCAATTGCCTGATTTAAAGGTCATTCCTTGATGATCGACCCGACAATGATCCCCGCGACAAGGGATTCGATGAAGCTGCCCAGACACCATACGAGCGCCATGTGAAACGGAATCGGCATATACGAGTAGGTTCCAAAGCCCATGGGCACGCCGTAGGCAAGGCCGAAGAACACGCCTAATTTTACGCCGCTTCCGATATTCTTTTGCGCGACGAGCAGCGCATAAATGCAGGTGAACGCAAACGCGATAATCAGTGTGCATAGATACATGAGCCCCATTTTCATCTCGGGCATGGGTCTCCAGAACTGAGCTGTCGCTTCATAGCTGGCACGAAGGATCAGCCCGTGGATGACAAAATCCATGATGGCCCATGCAACAAAAACCGCCGCGATAGACAGAACGATTTTTTTGAACATGATTCCTCCATTTTAGTAGAGCAGTTCACAGAAGTTTTGAGCGTTTTTCTACAGCCGCGATTCCAAAATTGGCAGAGGCCTGGCATCCAGAAAATGTCTCATGAAGGTGGATTTGGCGCCACTGCCGGCTTGTCCAGCTGTGCGATCTCATTCTGACAGGACTTTAGAGAAATGCTATAATGATAGCATACCCGGCAAGAAACTCTCGGCTGAAACGCCGAACGGCAACGAGCAACAAAGCAAGGCGACAGAAACAAATAAGAGAATTCTTTTCATCGTCCCACACCTCTCCCAACTGGGATTATGCAGCGGTCTGGCCATTTTGAATCGCTTGGCACCGGTGAGGTGTGGAGGGATTTCTCCGCTGACCCCAAGAAGGTATCCGTGGGGAGTCCCACGCGACCTGACAGAGGCACAACCGTCGCCACGTTAATGAAAATGCCTCCTTTTCCCTTTTTCTCAGCGTACTTCGCCCTCCGTTACTCCGTCAACCGTTTTCTGCGCCGCGCGTGTCACCCGAACACAGCGCGGTAGTATCGGGCCAAAGGGAAACTTGGGTCCCTGAAAATCGATCGTGATTGAACGATCAAAATCGGGCCGAATTGTATTCCTTTCCTCTTCACCATTCTCGGTCATCTGATTTCCCTCGACACTGGTCTATTTCCTTCACCATATCAGGTGGTTGACCTGAAGAACATGCTCTTCTTTGTTCAGCCGTCGAATAATCCGGGCAAGAAACTTCCTTGACACCTCCGTCGGATCGATTTATCTTGTATGCGAAGGGATTACCATGGTCCACTATGGCGACTGCATCGTCTTTCTGCTGGCAAAAGCCTATCAGAAAGCACACTCCAACCTTAAGAAGCATGTGGCCTCGTACGGCCTTACGCCTATTCAAGTCCTGGTCATAGAGGCCCTAAGAGACGAAGAAGGCGTGTCCGCAGGCGAGCTTGGGAAGAAGCTTACTTTGGACAGCGCGACGCTGTCAGGAGTCCTGGATCGGCTTGCAGAGAAGGCATGGATTATCAAAGAGACCGACTCGTCCGATAGACGCTCCTTGCGTATCCACCTGTCCGACAAGGCAAGAGAAATTGCCTTTCCGATCTCCGAAGCCAGACAACAGGCTAATGACGAAATCATGGACGATCTCTCAATGGAGGAAAGGATTATCCTTAAGCGCTTGCTCAAGGACCTGAGCGCGTAATTTTTTTGGCTCGATTATTAGTATGCAAGACAATTACGTCTTGATTTTCGTGGTTTTCAGCCGAAATTCTCATGACTCAGAAAGGATTGCCTATGAAACGCGAGATCTTGAAGCAATTCGGAGGCTCAATTGAAGCTATCGGCTTCGCTCCTGTCGACCGTTTCGCCGACGCTCCGGACCGGCACCATCCGAGCAACATCTGCAAGGATGCCAAAACCGTCATCGTGCTGGGCAAAGCCGTGCCGAGAGGAATGCTCCATTCTCCTGACTACAATCTGTACATCATGCACCGGAGCTACCATTCCATATACCCTCGCCTCGACGACCTTGCGTTGAACCTGGCTAACTGGATCGAGGGGCAAGGGAAGCATCTTGCAGTCCCGATTCCAAGCTATGCGCCTATGGTATTTCATGGGCGGGAGCCCTGGGGCGTCTTGTCGTTAAAGCACGCGGCGGTGAATGCCGGGCTGGGCATGTTTGGTAAGAACGGTCTGGTCCATCATGCGACTTATGGCACGCTCTTGCGCTTAGCTGCGGTGGTGACAGACGCCGAGATCCCGGCAGATTCGGTAATGACGGGCTCGCCTTGCCCCAAAAAATGCGAGGCATGTCTCAAGGCTTGTCCAGCACAGGCATTTGAGGAGAGCGGCTCATTTCAAAAAATGACCTGTCTCGCTCACACCATAAAGCACGCAATTTACCCGATTGCCTTTCAAACTCCGGAGGGAATCAAGCACATTGAGCGGGTTGTTAACACTGCGGGGCACAATTACTGGTTGACATGCCACACGTGTCTCAAGGTTTGTCCTAGCAATCAAGGCAAAAAACCGAAACCAAGTGAAGCATGATACGAGCAATGAGGCTTCATTCCTGAACGGTTCCACCGGCTGGGGCATTTGAAATCTCAGTACACGGTACGTGGAGGAAATTATGGCACATGACGATCCCTACAAGCGAATCATCGAAAGGTGCGGGAACGGCCGCGTTGCTCTTCCGGACTCCGAACTTCTTGTGCCTTTGCTCAAACTGCGCTTCACGCCCAAGGAAGCCGAATTCTTGTCACGGTTCCCGGGTATACCCCGCACCATGGATCAGTTGACGGCTCTCCTGAACATAACCGCAGAAGAGCTCAGGACAACAATGGAGCCCATGATCCGCAAAGGTTTTATACGCGCCTTTCCGGATAACAGCGGAACCCGATACGCGTTTACGGACCCTATGTTCTTCTTTTATCGAATGCCGGGTTGGAAAGGCGAGGACGATGCATGGAATCGCAAGATCGCGCCCCTGATCAACAAATACTACGTTAATCATCTGGGAGCTGAGGTTCTTGGATACCCTTCAAGAGGCCTCCGGACCATCCCCGTGGGCAAGACGATCAAAGACACCAGACAAGTCCTGCCTTATGAAAATCTCTTGGAGTTTGTGGACCGGGAAGATTACCACGCGGTTTCCCCCTGCCCGTGCAGGCACCGACATCGCCTCGATCCCGATGCTCCCCCGTGCAAGCATGAAATGGATACTTGCTTGCATTTCGGAATGCTGGCTCACTACACGGTAGAGTATGGCATGGCGCGAAAGATCAGCCGCGAAGAAACCCTTGAGATACTGAAGAATGCGGCCGAAGCAGGACTGGTCCATGGGATCTCCAATACAAAGACAGGCATGGATACCCTCTGCAACTGTTGCTCTTGTTGTTGCCTCCTGTTGGAACCCGTGAAGATGCCGCATCTGGCTCCTGGCAAGCACCAACGATCTAACTACATAGTCCGCGTTAACCACGATACTTGCCAAGCCTGCGGCCTTTGCGAAAAGCGTTGTCCGGTGGATGCCATCCGATTGAAGGACAAAGAAGGCGCGCCTAAGCAGACTGAAGGCAAGAAGCTCAAGCCGAAAGATGTCAAGGAAGTCGCCTACGATCCTGGGCAATGCCTCGGATGCGGAGTCTGCGCGTACAAATGCCCAACCCAAAGCCTTACCTTGGTGCGTCGCGGTGACCAAGAGGAGGATATCCCTGAAACCTTCTCCGATCTGGGCATGAGGTTCCTCGTCGAGAGGGGCCGCGACCTCTCCAAGATCTTTTGAACCACAGCATAAGTGAATGGAAAGTTAGCCGCGGAGCCATTCAGTTACCTAGGCCGAAAGGCGTCGTCGTGACCTCGCTGCAAAGCGAAGGAAGCAATCGCCGCCATTGTAGGGGCGGACGGCGTCCGCCCGGTTTTGGCCATCCGACCAGGGCGCATGCCACGCGCCCCTACCACACAATGACATAGGGCCAGCGATTCCCCAGAGTAACTGGAAGATTACTAAGCAGCCGGATTTGAAGTTGACATTAGTCTCCTAGGGGGAATATGTTCACCGTTTGTGACAATCCGGGCTGATGGGTAAGTCTGCTCAGACCATCGCCGGAATCTTGCTGATACAGTGAGAAGACAAGTACTTCCATGAAGACCCTGGTCCTATTAGTCCTGAACGCAGCCCTTGTCGGGTTCTTCATATATCTCCTGCGCAAGCCCGGAATCCTCACTTATTACTTAACCGGTCGCTTTTGGCTCACCTGGTTCGGGGTGGCCATTATCACCCTGATGGATGAGTTGACGTCAGTATTTTACGCGCCGGCTGAAGCGTTCCGATTCATAGGCCCCAGTGCCATCATCTTCATAGCCTTCACCGCAGTATTTATACATTACATGACCACCCGGCTGGTCGAAATAGCCGAGATCCTGGAGCACCACGGCATATTCGGAGGGGGCGTCTATTCTTTTTCCTACCTTGTGCTTGGGCCGGTGGTGTCATTTGTAGCCGTCGCTTCCATCATGGTGGATTACATACTCACCGCGTGTATATCAGCGGTGAGCGCGGTGGAGAACGCTACGTTCCTCCTTGCCGTATCGCCTCATGCGAAGCAGAGCATAGCGCTAGGCGTGATTTGGGCGATAGCCGGACTGAACATTCTCGGCATTCGAGAAAATGTGAGGTTTACATTCTCCATATTCATATTTGCCGGCTTCGTGTTTCTCAATCTGATTGCGTCGGGATTCCTCGCACTTGACGAAGCCTCCATTGCTCGTTTCAACCAATCCTTCGTGGATGCAAAGAGTAACCTTCAGACCGGGTCGTTTTTCCAGAGCTACGGAATATTCATCGCTTCGGTGGCGAGTTGCGTGCTGGCCTATTCCGGAGTGGAATCGGTGCTCCAAACAGCCGGCCTAGTGCGGTCGTGGCGCGAAATAGGCAGGGCTTACATTTTCCTCGCGTGCACTGTGGGCATTGTAACGCCTATTGTTGCAGCGCTTGCCCTCACTGCTCCCATTGATTTCGCCAAACACGAAGGAGACCTGATAACCCACTACGCGACCCTACTTAATGGGGTGCCGTTCGGCCTCGCGGTCGCGGCTCTGGCCAGCCTCACGCTGATCATGGCGATCAATACCGCGTTCGTTGCATCGAGCGAATTGATGGAACGGGTGGCGGAAAGGTACGCGTTCTTCTGGCTCACAGCTACGAATAGCAAACAATCCCTCTACCGTATCCACGTTCTCAATGCGATCTTCTTCTCGGTGATCATCTTCATAACCGGCGGTAGCCAGCAGATTCTGGCAGAGATGTACGCGCTGGGCTTGGTGGCAAGCTTTTGTATCAACATGGGCGCGCTGCTCATCTACCGGTATTTTATGGGTACAAAAGAGGTCATTCACTTCTATACCAGTCGTGTGGTCACTCTGATCATATTCCTGATCTTTGTGAGCTGCTTTTCATTTCTCGCGTGGATGAAGCCTCACGGTACCCAATTGTGGGCCGCAGTAACCGCCGTCGTGCTGGCTGCAGGACTGCTGGTAGCCCGCAAGCGTGGACCCGAATTGGAGCAAATTGCCAAGACCGATGCCCCCATGGAGTTGATTCTGTACCTGGCCGAGTCTCGTGTAAAAGACCTGCACATTTTCTTCCACAGGCCGAGAGAAGAGCGGCTCGGAGATCCCCAACATAATCAAGCGTACGTGACCATATATAGTCCTCGACGAGGAGCGCCGACCAAACTGGCAGCCAATCATTTCCGATTCGCATCCCGGACGAGGAGCGTTTACCAGCACATGGTAGGCTTGCTCAAAGTGGTCGAATACGAGCTGAAAGACCGCGAGATAACAATTCACTTTGGTTGGCCGCTCTCTTCCTGGCTAGATAGATTGTCTATCGGAGTCATGGTATTTAATATCATGCGGCTTCCAAAGCAATTCCCTTTATTCAAATTTGAAATCAACTATCCTGGACGGCCTTGGAAGCCACCCGTGGAGAAAAGCACTTTCAAAATCTAGAAGCATCAAGGCCGGGTTTCATCTTTCAACTGTTTCAGAGCGGTTTCCAGGTTCTCTCTGCTCGAGGGATCGGTTGGGCGGATCGTAACGGCCTTTTGGAAGTGGACAAGCGCCTCGCGAGGTTTCCCTGATCTGGCCAGCGCTACCCCCAAATTGTTATGCGCCTGCCATGAATCAGACCTAAGTTCCACTGCTTTTCGCAAGTGTGCTATGGCTCGTTCTACGTCGTCTTGATTAAGCAACAATACACCCAAGTTCAGGTGTGCTCCGGCATAGAGCGGATTCATCTGAAGCGCCTTGGAGAAGTGAGCCTCAGCCTTCCCGAGATCCCCAAAACGTTCGTACGCTTCTCCGAGCCGATTCTGGAGCACGTAATCTCGCGGGGCCAGTTCTGTTGCTCGCTGCAAGTACCTAAGTTCTTCCTGAAGCTTTCCCTCTTTTCGTTTGATAGCAGCCAACATTGTGTAGGGATGCGCAAATTCCGGCAACAGGCGGATGGCTTGCTCATATGCCGCTGTCGCCTCAGGAAGTTTGTCCAGCGCGACAAAACTGTTGCCTAGTGCCGAGTGCGTTTTGCCAAACTCCGGCATGTACCTCAGAGATGCCTCCAGGATGCCCACCGCTTCCGAGTGCTTTTCCTGGAATTGCAGTGCCACTCCCAAATTGTTCAGGATCGTGCCCGCAGCCCGGCGCTCGATGCGTTCCGGAGGCCCGAAACGTTCGACTACATTCTTCCATAACCTCACCGGGTCGGCCCAGACGCGCGCGAGGGCAAAGGAGGACCATCCCACGAAAATGAGAATCGCAACGAGACAAACCCCGACAGCTTTGTTGGCCACCGGCTGCACGGACGTCTTGCTCGGGGCTGCCAGTACAACCAAGATAAGGTCTGCGACCACCAAGAGTATTCCCAGCATAGGGAAGACCGCTCGGTAGCCCAGATACGCGAACTGCGGCACCAGGAGAGCCTCGGGTAACAAGCCGATCAGGCAAAACAAAATGCCAAAGCCGCACAGCGGCCTTGTTCGCAAAAAAACCAGCCCCAAGGCGACTAGGCCCACGACTCCGATCGTGGCAGGCAACGTGGTCCAGGGATCGGTCAACGAGCGAGAGATAATCTGTGGCGCGAGGAAATGAATCCCATCAGGCAAGGGGCTCACGATCTGAGTCAGATACAGAAACACCATCCGAGTCTGAGTGAGCAGCACCTGCCAAACAGTCTGCTCGCTCTCGTCATAGTATCGGCTAATAGTGGCGATGATGCCTGGGTCGAGCCATGCTCTTCCATGAGCGTGCTCCAACTCTGACAGAAGGAAGATTGCCGCGAGGAGGATTCCAAAGTAGATGATCGTTCTGGCGAGAAGGCCCTTCCAGCTCGTACGAAAAAACGCGATCTCTGCAAGGATGAATGCAGCCGGCAGGACCACCGCGTTTTCTTTGCTCATGAGAGCCAGCCCGAACAAAACCAGGCAAAACCCATAACCCGCGGCTTTGATCCCCGGCAGTGCGGCTCTGCGAGCTTCCAAATAGGCCGCGAGGGAAGCGTATCCAAATAGGCAACAGAGCAAGGCCATCCGCTGCCAGATGTAAAGCGCGGTGTAGGTCTGCAAAGGGTGGAGGACGAAAAACAGTCCGAGAAAGAGACTAATTGACCACTTTTTCCACTGCGGAATGTCCGGACCCGATGTCTTGCGGAGATCGAGGAGCAGAAACACCAAATATGAAACCACAAGGCCCGTCAGCGCAAGGATGCCCAGATTCGTCAGGCGAAACAGCGAAGCGTCCATATCCCCCAGTAGAAAACTCAGATAGAAGGTCGCCATCGCTACGGGCCGCTGAGGAAAGATGTTTAGGACACCCCAGAATCCATCCTGCTCAAACACATCGCGGTTGAGCATAATCCGCGCTGAATCGTGATACATCGGTGCATCAAGCCCGGGAATACGAGGAAGGATTGCAGCAGTAAGGAAGAGAACAACAAGAATGAGGAGGACCGGGAGTTTCAGTTGTTTCCAGGAAGACGGCATAGCCGGGAAGCTGTCACCTGTGGGTTGCAGCCGATCATTCATCGAGGGGTCGGGTAGCAGCAGAAGAGTAGAGCTCCCCTCACTCCCCTCCCAAAAGGGGAGCAAGGGGCTATTTTGAAGATCCTCGCCCACGACTTCTTCAGGAAATCGCGGGTCACGCAACCGCGCTTATTCCGCCAGAAGAGCCTTGAGCTCCTTGTTGAATTCGGGCATCACTTTGAACAGGTCGCCTACAATGCCGTAATCCGCCTTTGTGAAAATAGGAGCTTCAGGGTCCTTATTGATCGCAACGATCACCTTGGACGAGCCCATCCCGGCCAGGTGCTGGATTGAGCCGGATATCCCGCAGGCAATGTACAAGTTGGGTGTAACGGTCTTTCCGGTCTGGCCCACCTGATCCGAATGAGGACGCCATCCCGCATCCACCGCTGCTCGGGAAGCGCCTACAGTAGCTCTTGAACCAAATATGCCCGCTGCTTCCTCCAGAAGCGCATAATCAGGGCCTCCCATACCTCGACCGCCGGATATGATGATCTCGGCCTCAGTAAGGTCCACTTTGCCGCTCGTATCCAGGCTGAGCTCTTTGGTGCTGTAGGTTGCGCGGCTCGTGTCAGGATTGAACGATATCTTCTCCACCGCGCCTGCCTTGGCGTTTTCATGCACTTCCAGCACGTTGGGCCGAGCAGTGGCCATCTGCGGCGTGCTCAATCCCATCCATTTCGCGTAGCATTTGCCCGCGTACATCGGGCGTTTGCCCACGAGCTTGCCTCCGTCCAGCTCAAAGGAAATGCAGTCCGCTACCACAGCGACTCCAAGTTTCGCTGCCGTGCGAGGCGCAAGGTCCTTGCCGTGGATCGAATGACTGATCAGCAGGATTTCAGATCCCTTCTCTTTCGCCACCTGAGCGAGCGCCTGAGCAAAGTATTCGGAGTTGTACGACTCCAATTGCGGCGCTTCCACGACGTAGACCTTGTCCGCGCCGTACTTGGCCACATCCGGAGCAAATTGCTCCGCTTGCGGGCCCATGAGCACCACGCCGAGGTCTGCTCCGAGACCGTCGGCGATCTTTCTGCCTTCGCTGGTGAGTTCCAATGCGGTCTTCTTTAGCTTACCCGCCTTGATTTCTCCATATATGAGCACTTTCGACATCGTTTACTTGCCCTCCAATTCACGCTTTCCGATCACGATCAGATAACCTTTGCCTCGCTACGCAGCGCCTGCACGACCTGTTTGGCCGCGTCAGGAGGCTCCAACCCTTCGATCTTCTTGCCGGCCTTCCGCTCGGGAGGCATGGAGTACTCCTTGGACTGAAGTTTCGCCTCCACAGTAACTCCCAGTGCGGCCGCGTTCTTGGCATCAATCGGCTTCTTCTTGGCCTTCATAATACCAGGCAGCGATGCATACCTCGGCTCATTGAGACCCTTCTGAGAGGTAACCACGCAAGGCAGGGGAACTTCCACGGTCTCTTTTCCGCCTTCTATGTCCCGCTCCAGGACTGCGCTTTTCTTATCCGCAGCCACCTCAACTTTGGTGACGAGCGTCACCTGAGGCAGCCCAAGGAATTCCGCAAGTATCGCGCCGACTTCACAGAAGTCGTCGTCAATGGCTCGGTGACCGCAAAAGATCACGTCGTATTGGACGTCCTTGGCCGCCGCGGCCAGCGCCTGCGCCACCGCGAAAGGATCTGCCGCGTTGAGCGCGGGATCGTTTACATGGATGCCCCGGTCCGCGCCCATGGCGAGAGCCGTTCGGATCGACTCCGTGGCCCGGTCAGGACCGATTGCCAGAATAACCACTTCGCCTTCTTTGAACTTCTCTTTGAGGCGTAGGGCTTCTTCCACGCTGAATTCATCATACGGATTGATGATGTACTTGATCCCTTCCGTGACAATCCCAGTCCCCTCGGGATTGACTTTTATCTGTGTTTCCGTGTCAGGGACCTGTTTTAGACAGACCAGTGATTTCAAGGATAATCCTCCTTTCATTCTGACTCACGGGACGAGGATTTGGGAACCCGATGGATTGATAAACTTGTTGACTTTACTTGGAGTTGGTCGCGAGAGTCAAGAAAAAAGGCAGGAGGAGGCCATGGCATTTTGGGATCTGAAGGATGTGCAATTGGCGGAATTCCGGCCGGGGATCATGAGCAAGGCGGAAATCGGGTCCAACCTCATCATGGTCTGCATGGAAATTGGCGCGGGCAAGGAAGACACAGGCCACGAACACCCCTTTGACCAGTGCGGCATCGTGCTGGACGGCGAAATTGAAATGTTTGTGGAGGATGACCGAAAAAAATTGGGACCGAATCAGTGCTACTTCCTGCCCGCGGGCAAACGACACGGATGGAAGACCTTTGACCGTGCGGTAAGAATCCTGGACGTGTCTGCAAAACCCCCGAGCTTTTGAGGCATCCAGCAACGGTCGGGTGGTCTGAGAGGTTCACAGCCAAAACCTCACTCTGAAATGCCCCTGTCAATGTAGGGGCAGGCCCGCGTGCCTGCCCGGATAGGACAAGCATAAAACAGGGCGGACACGCGGGTCCGCCCCTACAGCGCGAAATGACATATTTCGGGTGGTCAACGACAATTCCCCCTTTAGCGCCTAGGATGCGGTGAGCCGGCGTCTCGCAGGGGAACCGCATCAGTCGCGGTCTTTCCTTGAACGATGCGGTTCCCCCGGATCGAGTCCGGGGTCACCACATCCTACTCGGATTGGAAGTAGGTGGAAATATAGGAGTTCTTGGGGAGGGGTCCGGAAAATCCCCCTGTATCCCCTTTAGAAAAGGGAAAATTCAAGGAATCCCCCTTGGTTAGGGGGAAAGCTCCCGTGATGCACCTTTATTAAGGGCGGATCTGCCGGAACCCCCCTTAGTGAAGGGGGGCAAGGGGGGATTTGAAGGGCCTCCCCGGCTACTCTCCAAGAAATCCTTGCCTTTTCATCCGCTACGCATCATCGACACCGCAGTTGCCATGTCTTCAGGCATGGGAGCTGAGAATTCCATGTATTCTCCCGATCGGGGGTGCGTGAAACCCAGCACGGCTGCGTGCAATGCCTGCCTTTTGAGGCTTTCCAAGCCGCGGCGCAGCGCCGTGTCCCTCAGGCACGTCTTCTTGCGCATCCGGCCGTACACCGGATCTCCAGCCACAGGCAGCCCGATGGACGCGAGGTGGACTCGAATCTGATGGGTTCTGCCCGTCTTGGGCGTAACCCCCAGGAGTGTTATTCCACCGAGCCGCTCCAGCACCTTCCAACGGGTAATAGCAGCCCTGGGCTTTGTCGTGGCTGTGGAAATCCTCTTGCGATCTTTAGCATGGCGGCCCAACGGTTTATCCACCATGCCTTCGTCTGCTGATGGTTCGCCTCTGACCAGCGCGAGATACACCCGATGGATCGAGTGCTCTTTGAACGCGGCTGAAAGCGCCTGATACGCCTTTTGGCTCTTCGCGACCACCATCACACCGGACGTGTCCTTGTCCAGGCGATGCACCACACCCCACCGACCATATTGGCCCACTCCGACCATCTCAGGCCTGGAGCTTACCAGCGTATCCACGAGCGTGCTCACCGGCCGACCCGCGCCGGGATGCACAACCAGTCCTGGCGGTTTATTCACCACGATTAAGTCTTCATCTTCAAAAAGGATATCGACCAAAGGCGCAGGCCCGGCCAAATCAAGTATCGGCTTCTGCTCAGCAAGATCGATCTCCACCACATCTCCAGGCTTCAAGATTGTGGATGGCTGGATGGCTCTGCCGGAAACCCGGACCCGTCCGAGTCGGATCAGCCGTGCCACACCCGACCGGCTGAACTTCTCCTTCAGAAGTTCGGCCAGGAGTCGATCTGCTCTGTCGGGAGTGGCGTTCTGGGGAATTGTGGCGGTGGTTGGGGAATGTTTCGCGGACATGTTTAGTCACAGGGAGCCCCTGTGCCCCTTACCTTAACGTTTCCTATACCTAAGAACGAGAAGCCAATATATGGCCGCACAGAATAACGTTAATATATTCACGGGGGCCAATGGACCCAGTACACCACATCCTCCAAAAAACCAATCATGCCATTGCATTAGACTCCCTGCGGGTGGAAAACCGCACAGCCAAAAGAACGCCACGGCAAATATGATGAGTCCCGCGATTTCGAATCTACTGAGACCCCTCTTCTTCTCAGATTGACTCTCAGCTCGTGCCTCCGCCGACGGACTGTCTAATTCTGAACCACCAGGATGACCTATCATTGCTTTTGCCTAGCCCCCCTTAGCACAGAATAAGAAGTTTTTGGGTCTCCTGTCATGCGAGGATTCAAGAGACGGCCGGAAAAACGTAGAGTTTTCTGGGGAGTGGCCGGGGAATCTTTCTTCGTAGGGGCGCACGGCCGTGCGCCCCTACAGCGCCCGCATCGCAGCCCATCCTCAAGAACCCAAAAGTTCTGCGACCGTTTCTGCTCGGCTCCTCAGTGGGTTGATGGCAGTCAAACCGGGACAGGTTTTTCATAAGTTCGTCGGCTGGAAGTGACTCGTCCCACCGCGCTGCTCATGTCGCTCTCTTTCCCAAAAGAGCGAAGCAGAGAGTGACGCATCTTCACACAAATCACCGACGTGGCAAGGTCAACAACGCGATTATCAGCCCCATTAAGCCCAGAATGACGATTCCAAGCTCGAGCAATTTGGACCTCTGTCTCAAAATCTGTTCATTTGGCTTGAAATATGAGTAAAGAAGAAGGAAGCCTACGGACAATAACAATACAGCGAGCACTAGGATCCATCCCGGCCGCGCCGGTCTACCTGTACCCACAAGCCAGTCGTGCCATTGCGTTACGCCTTCAGGAAGGAAATCGCTCACATAAATATAGGAGACAGCAAGAATCGCTCCCACGAGGTACCCTAAGTAACGACGCTTCCTTGCCGGTTGGTCTTCCGTTTGTGCCTCGGCCGACGGACCGTCTAATTCTGGACCACCAGGATGACCTATCATTGCTTCTGCCTAGGCCCCCCTCAGCACACAATGAGTCTTCTTTTGGTCTCTCATCATACAGAGAGCCGAGAGACGGCCGGAAAATCGTAGAGCTTTTTGGGGAGTAGCCGGGGATTCCTTCTTCGTAGGGGCGCACGGCCGTGCGCCCCTACAGCGCCCGCATCGCAGCCCATCCTCAAGAAACCAGAAGGTTTTACGACCGTTCTTACTCAGCTCCTCAGAATGCTTCAGCTCGATCCAAAGCTATCTTCATGAGCTCCGCGACCGCGTCCGGTTCGCCTGGCAGCAGGGTGCGCGGGTCAATGAGGATTGCATCGTCTTTCACCAGCACGATTATCGGAGGATCACCGGCTCTCAATGCCTGTTCCAGGCGGCCTGCGGACACTCTACGAGGCCGGACAGAGACCCTCGGGCCAGGAAGATCTTCCGTCGGAAGCGCTCCACCCCCTACTCTGCCTACGCCAACCACGATGCTTACTTCGGCTCGCTTTTTCAGCGCGGCACGCAGCTTTGCGGCAATGGTTTCCGCGATGGCGTCAAGCTCTTCGCGAGGCTTCATGATCATGGCCAGCGTCGGTACGCCGTCGGCCGGTCCTTCCGGCTTGGTGTATTCCAGCAGAGTGGCTTCCAACGCGGCAAGCGTGAGTTTGTCCATGCGGAGCGCTCTCGCAAGCGGATTGGTGCGCATCTGCTCGATCAGGTCCGCTCTGCCCGCGAGGATTCCCGCCTGCGGACCGCCCAGGAGCTTGTCACCGCTAAAGCTGACCACATCCACACCCGCAGCAATCACGCTCTGGACTGTGGTTTCCCTTTCAAGCCCGTACGGCGAGAGATCCACCAGGCAGCCGCTCCCCAGGTCCATCATGGTGGGCACGCCCCGATCGCGGCCGATAGCGACAAGCTCCTCCAGTTCAACTTCTCTGGTAAAGCCCTCTATCCGGTAATTGCTTGGGTGCACCTTGAGGATGAGCGCAGTGTTTTCGTTGATCGCGTTGATGTAATCCCGTGGATGAGTGCGGTTGGTCGTGCCCACTTCACGCAGAATAGCCCCGGAGCGGGCCATCACGTCCGGAATGCGGAATGACCCGCCGATCTCGATCAATTCCCCGCGGGAAACCACCACTTCCCGGCCTTGAGCCAGGCTTGACAGCGCCAAGAGCACCGCGGCTGCGTTGTTGTTCACGGCAATCGCGGCTTCCGCGCCCGTGAGCTCCTGCATAAGCTCACGTAAATGCGCATTCCGTTCGCCTCTGCGGCCTTCTTCCAGATTGTATTCCAGGTTGGAATAGGAGCAGGCAATCTCTGCGATTCGGTCGGCAACCCGCTTGGAAAGCGGCGACCGGCCCAGATTGGTGTGCACGATAACACCGGTGGCATTAATCACGGTGCGTAGCCGGGGCCCTACCCTTTCTTCAAGGAGACGAGCCACACGCTCCGCAACCGCTTTCATGGCGCAGTCTGCCTTTGCCGCGGCGCCGTCGCGAAGCTCTTCTCGGAGCTTCTCCAGCCCCAGCCTGACCATGCGCTTGATTAGCTCTTCGCTGTATCGCGCTCGGAGTCGCGCAATAGCCTTGTCACTCAGCACACGGTCAACCGATGGGATGGCTCGCATCAGCTCTTGCGGGGAGTGCGCCATGCGAAGCTTCTCCGTATTAGGAGTCTTTCAGCTTAAACGACTTGAGGGTGGCGTCAAAATCGCGGGAATAGGTTTCAAAATCTTTTCGAGGCGCGACAAAATCCACATTGATGATTTTCTGATCCGTGATAACGAATAGCCTCCACAGGCGAGCCTTCGTCTCGTCTCCAGGGGGCTGCTCTTTGTACAGGAATGCTTTGCCGCCGCGGACGCGGATGGCTTCGACCTTTTCGATCTTCTTGTTGTTCTTGGCAGCCTGGAAGAGCTCGTCGTAGACCTTCTTGGACGACTTGGACAGATTGTCCCCCACAACCAGGTAGATCTCAGCAGGCCCCTTCCGCCATTTGAGAATGCCCGCATCGTCCGACTGAATCGGCTCGAATCCCGGCGGGATCTTGATGTCGAAGAACCGGTCGGCAGGATCCGCCGCGGGCACAGGTGCCTTCGGGATCGTGATTTCCTCTTCCTGAGCAAGCGCCGGCAAACCATACAGCAGGATGGATAGGAAGAGAGCAAGAGACAGGCAGCTTAACAGACGAAGCCAAAAAAGCTTGTCGGAAGAGGAAGAAAAGGTGCAACCGTTATTCTTAGCAATCAATGTATGACCTCTTCAATCCCAATTCAGTCGATACTCTTCATTCTCAGGCCACCGAACGGCGACAAACCGCCAGGAATTCGCCCGAAATACTCGTTGGAAGCGCTGGAAGCGCTTCCGCAAGCGGAGAGTTTTTGGGGAGGGGTCCGGGGAGGCCCTTTTTACACAAAAAGGGCCGCCCCGGCC
>JBFLZC010000001.1:446482-566900 GCA_040756375.1 Thermodesulfobacteriota bacterium
GGGCCCGCGCCTCTCGCGCCCCGCCCCCCCCCCCCCCCCCCCCCCCCCCCCCCCCCCCCCCCCCCCCCCCCCCCCCCCCCCCCCCCCCCCCCCCCCCCCCCCCCCCCCCCCCCCCCCCAATTCTTCAAAAACTCTTGGAGTATGCAACCGCTCTTCGGCGCCGGGCGATTGACCTCAGATGCCCGGATTGTTAGCATGATTGCGGCAAAGTGTCAAAAGACCATGAAACCTTCGGAAACCGATTCAAGAAAAAGAGCAGCCGTATACGTGCTCGGATGTAAGGTCAACCAGGCTGAAGCCGCGGCCATGGGACGCATCCTTGAAGAGCGAGGTTACGTGGTTGACGGAACGGCAGGTGCGCCTGACCTGGTTCTTGTGAATACCTGCTGCGTGACCTCACGTGCTGAAGCCAAGTCTCGGCGAACGATTAATCGATTGGCCCGGCAATTCCCTTCAGCTCGACTCGTGATTACGGGGTGCCTCGCGGAAATCGATCCTTCCGTGGTGGAACGGCTCTCGCAAGACCGGCTTGTTATGGGCACGTTCGAGAAAGACCATTTTCAGGAATTCCTCGAAGGGGAGACGCAGCCCGGCCAAGACGAGACTCGAACACGCGCTGCGCATTCGGTAGAGTTCGGAGACCTTGGCCCTGCCGCGATTCCCGGAAGGGCCAGAGCTTTCCTCAAGGTTCAGGATGGCTGTTCCCAGCGCTGCACGTACTGCATCGTCCCAAGAGCCAGAGGTCCATCCCGAAGCCTGGCCGAAGAAAAAGTTATTGAACACGCTAGGAGCCTGGAAGCTTCAGGATTCGTAGAAATTGTCCTTACCGGCGTGCATCTGGGCATGTACGGCCGAGATTTGTCTTCTGCGACGTCTCTGGAACGCCTGCTTGAGCGACTCCTTCAGGAAAGCTCCCAAGCTCGATTCAGACTGAGCTCAATGGAACCGCAGGAAATCACGGACGGGCTGCTCGCGCTGATCGCTGCACAGCCCCGCATTTGCCGTCATTTTCATATTCCGCTCCAGAGCGGTGATGACGCGATCCTGCGGCGCATGGGCCGACCGTACAGCGCTTCGATGATCAGGAATCTCGTCCGCCGGATTTACGATACGATTCCCGACGCGTGCATCGGTCTGGATGTGATGGTGGGCTTTCCTGGCGAGGATGACGACTCCTTCCTTAAGACCCGCGCCTTGATCGAGGAACTGAACCCATCGTATCTCCATGTGTTCCCGTTTTCGCCACGCCCGGGGACGCCTGCCGCGTCTTTCAAACCCCGCGTTCCCGCATCCATAGCTCAGAGCCGTGTGGATGAGCTGAGAAGCCTATCCGCGACCTTCCGCCGAGCTTTCTATGAACGATTCCTGGGACAAACCCTTGAAGCAGTCTTGGAATCCGAGCCCGACACCCGCTCAGGCTTTGTCAAAGCCCGAACCAGCAATTACATACCGGTTCTGGTGCAACTCGGGGCTTCCGACGATTTACCGCGCCGCTTTCCAGTCAAGCTTGAAACGATAAAGAATGGAGAAGTGATCGGCAGAATGGAGGTATCGGGGGGACGGGAGATCAGGTGATACGAGTGCGCGGTCAAGCAACGAATGGTCCAGTGAATCAGACACGGACCTGCCAAAGCTCAGGTCCGTGGCGCCCCGGACCGATATTGGTTGGCTGTTGGGTGCCACTGACCTGGGCACCAGGTCAGTGCTGCTTTTGGTCCGACGTCTTCTTCACCGTTTGAAAGCGAACTGGTATGAGTCAAGAATCCATTGACGCTATTTCCCTGACTCGCTGAAGAGAGATCGAGACGCGTTCAGGGTTCTCGCCTCCGGCTTCCATATATCCAGGGAGAGATTCCAAGAATGCCTCTTCGTCTAATAAAGCAGCGAAGGCTTTCACGAGGAAATCCTTGATCTCGCGAGGAGACAAGCTGATCTCCTCAACCACTTCGGGGCGTCCGTCCACGACAGCGATCACGTCCTCGATGTCGGGACTCCCCATGAAATCGTCGTGTCCTCTATCTTTGAAAGCTTCAAGTTTCGTGGCCAAGAAGCATGGAGCAGAAACAACCCGAATGGTGAGGCCCTCGGCAATCTCCAGTGGGACAGCGGTTTCCAACGCAACAACATAGTATTTGCTTGCAAATCCCAGCACCCGACCCCGCGCAGGCATGGTATCGACCTTGACGCCATCGATGATCCATCGGCACACCGGCCCGCCTTCTGCTTGGGAATCCTCTACAAATCCTAAGGACCGGAGCAGGTTGCTGAGTTGGTAGTAGTCGTGCAAGGACGCCACGTCTACGATCATGTCTACATCATTTGTGCCTCGCACTGGCGGAGAGGCCGGATCGGTAATCAAGAGGTCGACAACAGCCCCTCCCACAAGGACCACCTTTTCACGCAGTCCAGCGAGTCGTTCCGCCACGTGCTTCACCATCGCCAGATTTATTGGATTCGGAGTCCTCATGTACTTTCCGTAAAGGCCCCAATGGTATCAGAGGCTTTGCGCGATCTGCTTCTGGGACGCAGTCTCATTTTTAGCTCTTCGATGGCAATCGAAACTTCTCGCGCTCTTCCTCCCCGAATAGCATCCACGAGCGCTAGAAGTTCGTACAGGTAGGCATCCTTCTCGGCAGCCTGGGGAACCGCTTTGTGTAGAGGAGAGAACACATACCCTCGCACCGCGCCCTTGGCGTAAGGCCACACCGGAGAATACTCGGCCGTTTGGACAATCTGAGATGCCAAAGGCGGAGCCGCGTAGCTTGTTGGCATCCCGCGAGCCAGACCACCACGTTGGGGAGGGAAGACGTACTTGATACCGTGAATGAGAAACTCTTCCACTGCTGCTCTTCGAGGCTTTTTCTTCACGGGATCAAGGAGTTTGCACTCTATCGCTCGCTGGACACTGCCGTGCACGCCTGAAGGACTCATAAAAAGCTCTTCAGCGAGAGAGGGATAAGACCATCTCCGCTCTCCGAGGGAGGCGAGCTTCAGTACAAGGACAATATCATGTGATCTTAGACTCATAGGAGTATTTTATTCTCTATTCATGAATGACGCAAGTAATATTGACATCGTCTTGTAATTATTTAATAAACTATTGCATTTGGCGGTCTTAGGATCGGAGCGTGAGGGAAAAGGGCGTGGCGAGGAGCCAGCACACCAGCCTCGACACCAAAACTGCTAAAGCGGGGCAGTGTCTACTATTGCGGCCCCGACGCCGCAACGGTTTCGAAAAGCAGCTTCCGTGTGTCGAGCTTGGGGACGCGCTTTGACAAATGGAGCATCTCTATGCCCACCACTTTGTTTTCCGCGTTGTAATCTACTATCACTCCCGGGGACACCTCTTCAGACTCCACGGCGGCAGATTCGTCAAGAGTGAGGTACAACGCGTCAGCTTCGAGGTCAATCTTCAGTTTCATAGCCTCCCTCTCATGTTTCGATCAAAGAAAAGGGTAGGAGACGTGACCTTCAGAAGAGGCGAGCGCGAGGATCGGGCATCTGATCCCAGATACGCCCCTCCAGGGCTCGTCCGGCCTTCTTCTTGTTCCTTCCTCCCCACTGTTTGAAGAAGAAAGGCACATCGGATTTCACACATTGATCCCGTATCTCGCTGACCCACTCGGATGCCATCGGCCGTGCCCTGTAGCCCGACTCACCGCCCAAGATAACCCAGTCAATGAGATGCAATTCAAGATTACGGATTGGCCCCAACAAGGGTTCAAGTGACAAGAATTTGAGCTTCGCGCCTGTTCGTTTGAGCTGATCGATGCGAAAGGCGTAGTCAGCCGTCTCCACGGTGACCCCCATCCACACGTTCTGAGGCCACGTCAGCAGGGAATCGAGTTTCAGCAGGCGTTCGGATCTCTTCGTGAGGATCTGGAATTGATGATGGCTTGCACGATGCATGACCTCGAAAATCTTTAATATGAAGCCAGTGGGCACGTCATTGTGGAACAGGTCGCTCATAGAATTGACAAAAACTCTTTTCGGGTGCTTCCATTGAAACGGAAGCCCGAGCACATGCTCATGAATAGTCACTTTGAACCCATTCCGATAGTTCGCAGACCCCATGGCCTGAAGTCGCCGAGCCATGCATTCTGCGTAGCAGTTCATACAGCCCGGGCTCACTTTCGAACACCCGGTTACAGGGTTCCACGTCGCCTGAGTCCATTCAATACCGGTGTTAAGAGACATAAGGGACAGCCCTCTCCGAATGCTTCTTGAATATCTCTGATACGATCTTTCCGCCCGTGTCATTGTGCGATGCGAAGAACAAATAATAAATGACTGCGTGCTGACTGTTCACCATGGGCAATGGCTCCGAGACAAACTTGAATCCGGCTACGGCAAGAAGACGGCGCTTAAACGCATCGGCTATCTCCTCGTTCGTTGTCTTTGCGGTCGCACAATCCAGCACAATCCGGGGACACCATACCCAATTTGCGCTGAGGCGCGAGAATCAAGTAAGGTGTCCCCAGATTTATTTGCCACCTCATTCCATTCCTCGCCCCACAGGCAGTCTTGCGTCTCTTGACAACTCCCCCGATCTGTGATTATCGCGCGGAGCTACAAACGAAGGAGACAAAAATGAGCGAAAGAACAGAAAGGTATCTGGTTCCTCCGAATCGTGACCTTGTCCAATCCGTGCGTGAGGCATTGGCGCTGGCCAAAAGGCTGTACAGAGAGATTTCGTGCGAAGGACCGATTTGTCTTGTGGTTCCTTCAAGGCAGAATCTGAGGCATACAGCCCTGGAGGCAGGACTGGGAAAGCGGGCAATGAAGGCGTTGCTGGCCGACAAGGTGGCAATGCTGGAAGGAATCGAGTGCCAGCTCCAGACAACGGCGACTATTTCTTACGAAGATCTTGGTCACGTAGCGGTGGCATTCTACGCACGTCAAGACATGCTGGACGAACTGGATGATTTGTGGGAGGCCCGCGTGATTATCGCTGTGCCTGACAAGATGGACAAGATAGCGCAGTGGATACGCACGTGGAATCCCACAAGTCCTGGTCAAGAACCGGTAGACCCCGATCCATTGATCAAAAACCCTGTCCTAGAAGAAGCGCTTCGGAACATAACGGAACGAATCAACCTTACTACAGGCCTAGGACATCCTCTGGACGAGAGCTATACGATGGGGCTACTCAAGCTCTTGGGTCAAAATGGGTTATTAGAAGATCCGGCTGACATACGTGCGTGGGCAATCAGGAATCGGTGGTCTCCTGACGATGCGAGCCACTTGGCCCGGATCGCACGCGAATGCCGATTAGGGAAGCCGCTTAGAGGCGGCCAGGAATGGGGTTTCAACAAGAATACGATCATCCGGTTGCGCGAGAAAGCTCTACAGCGGGGGACTGCTGACCAATGAGTGACGTGGTCTTCATACTGGGAGCAGGTGCTTCAGCCCAGGCCGGTGCCCCTCTAATGGCGAACTTCCTCGATGTTCCCTGGAGCCTGCTAGCGAAGGGAGCACTCCAAAGTCCGGAAAAGGAAAGCTTTGAACGGGTATTTAAGGCTCGTGGAGCTCTACAGCACGTCCACTCCAAGGCTGCTTTCGACATCCACAACGTGGAATCGGTTTTCGCGGCACTTGAGATGGCCAAGACGCTCGGCAAGTTCCCACGACACGACGCGGAAAAGATTGATGGCCTGATCCAAGACATGAAGATCCTGATTGCCGCTACCATTGAACATACTCTGTTGTTTCCAGCTAAACCGGGAGATATTTCTTACCCTCCTCCGTACGAAAGTTTCGTAGAGCTTATCAAGTACCTAAGAGATATCGCCATTCCGCGCAAAACGGTGTCAATTATTACTTTTAACTATGACATAGCCATAGACTTCGCACTGCACAAATGCTCGCTCAACGTGGATTACGCTGTCGATGGGGCAACTCCACAGGACAGTATTCCCCTATTGAAGCTACATGGGTCTTTGAACTGGGCGCCGCTCAGGAATCACCCCGGTGAGGTGTTCACGTGGCATTTGAACCAATTCTTGCCACGTGTGCCCATCCCTCCGCCATGGACCTCCAATTCGGTTAGTCTGCCGATAGTATCAGCGCTGAGGAAGTCTCCGCCCCAGGACGACATAATTCCCGAGCCAATCATTGTACCTCCCACGTGGAACAAGACCGATTATCACGAAGGGCTGAGGAAAGTGTGGCGACGGGCTGCAAGTGAGCTTCAAGAGGCCCAAAGTATATTCGTGATTGGTTATTCCCTGCCAGAGACAGATTTGTTCTTTCGGTACCTCTACGCGCTGGGCTGTATCGGGCCTAATCCTCTTGAACATTTCTGGGTTATCAACCCCGACCGGACGGACGACATCAGGGAACGCTTCGATGGTTTGCTTGGCCCAGGAGCAAAATCGCGGTTCAGATATCATCCAGTGCGCTTCGCACAGGCTATTCAGGCCATAAACGCGGAATTTGGCTCGTCGTAGGGCTATGGTATCTCAGAAACTAGCGACTGATATTGCTGCACCATCGATACCGCGTTGCCTCCATCAAATCGTAGTGACTTTAGAATGGGGGCTCTACTCCTTTGAATGGGTCCGAACCATCAAGATAGTCATTGTAGTCAGAGTCATCGTATCCCCCCCAATCACCATAACCATAGCCGAACCACCCTGGTCGGAGCCAAGCGAGTAGATCTATGGCTCTGATCTCGTCAATAGGGACCACCCATCCCGCGAGCGTCGATTGCTCATGCCTCCAGGCGTGCCACTTCCACTCCTCTTCATCACATTCCCTGGCCTTGCTCGTGTCCGCTGATCCGCCTGGCTCGCTAAGGTCCCAATTGTGTATGAAATACCAGGTATGTCGCGTTCCAGCCGCGTCACGGCCCTCGAACCGCATGGACATGAATAGACGTAAGGTACCCTTGCCTCCCGCCCTCTTCACCACGCGTAAGTAATCATTCCCGATCGCGCGCCAATCGCTCCCAACGTGCAGGATCGCAGTCCCTGACTTCCCTGGTTTTGCCGGTTCTTCGCGACGCCACGTTGGGCGACAATTCGTCAAGGGTACCTCGACGGACAGCACACTGGGACTAATCTCACACAAGCCGATGCAACTGACCTTCGCGTCAAAGTCAGCCACTTCAAATGAACCGCCTCTGTTTGTCAATTCGAACTCGAGTGTATCCCACAGCGTCAGTTCCTTGAAGGAAAGGCCAAGGACAGGAATGTTGCTGATTTGTTTTGCCTGAATGGTCGTCTGGATCTCCAAGAGTTTGAATTGCTGACGGAAAATCAGCGTTTGTGTCATTAGGACGAGGAGAGTGAATATGAGGATCGCCGCGGGAACCAAAGTCTCAAAGAAGATCTTGTTTCGCCGGAGGAATTGTCGAGCCTTCCATCGCGACCGCGTGAGAACGCGGCGCGATGCTTTGGACTCGGAAGCTGCCTGACCTCGGGCAACGGATTGGGTGTCTTCAATGCTAGCGCCAGATGGAGTCTGAGGTCTTGCGTTCACGTCCCCCACATTGTTGATCGTATCCATCGCGGCCACCCTCCCACCCTTGAATGGAGACGACTCCGTCTTTCGAGCTGGCACTCATTTGCACCCGGGAGATTCCTATGGGCTTCTGGGGCCATCATATCGAATTCCTGAATTGACCGCAATGAGGTTGGAATCCCTGGGAATCTATCTTCGATTATCTCTCAGCGTGGATACAAGCAACCACAGCGACAGAGTGGCGGCGATGGCGAAGCCGATGATGCCGAAGATAGGCACGCCCATGAATCGGGGTTCAGTGGAGGCTAGGACGATTACGGAAGACGCAAGAACTACAGAGGATGTGACAAGACTGATGGAAACTCGCTTGGAAGCACGGTTCATCTCTCGGACCGGCTCGCTTAGGCCTCTGTGCTCGATCTGGATGCGGAGCCGGTTCTCTCGGAGGTTTCGGGAGAATTCTCTGAGGTCGTACGGGAGGTCTGCAAGGAGCCTCAACAGCTCACCGGATGCGTGAGCAAACCTTCTGCCCAACACCTTGGGACCATACGTGGTCATGACTAATTGTCGAACAAACGGCTCAGCTGCGCTCACCGCGTCAAAGTCAGGATCGAGAGTGCGTCCCACGCCTTCAAGAGTGATCAGGGCCTTTCCGATCAACAGCACGTCGGAAGGGATTCTGATACCGAATCTGCGGATGATCTCCATGATATCTTGAACAATGGAGGACAATCGGATCTTAGCAAGCGGAATGCGATAATACCGCTCTACGAACAGGTTTGCTTCCCTTACGAAACGGGCTCGTTCCAGGTCCTGAGGGAGGGTATCCATGTCAGCGAGGATGTTTACGAGGGTGTCAATGTCCCTTCGGATGGCCGCGGAAACCAGCAGTAAGAGGTTTTCTCTCAGTCGCTCATCTAAGCGCCCGACCAGGCCGCAATCGAAGAAGCAGATGTCTTCTTCGCCTACCACCACGATGTTCCCCGGATGCGGATCCCCGTGGAAGAAGCCGAATTCAAGTATTTGCCGCAATACAGCCTCGGCCAGGTTTTGTGAGACCTTGTCCCTATTTATGCCTGCGTCCGGCACAGTCTCCACGAGGGAAATCTTCACCCCGTAGATGCGTTCCATGGTGAGCACGCGTTCGGTGGTCTGGTCCCAGTACACACGAGGAAAGATCACATGCGGATGAGGTTCGAAGTCGGCCCTGAACCGGTCCAGGTTGCGTCCTTCCCTGGTGAAGTCCAGCTCATCAGTGGCTGCCTCGCGGAACTGCCTCGCGATGCTTATCGGCTGGTAATTACGTGATTCCGGGACGTGCTTTTCCATGACTTCAGCCAAGGCTTCCAGAATGTCGATATCTTGAAAAATGGCCTCTTTCACGCCCGGCTTGCAGACCTTTATCACCACCTCGTCCCCGTCGAGGGTCACGCCTGCGTGAACTTGGGCTATGGATCCGGTGGCGAGAGGAGTAGGATCCACAAACCGGAACCGGATCGAGAGAGAGCCTAGTTCAGCTTCCAGAGTGTCCTGGATAAGGCGGAAATCAACCGCGGCCACATCGTCCTGGAGTGGGGTTAATTCTTCGATCCAGGTCGTGGGGAGGATGTCCGGCCTGGTAGAGAGGAGCTGCCCGAGCTTAACGAACGCGCCCCCCAGCTCTTCCAGGGCTTCTCGGAACCGTTTGGCCGGCGTCTTTGGCTCAGGAGGCTCTCGTAGAGCCTTATCGCGCCTGTAGCGAAATCGCAGGAAGCGGGCCAGGCCCATCCGCTGAACCAAATCTCCGAACCCGTGACGGAAGAACACGCTGAGGATTTCACGGGTCCTAAAGAGGTTTTTCGCGATCCTGGTGACGGCCATAGACTTGCTCGCCCCCAATTTCTCCGTCGTATGTTCCCGATCTCGTGCCAACCTGTCAACAGTGGAGCTTCCTCGCGAGCCGCAAATTGGCTATAATAAATTTCATGGACCGACCTGAAGACCTTGTACAAATAATTTTAGAAGAGCCAAAACTACAGCCTACCATAGGAAGGTACGAAATACTCGGAACCCTTGGTAGAGGGAATATGGGTGAGGTGTTTCGCGCGCGCGACCCGATGATCGGCCGCCTGGTTGCGCTCAAGACTCGGCGTTTTGACCTGATATATGACAAGCAGGACCTTCAGTACGTGACACGCAAGTTCTTCGAGGAGGCCCGTATCGCCGGGAACCTCGTTCACCCGAACATCGTGGTCATCTACGACGTCGGCCAGGATTCCGACTGCTGCTACATCGCGATGGAGCTGGTAGAAGGCAAGACTCTGGCTAATTACAATACCAAAGAGACTCTTCTGCCTCCTGCCACGGTCGTGGAACTGATCAAGAAGGTCTGTCGCGCACTGGATTTCGCGCATTCGCGGAACGTGATTCACCGAGACATTAAGCCCGCGAATCTGATGTACACCCTGGATAAGACTATCAAGATCACGGACTTCGGCATTGCCGTAACGGCTCAGATGGAGAAGACACCCGCGCTCGACGTGATGGGCACGCCCAGTTACATGTCCCCGGAACAAACCAAGGGCCTGGAGCTTACCAAACAGACCGATTTCTTTTCCTTGGGCGTGGTTCTCTTCGAACTGCTCGCCGGCAGACGTCCGTTTCAAGGACGCACCCTGTATGAGCTCATGGATAATGTCCGGTACGCGCCCCCTCCACCGATCACCAAGCTTAATCCTCAACTTCCTCCGGGCATCCAGGTGGTCATCGAACGAGCCTTGGAAAAAGAGCCTGACCTGAGATACGCGTCCGGCGAAGAATTTGCTGAAAACCTCGATCAGGCCATGAAGGGAAAGATGATCCCGGTAAGGGACTTCAAGGCTTCCCGAAAGGCCGAGTACCTTAAATCGATTGAGTTTTTCCAGCCTTTCAGTCGCAAAGAAATCGAGGAGATTGTCAGACACGGCAAGTTCATCCGGTATGAGAAGTCACAAGTGATCGTCAGAGAGGGTGACGCTGATACCACTTTCTTCGTGCTTATCCACGGGACGGTAAAGGTGGTGAAGCACAAGAAGAAAGTCGCGCAACTCAAGACAGGAGCCTGCTTCGGAGAAATGGGCGCGTTCACCAAGACCCCCCGGACTGCCCACGTGATCGCGCGAGAACCGTGTCTCGTACTGAAGCTCGACCTGAAGATCCTGGAGCGCGAAAGCCCCGAGCTGCGAGTAAAGTTTTACCAGGTATTCCTGGAAACCCTCATTGCAAGGTTAGCGCGTACCACCAGCCGCCTGAGCAAAGAAAAGAGCGCACACAAGACTAAGACCTGAGCAGCGGCTTCAAATGCTAGGAGCTTTGCAAGCGCTTCCAGCGCTTGCTCCACTTTCTTCGGCCATGTTGAAAAATCAAATCGTGATCTTCCGCCTCTCGACAGACTGACTAGTCCTTTTACAATCACTTGCAGTTGCCGGGATGAGGGGTAATGTGCTTTTGTGCGATTATAGGCTACACGAAATGCAACGGAGCAGAGTGGGGATCTCACCTTTGGCTTACATAACCGGATGAATCGCGAGCATAGGCAAGAGCTCTTGCCAAAATGGGCCAGATTAAGATATGTTAATTCAATTGGGGCGGCATTCATCGCCCCTTTTTATTTTCCCAGCCCAGCATAGGTAACCTCATGACCATACAGCACTTCAAGACACTCCGAGAACTCAACCGCTTCCTAAAAACCGCGGCAGTGGACATGCCTTCATCACGCCTCAACGAGATACGCACAAGGGCCAAGAAGAAGAAACCCTCCGGGTTCATGGTCTGGATCGACCTGGACGGCCACGTCGTCGATCTCACCTTCGAGCCCTAGTTACGTGCCTCCACTCTAGCACCCCTCGTTCCACTAGAATCATATGACGGACAGGTGACTTTGAGGCCGGCGCATCCTTCACGCCCCGGCTGTCGACTTCACGTCCCATAATCCGCCGTATGATGTAACCGCAAGTCTTCCAGGTGCCAAGACCTACAAGCGCTGGAAGCGCTTGCAAGAGTGGGGAGTTTTTGGAGGAGGGGTCCGGGGAGGACCCTTTTTGCAGAAAAAGGGGCCTCCCCGGTTCCTTCTTCAAATACTCCTCTCTTGCAACCGATTCTAGCCGCCCCAGATTTTGATGGCGCTGGTGGGGCACTTCTTCTGGCATTCGAGGCAGGAAATACATTCTTCGGTTTTCTCATCGAATGCGCCGAAGCCGTCCTCTTCCCTGCCGGTGCCCATGGGGCAGACCTTGCTGCACGTGCCGCACTCGATGCAGTCCACATTGCGCTCAGGGAATATGGCGGCAAATCGGTTCATCAGCGATAGACATGCTCCGAGCGGGCAGATCACTTTGCAGAAGAAACGTCTGTGCGCCATCGCGACCATGACAATACCGAAGAGGATGGCCAGGCGGATTGAAAGAGAGACTGCATTCGTGGTCCCGCTGATAATCGCCCACGGAATAGCTGATTCGATGGTGGCCACAGGGCAGAGCCTGCAGAAATAGAGCTGCGACGCGGTCGAGAGGAATACCGGCACAAGCACTACGAGTGCGACAAAGACGCCGTATTTGATAAATCTGGTCCAGGACGGCATGGTGAACTTGGGGAACGGTATCTTGTAGAGCAATTCCTGGAGAAACCCGAAAGGACAGGCCCACCCGCAAAGCAGACGCCCGGCTACCAGGCCTCCCACAGCCATCAAGCCGATGACGCTGAGCGGGACGAGGCCGACTTCCGCAAACTTCCCGATGACCCCAATGGGACATGAAAAGAGCGATATAGGACAGGAATGACAATTGAGAACAGGGAAGCACACGGTGTGCCACTGCACGAAGCCAATGTTAAACAACGCGGCACACGCGAGCTGAACCTTGAGTCTTAATTTCTCCACAGCGAGATCCCTAGGTATTTGTTCATATTTCTCGGGTGCGTCTCACCTCAGGGCGTCGCTCGCGTGGATTAAGTCTAAAGTTCTTGTTTGGCCAATAATATCCCACGCGTCGGTCCCGGGTTGCCGCAATCGCATTCCGCCCACCGCTCACGGCGGTCCTTATCAGAGTCAGGTCGGGCAGGGACGCCTGCCTTTAAGCATTCTCAGATCAGGATAATTCGAAATCAGGCGCCCATCTTTGTACAACCCGATTCCGTCGAAAGTCATGGCATTGACCACCTCAGGTTCCGAGAACCATTGAGACTGGACTGTTAGTTCCGGCTGTTGCTGGTCGTATCCGGGGATTTTGATCCTGATGCCCACGTTCTTGAGCTGGTCGAATTTCTCCAGGTTATCGTATACCTTGAATTCCCTGAAAAAACCGCCATAGATCAACGCAGACAGGCTGACCAGCATCAATATGGAGAAGAATACCTTGCGAAGCATCGAGCGCTCTCAAGTCAAGATCATCCGGGCTATCGCCCGCCTTGGTGCAGAATTTAGCAGATCGGCCGTGAAAATCAAGTGGCGCCACCTCTTGTCTTTGTTGGATTTGATATGCGCCCCCACAGGCCGGACCGAATCCCACAGCGACCCCTAACTGCCACCAGAATATCCCCTTCTAACTGTGGGATTCTAGCGCTCCGATGACCCGTGGACTTGCAATGAAGCCCATGCGGTGGCAACGTTAAACATTATAGGAGTTATCGGATGAAGTCTGCAAAACCAAGAGTGAATGCCCGAGAAGCCGTAATTGATATTCGTGCCGGCCTCAGCGATGAAGAGCTCATGGCCAAGTATGGGTTTTCCGCTCGAGGACTTACCAGCTTGTTCAAGAAGCTTGTTGCAGCCAATTTGTTGACGCAAGAGGAACTGGAGGAGCGAAGATCCGAGGGCGATCCCACCGTGGATATCGAAGTGACCGGCCAGCGTCTTTCCCACACTCAGCAATTGACGCTCTATTCGTATCGTTGGCGGTTTCGCACAAACGCCTGGATCGTTTCGTCACCGGCTTTTTCCGAGAACGCACTCTTCTTTGGGAGCTGGGACGCGCGCTTCTATTGCCTCGATTGCGCGACCGGCGGACAAATCTGGAGTTACCGCGCGGGAGACGTCATTCGGTCATCTCCCGTGGTGGAAGGCGGACTGGTCTATTTCGGAAGCTGGGACAGCCACATACACGCCATAAGCGCGGACACGGGAGCCGCGGTATGGCGGTTCAAGACCAGGGGGCCTATATGGTCTTCACCCCGGTTGGCCGGAGGGAAAGTCTACATTACGAGTTCTGATGGCTGTCTGTACGCCCTTGACAGCTTGACCGGTGAACTGCGGTGGCAGTTCAAGGTAAAGGGTACCACTCTGCACTGGGCCGAGTGCTCGCCCGCTGCGGACACTGGAATGGTGTTCGTGGGAAGTCCTAGAGGGATTTTCTACGCTCTGGACGAAGGTACGGGTAATCCCGTCTGGGAGTATAAGGCGGGAGCGCCTATTGATTGCTCGCCGCAGAGCGCAGCAGGAATCGTCTACTTCGGGAGCGGAGAAACCACGCTACACGCTGTCGAGGCTGCTACCGGGCGCCAACGATGGCGGCGGGGCACCGAGAAGGCAGTATACACATCGCTTGGTTTTACGGAAGATCTGCTCTTCTTCTCAGGGTTAAAAGGCACCATTTATGCCCTCGACAGGGTGACTGGAGAGGATAAGTGGCGGCACGACAGCGACAGCGGTGTGTACACAGCCCCTGTGGAGTCCAACGGAGTGGTCTACCTTGGGAACACGGACCACAGTCTGTACGCGTTGGATGCACGCGCCGGAACGGAGCTCTGGACCTTTGCAACCGAAGGGGCCATTCTCGCGGCACCGAGTATTCGTCGCGGAACGGTCTATTTCAGCAGCACCGACGGACACTTGTACGCTCTCGACGTTGGCTTCGAGAGCTAGCCCAGAGTGCGTTCCGCAAAGGAAGGACGAAGTCAAATAAGGCGTGGTGCAACGTGATGCCTGTCACTGGATTGGTCGCGTCCGGTCTAGAGGGGGAGTCCTCATGCGGTAAAAGCCTCAAAAGGTATGTCTCGGAGGGTCTTGATTGTGTCCAGACTGAGACCGCTTTCGCTGCTGAGAATCTCCGGCAACTTATGCCGCGCTTCCATGAAACGATCTACCTCCTCCTCACTTAGACCGAGTTGATCCAAACGGTATTCCAGGAGAGCCAAAGGGTTCGGCGGTTCGACGCGGTGGTGCTTTTTCTCATACGCGCCCGTAAGAGCCAGTAGTACGTCCAGTTCGTCGCATTCCCGCGCCTCAAGCGAGATTCCCCAAAGCTCCTCAATACGGGCCATAGCCGCTTCGTAATCTTGCTCGGTCTTTATGGGAGTTATTACCATCGAGAAACCTTTTCAGCCCCGCGGCTTAATCATGGTAACGTCTGTCATATCATGGTCGGGATAGTGGCCGACCCACCGCTTCTCATATCGTCGCAGGCACTCGCTATGGCTTCATCGGTTCTTTTTGTGATTTCAGCCCCTTCCGGAGGCGGGAAGACCACTCTCATTTCACGCTTGAGGGTCCTGTTTCCGGACATGGCTTATTCCGTTTCCTGCACTACCAGACCTCCGCGAGAAGGTGAAGTAGACGGGGAAGACTACTATTTTCTGGACAGTCACCGTTTTCGGCAGATGATTAAAGAGGGTGAATTCCTTGAATGGAAAGAGGTCCACGGGAACCTGTACGGGAGCCCCGCGGGCCCCGTACGCGAGTGCTTGGAATCCGGCCAACCGATGATCATGGATATCGATGTTGAAGGCGCGAAAGAGGTGTTCCGGAACATGCCCGACGCGGTCGGGTTATTCGTCAGCCCACCGGACATGACGGTTCTGGAAGAGCGGCTCAGAGGCAGGGGAACGGATTCGGAAGAAGTGATAAATCGGCGGATCAAGAACGCGAAAGATGAGCTCGCGGCCGCGAAGCTCTTCAAATATGAAGTTGTGAACCGTGACCTGGAAGAAACTGTGGATCAGCTTGCAGCCATTATTCGAAAAGAGCTAACCCGAGGCCGAGGCCCTATTCAGGGGCCTTCCCAATGACCACGTCGAGCGTATATGCCTTACCCTGCCGCAATACCGTCATCTTGACCAGATCTCCGGGTTTGGACGCAGCCACGATCCTCGAAAGGTGGCGCCCGCTGCGGATCTGTTCGCTTGCCGCATCCAGGATCAGGTCTCCACGCTTTAGCCCGGCATTGTACGCGGGAGCGGCTTTGAGCACTTCGTCCACGTACGTGCCTCGCGGTTCACTCATTCCCAGGGCTCGTGCCTGCTCCGAGGTCATATCTTCCACATAGATGCCCAGCCACCCGCGCACCGGGCGCTTCATTTTCCCTGACTCGTTGATCAGCTCTCTGACGTAATTCGCGGGAATAGAGAAACCAATCCCTTTGCCGGATGCGATAATGGCTGTGTTGACCCCGATCACCTCGCCGGCCATGTTAAAGAGTGGCCCGCCTGAATTGCCCGGATTGATGGAGGCATCGGTCTGAATGAAGTCGTCGGAGGGACCCAGTCCAAGGAAGCGGCCTTTCCCGCTCACGATCCCGCACGTCACGGTCCTGCCGAGCCCAAAGGGATTGCCGACCGCCAGAACCCACTCGCCCACCTGAACTTTCGATGAATCGCCCAGTTGCGCCTTTTGCAGCTCATAAGGAGGCTTAATCTTGAGCAGAGCCAGGTCCACCTTGGGATGCACCGCAATCACCGTCGCGGGGCAGACTTTGCCCGAAGAGAGCGTCACCAATATCTTGGTGGCTCCTTCAACCACGTGGGCATTGCTGACAATGTGCCCTTCCGTGTCATAGATGAAACCGCTGCCCAAGCTGTCCAGTTGGTACCGTTCTCTATCGCGGGATCGGTCCTCAGTCCAGCCATAGCGCGGCCGAAACAGAGGTGGCGGTTCCGAGGAACTCTGCTGGAGCATGTGTTTTTCAATGGATATGTTGACGACTACCGGGGAGACCTCTTTGATCAGGTCTACCAGGTCAGGACGACCGCCCGGGGGGGCTGTACGCGACCTGGATCCGTTCTCGGCGGCTCCTGCGTCCCATATGGGCATCAATACACATGCAGCCATCAGAAGAATCAGAGCAGACAAGGTACGTTGGGAGCGCCCAGTCATTTCCCCAGCCTAAAAGCTATCGTGCGTGAATCTGGTCTATCAACCTGTTGCACGGCTGTCAACAGCAAGTACCATAGCTAGAGAGCTGCAACGAATCATGGAAGTTTCTCGGTTTCGGCGTGCACTCCGGGGCTTCGCCTCGGAGATCAGCTTGTAGGATGCGGTGACCCCGTGGAACACGGGGAACCGCATCGGTCGCGGTCTTGACTCGATTGATGCGGTTCCCCCGCTTCCCGCGGGGTCACCACATCCTACGCGGGAGATCTCATTTCAGCGCACGCAATAAATCAGCTCCCGGCAGCCAAAATGAGGAGAAGCTCACGAACCACCCTGGCAGCGGTGATTGCAGAAACTCCCGAAGGATCGTACCGTGGACTCAGTTCCACCACGTCCGCGGCCACCAAGTTCATGGATGTAGTAGCCCAGAGCAGGCGTTCCAGTTCTTGATACGGCCAGCCTCCCGGCTCCGGGTTGCCTGTTCCCGGAAAGCACGAGGGATCGAGCACGTCCAGATCCAAGCTGAGGTACACCGGACGGCGTTCCACTCGTCGGAAAAGCTCCTTCTCTGCAGCAGGGTTCCACGAGAGCAGGGTAAATCGCTCACGCATCCACGCGAACTCTTCCCTGGTCCCAGCCCGTATACCGAGCTGGACAAGCTGATCACGCCCTATAAGCTCTGCGATTCGTCGCATAACCGTAGCATGGTTGATCGTGGTGCCTTCGTATTGCTCCCGCAGGTCGCTGTGCGCGTCCGCGTGGATGAGCACAAGGTCCGGATACATTTCTAGTGCTGCCCGAACCAACGGAAGGGTGATGGTGTGCTCGCCCCCCACGCTCAAGATGGGACAGTTGGACGCCAGGATTTGCTTTGCCCGGTCCTCGATTCTTGCTAGGGAGTCTTCCACTGAATCGTCATGGAAATCCAGATCCCCAATATCTGCAAAGGGGTTGTCCAGCAGGTCCAGGTCCAGAAAAGGCGAATACGATTCAATAGAGTCGGACACAGCTCGTATTGCCGCAGGCGCGTCTCCACTTCCCGGTCGATAGGTCGCGGTCTTGTCCAACGGCAGCCCGACAAGCGCCGGTGCTCCAGGAATGATCGTATCCGCGTGAGCTTCAAGAAAACGTTGCCTTTCCATAATTCCGCGCTGCCCAGGCATCGAAGGGGCTCTAATCCAGAAGAATTGCCAACGAGGCTTCGTAGGGGCGCACGGCCGCAGCCGATCTTGTTGATTTAGGCTCACACTCAGAAGCCTAAGCTGTCCGGAAGCCTCTGTGTTTCGCCATCACTTGGAGAGTGCTCTGCGCACGAACGCAGGCGCTGCAAAAGCCGCTCGGTGAATCTCTTCCGTGTAGTATTCGAGCGTCCGCTCCAGATCGGGTGAAAGCGTCGAAGGCGGTCTACTCGTCGGATCGGCCTGATCGGAACAGAATGTGAAGGACCAGAGCCCTCCAGGATAACACGGAACCGTGGCAAAATACGGATACGTGCCGCGGTCCCCGAATACGCTCGCAAGCTTACCGACCGCTTCAAAAAAGACCTCAGTCATGAAAAGCGGGCTCTCTGTCTGAAATACCGCGGCTCCGCCTCCCCGTAGGGCCGCTTTCACCGACTGGTAGAACGATGTCTCGTACAGCGTCTTCGCAGGCCCCACCGGATCGGTGGAATCTACCAGGATGAGATCAAATTCGCCCGGGTGCGCCTTCACGAAAGCCGCGCCATCCTGATACAGCACCTGGACCCGCGGATCCTCAAGGCCAACTGCAATCTGAGGTAGGAACTCCCTACACGCGTCGACCACCATCCGGTCAATCTCGCAAAGTGTGACGGATCGCACCTGGGGATACTTCACTATCTGGGAGACCGCTCCGCCATCACCGCCGCCAATTACCAAGATATCACCCGGCGCGGACAGCACGGTCATGGCAGGATGAACGAGCATTTCATGGTAAATGGCCGCGTCGTGCTCGGTGAGCATATAGCAGCCGTCGAGTATGAGCGCGCGGCCCATGGGTTCGGTCTCGAAGATCTGTACCCTTTGGTACTGCGAAACTTGATCAAAAAGCTTGGCCCGGTAACGCAGTGCAAACGCGGACCTATTTTCGAAGACCTCGGTGAGCCACTCTTGTTCGTTCAGGGACATAGCACCACCGCCGCAAATACGGTCCCAACGCGCCGTACCCGGTGCGAGACCGCAATGCTCTTAATCTCTTTGATTTTGAGGCCTCTGAGGAGCTCCATGGATTCGCGAACCATGTCCTGAGCGTGCTTTTCGCATGGTTCCAGCTCTCCGATGCACGAGTGCTCCATTATGACTCCGGCAGCAACCGGGTCTTCCGGAATACCCACAGCCACCGCCGCGGAAATAACGGTTCCGGGTTCCGACGATGAGCGTTCGCCGTAAGCAAGGGGTACAAACGATCCTTTGGGGAAAGCGAACCGGTCTACCTGTTCCGCGGCCGGCGGAAGAATGCTGCTCATCCGTATCAGATTAGTGTCTCCGATCCCGGCATTAAGTAGAGCCGCATCGAAAGAGGTTAATCCGGTGGAAGCATCCCCCTTGCCGCACGTCAAAAAGAACCTCCTGGGGAGGGATCCGAACATGAATATCCTCCGGCAATCAGGCGCCTGGAATTATCCGGTGTCTCGGAATCTGCCTTGTGGGCGGAACCTGGTGAGGCCCATCTGCTGGGGCGGCACAATACCCGAACCACGGCCTCGAGATAGGCGCACATAGGTCAGGAAAAGCGTTACACTACTGAAAAGAACCGCGAGTGTCAATGCAAGGAGGGGTCCCCAATAAAACCATTTCTGGCTCTCTTCCACAGCGTGTTCCAGCTTTTCCAGGCGCCTGAGGACTCGGTCATACTTGCGCTCCAAATCCTTCAGCGCTCCCGGATCCACCGACACCGCCGCGGGAACTGAGTTCTTGAGAGGCGTGGGAGGACTGGGAACGGCAGGTGGTTGTACCTCAGGAGCTTGAAGCGCTGCAAGGGGCTGGGGAACGGTATCATTGGAGCCGGCTGCCTGAGCAACTTCACGGGAAGGCGGCTCCGATACCTCTCGCGCCCGACCATCGGAGCCCGTCGCTCGATTGGGCCCCGGACTGTCCGGCGCGGCCGGAGGCTGGATCACCACCGGCTTCCCGTCGAGCCACAATTGGACCACCCTGTGCCATGAGGCTTCGCCGAAGAGATTCCTGTTAGACCGGTCCCTCAGAACAAAAGAGAGCGCTTCCGACCAGCTCGCCGTAAATGTCCCGCTTTGCGCGTCGAATCCGCGATGAGTCTCCATTGGCCAGAGTCGCCCCATCTTGCCCGGCGTCTTCTCCCACTGGATGGAAAGCTGCCGCATAGCCCGGACTTGCCCCCCACGCGGAACCAACAAACGCACTTTCACCTGATCGAATTTCTCGTCACGATTGATCTTCTTGACTTCTATGGCGGCAGGAGTCTTGACGATATGCAATTTGGGGACAAACTCACCGGCCTGGTCGATAACGCCTGCGGGGACACTATCCGACGCGGGGACCGGCATCGCCAAAACCACCAACATGAGACAAAAGGAAAACGAAAGGAGGAGGGCTATTCCGCGCGGGTATCTTGCCGGCATTGCTGAAGGATCTCTTTTCTTATCTCATCCAGTTCTTCTCGGATCGCCTCCCGGCTCCCGTGGATAAACATCTCACTCTTGGAAAGCCGATCTTCCAGGACCTGTATCCTCGGCAGCATAAAGAAGATCGCATATCCGCCGACAACCACGAGCAAACCAATACTAAGGATGGGAATGATCCAGAGCCAGAGGCTCACCGAAACAGCCTCCGGTTTCGCACGCGTGCGGGTGTCTGTCTTGGGCGGCTGATCCTTCTTCGAGACTTGCGTCCCCTCGCCGGTGGTCGCTGTTGTGTCGGTTCCGGTAGCTGATACGGCTTCCTTGTCGTTAGCTGTCTCGCCTTCTGCCATTCGCGTCTCCGCCACTCGCCGAAGCTCCGAAGACACCTTCACAGGGATGTTTATGGTGTCACGCACCTGGTCACGGTCATAAGTCTTGATCGATACCTCTTTGCCGTCCAGAGCGGCAAGCTCTTTAACTTCCGGTATCAGGACAATGGATATCCCCGCATCAGAGGCCAGGCTGAAGCGGTTCCACTGATCAGGAGGCACCTTGGTCTGATCGGGTCTCCGGACCACCCCAGAATAAGAAAGGCCCGTTTTGGGGACCGTGATCCCTAGGGTCTGATCCCGACCAGTCCGGTTGTCTACATCGACTATCTCACCCTTCTTGTAATTCTCCTCGGTAAACAAAAGGGAGCTCTTGTTCACCTTTATGGAGACGTCCCGCCCTGCGCCGAGCTGAACAGTCCGCTCCCTTTCCTGAAAATCCTCAGAGGAGACGAGGGGCTTGTTGTCTATGGAAATCGTGAACAGGTCCGCGGGATCCTTTCCTTTGAAAAGATTTCTTGTGGTCTGATCCAATATTTTGAGCGCAATGGACTTCCCCATGCTGTCCTTGAAGACTTTCTCGGTGGCATCGTACTTGCCGCCGGAAAGCGGCATCGCCTTATTCGGCTTGTCTCCCGGCTGGATCCATTGCACGTGAAGGAGAGGAACATTGCGGACGAGAGTCTGATTCTTCGCATTCAAGCGCACTTCAATATTGCCAAACTTCTCTTGAGGATTGACCTTCTTGATTACGACCTCTTTGTCTTCGACGGTCACCGTGACCTTTGGCACGAATTTTCCGCTCGCATCCTTGATGCCGTACGTCTCCGACCATCCTGCGGCAGGATAGGCAAGCAGACAAAGGCACAGAAGGATGAGTAGGCGGGAGCTGCCAAGGAGACTCGGCACGGGCTGTGGGAAGTTCAGGCTCATGTCGGTCCTTGCGAAGAAAGCCAATGCCGTGAAAGCACAGGCTTTTCTTATAGTTGCGTTCAGTCTAGCAGGGAGCTTACGGAAAATCAATTAATAAGTTTGAAGCGACAAGACTCTTTTACTTATAATGACCCCGCACTCTATGCGAAAAGCGCTTGGAGCCTCAACATGCGTCGTCAAGGTGATTCTGCAACAATATCCGTCAGATCCCAGGAGATACCTCCTTTTCTCGTCATGGACGTCCTGGAAGCCGCTATGGATAAGGCCCGTGCCGGACAGGACATTATCCACCTCGAAGTTGGTGAACCCGACTTCGATACGCCCCCGAACATTGTAGATGCGGGAATTGCGGCCATGCGGGCCGGCAAGACCCACTACACCGCGAGCGTGGGTATCCCCGAGCTCCGCCTGGCAATTGCCACCCATTACCACAAGACCCACGGTGTCTCGGTGGATCCGGACTCCGTTGTGGTCACCTCCGGTTCTTCGCCGGCCATTCTTCTGGTCTTAGCCGCGCTATTGGATCCAGGGTCGGAGGTCATTCTTTCCGATCCTCATTATGCGTGCTACCCGAATTTTATCCGCTTCCTAGGCGGAGTGCCGGTGTTTGTTCCCGTGCCGGCGGAAAACGGCTTTCAAATGGAGCCGGATCAGGTCCGACGAGCTGTTACCGATCGCACCAGGGCTATTATGATCAACTCGCCGTCCAATCCGACCGGCACGGTCATGGAGCCTGAGAGGATGCAGGCGCTTGCCGACCTGGGCATTCCCATCATTTCGGACGAGATCTACCACGGGCTGGTCTACGAAGGCCAAGAGCATTCCATTATGGAATATACGCGTAATGCGTTCGTAGTGAACGGCTTTTCCAAGCTTTATGCCATGACCGGCTGGAGGCTGGGGTATCTGATCGCAGGTCCCGAATGGATTAGGCCTTTGCAGAAAATGAGTCAGAATTTCTTTATCAGCGCCGCGGACTTTGTGCAGTACGCGGGAATTGAGGCGCTCAAGAACACATCTGCCGAGACCCGTGCCATGAGAGAAGCCTTCAACGCCAGAAGAAAGGTAATGATCCCCAGGTTGCGGGAGATCGGGTTCGGGATTCAGGTGGATCCCACTGCCGCGTTTTACGTGCTCGCGGATGCTCGGAGTTTCTCACAAGATTCCTACAAGTTCGCGTTTGACATCCTCGAAGGCGCGGGCGTCGGTGTTGCACCCGGGATAGATTTCGGGGACGCGGCCGAGGGCTTCATCCGCTTCTCGTACACCAACAGCCTGGAGAATATCCTCGAAGGGCTGAACCGTATCGAGGGGTTCCTCAAACGCTGTCACATCGGGTAGAGCAGCCCGACTTTGCCCCCAGGAGCCGTCCAATTGAAGTTCCCTCGGATATATGTGCCTCTGAACGATTTGACCTCGGACCGCATCTCGTTTCCTCCCGGGCCCGCCCGGTACCTCCGGGACGTCCTTCGGCTCAAGGCGGGGGATAATTTGGAGATCTTCGACGGTGGGACCAGGCATCTGGTGCGCCTTGCTCGATGCGAGAGGGGTGAGGTGGCAGGTGAAATCCTCTCGTCGCGAGAAGAAGCAGCGAGAACCGAACCGGAAATCACCCTTGCCTTTGGCTGTGTGAGGCCGGGACCCTTCCAGGAGATACTGAGGCACGGAACCGAGTTGGGAGTGAGCCGCTTTATTCCTTTGCTTACCCGACGCACGACCCGTCGGACCGAGGCCACAAAAGCGCGCTGGAATACTGTTGTGGCATCTGCTGCGGCTCAGTCGGGGCGCAGCCGAATTCCCGCCGTGGAAGAGCCTGTCAGTCTGGTCCGATTCTTGGAACGTGATTGGGAGACGGATCTGAAGCTGGTGCTTTCAGTGAACGTTGCGGCCCAGCCGCTCCTGACCGCACTCTCGGCCGGGATCTCGCGAGTCGTGCTTCTGGTGGGCCCCGAAGGAGGCTTGGAGCTCTCTGAGGAAAAGGAGGCTGGAGCAGCCGGGTTCTTGCCCGTTGGCGTGGGTGGAGGAGTGCTGCGCACAGAGACCGCGGCCTTGGCTTCGGTAGCAGTAATCGTGAACTGGTATGAGCTGAGTCGTGGCTAAAGGGGCCCATCGGGAAGCGACTCACCGTGTGAACCATTCCCGTCGGGTATGGATAGGCGAGCGGCGCAGCGAACAGATCGGTAGATTGACGACCCAAGAGCTTCATGGTATTGGTTGAAAAAAGACTGAGAAGCGACTAAAGCCCCTAAATCTCTAGCAAGGTCTTTACGCTGGTCCATGTGGCGAGGCCCCGGAGAATAACGAGCCGGTGCACTGAACCGAGTGACTTCACATTGAGTGCTGACGTCGTTATTCCGCGATTCTCGCGGCGTGCATAAATTGAGGATTCTCATGGCGAACCGCATCTGGCACGACGAATCTGCCTGGGAAGAAGACGCATCCTCCCGCCTGGAAAGCTTTCTGCCCCCCTTCCCTCCTCAGGAACAGATCCGCGATTTTATCGGCACCGCGACGAGAACCGGCATGGATCTTGGAAAGCCGGATTTTGCCCACTGGGTTGAATTCACGTTGGAGAATCCGGACGAGGTGTGGGAAAACGACGGGTTGATCGAAACCCGGTACTACCACTACATAAGTTTCATAAATCAGGGACCGGAAGTACCGGCGTTCGTGGTTGAAGTGATCTGGGCGGATGACGTGATGGAAGTAAACAACTATGCCCTGATTGTTCACGAAACACACCTTGAGCAAGTTCGATCCGGCGCTCTCGTGTACAGCCTTGGAAAGGAATGGCAACGGGAAAGCCTTATCAGGGCATTGAACGAACAGGCTCTAGAGAAATATGATCAGGACTGCCTGGATCGAGCAAAGGAGATGATAGACCGGGCAATCCAGCTTAGTGGCGGTCATTATTCGTATCTTTTCAATAACCGCGGTCTGATATGCTGGAAGATGGGTCTTACCGACCTAGCCAAAGAGAACTTCCTGGAAGCCATCAAATTGGAGGAAGCCAACGGGGACGCTTACTTCAATCTGGGGTTGATCTACTTCGATGAATCCGACCATTCCCGGGCGTTGCAGTACCTGGGAAAGGCCGTGGAGCTGCACCCCAACGACAGTCAGTTCCTCACAGAGCTGGGGCACCTCCATCTGGAAATGGAACATGAACGGGAAGCTCTTGTGCTCTTCAAACGAGCCTTTCAAAACAATCCGGACGACCCCCAGGTGGACTTCCACCTTGGTTACTACTTCCTGTACAAGAAGAACCGGCCCCGTGACGCGGTGAAGTATTACCACCGGGGCTTGGTAAAGGATCCCGACGATCAGTTCGCCCTGGCGGACCTGGCCGTGGCGCACTTCTCAGTGGGGAACAAGCGGAAAGCTCTCCGTATCAGAAGGATCCTGCAGGATCAGCCCAGGCTCATGCCGTACACCGTCAGCCGGTTGGTTTATTTGAGCGCCAAGATGGGTGACTACGAGAATGCCCTGAAGTACTACCGACGCGCTCTTTCGCTGTCGGATCCCTATGAGCCGGAGTGGCTGCACTATTACGCAGCTGTGGTATACGCCAAGACCGGCCAGCCCGAGAAAGCTCTGGACATACTAAAGCTTGCTGTAGGGGTGGGAGGATCCGCCGTGATTAAGCGCGCGATGTCCGAAGAGGCCTTACAGCCCCTCAAGCAAACTTCCGGGTTCAAAATGCTTAGGAAAATGCCGGGAAGACGAGGGAGCAGGTAGCGTAGGCCCGCTGTAGGGCACCGGCATCCTGTGATATTCCTATGAAAGTCGTCGGCATAAGGCACCCCTGTTCGGGTTTACGTATGGGGTGGTTTGGAGGGGAGATGAGTTTCCTCTCCAAATTATTGCGCAACGATGCGCTCTTGCTGCCAGTCTCCGAGGCGAAGCCCCGGAGTGCTCGCCGAAGCCGAGGACTTTCATTATTCGTTGTAGCTCGTTAGCTATGGGAGTTGGTCTGGCCCCTCGCGGGGCGGCTCAGAGGAATCCGTGTGCTCCGACGTGATATTCTTTACCTCCGCACCCGTTCGCGTTCCTCCGGAAAGCGCAACAAGATACTCGGATAAGATGGTGAAGGCTCTCTGATCATGGAACAGGATGCTCAGTCGCTGCGCGAAGAGCTCTATGGCGTGATCAGCCATTACGCCGAGTTGGCCGACATGGCCAGCAAGGGCGATGTGGACCCTATCGGCCAAATCGGCCGCATTATCAAGAAGAGATTCCCTTACCTATTGTTGGTCATTCGGGACCTCCTCCCTCTGTTGGAGCGAGGCGTGATGACCTATTACGATCTGCTCTTCAATCTCATCAGGGCAGCTCAACAATTCCCCGATCTAGAAACCCTCGCGGACAGCAGAAAAGAAATAGAAAAAATCGAGCAAGACTCCAAGGCACTCATATATGCGGTGAAGTGGCTTGATTCAAAGAGCAACGTCAGGCCCTCTGCCCAGGACCTGGAACAGATTCATAATACGCTATCCAGGCTCAACACCAAGTACAGGGTCAAGTACGCTCCGGATGCGAGTCCCGATACCACTGTGATCCCCTTTTTCGTACGGGGAGAGCAATCGGTTTCCGAGCAAGTGGACGTGGCCCGAACAGCAGAGCAGGTTCGTCGCGCGGTAGTCGAGTTGCACCATCTTATGCTTCAGGAGGAGCCAAGCCGGTCCTTCTTCTTTTTCAGAAAAAACGGGAACGAGGAGATGGCGCGGGAGCTTGGTGAGTTGGCTCGGTTCCTGTTTCGGTGCGGTTTTCCCGTTGACCGGATCGCCGGTGGGTATCACAAGGGCAAGCTTACGGATTTCCTCAATGGTTTTATACTCGACAATCTGATTAGCAGTGCAGACTTTGTGCGAGGCTTGCAGGGCCTCTCCTTTCATCTCGCGCAGATCTCTTTGATGGATTTTGCCAGCTTTTTCGAGATCCAGGCCGACTATTGCAGCTTGGAAGACCCCAATCAAGTGCTCGACCGCATAAAGCTCATGAAGAAGAAAGGTCGCCGCGGGGCCGACCTGATGGAAAAAGTGCTCACGCTCTACCAACGCTATGAGACTACTCAGCAGGGTAGACTGGCCCAGAGGTTCCTAGCTTACCGATATAGTTCGTCGTTTGGCGACTACTACGGGGACCGTCGCCAACACGAGCCGAGGCTGGATCAAACGATCGAGCTGTACAAGCCTTTGGTGGAACGTTCCGCGATGGACAAGCAGGTCCTGGAGGACTTGGATCAGAATGCGCAAGTCTACAGCTCCAAGACCAGGGAGCAGATGGTCGGGCTCATCAAGCTCATCGCTGACTCGCTGGAACGCCCTGATTCGGTGCGCGGGGTCAAGGTCAAGGTGCTGGGCGACATCTCTTCCGGGGCGATGGGTCAGGTCTGCCTCGGGATCTTTCGCAAGAGAATAGTAGCGCTCAAGACCGTGAAGACACAGATTGCTCATGGGTTTGCCGAACCGGTGGAGTTGCTCAAGTATGAAGCCGCGATGCACGCGGCTGTGCAAACCCCGGAACAACACCCCAACATCGTGGAATACTACGGTCTAGTTGACCAGCAAGGCGAAACAATCATGATCGGCGGATACTATCCCAGTGACAGCCTCACCCAATTCGTGGAGCAGGTCTGGACCGAGAAGTACAAGCCGCCGTTCGCCATTCACAGCAGATTGAACCTCGCCACCCTTGAGATAATGGTCCACCAGCTCCTGGAGTGCTTGAGGCACATGCGTACCAAAGGGGTTATCCACCGGGACCTCAAAACCGACAATGTCTTGTATCTGGTGGATCGCGACGGTAAGCCGAGCCGTCTCAAGCTCATAGACTTCGGAGTCGCGCTATCCGTGGGTCCTGGAGCCGTGCATGATCTCTTCAAGGGTAAGGTAGTCGGAACATTCTCGTACATGGCCCCGGAACAGGCCAAAGGCAAGAGCGTTTTCCAGTCCGACTTGTTCAGTGTCGGGGTGATTTTCATCGTGCTCCTGACCGGCAAACTACCCATGGTATTCCATAAGGCTCGTTCCCGGCAGGAACTTGTTCAGCAGTTGGTCAGAATAGAGCGGGAGCCAAGACCGCCGGCAGTGCGACTAAATCCTTTGCTCAAGAAAAACTCCGCGCTGGAGTATATCGCGGCCACTGTAGACCGCATGCTCGACCTGGATCCGCTTAGCCGGCCGGACATAGAAGAAGTGCAGAACAATTTTCGTGATGTATTCGAGCAACTGGGCCAAGAAAAGTACAACATCAGCATCTTCTATCACAAAGACTGACTTTCCACCTCTTCCATCCTCACTTGGAGTTCTTCCCAGCGTGCTTCCAGTGCCTTGATTTCTCGTGCCAGAGCAGGTTCCTCTTCCATAAGGGGCAGGACTAGTTCCTTGTTTTCGTAGTTCGCGGGATCCGCCAGGATGTCATGGATCTCGCCTCGGCGTTTCTGTTTGGCTTCAAGTTCGCCCTCCACATGCCGCAACTCTTCTACCAGAGGCGCCTTCTTTCGAGTCATAGCGCTCCTTGCCTCAGCTTCCTTGCGCTTGCGCTCCTTGCGTGCCCCCCGTTCTTTGGGCGTGCTCGCCTTGGGGAGAGTGGGAAGGGTGGGAACCGCTTCTGGCCGGTTTTCTTTGGCGTCCAGATTCTTCTTGTACTGGTAATCGTCATAATTGCCCAGATAGTACTCGGTCTTCCCTCCTTCGATCTCCAGGATGCCCGTGCAGATCCTGTTCATGAGCCGACGGTCGTGCGTGATGAGCACAATCGTGCCCTCAAAGTCCTGGAGTGCCTTTTCAAGGACCTCGCACGACGTGATATCCAGGTGGTTTGTGGGCTCGTCCATAAGGAGCAGATTTGGAGGCGCGAGGAGCAGCTTGGTGAGCGAAAGCCTGCTCTTTTCTCCTCCGGAGAGCACTTTGACTTTCTTCTGCACGTCATCGCCACTGAAGAGAAACGCGCCCAGGAGGTTCCTCAGTTCCTGCTCGGATGCGCGTGGGGCAGCAGAAGCAGCTTCTTCCAGCACGGTCCGGTCCAGGGAGAGGCTTTCAGCCTGATGCTGGGCAAAGTAGCCGGGTTTGACCTGGTGGCCGTACCGCACCGTTCCACCCTCGTGTGCCAGCACGTCCGCGATGATCTTGAGCAGCGTGGATTTTCCTGCACCGTTGGGCCCTACGATGCCGACCTTTTCTCCCCGATCCAGGTTGAAATCAAATCCATTGTAGATTGTTCGTGAGCCGAAACGTTTCACCAGGCCTTGTATTTCCAGCACTCTTCTACCGGATGACGGCGGCTGCGGAAACGTGAACTTGACCGTTTTGGTCCTGCGCGGCGGCTCCACGCGGTCAAGCTTTTCCATCATCTTGATCCTGCTCTGAACGCGGCTCGCAGTCCTCGCCTTCACTCTATTCTGATCGATGAATTTCTGAATGCGCTGAATCTTCTCCTGCTGACTCTTGTACGCGGCGAGCTGGATCTCGTCCTGCATTTCCCTGTTCTTCTCGTATTCGTCAAAGTTGCCGGTGTACGAGGTCACTTTGCTCCGATCCACTTCGATAATCTTGTCCACGAGACGGTTGAGGAACGCTCGATCGTGCGATACCAAAACGATCGCTCCCTTGAAGCTCGCAAGGTAATCCTCGACCCACAGGAGACTTTCCAGATCCAAGTGGTTCGTTGGTTCGTCCAGTAGCAGCGCGTCCGGCTCAGCAAGGAGGATCTTTGCCAGTGCGACCCGCATCCGCCACCCGCCGGAAAACTCCTTCCAGCGCCGTCCCGCGTCCTCGTTTGTGAAACCAAGGCCGTGGAGCACCTTGCGAGCACGGGCTTCAAGCGTGTACCCGTCGAACGCCTCGAAGAGATGGTGAAGGCGTCCATGCTCCTCCAAGAGCGCTTCCGCCTTTTCATCGAATTCAACCAGGTTGTTTAGCTCCTGTTCCAGGCGCGCGAGATCCTCCCTGACGTTCCGAACTTCGTCCGAAACATTCATCACCTCTTCCAGGATGTGGCCTTCTGTGCCCTCGATCAGCTCCTGGCGCAGAACACCCAACCGAATCCTCTTCTCGATGGACACTTCGCCCTCGTCAGGCGTTACCACGCCCTCCATCATGCCCAGGAGCGTGGATTTGCCCGCGCCGTTCGGTCCCACAATACCGATACGGTCACCGCGATGGATGCTCACGTTGACGCCCTGGAAGAGAGGTTTTCCGTTGAAAAACTTGGCAACATTCTGCAAAAAAATCAAAAAACTACTCCTTCTGCGCTGCAATTAGATCGACTTGAAGTTTCGGCTGGGAAGGTATTATGCCTGAAGGCCTAATTGTTTTCGGACGAGTTCGCAGAGGCTGTCCTTGATCTCGGCGTGGCGTGGTACCGGAGCTTGTTTCCCGGTGCGGGGGTTGGCATAGATATCATGCCGACTTCCATGTCGCTTAAGATAGCACCCTGACCGCACCAGCTCCCGGATAAGTGCGGTCCTTTTCACGCGACCTCAACCGAAATTTCTTTGGTCTTCAACCCAGGGCGGTCCTGTGCCTCCGTCTCTTCCATCATGAGTTGATACGCGTCGCGGATGTTTTCTTCGAGCTCTTCTAGGGACTCGCCCTGGCTGAACACGCCAGGCACTTCTTTGAGCTTCCCTACGTACCAACCATCATCCAGCCAGTATTCCAAAGTAAATTGGCGTTCCATGTCAAAACCTCAACGGCGTTTCGTTCGTTTCCTCCGCTTGGTGGTTCATTGATTATTCATGCGCGCGTTGCTTGCTTCGCTCCTCCACTCTTTCCGCGTCGAACTTCGGTGGAGCAAGACTTCAAGAAGTACCGAAGCCTTTGCGCACCTGCGCATTATCCCACGAAACGTACTGCCGGCCAAGAGACCCTGAAGGAATTCAGTCGAACAAGTGTACCAGGCTTTCGTCTAGGTCGTCTCCGTCAGCATAACAACCCGGATGCACGTGCAAATTCACGATCGGCCTTGGTTGAAGGCCCATTTGAGCGTCGTCGCTCCCAGGTAAGCTGCGCCGGCAATGATAATAGTTGTAGCGCCGGCCGGGTAATCAGGTCCATAACTCACGACCAGACCGGACGTGGTGAAGACCGCGCACAAGATGGTCGAAATGACCATCATACGCCACATACTGGTAGAAAAGAGCGCTGCAATGCCTACAGGCAGTGTCAACAAGGCGATCACCATCACGATTCCGACGACAGTGGCCAGGACCACTACAGTTAAGGCAGCCAAACTCAGCAACAAAAGATAAAACGCGTCGACTTTGAGGCCCCGCAGACGCGCAAACTCCTGATCGAAACACACGGCAAGGAACTGGTTATAAAACAGGAGACCTATGGTCAAAATGATGGCGTCCAGTCCCACCAGCATCCACAGGTCCTCACTGGAAACCATGAGGATGTTCCCGAACAAATATCCCATCAGGTCCTCGTTATAGCCTGGGGTCTGAGTAATAAAGACAATCCCCACTGCCATGCCCACTGCCCAAATTGCGCTGATAACAGTGTCCTCTCTCTGCTTTGCCCAGAGGCTCACCAGCCCGATGACGAATGCAGCAATTATCGCCGAGACTAGAGCCCCGTGGATCGGTACCACGTCGTGCCAATGGTAAACCTTGTGAAGGTAAAGCGCCGCACCCATTCCGCCCAGAACAGCGTGAGCAATGCCATCGGCAATATACGAAATTCGCCTCACCACAACATAAGTTCCAATAATTCCGCAGGCCACGCTGGCAAGAATTCCCGTCAAGAGGGCATATTGGAGAAAAGCATAGTGCGGTAGGTCTGTCAGAAACTGTGACAATTGCAGCTCCCTTCACCGTTATGCCTTACCATCTTCATCGGCGAGCCATAAATATCGTTAATTATCTCGCCTGTAATCTCACTGGTCGAATGCATAAGAACCTTGCGCTTAACGCAGATCACGTTCTTAACAACTCTCGAGACAAATCCAAGATCGTGAGAAACCATGACTATGGTCAGCCTTTGATTCAGAGCCTGAAGCAATGCGTACAGATCGCCTTCCATTGCCAGGTCGAGATTCGCGGTAGGCTCATCGAGGAGCAGAAGTTCGGGTTCACAAACCAAAGCGCGGGCTATGAACAGCCGCTGGCGCTGCCCACCGGAAATTGATGAAAAAGCCTTCTTCCGTAGATCATACAGCCCCACTTGCCCAAGAACCCCTCCCGTTATCTCTTTGTCCTTCCGCGTATATCGTCCGAAGGCTCTACCGTGGCCGAGGCGTCCCATCAGGGCTACATCCATGACCGTCGCGGGAAATTGCGGATCCAGTTGTGAATGTTGAGGCATATATCCCACGCGGGGACGTGCTTCCTCGGAAGTCACTCCCAAAACCCGGATGTCGCCCCGGGAAGGTTTGAGCAAACCCAGCATGAGCTTCAGCAAAGTGGTTTTGCCTCCACCATTCGGACCTACTACAGAAACAAAATCACCTTGCGGAATGGACAGATTCACGTCTTCCAATACAGGATAGCCGTCATAGGAAAATGACAAGTCCTTGATAACAATGGCGAGAGAATCGTTTTCGCTCACAGCGCGCCTCTGGCGGTTTCTATTTGTTCTGGGAACCGAGCGCCGAATCGATCTTTACGGCCATGTCCTGGAGATTCTTGAGATAGTCCGGAGCTAGATCATCCAGGGCGACTACCGCTCCTCCAATAGCTTTGGCCAAGGCCTCTGCACCTTTTTTCGAGAACTGAGGCTGTACGAAGATGACCTTCACCCCGTCCGTTTTGGCTGAATCTATTAATCGTGCAAGCTGTTTTGCACTGGGTTCTTTCCCACCTATTTGCACAGGAACCTGTTTCAAGCCATACGCGTCGCCGAAGTATCCGTAAGCAGGATGAAACACGTAGAAGCTCTTGCCTTTCACAGGACCCAGGGCCTTTGTCAATCGCTCGTGGACCGCGTCCAAATCTGCTTGGAAGTCTTTAAGATTTCTTTCGTACTGCGCTCGATTGCCGGGATCGATTCGGACCAGGGTATCCGCTATGGTTCGCGCCTGAATCTTGGCAAGTTGCGGATCAAGCCACGTGTGCTGGTCCATGTCACCAGCTTCGTGTGAGTGCTCGCGTCCCTTTGCCTCACCATGACCGTGTTTTGTTTCCTCAGCGTCCTTCTCTTCTTCGGTCATGGCTCGCAGCTTTATACCTTTTTGAAGATCAACCACTTCCAAGTTCTTGAATGTTGAACCTATCTTCTTGACAAGCGATTCCTCAAAAGGAAAACCCATCTTGAAGAGGATCCGCGCGCCGGCCATCTTCGTCATGAGTTTTGGTGTGGGCTCAAATGTGTGTGGATCTTTCCCCGGTCCCACGAGGACGCTCACTTCCACATTGAGGCCTCCCACACGCTCCACGAAATAGGCCATGGGCAATATGCTGGCAAAAACCTTCACCTTGCCGGAAGACTTGACTTCAGCACAGGCAGGCAAAACTCCCCACACGACAACAAACAGCATTGATGCAATCAGAACGGCGCAACGTCTAATCATCGAGCATCAGCTCCTTGGCCCCAGTGCGGCTCTTGACCGAACAGGCCGTCTCAATCGGTAGCATGAAGGTGTACGGATTCTTCCGGATCATAATCACAGACCACGTGAACCGCATTACAGGTTCCGCATTCCTCGAAATGATGGTTATTGGCGAACAGATCCCAGTGAGGCCGCTGGTGCGGCATTATTACTCCTGTCCCTTTGCAGAACGGACAGATATTGTTCAAGGCAGCGACCACTGCCGCGCGGATGAACTCCGACCTGTTGGGAATCCCCTTCATGGCCTCGCGCAACGATTCGGGAACCTTGAATGTTATAATGTCCAGTTTTTCTTTTTTCATAGGCACCTTTCCTCAGTGCTCGATCGGATCTTAGCAAGTGATTATTACTTTGTAACACCGACTTGTCAAGGCTTGGAGGATTGGGCACTTGCCCAGGATTAAAGATTGACCTGTGATTCAACGTTTTAGGAACGAGTGGGACTCTTGGCAAGGCAGGTCTTATGCGCGGAGGCTTAACTGCGTTCGAATGGGCTCACGCGGGCTGTCCTTTCAAAACTCCAGTGTGGCTTCATTCGTCTCGTCCGCTCAAGGAAGGCTTTGTTCCTCGAGAAGCTCCAGTTCCTTTTTCACCAGCTGATTCACCACGTCGCCCAAATCTTTGCCCTGTTTCTCGGCGATTCGCATAACGCGGCTCTGGAGCTTCGCATCGAGGTATACCGGTAAGCGTAGTTCCGCGCCTTTGCGGTGGAACTTGCCTCTCTCAGCCCTCGAGAAATCATACTCGCGTTTCATTGCCTATTTCCTTAGGTATTGCTGGGTTTCGCTTCGGGTCGCCTTTCGCGCGGAAATCAATCTTATTCGCGCCATGGCTTCCGTCCCTTCCCGATATGTGTGACACACTACGAGCAAGGTCCCCGTTCGATCCACACCAAGAGTGACCCATCTATCCTCGTCACGACCGTGTTCTTCATCAAAGATAGACAGCGCTTGCGGATCAAGGAAGACCGTTGCCGCGCGCTCAAAATGGACCCCGTGGTCTCTGACATTGCGCCGAGCTTTGACGGGGTCCCACTCGAAATGGTACCGGAAGGGTTTGCCCACGTGCGTATTATCCCACGAAATGCCTTGTCGGCAAAGAGACTATCGAGGGTCCTATGGTGGGCAGCGCTGATACTTGAAGCTTTGAACGGAGTGAGCTCTCCCTCACCCTCGCCTCTGCCGCATGGAAAGAGAGTTCTACGCCCCCTTCCTTGACGGGAAGGGGGCGAGGAGCGGGTAGACTTTCAGCCAAATTTCAATGCCTTGCGAATTAGTATGCCCCGGGATCAGTTCCGCCATGATGAGCAGGCGCCTCACTTACGAACCAACCCTTGGACATCGTAGAATAATCTCGTTATATATTAGATTGCATGTTTAGGGTCTGCGCGCTTTACGTATGAAGAACACGGCTTTCAGGAAAATCATTCGGCTTGTGGGCAAGGCTATCGGCAATTTTGGTCTCATTGAGGATCACGATCGGGTATTGGTCGCGCTATCCGGAGGCAAGGACTCGTGGAGCCTCTTGTACGCGCTGCGGGAACTCCAAAGAAAGGCGCCGGTGCGGTTCGAACTCGGAGCCGTAACGATCAATCCTGGTAAGTCGGTTTTCGAGATCGAGTCGCTCGTCGCGCGTCTTGAACATGACCGCGTGGCACACCACATCATCCAAGGCAATATCGTGGAGGTGGTCGATCAGTACCTCACTGAAGGAACCAATCCATGTGCGTTCTGTGCGCGGCTTCGTCGCGGTATATTATACAGTTACGCTGCCCGCGAAGGTTGGAATAAGATCGCGCTCGGGCATCATATGGATGACTTTGTGGAAACCCTCCTGCTGAACTTGCTATTCAACGGGACGATCAAGGGAATGAGCCCCCTTTTGAAAGCCGACGACGGGAGGAACATAATAGTCCGTCCTCTTGTCTACGTCATGGAAGAGACGACCCGTACGTGTGCCCGAGAGCTTGACGTTCCCATTGTGGAATGCTCATGTTCTTTTGATGAGTCGAGAATTCATCGGAGGGAGTGGGTTAAGTCGTTGCTTGCGATGATCGAAGCCGAAGTTCCCGGCGCCAAATCAAACGTTTTGGCTGCCATGGGACGGGTTCATCATAGGCATCTGCTTACCACCGCGGCCCGGGATTTTCCGGCCGAACAAGAAGAGAGCTGCAAACAGGTCCTGGAGATCACGCATCGCTGATGAGCACGCGGCGCGGCTGTTGGTTGTGGGACGGGGGCATGGATGTTTACCGGGATCATTGAGGCGAAAGGTAAGATCAAAGCTATCGAGCCGGTGGCCGAATTTCTCAGGATTCGCGTAGCCACGGAAATGGATCTGTCCGGCGCAAAGATCGGGGATTCCATCTCAGTGGACGGCGCGTGCCTCACCGCGACGGTAGTGGACCGTGACGGCCGCGGATTCTGCGCGGATGTTTCCCCTGAAACCATGCGGGTGACTACGCTGGGAGGGATGAAGCCGGGTGACGAGGTCAATCTGGAACTGGCCATGCGTCTGGATTCAAGGTTGGGCGGGCATCTGGTCTTGGGCCACGTGGACTGCGTGGGCCGAATCGTGGAGAAGCGCCGCTCCGGCAATGGGCACCTCATGGGTTTCCAGGCCGATTCCGGTCGATACCTGATCGAGAAAGGAAGCATTGCCGTTGACGGCGTGAGTCTTACAGTCAATGAAGTCCGTGAGAATCGATTCCGGGTGATGATCATCCCGCATACTGGTACAATCACTGGGTTGATCCGAAAAAAGATCGGTGACCCAGTGAACATTGAATATGATATGATTGGCAAGTACGTGGAAAAATTCCTACTCATGCGCGACACGGGATCGGGTGTCAGCGAAAAGACTCTGCGAGAGCACGGATTCATGTGAAATAGTGGAGGAGAGCATGGGCGTTCTGGTTGGTACTGAAGAGGCAATTGAGGAAATACGACAGGGGCGAATGGTAATTCTCGTAGATGACGAAGACCGTGAGAATGAAGGAGACCTGACAATTGCTGCGGAGAAAGTGACTCCGGAGGCGGTCAATTTCATGACCAAGCATGGTCGAGGACTTGTTTGCCTGTCATTGACCCCGGAAAAGATCGACGCGCTGGACCTGCAGCTGATGGTGCCGAATAACAAGACCAAATTCCAGACGGCTTTCACGGTTTCCATAGAAGCTGCCCGAGGCGTAACGACGGGCATTTCTGCTCAAGATCGTGCGGTGACCATCTTGACGGCCATGGACGAAGAAGCTGAGCCCGATGATGTTATTTCTCCAGGCCATGTTTTTCCGCTTCGGGCTCGGGGCGGCGGCGTGCTCGTGAGAGCCGGGCAAACTGAAGGAAGTGTGGATCTGGCCCGCCTGGCAGGGTTGATGCCCGCGGGCGTCATCTGCGAGGTGATGAAGGAAGACGGCACCATGGCCCGGATGAACGATCTCACCGAGTTTGCGGAACAATACCATCTGAAGATCTGCACCATTAAGGACTTGATTCGGTATCGTATGCGCACTGAACGGCTGGTGCGACGAGGTGCGGAGACAGTGATCCCCACCGAGAGTTCCGGCGATTTCCGAGCCATTGCGTATCGGAATGATGTGGACAGACTGGAGCATATCGCATTGGTCAAAGGGGACCTCAATCCTGAAGAGCCTGTGCTCGTTCGAGTGCATTCCGAATGTCTTACCGGCGATGTCTTCGGTTCCCGACGCTGCGATTGCGGCCCTCAATTGGAAAAGGCCATGCGCATGGTCGCGGAAGAAGGCCGGGGAGTCATTCTGTACATGCGACAGGAAGGCCGTGGAATAGGTCTGTTCAACAAAATCAAGGCGTATGCGCTCCAAGATCAGGGTTGCGATACCGTGGAAGCCAATGTGCGCTTGGGGTTCAAACCTGACCTCCGGGACTATGGAATTGGCGCACAGATTCTTGCGGACCTCGGAGTGCGCAAGATGCGCCTCATGACGAACAATCCCAAAAAGATCGTGGGCCTGGAAGGGTACGGCCTTGAAGTTGTGGAGCAAATCCCGATTATGGTCGATCCGTGTGAAACGAATCTGCGCTACTTGATCACCAAGAAGGAAAAGATGGGCCATATGCTTGAGATCAAGGAGCACTGCTGATGGGACATCCGGCGCGGTCGAACTGGTGATTTCAGCGCCGAAGCTGCCGTACGGGAGGTATTATGACGAACGCCATCGAGGGAAAGCTGGATGCCACCGGCTTGAAAGCCGCACTGGTTGCCAGCCGTTTCAATGATTTTATCGTGTCTCGATTGGTGTCGGGCGCGATTGACGCTCTGGTGAGGCACGGCGCGACCCAGGAAGACATCACGGTCGTCCGGGTGCCGGGAGCCTTTGAGATTCCCCAAGCGGTCGCGAATCTGGCCAGGTCGGGCAAGTACAGCGTGGTGATAGCTCTCGGCGCGGTGATTCGGGGCTCCACTCCTCATTTTGAGTATATTGCAGCGGAAGTGGCCAAAGGTGTGGCCCAGACAGCACTCGAATCGAAGATTCCGGTCAGCTTCGGCGTGTTGACCACTGACACCATCGAGCAGGCAATCGAAAGGGCCGGATCCAAGGCCGGGAACAAGGGCGCCGAAGCAGCCATGGCGGCTATCGAAATGGCCGATCTGCTCAGGCAGCTCTGACCAAGGAGATTTCCGGACGTATTCGGCGTCCGGCCACGAGGCGGAAAGAACCCAAAGCCGATGCAAACAAAGGCTCCTCCGTCATTCCCGCGCAAGCGGGAATCCAGAGGCCGAAGAGGATGCTATCGGCAAACCATTTCCTACATTCACTAAACTGGATTTTACGACTAGTTTTAGACCCCTAATTTCCTGTGCCATCCAGACGTAAAACCCGCGAATTCGTGCTCCAGGTCCTTTTTGCGGCGGACGCCCAAAAGCGAGACCCTACTACTATTCTCCCCTTCCTCGCAGAGCATTTCAGCACCGATGACGAGCATGTGATCCGCATGGATCGAGTCATGCAAGAGTTTGCCCGCGAGTTGCTCGCGGCGGTTTCCCGAGACAAGGAAGCCATAGACGACCTCATCGCTCGACTCTCCCATCATTGGAAACTCCACCGAATGAACCGCGTCGACCGGAACATCTTGCGAATGGCCATAGCTGAGATAATCACCTTTCCGGAAATACCCCTGGCCGTGACCTTGAACGAGGCGATCGATCTGGGCAAGAAGTACGGCGCAGAGAATTCGTCAGCGTTCATCAACGGCATTCTCGACAGAATGAAATCGGCGAAATCCCCAGGCTTGGAGCTTGCTGGTCTCCGGGAATCTCTCGGATTACTTGACGAGCCAGCGACAACAGATTAAAATTATGATGTAATCATAATTGTGGTGTTCAGGGGCTCGCCAGTGAGACCGACCCCTACAAACTCTGCTGTTCGCACGCAGCCGGCGCCGGCCGCTACTTTGGGGCGCGCGTTTTTCGCGCTTTCCGTTTGCGGCTTCCTGGCATTCGCATTCATTCCGGAGGCCGCGGCTCAGGCCCCCCCCTCGCAAACAGGTTCACAAGAACCCACCGTGGCCGAAGTGGGGAGTTCAGGCTTCAAAGTAGTTATTCCTGAAGTCAAGATGAAGCAGATTCTTCGATCCAAGCCTGCCCCTCGACCGGAAGATGCGCGGCCGCAAGAGACTACCGAGCCCGAGGCGCCTCCGATGAAAGAAGAACCGATCCCGTCGGCGACCCGCGTGCCCGAACGGAAACCGGCGCCGGTAAAGGAGCCTCTTGAGGTCGAAGTAAAGCCTCCAGCGGCGCAGGAGGCCCCGTCCAAATCCCGCAGCGTTTTCCCCTTCCCCACACCCAAGGCGCCCGATATTCTGATTGAATCGAAGCCTCTGAGAAAGGAAGTCCTCAGAGAAGGGCTGCGCCCGAGCAAAGCCCCTGATCTGGCCGAAGTCCAGCCGACCAAAGAAGCCATCCCCGCTGCGTCGCTGGAAGCGTCCAAGGCCCCCGACGCTGCGGAGGTGAGCGCGGCAATCCCCTTTTCTCACCGGCGAGAAATGGCCGTTATCCCCGGACCTGGCCCTACTCCTCCCCAGATGACCGTGCGCGCACGCGAAGAAATACCGGACCGCAGGCTTTCCCCTGAAGCAGGGCCTGTTGAAGAGAGACCGACCGCGGACACGCCGGAGCCCGAAGCTGCACAGCTTCCTGAGCGTCCCATCCCTTTGGAGAAGTTGCCTTCTCCCCTGGATCTGGCTGCCCGCGATCAACCCGAGGCCAAGGAATATCTGAAGGCTACGGCCCCTATTCTGGAAGAGCTGTCTCTGCTCATCACCCGCGTCCCTACCCTGAAGATCGAGGACTACGACCCGAGCGAAGCAGGCAGCGGGGTTGTGCCCAAAGACATCATGCTGAAAATGGATACAGTAAAAAGGGACTTGCAGATCCTCGATTCCAAGACCTTCGCGATCATACCGCCGGCCAAGTATTCCCTGTTCCACTCCATGATCCGTGAGTCGATCACCCATACGCACCAGGCATGTAACGATATCATTACCTTCTTCAACGATGCGGAGCCGGACTCACTCACGGCCGTCCAGGGTCACCTCTTGAAAGCCAAAGAGCTCATCCAGCGGGCGCGCCAGACTGGCTGACAGTCCTTAGATCCTGCGATGTGCTATCTACGGCAAAATGCGATAAAATAGATTGAGAAGGAGGAGGGGAAGGCGAGGCTTGTTCCCAATCCGACGCGGCACACGTTAAGAACAAACTACGCGAGGCAAGCGGATGTGCGAGTCAAACGCATACATGATCGATAAAGACGGCAAAGAAGAACTCTTCATGGAGAATGTGGACTACATAAAACTCGATGGGGGGACCATCCTCCTTCGGACACTCTTTGGCGAAGAGAAGACCTTTTCCGGCACGATCCGGGAGATGAACCTGAGCGGTCATCGAATCGTGCTGGAGGGCTCATAAGGGTCTGCGAGGGGTCTTGTTCGCGGCTTTTTCAACCCTCTCGCGGGGGCTGCTTTGTGCTTGACACTGGCCAGACACCCCTGTAAAAGAATGAACATATCGGTGACATAGCCGATTTATCCCTGAACGAAAAGGCTTGCACATTGACGTCAATGGACTCGGTCATCGTATTGAATGCCACGTACGAGTTCCTTGGCCTCATACCGTGGAAACGGGCCATGGTCCTGCTCTTCAGTGGCAAGGTGGAAGTCGTAAAAGAGTCGGAACGGGTGGTGAACACGGTCTCCGACACCTTCCGGGTGCCGGCCATAGTCCGACTGCTGAAGTTTATCCGCCAGATCTACCGAAGGGAAGTTCCATTCTCCCGGCGGAACATCCTCGTCCGGGACGGATACGTGTGCCAGTATTGCGGCCGCGAATTCTCTTCCTGCGAGCTGACCGTGGACCACATCATTCCCAGGGCTCGTGAGGGCTCCAACGATTGGAACAACGTGGTGGCGTCCTGCCGTGGCTGCAACATGAGAAAAGGCGATCAAACCCCTCGCGAGGCAGGAATGCGCCTGCTGCGCCGACCTTTCAAGCCTACGATCGCGGAGTTTTTCACGCTCTACCTCAAACGAAAATTCGGCGTAGATCTTGCGGAACTCCTCAGCCTATGAGGCTGAGTCCGCGAACAACCCTTTTTTGGACAGGCAGGGGGCGCCGGTCGTTGTCGATCGACCCCGCAGGAATAACGAGGAGGGCTCTGCCGGCAGCTTTTTCCGCTAGTCATCGAGGGGTCTAAACTTTTTCTTGGAAGGGTACAGGAATCGTGATATGAGGGGGGCGCTTCTCAACATACTTTTCCATCCCAGTGGAACACACGAAACGGCCATTTAGATGCCGTTTTCGTGTTTTTAGAGGCCCGATAGAAGCGCCCGCCCTGGTTGCGGTTTGGAATCACATTTTTAATTTGGTATTTCGGTTAGTTAATCGGCTTGTCGCGCGACTCTCAACCGAGACACCACCAACTTCTCGGTTTGCTTTAAATATTTTTCGTTTCTATTTGTCAACCCTTTTTTTACAATTTTCCCGCATGTTGGCGTTTTTTCCGAGAAAATAAATTATGTACCGGACCATTCCACACACACCCCCAGCGCGCTCCCAAAAACTCCGCCGTCAAAGCCGGTCGGAACACTCAGCCGGATACTACAGGCGCCCGGATCGAAAGAATTCCCGAAGCGCGTCGGCAACGCGATACTTCCTTCCGTGAATCAGGGCTCGACGACTAACTTATTCTCATAGGCTGACCAGCTTGTGACTGTTCACCAGCGATTTGCCCTCGTCCATTGGCAATCACGGGCGCGAGAATTTCCACTCGGGTGCCACTGCTGGCTTGTCCAGCAGTGTTAGCCAAACAGGCACTGCTGGGCGAGCCAGCAGTGGCACCCTCAGAGAGTGATCCCTCGGAACTGATGTGTCTTCCTCAAGGACAGCGGCCTTTTCCCGGAAAATCGAGCATCATTTTCTTTCATTCGGTATAAAATGCACGGTCATGCAGCGACTGGAACACAAAGAAAGCATTTCTCCTACGCAGGGTGGCGGTAGGCCTTCCTCGGTTTCCGCGCCTAATTCCGACCGGAGTGCCGCGGCGGTCTTTTCGCCCTTTCGCGATCTCGGCGATGTGTTCCAGGGTCTTCCGACGCGCAAGCTGGGAGTCGCCTTGGCTGTATGCGTTGTCGCGCAGTTTCTGCTCATCGTAAACGGCTCCTGGACCGCAACACCCGACAGCGCGCTCTATCTTTCTCTTGCTCGATCGTTGGCCTCAGGCCAGGGATACGTGTTTAATGGGGAGCCTCACACGCTGGTTCCTCCCGGTTTTGCCGCGATTTTGGCAGGGGCTTCGACTCTTTTCGGAGAGAGTTTCCTCACGTACCGCGGCCTCATGGCTGCCTTCGGACTGCTTACTGCTGTTGCGGGTTATCTACTCATTCGCCGACTGTGCGGAGCAAACGCTGCTCTGCTCGTGGGGGGGGCATTTGCCGTCAACCACGTTCTGCTTGAGAACTCAACGCTGATGCTTTCGGATGTTCCTTTTGCCCTGAGCTGCCTTCTTGGTCTTCATATGGCGCTCTGGGCGGGGAGTTCCTCGTGGCGGTTACCGGCCGCAATCATTGCAGGGATTGCCCTGGGGATTCCCCCCCTTCTTCGGATCAACGGCCTTGCAGTGCCGATCGCGGCGGCCTTCTTTCTCTGGTGCGCCTGGAACGGCCTGAGCCTCGCGCGACGGATGCTCCTCAGCGCACTGACCCTGGCTTGCGCGTACGCGCCTTTTATCGCGTGGCAGTGGTGGAAGTTGTCCTTCCCCGCGTCGTTCGGTGAGGGAACGTACTACACGGCAGTTGCACAACGGGACTTGGGAACTCAGATCGCTGTGATCCTCAGCGCGTTGTGGGGTTACGTGCCTGAGACCTTCTATGCCGTCACCGGCGTGACCATTAAGACCGGTTTCGTAGAGCTGATCGTGCCCGCGGTGATTCTCGTGGGGCTGGTCGAAGCCTTCCGCAGAGGGGATCGTCTGCTGGTCCCCTTTGTGGCCTTGCAGTACGCGGGTCTGTCGTTGTCGTCAGCAGGCAGTCGATATCTGATCATGGTTTTGCCCGCGCTGTATGTTTTGCTGGCGCTGGGCCTCGTCAGGATAGCCAATCTGCTCAACAGCCGCGGCCTGACTCGCGTGAGCGCCAGGTCCATTATGATCGGAGTCTTTTCCGTACTCATATTGCTGAACGTCGGGCACAACTTTGCGACCATGTACCAAGCTCGCACCGCGCTGGGATTTAACGGCCCGGAATCTCAACGGAGCCTCCCATTCTTTTCGGCCGCTCGATGGCTCAAGGAGCACGCTCCCAATGTTTCGGTATTGAGCACTCATCCGCGGATTATTCATTACCTCTCTGGGAATCGCACGATCCCGCTCTCGAGGGCCGGTGTACCGGAAACACTCACCTGGGTAAAATCCGACGACGACATCCGCCACCTGATCACGGTAGGCAAGCCTGGATTTCTTTTCGCAGATACGAAGAACCCGCATCTTTACCCATATGCTGTTAAAGGAATCGCGGATATGGGGCTTGGACTGCAAGAGATCCAAGGCATAGACGCGTCGTCTCGTTTCCGCCTTTTCAGAATCGTGTATCTGTCCGGTGGTCAGGAAGGGGGGCCCAAGTGACTTTGGACGTCATAGGTTTTGGATCCCTCAATCTTGATGAATTCTGGGAAGTGCCGCAGGACTTCCTCCGTGCCCATGCGCTGGAGCCCGGCAAGGAGTACGTTCGGGACGTTGCTTGGTTCGCTGAGGTATATCCTGAGTTGCAAACCTTCGGAACGCTGAAGGGCCGCGATCCGGGCGGATCTGCGGCCAATATGATTGCTGCTTTGGCTCGGATGGGCTTCCGCACTGGGTTCTTCGGATCTGCAGGCAGAGAGGACGCACCATTGCTGAGGCTGGACGAATTAGGTAGATCGGAAGATCTGCGCGTCAGCCTGCGCGAACTGCCCGCAGGCCGGTGCCTTGCGCTGATCGCGGACGACGATCCGCATCGAGATCGAGCGCTGGTGATTCTACCCAATGCAAACAGCCTTGCCGGGTCGGACGATTTGGACGTGGGGTACTTTGCTCAGGCCAAGTGGGTGCACCTGACTTCCTTTGTCGCGGACGGCCCGTTGGCCGCACAGATCTCTCTGGTGGAGCGCCTCCCGTCTCATGTGCAGGTGAGTTTCGATCCCGGAGCAGTGTACGTCGCCAGAAGATTTTCACAACTCGCGGCCGTGCTCCGCAAGACTGCTGTGCTCTTTGTTGCAGAAGAGGAGCTCATGGAGCTCACGGACTTGCCGGACAGGGAGCGAGCCGTCACGCTGCTTCTGGGCATGGGCGTGGCAACAGTGGTGGTCAAGCTGGGCGCGCAAGGAATTATGGCATTTGAAAAGGATGCGCATTACCTTCAGCCCGCAGTGGCGCCCGCGACTATCAAAGATCGCACCGGAGCCGGTGACGTGGCTGCCGCGGGCTTCATGGCAGGGTTGATCCGAGGCTTCGATCTGCGGGCGTGTCTGGGAATCGCCGCTACTGCCGCGTCCAGGAGTCTGGAAGGCTTCGGCCGGTCCGCGTATCCTGACGAACGCTTTTTTCGGGAGATCGCCTCCCGTTTGCGGAGCGGCACGACTGCCGCGTGAATGCGTCTACAACGAGGTTCCTATGGAAGTCGTCGGCATGAGGCACCCCTGTTCGGGTTTACGTATGGGGTGGTTTGGAGGGGAGATGAGTCTCCCCTCCAAATTATTGCGCAACGATGCGCTCTTGCTCCCAGTCTCCGAGGCGAAGCCACGGAGCGCTCGCCGAAGCCGAGGACTTTCATGACTCGTTGTAGCTCTCTAGCTATGGGAGTTAATATGCCAAACGACCGTAAGAAGGTCTTCGTAACAGATTGCGAAGGGCCCATCACCAGGAACGACAACGCCGCGGAGCTTGCAGAAGCGTTCATTCCACGCGGAGACGAATTCTTCCGACGCATAAGCCTCTACGATGACTACCTGGCCGAGATCGTCCGAAAACCCGGGTACAAGGCAGGGGATACCCTGAGACTCATTCTGCCCTTCTTCAAGGCATTCGGACTCGACCAGAAGGCCATGACGGACTTCTCTCGGCAAAATATCGAGATAATCCCGGAAGCGGACACTGTTCTCCAAGAGATACTCAGTCTTGTTCCCGCATATATCGTGAGCACGAGCTATTCACCATACGTTCTGGCCGTTTGCGACGCGATCGGCTTTCCGTTCGGCAATGCATTTTGCACCGCGGTAAATCTGGACGAGTATGACCTGCCTACTTCGGAAAGACAGGAATTACTCCGCATCCACGATGTGATTCTGGACCTTCCCGAGTTCTCCCTGCCCGTGGACGCCCGCGGGCCCAATGACCTCGCGGAAGAAGATAAGGCCACGCTTGCAGAATTTGACCGCATATTCTGGGATCAGCTTCCGAAAATGACGATTAACAAGATTATCGAAGAGGTAAACCCGATTGGCGGGCGAGAAAAAGCCAACGCGGTCCGGATCATCGCGGAAGCCCAGGATGTGGCGCTTAGCGACGTCATGTACGTGGGTGACAGCATCACTGACGTGGATGCGTTTCGCCTTGTGAAAGGCGCGCAGGGCATAACAATCTCCTTCAACGGCAACCACTGGGCTGTGCGAGAAGCCGCGTTTGCCGTGACTGCACAGAATGCGTACCCCCTGAGCTGGCTCACACGGCTTTTCGTGGACCGCGGCCCCGAAGCGTACCAGGACCTGACTATGAGTGAAGTAAGCCCGCAAAATGTCGATCAGATTTCAGCTTTCAGCAGTCGCGTTCGAAAAGAAGTGCGCACGGAAAAGATAGGCCGCCTGGGTTAGGACGCTTCCAGCGCTTCCGCATATCATCAATCCTGCGCTAGTGGATATAGGGGATGAAGCGCCAGGTGCGTTTGCGGTATTCGTCGTATTCCGGGAATTTCTCGAGGAGGATCGGTTCTTCTTTAATGCCCTTGACGACGTACAGTACAGCCACTGCGGCCCAAGTGAGGAGCAAGTAGTAGCTCCCAAAGCAGAGCACGTATCCGGCCAGGCCCAGCACCACTCCGGAATACATGGGATGCCTGATATGTGCGTACACTCCGGTTTGTATCAGCGTGCCGCTTCGTCTGGGCGCCGCGTACACTCGGAAGTTCCTGCCCAATGCCAAGAAGCTGAGGATGCCGAGGGAGAGACCTGTCAGCCCCAGCACGGAACCGATTGCGAGTTGGACCACAGAAATGCTCCTGTCCAGGAACAGCCATTCCAGCGGCGCACCGATGAGCGTCACGAAGATAAGGAAAATATAACTGTGAGTGATTGTCCGCAGATCCTCTCCTCGGCGGGAAGGGTCCCGGTGAGCCCGAGTCAGTGCGAAGGGCCCTTCCTGTTTTCGGCCTCGTTCCAGGAGCAGCAGATACAGTATCCCCCAGCTCAGGTTGTATACCGTTCGGAAACCCATCTTCCGCAGCATCACTGCGATTGCGGGCGAGCGATGACCTGAGAAGCAGGTGACAAGGACCGGTTCATCTTTCGGCCGATTCTGGGCAGCTTCTGCCAAGCCCTTTCCCCAAGGGTAGTTCTCTGCCCCTAGCAAGCGGTTCCAGTGGTATTCCGCTTTGGTGCGCACATCGACGATCCAAGTTTCTTCGGGGAGTGACCTGAGTCGCCACGGCAGAAGCGGTTTCGCTCCGCCTGCCAATGTGATTAGGTCGCCACCGAGCATCACGTGACCCAAGAGGAAAGATATTCGACCGCCGCTTCCTCCTGCGCCGTTCAGGAGTTCGTCACTTCGGAGTCTACTCACCATCAGACCGGTTTGCGCCAGGTATGTTACGAAGAGAAGAGCCCAGAGCAGCCATACCGACGCGCTAGCCGTATCTATGCTCACCGCGAGGAGCCCAAGGACTATCGACGTGGTCAAAGGGTGCAGCAGATGCGTGGCGTGAATTCGAGCAAAGAGGTGGGAATCATGACTCAGCGAGGGCAAGAACAAGAAGTAGCTCAGCAGGCCACCCAAGGAAAATATGAAGAGAAGTGCCGCTGGAACGGCCACAAGGACCGTGGCAATCGACCGGATGGTGGTGGCCTCGATTTCTGAAACTTCGGGAGCCCATACTGCAACAGCCACCACAAGAGCGGCCGTTAGGTAGGCCACAACAGTAAGAAGGTGGTGGTCGAGTATCCACTCAGCCCATGATTCTTTTGGTTCCAGTAGGCTGCCGGAAATAGATTTCGCCCTCCTCGCGTTCATAATCGTACGGGGCAATGTGCCCATACCGCGAAAGGAGAGCTCGTTCAATATGAAAGACGCGCCGCGGTCAAAACCACCGCGGGTGCGCGGGAGCCCACGCGCGGGGCTACTTCCGCTGCATGCGTCTGAGCTTCTTAAGGAGCCTTTTCCGAGCGGCCATCGCCTTTCTCTTGCGCTTCACGCTCGGCTTCTCATATGCGCGCCGCTTCTTGGTCTCGGTGAGCACTCCGGATTTCTGCACTTGCTTCTTGAAGCGACGCAATGCGTTTTCAAACGGTTCGTCGTCCCTGACGTACACTCCGGGCATTCAGATCCTCTCCTTTTTGAGAACTTGTTGGTAATGCACGCGTCATCCGAACGCGTGCAGCGGCAGGGACCTTTCACGTTACGATCCGTGTCGCGGCTTCCCCGCCTGTCACAATTTGTGGACTTGCTGGTATGTTGGCCCGAAAGCCTGAGACACTCACGCTCGATGGAGGCGAGTGTCAGCGCCGGCTATGCCTGACTTGGTGGTCCTGGCTGGAGTATCAAATCCCTTCTATTACGCGACGGACGAGGTCGCGCCCCAAATGGAATTCGGGGAGAACGTTCAAGAGTGGCGTCCGTAGGTAACCCGCCACTTCATCTCATCAACATAAACAGGATCGGCCTAATCGTCAAGCCCAAATGGCGCGTTCCAGTATAATCACCCACCTATCCGGGGCTGGAAACCTCGGTCGAATATGTCATTGCGCGTCTCCCGTAGGATGTGGTGAGCGAAGTGAACCGCATCATTCGCGGTCCTTTCCCGATCCACGCGAATATCCCGTGGAATGCCCGGGTCCTCCCGCGAGACGCGGGACTGGTTTGTCCAGCAGTAAATAGTGACAAAACGCTGCTGGGCAAGCCAGCAGTGGCACCCGATTACGCGTTCGGCGTCACTTTACCAGCTTCCGCACCTCTCTTTGTGCTTCTTCGTTCTGAAACGCGGCCGCGTCTTCGAGATATCGGCTCAGGACATCCCATTCCGCGGGGTGCATCACGTCTTTCAGCAGGGCCAGGCCCACACTTTTAAAAGGAACAAGGCTGAGCAGGTCCACATTGGCCTGGGCCGCAGCCTCAGCTGCGCCCTGCTCTCTGTCGAGTACTACTGCGACGGTGCGGCATTCGACGCGTTCCAGGCCACGTTTGGCCACCTCGTGTTTCACTTGTTCCAACGCCATCAGCTTGCTGTCGAAACGCGTGACCAGATCGTCAACAAGCATGATTCGATCGCCGGACGACAGGTCGCCTTCAAGCAATGAGTGCTCGCCGTAACTTTCGATCGCCTTCCTGAGCGCTTCTATGGACTTCACGCCTTCCATCTTTCGGGTGAACCCGGCCGGTAGCCCGCCGCAGAGCCCGATGCCTGCTGCGATAGGGACCCCCGCCATGGCTATGCCGATTACTCGGTTGACCTCGCCTGCTTCTTGCCGAATCATACGTGCCATAGCGCGACATACCTTTTCAAAGACGCTGGGATATGAAGCCAGTGGCCTCAGTTGGATATAAAGCGGGCTGTACAGCCCCGATACAAGCGTCCACCCTTCAGGCCGATCTCGATAGAAGGTCCGTATCATCCTGTTTTTATACAGCATGATTACAATTTCTTTGGCCAGGAGCTCTTTTTCTTCTTTCCAGGACATGGGCTCTCCTCCAAAATGGGCAGGGCGAGAACTACCGAGACAGCATTGGCAAACAGGAACCTTTGTCAAGGAAATAATTGACGGGGAGCCGACGCACGGATGATTGGTTGACCTCGGGCGTTCTCCAAGTATAATTTGATATCGTAAGCCTCGTGAGCAGAATTTGCAGGAGTTGGGACGGCACATGATTGAAGGAAAGGATATCCTCATTATCGGCGCTCGATCCGGCGGCTATGGGGAGGGGATAGCCCGGGCCGCCGTCCGTGCGGGCGCACGCGTCTTCGGCAGCTCCCTCGCGCCGGACGATCCGAGAGAGCAGGCTTTTTTTGAAAGCCTTGGTGCGGTCCTTGTCGATGTTCCGCTGAAATACTCCTTCGATCACCGAGACCGAGTTCGCGATCAGTTGCACGGCATTGCGGATCGCCTGCGAGAAAATGGCGTGAACCGTCTTCATGGGATGATTCACACGGTTGCCGGCGGGTTCCCACGACATCCTGCGGTCATGAAAGCCGTGGGAGACATTCTCAAGGGCAAGCTGACATTCTCGGACTTGGCTACCGCGGTCAAACGAGACGTGTACTACGTCAACGCGGGATCGTTCGACGACACAATCCACGGGCTCGGAGAACTTATCGACGATCAGACGCATCTGGCCGCGCTCACTTATCGAGGAGAGCTCCCCTATTTCATTTCCCGCTCCAAGCGCTATCTGGAAAAGCTCGCCAGCCGGCTGGCAAAGCAAGGCAAGAGAACCGTCGTAGCCGCGCTTCCTGAGGCCTGGACTCAATCTTCGCAGTTCTTTACCGGAATCGAAATCGCGGTCATGCACAACTATGTCTCGGAACTGCGTGACGCGGGAAACATTTCTGAGGAGCTGCGACCCGCCTATGACGCGATGGAACAATCATTAGCCGGCTTGGAAGGCTTTCAGCCTGTCATGGACGAGCTTCAAACCTTCTTCGGCAATCAGTGGTCGGGCATAAACTCGGACTCTGACCTCGGCGAAGTCCATCGCGTCGTTCAGGAGCTGTTCGGCAGGCTCAGGGCAGAAGGCCGCTTCTCCATACTCCGGAGAGCGGTCGAAGTGGTCTCTGATTTTGTGAGGGACGCGAGCGGGGAAGTCGTCGTCAAGGAATTCATAGACGCGGCACGGTACGAACCCGGCGATGTGCGCCAGGTCTACTACCGCGATCTTACAGGACTCAATCGCATCGACGTCGCAAAGCCTCGGAAAGAGCTTCCGCGACCTCCGGCACGAGTCCGCGAGTGGGTGGTATTCGAAAAGGACGAAATCCGCCGAACGCTCAATATGTACGGCGACAACTTCCTGTTCCTCGATCGAGTTGTCATGGAGGCGGGTGAATTCCATGACGGCGCGGTGGGCTTTTGCACCTTCGTGGTACCCACGCCGGACCAGAACCCTATTATGAAGGATCACTTCGTCGGGATGCCGCTCTTCGGCGGTCACCTTCAGATGGAAGCGGTGGCACAATTCGGCACATTCATGGTGTTAAAGTATCTCAAGGACAAGAAGCTGGTGCCTATCCTCACCGGGACCGAATTCCCGGACTTGAACACCATGGCCCCACCAGGAGAAAAACTCACCATCATGGGTACCATCCACGTGCCCGAACGCCGTCACCTCGCGTTCGAGGCTTGGATAGAAAACCGGTACGCCCGATCAAAGGGGACAATCCGCGGCATGGTCATCAGCGAACGGATCATCAAGAAAATGATGGCATCGTTCGTAGACCCCGACGCGGAAGAGTAGAGGCGCAGAATGAAGGGTTTTTCATGAAAGAGTGTCTTCCGGGGGAAAACTTCTTTTTGCAGGAGGGTTTTCCCCTAGAACCCATAGGCGCTAACTTACAAGATCGGCCCACGTGATTTCAGTTAGTTGACTTGAGCAGAATGCCGTCACCCCGGCGAAAGCCGGGGTCCAGGTCATACTAGAAAAAACTTGATTCCGGCTTCCGCCGGAATGACGGACGAAGGAACAACGTGACCTTAAGTTGACGCTTATGGGGTTTTAGGGATACAAGCGTTCAACGCCGGGGCCACGAGTCCCGGATGGTCCGCAGCCCTCGCGTTACGGCCACAAGCTCATGGCGCCAATTCAGTGGGATCTAACCAAATCTGAAGGCAAGCTTGAGGAGCTGGAGCGCGTGCTCTCCGGCGCGCAGAAGCGGCCGATCCTGCTGCTCACCCATAATAACCCTGATCCGGACACCATCGCGAGCGCCGCAGGCCTGAGCTTTCTATTTAAGAAGAAATTCCGGGTCAGGACCGTAATAGGGTACGGCGGAGTCATCACTCGCGCTGAAAACAAGGCAATGGTCCATAGGCTCCGGATCAAAATGATACAGCTCCACAGCCTGGTTCGCGCGAAGTATTACGGGATCGCGCTCGTTGATGCACAGCCGTGGACCGGGAACAACCTCTATCAAGCTCATGACGAGCCGCCCCTGATAGTCATCGATCACCACTCTCTGCGCAAAGGCTCGCTAAAAGCAGAATTTCGAGATGTCCGACCGCAGGTGGGGGCCACTTCCACAATCGTCACGGAATACATCCATTCCGCAGGGCTCACGCCCACGCGGTCTCTGGCGAATGCCCTATTGTACGGCATCAAGACGGATACCAATTCTCTGGCAAGGGGCGCTTCGGATGAGGATTTTCACGCGTTCAATTACTTGTTCCCGCTGTGTAACCCGCGGGTCGTGGCGTTAATTGAGAATCCGCCGCTCTCGCAGGAGCATTTCATCGATCTTTTTCGGGGGCTCTTGGCTGCAACCGTGTATCGGGACGTGGTGATTGCGGATCTGGGAAAGGTCCTTTCCGTAGACATCATCCCTCAACTGGCGGACCTGCTGCTTCGCTTGCAAGGGGTGAGCTGGTCGCTCGTGATGGGACGAACGGACGAATTGCTGATCCTCTCCCTCAGGTCCACTTCACGCACACGCCGCGCAGGCACCGTGATCAGTCGGCTCGTGAGCAGATTGGGCTCCGCAGGCGGCCACGTGGGTATGGCTGCCGGACAGGTTCCCTTGGATGGGATGTCGGAAGACAAGCGGACCGAGTTATCCGAATCCCTAACCCAGAAGTTCCTCAAGATCCTGGACCGACAAGGATGCCTGGCCAAGCCTCTGGCCGGTGAAGTGCCCGAGGAATTGAAGTGAGGGCAACGCTCGGGGTGCCTTCCCATGCTTCGCCTCTATTTGCGAGGCGGCGTCGCCTTATTCCCTTGGTTGGACGTGATTTCCCACTACAACTGAACATGACAAATCAGCTACGGCCCCATATTTGTTTGTCATTCCCGCGTACGCGGGAATCCAGAAGCTCAAGGCGCGGACAGTGGAATATCCTGTGCCCAGCCCTCAAGAATGGATTCCTGCTTCCGCAGGAATGACGGAGTGCCCCTGCCGCGAACCGGAGAGGAATTTTGGCAATCACCATAAACGGACATTGTCTCTTGGGCGATTAATCGAGCCTCGATGCGGGACATGATCTTCGGAGGACAGTGATCACCCAGCGACAGTGACCTCCAGCTTTTGGGCGAGGCTTGCGGCAGCTCTTCGAGCCAGTTCCTCCGCGTTGACGCAGAACCGAGGTATGTGGCCTTCTCGTAGAGCGTTGATGTTATCGGCTACTATCAGGCTCGTTGCCTCGTAGTTCTGCCTGGTGACCCCCGCCACATGGGGCGTGGCAAAGACGTTCTTCATGGAAAGAAGCGGGCTGTTTGGATCCAGCGGCTCTTGAGCGAACACGTCCAGGCCCGCGCCGGCTATTTGGCCGGTGTGCAGGGCGTCCAGCAGAGCGTCCTCGTCTATGACCGGGCCGCGAGACGCATTGATCACAAAAGCGGTCGGCTTCATGCACTCGAAGAGCTCACGATTGAATAGGCCGCGGGTCTCATTGGTAAGCACCACGGTCGATACCACGAAATCCGCTTCAGCCGCGAATGCGTGGAAATCTCCCTGACACCCGATCCTCTCCATTTCCACGTGCTTGTCCATTTCGCTGCCCGGATTCCTGCGAATTGCCAGAACGCGCATTCCCAGTCCGCGTAACTTGCGCGCGAGAGCTCTGCCCACTCGGCCGAATCCCACGATCAGCGCGGTTTGACCGAAGAGCGCGTCTCCCATTGGCTCTCCCCACATGCCTGAATGAAACGCGCCGAAGCACTCGTGGATTCTTCGGGCTACCCCCATCATGAGAAAGACCGCGTGTTCCGCGGTGGACTCGGCATTAACGCTCGCATCGGAGGGCACGTTGCACACCATGATTCCCCGCTCGGTCGCCACAGGCACGTCCACAACTTCCAGCCCTACGCCAAACTGCTGGATCAGACGGGCCCTTGTTGTGGCTAGGAGCTCGGGTTCCAGACGGTGCACAAGGGGTATGAGCACGTCCGCGTCCACACCGACGCGGATCACTTCCTGGGACGGGCAGCGCACGACCTCATCTTGCGGCAAGAGCTCTCGCAGCCTCGTCACTGCCCTAGGAAACGACTTTCCACAAAGGACTACACGCATGACGACACACCATACGAATAGGAGTATTTGGTTTGACCGCCGACACAAGAATCGGTTGGGCTCTCGCCGGGCAATTCTCCGGCACACTCACTACTAGCAACGGATCTCAATCACACTGTGCAAAGCCCACTTCGGACAGGCTGCAATCACATAGGGCGCCTTTGGCGCAAATTCAACGCTCCTCTATATTATACTGGTCCACCAACGCTGCGAGAACTCCACCGCGCCCGTCCACAGGGCAGACATTCGCTTCAAGGTATGCCGTGACGGGGAAGAGTGCACAGGTGTTCCCCGGGATCAAGAATTTGGGTAGCTCAATGCCCAGCACTTTCGACTTTGCCGTGCCAAAGGGCCGCGCCACCAACGGCTCTCCGTGAACCGGCCGGCGTGAGTCCAACGGCACTTTCACGCTCCTGACTTCGCCGGAACGCTCGCAGACTACGATCACCTGCTGTACGTTCCTTGCTTCATCTTCGGGAGTGGATCCCTGCACGAATCGTTGCCTGTATCCGCAATCAGGGCAGAACAGCTCGATCAGCTCAGCCTGGGACCACACAGGGACGGGCGTGAGAAGTAACGTGGTGAGGATGAGGAGAAACACCCGAGCGGCCATGTGATGGACCTCCGGTCGCTTATGAGGAATGGCTAAGTCAGGTGCCTTAATCGGTTAGAATGACGAAATCAAGTATTATATTCAGCAATAAGTCTAATTCTCTAAATTAACATACTTTTATGTGCATCAACTTAGAGCGCTCAGCTCCTCAATCTCTGAAATCACGTGAATCATCATAATCGGGCCGAGTGGCATTTCCCCCAGCAAGCAATAATATAGCGAGAATTGGACTGCCTTGCAAGCGAACCCTACTGCAAGCCCATTGTGGTAAGTTCCAAAACAACGTCCGATTGCGAAAAGATCCCCGGACTCATTCGCAAGACAGCCCAGAGAGTCCAGATCCAGTCTGATGAGCCGGTCCCGGTTGAAATCGACGGCGATTATTTCGCAACGACGCCCGTAGACTTGCTTCTTCCGCCGTCGGTAGTGCCCGTGGTCGCGCCGGGATAGTGCTTTTTGGGCAGATGTTAGGCAGCTGCGTCACGCCGTTTCATTGGGCGCGGTTTAACTGCTCTTCGAATCTCTGCCTCTGCCGCATCCTTGGCTGTCTCAAGATCATATCGAGCCTGTAGATTCATCCAGAAACCGGGGGTCATGCGGAAATATCGAGCCAAGCGCAGCGCCATAATTGCCGTGATGGCCCGTTTCCCATTCACGATCTGATTCACGGTCCTGGGATCAACGCCAAGATGGCGCGCAAGTGCGTTCTGGCTCAGTTCCAGAGGCTTCATAAACTCTTCCAAGAGGATTTCACCCGGATGGATTGGCGGTAACTTCTTCATGCCTTGCACACCTTTCGTTGGTTAATGGTAGTCACACACTTCCACATCGTAGGCGTTGTTGTCATCGCCCCAGACAAAGCAAACACGGTACCGGTCGTTAATCCGTACGCTGTGCTGCCCCTTCCCGTCACCTTTAAGCGCTTCAAGGCGGTTGCCAGGAGGAAACCGCAGATTGTCCAAAACTTCGGCCGCATCCACCATTTCCAACTTCCGACGAGCAGAGCGTTCTATTTCCCGGAAACGCTTCACGGGCTCACGGTTGAATAGACGCTCGGTGTCCTTGTCTCGAAAGGTTTTGATCATGACCGTAGTGTATAGCGCCATAGGCCATAAGACAAGCGCAAAGTGAAAGAGATCCGTAGTTCGAGGTAGGATGCACTGACTCCGGACCTAATCCGGGGGAACCGCATCTGCAGCGGCTTTTCAAATCATCGGACGGCTGATAAAGGGGAACTACGCAAACTTGCACCAGACGCCACAATGCCTCGACCGATGCGGTTCTATCGCGTTCCGCGGGGTCACCGCATCCTACAAACTGCTGGACGCCGTGATTGATTTGCACGCGGCTACGAACCTCTCCGGGTTGTCGGGAGTGAACCTGAGATACTTGAACAGCCCAGACTTCCTGTGGATTTCTACGTGTTCGCAAAGATCGGCCCAATCAAGCTTGATTACCCACCAGAGCACCCTGACCTTGCCCTCAAAGAAGTCACGAAAGGAGAAGCGGGGTCGGGCTTTCACTTCCAGAATGTCTTCGGCGGGAATCACGAACCTACTGAGCAATATCCAGCACCGCAGTTCAACCCGGTCCGGGAAGACTCGATAGTCCTGCCAAAAGTTTTTTCCTGATTTTTCGGAAACATATATCGGGGAGTCGTGGAATGAAGCCATCGCGCCCGTTTCTCTGATGCCCTTACCGAGCTAGGAAGCCAAACTGGTAGCTTATACCGATGCGCTTTCAAAGAAGTAAAGCGTGGGGGAAACTTCTTTGTGTAAAGAAGTTTCCCCCAAAGCCCCATAGGCGCTAACTTGAAGTGGCTCTGTTCTTTGATCCGTCATTCCGGCGAAAGCCGGAATCCAGTTTTGTCAATATGTTCTGGATCCCGGATCAAGTCCGGGATGACGGAATTGCCCTTACGCAACTATGTGAAATCACAAACGCCGAGCCCTTAAGTTAGCGCCTATGCCCCAAAGCCCCCTTCAAGAAACTCTATATTCCTCTGGCATTTCGCCTTCCTGAACAGGAAGGCGAAATGCCAGAGGCACATAGAAGTTTTTGGAAAGGGGTTCGGGGAGGAACCTTTTTTCAAAAAGGTTCTCCCCGTTTTACTTTCTTGAACGCGCTTCGGCATTATTTCCCCACCAGTGCGGCCGCTCGTGTCACTACGTTCTCGACAGTGAAGCCGAAGCGTTTCATAACTTCAGGACCTGGAGCGGATGCGCCAAAATGATCTATGCCGATCACATCTCCCTGCGAGCCGGTCCATTCACACCAACCTAGAGGACTGCCGGCCTCGACAGCGAGGCGAGCCTTCACACTAGGCGGCAGCACTTGATTCCGGTAATCCTCAGGCTGTTCCTTGAAAAGCTCCCAGGAAGGCATGGAAACGACCCGCGCCTTGATTCCTTTGTCAGCAAGGAGCCTTTCCTGCGCGGCCAAAGCCAGGGCCACTTCTGAGCCCGTGGCAATGAGGAGCAAGTCCGGCGTCCCGTCTACATCCGATAGGACGTACGCGCCTTTCATAGCGCCTTCCACGACTCCGGGATAGCGGTCGGGGTCTAATACGGGCAGATTCTGGCGGCTCAGGGCGAAGCATATGGGCTTGCTTTTGGACACAGCCACGCGCCAGGCGGCCGCGGTTTCGTTCGCGTCTGCCGGTCTGAAAAGAATCATATTGGGCATGGCCCTGAGCGAGCTGACGTGCTCGATTGGTTGATGAGTGGGACCGTCTTCGCCCACACCAATGCTGTCGTGGGTAAAAACAAAGATGGAATGCACGTCCATCAGCGCGGCGAGCCGGAGCGCAGGCCGCATGTAATCGGAAAAGATCAGGAAGGTTGCACCGTACGGGATCACTCCGCCGTGGAGCGCCATGCCGTTCACAAGAGCTCCCATCGCGTGCTCCCGAACGCCGAAACGTAGGTTCCTCCCGCCGGGATGTTCGGCTGACTGATCTTCCGAGCCTGAAATAAGCGTCTTGGTAGAAGGTGCAAGATCCGCGGACCCTCCGAGTATGACACTCACCTTCTTCGCGATGGCATTGAGCACCTTGCCCGACGCGACCCGGGTAGCAATCGGACCGTCCGAAACGCGAAAAACCGGGATCTCCGCGTCCCAGTCCGCAGGCAGGCGACGATTGATGACTCGCTCGAATTCCTCTGCCTCAGCAGGATACGCCTTACGGTATTCCTCCAGCACCGCGCGCCATTCGGCTTCAAGCTGCTGACCTCGATCAATCGCGAGGCGGAACTCACAGGGTGCTTCCTCAGGCACGAAGAAATGCGGGTCCAGGGTCCAGCAGAAGGTCTGTTTCGTAGCTTTGAGCGCATCCATGCCCAGCGGTTCGCCGTGAGCGCTCGCGGAGTCCTGTTTGGGGCTGCCGAACCCGATATGGGTGCGGATCATTATCAGCGACGGCCTTTGCATCTCTTCTTTTGCCCTGGCTATGGCTTGCGCCATGGCCTGAACATCGTTGCCGTCTTCCACGCGCTGCACGTGCCATTCGCAGGCCTTGAACCTGGCTTCTACGTCTTCCGTGAAAGTAATCTTGGTTTCGCCTTCGATGGAGATCTTATTGTCGTCGTATAGATAGATCAGCTTGCCCAGCTTGAGGTGGCCCGCAAGGGACGCGGCCTCGTACGAGATGCCCTCCATAAGGTCGCCGTCAGAAACGATCTCGTACGTGTAGTGGTCCACCAGATGGAACCCAGGCCGATTGAACCGGGTGGCGAGAAAGCGCTCGGCAAGAGCCATGCCCACGCCCATGCAGAAACCTTGGCCAAGCGGCCCTGTGGTGGCTTCCACACCAATGGCCGGATGATATTCAGGGTGCCCTGGAGTCTTGCTGCCCCATTGGCGGAATTTTTGGAGGTCTTCCAGGGATATGTCGTATCCGGTGAGGTGCAGGATCGCGTACAACAGCGCTGATCCGTGTCCGGCCGAGAGGATGAACCGGTCACGGTTCGGCCATAGAGGATTGGAGGGGTTGTGCCGCATGAATCTCGTCCAGAGCACGTAGCACATGGGCGCAGCGCCCAACGGGAGCCCGGGATGGCCGGAATTTGCCGTTTGTACGGCATCCGCGGCAAGCATACGCATTGAGTTTATGCAGAGTTCTTCCAGAGCGCTGCCAGGTTCACTCATTAAAAGAACCTCCTCTCGCACCGGGTTTCGGTTCAAGACTTATGAGCTATGAAGTCTCTTCCAGGGAATTTCGCGGGCGATCTTACCCTATTTCGGGCAAATTTTCATTGCTTCTTCGCCCCTAGCAATTCCAGCATCTTGTCCGGATCCGTGGTGGGCAGGTCGCAATTGAAGTTGCGGCAAACGTATGCGGTGGGTTTTCCGTCCTTGCTTCTTTGTTCGCGGGTATAGGTCGCGATATCCATTATCTCGGCAGCGGTCTGCTGGAGGGGCCTGAGAACCACCACTTTGTTGGGAACAAAGGGCCGCCGCAGATCTTCGAGCATTCGCATGGTATCCCGAGTATCGGGATCTCCCGCGATGACCACTTCGTACGAGGGGCCAAGAGCGAACTCCACCGCCACCAAGAACTGAGTATACGCGGACGGAAGCTGGCTCACATTGCCCGCAAAAGTCTTGGTGACCGTCTCTGCTTTGCGTTCCAGTTCGGGATTACCGGTGATGCGGGACAAGCGCAGAAGGTTCATCGCAGCGACGGAATTGCCCGACGGAGTCGCGCCGTCGTAGATCTCTTTCTTGCGCACCAGCAGCTCTTGGTTCTCAACCGGGGTGAAATAGAACCCGCCGGTCTGAGCATCCCAAAATCGCGCTTGCATATCTGTGTTCAGGTCCAGGGCCGCGCGCAGGTAACGCACGTCGAACGTGGCTTCATACAGATCCAAGAGACCCCACACAAAGAAAGCGTAATCATCCACCAGGCCCGGAACCGCGGCCTGGCCGTCTCGATACCGGTGCCAAAGACGTCCCTTGTCGTCCCGCATGTTGTTCAAAATGAAATCCGCGGCTCTGCCCGCGGCTCGAGCATAGAGAGGATCATTGAAAGCCTGCGCGCCTCTCGCCAGCGCGGCAATCATCAAGCCGTTCCAGTCCACAAGGATTTTGTCGTCCCGCAAGGGCCGAACACGCTCTTCCCGCACCTGGAACAGCTTCAGCCGAGCTCCGGCAAGCCGGGCTCGCAGTTCGTGTTCCGGGATGACCAGGTCGGCTGCAACTTTGGAGAGAGGCTCACGCAAGTGGAGTATGTTCGCGCCGGTCAATGTACCCGAGGCCTCGTCCCTGTAGTTGCCTTCCTTCCGAATACCGTAAACCGCGGCTACGAGGCGCGCGTCCTCTTCGCCCAGCACCTTTTCAAGCTCGTTGTACGTCCAGACGTAGAACTTGCCTTCGACACCTTCGCTGTCCGCGTCTTCCGCGGAGAAGAACGCGCCTTCGGGTGAAGTCATATCCCTGAGCACATAGGTGAAGATCTCCCGAGCAGTCCGGGCGTATTCCTCCTTGCCCGTGGCCTGATAGGCCTCTATGTAAGCCATTGCGATCAGCGCCTGGTCGTAGAGCATCTTTTCAAAGTGCGGGAGCAACCATTCCCCATCGGTTGAATAGCGGTGGAAGCCGAAACCCACATGGTCGTAGATTCCCCCGCGCCGCATGTTCTGAAGCGTGGTTTCCACCATAGTTAGGCCGCGGGCGTCGCCGGTTCGGAGCCAGTAACGGAGAAGAAAGAGCATATTGTGCGGCGTGGGAAACTTCGGGGCTCGATTGAATCCGCCAAAACGCTCGTCAAATCGCTCCGAAAGATCTCGATACGCGACCTCAAGCGTCCGTGAGCTCACCGGCTCACCGGGAAGGTCGTCGGGCAGCTTTCGAAGCGCGCCAACCACATGATCTGCAGACTGGAGCACCTCGTTTCGGCGAGAAGCCCACATTTCCTTGACCCGGCGCGTCAATTCGATCATGCCGATTCGCCCGAGCCGGTTATCCTTGGGAATGTACGTGGCGGCAAAAAAAGGCCGTTTCGTCGGTGTCATGATGATGTTGAGAGGCCATCCTCCCCCGCCGGTCATCATCTGGCTAACGGCCATGTACAGGTGGTCGATATCGGGCCGTTCCTCTCGGTCGACCTTGATGGAGACAAATGCCTCGTTCATGAGGCGCGCGGCCTCCTCATCCTCAAAGGTCTCCTGTTCCATTACATGGCACCAATGGCAAGTGGAGTAGCCGATGGAGAGGAAAATCGGCTTGTCCTCCCTGGAGGCTTTTTCAAACGCTTCCTCGCCCCAGGGATACCAATCCACCGGGTTGCGCGCATGTTGGAGCAGATAAGGGCTCTTTTCTTTCATCAATCGGTTCTGGAACCCTCGACCGATTCGGCGATCTTTGTCGCTGTGGATTGTCTGCGGTGACGTATCAGTCATTGCCGCTACTCCCAATTCTGCTTGCACGTCTAGCTGTGACGCGAAGCAAGCCGGAGCCGGCATCAGCGCTAAAGCAATAACTCCTAGTATTGCGCCTGCCGGTACGATGAACTTGGGTATCATTTTGGCTTCCTTTTCACTAAGTTGGTGCCGAAGGATCTTATGCGCAAGCTCCGTTAGACTTGCCCATCCCGCGCTGCGCGGGACCGACCTAGCCAAAAATTCGCCCGTGTAGGGGCGCACGGCCGTGCGCCCCTACATACAAAAGGCATCCCAGGCCAATCTTCGACAACCTTTAGCCTTTTCAACCTCTTCTACAGCGGTCCTGATATTCCGCCATCTTTTCTGATACGCCAGAAATGCCATGCGACGAGCAATGTCATGGCAAGCGGAAGCAATATTACATGCCACACATAGAGACGAAGCACCACCATTTCCGTTACCTCAGACGGACCAAAGAGCATAGTAGCGAGCCCAGATCCCACAATTGGAACCGTCTGAGCAAGATTGCGGGCAATTGTCCAAGCCCATAACCCCCGGTCGTCCCATACGAGCAAGTAGCCCGTGAAATCCACCAGGAGCGTGAACGCCAGGAGGATTGCCCCGATTACCCAATTGAAATTCCTCGGCGGCTCGAACGAACCGGTAACAAACACCCGTACCATGTGCAGGGCCACGAATGCAACCATGGCCTGGCCGCACCAGTAATGAAGATTCCGTATGAAGAAGCCGTATGGCGCGGCGTGAGTAATCGTCTGGATTGACTCGTACGCACCCCCGGATGAGGGGACGTAGTGCAGCACGAGCAGCAGTCCCGTTAGGATTTCCAGCACGAACATCCACAGCGCGAGCCCCCCCAAACAAAAGGTGAATCGAATTTTCGCAGCGGGCTCGGGAACCGCTCGGGGATGGAGATGAACAAGAAAAGACGCAAACGATCCCTTACCCACTGAAATTCCCGATCTTGTATTCGTGAGAATCCATGAATGCGGTCCATCGCTAGATGAACCCACTCGGGCCGCGCCATACCCGTCGAATTCTTGTAGGGGCGGGTTTGAAACCCGCCCCTACCGCGCCAAATTTGCGCCCCTTTTGCCAACAGGGGCTGGTAAACAGGAAAGAATCGCCCGTGATCCGTCGAAAGCGCATGGTTTCCGTGGATACTTCACGAGACCTATTTCGCAGCGGCCTCTCGCAGCAGTATCCGGTCATCGCCGTTTCTGTCAATAGCGAGCCGGGACATGGCTCGAGTTGCCGGCCCGCGCTTCAGGTTCCCCTCCCGGTCGAATTCACTTCCGTGGCACGGACATTGATAAAGCTGGGCGTCTTCACTCCACCTGGGCCGACACCCGAGATGAGGGCAGCGGTCGTCCAGCGCCAAGAGATGGCCGTCCGCTTCCGCCTTCACCATCCATGCTCCCGCATTGGGAACGTGCGTCGGTACGCCCGGCTGGAGCTTCTCCACGAGGTCCACGGGGATCTCACGCACTCGTTCCTTCGCGGTCCCGAATAGGGAGAACCGAGCTATTCCCCATGCTGTCATCACACCGGCCGCCGTGAGCAGAAGGGCAAGAGCAGAGCGGAGAAACGAGCGTCTTTGCATTACATCTGCCATAGCAGAGAGCTACAGGAATCGTGAAGGGCCTTGGCTTCGGCGAGCACTCCGGGGCTTCGCTTTGGAGATCGGTGGCAAAACTGGAACGGGCAACCGCAAGGGTTGCCCCTACAGCGGACCTCCAAACTCTCCCCATGCGCACACTCGACCAGAAGCTACTTGGTCCCGACCACGATTATAGGATGTTCTTAGGACACGACGTGCGTCTCGTCCCATTCAAACTGACGAATCGCGGCCCACTTCCCCCCTTACGCGGAAGGAGTTAGGAGAATTCTTGCTCGACGTGCCTGGCCTTCTCAGCAACCCGAAGTCGGCAGCTTGGCCGGCTTCTTAGCAGGCGCGGCAGCCTTCATAGCCTTTTCAGCTTCATCCTTGGTCTTGAAAGGGCCTTTTACGATGCTCTTCTCGTCCGCGGGCTTCTGGTCCACGACACTCATCGCCTCGCCTTTCTTCACCACATAGTAATCCGCAGCAAGGGCCACACCGGTCAGCCCAAACGCGACTAACGCCACAACAACAACCGCCACACGCAGGGATTTCATAAACCAACCTCCTTCGACGAGTATATTGAGCAAGTTGGACACCTAGAGTACCCACCCTGTTCCAAGGTCATAGGCCGCATGGCTATCAATTGCCGGCCTTGTCGTACGGAGCCCACTTCTCCCCCAGGCCTGCCAAGAAGAAAGCTGCCAGGGCCATGAGCAGCACCGCTAAAGCCACGACCTCGGCCGACAGGCCAAATGCCTGCCATAGTGTGATGCGGCCGAGAGCTGAACTCTTGTAGAACCAGCCCCAGATCGGAAAGCCTGCGGCAAAGACCCAAATCCCCGCTACCATGCCGCCCAGAAAAACGAGCGCGTCTATCCTGCCCGAAGTAATAGCCACCACAGACGTACCGGGGCAGTACCCACCGAGGATGAAGCCGATACCGAAGAGAATTCCGCCCACCAACTGAGGCCAGAGATATGTTGGGAGCAAAGCGTATTCGACCAGAACCGAATAATCGAACAAGCCCACCCAGGAGAGAACGATCAGGCCCACCATCGCAGTAACAATGGCAGAGAACATTACTCGGAGCACTCTCATGTCTCGGAAGTAGAAAATGCTTACGATGGTGCGAGCGTCGCCGAAACCCGCGCGCTCCAGAACAAATCCGAACATGAAGCCGACCGCCACTGCCAGAGCAAGGCTCGTTGTGAAACTAAAGGCATCAAAAAGATAGAGAGGTCCGGTCATACCCATTCCCTCCTTATGACGATTGCGAAAATGAACGCGGCAGCAAAGACGGCCATCATAAAGACCCAGCTCCCCAGTGCGAGAGTTGCGCCGCCGCTTAGCGCCTGACCGCTGGTGCAACCCATCGCGAACCGGGTGCCTATGCCCGCGATGACGCCGCCGCCAAGGGCCATGGCCAGTCGCCGTCCACTGCTGACATGAGGTCCTTTGGCCACAGTCAGCTTCATCCTGCCGCCCGTCATGGCTGCGATCAGCCCGCCGATGAAGACCCCGATCACCTCGAACACCATCCAGTCCACCAGCGGATTCTTGCCACCTTTGTAGAAGCTACCGAAATATCCGTTCTGTTCCACGGCCTCCGGCACCACCGCATGACCTACCACCGCGGCAGTCCTGCTCACTGCTCCGGAAGCCCCCAGGCCCGTGCCCATCAAATAGAAGGTCAGAAGCAATACCAGGCCCAGTGCAATTCCAGCGACATATGGGTTCCACAAGCCCTTTGCGTAGTCATTTTCGTTCATGAATATGCACCTTTCATATTACTGTTGCTTATATCCGGCCTCACCGCTGAGCTTTTCCGGCACTCCCAGCGGCTGAGGCTGCACAGTTTCCGATACCATGCCCTTCCATAGAATGGGCGCGGGATCGTTCACCGGCAAGTCGCTCGGACAAACCATCAACCACCGCGAGGTGAGCTGGAAGATTGCCGCGACCAACAGCGCAATCACCGAAATGATCACCACGCTGACCGCGCCTCCTACGACCATGCGACCCCTCTTCTCGGCAAGGGCATTCTCTTTGATCGGCTGTGCTTCTTCAGGGGCCTCAGGAGCTGCCTCTGCGGTTTCATGAGCTGCCTCTTCAGCCGCTGGAGCCGGTTCGGCTTCTGCCTCCGTCGCGGAGGTCAGGGGTTCCGTTCCCTGAGGTTTATCCTTTTGTTCTTCCATTTCACCGCTCCTGTAGCGTGACTCAGCTTTAATATTGCCATTCTTCTCACGGGCGCACAGCCGTGCGCCCCTACACGATTTGCGGAGGCGTGGCCGAATATATGATTAGCGCCCGCAGGCTCATGCCTCCCAGCAAGACCAAAAGGTCCGCGCCCACAACCAATTGCTTGGGCATCGCGCCATACTCATAGAACTCAACGATACTGAGCACGAATGGCACGAGAATCCCCAGCGTCACCACAAGGATCCAGAAGTAAGGACTCAGACGGCCCGATATCAACATCTTCGCGGATGCGGCCGCGTCCACAGACCCGGTCAGGGACATAAAGACAAGCAGCATCAGGACAAGGCCTTCCACAGAGAGGAAGATCACGTGCCCCAGCGCAAAATTGGACAGGGTCCGTATCGTATTGATGTCGATGATGGCCGCGGCGATCATGGCTGCCGCGAGACCCGTAGATATGGCCGACGCGAGGAACAAAACCGGCATCAAAGGCGTATTCCAAAATGGGACGCCATTAACCACCGCGATCAGGATGCCTGTGTACACCGCAGTGCCGAGTGCCAAAGCGCTCCCAACGAACTCAAGGGGCCTCAGATATTTCTTGGCGATGCGCCCCACGAACGTGATTTCATTGAGCGCGGCCGCATACAACAAGGCCACCGGTATGAATAAAGAGAGAACAATAACGCCCCACGTGATCATGCTGTTCAAGTTGCTGATTAGGTAAAATTGGCGCCAGGGCTCCCAGAGGCCCGCTTCCAGGTCAAAGACCAGGCACGCTGTGCCCACTGCTACCAACGGCCCGGCCACCAACGAACCGCCCCGAGCCAGCGCCTTGGACCAGTCAGGAGCCAGCAGGTCGCACGCTACTGCCGCTATGAAAGCACCCGCACCCGCACCGGCCAGAAAGAGATACGATACGATCAACCATCCCCACGCGTTCTCTAACATGGTCAGCTCCTCTTGTAGAAAATCTTGGGCACGGTATTAAGGTCCGGCCTGAGCGGTTGAGCCCGGTGTTTCGCGATAAACTTTGAGACACGGCTCTTGGGATCATCCAGGTCGCCGAAAACCCTCACCTGATTGGGGCACGTGGTCACACAAGCGGGCTCGCCTCCCTTGCGAACCAGGTCAATGCACAGCCAGCATTTGGTGACGATGCCCTTCGCGTGGTCCAGGATACGCACCTTGTACGGGCAAGCCTCAATGCAGTACTTGCAGCCGACGCAGCGTTCTTCGCGGATGTGCACAATACCTTCGGGAGTCGTGTAGATCGCTCCGGTCGGACAAACCCGCTGACACGGCGCGTTCTCGCAGTGGTTGCATTGAACCGGGATGAACTCGTGCGAGAAGGAAGGGTACTTGCCCTGCTCCCGTTCAAGGATCCAGTTGAACTGCTCATTGGGCTGGAGGTTGTTATGGTTCTGACATGCCACCTGGCATGCATGGCATCCGATGCATTTGGTGGTGTCGATTGCTATTCCGTACCGCGGCATGGGTAACTCCGTACTTTCACCATGTTGGGCCGTCCGGGACTTGAGCGATCCCAGCCTCATATCGGCTTGGGACCATCACCGAACCGACCGAAAGATCGCCGTTATGTTCGTTCCACTCTGACGATGATTTCGTTCGACATCACGTGTCCGAGCACCGGGTCGAAATACGTGGGCAGAAAGTCGTTGTACGAGACCCCGTACCCGTACGCGGTATGCAGATTTCGTGAATATACGCCGTAACCGCTTGGAACAAAGATGCAGTCCGGATGGATCCCGTCGGTAACTTTGGCCCGTGCCCTGCCCTTTCCGACCGGCGAGCTGATGGTCATGCAGTCGCCCTCTTTCACGCCGAGAGCTTTTGCGCGGTCGGGATGTATCCAGACCCTGCCCCAATCATTCCGCTTTGTTATCTCTTTCAAATAAGGCTGATTGATGGTCCGGGCGTGCGTCATGTGCGCCTGTTTGCCATGAATGAGCCTGAATGAATGCAGATCTTTTGCATCAGGCATCACTAGAGGCTCTTCCCATATAGGCACAGCTGCAAGATTGAAATCCTTCAGTGTAGATGAGACAAATTCCAGCTTGCCGCTCGGGGTGTTGAACGTGGGTTCGCCCGGCTCCCACTTGCCGCCGAGATCGATAACCCCTTCTTTCTTGAGCTGTTCCAGCGTAACGCCCAGTGGAGCAAGAGAAGCCCGGTTGTACTCTTCCAGGGTAAAATTGAAGTACTTGCCGATGCCGAGGTGTTGGGCCAATTCGATAAGGATCTGCACCATGGGCTTGGTATCGTACAGAGGCTTGATCACAGCTTGTCGTATCGCAACCTGCTTGCTGTCATACGAATGGTTCGTGTGAACCACGTCGTCCCGCTCCAGGTAATACGACTCGGGCAGGACATAGTCGGAAATCGTTGCGGTTTCGGAGAGCACGTAATCGAAACTGACGAGCAGTTCGAGCTTGCGGTAACCTTCGATCACCCGCGCGGGATTCGGGCAAGTACGGAGCGGGTTGTTGTGGTGGACGAAACCTGCCTTCAATTTGCCCTGGAGTGCAAGTTCCGGAATGGCCTGCGACATTCCCACACCCGCGGGGGTAAGCGGATACTTTGCCTCGTCTTCGCTGCCGTCTGCCATTGGGCCGTCCGGTTTGGGCGGCGCGGGATGCTTATCCTTGTCGAGTTGCCCCAGCTTGGGCTTCGGCGCGAAATAGAGACCTCCTGCCTGGTTGACGTTCCCCAGCAAACCGTTGACACACGCCACAGCCCGAACCAGTTGCAGGCTGTTCTTGTATTGGGTGCCCATCGCGGCATGATACCCTCGATGAATGACCGCTCGTGGCGCTTGAGCAGCCAGGTCCCGGGCGAGCTGCACGATATCGGCACTCGGTATCGTGGTCTTGTTTGAGGCCCACTCAGGCGTGTACTGCTCAACAGCCTTGGCAAATTCGTCAAACCCCTCGGTGTACTTCTCGACGAACTCCTTCTGGTAGATTCCTTCCTTGATCATCACGTGCGCAAGCGCCAGCATGAGCGCCAGGTCAGTCCCGGGCCGAATGCGCATCCACTGATCGCCCATTGACGCTGCTTCGCTGAACCGGGGGTCCACCACAACCAAACGCGCGCCTTTTTGACGCGCCTCGGTGATGTCCCGGAGCTGCCTCAATTGCAGACCTGCTGCGGGATTACGGCCGATGAAGACCATGAGACGGCAGTTCGGGAAATCATGCTCCGGCTTGGGTTCGCCCACCGTCAGCCACCAACCGATGTTGCGAGGCAAGAAGCAGGTGGCCCCATGAGAAAAAACATTGGGAGATCCCAGAGCAGCCATGAATCGCTTTGTGAGCGGCTCATTCCCTTCCGGATACTGCAACCAGAAGACCGACCCGGGACCGTTCTTTTCCATGATCGAGTGCAACTTCTGACCGATTTCTTTGTACGCCTGCTCCCAGGAGATAGGCTGGAACTTGTTCGGGCCGATCCTTTTGAGCGGCGATTTGATCCGGTCCTTGTTGTACACGTCGTGCAACATGGCATGGCCTTTTGCACAGATGCGGCCCACATTGTTCCCGGCGATAGGAAGCCCTTCAGCTTTCCAGATCCGTCCGCCCCGCGTGTACACGTTCATCGCGCACCAATTGCCGCACGCGTCGCACAGAGTGGGAGTGACGGTGATTTGCTCATTCTTGGGCTTCTTGGCCTTTCCCCACGCATCGAAAGTGAGGTACGAGGCGCCCACTGCAGCGGCTCCGCCTGCTGCGGAAGCAGCCAGGAAACGTCTTCGGGTCATGGGGTGCTTGGTCATAGTTTCTCCGCTGTTCAGTTTCTACAATTCTTATATATATGAATATCCATATGTCTGTCAAGCGGTTTTCATCTTTGCCCTCCGATTTCTTCCCGTGCCCCACTGTACAAAGCGTTCTAAAGCCTTAGAAGGCCGTGATCGAGCACGTGGCCCCTTCGGCAGGCGAGACCCTGTCCCACCAAGCCCCGGAAAACCCCGCAGGAATGTCTTGGAAGGATAGGCACTTCTCGTGCCTGGGTCCGGGGAGCCGCTTCCGTAGGGGCGCACGGCCCTGCGCCCCTACCAGCCTCGGACGTCTCTCATGCCGCATCTATTTCTCAACGGGGTAGTCGTTACCGATAGATCCCTGTATCGCTTTCAGCGTTGCGCTTGTAGGAGGCAACGGTTTCCACGCCATGTATCCCCATTTTAAGTCGAAGGCTTTGTAACCCAACATTCTCAACACCGATAAGGCCTTGTTCTGTTCGTGGCCGGTGTCGCAGTGGACAATAATGTCCTTGTCTTTCGGGAGGTTGGCAAGATTCTCAGGTTTGGCAAGCTCTCGAAATCCTATATAGATGGCTCCCGGCAAATGCCCCTTATCGTATTTCTTGTCCTTTGGCATACGGACATCCACTATGAGGAAATCCTTGGCACCGGACTTGATTTTGGCCATAACTTCTTCTGCCGGAATGTGGTAACCGTCTTCAGGCACATTGCGGAGAAACTCGTCCGATGCCTTCTGGACCGCTTTCAATTCCTCGCTGGTTAGGGCGAACGCAAACCCCGAGCAGAGAAGCAAGACACACATAGTCGTGAAAACAAAATGCTTTTTCATAACACTCTCCCATTTTGTGACATGGTACGAGCGACTACAGTCGCCACGTGTAGGATTGGCTCTTTACGATGGCTTTAGAGTAACTGCGGAAAGACAAGTGCGCGGCTAGGCAACCTGGCGGATGGATGCGGACCCCACAACATTGCCGCTCCTGAGTGCGGAGGCTGCCAGGGATCGTCTTGAGGCGATGCCGAGCCCGCCACTGATAATATCGAGATAAAGAAATATAGGAAGATCCATATGTGTGTCAAGCGGTTTTCACCCTACCCCCAATCTTTTTTCCGGTGCTCTACCGTACAAATGGTTCTAATGCCTTAGACGGCCGTGATTGGGCATGTGGCCCCTTTGACGGGCGAGACATCCGTCCGAGCGATTCATTGCAATCCCCGGGGGATGTGCCGATCTCTCCGAACTCCCGGTCACCACACCCGCGCTTCAAAGGAACACAGAACCGGCTGGAAGGTATTGCAAGGATAGGAGTTTTTGGTAGAGGGGTCCGGGGAGGCCCCTTTTTGCAAAAAGGGGCCTCCCCGGCAACTCTTTCAGAAATTCCTGTGCCTTTCGACTGCTTTCAGGCTCGGAAGTGGTCCCAGCCGCGGGGTCCGAAAGGCTCTCGCGTGCCGTTGCGGCGCACCAGTTCCATACCGCTTCCTGCGATGAATTCTCCGATCAGGTGGAGCTGCGTGCCCTGTTGAGCCGCACGCTGCCGGAGATCTTCAGCTATGTCTCGCTTTAGTGCGGCTAAAAGCACGTAGTCTTCTCCGCCGGAGAGAATGATCTCTATAGGGTTTTTCCCCGTGAGGTCCGCGAAGCTCGCGAGGGCCCGGCTCACTGGGATCCGATCCTCGTAGACCACCGCGGCCAGCCCTGAGTCTTGACACAGGTGCCCCAAGTCTGAGGAAAGCCCGTCGGAGACATCTATGGCCGCGGTGCACGCGCCGGAGGAAGCGAGAAATCTGCCTTCCGGCAAGTGGGGTCTTGGTTCGAGGTGCGCGGCCAGGAGCGGTTCAGCGATGTCGGCAGGGAGCTGCAACTTACGAAGCAGTATATCCAAGCCTGCCGCAGATTCGCCAAGCGGCCCTGTTATCGCGATAGCATCTCCTTCGCGGGCGGTGTGTCGAAACAGGACCTCATTGCGGGGAACTCGCCCGGTTACGGCCACGTTGATGACAAGATCGCTTTTGGAGCCTGTCGTGTCTCCACCCAGTAGATTAACCTGGAAGGAATCCGCAAGGCGGTGCATTCCTTGATACAGGCCATCGAGCCATTCCACGTCCAGACCTTCGGGTATGGCTAGGCTGATAAACGCGTCCAGAGGAAGGCCTCCGCACGCGGCGATATCGGAGAGATTCACAGCCAGTGCCTTGCGGCCGATGACCTCCGCTGGAGCCCAGTCCATGAGAAAATGAACCCGCTCCACAAGCAGGTCGGTGGTCACGAGCAAGTAGTCGGGGCCGTCTATAGACACCACCGCGCAATCGTCACCAATCCCCTTGACCACTCCTTCAGCCCGTATCCTGCCCAGGGGCGCGATCCGGTCAATGAACCCAAACTCACCGATTTCTTTCAGCTTCATGGTGTTTTGCATTCACGCAGTAAGTTGCGAGAAACGGCCCGCACCAATCCCGCGGCCGACGCTCGCCAGGTGGCGTTTTTTGAAAGGGGTCCGGAGGAAACTTTTTTGTAATCAAAAAAGTTCCCCCCGGTAGCTCTTCACCGACTTCTTGCGCGCTTTGCGGATTGCACGCGATCTTTGAGGTCGCGGGTGGCTTCTTCGGGGTTGTCTGCCGAGACGATTGCCGAGACCACCGCAACGCAATCAATGCCTGCCATTACCACATCAGCAGCGTTATCGCGGTTGATGCCGCCGATTCCGACAAGCGGAAGATGCGTCAGCGACCGCGCCGACTTGACACCTTCAAGCTCCCAAGGCGTTGTGATGTCCTCTTTGGTGCCGGTGAAGAAGACCGGGCTCACTGCAAGATAGTCGGCCAGGCGTACCGCCTCCTCGCTAATGTGATCCGGCGTATTGATTGAAATCCCGATGATCTTGTCGGGACCAAGGATCTTCCGCGCAATCGGCAGCGGCATGTCGTCCCGCCCTAGATGGACGCCGTCCGCGTCCAATGCCTGCGCGATATCCAATCGGTCGTTGACGATGAGGGGAACCCCGCGAGACCGCAGGAAATCAATAATCCTCATCCCTTCTTCGTAGAATTCACGCGTTTCGAGCTTCTTCTCTCTGAGCTGGACAACCGACACGCCGCCGTTCACTGCTGCTTCCACGATTTCGAGCGTGCTTCGGCCGCGGGACAGACCGCGGTCGGTCACCAGATAGACATCCCAGAGTGAGGCGTCTTTCATAGAGCAGCTATCCTCGCTTTGGACGCAAGCTCGTCAGGGGTAATGGTGTAGAGCGCATCAAGCACTTTGATCCAGAACGTCCCGGGAGCCGCAACCTCCGCGGCTGCCTTTTCGCCTGCGAGCCCGAAGAAAGCGAGCGCAGAAGCCGCGGCCACGACTCTGTCTTCTTCCTGGGAAACAAACGCGGCAACGGTGACGCTCGCCGCGCATCCAGTGCCGGTCACATAGCCCAACAGGGGATGTCCACCCATGACGACCAGGGTTCGCTCGCCATCCGTGACCAGATCCTTTTCGCCGGTCACTGCGATCACCGTGCCCAGCGAGCGCGCAATCTCACGCGCAGCGTCTGCAGCATCTTCCATTGTGTGAAGAGAATCCACGCCCCTTGTGGTTCCGCCCTGGGGAGAGAGCGCGAGTATTTCAGAAGCATTACCGCGTATGACAGCAGGTGTGGCCTCGTCGATGAGGTTCTTTGCCGTTTCGGTTCGGAGTAGAGTGGCGCCCGCGCCTACAGGATCAAGGACAAACGGCTTCTGCGCGTACGCGCAGGCTCGGACCGCAGAGGACATGGAGTCTATCCACGGCCTGGAGAGCGTCCCGATATTAATGACGACCGCATTGGCTATGGCGATAATTTCTTCCAGCTCTTCCGGCGCGTGGGCCATGATGGGCGAGGCCCCCATCGCGAGCAACGCATTGGCGGTTGAATTCATCACGACGAAGTTGGTGATGTTGTGCACCACAGGTCTGGCGGTTCGCAGCCTCGTCAGGTTCTCGCCGGCCATATTTGCGTAATTTATCATGCGATCTCCTTTCTCCTTTATTCCGGTCTCATGCGATGAAGCGTGGACGAAGAAGCCGGGCCTTGGCCGAATCTTCTTGATCTTTTCCCACCGGAGACATATTTTTATACAAAAAGAGTGACCGGCCAAGCGAGAAATCCGACCCCCGATACATTACCGAAGCCCGACGCCGTCATGGTCATCGACTATGGCGCACAGCTAAAAGTGTTCTCGCATAGACGCCGAGTCCTTTTGTGATACCCGCGGCCGAAAGGAGGAATTCGAGTATGAAGCGTGAGGAGTATTTCTTCAATCCATTTCGCCTCATTAGCCCCAAGCTGGATGCGGAAGCCACCCGACTCGAAGAGCTCTACGAGAAGCCGCCCGAAGAGGTTACCTGCCTGGAAGAAGGTTTGCTGATCATGATCAGCAAGCTCATCCAGATGGTCGAACTGGGACAAAAGGCTCTTATCATTTGGGATCCGGCCAAGGCTGAAATTTGTGAACGTCTCGGACGGGAAATTCACGATGAAGAGAAGTCACTCACCGGGCAGATCGTCTGTTCTCCTACCGAGACCACGGGCCAGGTGCTCAAGACTGTTGTCCTTTTCCCTGGGAGGCTGGAGAGAGTGGGCGATCACCTGGAGAGCATACTGAACGTTGCCCGCATCAAGGCTCGCGACGGGATACCATTCAGCGACAGGGCCACCGCGGAATTGGACGAGCTGTTCACCCTGTTCGCGGACGCGCTCAAAAACTTCCAGGACGCGCTCCTTACTCGCAACAAGGCAGTTCTGGAGCATGTGGTCGCGCAGGACAAGAAGATCGCTCAGAAGACCATAGAAGCAGCATCTGCTCACGAGGACCGTCTGTGCCAAGGAGACTGCTCGCCGAAGGCATCTTCGCTGTTCCTCGATATTCTTGAATCCATCCGGGCCGCGAACAGCCACGTGCGGCAGATGTGCGAAAATTTGCTCAAGATCGACGCGAATCAAGCGAAGATGGCCTAAGATTGTCGTGACACACGGCGCCGGGGCTCAAGAGACATCCTTCAGTTCCGCGTCGTCCGAAAAGGCGAAAGCTCCGCTACTCCAAGAGTGGCGGAGCTTTGATTTTTTGGCAAGAAATCCTAAACTAGCCGAAGAGTTGGACCCGACACTAATGCTTGCCGCTTCTCGTCTCCACCAGCCTTCGAGCTTGAGTGGAGACTACTGCCGACACGTTCTTGCTCTTTGCCAGTTTGCGCAGCTCCAGCTCTCGGAGTTGGTTGAGCAGCTTGAGCGCGATGGGCACCGGTGTCTTGGAATTTGAACACAGGTTCATCTTCACGGTGTAAGAGCTTACCCATTCCTTGGTTTCCGCTATGTACCGTAACACGTCGTCACAGACCGAACGGGACTTGGAAAGGGTCTCGATCTCCGACTCCTGGATCTTCGGAGATTTCACCGAGGCCAGGGCCACAAGTTTGTTTGAATCCCGAACCAGTAATTCCCGTGCCTCTTTGCTTCCGTTGAATGCCAGTTTGATCTTTTCCGCGACCCCCATATTACTGATGCGATGGTAGAGGCTTTCGTATTCCGATTCGGACAGCTCCCACTCGGGTAGCTCGCCGGGACGGGGCGTATTGCGGAACGCGTCCTCCATTTCACGGATCGCTTCGCTGATAAAATCCCCGAGAGGTTTCTGAACGGTTTTCGGGAAGTCCTCGATAACGTCCCTCACCAGGAGACGCGTTCCGGTCCACGAGAGGATCGCAGCCATTGCCTGGAGCGGGTTTTCTTGTCCTCTGAGAGCAACGTGCAATACGTGCAGCCCGTCTCGGAAAATCTCACCGATACCCTCTTCGCAGGTGACGGTAACCCGCACCGGAACCGGAGAGCCTTCCAGCGCTGAGAGCACCTCGTACAGGTCCATCGCATCGGGGTGCCCTGAGATCAGGCGGAAACCGCCCTGCTCCGCATCCGCACCGCTCGGTCCTGCCGCGGGGATCTGGAGCAGCTTCTCCGCCTGGGTCGGCTCGATGTTTCGGATGTGGGAATGGGTACGTCGAACGAAGCGAAATCTTAGCTTCTGCTCGCGGAGGATTTCTTCCAGGGCTTGCGCCCCTTCCTGCTTCCCCCAGACGACACCGATGATCTTTCCTTGATTGACAAAGACCCGGCCCGAGTTGAGAGGTCCGTCTAGGACGATAGTTCCGGACCGTAGGCTCGCCTGAGTTGCTCGCATGAGTCCCGCGAGTCCGCAGAAGGAAAGATGCCCCTCCAACTTGATCTGACCGTCACCAGCCAGCATCGATTCTTCGAAGGTTTCAATTCGTTTTCGAAATTGCGGATATTCGTGAGCCACTTCATAGAGCTTGGCACAGACCAAGGCGCTCGATTCCAGCATTTTCGGATTGTCCAGGATGGTCCGCAAAGTGTCGTGGCTCTGCCAGTGATCCAGTATGTATAGCGCGGTCTCTTCCAGCAGACCTTCGCTCGTGCACGCACCCCGGATAACTGCTTCGTCTCGAATGACCTCTCTGACAAGGAAGTCCGAGATCCAGGGATGCATGTCGGACGCGAAAGCCCGCCGATACGTGGGCAGATCTATGGAGTTGAGAGTCTTCCTGGCTTCGTCCCTTAACTGCGCGGACTCGTCATGGGAGAGATAGCTAAGCAAGACCAACTTCTCCGTGGTGGATACGGGAGCTCTCCCCCTGGCCGCTGAGAGGCGAATGCTGTGATCGGTGGTGGGTGTCAGGTACTTGTGAACGGTCTTGGAGATTCTGACCTTGACCGCTTTGCGCACCAGGGGATGACTGTCCGTTGCCAGGGTTTCTCTGGCCCTTTCATCGTCACTGAAGACCAGTCGCACCTTATCCAGGACCGGCAGATTCTCAATCGGCATCTGGTCAAAAAGCTGATCTATTTTGGACAGCTCTTCCGAAATTCGATCTGAGGAGGTAACGCCTTCGTCCACGAGGCGCATGGCTTCCAAGATGAGGTTTTGCATACCCACGTGGATTAGCTCGGGCACACCCCTTCCCCCTCGGGACACCACAAAGTTCGCACTCGGCCATGCCAGAAGATGGCACGCGGCCTCCAGGCCGGCCATCTCGCCCAAGCTCGCGTTGGTAATCCTGCCCTCATTAAAGAAGAGTTTCCCCTCCGTACCCTCCGTTGTAAGCGTGCAGACCGCCTGTTTGGAATTCATCTCAAAAATCTCGGCAATCTCGAATATGTTCAGAATCTTCAGATTGCCTTCCACGCTCCACGTCCAGCTCTGGTCGCTTTCAAACGGGTCCTGATCGGGAGCGTACTCTAACGCGTCCATGATCAGATTGAGCGTATTCACCTTGATTTCATTGGTGAATCCTCCCGGGGGCGCATGGAGGTACCGAAAGCGTGCGTCTCCCCAACGGAAGGCTTCAAAAAGTGCAGGGAGCCCGTCTTTGTCCCCTGATACTGCTCCCACCACTTTGCCGTCCTGGGTGAAGACCGTTGCACTCTCTCCGTTGGTACGCAACTCGATGGAAACCGTTCGATGGTTGTGATCGACGGCTTGGATCACTTCGCCCAGGCCCAGCAGCCCGATGTTTCCTCGGACTTCCTCCTCCCCTTCTTTGAGGCCTTCGGACTCCTGCGCGGCTCCGATCTGCTCGATCACCTTCATCACGATCTGATGAATCGGCTCGGGCAATTCGGGCCGGTCTGCGCGAGAAAACCAGTTCCTGCACGCAGGAATCAAATTCTTACGGGCAAGGGTTGAAATCTCTCGATCGGCATCTCTGCTCAAGTAACAGAGGATTATCAGCGTGTCCCTGAGGGTGAACTCCGCTTGCATTCCCGCGGCTTGCAGTTTTTTGTCTCGTGAGGCTTTGGATCCGATGAACTGCGAAACCCGTGGTCCAACCCTCACAACTGCCTTTTCAGTGTCGTCCATGGGAGATGTGATTCCCGTTCCTGAGCCGAGCGGTTGATGTGGCAAAAACCTTGAATTCTCTTGCCGATAGTAAGATCCGGAGGCCTAATTTGTCAAGATTGCAGACAATGTTGAGGTTGCCACTATCCAGATCTTTGGGTATCCTGTGCATCCATACTATACAGCCGCGCATTGGAAATGAGCCATGCTTCAGTAGGGGCAGACCCGCGCGTCTGCCCAGGCCTGCCCAGGGCGCACGCGCAGGTGCGCGCCGTACAAGAAATGGCACAACGCATAGAGGCCAATTCCAATGCTTCGGTATATAACTTCGCGAAATGATGAACATGCGCGAGTTTATTCAATCGTGCATTGAAAATAGGCCACGTGTCAGTAGGGGCAGACCCGCGGGTCTGCCCACGCCCGTCAAGGGCGCACACGCAGGTGCGCCCCTACAGGATATGGTGCATCCAGTTGAAGCCAATTCCAATGCTTCAGTATATAGAGCCCCTGAATCCGTATGGCCACGTATTACCTTTGCAGCGAAACGAGTTCCGGGGTCGGTTCTCCTTCTCCTCGCCTTTGCCCTGATTGTGCTGCCGGGATGCGGCAAGAAAGTGGTGCAACAGGATCGCACAGTCTTCAATTTCGATGAAATCTTCTTCTGGAAAAAACCACCACCTCCGGAGCAAGAGCCGTGGAAAGCCAAGGGCCTGCGTTTGGCAAGGCAACGGGATTTCATCGGCGCAATCGAGGCGTTCAAGCGGCAAGTGGAGGAGGAGCCGGAAGAATTCTTTGGGTTCAATGCTCTTGCCGTCGCATACAAGAACTTGGGCGACCATTCCTTGGCCATGACAAACTACGAACGAGCACTTGAGTTTACCGATTCCGCGGAAGAAAAAGCCAAGGTGCTGGCAAACATCGGGAACCTGTACTACGCCGCGAACAAGCCCCAAGCGGCTCTCGGATATTACAAGGAGGCTGCATCCGAGTTCGACCAGAACCCCTTCTACCTCATCTTGATCGCCCGCGCCTTTATTTCGCTCAAAGAGCACGATCGAGCCCGAAAAGTACTAACCACGGTGGAAGAGAAGCCCCAGGCTCTGGAGAAGTACGAGTCCAGCGAGGACCAAGGAAGTGGCTACTTCCTGCTTGCCCAGTGCTACCTCTCCCTGGGAGACGAAGAACGGGTGCTCAAGTACACGGAGCGAGCGCTCAAAGCAAATCCGGACCGCTTTGTCCCCAGGCTGCGTCGGGAGCTTAATGACGAACGAAGCCTCCTCTACACATTGAAGGAAGATCGAGGCGTGAAAGATATATTGACACGATACGCGGATAAGCTCTCCCTGGGATCCTGGCTGGAACACTCCGACGGACTCGAAGCGATGAGCGGCAAACGAAAGTGATAGACAACCTCTCACGCGCTGAGATCGTTAGCTTACCCGGGCGTATTCCTTCAGATACTCAGGGTGAGGCGGTCAGATCGGGGCAAATCGCGCGGGCCAATGCCGTCACCCCGGCCAAGGGCCATGATCTATCCGCCCCAACCGGACGTGCAAATACTCCCGTACTATTGGTGCCACGGACGTGTCCCGCACATCGGGGGACTCGTCCGTGCACGGATGAGCTTCGCACATCCGTGGCACCAAACAAAGTTCGTGTGGACCGGCGAAATGCTTGTGAACCGGCAAGATGCCGGTCCTACTAAGAGTAGACGCAATGACAATCTTTCACTGCTGTTAACTGAATAGATACTATGCGGGCCACGATTCGCGATGGACAGAAGCACTCTGACATGATAATTGTGCGGTTTGTGGCCCAAGCAGCCAACCCCCAAAGAACAGCAGCTATATTCACTTGACGGCCGGTAGAGGCCTTGATAGTGGGACATCCCAGGTTTCTCCCGGAGCGCGAGCGAGTGGACAGCGGCCGGACGCATGTCTACATTGATGCTGTATAATAAGAGAGAATGCCTCAATCCGGAGGAGAGGCTGTGTCCACGGAAGCGATGAGAGACAGATTCGGGAAATTGCTTGCCAACGCCGGTCAGATGTACTGGGAACTCGACCGGGATTTCAAGGTCGTCTATGCCAACGATCTGCTGATAGAGACCTTTAGCGACCCAGTTGGGATGCTGTGTTTCGAGTTCATGGCGGGTAGGCTCGAACCGTGCCAGGAGTGCCCTGCTCAAAGAGTATTTGAGGGCGCCGAGCGTGCCACGTCCGAGCGGATGAGGATCACCAGCTCCGGAAAGGCCATTTGGGTCCAGCACACGGCTACCCCCATAAGAAATGGCGAAGGCAAGGTCGCCGGCGTGGCAGAGCTGATGATCGACATGACCCAGCGAAAAGAGATGGAAGAATGGCTCCGGGATTCGGAACGGCTTTACCGGAATCTCGTGGAGCAAGTTCCGGACATCCTCTTCTCTCTGGACGCGGAAGGTCGCTTTGCTTTTGTGAATACTCAGGTGGAGAAATTCCTCGGCTACCCGGTTCACGCAATCCTCGAAACGCAACTCGTTCAGTACGTGGCGCCGGAAGACAAGCAGCGGGTATACAAGATTCTCGAACTCCAGCCCGAAGAGATATGGGACGAAGAAGTGGGCATGTTGGATGCCCAGGGCAACAAGAAGTTCGCAAGAATCCGCTGTAAAGCCGCGTTCAATGGCGAGCCTCGCCCGAGTGCTTACGATGGCGTGATGCGGGATAGAACCGAGCGCCGTAAGCTAGAAGAGGATCTTAGGGCGTCTCGAGAGGCATTGGTCGAAAAGATCAGGATAATCGACGAGCTGTATGAGCACATCGTCGAATCGGGGAAATGTAAGGCCATCGAAGAACATACCGCAGAGGTTGCGCACGAATTGCGCCAACCCTTGGCAATCATTGGAGGGTTCGCGCGACGCATAGCCAAGCAACTCGACACGCCGGGGAGGCTCGATCGAGACAGACAAAGACAGTATCTGGAGATCATCGTCACCGAAATCCATAGACTCGAGAAGATCCTGGACCGTCTCATCGAGTTTACCAAACGCAATCAAGTCAATCTCCAGCCGGTTAACCCCAATGACCTGATCGAATACATAATCGAGATTACAACAGCCCGGATGAGCGACAAGCGCATCAAGCTCGTGAAGAACCTGGGGCCGGAGATCGGCGAGATCCCATTGGATCCCGGGCGCTTCCAGCAACTGGTTTTGAACCTGGTCTCTAATGCCATCGATGCCTCGCCGATTGGCGGGACGATTGAGATAGAGACAGGAGCTTCAATCCCCAGCGCAAAGGCGGTGCGAACCGGAGAGCTGGAATCCGAGAGCTTCTTCGAGATGAAGATTCGCAATAGCGGGCCAAAGATTTCGCCTGAGGCCCTGCAGCAGATTTTTAACCCCTTCTACAGCACCAAACCTCATGGCTCCGGCATCGGACTGGCAGTATCAAAGAAGATCGTGGAAGACCATTTTGGGTCCATCTCCGTGAGATCGGACGATGAGGGGACCACGTTCACGGTCTGGCTTCCTGTGACAGCGCCCGATCAGAGGCGTTATGCGCTTCTTTTCCGCAATGCCGATTCCATTTTCGGCCCCGAAAGCAGCCCACCCAGCGCTCAGTAGCCTCTGGTTCGTCCTCAGCCGTAGGTCGGATTGAGTCCCGCGTTCTGCGCGGGACTCAATCCGACATCATGTCCAAAGCAACGTGTCGGGTTTCGCTGGGCTCAACCCGACCTACCTTGATACACCGTTTGTTAGCGCGGTGAAATTAGATATGGCAGTAGTATCAGCTTATTCACAGCGAAGCCCGTAGAGCATCTTCGATACGGGGGTGCTTGAACTCAAATCCGTTTTCCCTGAGCACCTGTGGGATCACCCGTTGCCCTTCCAGAACTATCGAGCCCAACTCCCCCATTACCAGCTGAATCATAAACCCCGGAGCCGGAAAGAAGCTGGGCCTGTGCAAAACATGACCGATGGTTCCGGCCAGGTCCGCATTTCTCACAGGACCCGGGGCCGTGAAGTTTACCGGCCCGCTGATCTTTTGATTTTCGATCACAAAGAGGGATGCCCGGCACAAGTCCTCCACATGAATCCAAGAGAACCATTGCTTCCCGCTACCAAGCGGACCGCCAACAAAGAGCTTGAAGGGCAGAGTCATCTGGCCCAAAGCCCCTCCCCCTCGTCCCAGCACCACGCCGAAGCGAGTGATTACCACGCGCACACCTTTATCGCGGGCCCTTATGGCCTCTGCTTCCCAATCTTTGGCCAGGGTCGCCATGAAATCCGTGCCCGGTGGAGAAGCCTCCGTTAGCTCTTCGTCGCCACAGAACCCGTAATACCCTACCCCGGAGGTGCTCACGAGCGTCACCCGTGAGCTCGCGTCCGCAGCTATGGCGTCCACCAAGTTGCGCGTGATGTTCAAGCGGCCTTCACGCACAAGCTTCTTGTACTGCTCGCTCCATCTGTGAAAAATTGTGACGCCGGCCAGGTTGATCAGCACGTCACTGCGGCCCGCCTCTTCTTGCCACGGACCAGCCTTGGTGGCATCTGATGCGATTTGTTTGATTTGTGCCGGCAGGCGTGAGGACTGATGCCGCGCGATCACCGTGACTTCGTGCCCGTGCTCGAGGAGAAACTTGCTCAAGGCCGTACCCACGAAGCCGGTGCCGCCGGTGATAAAGATCTTCATGGCTCCCCTCCTCGAAGCAAGACCGCGAACGATGCGGTTCCCTCGCGGACGCGAGGTTCACCACATCTTACGTCCTTGAATCGAAGTTCCTCATCAGAAAGGCGCAGGTCAAGGGGTAGTTTTAGTTGGTAGGTCGGGTAGAGCTAGGCGACCCCCCCCCACGATTAGCTTGGAAGTTATGTCGGATTTCGTCCCGAGCATAACGCGGGACTCAATCCGACCTACGCCCTTTCGTGAACTGCGTCACACGGGAGAAGACCGCGACCAATGCGGTTCTCCCGCGGTACGCGGGATCACCGCATCCTAGGTGCTAATGAACAGGTGGCTCTTCGCCGCCCAACACGATTTGCTGCACTGCCCCACACGATGGTTGTTCGTTATCCGGTTGTTCCCATTCCGCGCACACGTCGGTGTCCCGAGCAGGCCTTGCTTCAACGATTTCCAGTTCGTATTGGAGCGGCGCACCTGCAAGCGGGTGGTTCAAGTCAATGACGATGCTGTTTTCCCTAATTTCGCGAATCATGACCGTATCCGGCGCATTGTCATCACCAGTCACTATGGGGAGTTCCATTCCCGGAAAGGGCTCAAACCCCGGAGGGAAGTGGAATTCCGCGCGATCCTTCTCGATCAAGAACTCAGGACGGCGGATACCGAAGGCTTCTTCCGGGGGAACCACGAATGAGAGTTTTTCGCCCGGGGAATGCCCAAGAAGGCGCTGTTCCAGGCCCGGAACCACGTGCCGAAACCCGGTCACAAAATCCATCTCCTCTGGTGTGGTCCCTCCCTTGAGCACTGGGCCGTCCTGAATTCGCACCGTATACCTGATCTTCACGTAACACTTGGATTCGACGATCTTATAAGGATCGCAGGCACTTATTTCGTTCATACCGCTCTTCTCCTATCTGCAATTCGTCGTCTCGTCTAACCAGCTACCGGCAATAATACGGACGCGCTGCAAGCCTAGCAAAGTGTAGGAGTTTTTGGGGAGGGGTCCGGGGAGGCCGAACAAAAAGGGCCTCCCCGGCTACTCTTTCAAAAGCTTCTAGATGCCGCAAGGGCTTCCAGTGCTGCTATTCTCTCATCCAGCAGCGGACTAGGTGGCCGGAGCGCTTCCTTTCCAAAATAGGCGGTTCGTCGCATATGGCCCCACGTTCAGGGCAACGATCCTTGAACGTACATCCAGAGGGAAGATGCCGCAGATCCGGCACCAGGCCCGGAATAACGTGCAGCCGCTTTTTCGCGGGCATCTTTGCCCTTTCGATCTTCGGTATCGACTTGAGCAGGCCGATGGTGTAGGGGTGCTGCGGCGAAGCAAACATGCTCTTCGCAGGCGCTTCTTCCACAATCATGCCGGTGTACATCACTGCGACCCGGTCGGCCATTTCCGCGACCACGCCCAGATCGTGAGTGATCAGAATGATTCCCGTGCCCAGCCTTTGTTTGATGTCGTTCATAAGCTCAAGAATCTGGGCCTGTATAGTCACATCCAAAGCAGTGGAAGGCTCGTCCGCAAGCATCAGCTTGGGATCACATGCCAGGGCCATCGCGATCATCACTCTCTGGCGCATTCCGCCGCTCAACTGGTGAGGGTAATCCTTGGCGCGCTTTTCCGGGGACGGAATCCCTACCTTTTGCAGCATCTCTACGGACGCAGCTGCGGCCTGTGCTCGGTTCATGCTGCGGTGCACTCGGAACACTTCACCGATCTGATCTTCCACTCGAAAGACCGGATTGAGCGAAGTCATGGGCTCCTGAAAGATCATGGAGATGTCATTGCCCCTGATCTTGCGCATTTGAGCTTCATTCAGGCTCAGGAGATCCGTTCCTTCGAACAGGACTCGGCCTCCAACGATCTTGCCCGGTGGCGACGGCACCAGTCGCATAATGGAAAGTGCGGTCACACTCTTCCCGCAACCGGATTCGCCCACCAGACCGAGGGTTTCTCCCTGGTCCAGGTGCAGATCTACGCTGTCCACAGCCACCGCGACATCATCGCCGGACTCGAAGACGGTGCGGAGACCTTCAATTTGGAGGAGCCTGTTCATAGAGGATAATTCTTACCTGTCCTCACGAGAAACCTCAAGACCTGAGGCCCAGGACGAGAGAAATTCCTCCGCGCGCCGTAGGCCGCCTTCTTCGGTAGGGACCGGCGTCTCTGCCGGTCCGAATTCCTCGCGCGGGGACTTTCCCAAAGACGACAGGCGGGACGCCTGTCCCACCAAGAAGTCTCTCCGCGCCTCCGCGTTCAAGCGATAGGGCCGCCCCTCGTGGGCGCCCGAACTATGCAAGCAGGAATCAAATATCGACATGTGGAAGGATAAAATAAGCGCCGAAAAAACCGGCTCCGAAACAGAAAAGGCAAACGAGGAGAGCCAAAACCAGGAAGGAGCTGCGATACAGGAACGCGTCCATTGCCGAGAAGACCCAAACTCCCACGGCAATGAGCAATGATGGGGTCTTCACGTCGTACTGGATGTCTTGCTGGATGAAAAGAGGGATAAAATAGAGAACCACGTTCAGGAAGAAAAGCAGGCCCGCTATGAACCTTCCACGGGCCATCTGACCCAACCCCGGAAAGATCAGCGACAGGACCGACGAGTAAACTCTGGAGCGGCCTTTCTTTTCAGGTTCGATTTCTTTCATGGAATTCCCGGCCAAAACCTCACGTCGGGATTCCTCATAAACCAATGCGCCTTCCAAGTCAATTCCGGATGCATTTACGACGTACCTATTCAGTTAGGCAGGGAGGTTGCAGAAAACCGGTTCACCGCGGAGAGCACAGAGTTCGCAGAGAAGATGCATGGTGCGCACGGCCGTGCGCGCCACGCACTCCGCGTTCTCCGCGTTCTCTGCGGTGAGATTCTTGTGAATTTTCTGGCACGGGCCGCCCGCGATTGAGGGGTTACTTTACGACGGATTGAACAAAGGCTTGCGTTTCTCCAAGAACGCCCGTATGCCTTCATGTCCGTCCCTATGGCCGGCACACTTTCTGAGCGCTTCTCGTTCGCATTCCAGGTGATATTCGAGTGAATTGTTGAATGAGTCTGTCAGGAGCCGTTTGACGCTGCTAAAGGACTGGAGCGACATCTGCGCCAGTTCCTCTGCCATTTCCTGAGCTGCTTCGAGGGCCTTACCGTCTTCCACGACTCGAGTGACCAGACCCCATTCCAACGCTTGGGCCGAGGGAATCGGCTTGTCGAACGCGGCAATCTCAAGAGCTCGCGCGAGTCCCACGAGTCGAGGAAGCGTGAACGTTCCACCGCCGTCTATGCACAGTCCGTTAGACGTGTATGCCTGCCTCAAAACTGCGGATTCTTCCATGACACGGAAATCGCAAGCCAGAGCCAATGAGAAGCCGCCGCCTGCTGCTGCGCCGTGAATAGCAGCGATCACGGGCTTGGGCATACGCCGGATCTCGACGATTACCTGATGGTACCGGGCCGCGAGGTTATGAAACGCAGCCGGCTGGCCTTCGGGCCAAGTCGAGGCCCATCGCAGGTCTCCGCCCGCGCAAAAGGCTTTCCCAGCCCCTGAAAAAACCACCGCACGGACCGTATCATCCGCTCCGATAGGGATGATGAGCTCTTCCACAGCGGAAATCATTTCCAGGTCGAATGCGTTGTACTGCTTGGGTCGATCGAGGATCACATTGGCGATGTCGCCACACAGAGACACGGTGACAGGCTGAGGCATGAAAACCACCTCCTCAATAGGGAAAAGACAATCGTATAACAGCGACGGTACGGGTCTTCTCTAAACTATACGACGTTACGGGGATTGTTAAGAAAAAAAGAGCCTGTAGGATGTGGTGACACCGCGGATGGCTGGAGAACCCTACGGCTGTACCAAGGATTGTTAAGCAAAAAAGCGCCGAGCGTGAAAGCATCCGGCTATGCCGCGAAACGTAAGATCTCTACTTCAGCCTTCTTCTTAGCAGCCTCTTCTGCCATAGCCAGGACTTGTTCGGTAATATCCTCCGAGAGGTAGTACTCACCACAGTTCTCACAGATTTCCGCGGGCACATCCTTAATAATAACGGTTGTCTCGCCTCTTTGAAGAGCTACGGTTGTCTTTCCAGGTTTGGTCTCACCTTGCCTGCACAGGACGCACCTCATGAGGGCCTCCTTGTCCTGAAATCCGGCTCCCAACGGAGGGGGTCCGGATCGTAAGCAGTTACAACGTAACAGATCCTGCTTTGGGATGCTACGGCTACAACAACATGAAGAGGGCGGCCACGGACAAAACCAAGGAGCAGATAACTGGGAAAAGGGTCATCATCCAAATATTCGGCCACAACTTCTCCCCCACAGAGAACTTCTACCACTTTGCCCGCGTCATGGATCGCTCAAACATCCTTGTCACCGCGTGGCCGCTAAACAGAATCTGGTCACATTCCATAGCTTCTCACCGCCTCGCATTTCCTATACGAGGCAATGAAAATTGTTAAGCAAAAAAGCGGTCAGAGCTTGTAGGATGTGGTGACCCCGCGGGACGCAGGGGAACCGCATCTGTCGAGGCCTTTCGGATTTCGGCTTCTCGCCGCTGGGTGGGAAGAAAACTTCCACTCGTTGCGGTGCCACTACAAGGCCGCGACAGATGCGGTTCATTGCATCCACCGCATCTTACGGGTTGCGCTCAGCCATTTACCGGTTCTGACGGATCGGGCTGTGCGCCACCCGGTGGTGTGAAGCCCGGATTGAACAGTCCCGGGCCGGTGTTGACCGGCTCAGACGGATTAACCTGTCCGGTTCCGCCCACAGGCTCGGCAGGCTTGGTCCTTCCTGGACCGTTGTGAACCGGCTCAGCCGGCTTTGGGCCTACCATGGTTTTGCCGCCGCCAGGGCCTCTCGCAATGATCCAAGATGGTTGTCCGTTGGATGTAGCAAGGGCTGCTTTCTCAGTGAAGCCATAACAGCTTCCCGTGGCCGCTGCGCCCTCGGACGAACTTACCGCGAGCAAAAGAATGGCTCCCACCGCGGTAATGCCGACTATATTCCACAACAATCGATTTGTGTTCATAATTCGCCTCCCGGTCTTGTCTCTCCGCGACCGCACAATTCTTGACCGGTTAGATGCATACCTATTGGGGAAGATTCAGCGCGTAGCTCGGATGCGGTGATCCCGTGGGACGCAGGGAAATCGCATCCTACGAGCTAAGCCACGGCCACACCCAAGTTCCTTGACGCCGGAATTATTGTGGATACAATAATTACTATGGAGATCAAATTTGATCCGGGTGCTCCGATATGAAAAAGAAACCCGACGCTGAACTAATTGACAAAGACAACCCAGAGTGGACCAAGGAGGATTTCCGCCGCGCCCGCCTGGCCGCTGAGGCACTTCCTGACATTGTTGGGCAGGAGGCCGCTACTCGAATGCTGAGATCCCGCGGCCGCCCGAAAGCTGCCGTGACTAAAACACACGTCAATATCCGACTGGACGCGGACGTGCTCAAAGCCTTCAAGACCACCGGCCCCGGATGGCAGACTCGTATAAATGAAGCCCTGCGCGAATGGTTGAAGAAGCGCAAATTGGACAAAACAAGCAGCGCTTCGGAGAACCTCTCCTGAAGTTCTATGTGCTGGGCCCTGATTGGTTGGTCTTCAAGAAGTTTTTCCCTTGACAGAGGGCCCTTTAATGGGTGTCCCACCAAGCAAAATGTGCCGGCAGGGACGCCGGCACCTACCAATGCCAAAGGGGCTTTTTCGCAAGCGAGTGTTATTCTTGATACTTCCTAAAAAAGCTTTCGATATGACGCACCCTGGCTGGGTCTACGTATGGGGAGGTTTGGAGGGGAGATGAGTCTCCCCTCCAAATTATTGCGCAACGATGCGCTCTTGCTACTCACCTCCGAGGCGAAGCCCCGGAGTGCTCGCCGAAGCCGAGCACTTTCACGATTCGTTGTAACTTATTGGCTATGACACTTCCTATCTCAGCTCAGGTTTCGAGCCGTTTGCGTTCTTCGCTGCGGATTTCTCGGCGGAGCATCTTGCCGACTTTAGACTTGGGGAGCATGTCCCGGAACTCTACATACTGCGGGACCTTGTACTCAATGAGGCGCTTCCGGCACCATTTGATCAACTCGTACCCGGTCACGCCTTTGATATCTTTCTTCAACACCACAAAAGCCTTGATGCGTTCGCCAACCTTGGGATCGGCGAGCCCGACCACGCATGACTCGATCACCGCAGGATGTTCTTGAAGCACGGCCTCGATTTCGGATGCGGAAATGCGATAACCCTTGTGCTTGATGGTATCCACGGTCCTGTCCACAAAGTAGAAGTAGCCGTTTTCGTCCTGCCGCACGATGTCCGCAGTGCGGTACCAGAGCTTGCCACCAATCTGCACAAAGGATTGCTCGGTTTCTTCAGGCTTATTGAGGTATGCAGTCACCATGCGGTCCGAATGTACGAGGAGTTCGCCCGGTTCCCCGAGCGGCACGGGTTCCAGCCCGTCCGGTTCCACTATCATGACGTCTTTGCTGGGCAATTTGAGGCCCATCGAGAGCGGCGGGTTTTCCCGATCCGTGGGGCTCATGGTAATGCCGCCGCAAGTCTCGGTTGCGCCATAGCCTTGAAAGATGGGGAGATGAAAGCGTTTCGTCCACCGGTTGGCAACTTCCACAGGAAGCACGTCGCCTGCGCAAAAGCAGTAGGTTAGCGAGGACAAGTCGTACTGATCGACACGGTCGTGTTCCAGGACCATCCGGTAGAACGCCGGCACTCCGATAAGGCTTCGGGCACGATTCCGGGCGATGCTATCAAAGACCGCGTCCAGATTGACTCTTGGCGCAAGCAGGAGCGTGCCGCCACCCACGATGAGCGTAGACAGAGTGCATGTTTGCCCCAAGATGTGAAACAGAGGCGCGCCGCCTAAGATCACGTCTTCATGCTTGGGAAAGAGCGGATCTCTCGCAGACAGTTGCTCCTCCGACGAGACAAGAAAGAGCCCGTGCGTCTGTGGCACTCCTTTTGGGTGCTTGGTGGTGCCGCCGGTATAGAGGATTTCTGCTATGTCGTCTTCTTTGGTATCAGGCTCAGGAGCGGATCTTCCGCCTGAGGAAAGCATCTGCCTGAGGGAACTCGTATATTCGGTTTTCTGCACCTTTCCTACCGGGATCTTATCCGCAAGTCTGCCGAAAGCTCGTTTCCACCACGGTAACAACTCGGCAACGTTCGTGACAATGACTCGCTTGATGGACGTATCAGGCAGCACTTGTTGCACATACCCGAAATTGCGGTCCTGGCAGACGATTGCGGTCGCGCCGCTGTCTTGAGCGATATGTCTGAGGTCGTATGGTGTGTAGATCGGTGTGATTGGGACAGCCGAGGCTCCCAGGCGCTGAATGCCCAGCCACACCACAACGAACTGCACGGAGTTCGGGATATACATCAGGATCCGATCGCGAGGCCGCATGCCGAGCGCGTGCAGAGAAGATGCGAATCGCTCGGTCATTTCTCGGATCGTGCGGTACGTATATGTGGTGCCGAGAAAAACCACCCCAGGCTTATCGGGGTACTGTTCGGCCTTTGCTGCGAACGCTTTGTAAATGGTTCCGTTTGCGGGCGCGGACATTGCGAATCTCGTCCTCCTCACACACCGAAGTACGCGGCTTTGACTTCAGGGTTATCCATTAATTCGAGGCCTGCGCCTTCCATGGTGAGCATTCCGTTTTCAATAATGTATCCTCGATCGATAATGGGCAATATGGGTCGCGCAAATTGCTCGGTCATGACCAGGGTAAGGCCTGTCTCCCGAATGATTAGCCGGACCGCGTCCAGAAGCGTGGTCTGCATCAGCGGGCTCAGCCCCAGGAGCGGTTCGTCGAGCAGAAGCAGCTTGGGTTTGACCATCAGAGCCATTCCGATGGCCAGCATTTGTTGTTCACCGCCACTGAGAAAGCCCGCTTTGCGACTCTTGAGCCGGGCCATGGGCGGAAAGAGATGGAAGAAATAGTCGATAGTCTCCGTGATTTCTGCCTTTGATCTTAGATACCCCGCGATCCTGAGGTTTTCCAGCAAGTCCGATTCGGGAAATATCGGATGACGTTCTCGGCAGAGCGCAACACCCTTCTTCGCGCGTTCGCTGGGGTAGAGGTAGGTTATGTCTTCTCCTTCAAAGAAGATTTTCCCGTAGATGGTGATTCGTTCTCCCCCTTTGCGTTGTTCTTTGATTTGGGTATCGATTATGAGCCCTGAAATGGTGTTCATCAGCGTGGTCTTGCCCGCGCTGTTCGAGCCGATCACGGCAACGATACTGCCCGCGTCCACTTTCATGCTGAAATCGTTCAGCGCGAGCGCATTCTCGTAAAAGACCATGAGATTGGATACTTCCAGCATGATGATCCTTGGAAAATCCCCCTGTATCCCCCTTTACAAAAGGGGGAAAGACGTCGCATCCCCCCTTTTCATAAAGGGGGGCAGGGGGCATAGGCGCTAACTTGAAGTGGCTCTGTTCTTTGATCCGTCATTCCGGCGAAAGCCGGAATCCAGTTTTGTCAATATGTTCTGGATCCCGGATCAAGTCCGGGATGACGGAATTGCCCTTACGCAACTATGTGAAATCACAAACGCCGAGCCCTTAAGTTAGCGCCTATGGGGGCAGGGGGGATTTCATGTAAGGGCAGACCCGCGTTTCTTCCTCAAAATGGCCGGCAGAGACGCCGGCCGCTACCAAATCCATAAGAGGGCGCACCGCCGTGCGCCCCTACAAAAGACGGTACGCTCAGCCTAGTCTTCGCTGCCCAGGTAGGCTTGTTTCACCTCTTTGTTTTCCATAACCGCCGCGGGTTCTCCTTCGCCGATTACGCGGCCGAAGTTGAGCACCACCACGCGATTTGCGATCCTGAACAGCTCTCTGAGCCGATGTTCTATCATCACGACGGTCTTCCCTTCGACCATGAGCTTTTCGATGACCGGCACGAGGCTTGCCAGCTCGGCAATGCTCAGTCCCGAAAAAAGCTCGTCAAGGATGATCAGATCCGCGCGCAGAGCAAGGCATTTAGCCAGCTCCAGCCGCTTGAGATAACCGTGAGGAAGACTCCCCGCGGCTTTGTACGTTACAGAGGATTCTCTCTCGAAGCCCACTTCTTCGAGGAGATCCTTTGCCACTGAGTCTCGGTCTCCGTACCGGCCTCCGGAAAGCTGCCTCACACGAGGCGAAGAGAGCGGGATGATCAGGTTCTTGAATGCAGGCAGTTCCGCGAACGGCCGAACCATCTGGAAAGTCCGTGCGATTCCCAGCCGAGCGACCTTGTAGGGCATCCAGCCGGTGATGTCGGTTCCTTTGTATTTCACAGCGCCCGAATCCGGCTTCAAATACCCCGTGATCAGGTTCACCAACGTGGTCTTACCCGATCCGTTGGGGCCGATAATGCCCAGGAGGTCGCCTTGGTACAGGTCGAACCCGACACCGATCACAGCATGAACGCCGCCAAAACTTTTGCTGACGCCTTCCACGCTCAGGATGACGTCGCGTGAATCTTTTTGTTGTTTGTCATCAGCCATGTGATGTCCAAATGCTCCCGGACAAGCGCTGAAAGGGCTTGCAAAGATAGAAGTTTTTGGTGGAGGGGTCCGGGGAGGCCCCTTTTTTCAAAAAGGGGTCTCCCCGGCCACTTCTTCAAAAACTCCTATCTCTTGCCGTCGCTTCAAAGCAGGCTCTACTGCTCCACTTCGACCCATCGTTCGAACTGGTGGTACTTCCGCTGGATGTAATGGAAGATCCCTTCCGGGAGTGCCACGATAAAGACCACCAGCGACAGAGCGTACAGCACCGTCCTCATGCCGCCGAATCCTCGCAGAGCCTCGGAAAAGGGCACCAGCATAAAAGCGCCCATGAACGACCCCGCGAATGTGCCCATGCCTCCCACCACAGCGGACGCAATGGGAAGGATGGAATAATCCAGAGCGAACACAGGCATTCCCACGAAAAGGTACACGTGGGTCATAAAAGCGCCGCAAAACGAGCACAGCGAACCCGCGATAAACAGCGCCTGAGCCTTAACCACATAGATATTGATTCCACCGCTCATCACAGCGCGGTCATTGTCCTTGATGGCTTTCAAAACCAGCCCGTAGTCCGAAGTCATCAACCTCCGAAGGCAAAAGAGCGTCACCATGCTCACGATCAGGATCAGGTACACCTCGAACCAGATCGACGGCAGCGGTTTCAGGCCCGTGAGCCCCTCGGTGCCGCCGAGGATGTGTGTTGCTTCGATGCTGCGTTCGATCATAAGTGGGAGCACCAGCGTGACCATGGCAAAATAAATGCCTCGCAGCCGAAGCACCGGCAGGAGCACTACCGTGCACACTGCGCCTCCCAGCACAGTTGCAAGCGGGATCGTCAGCCAGACCGGCATGCCGGCATACTGATCCAGCGTGCCTGCAATGTACGCTCCCACACCAAAGAAGAGCGCCTGCCCTAACGAAACCATTCCCACGGAAACCAGGAAGTCCCAGCTCATCGCGAGGATCGCAAAGACCGCGGTGGATATAAGCACCTTTTGCCAGTACGTCGGTAGCAGCAGAGGAAGCACTAATAGGGCGATCACCGGCAAAACCGGAGGCAATGCCACATAGAGCATCTCACGGTACGAGGAGAGTGCGAATATATCATCCGCCCTGGCCTTGATACCGCGATCGAGGCGCTCTTTGCGCAACGTGGTCTTTGCCGCAGGGGCTTGCGGCCCGGCCGCGTCCTTCACCGGACCCGTCTTATGTGCAGATGCAGGATGTCCAGCCACTAGATCCGCTCTTCCAATTCTTTTTGCTTTCCGAACAAGCCGGATGGTCTGATTACCAGGATGATCAGAATGGCCACCAAGGAGACTATCATCTTCCAGTGGGGCCCCAGCAAGGCATCGCTTGCCATCTGCGCGTACCCGATCAGGAAAGAAGCCACCACCACTCCGACGGTGCTCCCTAGCCCGCCCACAATGCAGACCGCCATCGCGTTTATCAGCACGTCATAACCGTCATTTACCGATATGGTCCCGCGAGGCAGAATAAGGATCGCGGCTACCGCGGCAAGACCCGACCCAAAAGCCACGCTCATCCCTGCGATTCGATCCGAATGGATTCCCAGAGTCAGCGCAGTGCGTTCGTCCTGAGCAATGCCCCGGAAGGCAAGCCCAAGCCTGGTGTGGTGTATAAAGAAGTACAAACCGATCGCAATGACCACGCCTACGCCTACGATCCAGAGCCTCTGGTGATCCACGAACGTGTTGCCGATCATAAGGCTCCCATCGGTGAATACCGGCAGCGTGTATTCAAACCCGGTGAATCCCAGATATCGGAATGTTTCCAGAATCGCCAAGCCAACTCCGAAGGTGGCAATAACCTCGGAAATCACCAGACCTCGCACACGTAGTAAGACCACGCGGTAGAGGAGCAATCCCAGAACCGTGGTAAGTACCACGGAGATAATAGCCGCAAGGAAAAACGGTATCTGGAGCTTGTGCATAAAGATCCAGACAGCATAGCCTGCGAGGACGTACAAAGCGCCGTACGCAAAGTTCGACACGCCGCTGATACCGAAGCTCAGACTGAATCCGAGCGCCATCAGCGCCAGGATAACGCTGTTAATGAATCCGTAGATGATGGTGACTTCGAGCATAACAAGACTTCTCTTCTGTGTGTGCTTCGGGTCAGAGTCCGGAACACGCGACCGAAATCCCGCTCAGGCGGGACTCAATCCTCTGAACTAAACCATCCGGGTCTATGACCCGCATCTTCTAATAGCTCGGGATCCATTCCGATACGGGCTCCAGTATCCCTCGGGCTGGATTCGATTTCAAAACCCGAGCAACCGGAAATCTATTGCTCCTGATGGTCAATGGGGGTGTAAGGCCTCCTGTGTCGAAATCTTTTAGGGACTGCAACGCATTGGTGACTCCCTCCTCGTTCAATTGCCCGGCAGCGTCGGCCCTTTTAAGACATTCGACAAAAACCTTGCCCGCGGCGAATGCCACCAGATAGTTCAAGGTTCGATAAGTAACATCGGGATAATGCTTTGCCGTATACGCCTTAATCTTCTTGATCATCGGCACATCGTCCATCCACCAATAGGCAAAAGGGCTCACTGCCAGAAACGTAGGGCCGTCGGGTCCCAGCGCCTCCACAACATTCTTGTCCGCGCTCCAGAGCGTGAGCACATATGTGCCCTTCAGTCCAAGATCACGGCACTGTTTGATCAAGGCCGGGTTCGAGGGGCCGACCCAGCCGTGAAAAATCACGAAATCCGGGGCCTTGCTCTTTAATTCCTCAATTTGAGCCGTGTGGTCGCCACCTTTGATGTCGCCTGCCACCTCACCTACCAATTCCAGTCTCAACCTTTCACACATCACACGGCCAAAGGCTAGAGGATCCTCGCCAAAAGGGCCCTTCGAGTAAAAGAAAGCTACCCTCGCGTTCTTCTTCGATTTGGCTATGTACTTAAGAGCAACAGCGAATTGGTCCCCGTACGTAGGCCCGACGACAAACATTGAGGGAATACCGCCGACCGCTATTTGAGCCGAAAAAGAAGTGGAGGTGTAGAGGACCTTATAGCGATCTCGAATCAGCGGCGCAGTAGCCAATGCTACAGGCGTGCCTGAGCCAAAAAAACACAGTGGTTTGCTTCTTGACATCATTTCTTCGAAGACCCTCAATCCTACGTCAGGCTTGTATTGATCGTCTTGTGCCACGAGTTCGAGTCTTTTGCCGTTAATTCCCCCTTCCTCGTTGGCTATCCCTAGACTATCCTTCATACCGCTTTCAAGTGCGTCGGCCGTCGCAGCAATCCCAGGGGGACCGGTGCGGGGGAGGCTGATCCCCACAGTAAGTTGATTCTGAGCAACGGCAGCCCCAGTGCTTGCAAAAAGGAGAAACAGAGCCAAGATAATCGTTATCTTTTTCATCACTCTCCCCCTTGATCGGAATTAGCGGCGGTCTCGCCTTTTGGCCGTCTTAGCAGCCTTGAGGGGCAGAGAGGTCGCCCCGCTGACCCCAAAAGGTTTCCGTGGGGTGTCCCACGCGAGCGGACGCAGGCAAAACCGCCGTCGCGTTGACGAAAAAGTCCTCTAATCCTGTCTCTGAACGGACCTCACCCTCCTTCACTCCGCCAACCGTTTCTTCCGCCACGCTCGTCAGCCGAACACAGTGCCCGGCTGCCACTTGCCGGCTTGTCCAGCAGTGTCTTGCGCACTGTCAGAAAGTTACGGGAACCTGCGTTGATATTCGAGCCTTTAGATGGCCGGAATCACCCTCACCCTTCTCTTTGTGGAGCGGCCTTTCCAGGCCGCCGGCAGGCTGGAAAGCCTGCCCCACAGGGGAGAGGGTTTTGCATCCCCCTCCCTTGATGAGAGGGGGAAAACCAATCCAAAAGGCACCTTGCATATTCTATTTCAAACGGTAAACATCTTCTTACTTCGCCGATTTCACCCACTTGGGCAGCGCGATCTTGCCGTCCGCAAGGGCCGCGGGGAAGACGATTACCCGCTTGCCGTCTTCGGTCCACTGGGCCACGCACCCACATGCAGTTTGGGTCGGATCGTCGCCGTAGATCGCCTGGTTGCCTTCGTCAAACTTGATCCTGCCGATGACACCTTTTCTGTCGGTCTTCTTCAGCTCTGCGACCAGCTTGTCCGGGTCGAGCGTCCCTGCCCTCTCGATCGCTTCGGCCAGAATATAGACGGCGTCATAAGACGGAGCAGGACCGTGCCCTGATTCTATGGCCTCGCCATATTTCTTCAGGTAATCGTCATAGAACTTCTTGGCGGGCTCATATTTTGGCACTGAGATGCCGCTGCCCAATTCGAAGTTCAGGTTGATCAGTCCGCCGATCTTGCCTTCAAAGGTCTTCCATGCGCCCGGACCGGCCATGGGCGAGATGAACCCACACAGCATTGCAGGGACCTGCATGCTCTTCCATTGCTTGAGAAGGATGCCGCTCTGGGGCATATCGAAGATCGGCATGATGATCTGCGCGCCGGCTGTCCTCGCTTTTACCAGGCCGGCAGAAAAATCGGATGAACCCGTGGGATAGGCTTCCGAGCCCACGACCTGGAATCCCATTTTCGAGGTTACCACTCCGCTGGTACCCTTTGCCGTGCCCTGCGCCCACAGAACGTCCTGAGCCATCACATAGAGTTTGTCATAGCCAAACTCCTGCTTCATCAAGCCCAGCGACTTGGCCAGGTACCCCACCAAGAACTTCGCATTCAGACAGACCCGGAAGCAGTACTTGTACTTCTCGGGGTCTTCCTTGATCTTTTCTTCAGACTTCGGGGACATGGCAATGGTGCCAAGCATGGGGACCTTGTACTTGGCCAGGATGTCCATCCCGGCGAGCAAGGCTTCCGACCGGAACGGACCCACCACGATGGCGTTCACCTTCTTGTCGGTGATGATTTTCTCGATCCCGAGGAGAGCTTCGGAGACCGGCACGCCCGGTGAAGCATCGCGTATGTCTATGGTTTCCAGCTTGATGGGCCTCTTTTCCGCGCCGACCTTGACTCCGCCCTTGGCGTTGATCTCTTCCACGGCCATTTGCACGGCCTTGAGGGCCTCCTTGCCCTCCAGAGCGGTGAGCGCGGTAGGCACGCCCACGAGAATGGGATCCGCAGCCAAGACCACGGACGCCATCAGCCACGCACTCAGCAACACCAGTGCAGGTACAGAAACGAGGAGCCTCTTCATTGACACACCTCCTTCTTTTCTCATGGAATCTGTTGGAAACTCATGAAGCGTGCACTCAAAGCCACGCGAGCACTCATACGTGAGAGAGGCCGGGTCACGGCCTCGTTGGGTGCTAGGGAAGAGGCCCTCTTAACTGAAGGGCCGGGTTCAACTCCTCATTCTTATTGAAATGCCAAGAAACTGTCAACGCTGAACATTGAGTTCATGGCTAGAACTAAGGATTTTGAGTCAAATCCGTACAACCGACGGCTGAATGGTCTAACCATTACAATTGAAAAATGTTTGTGTCAAGAAAAAGATTTTGGTACGATAAGAAAAATTCTTGCAAATCGCCCGCGCTTGAGTCATGCCTAACATCGCAAAAGGGGTCCAGATGCGCAGGTTTAAGCCTATCCGGCAGTCCAGGGTTTCCGAGGAAGTTACGGAACAGCTCAAGCAATCCATCCTGCAAGGGCATTTCAAGGCAGGAGACAGGCTTCCTGCGGAGCGCGTTCTGGCCGAAGACTTTCAAGTGAGCCGCGTGGCGATTCGTGAAGCATTGCGGACCCTTGAGAATTCCGGGTTCATCATGACGCGACAAGGCGCGAGCGGCGGCGCGTTCGTTACCGATCTGTCATTCGACCATCTTGCCAATGCCTTCCTGGATCTATTCTTGGCCGAAAAAATCTCCGTGCCTGAACTCAGCCAGGTGAGGATGCTTGTTGAACCGGAAGTCGCGCGTCTGGCTGCCATGAACCTCACGCCTCATTACGCTGAAGCCTTGAAGCAGGCTTTGGAAGCAGAAGATTTCCCCGTGAGGTCCTTGGAGGAAGACATTGACCGTAAGACGGCTGTGCACTTCATTCTCGTGGAAATGTGCGGCAATCGGTTCTTTGAAGCCCTTATCAGATCCTTGATGGGCTTGACTAAGCGCGTGGTACAGGCTGTCCAACCCGATCCGGGGAAAATGCATCCTGCCGGGCTGCACCGGCCCATCGTGGAAGCCGTTCTGGCCGGTGAGCCGGAAGCCGCGGCCGCAGCAATGAGGCGCCACGCGGCAGAATTCGGGCAGGCTCTAGTCACCTTCGAAAAGGCCTTTCGCGAAACCCAGGCCCCATCCCCATTGGAGTAGGGGCGGACCCGCGTGTCCGCCCGGCCTTTGCTATAAATCCATCGTGGAGCCCTCTCGAGCCCCATCCACTACCACGTCCGTGCCCGCTTTATCGAAGATCTCCCTGCATCGTTCCACCATAGCCGTGACCTGGTCGTCTCTTCGCCACGGGTCGTGGTGGAAGAGTAAGAGCTGCTTGACGTTGGCTTCCATTGCCAATCGAGCCACTGTGGCCAGGTCTGAATGGCCCCAGCCGCGGCGCATGTCCATTTCCTCAGGCACATACTGGCAATCGTGCACCAGCAGATCCGCGTCACGACTGAACGCGACAAAATCCTTGAACGAAGCCCCGACCCAGCCTTTTTCCATCAATTCATTGTCGGTAAGAAATACGAATGCGCCCGTGTCTTCGGTGAATCGAAATCCCATACCACCCTGAGGGTGTTGGAGCCGATTCGAGCGGATTTCCATACCGTCGATTTCAACCGGTCCCTGAGTGGGATGGTCCACATGTTGGATGTCTGCCTTGAGATCCTTGAAGCTGATCGGCCAGGTCCCATCCATATACTTGTTGTTGAAAACGTGCCGGAGGCCTTCGATGCCTCTGGTGCTGCCGGCTACGGTTATTCGGGTATTCGGGTGGAAGATCGGCCCAAAAAAGGGAAAACCCATGACATGATCCCAGTGGATGTGGGTCATGAACAGGTAGATTTCCAGAGGCTCTCCCTTGGCGAGCAACGAATCGCCCAGTTGGCGCACTCCACTCCCTGCGTCGATTACGATAGTGCGGCCCGACGCTGTGGTTACTTCCAGGCAGGTGGTATTGCCGCCGTAGATCAGCGTGTCGGGTCCGGGCGCCGCGATGGAACCTCGAGTCCCCCAAAAGGTAATTTTCATGTCCGGCTGAGCCCTTGCTCCGAGCAATTTTTAAAGAAATTCAACCATATCAAGGAACTCGCAGCAAGTCATCAAAAAACAGGAGCTGAGGACAACCATTAAGCCATGTGCAGGAGTGAAGCCTCTCCGACCTGTCATTGCGAGGAGCGAAGGGACGAAGCAATCTAGTTCCTGGTGGGACGGGCATCTTGCCCGTCATTTGGCCAGACAGGCAAGATGCCTGTCCCACCAAGGGAGATTGCTTCTCCCGCTTTTCCGCGGGGTAGCAATAACACCCCCGTACACGCGTACCTGAACTGTCATGCAACAGACTACCGATTCGCGTTCAAAGCAGTTCGGACCTGTGATATCTTAAGGTTTAAGCATCAGTTAGTGTGTGCACCCCCGACCGGACTTACCCAGCAACGAGGCATCGGATGGACAAGCCCGTACACGTGTTGATTGTCACCGCCGCGCGTGGTGAAGACAAGGCAGTGCGCGAGGTTGACGAAGGTGGCCTCGGCGAGTGGGAAAAGGCCAAAGGGCCGAAAGGATACCCCTTCAAAGTCTGGGTCCGAGACTACGAAACGCACGATGGCCGACTCATGAGGGTTGCCGTGACACGCGCCTACGAAATGGGCGCAAGCGCTACGGGCAACGCGGCCGCGCGGCTGGTAGACTTCTATAAGCCGCAATGCCTGGCCATGTGCGGGGTGTGTGCGGGCAATCCGGAGCGCACCAAGCTGGGGGACGTGATCATAGCCGACCGCGTGTACGATTACGACAGGGGCGAACAGATAAGAAAGTCGCCCCGAGCACGCATCGAGTTCCACCCCGACATGATGACGCACCCACTCAAGCCCCAATGGAAGCAGGCGGCTGAGGGCTTCAACATCCCATCGGATGCGTCTTGGCTGCTGGAACGGCCAATACTCGCTAAACAGCCTCCGTGGGCCATCCATGTGGGTCCGATGGCAACTGGCAGCAAGCTGGTGCGCGACAAGGGCATTTGGGATCGGCTCAGAGGCACCCAGCAACGCATATGCGGGCTTGACATGGAAGCGTCTGCGATCGGCCTAACCGGCTTTCTCCAAGAAGTGCCTATGATCGTAGTGAAAGGCGTCATGGACTATGGAGAACCTGAACGGAAAGACATTTTCCGTTCTTTCGCGGCGCGGGCAGCCGCGGAAGTGCTGATCGGCTTTCTGCGGCAGCACCTGGAGCCGCAAGGGGACGAGCTCACGGGCTCTCGCCTGAAGCACGGGGAACCGAAGGCCGACAAGTCCCGCAAGGACGTACTTTCAGAAAACATTTACAAGGACGTGCCTTCGGCAGCGAACCCGGCAACCCTCCTCAATGCCCGGTATCAGGTAGTCCCCTTCTTCGATGACCTACGTGCTACGGAATTGAAAGATCTGGAGCAGTGGTGCGCTGATGACAAGGCCACCAGCGTTCGTCTGTTCGTGGGCGCGGGTGGATCGGGCAAGACCCGTCTCTTTATCGAATGGGCCCGGCGGATGCGAGATCGAGGGTGGTTTGCCGGTTTTGTGCGCGAGGAACTATCCGAAGAGGATATGGAAATCCTCTTAACACCGTGGAAGCCGTGTCTGGTTGTCATAGACTACGCGGAAAGTCGACCACGACTGAGCGATTTTCTGATTCGAGTAGCTGAACGCTCATCAAACGGCGGGCAGCCGCTACGAGTGGCCTTATTGGCGCGGGAGATCGCGGACTGGTGGAATGCGCTGCAAGAATCAAACGACGCGTTACGACACCTGCTCAGCGAACATCTGCCCACGCGGTTGGAAACGGTGCCAATGGAAGGCCCGCTGCGGCTGGAAGTATGGAAACAAGCGGCAAACGCATTTGCTGACAAGCTTGTCAAGCGTACACCCGAGGACGAACCGGACCTGAACAATGACTTATTCGGCCGGCCGCTCTACCTCCACATGGCAGCCCTGGCCGCAGTTGAAGAATTGGACATCACCGCGAATGGACTGCTAAATGACATTGTCGCGCACGAGAAGCGCGTCTGGTCCAAGCAGTTCCCTCACAGCCCCGACTTCTTGCCTCGCGCCAGCCGCATGGTGGCAACCGTGACTTTGCGTGGCGGAGTTTCGTCGGTGGAAGAGGCTGAGACGCTCAACCAAAGAATCAAAGGACCCAAAGAACGGTCATTTATTCAGTTCTTGCGACGGCTGTATCCTGGGTCTCCCCAAAGCCCCCAGGCCCGATACATGGCCCCTCTGGAGCCGGACCTCCTTGGCGAAGCATTGATTGAAGGCGTTCTTGCAGACCCGAACATCCGGCAGGATTATCTGGAGCAGGTCTTCGACGGAGCCGACCAATCCGCCTTGAGAACCGGCTTCACCGTTCTCAGCCGTCTTTCCATACGTCGTCCCGAAGAGGGCTCGGAATGGCTGCGACAGGTCCTCGACGCGGATGTAAAAGGCAGAGCAACACCCGCAGTTGACGCGTGCCTGGCGGTCTGTTCGGAGAGCGCCCACGCTGCCACCGGCGTGGTGCTCGAGCGAGCGCTTCGCCGCGAGGGCACACCTGAGTTGGCTCGAGACTTCGAGGAACGACTCCCTGAACAGACCGTTTCTCTGCGAGAAGTGGCGGTGTGGGCGACGGAGAAGCTCTTGGCGGGGATGCCGGCAGATCCGAAGGGCGAGGATGCCCGAAATAAGCGGGCAGGCCTACTCAACAACCTCGGAAACAGGCTGTGCGATCTAGGGCGCCGTGAGGAAGCACTGAAAGCTGCCGATGAAGCGGTGACTATTCGCCGCGAGCTTGCTAGGGCCCGTCCAGACGCCTTCCTGCCCCACTTGGCGGGGAGTCTCAACAATCTCGGGATTAGGCTGAGCGATCTTGGACGTCGCGAGGAAGCACTGAGGGCGGCCCAGGAGAGCGCCACCATCCATCGGGGGCTAGCCAAGGCCCGTCCAGACGCATTCCTGCCTGACCTGGCAATGAGCCTCAACAACCTGGGAGCCACGCTGAGCGATCTGGGCCGTCACGAGGATGCGCTCAGAGCTGCCCAGGAGGCCGTGGCCATTCGCCGCGAGCTTGCCAAGGCACGTCCGGATGCATTCCTGCCCGACCTGGCAATGAGCCTCAACAACGTGGGAGCCATGCTGAGCGCTCTGGGCCGCCGCGAGGATGCGTTGAAAGCAGCCCAGAAGGCCACGGACATCTACCGCGAACGTGCCAAGTCCGTTCCGGACGCATTCCTGCCCGACCTGGCAGGGAGCCTCAACAACGTGGGAAACATGCTGAGCGAACTGGGCCGCCGCGAGGAAGCCCTGGAGGCTACCGAGGAGGCCGTGGCGATTCGACGTCGGCTCGCCAAGGCTCGCCCGGACGCATTCCTGCCGGATCTGGCAAGGAGCCTCAGCAACATTGGGGCGTTGCTAAGCGATTTGGGCCGCAATGAGGATTCTGTACCATATGCCGAGGAGGCGACGGAGATCTATCGGGAGCTTGCCAAGGTTCTGCCAGACGCCTTTGTAGCCCACTTGGCCGGTAGCCTCAACAATTTGGGGCTTATCGTCAGCAACCTGGGCCGTCATAAAGAAGCGCTGAGAGCTGCTGGGGAGGCGTCCGAGATCTTCCGACAGCTTGCCAAGGCTCGTCCGGATGCGTTCCTAGCCGACCTGGCAATGAGTCTCAATAACCTCGGCGGTACGCTAAGTCTACTGGGCCGTCGTGAGGAAGCGCTGCGCGCCGCAAAAGAGGCGACGGAGATCTATCAGGGGCTTGTGAAAGCTCGTCCGGAGGCGTTCCTGCCCGACCTGGCAACGAGCCTCAACAACCTCGCGGCCAGCCTGGGCGAATTGGACCACCGCGAGGAAGCTCTGCAGGCTGCCCAGGAGGCCATGGTCATCTATCGTCGGCTTGCCAGGGCCAGTCCGGACGCGTTCCTGCCAGGCCTGGCACGGTCTCTCGGTTCTTGGGGCGCTTATCTGCGAGCGGGTTCCAGGCTGCAAGACGCTGCTGAAGCGTTTCGCGAGAGTATACGGACCCTTGAACCGTTTTTTGCTTCGCTGCCCAAAGCGCACCGTGGACTGATGGTCGGGCTGGTGAAGGAGTACCTGGAGGTTTCGCTGGAACTTGGCAAGGAACCGGATATGGAGCTGCTCGAGCCCATCATGGACAAGCTCCAGGCCATGAAAGAAGAAGATGCGTGATCGGGGTCGCGGAGCGACAGGGGACCACGGCCGCAATTGGGTTAGAGGAATAAACCTCCTGCGGCTTCGGCGCCGAAACCCTGCCAAACGCGGGACTGGATTCCGGCCTTCGCCGGAATGACGAACAAAGGAGTAGTGGGTAGGTCGGGTTGAGCCCAGCGAAACCCGACTGGTTGCATTTGGGCGTGATGTCGGATTTCGTCCCGCGCAGAACGCGGGCCTCAATCCGACCTACAGCTGGGTGTTTTGGCAGTAGCACAGATGCCTTATGGTCGTCGCCTCCTGTCGCTTCGCGACCACGACGTATGACGTCGTGGCCACCCAATGAGGCAAGACCTTGCGAGCATTTGTAGGGGCAGGTCTTGTGCCTGCCCGATTTCAGACGATTGGCCCAAGGGCAGACACAAGGCCTGCCCCTACCGTCAACAGCCCGCGGCGAACCTCCTTGACGTGCTACAATAGTGGGTAGGTCGGGTTGAGTCCCACGAAACCCGACACGTTGCGTTTGAGCATGATGTCGGATTTCGTTCCGCGCAGTTGCCTTTGGGTGTGATGTCGGATTTCGTCCCGCACAGAACGCAGGTCTCAATCCGACCAACATCGGTGCCATCACGAATCCTGTGGAAGTGGTTGGCAAAATAGGAGTTTTTGGGGAGGGGTCCGGGGAGGCCCTTTTTGTTCGGCTTCCCCGGCTACTTCCTCAATAGCTCATGGGTTTTGCAACCACTTCTACTGAATCCCCGGAGAAATAGCCCATTGCACGACATCTTATGGAACAAAGAACTGGACCTTCTTCGAGATCGTGACCTGTACAGGTCCATGCCTGCGGTATCCGGCCTTCCCGGTCGTTTGGTAAACGTCAACGGCATCCAGGCGATCAATTTCTCAAGCAACAACTACCTCGGACTCGCGGAAAATCCGGCCGTGATGGACGCGGCTGTGGAATACACCCGCCGTTACGGCGCAGGCGCGACTGCGTCTCGGCTCATTGTGGGAAACAACGAACCTCACCGGGAGCTGGAGACGTTTATTGCGGCCTGGAAAGGCACGGAAGCCGCGCTGATATTCAACAGCGGTTACCAGGCCAATGTGGGAATCCTCTCGAGCCTGATGGAAGGACCGGACCAGATCGTTTCTGACGAGTTGAACCATGCGAGCATCATCGACGGCTGTCGGCTGTCACGAGCCAAGGTAGATGTTTTTCCGCACCTGGACCTAGAACGTCTGGAAAGACTGCTTACCGAAGGCGCGTATCGCAGGCGTCTGGTGGTGACTGAGTCGGTCTTTTCCATGGATGGCGATGTTGCCCCTCTTGCTGAAATCCACGGCATCTGCCGGAAGCATGGAGCTTTGCTCATGGTGGATGAAGCCCACGCGACCGGCGTCATGGGCCCCGCAGGCACGGGCCTCGCCGCGCAGGCAGGTGTCATCCCAGATATCCAGATGGGCACACTCGGCAAGGCCGTGGGAACCGCGGGCGCGTACGTGGCAGGCAGCCGAACTCTGATAGAGCTGCTCATTAACAAGGCTCGTTCCTTCATTTTCTCGACTGCCCTGCCCCCAGGCGTGGTCGGCTCTGCGTTGACGGCCCTCCGGATCATCGCATCCGAAGAAGGCGATCGCAGGAGAGTTCTGCTGGCCACCCGTGTGGAGAAATTCCGCGAGCTCCTGACAGAATCCCTGGGAGCGCCGACTTCACACACTCACATTATTCCGGTCAGGATTGGTGATTCGGCCTTGGCCATGAAAGTCGCGGCCGAGTGCCTCCAACAGGGTGTGTTTGCCCACGGGATTCGGCATCCGTCTGTGCCTGAAGGGACCGCGCGGTTGCGGTTCACCATCACCAGCGAACACACGGAAGACGATCTGAGGATCGCAGTGGAAGCCCTTACCAGGGCGATGAAGAGATGGATGAATCGAAAGGAACCCGCTACCAGATAAGGTTTCAGTTGCTTGCGGGCAGGAAGATGTTCTCACCGGTTATTGCGAGGAATGAATGGTGGGACAGTCCCGCGAGGCGCGGGATTGCCTGTCGTCATCGGGCCGGCAGGGACGCCGGCCCCTACCAAAATAGGATTGAAGCCACGAGTAAGCGTCGGGCCAGCAACGGTCCGGTAGGGCCGGCGTCCCTGCCGGCCACAGTGTCATCCTTGCACCGGTGGCGGCCATTGCCGATGTCACTTCTTTGACTGCGCATCGTTATGAAGGACTACCATGCAGTCGTTTCTTGACTTGACCGTGAGATCGGGCAGGCTTACTCTGGGAAAAGAGAATACAACATGTTCGATTCCATCGAATCAGTCGAAAAGAGCCTCCTGGACCAGAAGTACATCCCTGAGCGATCCCTCGCGACGGTGATCTACTTGGCCGCGCGGCTCAAAAAGCCGCTCTTCCTGGAAGGCGAGCCCGGAGTGGGCAAAACCGAAGTCGCCGCGGTGCTTGCCAGAGCGCTGAAGACCGATCTCATCCGCTTGCAGTGCTATGAAGGGCTTGACGCGAACCACGCACTCTATGAGTGGAACTATCCACGGCAGCTCCTGGAAATCAAACTTGGCGAACAATGCGGCACCGACCCGAGACAGGTCAGCAAGACCATTTTTGCCGAAGAATTCCTCATCAAACGGCCTCTGCTTGAGGCCATTCTTTCGCCCCGCGAACAAGGCCCGGTCCTGCTCATTGATGAGATAGACCGTTCCGACGAAGAATTCGAAGCATTGCTGCTGGAAGTGCTCTCAGACTTCCAGATATCCATCCCTGAAATCGGCACGATTAAAGCACGGCGTCGGCCTGTGGTGATCCTGACTTCCAACCGCACCCGCGACATCCATGATGCGCTCAAACGACGCTGCCTATACCACTGGATCGACTACCCGGACGAAGACAAGGAGTGTCGCATCATCATGGCCCGCGTCCCGGGAATTGCCCTGGAACTTGCCGGTCAGGTTGCCGCGTTCATGAAGCGAATCCGCGAAGAAGAACTGGTCAAGCGACCAGGCCTTGCGGAAACCCTGGATTGGGCCGCAGCGCTCCTCGCGCTGGACCGCTCAGCGCTGGATGAAGAGACCGTGGCCGAAACCCTTGGTTGTATCCTCAAGTACCGCGAAGACCTGGTCAGCTTCAAACAGTTGTGGGATCGGCCTGAATTCAGGGAACCGCTTCTGACGCAGATCCGACGGAGCATGTGCTGACCGAAAGTGGCCTATGCGACAGGCGCTAAAGCGAGATGCTGATTTGCATTCGGAACTCCCCCCTCACCCTACCCTCTCCCATCAGGGGAGAGGTGTGATCCGCAGATTACGCAGATGGCCGCAGACACCCTTCCCTCTTTTGGGGCGGCCTTTCCAGGCCGCCAGCAGGCTAGAATCCCGTGAGGACGCGGGACTGCTCCACAAAAGGAGAGGGCATTCAAACTCCCCTCCCTCGATGGGAGGGGGCAGGGGGAGGGTGACAATTCCTTGAAAATACAGGCCTGGCCACATTATTTTAACCCCTATGGGCATCTATTCCCCCTGAGTGTTCGGATGCCCTGTCGCAAACCCACGCCATGACAAACGCCTCACATCGGCTCGATGCAGCCTCTTCCATGCCTCGGGACTCCTTGGCCGCAGCAGTCATATCTTTTGGGCGATTGCTCAAAGGGCATGGCCTGACGATTTCTGTCCCCGCGGTGATGGACGCGCTCGCGGCGCTCTCTGTGACAGGCGTTTCCAACGTTAATGACTTCAAGACCGTGCTGCGTTCGAACCTTATGACTCGTGTCGAGGATGGGCCCATATTCGAGCGTTTATTTGCCGAGTTCTGGTTGAAGGCGGGAGACCGCCTGGAGCAAGATGAAGCCGAGGCCGCGGGAGAGCCTTCTGCAGGTCCGGCAGGAACAGAGCCCTTCTCCGAAGCGGACACGATCCTCGCCGCAGCAGGCATGTTCCCGTCTCAGGAAGAAGCAGCCTGGGACGCTCGGCCGTACGTGATCTATTCGCCTCACGAGGTGCTCAAGGAACGGGACTTCAAAGAGATATCCTCCGGAGATGATGCCAGAATCGAATCGCTGATTCGAGAGATTGTCCATCCACTCTTCAAACGGGTTGGAGTGCGCAAACGGCCGTTCTGGCGCGGCGTGACGCTGGATTTCCGGAAATTGTTTCGTCGAAACGTCCTTTATGGCGGCGATATCGTAGAGATCCCTCGTTTGAGGCCCAAACGTCGACTCAAAAAGCTGGTCTTTCTATGCGATGTGAGCGGTTCCATGAATCCGTACATGCGGTTCATGCTCCGATTCATTAGAGAGCTCCAGGAGATGCCCACAAAGGTCGAGACCTTTGCTTTTGCAACGCGACTTACTCGCATCACTTCAATCTTGCGTCGCCTGCCCTTCCCCAGAGCGATGGAAGAGATCGGTCATACCGTGCGAGATTGGTCCGGCGGCACGCGCATCGGCAGTTGTCTGGAAGCTTTCACCTCATCTTTTGGGGAATCGCTTCTGAGGCCGTCAACCGTGATCCTCATACATTCCGACGGATGGGACCGAGGAGACGTTCGAGTGCTGGAGCGAGAAATGGCAAGGATTCAGCGCCGGGCATACCGAGTAATCTGGATCAATCCGCTTCTGGGAGGCGCTTCATACGAGCCCACGTGCCGAGGCATGAGGACCGCTCTGCCATACGTTGATGCATTCCTCCCCGGACATAACGTGCTCGGACTCGAAAGAGTCGCAGGCACCCTGCGCACGCTGCTGTGAAGAGGCGTTCGGGAGAATTCCGGGGAGAACTTTTTTGATTACAAAAAAGTTCTCCCCGGACCCCTTTCAAAAAACGCCACCTGGCGAGCATTGGCCTTTCTCAATAAAAGCGGCCGGTGTTCGCAAGAGTCTTGGGCACTGCTGGACGAGCCAGCAGTGGCACCCCGGTACCTCACCACATCCTTGCCACACTCACCGACAAACCAAATCCCGCAAAGATCTGCGGAGCTCTTTTGACAGTCCAACCTTGGAATGGTAACCTGGCGCTGGGATTGCGGAGCGAACGCTCCATTGTGGCTCGGCTCGTATGAGCTCGCAAATGGACACCCTGATGCACAATTGATCTCATGAATTTCAGATCGGGTGCACCATCGCAATTGCACATTTCGTGAGGAGGTACCATGAACACTCAGCCTCTGCACACCGTCAACGTCAAGGGGCCCGGACTCGTCCCGGTGGTGGCCAAACTCTTCTGGAAAGCCCTCTCCATGTTGGTGGACGGCGAAAACCGGGCAATCCGAAGGGAAAAGGGAGTGAGTCCCGGGGACGCGTTCTTCAATTTCATCAAGCTGTCATTCCTGGAAAACGTGCTCCTGAGGTACCGCTATCCGGTGAAATTCGGGGACAAGGTAGTCTTGGACAGCACCTTTCCGCCCTATCCGTCGGCTGCTCTGGAAAAACGGCTTTCCAACTACGTCAATAACCTGGATATGACCGAAATCCCGTCAGGGATTGTCTCCGTTTCCACGACCAACTCCTGCCCGTACGCCTGCGCATTTTGTTCAACCAATGCCCATCGTCGCACAGAAGACGACCTGGACGAGGAGCTCCTCAAGAGGACCATTCGGCAGGTTGAGGAGCTGGGTGTGCCCAGCATCATCCTTCATGGCGGCGAGCCTCTGTATATGTATGATCGCTTCCTGCGGCTGGTAAAGCATGTGAGCCCGGATACCTGCCTGTGGATGTTCACTACGGGTTACGGCGCAACGTTGGAGCGCGCCAGGGAGCTCAAGGAAAACGGCATGTTCGGCGTATGGGTGAGCTTGGACCACTTCGACCCCGAGGTCCACAATCGCCTGCGCGGGCATCCCGAGGCGTTCAACAACGCGTGCAACGCTGTGCAGCACTTCAGAGACGCGGGTTTGTATACTTGCCTTTCTTTGGTGCCGCCACCGGAGTTCTCGGAGCAGGCGAATTTCCTCAAGTACTACGACCTGGCCAAAGAGCTGGGTGTGGCAGAGATCCGAGTAATGGAGATGAAGCCTTCCGGCAGGGAGGCCTGCCGTGGTGTGACTCCACACAGCCCGCAGTTGTCAGCGATTCAGAAGGAGCTCTCGTGGGCTTCCGCGTACCGGGACTACCCACCGCTGAGCGGGCTCTCCACATGGCTTGAAAAAGATCCCGCGTTCGGATGTCAATGCCGGTTCGAGTACCTTTTCGTTACCTCACGGGGAGAAGTCCAACCCTGCGAAGCAACCGAAATATCGTTCGGCAACATCCAGGAAGAGGATTTCCTTACCATTTACGAACGTGCGCGGCGGTCGTTTCCTAGGCCTTCTACCGGATGCATCCCCATGATGATGTATGACGAGGTCCGGGAGTACCAAAAAGTAAAGCATACGGTCTCGTCCCAGGAACGCGCCGCCCTGGCCGCGCGCATCATGGAAGGCTTCTTCGCCAAAGGAAAGATCCCCGGGGTGTATAAGCTTCTCTGGTCTCACTACGAAAAGAGGGTCCAGGCCTATCGACGCCGTCGGGCGCGCATGGTGGCACAGAACCAAGGCTATGCTTCGCCGGAAGCTTTGGTTGCTCCAAATCAGTCCTCAGATGGCATCGGCTCTAAGATAGGACCGCTTGGAGACTAGGTTCGGCAGATTGGGCAAATCCTTGCGATTTGCCATAATTGTCCCCGCTATCCGATATTACTCTTGGCAATCGGCATATATAGCCAGGAAAATTCGGATACGCAGCACACAGATTTCCTGACAAGCTTCCAGAAAACTCCCATATATGCTAAGCTCTGACTGGGTATGGTGTGTCCGCGAGGTGCTCGTCTCCCGCCGGTCCGCCTCGATAAGAGATGCCGGCGCAGACGTGCGACGACTCGTAGTTGCACAGGCCTTGTGTGGGCGCCTCTTTGGCACGGTTCATCATTGCCGACACCACCACCCCGTAAGGCCAACGCCTCCGGAAATCAAAGGATTGTGCTGCGATGCCTTCAGCAGAAAGAGACGTCAAGGACATATTTCAGGGAGCAGACCGAATCGAAATCCTCGGGAAACTCCCCTTCATTCTCTGGGAGTACATTAATCACGGTCGTAGATTGATCCAGGAGATGGGTTCAAGCTCGGCCGATCTGTCCTCTTCCTTCCAGAGTATGGAAAGAATGCTCGGGGTGCTGGGAACAGCCGCCGACCATCTGGGAAACGAGGAACTGAAGGGACGGCTGGCGGGGCACAGCCGGATCATCACCTCGTACCGAAAGGGGGATATTCCCGATGGCGACTTCACGCAGTCTTTCGGCTCCGAGCTTGCTTCCTTGGAAAAAGTGGCTGGTAATCGACCGAACGTGACCGCAGACAGCCTCTTGCCTGAAGACTTTGTCGAGCGGGAGCTCCAAAGAGCAGAGAAGGTCAAGGCAGGGAGAAGCGCGGATGTAGTTGTGAGCGGTGAGATCCTCGATGATATCCGCGACTTCCTCACCAGCAAAGTGCTGACTGAAGAGATTTCGTCCATTCTCATAATCGACAACGCGGGGACGCTCATCGTCAACGTTGGCAACAAGGTGGACCTGGACGCGATCTCTCTCGCGGCGGTTGCTGCTGCCAACTTTGCAGCCACGGAGAAGATCGCCCGACTCATAGGAGAGCGCGATTTTGTGCTCCTCTTTTACAAAGGACGGAACGAATCATTCCACTTCAGGCGATTGGGTACCGATTACATTATTGTCACTATCTTCAATAACTCGCTTTCTCTGGGACTTATCCGGCTGAAGATCGCCGAGGTGGCTCAGGTCCTGGAAAGAAAGCTGCCCAAGAGAGAGGGATAACAGTGGCGTTCATAAACAAGAGCGCGAAGGAAATACAGGTCAAAATCGTCTACTACGGCCCCGGTAGGGGCGGAAAGACTACAAACCTCCTCTACGTGAATCAGAAGATGAGCGCTAAGTTCATGGGCAAGATGATCTCCATCGACACCCGGGGTGACAAGACCCTCTTCTTCGATTTCCTTCCCCTGTCACTCGGGAAGATTCGGGGTTTCAGTATCCGGGTACAGCTCTACACTGTGCCTGGTCAGGTTCTCTACAATGAGAGCCGGAAAATGGTACTCAAAGGAGTGGATGGCGTCGTTTTCGTCGCGGACTCCATGGAGGTTCAGCGAGAGGCCAACGTGGAGAGTTTTCTCAACCTGCGTGAAAACTTGGCGGACGACAACCTGGACTTGCAGGAGATACCGCTGGTCCTCCAGTTGAATAAGCGCGACCTGGAAGGGAGCGTCATCCCGGTACTGAGTGAAGAGATCATGAGGGATGACCTCTGTCAGCATCTCAAGCTTCCCGCGCCGATCATGGGCGCGAGCGCGCTCCAGGGCCCGGGCGTATTCGAAACCTTGCGAGAAATCAGCAAGATAACCATCAAATCGGTGCACTATAAGCTCAGGAGCTGAGAACCGACACTGCCGACACCATGGCTTCTTCAGACGACACAAAAGATTTTGATGCTATGGTCGACCAAGCCCTCGACGGCTTCTTCGACGACGATCTCGTGGATCGCCAAGGAAAGAAGAGGACGAAGCGTGGCGGTCACGAACGCCCGTCCGAAAGTGCGTCTGCATCGGAACCCTCCTTCGAGAATGCTGTCGACACCCTCTTCAAGACCGGTGGCACCGACGTCTTTGGGCGGAGTGCCGTCACCTCCGGAGATCCTGACACGGATCGCGAAATTGACCTGGCCGTGGAAACGCTCTTTGTTGAAGAGCCGGAAACGGCTCCCCCGGACACCGCGGAATTAGAAGCCCAGGTGGTGAGTGGACCTTCCTTCGAGGACAAGGTGGTCGGCAAATTGGCTTTGGCTGATATCGACTGGTCCGCCCCCAGCGCGGGCCAAGCCGCGCGGGCCCGTCAGCAACCTCCTCCCGCGGTCGAAAGCCCTTCTTACGACCAGGCTATGGCCAAAGAAGTCCAAAAGAACCTGGACTCTGTCTACAAAGCCGGCACTCAGCAAGAGGCCCAAGTAGCGGATGAAGCCCTTTCGGCTCGAGCCGCCACCAGCATCATGGCAGCGTCTCCGCTGCGCACCCTTCAGGAAGCGATTCTGACTCTGGAATGGGAGATCTCCAAGCGATCGGTCACGACGCTGGCTCAAGAATTGCGTGGGCTGCGGTTCAAGTATCGGGACAACGTGACCGTGGATTTCGCTGCGATCTCGATGAGAGTGGTTCTGGACTACATTGTGAAGAGGATGTCCAAGGCACATCCCGAATCCATACGCTTCTTGTTGGAGATGACCGACTTTCTTGACTCGAGCCTGTCACTCTCCGAGTCAGACCCGCTTCAGTCGTTTCATGAGATTCTGATCCGCTACGAACGATACAAGTCGCTTATCCGACGGGCTGAGGGCCTGCCGGACCCCAAACCGGACATCAGCAAACGGCTCGAGATCCAGGATCCTGAAGCCTTTCTGCGCTTGGTCGAGAATCGTGCCAAGACTCTCGTGAGCGCAGGTCGATCTCTTGCCAAAGGACTCCCCTCGACCGGAGATCCGGAAAATCTCATCCGCTCGTTCAGATTCCTGGTCAACCGGGCTGTTAATCAGATACTGGAGAATACTCACGGAAACTCACTCCAGCGGGCGTCTCGTCCATCGCGAGCAAGGAAAAAGACGCCCTCCAAATGGTGACTCATGGGGTGAGCGTACGACACCATGAGGGTGTCACCCTAGCGCAGGACGAGGGCAATCGAATAGGGGATCGTTCAAAAAGCAGACGACCCTCAAGAGGTGCAGGGGAAAGATATGAGCGCAGACAATCCTGTGTTTGAAGCGAGCAATCGGCGGCGATTCAGCCGCAAGTACATGTTGTTCAAAATCCCCGCCTATGACGCGCAGTCCAGGAAATTCTTGGGCCTGGTGCAGGATATCAGCGAGAAAGGTGTGCAGCTTTTCGGTGTGGAAGTGGGGGTCAATGCAAGAAGAACACTCATTATTCAGGCCTCCGATTACATCAAAGGCGCCCCCTTACAGTTCGAAGCCCAGTGTCGCTGGACCCGGAAAGAAAGCACTCAGGGATACTATGTCTCCGGTTTCGAGATTACATCCATCGGCGAGGAATCCCGAAGGAACCTCGGGCGTTTGATTGAGTTCTTGACAATAGGATAACCCGTTTAGGGGGGATCAGGAGTCGGTTTACTCACCTCCCCATACGTAAACCCAACCAGGGTTACTACATGCCGAGATCTTTCCAAAGAACTCCGCAGAAGGCAACCCGGATAACCCATGTTCCATCTCACCATCATCAGACCTGACGGCCGGACCATCGAACAGAAAATCACCCACGAGCGAGCGCTGGTAGGCCGTGATGACAAGTGCGACCTTCGCCTGGTAGACACGAAGGTATCTCGCAAACACTGCCTGCTCACCCGGGAGGGCACGCGTGTTACCGTCAAGGATCTGGAGAGTCGAAACGGAACGTGGCTGAACGGCCGCAAGATCAAGAGCAAACGCTACATAAGACAAGGGGACATGATCCAGATTGGGCCGTTCAGACTGGTTTTCCGTCCCAAGTCTTCTTCCGCGGACATGGAGCGTTTGCTCAGCACCACCGTGGAGATGCCCAGACATCCGATGGAGACGTACGTTCATAAAGACGAGACCGAGAAAGTAGTAAAGCCGCTCGGAATGATCACGAACTACCTCGCGGAAACTACCGCGAAGCAAGAGGAGACATCTGCGGGCCTCAGACGCGAACGGCTCAACCGCAACCTCGTAACGCTCTATCGCATAACCGAGGAGCTGGTGCTCACCCGGGACCTTGATGAGATCCTTGATTACATCATGGACCAGGTCTTCCGTATCTTCATGCCATCCCAGGCCATCATACTACTGCGTGAAGATGGCGGATTTCCGCTTCCCAGAAAAGAAAGACGCGCTGAAGGCCAAGGAAATATTCGGTCCATCAGCAACACAATTGTTCGGAGGATTCTGAAGGACAAGGTGGGCATCCTTACCGACAATGCCCTGGAAGACCCGCGCTTTGAATCAGGCGACAGTGTGGTCATCGACGGCATTCGATCCGTCATGGCTGCACCCATTTGGGAGGATAGGTCGATTCTGGGCGTTATCTACGTTGACAGCTTAGATGTTGCAGCCGGGTATCAAACGGAAGACCTGGACTTGCTTACGGCAATCGGCCACCAGACCGCGCTGGCTATTCAACGCTGGAAGCTCACCGAACAGCTCCGAGAAGGCGCGGTAAAGAATGCGGTGATCAGGCAGAACCTGGGGCGTTTTCATTCGCCGCAGGTGGTGGATCTTATCCTTCAGGGCGCGGCTGAGCTAGAACCAAAAGAGAGCCTGGCCACAATATTTTTCTGTGACATCGTGAGCTTTACGGCCCTGTGCGAAAAGCTCCCCCCGTCTGAATTGCAGGGCGTGCTGAACCTCTTTATCAAGACCGTCAACGAAGTGGTCTTTGAAGAACAGGGAACCCTCGACAAGTTCATCGGCGATTCCGCAATGGCCATCTTCGGCGCTCCAGTCCCCCAGGAAGACGCGGCCGGTCGGGCAATACGCTCAGCCCTGAAGATCCGCGAGCGACTCGCCCGCGCGCAGGCTGCCACTGACCCGGATCTACGCTTTCAGGTCCGGTACGGCATCAACACCGGCAAAGCAGTGGTGGGAAACTTCGGGACTTCCGACAGGATGGATTACACAATTCTCGGACTCTGCGTGAACCTGGCCTTTCGTATTTGTCGGTACGCGGACCCTGATCGAATCGTCATCGGACACGAAACGTACGAAAACATTAAGGACAAGGAACTCTTCATCACCCGACCGGTAGGCGCCACCAGACTCAGAGGAGTAAGAGGCAGGGTGAAGCTGTACGAGGTTGCGGACTTCGCGTGAGATATATAGCGCTTGTCAAGAGTAATCGCGAAATGAGACCTGGCTCTTGTCTTTCCCCCGGAGGGGGAGCACCTTGAGTAGCCCCGCGGGACGCGGGGTGAAACCCGTGGTACGCGGCATCAATAGTAAGTTTCTCACGACCCTGAAAGGGTCGCCCCTTTCAGGGTCGTTCCCCGGATTGTGGGGGACCGCTTTCCCTGGGTTTCATCCCGCGATGCGCGGGACTACTCATAGTATCCCCCTTTGGGGAATTGCGGAACGCAGAGAAAGTCTGCTGAAAGCGACGGTCAGGTAACTGCTAAGGCTGCTGCCGCTTCGTCTGGAAGTGGGCTCTAATTCCGACAGAACTTTCGGGGATGGCTATAGTGTTTGGCGAGAGGCAACGGCCTGATTTGCTGAAGTGGCCCAGGTTATCTCGCCGATGCTGCCGTCATTCGAGGTGTTACTTCCTTCCTCACCTTGTCCGTCAGCTTGTTATCCTCGGCGACCTCCAGCTCATAGTGCGTCTGGAGGTTGGTCCAAAATTCCACTGAGGTTCCGAAATGCCTCGCTAGCCTCAGTGCCGTATCTATCGTAATACCCCGCTTGCCGTGAACGATCTCGTTTATCCGCCGCGGAGGAACTTTCAGGTCACGGGCAAGCCGGTTCTGGCTTAATCCGAGAGGCTTCATGAATTCTTCCAGGAGCACTTCTCCCGGATGGACCGGAGGCAATACTTTCCTTGTCATGGTATCTATCCTTTGTGGTAATCAACGATCTCGACCTCGTGGGCCTTCCCTTCTGCCCACACAAAGCAGATGCGGTACTGATCGTTGATCCGTATGCTGTGCTGTCCCTTTCTGTCACCTTTTAGGGGTTCCAGCCGGTTTCCCGGCGGGCTCTTCAAGTCTTCAAGATACGCGGCGACGTGGAGCATTACAAGTTTTCTGTGTGCAGGTTCTTGAATGGCCTGGGGCACTTTACTGGAATGCTCCCTTTTGAACACCTTTTCGGTCTCTTTGTCCTTGAAGCTCGCTATCATTATTCAACCATATGACGAGCAGCGTCATAGGTCAAGACCGATCCTGAACGCGCCTCGTAATCGAGTCCAATTGCGTCTGGTGAAGCTCCGATTCAGGGGAGGGGCGCGTGAGGAGAAGATGCTTCAGCCGGATGGCCCGAGTTTGATAGGACACCGACTTATACCGCCAAAGCATTGGTCAAGAGAGAACTAGCATCTACTGCAATTCCTAATCCGGCCAAATCAAAACTTCAGTTGGTGCTGCAAGTCCCGGTGCTTTCCGTCTTTCATAAACACCCGTATGCTTATTGGAAATGTGCCCCACCCTCTGGCTGACAGTCCAAACGGGCGTTTCGGATCTCCCTGCTCACAAACCAAACGAACCGGATTTGGAAAAGTGGGATGGAGCTTGTATTCTACGCACTTGATATCATCGAGATTTTGCTTGTTCCCCTTGATGAATATGGTCCAATTCCACTCATTGCCTCCTATAGATTCTGCTACATTGTCTGGAGAGATGTCTCGTGCCTGTTGAGATGAGGTGGCATGACCTATCCTGCTCATTTTTTTCGCTTGAATATCCAGGACTCTGGCTCCAAGAGCTGGATCCGTAATCAGCAGCAACCTCCCGTCAGGCGAAAACGACGCGGACGTCGCAGAACTGGCCTCTAACGTTGCCAGCTCTTCAGCTCGGTAGATATCCCAGAGTCTTATGCCATTAATGCAGTACTCACCCGCTAACTTTAGCCTCTCTGCTATGTACGCCATGATCGTCTTCCCATCCGGCGAAAAACTAACTTCCTTGAACCCTTCGTTCTCCCCTTGGTCAGCGTAAAACAACTCCTTTTGCGTGGCGACGTCCCACACTGTTATCATGCGTGGATGCGGCACGAGGCCGGAACGTGCTTCTCCGACCGAGAGAAGTAGTCTCGAATCCAGAGAAAACTGGAGTTCCATAGCGTCATCGAAGGCTCCAGTCAGGGTGGCAAGTTGACGGCCATCTTGCAGATTCCATAGGATAATAGGTCCATTGATCCTTTGTGTTGCCAATAGCTTGCCGTCAGGGGAAAAAGATACCCGCACATTATGCCACCGAGAAGCAAACTGCTTTTCTAGACTAGGTTGCGGAGCACAGAATGTGCCCACCTTGCTGCCTGAAGCAAGGTCCCAAGCCACTGCGCAATCGTCCTGTCCTTCGATGAGAATCGTTCCATCCGGTGAGAAGTATGCTGGCCCACGGATGATGGGAAGCGCGCACCCCTTGCTTGCCCCGATGTCCCAAATCGCCTCGCCCTGGAAATCTCTGAAGAGCAGAAACCTGCCGTGCGGAGAGAACTTAGCGAATCCGGCCTTGACTGTGACTAGTTCCTTCCCGCTCTGGATGTCCCAAAGCTTTACCCTATCCGTGATGTACCTATCGGTGGACAATTCAAGTTGGGAGCCTACCTCCGATCCGGCAAGCGCCATGACCGTCTTACCATCAGGTGACAGCACGACTTCATTAAACTCTTTCTTCTGATCTTCGCGGACGTGAAGCAATTCCTTTTGAGTGACGACGTCCCATACCGTGATTCCGTTTGTTCGAGCAATTTTGTGATTTATGGCTTCTGCCTTTATCACGGAGAGAATTAATCTCGAATCTCGCGAGAAGGTTAGACTTACACCGTCGTCGCCCGTCCTCCCAAATGTGGCGAGTTTGCGCACACTCTGAGCATCCCACAAGATGACCGGTCCATAGGTGCGCTGTGTTGCTAGTAGCTTCCCATTCGGGGAAAACGACAAGACAACATGACAAGCCCTCTGTTTCAATGGTGGCCAGGGAGGTTCATCCGCATACAAAGCGGCAATCTTTTCGCCCGAGGCGCCATCCCACAGCACCACAGTGCAGTTCTGTTCCGGAGAGGCAAGAATCGCACCATCGGGTGAGAAGCGCGGCTGCCCTTTCTCAACAGCACAAGCCACGGCGGGATATGCGATCAGCAACACTGTCACCAGCAGCTGTGCCGCGCATCTCATAGTTGCCCTCCCCTCGGTGAGAATAAATGTCGTTGGAAGTCGAGTGGCTGTCCGCCAATTACCTTGGGATTGTGCGGCATTCTCGCCATATCGAGCCCCTTGGTACTGTTAAGGGCTCAAAGGAAGGTTCCGCCGATCCCGAAAAGCCTTTCACGGCCTTAACTTATACGCCAGCACAAGCTTAAGTTCTTTGCCCGTCCATTCGAAAAAGTGCTTATCGGCAGTGCTCTTCTCTATTGTTCCGGTAACAATGAGTAATCGCCTGTCGAGCCGAAACTCGACATTTCTGGGGATCACCGTGGGATTGTCCTCATTGTAGGGTGGCACGCTCTGAACTGGAAGGAAGTCCGGAAAGAACACCCCACCACCTATCGCGTCGACTATAGCGAATTCGATACAGTCGGTTCCGCACCCCCATCGCACCACGGTATAGTGGCCGGCAAAATTCGGGCCCTTTGCTGCTCCTTCCCGAAGACGAGTGCGATAAGTGCGAGCCCTGCCCTTTGAAACGTCGGGTTTGGTTATCTTCTTGATAGACACCTTCTTGGCGGGAAAATCAGAAAATGTGGGGTCGGGCGGTGATTGGGACCATACAAGGGCAGACGGAATCAGGAGAAGAATTACTGCACATATAACCAAGGGCACGCGTTTCTGCATGAATGCACTTTCATTGGCTCCCAGCCCAAGAGTCGCACCGGTTCCTGCAAGAATTCACGTGTACCAACTTCTTAACTTCGGCCAGGTCGGAGAATTCATTCGTAGCCGTGCTTATTCAGAGAGTGCCAGGGCCCCCGTACACAGCTTTTATTTCGCCTGAGGCGGCACCTTGATTCTTCTCTTGGCGGTCGGCTTTTTCGGCTTCTTTTCTTGCTTCTCCTTTATCGCAGGCTCGGGAGGAGGCGGAGCAGGAGCCTCGGCCGCGTGAGCAGGAGCTGCCACGCCGAATTGGGCCAACATATTCTTAACCTCGCCCGCAATGCGATCCACCACCCTAAACACTGACGGAAACAAGAATGCATGGCTTAGCTTGTTCAGAGTGTCAGGGACGACGCCCTGGGCAACCAATGGTGAACACTTGCATTCCTCTTTCCCTTTGACAATCATTCCGGCTGCTTGTGCGCCCACCGGTAGAACCGAGGACAGAAGAACGCATAACGCGGCCACGATAAGGAAGGAACGCATGTTGATTCTCCTCATGGCAATTGGATTAATTTATCATACACACATTATGCAAGAAAATCAAGATGTTCCTGAGACAAGGCCGCGGAAAGCGACGGACGAGGCTTCAGAGGCTTCACGTAGGATGCGGTGACCCCGCGGAACGCGGGGGAACCACATCGGTCGGGGTCTTATGGAGTGTGACGCAGTTCATGTCATTGCCCATTACCGTCCGCGAAAGGACGAGAAAAACCGTGAATGATGCGGTTCCCCCGGATCATGTCCGGGGTCACCACATCCTACGATTGCTCATAGGCTTTGCGACTGCTTCTAGAACGTGTATGTAGCTGAGAGCCCCAGCACGATGAGGTTGTGGCGGGAATCCATGGAGAAGCGAGTGGAACGTCCGTCCGCTTCCACCGTCGCGCCTCCGGAGAGCTCCAGGTAGTTGTACTGGGCAAACACCCCTGCCAGAGCATTCTCGGTGAGCGGCAGCAGCCATTCAAAGAGCGACTCAAACCAGAAGCCTGTTACTGCGTGCCCGTCTATGTGGAACATAGAATTGCTCAAGCTCCGGTCCGATCGGTAACGTGCAAGAGTGATTGGGGCCGCGAGGATATCCAGCCGGACCACGGACCCGATAAACTGACTGTGAGCGTAATACACGCCCACATAGGGAACATGCACGCTGAGGTGGTCCTGAAAATCACCGGCAGGACCGCTCACCGCCTGGGAAGTGTAATCGAAATCATAGAACCTGTACCCTGCGACCAGGCCCGCCGTGTACGGCATCCCACCCATACCGAAATGGTACACCGCAGAAAGATCTGCGGCCAGATAACGGCTCCTGGTGTCCCATGCAGCCCATCTCCGATCGAACCACACTTCGTTGCGATGAGTCTGCGGGACGTTCAGCCAGCCCTGGACCCGCACGGCAAGGTCTTTCATCGGGAATGTTTCCGCCTGAGCGCTGAATATAAGGCTGCTGAGCGTGACTTCCTTCTTTGATGGTGGAATCAGCTCATTGTCCCCTTCACGCAGCCTGATTTCATGCCATCCCCAGAAGTACCCGAATCGGCCCTCCACCATGGAACGCTTTTGAGACATGCCGTAACAGAACGAAGGTGGACACGAAGCCTGGAACGATGGGCCTCCCGCGTAAATCGGCTGGGAGGCTCCGAGCCACGGCAAGAAGCTTATAACCAGGGCACACAGCGCCATCCGCACGAGTGGCACCGCTGCCGAAAACCACGTGAGTCCCTGAATCTCGCTCAAACCGGTGGGGAGATCGTTTCTTCGGCTGTCGATTCTCTGCACGGCTGACCTTATTGATTGTTCTTGCGTGCCGGAACTCGGTCCCGTCATTCCCGCGAAGGCGGGAATCCAATCCGCTCACTTATACATGCCGGGACCCGGGCGGCACGCTTCCAGGCTCTTCTGAAGTAGCCTCTGACACGTGAATTGTCAAGAATCAAAGCGCATCTCATCCGTGTCTTAGGTATAGAAAAGGCATTAGCCGAGGATGAAGCCAAGTTGAAACTCTCTTCATACGATGATATACGGCAATGAGTAATGAGACAGACCAGCTTATTCATTGACGAGAGTCTGCCGGCAACGAACGCCACCACTTCGACCTTTGCAGACAATCTCACTTTGCCGATCCACAGGTGGTTCCGCTACCCTGCGGGCTTTTCTGCGATTTGGGTGCGCCAACTCATCGAGCGAGAAAAAGCTAGAGGGCGTCAAAGGGTGTTAGACCCCTTTGCGGGATCTGGCACTGTCCTCTTGGAAGGAGAGGCATGCCGCGTAGATACAGTCGGCGTAGAATCCCACCCTTTCGTTGCACGGGTAGCCAAGGCGAAACTTTCATGGCACGCAAACCATCGTGAATTCCTAAATTACGCGTTAGCAGTTCTTTCCAGAGCTAGGGGAATGACAGGAATCTCAGATGGGTATCCCAAGCTTATCGAGAAATGCTTTACTCCTGATTCGCTGAAGAAACTCGATACCCTAAGAGTAGCTTGGGAAGGAAACAACAACGGAACACCTTATTCAGAGCTTACTTGGCTGGCTTTAGCATCGATCCTCAGAGAATGCTCCACCGCTGGAACAGCCCCTTGGCAATACATCCTTCCCAGAAAGACGAAGGCCCGCACGGTTGATCCATACGAGGCTTTTGAAGCAAAAGTCATTCTCATGAGTTCGGACATGTCGATCCGCCGGTTGCGCTCTTTGTCTAAGCGCGCGAGGTTGCTCCAAGAAGACGCCCGCTCTTGCCCTTCCCTTCCCGATGCTTGGGCCGATCTAGTCATAACATCACCCCCGTACGCAAACAACTACGACTATGCAGATGCAACTCGGCTTGAGATGAGCTTCTTCGGAGAAATCCAAAATTGGGGTGACCTCCAGGATGCGGTGAGGCGGCATCTGATCCGCGCTTGTACGCAGCACGTCGCCGAGCTCAACGGCCAGACCACCCAAATGCTTTCCAACCCGCTTCTTGAGCCTATAAGAGGGGAGATTGCCAAAGTCTGTACACTCCTTGAGGCAGAGAGAGAGCATCACGGAGGAAAGAAGCCGTATCACACCATGATCGCGGCTTATTTCTCTGATATGGCTAGAGTTTGGGTAGAATTGCGCAGGGTGACAGCGCGAGGCGCTATGGTTTGCTTCGTCGTGGGAGATTCGGCGCCCTATGGCATATATGTGCCTGTGGACCGGTGGCTCGGCGAATTAGCCCTAGCTGCCGGTTTCAGTTCCTTCTCATTTGAGAAACTCCGGTCCAGAAACGTCAAGTGGAAGAATCGTAAGCACCGCGTTCCTCTCCATGAAGGGACCCTGTGGATTGAGGGTTAATCAATGGCTGAATCACCAGCGCACAAGTTCGGGCAGATCATAGGTGATACTCTGGAAGCGGCCATTGAGCCCCTGCTGAAAAGAGTAGCAGAAGAACACGGCCTCTATTTGGATCGAAAAGGCCGACGTCCCGCTCGCAAAGGAAGGAAGCTTTCATGGAAAGACCAACATGGAAACGTGCACGACTTAGATTATGTACTGGAACGAGGCGGTACGCCGCGCAAAATCGGAGTGCCCGTGGCCTTTATCGAAGCGGCTTGGCGGCGTTACACGAAGCACTCCAGAAACAAGGCACAAGAGATTCAAGGCGCTATATTGCCGTTGAAGGAAACCCACTATAGAGCCGCGCCGTTCGTCGGTGTTGTGCTCGCCGGGGAGTTTACCCAGGGCTCGCTGGAGCAGCTCCGTTCGCTCGGATTCTCAATTCTTTACTTCCCCTATGAGGCCATAGGCGCTAACTTCTTGCTCGCGTTTTGGATTTAGAGGGAGTATAGCACGTTCCTGGGAGGGACGGCTATGCACATAGAAGACGTTTTGGATAAGGAAGACTGGGCGGTTATCGAGAGTCTGTTG
>JBFLZC010000002.1:0-39524 GCA_040756375.1 Thermodesulfobacteriota bacterium
GGAAAAACCTGTGCAAAAAGCTCGCGGAGCGACCTCGAAAACGTCTGATGAAAATGGATGAACTGCTAAATGAATGTCTGTGGCTCTAGAGAAGTTAGCGCGAATGGGGCTTTGGGGGAAACTTCTTGCAAGAAGTTTCCCCCGGATTTCCTTCTTTGAAAACGTATCGGTATTAGACTGCGTCGCCCGCTTTGCGGAGGGTGAACTGGTCCACCGCTACTGCAAGGACGATCATCACGCCGACCGCGGAAAGTGTAGTCAACGGTAGGCTTCGCGGCGAAGCTTTATGTTGGTGACTGTGATCACGAGCAGTGAATCGTCTATTTCATAGATGATTCGGTATGGACCTTGACGAACCCTGTAGCCTGTTTGGCTTTGGAGTTTCTTGCACCCATGGGGTCTTGGATCTTTGGATAGTGATTCGATGCGTTCTCGAACAAGCTTTTGATAGTGTTTAGGTAATTGGGCGAGAACCTTTTCGGCTGTTTCTGACAAGCTGAGCCTGTACAAGATCCTACAGCCCCAATCTTGCCTTAACTTCTTCCCACGGAGTCGCCTTCTCCTTGCCTCCGCGGAGTCGACGCATGACTTTCACATGGTCGATAAGGTCTTCTCTGTCTTCGGGATCGTCCAAGGCTTCCCAGGCCGCCCGGACTTCCGGATCGGACAGGATCTCCTCCGTTTCCGGGTCAATGTTTGTCGGTTCTTTGACGGGGGATGTGGGCATTGACGTCTCCTCCTTTGTTCATAGGATAACACAGCCGGGGACGTTCAAGAACCATTTCCACGAGAGATTGGGCCAGGACGCCGGCATTCAGGGGGGCCGGGAGACCTTCGCTCTCCTCTCGCCGAACTCTTCCCACCGCTCAGGCTGCTTCGCCCGCTTTGCGGCGGGTGAACTGGTCTACCGCTACTGCAAGGACGATCACCACGCCAATCACAATTAGCTGAGCGTTCGTCGAGATGCCCACAAGGGTGCATCCGTTGCGCAGGAAGCTGATGAGCAAGGTGCCTATGATGGTTCCCGTGATGGTTCCTCGGCCTCCGGAGAGGCTGGCGCCGCCGATGACCACCGCGGCGATGACGTCAAGTTCGGCTCCCACGCCCGCGGTGGGCTGGGCCGAGACGGTCCGGCTCATGGCGATCATCGCGCCAAGCCCGGTGAGCAGGCCTCCGAGAGTGTAGATGCCGATCAGAGTTCGGTCGACCCTTACACCGGCGTGGTGCGCCGCTTCCATGTTGGAACCAATAGCGTAAGTGTGGCGGCCGAACCGCGTAAAGTGCAAGATGGCTCCTGCCACGGCGATGACGGCTAAGAACAGGACCACTGAAATAGGTATCCCGAGCAGTGTGCCTTCGCCCAGGTATCGAAATGATGAGACGTTGATCGGCTGTCCGTCGTACATGACCAGCGCTATCCCACGGTAGAGACTCATAGTGCCTAAGGTGGCGATAAACGGTTGGAGTTTCAGCTTGGTGATTAACACTCCGGAGATCAGGCCACCCATCGCACCGGCCAGCATTCCGACCACGTTTCCCAGGGCCATCATTCCCGTGGAAGGCATTTCAGCACCGAGTCCGACCATCGTTCCCGCGGCGAACATGCCGCACAACGCGAGGAGGGACCCCACAGAGAGATCGATTCCGCCGGAGATGATGACGAACGTCATTCCAACGGCGATGATGCCGTAGACGGACGAGCGGCGCAGCACGTTGAGGAAATTGTCGAGGGTGAGAAAGCTGTCAGGCAGCCAAAGCGACAAGATGGCGATGACTAGGATGAGGCTCCCGAACGGAAGCAGTTCTCGAACGAGTTTGTTCATGTGCGGCCCATGTCCTGGTGGAACAGGCTTCTAGCCTGTCTATTGGGGAATGGCAGACAATCCCGCGAGGCGCGGGACTGCCCCACCATGAGCTGCATGACCGTCTCTTGATTGGTTTCTGAGGTGACGAGGTCAGCGACGAGGCAGCCTCGGCGCATCACCAGAATGCGATCGGTGATTCCAAACAGTTCGGGCAGATCCGAAGAGATGATGAGCACGGCTTTGCCCTCCGCGGCCATCCGTCCGATCAGCTCGTAGATGTCGACCTTGGCGGCGATGTCGATGCCACGAGTGGGTTCATCGAGCACCCATAGTCGTGATCGAGCGATGAGCGCTCGACCGAGCAACAGCTTTTGTTGATTGCCACCGGACAAAGCGCTCGCCGGCGCTCCCGGCCCAGGCCACTTGAGCGAGAGCTTCTTGGCTGTTTCTTCGGCGATTTCGTTTTCGCGGCTGAGGTGCAGGATGTGTTTCATGCCCAGTTCCGCGAGGCTCGGCAGTGTCAAGTTCCACGAGGCCGGGAGATCTAGGCATAGCCCCGTGCGTTTTCGATCTTCTGTGAGATACATAATTCCGCAGGAGAGTGCGTCGGTCGGCGTTGCGATTTTCACGCTTTTCCCGTCGAGCCAGACGCTGCCGCGGATTGGGGAGTCGAGACCGCACAGGACGCGGGCAAGCTCAGTGCGTCCTGCCCCCACCAGCCCGGCGATGCCGACAATCTCTCCCCAGTGCAGATCGAAACTGATGCTTTCGACGGCTCGGGACGAGAGTTCCGACACGCTCAGAGCGATGGACCCAATTTCCACCTTCCTCTTGGGGAAGTAGTCGTCGAGGTTGCGCCCGACCATCCGATTGACAATATCGGGGATTTTGAGGCCCTTCATGGGGCCGGTGTGCACGGCTCGTCCATCGCGGAGAACCGTGATGTAGTCCGCTATCTCAACAACCTCTTCGAGGCGATGAGAGATGTAGACGATTGTGGTGCCTGCGCGGCTCAGCTTCTTGACCATTTCGAGGAGCACGGCCACTTCGTGCTCTCCACAAGAGGAGGTCGGTTCGTCCATTACCAGAATCTCGGCGTTACGCGCGAGGGCCTTCAACACTTCGACAATCTGGCAAGTGCTTGCCGGAAGGTTCTCCACCTTCTTATTGGGATCAACATCGAAGCCATGTTTTTCGGCCAAGGCACAGGTATCTGCGATCATACGCCTTCTGGAATAGGTGCCGGGCAGCGCTCCGCGAGGCTCGATCCCGAGCCACACGTTCTCGGCGATGGTGAGATCCGGGGCGAGGCTGAGCTCTTGGTAGATCATTGCGACTCCGGCTGCGAGGGACTCGGAAGGATGCTTCCACGAGCAGGTTTTGCCCGCTCGCACGATAGTCCCGGAGTCAGGTTGGTGAACTCCCGACAGGACCTTCATCAAAGTGGATTTGCCCGCGCCGTTTTCGCCTACCAGGGCGTGAACCGTCCCTTGCACGACGCGTAACGTGACATCGTCGAGAGCCTTGATGGGACCAAAACTCTTACCGATCCCCAGCATTTCGAGGGCGAATTGAGAAGGCTCGACTTGCGGGTTCAGCGCCATCAACCTTAGTTTCCGATGAGCGCGCGAATCTCGGGGGAGTTCATGCGATCCTTGGTGACGAGTTCCACTCCGGTGTCGATTCTCGGTTCGACGCTTTCGCCCTTGATCGCAGCGACAGCGCTGCGTACACCATTGTATCCCATGGCCTGAGGATTCTGGACTACGAGCGCGTTGATGCGTTCGGTCTCGAGCCCTTTGAGCAGGGCGTCAGCAGCGTCGAAGCCGATCATCTTTATGGCACCGGCTCGTCCCTGGCTCTCCAGCGCTCGCAGGGCGCCGCGGGAAGTGGACTCGTTGCAGGCGAAGATGCCATCGAGTTGTTTGTGCCGGGTAAGCACATCTTCAGCAGCAGAGAGCGCTGTTTCCACGGTGTCCATGCCGTAACGGTCTTCAACGAGCTCGATCTCGGGAAACCCCTTTTTCAGAGTTTCGATGAAACCCTTTTCGCGGGCCGTGGTTGATGCGGAGCCGGCCATGTACTTGATTACCGCCACCTTGCCCTTGCCGCGGAGGAGCTTCGCCATGTGCTTCGCTGCTAGAACGCCACCGGCGTAGTTGTCCGTGGCCACGAAGGAGACCCGCTTGTCCGTTTCGATATCCGAGTCTATGATGACGATGGGTATCTTCGCGGCGGCTGCACGTTCGACCACGGGGACGAGCGCACCCGCGTCCGTAGGTGCCAGCACGATGCCGGCCACTTTCTTCACGATGAAGTCCTCGACGATTTGAATCTGTTTTTCGCGATCACCCTCGCGGTCCGGGCCCGTCCAGAAGATTTCCACATTGTGCTCTTTGGCCGCCTTTTGTGCACCGGCGAGGACAGAGTTCCAGAACGAATGGGTAGTTCCCTTGGGGATGACAGCGATTGGTCCCACTCGCTTGGGCGCTTCGGCGGTTGTCTCGGCTTTGGAGGGCTCTGATTGGCGCGTGATATTTTGTTCTTTTTTGAGAAACAGCCCAGCGCCCACGGCTGCAACTGCAACCAACAGAAATGCCGGAATCAGCACTTTCTCATTCAAGACGACTCCTTCTGCGCTCTCGTTTTCTTAACTTCGACAATTGACTACATCACTCATTTAAGAGAACACTCGGATGAGTGCTAGAGAATCCCAGCCTTCAGCGGGGCTTCAAGGTTGCTGGGGCTCCCTTTCGCGGGCTCGGGCCACAGTCGTAGGATCTAGAGTTTCTATTGAAAACAGCCGGCGATTTCGTGGGGTGCGGCCTGCCCCCGAATTATTTGCCACACGTTGAGTTGGAGGTAAAGAATCTTTTCCTCCTTGCACAGGGAGTGGGTCTCCCCTGTCGTCAGAAACGATCCATCGTCCCAACGGCGCTCGATACTTCCCAATGATGTCCGATTTGTCCAAGCAAATTACGGCAAACCCGATCCCGTAGAACTTGGAACAGGCACGCAACGTAGGATCGCTCATTGAGACGGCTAGACAGCCAATTCTGGAACTGCTAACTTCCTGCGAACCACGAAGCTGACACGGACAAAAACTCTTGCCACAACTGTGTCAAACATGAACTATCAGACTGAAGGATTGACCTGGAACTTAAAATAAGGAGCTACAAACTATGGATCGTCGCGAGATGCTCAAGACCTTAGGGGCGGCGGCCACAGGTATGGCCGCCGGCGCTCTGCCTTCAGCGGAGGCAACCGATGTGAAGAACCCGGAAATCACAGACAAAAACCCATATGGTTCTCCCCCAGGTTCTGGGATCTCCATGCCCCCTTACTACATGCCGACCTCCTCGGTCAAGAACCGCAACGTCTATCTCCCGTCCACGGAGCCGCTCGGCGCCGACGAGATGCGGATCACCTTCATGGGCAGCCAGCCCTGGCCGCCGCGCATCGCCCAGGCCTGCACCTGCATCATGGTGGAGTTGGGAAACGGCCAACGGCTCTTCTTCGACTTCGGCCCCGGCTGCCTCCGAAACATTATCGCGAACCAGGTTTCCGTGGCCGAGATTGATAACATCTTCCTCACCCACCTGCACGCGGACCACATCTGCGACCTGCCGTACCTTTTTTCCTTCGGCCCGTTCGCCGGGCGTTTCAAACCGGTTCATGTCATCGGCCCTTCGGGCCGCACGCCCAAGCTAGGCACCAAGGCCATGTGGGCCGGGATGAAGAAGTTTCTTGCCTGGTCAACGCAGGCATTCGAAGGTTGCGGCGCGATGCCAGCTTGTGACAGCGACGACGTCACTGAGTTCGACTTCCACGATGACGGCGGCGTCTGCTACGACAAGGATGGCGTGAAGGTCATCCACTGGCGACGCTCGCACGCGATGGACGGCGCCTCGGCCTACCGCCTGGACTGGAAAAACCTGTCTTTAGTGTTTACAGGAGACGGGAAACCTGACTGGCTCACTGCCAAATACGCTAAAGGTGCGGATGTGTTCGTCAGCGAGATGGCGGTGGACGTCATCAACCTTTGGGCGATGAAGCAGGGCCTGCCGCCCATCTTCGGCGCTCTCACGCTAGATATCCATCACACGACGCATTACGGCTTCGGCTACCTGACGAACCTTGTGCAACCTCGTTTGGCGATGGCTACGCACCTGTCCTTCGACCACGAGCTGCTCAACGAGATATCGGCTGGCGTGCGGCTGCATTACAAGGGTTTCTTCGCCTACGGGATAGACAACACCGTGGTCAACGTCACCAAGGATCACATTTGGATTCGCGAGATAGCGGTCTCCGATCTAGCCGGCGTACGTTCGGCCGACCCGAAGTGGATGCTCAAGAACATGTTCGACGGCAAGATTCCCACCGAGCTTCCCAAGGCCCGGTATACGGTGGCCGGCAACCAGGAGCAGTCCGTCCGCGATTTGGAGATTGACCCCGCCCTCTTCACGCCCAAGGACCAGATTCGCCAGTGGGTCCGCGAGTTCCCGCCGGACGCCAAACCGCAGGACTTCATCCCCAGACCCGCCGGCCATCCATCAGTGCTGCAGAGGCTGGAGATGGAAATGTTGAAGTTGCGGAAACCATGACGCGCGCTATTGCGAAGGCCCTGGTCTTCGCCGCGGCACTCGCGCCGGTCGCCGTAGATGCAGCGGTTGACATGTCCGCCGGCCGGAACGTGTCAGGAATGCCGACGGACCCGCCACCGCCAAGCGACTCGAGAAGAACTGGATTACCCCCGTCCCACGCCAGGCTTGATTCGCTAGATAGCACCGTGGTCAACGTAACCAGAGATCGCATATGGATCCGCGACGCAGCGCTCCCGGAATTCAGCGAGACCGCCCGTCCCAATCCGCAGTGGCTGATTAGAGAGATGTTTGACGGCAAGATACCGACGACGTTCCCCAAGTTGAAATACACGATCGCGGGCAACCAGGAGCAGGCAATCCGCGACCTGGAGATCCCGCCTGAGATTTTCACGCCCAAGGATCAGATGCGCAAGTGGGTTCGTGAGTGGCCGGAGAACGTGACCCGAGAAGTACTGTTCGGAGGCATGCCTTCCAAGGAGTAATTGGCGTCAACCCTCTTTGGAAATGTGGACCGATTCACTACCCGAAAGGCCACCGATATGATCCGGTCTCGCAGTGTCCTCTGAACCAAGCCGGTTCATTGCTTTTGGCTTCGAAGTTTGATGGCCTTAAGCCGCGTGTAAAGCGTCCAGTTCGGTTTCTCGCCCCACTTTCTGAACGTTTTGAGCCTTGTCGTAGCTCTCCGTCAACAGCCGGTAATGCGGCACAATGTGGTCCACCAGAATCATCGCAAACTCCATCGCGTCCGAGCGATTCCACGTCCCCATTATTTCTGCCAAGACGGCAAATGTGTCGATTGGAATCGCACCTGCCTGAACGACGCGGGCGAGCGTGATCTCGGTTGCCATCTTCGACCAATTACCCGAAGCGTCAACGATATTGAACACCTTGTATCCAGCGGCCAGAGCGCTAAGTGTCGGAAACGCCATGCAAACGCTCGTCAGCGTACCAGCGATGAGGAGTGTCTTGCGCCCGGTTTTTTCAATGGCCTCGACCCACTTCGGATTGTCCCAAGCGTTGATCTGGCCGGTGCGTGGGATGTAAACGGCATCGGGGTTGTATTGATGAATCTCGGGGATTAGCGGGCCGTTGGGTCCGTCGGGGACAGACGCAGTGGTAAAGGTCGGAATCTTGCCGAGATGGGCCACCTTTGCGAGAGCGATCACGTTGTTCCGCAGCGTCAGCATGTCCATGTCAGCTACGAGTTGGAACAATCCGCTCTGATGGTCAATTAGCAGCATGACTGCGTCATTCGGATCAATCATGGTTTCGATTGTTTTGCTCATACTATTATCCTTTCGTCAGGTATCATACAACTTCGTGGGAACCGTTATCATGCGTGAGCACTTTGACACCTTTAAGCGGCAGGGAGGTCATCTCGCCGATCTCGAAAAGGCCTCCTTGTGAACTCTCGCATGCCCGAACGCAGACATAACCATCTTCACGTTAGCCACAAAGTTCCCGTTGTCCTATTTCTGAGCGTAATCACCCCCTGTCACTCGGTCAACTATGGCTCTGCTGTGCCGGTTAATGCCCGAAACATGGATTAAGATCAGCGAGCGGAAGCAATCCCCTGGGAGTCGCTCCGGCAAAGCCGGGGGCTTACCGTTGCTTTGGTTAAGTTTGAGTGAGAGGTGTCCTCGGTCAAGCTTTCATACGGAGTTCACGCAAATCACCCCAGGACACTCCGGGCAGGTTTTCAGAGGCAAGGATACGATGTAAAAAGCCTCACTTATGCGGGAAATTGTTTTGCGGATCGCATTGGCAGAACGATTGTTTCTTGAGCAAAAAACCGACGGAAGGACCGAATGGGTATGCGCCGATTCGCCATCCTTTCGGACTTCAAATCAAGTGACATTATGCCACGATGAAATTAAGCACGGTCTCCCCGGAAGTCCCCACGATCTTGAAGCAAACAACGTGTGAGGAACTTTCAATCAGTGACGGGCAAACGATCAACTAGAGGAACGGGACTGCACCTGCATGACAGGCTGAGCACGCTCACCGCTGCACAGCACCACGAGCAGATTGGATATCAATGCTTCCTTCTGGGAATCAGTAATTTGGATACCCGCTGCCTCCAGTTTGTTGATTGCGTCGCAAACGATGGCTACTGCTCCCTCCACAATAGTCTTGCGGGCTTCGATGAGTGCCAAAGCTTGCTGTCTCATAAGCATCGCCTGGGCAATTTCAGGCGCATAGGTGAGATCGTTGAGCCTCACATCCAGAATACGAATTCCCGCCGATTCCACGGCCTTCTGCAATTCCTGAATGTATGTGCGTCTGACGGTCTCGTTCTCGCCCTTGAGGCAGGGAACCTCCGGATCCGTGGAGTGATACGGGAATTTAGCACTGACTCCTTTGACGACGGCTCCGGCTTTGTTCTCTATGAAAGTCCGGAAGCTCTCCACTTCCAGAACGGCCTTTCGAATGTCCTTGACGTGGTAGACCACAACGGCACCGACCTGGATTGGGTTGCCCTGCGCATCCACAACTGTCGTGGTATCAACCTGCAGAGTGATCTCAGAGGTGGGGATTCGTATAAGCCTTCGCCCCACCGGGAAGGCCCAGTTAATGCCTTCAGAGTCGATTGTATGGCTGTAGGCCCCAAAGCTGAGAACAACTACTCCTTCTCGCGGTTTGACAGTAAAGAAGCCTTTGACCACAACAACAACCGTTATTCCACCTACAATTACTAACAACAAGACAATGAATTCTGCCATCTTCTTTCCTCACTCTTCTGCTCAGTCTTTCACGAAAGGAATCCCACCACGTTCCCGCTATTCTAGCCACAATTATGCGGCGGCCTAACCATTTTGTTGTGTTTACCCTTGGAGTGCAGTCTCGGCAGAGTCCCCTGATACCGGAGAAGGCCCAGGCTGATCACTTAAGAGGCAGAGGGAGGGCGACGAGACTCCGTTACGTTGGCGAGAAAGGTTCCTTTATCCCGTTTCGGAACGTACGTCGCTCTGCGGCAGGGACCGCGGGTTCGATTCCTCTCCCGCCTACAATTTGGTATTTAGGAGCGAGGCCCTGTCCTCGCGCTTTACTAACTTCGCGCCAGGAGATTGTAAAGCCACGCGAAGATAGCGCCGGAAACCAGGCCGTCAACAAACCCCCAGACAAGACCGATGATACTTCCTAGAGCACTTACGGTATATCCGAAATAGAAAAGTCCAATAACAGTGCGGGCTCCGGACGCTCCGTAAAAGATTATCAGCCACCACGTGATGATGAAAATGCTCAGACCCCAGAAGATCCCGCATGTCAGCGCGAATGCCTTCACATTGAATTTCATGAGCTCCCCCTTTGCTTGTCGGTTGGATGTTCACTCCGCAGTGATGATCCGGCAGTAACTGCCCCACGGCCTTTCCTCAATGGAGGCATTGGGGACGACTATCGCGGGAGGATTGGTTACGCGGACCCCACAAACCCCGGCATTGTCTTACTCATGACCCATCAGGGATGGAACCGTTCTCGCGTACTCGAAAGGGATTGTTTTTCCCTTTCTTGAGCGTATACTTCTCTTGCCTTCTCCGTCAAGCAGAATATCCTCAAAGTCCCAGGATTATCGCAGCTCTGCACGCGACGCGTATAGGAATAATTAATGCGTGACTTCGTCTTTCGACATGGTATTCTTGTCAAAGGCACATGCGTTGTGTCAGATCAGGTCGGGGTGACGCCTTACTCCTATTCGTACGACCTGGTCAGGAAATCCGTCAATGGTCGATTCGGCGTGAAGATCGCCGCCGCATGAAGTCGGTGTACAGTGGAGAGGACAATGATCGCCATGAAGGCCAGTGAGGTAGAAGACATCAAGGTAGGATCCGTGCCCTATAAAGGCACATCGTTAGAGGCCAAAGAGGTCAGGGTCCGGTGGTTGTCCAAAACGGGCGTAGATTCTCAAGGCGGACCCGCTTATGGCCTGCGGCTATTCACCGTGGGCCCGGGCGGCGAAATCCCCATACACAACCATTCTTACGTTCAGACCATGTACATTGTGTCAGGTCAGTTCGAATGCTGGGAATTTAGCTCAGATACGGATGAAATAGTCAGTAAGCGGATCTGCGGACCCGGAGACATGGTCTACATCCCCAGCATGGAACCCCACGGGATGCGCAACGTCAGCAGCACCGAGGAAGGGCAATTCCTCTGCTGCATATGCACGCTGGATGCCCCACAAGTGTGTCCCGGATGATTGGGGGTGGGGCGAAATTGAGGTGAGCCATTTTGGCGTGTGAAACCTTTTCGAAGAGTCCATTCTTGGAAAAGCCCTTACTGCCCCTTGAACACGGGCTTCTTTTTCGTGAAGAACGCGGAGATAGCTTCGCCGTGATCTTCGGTCATCTGGCACAGCATGAACTGGTCTCTGTCCATGTAGCTGGCCGTGTTGTCCAAAGCGTTGACAGCCGCGTTGACCGCCTGTTTGGTCATCATCACAGGCAGCGGAGGCTTGGAGGCGATCCTTTCGGCCATGACGACCGCCTTTGCGAGCACCTGACCGTCCTCGGCCACATCTTCCACAAGGCCCCACGCGAGCGCTTCCTCGGAGCTCACCGGTTCGGCTAATATCACGATCTGCTTGGTTCGCGCAGGCCCGACAAGGTGCGCAAGCCGCGGAAGCGTCTGCCAGCTCATATTCATGCCCAGCGTCAGTTCGGGAACCCGGAAGACCGCACTCCGTCCCATGATGCGGAAGTCGCAGGAAACCGCTAGGGATACGCCACCGCCCACGCAATGTTTTTCCACTGCCGCGATGGTTATCTGTTCCACGTCTTCCCAGGCACGGCACATGGTGGGTCCCGCGGCTAAGAGCCTACGCCGCGTTCCGAGCGGTCCCTGCATCCCTTCGATGAGCTTTGGGTCCCTGAGATCCATTCCGGCCGAGAACGCTCGCTCGCCCGCAAGCACCACAGCGAGGGTCTCGGTGTCGTCCCGAAAAGACGCGGCAACGTCGATGAGTTCGTGCATCAGATCAACGGAGAGCGCGTTTAGGCTGTCCCCTCGGTCAAATTTCACCACAGCCACGCGGCCGGAGCGCTCCACCTTCACGTAGTTCCATTCCATTGTTATGACCTTTCCTCGGCTGATCGCTCGTCTAGAGAGAGCGCGCCGGGCACAGAGAATTACCGCGTAGATAGCATGAATACGGAGCTCGTCAAGAAAGATTCAACGCTTTCAATTTTGCTCACGGGGTGGCTATAGATCATGAAACGATCATAGTCCCCATTCAACCGGCAATGCTTCACGCTGGTGAGGGGAGCTCGGGCTCGGCACAGGCAGGCTGGATCAAAATGCCAAATTGAAATTGCCACCTACTTGCCAGAATCGCTGAGTCAGTGTTACGTATTCCTGAGCGCCCTGGATATAGAATTGCGTAGCAAGAAAATTGTTCGACATCGTCTGAAATTCAGTATCATTGCCCTTCAGTCTAATGTATGTGTATCTTCCTGCTACATCGAGCGTAACATTTCCGACCAGTGAAAACTCAATTCCTCCCCTCAATTCGAGCCCGACTCGGTCCCAGCCCGCAATCTGCGTCCCTTGGAAGCCTTTCACAAAGAAAGCAGCGTCTTCATACGCGGCTCCCCAGTCGAATTCATATTTGCCGAACATGGCCGGCGAGCCCACAAAATCGATGTACCCGCGACCTCCCCAGGCCAAAAACGGATTCCTCCAACCCACACCGATGAACGGCCCATGCCATGTGAAATTTTGATTCATGGTGAAGGAAGTGGTGCTGGGAAGAACCGGGCTTGTCCAATTATTGCGCCAACCGATGTTCGGAGCCAAGAACTGCGACCCAAAGATGGGGTTACTGGTTGAGTAAGGGTCCATACAGCTCCTCACGCTGCCCCATTTGTATTCCAACAAGATATCGAAACCCCAGAAACCAGGAATTCGCCCGGTCAATTCCCACGTCCATATCCTGTTTCTGTTGTCCATAAATATTATGCCTTCCAGATTATTCGGCAGCCGAATGACACTGCCGACCGCGTATCGGGAATGGTGACCAAAAGGACGTTGAACCCCGGGTTCCGTAAATTGTTTGAACTGCGTGACTCGCCCCGCGTTTGTTTGAAATCTGACTTTGAGGAATTCAAACCCTTGAGCGGTCAAGCTTCCGTCCAACTCAAAAAACGTATCTGTCAATGGAGTTTCTCGCTGATGCGAGAAATCGTCAAAATCATGGAAGCCCGGTATCGCAGCCACAAAATTGGGGCCGGCCTCAATCGTGTGCGCGACGTTGAGCGATCCATTTCCCCAAAAGATCCCTGCGCTTACTCTTCCAAGTGTTAGAGAACGAAGCCAGGTTCCTTGAAGGAATGAGTTGAAGTCCATTGACTGGTTCGGTAGTCCGAGGGACCCGAGACCAAATGGAAGGAACTCTTGCGAGTTTGCGGGTAGGATAACCAACAACGTGATAGCCAGCATGGCCATCACAACGCTCACGAACGCTCTTATCTTTCCCATCTCCATACCCAACATCAGGGGCCTCGGCCCCAAAAAGGCTCACGCTACTCTCGGCGGAGCGATAATCAATGAGCACCCAACGATGCATGGACAGATTATTTATCAAATTATATTACTATGTTCTATCAGAACTGTCAACTATAAAGCATCTTTCAGCGTTAACTATACGACTACTCGTGATAGAGCACTTAAGGTTTTGTTTGAAGTATCTTTCTGGCGTGTTTTGTCTGGAGCGTCATGTACACTAGTCAAGTGTTGAATAACGACTTGACATGATACGGTTTTCTCCAAGGAATTTAGCGATGACCTCTGCACATTCGTTTGGTCTTTCCATCGGAACAAAATGTCCGGTGTTCTCAAATCGTTTGACAACAGCGTGTGGAACCTTGGCTTGAAATCTTTTGACAACAGACGGCAGAAACGTGGTGGAAAGGGCCCCGTAAAGCAGCAGGGTCGGCGCCTTAATTCGTGGCACAAAGCGCCAGATGTCTACAGGCGCTGTGGCCAGACAACGCCCTTCCCACGCGGGATCGCACAACAGTTTGACCGACCCCGAATAGGTGTCTTCCATGCACTCTCCAATGTAGGATTCCGAGAACTCGGCTCCCCAGTTGCGAAAAGGACCTTTGCCCTGAAGGTCCTCTCGGACCGCCTGCCTTTCGGGCCACACGCTCTTTCTTCTCGAAGCACGGGTCACAAAAGGAACGTAATTCGACAAGCCCGATTTTTGAGCCAGGAATACCCACGGTCTCCAAGAAGGCGGCATAATTCCGGGCTCAATGAGAATAAGTGCCGTGACCAAATCCGGTCGGCGTGCTGCTACAACCAGGCTGGCTGTTCCCACGAGAGAATGACCGATAGCTACGACCGGACCGCCAAAATGTTCAAGAAACCGCTCCAAATCTTTATAGAATACGTACCAGTTCTTGAGCTTGACGGGATCTGCCGGGGCCGTGGTGCGGCCGTGTCCTCTGAAGTCGAGACCCACGAGATTCAGATGCGGCGTCAGTGTCTCCGCGAAGCTGGTGTAAACGCCCGCGCCGAGGCCGGTAGCGTGCGCCATATGGGTGAGCGGGCCTGATCCACCCCAATCAATGTAACGAAAATCGCCTCTGCCACCCGCGCGGAAAAGACACTCTCGTGCTGTCATCGATCGCCTCCATGTTAGTCAAGAGACCTGGGCTTGCTTTGGATGTCACGATCCGGTCGCGTTGGGAGTTTAGCACAATCCATTGGACATCTTCCTAGCTGGTTTCCGATGTTTGTTCAACGCCTACTCGTGCGCGAAAGCCACCGGAAACGCCGGCGAGTTGACCGACAAGGTGCCGCTGACTATTTTCTAAACAGTAGGTGCTACTGGGCTTTGAGGTCAGAATGGAAATTATTATTCAGTGGCTTCAGCAAATGGAGATTGCTCCCATAGTGGGAGGTGTTCTCATTGCTGTTGCGACCATTATCGCAGCCACGGTGATACGGTTCTTGGGGGACAAAGGGGCATCGGCTCTATCTCGATGGTCGGGACTGGGCATACGGAGTCAACTGTTTGATATCATCCGCTGGCCTCTGTGGATCAGTGTGTTTCTGATCGGTGTCCTCGTGGAAGTTCAATGGCTTATGCCGCCTCCGCCGATCGCATTCCTGGTAGCGGGAGCGGCCCAGACCGCTCTGGTAATCGTATGGATGGTTCCTCTGGGGAAGACGCTGAAGTTGGTCTGTTCAAGACTCGGCGGATATTATCCGGGTGCGTCGGAATTACTTCTACTAACTGAAAATGTGGGCATAGCGGTTATCGCCATCGTCGGTGGGCTTGCAGTGCTTACAATCTGGCACGTCAATTTGACGCCTCTTCTTGCCTCTGCGGGACTTGCGGGAATTATCATCGCCTTGGCTGCGAAAGATGTCTTGGGAAACTTTTTCGGAGGCATAAGCGTCTTTCTTGATCGGCCCTTCATGCCCGGAGATTATATTGTGCTGGCGTCAGGCGAACGGGGCAAGGTGGTCCATATAGGTCTGCGAAGCACAAGAATCCTGACGAGAGACGATGTGCTTGTGTCCATCCCCAATTCCGTAATAGTGAGCACGAAAATCGTCAACGAGAGCGCTCCCGAACGAAGAATGAGGGTCAGAATCAAGGTTTCGGTCGCGTATTCGTCCGACGTGGACAAGGTTGAAGAGATTCTGCTCAAGGTGGCCGAAGCCAATTCCCTGGTCTTGCCCGCACCGGAGCCCCGTGTGAGATTCCGCGCTTTTGGTGATTGGTCGCTGGATTTCGAACTGCTGTGCTGGGTGGCCCAGCCAAGGGATAAAGGACTACTCATCCACGAACTGAACTCCGCCATTTTCAAGGAATTCAATCGGGCCGGGGTAGTCTTTCCCATGCCCCAGAGGGACGTATACATACATCAGGTTTCGGCGGAAGCGACGAAAGAAGAGCGGCATTTGCTGTCGTGATGATTTTCTACCGATTTTCCACGCCAGTCTGAACAACTCACTTGAGACGCAGGTTTCTGACGCGCTTAAGAAACGCTTGACAGGTTTTCGCGCGAAATGGTATGCCAAATCGCATACAAAAGGGAGGGCTGTAAAACAAAGAATGGGCAGAAACATCAATAAGGCAGAGATTTCCTCGACAAGCCTGAGTTCGGCGCTGGTGCTTCGGAAATTGGAGAACGCAATTCTCTCAGGATATTTCAAGCCGCGGGAACGCCTGGTCGAACGAGACCTGCTCGTACACTTTGATGTGAGCCGCACGGTCATCAGGGAAGCCCTGAAGATGCTGGAGGGCAAAGGCTTGGTAAAGCTCACTCCCTACCGTGGGGCAGTGGTTGTGGACCTAACTGCGGAAGAGGTGGAGCAGATCTTCTTTGTCCGCGTGGAGCTCGAAGCCATCGCCGCGCGCCTTGTTGTTAAGAACATCACTCAGATTGAGATGCAGCAACTGAAGAAGCTTTGCCGAGAATTGGAAAGGCACCTGCGAGATGAAACAGATCAGATGATCGAAAAGGACAATGACTTTCACCGTGCTTTGTTCCAGCCTTCCAGGAATACTTACCTCAACGACATGATCGATCAGCTGGGCACCAAGGCCCATATGGTGAAGTATAACGCTTGGTCTTTGCCCAATCGAATAGATCAAGCCATACTGGAGCACAAAGCTATGATCGCGGCTCTGGAGCAGCGCGATGGTGAAGCCTTCGAGAAGCTTGTAACGGATCATCTCCTCTTTTCCAAAAACAGTTATCTAGCTCAGCTAAGGGTCATGGCACGCAAGGGACTAGCGAAGAGGTTCGAGAATCGGTCCTAGACTGACGATGGACGTGAGGTCCGCGGCAAAGGGTCTGTCCGGGTTCAAGAATCCACAGGGTTCACGGATTCCTATCAATTCAAGTCTACGCATCTTGAAAGGAGGACTAACTAGGATGAAAACCGAATCCAAGATCAGATTAAGCTTAGCCATCCTGGCGGTTGGGCTGTTGCTTCTCCCGGCAATCGGTCAAACCGCCGACTATCCAAAAGGTCCGATCACCCTTGTGGTCCCTTGGGGCGCTGGAGGGGCTACAGACGTTACGTTTCGAGCCCTGTGTGAAGCAGCCAAAGACATCGTAGGCCAGCCCATTATCGTGGAGAATCGGACCGGTGGCGGGAGCGCTGTGGGAGTCGGCTACATTGTGGGCAAGAAACCCGATGGTTGCATGCTTGCGGAAGCGACAAGCAGCCTCCATCGCAATTCTTACCTTAACAAATTGCCTTTCGATACGGTTAAGGACTTAACCCCGATCACTATGGTGGGCGGGCACTTGTTTGGCATTCTGGTCCGAGAGGATTCTCCTTTCAAGACGTTGAAGGACTTTATCGAGAATGCCAAGGCCAATCCCGGCAAACTGACATATATGGCCTCCGGCGTGGGTAGTGGCGGACACATCGCTTGGGAAGAAACGGCATATAACGCGGGCGGCCTTCAGCTTCAGCATATCCCATCCAAAGGAGATCAGGAATCTTCCACCGCGCTTCTGGGAGGGCACGTGGACATGATTGCCACTTCCGGCGGCTGGGTCCCGCTGGTTCAGGCAGGAAAACTGAGGCTCCTGGCCACGTTCGGTCGCAATAGGTCCGAAATATTTCCCAATGTACCCACGGTCAAAGAGCTCGGATACAAGGTAGTTCACGACAATTTGATGGTCATCTTAGGACCGAAGGGGATGGATCCCCAGATGGTCAAAACTCTTCAAGACGTTTTTCACAAAGCCCAGTCGGATCCCCGTTTCATCACGGCCATGGGCAAGTATGGCATGCCGATCTTGTATATGGACTCCAAAGAGTGCGCAAAATACTGGGCTGATTCCTATGTCGAAGCCGGAGAGCAAGTAAACAAATTCATTCTCAAAAAGTAATGCAGTAGACATTTGCGGATTTCGATAGCCGGCGACGCCGCGGGTTGCAAGTGAGCTGCGTCCGTGATGAGGCAAGGTGGGGGCTTTCCGGAACGCGGAGCCCCCGCGACAATCCGGATACAATTGGACTCTTGCCCACGTAAGACCAAGAGTCGACCATAGCGGAACATATATCATGAGCAAGGTGCATATATATCAAGAGTTGTGTAAAGGAGTGGCGGGATGCGGTATTTGCCTGTCCGTCTGCCGGAATAATGTTTTCAAACCGGGAGTAACGCTGAACCGAAAGGGCTACCGTCCGCCTGAAATAGCCGATTCGGAATCGTGTACTTCCTGTGAGAATTGCATGATCTTTTGCCCGGACTTGGCAATTGCTGTCACGGGCAAGACGAAAAAAAGACTGGCAAAGAAATGATCGCGGAAAGAATTCAACCCGGACGGTACTTTATGATGGGGAATGAAGCCTGTGCCGCGGGTGCTCTGGCCGCCGGCTGCGAATTCGCAGCAGGGTACCCGATCACTCCGGCCACTGAGATCGCCAATCAACTGGCCAAGAGACTTCCTGAAGTCGGCGGCGGCTTCCTTCAGATGGAAGACGAGATCAGCTCGATTGCGGCTATTATCGGGGCTTCCTGGACGGGCAAGAAAGTGATGACGGTAACTTCGGGGCCGGGCATCAGCCTTATGTCCGAGAACATCGGCTTTGCAGTGGGAGTAGAAACACCATGCGTTATCGTGAATGTTCAGCGCGGTGCTCCTACTACCGGCATGCCTACTGTGGGCGTACAAGGAGATGTGGTACAGGCCAAACACGGCTCCCACGGCGACTACGAAATCATCGCGCTATGCCCGTCTTCTCCTCAGGAAATGTTTAATTACACGGTCACTGCGTTCAATTACGCTGAAAAATACCGGATCCCGGTCTTCGTCCTCGCTGATGCTTTTGTGGGACATATGCGGGAAGAAGTAATCATACCTGACGCTGAAACGATTGAAAGAATCTACCGGAAGATTCCTGTCCAAGGAACGGACCCCCAGACTATTAGGGGCTTTCTCGACGAGGATGTTGCGCCAATGCCCATCTTCGGAAGAGGCTACAAAGCGCATGTGACCAGTTCCTGTCACGATGAGGCAGGAAAGCGAAACCTCATCGATGTATCTTCTCTCGACCTCTTCGTAAGGAGGCTGAGCAATAAGATTCTTAAACATAAGGAAGAGATCACGATTGTGGAGCGCAATTACCGAGATGGAGACGTGGTTCTCGTCTCTTACGGCCCTGTGGCGCGAGCCGCGGCCGCGGGAGCTGAACTCGCACGGGAAGCCGGCATTCCCGCCGGAACGTTGCGCCTTGCCACCATATGGCCATTCCCGGATCACGAGATCGAGAGGATGGCCCGGAGAGCGAAGCACGTAATCGTGCTGGAAAACAACCTCGGCCAGATGTACCCGTACATCAAGGCAGCCGCAGCCCGCTATGTAGATGTCTCTTTTCTCCCACCCAAGTTCGTTGGGCAGATCCAGGACCCGGAAGACATATTGAGGAGAATTAGGGAGGTGGTGCAATGAAGGAAATTGTCCACCCCCTTCACCGATTTATCCGGCCCTCGGTCACTTCGACCACTAATTGCCCCGGTTGCGGCAACGGCATTGTAGCTCAGAGTATCCTTCGAGCTATTGACGAGCTCCGAATGGATCTGGACGATTTCGTATTTGTTTCAGGCATCGGCTGCGCGGCTTGGATACCAAGTCCTTTTTTCAACGCAGATGTTCTCCATTCTCTTCACGGAAGACCTATTGCCTATGCCTTGGGTATCAAAATGGGGCTCCCTGAAAAGAACGTGATGGTTGTGAGCGGGGACGGTGACCTTGCCGCCATTGGCGGTAACCATTTAATTCATAATGCTCGGCGGAACGTCGAGATGACTGTCATCTGCGTCAACAACCGAATATACGGCATGACCGGAGGCCAAGCAGGACCTACGACCCCGAGGGGAGTAACGACGACTACAACGCCTTATGGAAGCTTCGAGAACTCTTTCGACATCTCACGTCTCGTCATCGCTGCGGGGGCTTCGTTTGTGGCCCGTTGGACCACCGTTCATGCTAGAGAGCTGACTCGATCGATCAAGAAAGCTATCAAGAAGAAAGGCTTTTCCTTTATCGAGGTTCACTCTCAGTGTCCGGTGCAGTTTGGCCGCAAATCAGGTCTGAATGGGTCTGTTCAAATGATGGAAGATTACCGGAAGAGATCCATTCGGGTCGAGAAAGCTGCCGACTTGACCGCTGAGCAACTGAACGGCCGCATCGTTGTTGGGGAACTTGTCGATCTAAAAAAGCCTGAGATGGTGGAAGAGATACAGAAGATCCGAGCCAGGGCAATGCGGAGGCCTCAATGAGTCGCATTGAAATTATTGTCGGTGGAGTTGGAGGCCAGGGCGTTGTGCTGTCTGGGATTCTTCTCGGCACCGCGGCCACGCTCTTCGAGAATAAGAAGGCGGTCCAAACCCAGTCCTACAGTTCCGAACTTAGGGGCGGTTCCGCAAGATCGGAAGTGATTATCTCCGAAGAAGCGATTTCCGATCCCCAGGTCAGAAGGCCGGATATTCTCATCGCCTTGGCCGAAGAGGCCTTGCCCCGCCATATCAGTCGCCTAAAGCCGGGAGGATTGGTGATCGTTGATTCAGATATGGTGAAAGGAGCTGAACCTGGCGATTACAAAATCGTTCGCGTTCCCGCCACGAGTATAGCCGAGAAGGAGATGGGCAACCCAATAGTGAGCAATCTCATTATTCTTGGAGCCCTAATTCGAAGAAATCCCGTCGTTTCAGCCCAATCTATGGAGAAAGCCATTGAAGCAACCGTGCCCAAGAAGGCTAAGAACCTCAACCTTGCGGCTTTTCGAAGAGGGCTTGAAATAAAGGTCTAAGCTCAGAGGAGGAACGCCTTTGAAAACTTTTCAAGAATATATTGAAAGCCTGAAGAAGCTGAAGCCGGCAGCTTACATGTTCGGAAAGCAGCTTGATGATCCAGTAAACAATCCTCGAATTCGTGCAGGCATCAATGCGACGGGCGCTACCTATGAATTGGCGAATGACAAAAAATATTCGGATCTTTTCACCGCCGTTTCCCCGCTCACCGGCGAACGGGTAAACAGGTTCACCTTGCCGCCCTCCTCTGTCGAAGACCTGGTGAGCAGAGTTAAGATCAACCGGATACTGGGAGCATATGTGGGCACATGCCACCAAAGATGCACCGGGTTGGACTGCATCTGCACACTCTCGATCGTAACGTATGATATCGACAAAAAGTATGGGACCAAGTATTTCGATCGCTTTATCGAATTCCTGAAATATATGCAACTTAACGACTTCACGGGGAATGCCAGTGTCACGGACGTGAAGGGGGATCGTAACCTAGCTCCCCACGCGCAAGACGACAAAGATATGTACCTTCGCTTAGTCGATCAAACAAAGGAAGGGATCATCGTACGGGGCGCCAAAGTTCATCAGACAGGATCATTGAGCGCACATGAAATTATTGTTCTCCCAACCAGGGCGATGCAGAAAGGGGACGAGGATTACGCACTGGCTTTTGCCGTTCCTTCGGACACAAAAGGACTCATTCATGTTGTGGGAAGAAACTCGATGGATACACGTGAAATTGAAGGCGTGGATTGTGGCAACATCCGATACAGCAAGTACTGTCCCACCCTCATCTTCGACGAAGTGTTCGTGCCTTGGGAACGGGTGTTCATGTTCAGAGAGTGGGAATTCGCGGCGCACATGGTGAGCCGATTCTCTGCATTTCATCGTCAATCTCACGGCGGCTGCAAATCCGGCAAGATTGACGCCATGACCGGAGCCGCGCTGCTCATGATGGAATACAACGGAACAGCAAAAGCCGGACATCACAAAGAGAAGATTATCGACATGATCCACACCGCGGAAACCCTTTACGGGTGCAGCTTGGCCGCATCGTACGAAGGCAAGAAAGAGCCATCGGGAACGTTCTTCATAGATCCCATCCTGGCGAACGCGTCAAAAATCCACGAAGGTAAACAAATGAGCGAGGTGATTCGCCTCCTCATCGATGTGAGCGGAGGGTTCGTTGCTGATTTGCCTTCCGAGAGAGATTTTGAGAACCCGCAGATCGGCGGGCTGTTAAAGAAGTACCTAAAAGGAGTTGCAGGAGTTCCTGTGGAAGACAGAGTCAAGATGTTGCGATTGGTGGAAAAGATGGCAATGGAGAGTGCGGACACCATTTCCGATATTCACGGAGGAGGTTCGCCGGCCGCGCATCGTATGACCATCTTTAGAGAATCAGACATCGACTACAAGAAAGCATGTGCAAAACGACTGGCCGGAATCGAATAGAGCACAGCATCACTTCACACCTAAAGCAGGAAAACCTGCCCTTTTTGCAGCGGTCATCTTGCGTCATTCCTGCGGAAGTAGGAATCCAGGGCCTTCAATCCGGTTCCACCGGTCCGTAGCCCAGGAGGCATGTTATGGAAGAAAATGTAAGTTCGCGAATTTTCTTTGCCGACCTTAAGGCATTCTGTTGCCAAGCATACATGAAAGTGGGAGTTCCTGCCGACGAGGCAGAAATTGTCGCCGGCCTCCTCGCGAGGGCTGACTTGAGGGGCGTGGAAACCCACGGCGTAACGCGCCTACCTATCTATATCCGGAGACTGCAGAAAGGGTATGTGCGCACAGAATGCGAAATAACATCTCTCAAAGATAAAGGTCCCACCGCATTCCTGGAAGCTCACGGGTCCATGGGACATGTCGTCGCTCAAAAGGCCATGGAAAAGGCCATTGCTAAGGCTCAAGAGTATGGCATCGGCTGGGTATCAGTGAAAGATAGCGGCCATTTCGGGGTGGCAGGCTTGTTCCCCTTGATGGCTGTTGAGAAAGATCTCATCGGGTACATTGTTTCCAATTCCGCGCCTATGATGTTCCCCCTGGGGGGGCGAGAGCGAATTATCGGCAATAATCCCCTGGCGTATGCCATGCCCGCGGATCAATATCCTCCGGTGGTCCTGGATTTTTCCCTGGGTGTCGTATCTTCCGGCAAGCTGATCCTAGCTCGCAAGAAAGGCGAGAAGATTCCCCTGGGATGGGCCGTTAACAAAGAAGGCTTGCCCACCGACAACCCGTATGAAGGCTACGAAGGCGGAGGCTCCCTGCTGCCTGTGGGAGGCCACAAGGGCTACGGCATGGTGCTGGTTCATGAAATGCTAACCGCCGTGCTCACTGGCGGAAAGTGGACCAGGCGGATTAAGAGTCTCTATGAAGAAGACGAAACGGGCATTCAGGGCACGTGTCATTCCTTCTTAGCCATCGATCCGGATTGTTTCGTCGGAAGAGACGAATTCAAGAAAGAAATGGACCGTTACATTAAAGGTATTAAGGAAAGCGTCAAAGCCAGGAATTGCCCGGAAATTCTAATACCTGGAGAACCGGAATTGAGAACCGAGACCGAACGCCTCAAGAACGGCATTCCCCTTGCCCCAGCAACAATGAAAGAGTTGGCTGCCCTTGCTGAATCGTTAGGCATTCGCCATCCATTCTGCCCACATGCCGACAAATGAATTGTGACCCTGACAAACATCATAGGCATTCGAAGCGTTCGTCAGGAAAAGGGCAACCACAGGGGTTGCCCCTACAGTGGGCGACGTGGTTGGGGCAGCAGCGAGTGTCTCCCCTACCCGGCCTTTGACAGAAATTCGTCGACGGTAAGGACTTTGGCGTAGATCGGACTCAATGCCGCGAGAAATGCCGCATGAACAAATTTTGCGGGGACATTCATGTCCTGAAAAGAAAGGCTCCTTGTTGCACACGCATCGCTCAAGACAACACATCGAAACTTGTAATCGAACGCTGCCCTCACCGAGGCATCCACGCACATGTGAGTCATCATGCCGCCGATAATCAAGCTTTCGATCCCATTATCCTTCAGATGCCCCAGGAGCGGCGTATCTCTAAACGCGTTCGGATAGTACTTCTGAATCACGAGCTCACTCTGCGCCGGTTTCACGCTCTCATGAATCTCAACCCCTGGAGTTCCTGGTACGAAGAACGTTGCACCGGAATAAGCGGAAAGATGCTGGATGTGGACGAGAGGAAGCCCGGCCTTGCGAAAATGAGCCAAAGCTTTTCCCGCGTTGACCCCTGCTTCGGGGCCCCCTTCCAGTTCCATCTTGCCGCCAGGGAAGTAGTCGTTCTGAATATCGATGAGAACTAAAGCGGTATTCATGGCGGAACCTCCTTTGTTGCATTCAGTTCATGATGATGTGTGTGGAATATACATGCCTGCAGGTCGGGTTGTCCAGTGCGAGCACCGTCCCGTCGCGTGGTCTCGGAGTACGCGCCGCGGGGCAAATCCCGGTTGACCACGCGGACTACAGTGAAGTATCCTTGAGGTGACAAGAAAATTGATTACTGCGGCTTCGCCGCGATGATCTAGTGGCGTACCAGCCCTACGTGCGACAACGCGGGGGTTTTCTAAATTTGCAGCGCCCGCTCAAATCATTGGTAAGTCCTCTAGTAACCGGAGCAAAGAACGTATGCTAAGTCCCGAAATGAGCAAAGGGTAACACATCAAAGTTATTGACGAACCAAGAGAAATGGAAAGGAGGGGGGGCCATGGGATTCTTTGTGTGGAAGGACGAATTTGACATCGGCCACGAGGCGGTCGACCTCCAGCACAGATTATTCTTGGAAACCTTGAACGACTATTATGAGCGCACATTCGGCGGCAAGAAAGAGATAGTCGACAAGGACCTAATTGACAAACTCAAAGCTTACGCAAACACGCACTTCCTCTTCGAAGAAAAGCTGATGGAATCCGTTGGATACGGCGAAATAGAGCGGCATCGCGGTCAGCACCGGTACTTTGAATCGCTGGTTCGGGACTTCGAGACCGCTCACCTGGAAGGCAAGACCGAGACGCTGAGTAGCGCAGTGTCTTTTCTCAGAGACTGGTTCTTGAATCACATTTTGGACGAGGACAAGAAGTTCTTCCGTTAATCGAAGCACCACAGTGTTCGTCTTACGAACAAGAGAGTTTCTCTTGAGGGGTGCATATGCTACCGCGCGAAAGCTCTCCATGTCAGCGGACGTGTTTCCACGGGTTTTGCAATCAACTCAACCATAGCACTCTTTTGGAGGGGCGTACCCTTGTGGCACGCTCGATGCCGCTCGCATTGACGGCTTGACGGGGTGGCCATCGGTGCTCATTGTCCTATTAATGCTGACTGGAATCAGGGGGTTTCCAATTATGGCAAAAATCACGTTAGCTTGGGCAATTTGCCTCTTACTGACCTGTCTTGCCGGCGCAGCCGATAGTGCCAATGTGCAAGCGGAGGAGGCTGCCATCCGCAAATCGGTTGACTCGTACATGCAAGCCTATAATCGCGCCGACGCACGGGCGGTTGCTTCCCACTGGAGTCGCCAGGGAGAGTACGTGGCCCCTTCCGGGGAACGATTCAAAGGTCCTGACAAGATACGACCTGCTTTGGAAAGTTTTTTTTCCAAGAATAAAGGTCTTCAGTTGAAGGTGGCCGTTTTCGATATTCAATTCCCTTCACCCGATCGGGCGGTCGAGAAGGGCATAGCTGTAATTGGGCGATCGGGTGGTGAACCACAGGAGATCCTGTATACCGCGACTCATGTCAAAGAGGACGGAGCCTGGAAACTCCTGAGCGTGGAGGAAGAGGAATCCTCCGTCCCGGTATCAAACATCGCTCACTTGGGACAGCTTGAATGGCTGATCGGTGAATGGGTGGACCGAGACGAAGGAGCCACACTAGAGAGCCGGTTCCAGTGGACACAGAACTACGGCTTTATCAATGGTTCATTTCGGGTGGTTATACAAGATCGTATCCAGGCTCAAGGGACACAAGTGATTGGATGGGATGCCGCGGCTAAGAAGATTCGATCGTGGATCTTTGATTCTACGGGCGCTTTTGGAGAGGGCGAGTGGTCCAGGGACGGGAATCGATGGACAGTAAAACTGAAGACCGTCCTCAACAATGGAAAAAAAGCATCTTCAATCAACGTTTATGCTTATGTTGACCCGAACAGTTTCACGTGGCAGTCCGTCGGTCGCGAGGTGGACGGGCAGCCTTTGCCGAATATCGACCAGGTCACAGTAGTCCGCAAGCAAGCCGTAGCGGCCGCACAACCGTCCGGCAAGTAAGTGAGGCAGCCATGAGAAGATCAATCCTTTTGGTGGTTTTAGTGTTTTTCCTATTTCTGGTCTATCTCGGTGCAGACGAAGCTTTCTCAAGGGGTTTTGGGGGAGCCAGAGGCGGAAGTTTCGGTGGCGGCGCGGCGTACAGAGGCGGCGGAGCGATCCAGCGCAGTCCATCAATGGGTTCGTATTCACGAGCAGGATCTGCCGTGCAGCCTTCCCGACCGTCACGCCCTCCTTCTCCGAGCCGTCAGGTCGCGCAGCGACCCGCCAGCCCTTCCCCGAAGCTTCCTTCCGGGACTGCCCCGAGGTTTGATGCCAGACCGGGAGGAGCCGCGGTGCCGAAGCCCAGCCAGGCCCAAATCCAGCAGTTCCTGAATCTCCCTCAGCACCCGGGCGCTGGTTTGTCCGACATGGGAAAAGTTGGGATTGGAGCTGCTGCTGGAGCCCTCGGATATGCCGGCGCGCAACATCTCCTGGCATCGCAGAGGCCGGGAGCCGGTGACAGACCAGGCCTTGGAGAGCGAGCGAGGCCGGGCGATCGGCCCGGCATAGGTGACAGACCGAGGATTGCCGACAGACCCGGCGCGGGAGACCGACCATCTACCCTGCCTTCAAGGGGGAATGCAGATCAAATCCGGCATAACCTCCAAGGTCGGTACGATAATGTCTTTACGCCCCAGTGGTGGAAGGACCATCCACAGATGGCCAAAGCGTATTGGGAAAACTTCGGCAAGTACCACCATTATCCATGGAATCATTGGTGGCGGCCTGCAACATGGGCAGCGCTTGGTGTGTGGGTGGCCGGAGCGTCCTGGGGATCACCGTCTTACTACGACTACGGAGGAGACATCTATTACGAAGAAGATCAGGTCTACGTGAGCGGCAAGCCTGTGGCAAGTGCAGACGAGTATTATCAGCAGGCCAGCGACATCGCATCCAGCGCTCCTGCAGACCAACAGACCGAATCCGAATGGCTTCCATTGGGAGTGTTTGCTCTCAGCCAGCTGAATGCAAATGACTCAAACATGCTCTTACAGCTCGCGATAAATAAAGAAGGAGTGATTGCGGGAACGTATTACAACACTGCCACCGATACGGCCCGCCCTGTGAAGGGCATGGTAGACAAAAAGACCCAACGTGCAGCATGGACTTTTGCTGACGGCAAGAATACCGATATCATAATGGAAACCGGGATCTTTAATTTGTCTCAAGACCAGACTGAGGCGCTCGTGCATTTTGGTAAGGATAAAACTCAGCAGTGGCTGATGGTGCGCCTCCAAGAGCCCCCGGACAAGAAGGAGCCTTCCAAAGCTTCCTAATGTGGTGTCCCGCAATCGGTTTTCAAACCCGTGGCTCGGTCAGCATGCGAGTCAATGTCATCGCGAGGAACGAAGAGAGGAAGCAATCTCCGGAGCTCTTGTATGACTCCTCGAGATTGCTTCGTCCAGCGGAACGCGGGACGAAGCAAGGACAGGTTAGATTCGCTTACAGCCGTTGGCAAAGATTTTGTCCCTTTCGCGATATCGCATTATCGTCATTCCGGCGGAAGCCGGAATCCAGTCTTTTCAATATGTTCTGGACCCCGGCTTTCGCCGGGGTGACGGACGGACAATAGGCCATTACTTGAGGCAACCGCCATAATTTCCATTGGCAAGAGAGTGGTTTTCTTGGGTCTACGATAAATCTTGACAGCTCGAAGGTGTTAAAGCTACAAGTAAGTAGAGACCGACCGGTCGGTCTCACCCAAGGAACCATTACTCTATGGATCTCAGAGACAAAATCATCCACGAGTCCCTCAGACTCTTCTCCCTCAAGGGATACCTCAACACCTCCATCGACGACATTCTGGAGCACGCGAATTCATCCAAGGGAGGACTGTACAATCATTTTCGCAGCAAGGACGAGCTATTCGTCGCGGTCCTGAGCGAGGCTCGCAAGATATGGCGAAGAAAGGTCCTTGGTGGCCTGGATCGGATTGACGATCCTGTCGTGAAAGTGAAAACGCTGCTGGAAAACTACGCGGACCGATATCTCAAGGACGCGGAGAACATCCCGGGCGGCTGCGTCTTCGTGACCTTGTCAGTGGAGCTGGACGACCAGCGTCAGGACTTTGCCCGGGAGATCGGCGACGGATTCTACCGATTCCTGGCCATGATCAAACGCTTCTTGGACGAAGCCAAGGCTTCCGGTCGGTTGAACCAGGAGGCGGATACGGATGCGGTTAGCAGGATGCTTTTTGCAGGCATGTTGGGCGCGTCGGTTCTGTACGGCATCGACAAATCCGGCGACACACTCGACAAATGCATCGCCTCGCTGACGGCTTATCTGGATGGCCTGACAGTATTACCGCGGCCTCAGGACGATGCTACCAAAAAGAAGTGAAAGCCGGGGAGAGCGACCTTACGGCAAGGCCCCTCCTCTCATTTGGTTCACGCCGCATTATGTGAAAGATCTGGTCCGGTTTTCGGGCTTCGAAAAATCAGATTCAAGAAAGGGGACGTTCAATGGAATTCAAATTCTCTGATCGGGAAGAGCTGTTGCGGAAGACCGTGAGGGATTATGCGGAAAAAGAGATACCGCCCTACATGGAAGCTATGGAGGAGACCGGCGAGTTTCCTGTGGAGCTTCTGAAGGGCATGGGTCAGATGGGCATTCTGGGGGTGATCACCGCGCCGGAGTACGGTGGCACCGGCATGGGCGCGTTGGCTCGGGTAATAGTCCTGGAAGAGCTGGGGCGCGTCTGCCCTGCCATTCCGATGGCTATTCAGGTGCATCACATGTGCACGTATGCTCTGGGCACCTGGGGCAACGAGGAACAGAAGAAGAAGTATCTTCCGCCTTTGTGCAAAGGCGAGACAATGGGTGTGGTCGCGGTGACCGAGCCCTCCGGTGGATCGGATGTGGCCGGAATACAAACAACGGCAAAGCTGGAGGGAGACAAGTACATCCTGAACGGCCGCAAGTGCTTCATTACGAATTCGCATCATGCCGACACGTGGATAGTGATCGCCAGGACAGGCGAAGGCGGCAAGGGTCTTTCCGCGTTTATCGTGGAAAAAGGTTTTCCCGGAGCCAAGGCAGGGCGAAAAGAGAACAAAGTCGGTCTGCGAGGCGCCAATACCGGAGAACTGGCCTTTACTAACTGCGAGGTGCCCAAAGCGAACCTCCTGGGTAACGAGGGCGACGGCATGACCACTGCCATTCAGGACATTGTTCAGTGCGGCCGTCCTGGCATGGCTGCGGTGGCTCTGGGCGTGCTCAACGGGGTCCTGGAGCAAGCGGCAAAGTTTGCCAATGAGCGAACCCTTTATGGCAAGTCGATAAGCAAGTTGCAGGCGATACAGTGGTACATCGCGGACATTTATGCGGACCTGGAGATCTCCCGGTTGCTCACCTATCGCGTCGGCTGGATGATAGATCAAAAGATCAATTGTGCGGCCGAGTCGGCCCTGGCAAAGCAATTCGCTTGCGAAGCCGCTGCCAGATCCGCGCGTAAAGCCATCGAAATACACGGCAGTTACGGAATCATGAAGGAATACGCAGTCCAGCGGTTGCTGCGCGACGCGCTGGTGACTATTCCGGCCGGGGGAACCGCGGAGATTGCCAAGCTGGTGATGTTCCGCCAGGCCCTATCCATGTTCGGTTTATGATCTGAAAATAGGTGCAAGGCACGGGCCCGTACATGCTGGATTTCGAGGGCCCGTGCCGCACTCTCGAATCACCGGTGAAGATCATGCGGATAATCGTTTGCTTAAAACCGGTTCCCGATCCGAAACACTGGAACCGGCTCCAACTCGACCCCAAAACCAGGACCCTGGTGCGCAAGGGTATTCCCAGCACTATAAATCCCTTGGACCGGCACGCGCTCGAAGCAGCTTTGACACTCCGTGAACAAGAAGGGGGGGAAGTACTGATCGTCAGCATGGCCCCTGAGGACTCGCAGCCCGTTCTCAAGGAAGCCCTAGCTATGGGTGCGGATCGGGCAGTACTTCTCTCCGATCGCATGTTTGCCGGCTCGGACACGCTCGGAACGGCTTACGTGCTGTCTGCGGGTATAGAACGATTGGGTGAATTTGACCTGATCCTGTGCGGAGACGAAACCATAGACGGCGGCACAGCGCAGGTGAGCGCCCAGTTGGCGGAGTTTCTGGGCGTGCCCAACGTGATGCACGTGAGCGGACTGGAAGCATTTCCTGAAAAGCCTTGGCTTGTGAGATCTCAGATCGAGCATGGCTACATGGTGGTAGAGATCGAACCGCCGATGGTGCTTTCCGTGGTCAAATCGATCAACACGCCAAGATATGTGACTCTAATGAACATTCTGGAGGCTGAGCAGAAACAGATAGAAGTCTGGTCTGCAAACGATGTGACTCTAAGCGAACCGTGGGCCGGTCTCACCGGTTCGCCAACTCAGATGGCCGATCTGTTCGTACCCGAGCGAAAGGGCATGGCTGAAATGATTACCGGCGATGCCAAAGAACAGGCCGCCAAACTTGCCGATCGGCTGCATCGTCTGGGTTTTTGCTGAGGTGATACCGTGACTGACCGGATTGAAAGCAAGATTTGGGTGTTCGTGGAGCAGCGGCGGCATCTTGTGGCTGAAGTGGGCCTGGAGTTGCTGAGAAAGGCTCAAACACTGGCGAAACCTCTTCAGTGGAAAGTAGCCGCGGTCCTGATTGGCCGCGAGCTTGGCGCGCTGGCGGACATGGTCTTGTCATTCGGCGTGGATGAGGTGCTTGTGGCCGACGATCCCCTGCTGGAGCATTATTGCAACCAGGCCTATGTCAGGGCTGTTGAAGGGGCTATCCGGCAATATGAGCCCCAAGTTCTGCTTCTTGGGGCCACAGCGATGGGCACTGATTTTGCCCCCAGGCTGGCTGCCCGCCTGCGAACCGGCCTCTCTGCACACTGCATCGATCTTGATGTCACGCCGGACGGCCAGCTCCTCTCTCTCGTGCCAGGTTGGGGCGGGAATGTCATGGCCCGCATAAGCTGCCCCAAGACTCGGCCGCAGGTTGCAACAGTCCTGCCTGGGGTCTTTCCGGTACCTGAGCCCGGCCGAGCGCGAGGGAAGATTGTTCGGCTCAATGCCCAGCTTCAGCAAGAGGACCTGGGCTATCGAATCGTGGAGACGAAGAGAGAAGAAGCTCCCAAAAGCGGATTGGAGACTGCCGAAATCGTGGTAGCCGGTGGGTGGGGGATCGGGAGCAAGGCGGATTGGACCCGTGTAGAAGAGCTCGCGGCCGCATTGAACGGAGCTGTCGGCGCGACTCGTCCTCCGGTGGATGAGGGCTGGGCCGAAGAAAAACAAATGATCGGTCAGAGCGGTCGAACAGTGCGTCCCAGGCTGTACATAGGCTTGGGAATCTCAGGACACATGCATCACTTGGTGGGGGTGAAAAGCTCGGAACTGTCTGTGGCCATCAACTCCGATCCCAAGGCAGCTATATTCGGCCACTGTGACGTAGGGCTGGTCGGTGACCTCAAAGAGATTGTCCCTCCTTTGATTGAAGCCATAAGACAATATTCTCAGCAGGAGCCGGAATAGATAAAGAACCTTATACCGATGCGCTTTCACTGAAGTAAAGCACGGGGGAAACTTCTTTGTTTAAAGAAGTTTTCCCCGTCTTACTTTCTTGAAAGCGCATCGGAATTACTTGGCCGGCTCGGGCAGGTCCTCCTGGATGCCGGCAAGGCTGTGGGCATAACCGGCGTATTCTTCCAGCGGGGAAGCCCCGAATACCACCATTCGTGCGCCATCCGGCGAACCGCCACCGTGCATGCATCCCGGAACACCCGCGCCGATGGTCAGCCACTCGATCAGGCGAGCCACACGAGCCCTTGTTTCAGCCGTGCCCGCTCCTGCCTTCAAGTATTTTTGGATAAGATGACCGTAATCCGGGCTCGTGAAATCAGCATACGAAGGCATACAGCCGGTTTCCACGATCCCCCCCCCGATCTCCTGGCAGAGTCTCTTCGTCTCATACGGCAGAGTGGCTACCAGGATCTTGTTCGCATGCCCCGTGAGGGAATCCGCCAACCAGACGCCGGACGGGTGCATCTTACCAAGAGAGATCGCTCCCACCCCCATGCTGAACGTGGTCTCGTTGTTCAACTCCATGTGGGTGAGCTTGTCCCTGAAGGTCTTCGCGCTCAGGCCGTTTGCTCGCGCGATCAAAGCTGCGGCCCCCACCATTACGTCGCCCTGACCCGCGACACAGGCTCCGATACAAGCTCGATACGTGGCCGTGAACCGAGTGAGAATGGGCGCGGTGTATTGATATTCGCCCGCGAGAAAAACGCGCTCGTTGGGCACGAACACATCCTGGAAGAGGAGATACGCCTGAGTGATACCGGTTTCGGTAGGAATATCAAAACCTTGTTCCAATTCACGGGTGTCGCTGGGGCGTCTGGCCTCAACGATGGTAAGCCCTTCGATATCCCGTGGCACCACACATACCAGCGCAAAGTCCTTGTCGGCCTCTCCGTAACCGCTCCCGGGCAAAACAAATATTTCATCCGCCGCGGCAACGCCGCAAATCATGTGTTTCGCGCCTCGGATGACGATTCCATCCGGACGACGCTCAACAATGCGCACGTTATGGTCCAGGTCGGCTTGCTGGTGGGGTTTCAGCTTACGGTTCCCTTTGGCATCGGTAAGCGCGCCGCAGACAATCAGGCCCTTCTTCTGAAATCCCAGGCCCCATTCCTTCAGACGCGCCTGGTAATCGGTCCCCATAGCCGCATCCACCTCACTGGTCACCGACCACATCACGTTAAGGCCGTTCCACCCCACGCAAAGGCCGCCCGTACAAGAACCGGTCAAGTGGTACATCTTACGCTTGAATTTGGAGTTGTAGATCATTTCCTCGGGACTGGTCATCAACGAGGAGTTGCGATGGATGACCTCGCCGGTGAGCGACGATTTCGTAGTGAATATTTCGGCCCACTTCGGGTCGTGGGCGGCGTCGATCCCTCTGGCATGGCTTTCCACCACGCGTCTCGTGACAGGGTGCGTGGTGACGTCTTCGATGAGCTGGCCGAATTTGTGGATGTTTGGCCGCATCTGCTTCAGGGCTGACAGATACTGGTCTCTTGTTCTCAGAGCCATGATAGTCCTCCGTGAGCTAAGGGGATCCAACTCGGATATTGCGATGGGGAAGTGCGTTTACATCGTGCCAAAAGCATCGCCCACAGTCAACCGATTAGCCGGCGTTGTCGGCCGAGACTCCGCACCACGAATAGGCAAGCGGATAAATCCTTGGCCACACGCTAGAAATGCCTCTACAGCCAGATCCGGGAATCTGGCCGCGAAGCAAGCATTCGTCCAAGGATCATCCGCTGCACCTCCGAGGTGCCGTCCACGATCTGCAAGACTTTGGCGCTCGCGTAAAACCGAGACACGGCGTACTCCTCCATGAAGCCGTACCCCCCATGAATCTGAAACGCGTCGCTTGCCACTTTTTCCACCATCTCCGACGCATAGAGCTTTGCTATCGTGGTCTCAAACGTGTGGGGCCGGCCCTGGTCCTTGAGCCATGCAGCCTTGATGTACTCATTCCGAGAAAGCTCGATAGCCACTGCCATATCGGCCAGCTTGAATTGCACTGCCTGGAAATTGTAGATCGGTTGGCCGAACTGGGTCCGTTCCTGTGCATACCGCAACGCGTGATCGTAGCAGGCCTGAGCCAGACCCACGCTCATCGCGGCAATACCGATTCTGCCGGTCTCTAGCACGGCCAAATGCTGGGCAAAACCGCGATTCGGGTCTCCCAGGATGTTTTCCCGAGGGATCCGGCAATCTTCCAAGATGACTTCGCTGGTGGCTGACGCGTGCCAGGACAATTTACGATACGGTGTGCCGAGTTTGAATCCTTTGGCTGTCTTGGGGACTATGAACGTGGAGATGACATCTCCTTGCGCTGCCTTTACCTTGGCAGCGGCGAGCAGGATTGTGGCATTATTAAGCCCGATATTGGTTATGAAGCGCTTCGTGCCGTTAAGGATCCACTCGTCGCCTTCCAAGACCGCTGTGGTCTTGAGCGACGCCGCGTCGGAACCGGAATCGGGTTCGGTAAGACCGAAAGCGCCAATCTCCTTGCCTTCGACCAACGGAACTAGCCACTTCTTCTTCTGTTCTTCGGTCCCGAACGCGAAAACCTCCTGAGCGGCAATTCCCGTGGTCACCTCCAACAGCGCGCCCACCGTGATGTCGCCCCTGGCAATCTCTTCTATGCAGAGCATGGTGCCCACCCAGTCACCGCCGCTGCCGCCATATTCTTCCGGGTAAGGCAAGCCCATCATGCCCAGTTCCGCCATCTGCGCTATGATGTCGTACGGGTATTCACTTGTTCGCTCCATTTCCTCGGCCCGCGGGGCAATGACCTCGTCAGCGAATCTTCGGGCCATATCCCGGATCATGCGATGTTCGTCCGTCAGGTCAAAATTCATCGGTTCAGACTCCTTGCATTCCGCCGAACGCCCTATTCTCGGCGTTTGTACCATAGTGTGCTGTGGAAAGACCAGACAAATCCCCACCGAGCATAAGCATTCAGTTAGCAGTGCCGAACGACTGCCATTGCGACCCCGCTGAAAAGCGGGGGAAGCAATCTCGACGCTCAGGAGTGGAGATTGCTTCGTCGTTTCACTCCTCGCAATGACACGACGCGGCCGACGCCCTCGTGTAACTGAGTGCTTACCACCGGGCCATGCCGTCCTTAACTTCGGAGGCGGCCCCGGGACGTGCTCGGGCGCTTGGTGACTCAAAAGTAGATCCGGCCTCAACCTTCGTTTGACACCAAAGTGGCCGCTACTGTATGCTCACCACGACAAGTCCCGTCCTCAGGTCACGAACCATTGCGGTGCTGCCGCGGTGCGTTGGAACGAAAGGAGGCTTCATGAGAACGGACGCGGACACCTCGAAGCATCCTGCACAGAAAATTGCTCGCCCCCACGGCGTGACGACCGGAAAGAAGAACCTCGGACCCGGAAAGCGCAAACTGGAGCTCCTCTTCGAGCAAGCGCCGTTCGCCATGATGATGTTGGCGAGGCACGGAGCCATTTCTCACGTAAACACAAAATTCAAGGAATTATTCGGCTGGGATCGATCAGACGCGCCCTATTCGAGCGAATGGTTCTCCGGAACCTATCCTGATCCGGACTATCGCAGCCAGGTGGAAGCCGCTTGTGCGGCTCTGCTCCAGGAGGCCGGCCCGGAGGGTCCCAGGGCGGTTGTCTTGCGCGTTAGCTGTGCAAACGGTGAGGAAAAGGTGATTCGGTTCCGTATGGTGGCTTCACGGGGAAGACAGCATCTGGTCACTTGTGAAGACGTCACGGAGTACATCAGAGCCGAAGAAGCCTTGCGGGAGAGTGAAGAGAAGTGCCGGAACTTGTATGAAAAGTCAATCAGGGTTGAAGAGATCTACCAGTCGCTCCTCGAATCCTGCCGCGACGCTATCGCGGTTTACGATATGGAAGGCAGAGTGAGGTACATAAATGGCTCGTTCACCGAGATATTTGGATGGACCCTGAACGAAGTGATCGGTGAGCGCATCGACTACGTGCCCGAATCCGAGTCGCAGGTGACGCAATGTGCCATCAACAGCGTGGTTTACGACGGCAAACCCAATTGCGGCTTCGAGACGAAACGGTGCACGAAAGACGGCAGGATATTGGACGTCCGCATCAGCGCTTCCAGGTATCATGACCACCAAGGCAACCCCGCGGGCATGCTCGTAATCGTGACCGACGTCACCGACCGAAAGCGACAGGAATCCGCGCTCGTGCAGTCGGAACAACAGTTGAGGCTGCTTTCCTCCCAGCTCCTCTGCGCTCAGGAAAAGGAACGAAAGCGGGTTGCTCAGGAGCTCCATGACGGAATCGGCCAGTCGCTCACGGCCATCAAATTCAGGCTGGAGAACACTCTCAAACACACGCGGCAACCGGCGGGGTCGAATCATGGGATGGAGATCGGAAAGATTCTGCCCCTCATCCAGGGCGCCATTGACGAAGTCCGAAGAATATCAATGGATTTAAGGCCGTCCATCCTTGACGATCTAGGAATCCTGGCAACGATCAAGTGGTTCTGCCGCGAATTCCAAACAACCTTCCCTGAGATTCAAGTCGGCCAAGACGTGCATGTTGCCGAAGATGACGTCCCGCCGCGCCTTAAGATTGTGGTCTTCCGCGTGCTCCAAGAGGCGCTGAATAATGTGGGGAAGCACAGTGGGGCCGATCGCGTCCTCGTCTCTTTGCAGAAGATCGACGGAAACATCGAACTGGAGATCCGGGACAATGGCGTGGGCTTTGATTCCTCCGCGGCCTTTGACGGGGGCCGCTTCAGGAAGGGCTTTGGGCTGGCGAGCATGAGAGAGAGAACTGAATCATCCGGGGGATCGCTGGTCATTGAAAGGACCGCTGAACCACGCACTCTCCTGAGAGCGACATGGCCCGCGGATGGGAATGGATTTATCCCCCGATAAGGCCACGTTCCAGAGCGTAGGCGGTTAACGCGGAGACGGTATGCAGATCGAGTTTCTTCATGACCTGAGCCCGGTGTTTCTCCGCGGTCTTAACGCTGATACAAAGCATATCCGCGATTTGTTTGTTTCGGTAACCCTCGGCAATTAGTTTCAGCACCTCCCTTTCCCGTGGGGTCAGCGCACCCCACAATGTTTCGAGATGCCTCCTCTTGTTGCCCTCCACATACCCCTTTATCACTCCGGCGGAAATGGATGGGCTGATGTACTGCTGTCCTTGGAGGACGGCCCGGATGGCGCCAGCCAACTCAGCATACGAGGCGTCTTTGACAACGTATCCCGCGGCACCGGCCTCAAAAGTGGCAAAAATGTAGTCCTCGTTCTTATGAACGGTCAGCACCAAGATCTTCGTCTGCGGGGTTCGTTTGCTGATCTCTCGTATAGCCTCGGTTCCGTGCATCCTCGGCATAGAGAGGTCCATCAGGATCATGTCGGGCTTCATGCGCTCGGCCAGCCGAATCGCGTCTCGGCCGTCTTGCGCTTCTCCGATTACGTCGAAATCAGGTTCAGCAGACAGCAGCGCCTTCAATCCTTCTCGGAGGATGGCGTGGTCTTCCGCGATCACGATTTTGTGGCTGGTGAACATGAAGCGCAAGCCAATCTCATGACTTGTTGACTACGAGAGCGTTGGCCCCCCGTGGCTTAATGCACTAAGCCGTCCCATGAGCGTGTGTCAGTATACCGTACGTGCCTGCTCCGAGGAAAGCTCCGCGATAGGTCTTCCATCCTGTCCAATCTGAATACAGTCTTTTCCCAATCGATATGGGGGAAAGACCCCATTGGCATCTCCTGGATGTGCGCTAGACTGCCCGTGACTGAAAAGGGTCAGATCGGGAAGCTGTGGATGGGCACCGATCCCGGATTGCCGGCATGTTCAACATACTGATTGTTGACGATAACGCGGCGTTCCGTGAGTCTCTCAAAGAGATGCTCATCGATCGCTTCCCCTTGATCGTCGTCCATGAGGCCTCGGACGGTCGCGAAACCTGGCGGATCCTTGAGAACCTTCTTCCTGATCTCATCTTCCTTGACATAAGGCTGCCCGACGAAAACGGCCTGGAGATAACACGAAAGATCAAGCAGCAGCACCGACACATACCCATCATCATCGCCACCAATTACGATCTTGCTGAATATAGAGAGGCTGCACGGCAGTACGGCGCGGACGATTTCATAACCAAGGGCTCATCGAGCTGGGACAAAATCGTTGCACACGTGGAATCGTTGATGCGTCCAGCCCTCCGGGAATCGCCTTTGGCGTAGTCCAATAGGGGGTCCAAGACAGATCGGAGATCTGTCGGTCATTCAAGCATAGATCAGAAAACTGGGCAGGCCGAATTCGTTCGACCAAGCCTTTATCCAAATCATTTCACTATCCGGTCGTGCACGGAGTCAACCCATGACGTTGGGAATTGTCAGAGGAGAGCCAGGGGAGGACACTCTTCCCAAGCTTTTGCTGAGCCAGCAAACCCGCAAAGAAAGAGGCCGCGTGGCCATCCGGGAGAAGGACTTCGGCATTTGGCAGTCCTACACCTGGGAAGACTATTGGACTCAAGTTCGCCTCTTCGCCTCGGGCTTGGCGGCCTTGGGCTTCAAGCGGGGGGACACTCTAGGAGTCATCGGTGACAACCGACCTCAGCTTTACTGGGCTGAAGTGGCCGCGATGTGCTTGGGCGGCGTGCCTGTGCCGCTGTACCAGGACGCAATAGAAAAGGAACTCCAATACATTATCGAGCATTCGGCCGTACGCTTCATTGTAGCTGAGGATCAAGAACAGGTTGATAAGATGTTGGCGCTTAAAGATAGCGTTTCCAGCATCGAGACCATCATATACGACGACCCGAAGGGTATGCGCCACTACGATCACACGCACATCAAGGCGTTTGTCCAAGTTCAGGAAATGGGTAGCGAGTTCGACAAGCTCCATCCGGGCTATGTGGAGCAAGAGATCGATCAGGTTCGATCCGACGATATCGCGCTGATCGCCTACACGTCCGGGACCACGGGCAATCCCAAAGGCGTGGTGCTGACGCATTCAAATCTGATAACAAACGCGAGAGCGCTCTCCGCAATGGAGGATCATCGTTCCTCAGACCAGGTCATGGCCTATCTCCCCATGGCCTGGATCGGGGACGGGGTCTTATCCATCGCCATGTTCCTCAACACGGGCTTTACGGTCAACTGCCCTGAAGGCCCTTCCACCGTGATGCGGGATATGCGGGAGATCGGGCCGACGCTACTGATTTGTCCGCCCCGGATTTGGGAGAACATACTCTCTTCGGTCCAAGTGAAGATGGATGATGCGTGGTGGCCACTCCGAAAAGCGTACGAGTATTTCATGGACGTGGCAGTCAGGTGCACCAAGCTGGAAAGCGACAAGAAGCCTGTGCCACTCCACCTGAAGCTGCTCAGGGCCATCGGTCGAGCCCTCGTCACAAGCCCGCTGAGAGATAACCTGGGACTTGCCAAGGTCCGTTACGCGTACACCGCGGGGGCTGCCATAGGGCCGGAGGTCTTCCGCTTCTATCGGGCTATCGGTGTAAACCTTAAGCAAATTTACGGGCTAACCGAAACATCGGCTATGTGCACGTACCAGCCCGACGACGACGTCAAGCTGGAAACGGTTGGCAAGCCCTGTGTGGGCGTCGAGATCCGCATCGGCGATCAAGGCGAAGTGCTCATAAAGAGTCCTGGAGTCTTTCGTGGCTACTACAAGAACCCGGAAGCCACGGTAGGGGCTTTGAAGGAAGGCTGGCTTTACACCGGGGACGCGGGAATCATCGACAAAGACGGCCATCTGATCATCATCGATCGAGCCAAGGACGTGAGCACAATGGCATCCGGGACGATCTTCGCTCCGCAATATATCGAGAACAAACTGAAATTTAGCCAATACATCAAGGAAGCCGTCACGCTGGGTCAAGGGAAGGATTTTGTGGCGGCCATGATCAACATCGACGCGGAGACCGTGGGCAACTGGGCCGAAAGAAGAAGCATCGGCTACACGTCGTACACCGACCTCAGTCAGAAGCCCGAAGTATATGACCTCATCTACGAAGAAGTGAAGAAGGTCAATCTTTCGCTCTTTGAGGAGGAGCAGCTCCGAGGAGCCCAAATCAAGCGCTTCCTCATCCTGCACAAAGAGCTGGACCCGGATGACGCGGAGATCACGCGAACGCGCAAGCTTAGAAGGGGCTTCATCGCTCAGAAATACGAAAAGCTCATCAATTCCCTATATTCGGACCAGGATCGGGTAAACGTGGAGGCGGTCATTACCTACGAAGACGGACGTACCGCAACCATTCGCGCAAACTTGGCTATCCGGGATGTGGAGATCATAAAAACGCAGGAAGCCGCGGTCGCTTGATCGCCGGACGGCTTTCAAACCCACGAGTTTTGGGAAGAGTAGCGGGGGGGGGGGGGGGGGGGGGGGGGGGGGGGGGGGGGGGGGGGGGGGGGGGGGGGGGGGGGGGGGGGGGGGGGGGGGGGGGGGGGGGGGGGGGGGGGGGGGGG
>JBFLZC010000002.1:39534-44950 GCA_040756375.1 Thermodesulfobacteriota bacterium
TAGCCGGGGAGGCCATTTTTGCAAAATGGGCCTCCCCGGACCCCTCCCCAAAAACTCCTAGCATTTGCAGGCGCTCACAGCGCTAGCATGACTCAGCACCGCTTCCATAGTGAGATGTTATCTCTCGGATGGTCGCGGTTACTTTGCAGGATTCAAGGGTCTTAGACCAAGTCGGCCGTATTTCACGATTTCGCACAAGGAGCCATCATGCCAGACGGCATAGGTCGCCCGCTGCTTAAGGTAAACAATGTCTATGTCAGCTTCGGAGCCCTCCAGGCTCTGCTCGGGGTCAGCCTGGAGATCAATCCCGGGGAGATTTTCGCGATCATCGGGCCCAACGGAGCCGGCAAGACCACTCTGATCAACGTGATCAGCGGTGTGTACCATCCTTCGCCCGGGGAAGTGTTCTTCGAGGGCAAGGAACGCACATTCATGCCTCCCCACCACGTGGCTTCTCTCGGAATCGCGAGGACCTTTCAGAACGTCGCGCTTTTCAAGGGCATGACCACGCTTGACAACCTCATGGTCGGCCGACACCTCCAAATGCGTTCAGGCCTGTTCTCTTCAGGCGTTTATTGGGGCTGGGGACAGAAGGAGGAAATTGCGCACCGGGCGGTTGTAGAAGACGTGATCGACTTCTTGGAAATCGAGGCAATACGGAAAATTCCGGCCGGAATGCTCCCGTATGGTTTGCAGAAGCGGGTCGAGCTGGGTCGAGCGTTGGCAGCCGAACCCAAGCTCCTGCTGTTGGATGAGCCAATGGCGGGCATGAACCTCGAAGAGAAGGAAGATATAGCCAGGTTTATCTTGGACGCCAACGAAGAACGCGGCACCACCATATGTTTGATCGAGCACGATATGGGCGTAGTCATGGATATTTCCGACCGAATCCTTGTGCTGGATTATGGTCGCAAGATCGCTGAAGGCACCCCGGACGAGATCCGATCGAATCCGGAGGTAATCAAGGCTTATCTGGGAGCGCACGGAAAGAAGTGAAGGAGTATCATTGATGTCCGAAACCCTGCTCTTTGCCCTGGAGCTCACCGTCAGCGGCCTACTGGTGGGCTTGATGTATTCCCTGGTGGCCCTGGGCTTCGTGCTCATCTACAAGGCTTCAGGAGTATTCAACTTTGCCCAGGGAGACATGACCTTCCTTGCGGCCTTGGCCTTGGCCTCCTTCGTGGTCAAAATTCCCCTTTGGATCAGCCTCATCATCGTACTGGCGATCATGCTGATCCTTGCCATGGCCATCGAGCGGATCGTGCTCAAGCCGCTCGTGGCGAGGCCGCCATTGGTACTATTCATGGCTACCATCGGCGTGGCCTTCTTTCTTCAGGGTCTGGCACAGGGAATCTGGGGAACCCAGCCCCGCGGGTTAGAGCTGGGCGTCGTAGACCAGACGTATGAAGTTGCAGGCATGTTCATCAGCAATATGGACATACTGGGAGCGGTGGTAGCGGGCCTTCTCGTGATACTGCTGGTCTGGTTTTTCCAAAAGACTAAAACCGGCCGTGCTCTTAGAGCGGTGTCAGACGACCATGAGGCTGCACTCGCGGTAGGCATTCCTCTCCGCAAAGCCTGGGGCATCACCTGGGCCATAGCCGGGATCGTCGCGATTGTGGCTGGAGCATTGTGGGGGAGCCGAGTCGGCGTTCAAGCGAGTCTCGCGCTCTTGGCGCTCAAGGCCCTGCCGGTTCTTATCATAGGCGGGATTGACTCCATTCCCGGGGCCATAATAGGCGGCCTGATCATAGGGGCTGCGGAAAACCTCGCGGAGGGCCTCATCGGCCCGGCCGTGGGCGGCGGCATAAAGAACTTCTTCCCGTATCTTCTGGCGCTGATTGTCCTTACGGTGCGTCCTTACGGCCTCTTCGGCCGAGAGATCATCGAGAGAGTCTGAGCCATGTTTTATCGAGAAACCGGTGTGTTGAAGACCACGTACGCTAAGGACATGGAGCTCTTCCCTATCCCTTTGGACAAGGTGGGCTTCGGTGTAGCTATGGTCCTAGCTTTCCTCGTCATCCCACTCGTATCCAGTCATTACATGCTGGTGAGTATTTTCATTCCGTTTCTCGTCTTCTCACTGGCTGCTCTGGGGCTCAATATCTTGACAGGCTACGCGGGGCAGCTTTCATTGGGCCACGCTGGTTTTATGGCTGTGGGAGCTTACGCCACCGTCGTTATGTACAACCGGTATGACGTGCCTATTCCTGTGGCATTGCTCGGGTCCGGGATCATTACGGCCGCAGTGGGTTCTGTCTTCGGTCTACCCTCCTTGAGGATCAAAGGGTTTTACCTCGCGGTTTCCACCTTGGCTGCCCAGTTGATCATCGAGTGGGTGATCACGCACGTCAAGTGGATTAGCGGCGGCGTCTATTCCACCATCGACATCAAGGCTTTGGAGCTCCTGGGCTGGCAGATCGACACAGCTGCGGAGAAGTACTACTTTGCCCTGATCTTCGTGGTGATCATGGCGTTCTTTGCCAAGAACGTCGTCCGCAGCCGCATAGGCCGCGCCTGGATGTCGATCCGAGACATGGACGTGGCCTCGGAGATCATTGGTATATCGCAGTTTAGGTATAAGATGCTCGCTTTCGCGGTGAGCTCATTCTACGCAGGTGTGGCCGGAGGGCTCCTCGTAGCTTTCTATTATGGGTCGGCCAATATCGAAGAATTCCACCTGCTGGTTTCATTCCAGATCCTGGGCATGGTGATTATCGGCGGCATGGGCAGCGTGTTGGGCTCGTTCCTTGGCGCGGCCTTTATAGTGCTGTTGCCGATCTTCATCAATTTGGGCATTAGCTTTGTCAATCACCGCATCGTTGACCTGAGTAAGGTCTTCACGCTCGATCTGATGGCCAATACTGAGAACATGATCTTTGGGGCCCTGATCATTTTCTTCCTGGCGGTAGAACCGTTCGGGTTAGCTCGCCTGTGGAATACGATCAAGGATTACCTCCGGTTATGGCCATTCCCCTACTAAGGGAAACCATACGAGAGAGCGCCCCGGGCCTGGACCGACGAGAAGGGCATCGGGCAGAAAGACTCATAACGCGGTTTTTCGCATCCTCACCGAAGGAGGTAGAATCTATGTCCAAAGCGATGAAACTGAGATGTGTCCTGGCGATCTCGCTTGCAATGGCATGCATGCTGATCATGCCCCCACTGTCAGGCGCACAGGAAAAGGAACAGTGGCTGCCACTCTTGTGCTATCGCACCGGACCGTACGCGCCGGGCGGAAGCGGCATCTGCGGCGGTATGGAGGACTACTTCGATCTGATCAACCTCAAAGGCGGTATCGACGGAATCAAGTTGAAGTGGGAAGAATGCGAGACCGCATATTCACCGCCACGTGGAGTGGAATGCTACGAGCGTACGAAGAAGGAAGGGGGCGGCGCGGCTGTATACCATCCCGTAAGCACCGGGATCACCTATGCCCTGATGGAGCGCGCTGCCGCGGATAAGATCCCGTTGACGAGCATCGGATACGGTCGTGCGGATGCGCAGGCGGGTGGCGAGATCTTCCCCTACATCTTTCCTCTTGTGACGACGTACTGGTCTCAGGTCACCGGAAAGATCAACTACATCGCGTCGAAAGAAGGCGGCCTGAACAAACTCAAAGGAAAGAAAATAGCGCTGCTCTACATAGACGTAGCGTACGGACAGGAAACCATTCCGATCCTGAAAGTCCTGGCTGAAAAATATGGTTTTGAGCTGGGTCTGTTCCCAGTACCTCCACCAGGCCTTGAACAGAGTGCACAATGGCTGGACATAAAGCGGCGCTTTAAGGCGGACTGGGTTATCAACCGCAACTGGGGCATTAGTTGCACTGTTCCGCTGAAAGAAGCTGCACGCGTGGGATTCCCCCGCGACCATATCATCGGCGTCTGGTGGTGCGGCTCTGAAGAGGATGTCGTACCTGCCGGGCCCGCAGCAAAGGACTATATCACTACGAACTTCCACGGCGTGGGCCAACAGTACCCAATCATTCAGGAGATCCTGGAAAATATCTACATGAAAGGAAAGGGCAACTTACCGGTCACGCGAGTTGGGACCGTGTACTACAACCGAGGTGTGATCCACGGAATCATCACCGCAGAGGCCCTTCGCACTGCGTACAAGAAGTTCGGAGCCAAACCTGTCAACGGCGAACAAATGAAATGGGCTCTCGAAAACCTGAACATCGACGAGAAGCGGCTCAAAGAGCTTGGCGCGGAAGGCTTCATGCCGCCACTCAAAACCAGCCCAACCGATCACGAAGGCGGTGGCTGGATCAGGTTCCAGAAGTGGGATGGCGCTAAGTGGGTGAGTATTTCCGACTGGATCGCCCCTATGAAAGACATCGTGAAGACGGAAGTAAAGCGCTCCGCGGAAGATTACGCGGCCAAGAAAGGTGAGAAGAAGTAAGACAGTTCGCCTTTGAAGCGTGATTATCCAGCAGACCATGCCACGAACAAGGGAGAGGAATACGACATGACTGAAGGCGCCAAGCCCCCTCTTCTCAGGGTGAACAACATCGAAGTCATTTACGAGCACGTGATCCTGGTGCTGAAGGGGGTCTCTCTCGAGGTTCCCGAGAAGGGGATAGTGTCCCTTCTCGGGGCCAACGGCGCCGGCAAAAGCACCACACTCAAAGCCATCTCCAATTTGCTTCATGCGGAACGTGGTGAGGTGACCAAGGGAACCATCGAGTTCGCGGGTTTGCGCATCGATAAGATGCATCCCGCGCAGGTGGTCAAGCAAGGTGTCATCCAGGTCATGGAAGGTCGGCGGGTTTTTGAGCACCTCACTGTGGAAGACAATCTCCTTTGTGGCGCGTATACCAGAAACGACAAGCAGGTTCGAGACGACGTAGGCGTAGTTTATCGATACTTTCCACGATTAGAGCAGCGCCGGGCCGCGAAGGCCGGTTACATTTCGGGTGGTGAGCAGCAAATGCTGGCTATTGGACGAGCACTCATGTCCAAACCGAAGATTATGCTCCTTGATGAGCCGTCCATGGGACTGGCTCCGCTCCTGGTCGAGGAGATCTTTAACATCATCCGCAGCCTGAACGATCAGGAGAATGTCACCGTGCTCTTGGCCGAACAAAACGCTGCCATGGCCCTGGATTTTGCACAATACGCGTATGTGATGGAAAACGGCCGCGTGGTGCTTGACGGCGAATCAACCGTAATCAGCGATAACGAAGACGTGAGGGAATTCTACCTGGGTCTGACTGAAATCGGTAAGAAAAGCTATCGCGACGTAAAACACTACAAACGCCGTAAACGCTGGCTCGCATAGAAGATGAGAGATTTGGAAAGAGTAGCGGGGGGGGGGGGGGGGGGGGGGGGGGGGGGGGGGGGGGGGGGGGGGGGGGGGGGGGGGGGGGGGGGGGGGGGGGGGGGGGGGGGGGGGGGGGGGGGGGGGGGGG
>JBFLZC010000002.1:44960-456863 GCA_040756375.1 Thermodesulfobacteriota bacterium
GGGCTTTTTTCCCAAACCCGCCCCCCCCCCGCACCCCTCCCTCAAAAACTCTTATGCTTCCAAGCCCTCCACAGTAGGTTCAATCAAGTCCTCTCAAGACTGCGACCCCAAAAGAAATGGAACGACAAGTCAGGCCTGACCTGGGTGGCCACGACGTCATACGTCGTGGTCGCGAAGCGACAGGAGGCGACAATCATGAGGCACCGAAGCTACTGCCAATATGTGGACTTTGTACTTCGCACGAAGAACGCTTCTTGTGCTTTCGACACCGTGATTCCGCGTCCCGCGGGAACGTCCCGGCCATCCATCGTAACACGACCTTATAAACTCCAAGATCCTTGAGATAATCCCTTGATCTCCTACGGTACTCGATTTGTTCTAGAGTTCCCTCGTGGGCCGCTGCCATAGCGGCCGCAAGAACTGTTGGCTGAACTGTGTATGCTCTGCTCCATCGTTCCGGCGAAGGCGGGAATTCAGCGATTCCAACCTGACACAACTAGCGTAAAGACTACAATCCATGAGGTAACAGAAAAAAGTGCTCGGCTGTATGTCAGCGCTACTCCTTTGCCCCATGTAGCTCGAGAAGTCTCACGATTTCTCCGTAGCCTCTGTCTTCTGCGATCTTCAGAGCTGTCGCACCATTGACGGTCCGTGCATTGACATCAGCGCCATTCGACGTAAGTAGTTTCGCCGGCTGCAATTGACCCTCGAAGGCTGCAGCCATCAAGGCCGTCGAATCATCGCGGGCCTTAGCATTAACGTTGGCGCCCTTCTCCAACAGTAGTTCCACTGCGCCAGAGTGGCCCTGCCTCGCAGCCCACATTAAGGCCGTCCACCCATCTCGGTCTCGTACTTCGATGTCACTCCCTTTCGCCACGAGCAGTGCCAGTATCTCTCTCCGACCTTCCACGGCAGCAACTGTCAGAGCCGTCCAACCATTGTCGTCCTTTGCATCGACTTCCGCCTTCCTGTCGAGCATGAGTCTTACTAAGTCCGAGTGACCTTTCTTGGTTGCCCAAAACAGGGGTGTCCTGCCACGTTTGCACTTGCCGTTGATATTAGCGCCTTTGTCCAAAAGTAATCTCACTACCTCGAGGCGGCCTTTCTCGGCAGCAGCCATCAGCGGCGTCCAACCTTGTCGATCCTTTGCGTTCACGTCAGCCCCGTGGTCAAGAAGGATCTTGACTGTTGCTAGATCCCCGTAATATGCGGCCCTGACGAGATGCTGTACGAAAGCCTCGGTGCCCCATACGATGCCAGGGCACGCCAGCATAATGAAAACCAGCATGAAGAACGGCCACCATTTTAGAGTTGACGGAATGCGTAAAGTCTTCATCGGAAATCTCCGTTTCTGTGCTGGTTCAACGAAAGCGAGGGAGACCTCCCTTTCTTAAAGATGCTTGCGGGATACCCCTGGTATTGACTGTTCAATCAAACTTCTAGCCGAGTGCAGCCGCAGCGTCGTTGCCAAAGGCTCCCAGGTGGCACCGCTCGCTGAAGAACAGAGAATCGGTTACTGAAGTGAAAATTCTCGGCCCTTGTACTTGATTACTCCTGGAGCTGCCATTTGATCAAGGGAAAATAATCCCGCATCATGCTCAAAAAATAACCACGAGAAAATTAGCTCCAGTAGCCAGCCGTCCGCATTCCGAAAGATCCGCCAGAGCGCAGCGAATTGTGGGTGGTGTGTGTTTTTTGATCATCACAACCTCCACCTTGAAGCACTTTTTACGGCCTCCCTGTTCAATCCGACAGGTACCCTTGGAATTCCGGGCACATGCGTTGCAAGCGCCTAGTGGTATGGAATTTGCTCCTGCTAAGGCACGACTCCTGAAGCCCCAGGCAAGCAGTCGGAAGGAATAGCAGGGAAATGAGCAGCACCTCCATCGCGTCACCCAAACAAAGGCATGAGATCGAGGAAGCCCATCGTGTGCCCTGTCCAACGCCTCGCGGCTCTGAGCGAAGAAATAAAACATGTTGCGGCCTGCGCCGGCGTACTCCAACGTCAGGAGGAAATAAGGACTATCTCATGTGTTTAAAAAAGAATCTCTTGAAAATACGGACGTCGAGAAACAGGCGGAAACGGCCACAGGCCAGCGCGTAAAAGGGAGTGAGACACATGGTAGACCGGAACAAGACAAGGGAGCAACTCATCAGTGAATTGGAGGCCTGCCGTGGGAGAGTTTCTGCGCTTGAGGCCGCCGAGGCTGAGCGAGTTCGGGCTGAGGTCGCGCTGCACGAGAGTGAGCACAGGCTGGAACTGGCATTAGGCGCAGCCGAGCTTGGCTTGTACGATTACAATGTTCAAACCGGTAAAGCAGTTTGGAACGATCGATTATACGAACTGCTGGGATACGCTCCGGGAGAAGTTGAACCCAGTATCCGCACTTGGAAAAGAATGGTTCATCCCGATGATTGGCCTCATGTGTCAGAGGCTTTGAACCGCCATCTCAACGGACTCGCCCCCTTCTACGAATCCGAATACCGGAGTCGAAGCCTATCAGGAGAAATGAAAAGGCTTCTGTCCAGAGGCAAGGTCGTTGAACGAGACCAGGAGGGCAAACCATTGCGGATCATGGGAACGATTCTCGACATGACAGAACGCAGAAAAGCCGAGGAGGAGATGAAGCGACTCAAGAATCTCCTGTCTTCGATCGTAGAGTATCTCCCCACACCGGTTTTCCTGAAGGATGCCCAGGAATTAAGATATATCCTGTGGAACAAGGCCTGCCGCGAGGTCTACGGTTATCCCAGCGAAGACGTGATAGGCAAGACCGTTTACGATCTGTTTCCCACCGAACAGGCGGATACTTTCTGCGCCCAAGACCGTCAAGCTTTGGCCAGTGGAACACTGGTGTGCATATCGGAGCAAATGGTGGGCACCAAGTGCAACGGCCTCAGAATTATACATTCCAAGAAGCTCCCCATACTGGCAGAGGATGGAACGCCTGAATACGTGCTCGCAATATCTGAAGACATCACGGATAGGAAAAGAGCAGAAAAGGAACTTGTCCAAGCGCGCGAGGCGGCTGAAAAGGCAAGCGGAGCGAAGAGCGAATTCCTGGCCAACATGAGTCACGAGATTCGCACACCGATCAACGGGATCATGGGAATGACAGAGTTGGCTCTAAATACAGAGCTCACTCCCGAACAACATGAATACCTGGAAGCAGTCAGAGTGTCGGCAGATTCTCTGCTAAAACTTATTAATGACATTTTGGATTTTTCCAAAATAGAGGCCGGCAAATTGGAGTTGATAGAGATTCCCTTTGGGCTGCGGGACGCGATCTCAGATACAATGACCATTCTGGCTGTGCAGGCACACAACAAGAACCTTGAACTGCTTTGCCATGTTCATCCCGAGATCCCCGAAGCGGTAATAGGCGATCCCGGGCGTCTCCGGCAAATCCTTGTGAATCTTGTGGGCAACGCCATCAAATTTACGGATAACGGAGAAGTGGTAGTTAGCGTTGAGTGCACATCAGACATCTCGGCTTCGGTTGACTTGCATTTCAAGGTTGCCGACACAGGGATCGGCATTCCTCTCGATAAGCAGGCAAAGATTTTTCGTGCCTTCGAGCAAGCCGACGGATCCACATCGAGGCAGTATGGAGGGACCGGGCTTGGTTTAGCTATCTCGTCACGTTTTTGTCAAATGATGGGCGGCAACATTTGGGTTGAGAGCGAAGTCGGAAGAGGGAGCACATTCCATTTCACGATACGCCTGAATCTCCAAAGTGACCATTTGGAACAACCCGTCGCGGACGAGGTTGTCGATCTGAAAGGTCTATCGGTTCTTGTGGTCGATGACAATTTCACGAATAGGCAGATCTTGGAGCAGCTCCTCATTTACTGGGGAATGGTACCGACGGTTGTGGACAGCGGAAAGGCCGCGTTATCCGCGTTGCGCAAATCACACCACGATGGGACACCCTTTCCGATTGTCATCACTGATTGCATGATGCCGGGAATGGACGGGTTCGAGTTGGTTGAGCGCATAAACAGTACGCCAAGCGTTGTGGCGCCCACCATAGTCATGCTCACGTCATCCGGGGAGAGAGGACATGCGTCCCGCTGCCTTCAACTGGGAATAGCCGCCTATTTGTTGAAGCCCGTAAAGCAATCGGAGCTACTGTTTACTCTTTCAAGGGTGTTGAATGGCTCTGTGTCGGATCAAAATCGGCCGTCGTTGATAACGCGGCATTCCATTCGAGAAAGCAAACGGCGCCTCAACATACTGCTCGCCGAGGACAATGCCGTCAATCAAAAGCTGGCCACTAAGATGCTTGAACGGATGGGACACACGGTAACGGTTGCATGTAACGGCAGAGAAGCGCTTGAAATCCTGAATCGGGCAAACTTCGATCTCATATTAATGGACGTTCAGATGCCGGAGATAGACGGTCTCGATGCGACTCGGACTTTGAGAGAACTAGAAAGACCCAAAGGCGTACACGTTCCTGTCATTGCCTTAACAGCCTATGCTATGCAAAGAGACAAAGAAATGTGTCTCGAAGCTGGGATGGACGCATACATTTCCAAGCCCATTAGTGCTCAAGAGCTTTATGAAACGATCGAACATATTATGCAGAATCGCGAAAAAGAGGATCAACCGATACGAATTGTTGCATCTCCAACTTTAGTCTTGAACAAAGCCGAGGTATTGGAGAGAACCGGTGGAGATGCGGAACTCTTGCAAGAGATTATTGCGCTGTTCCTCAACGATTGCCCTGCGCTGCTGTCAGAGATTAGGAACGCGTATCAGCAGAGAGATCCCGAGCGCCTCGAAAGGGCGGCTCACGCTCTGAAGGGATCAGTGAGCAATTTCGCTGCCGAAGGCGCGGTGAATGCAGCACTGGCCCTCGAAAACATAGGCAGAAGTCGCGACTTATCCGACTCTCCGGCCGCCATAATGCATTTGGAGAAGGAGATGGAACGAGTCCGCGAAGAACTCATCATTCTGGACCAAGAAATCAAGCCTTGAAGGATACCAAATAGGGCAGAAGACCGCATCCGATTAGGTGCCGATGTAAGCTTTTTTCACTTTGTCGTTGTGCATGAGCTCGGAGCTCAGTCCTTCCAGCACGATCCTTCCGGTTTCCAATACGTATCCGTGGCGACTGATCATCAAAGCCATATTGGCATTCTGTTCGGACAAGAATATTGTTGTGCCGGCTTCATGTATGGCTTTGACCACGTCGCCGATGATCTGTCTCACCACAATCGGCGCCAATCCCATGGAAGGCTCGTCGAGCAACAACATGTCCGGCTTGGACATGAGCGCACGGGCTATGGCCAGCATCTGCTGTTCTCCGCCGCTGAATGTCCCTGCCATTTGGTTCTTACGGTGCGCTAGGATAGGAAACAGCGTATAGACCTGCTCCAAAGATTGCCGGATGCCTTGGCGATCCTTGCGCCGCGTGTATGCTCCAAGCGTCAAGTTCTTGTACACGGAAAGCTGCGGAAAAAGCTGGCGCCCTTCAGGACAAAGGGAGAGACCCAGGCCCACTATATTACTGGCCGGCATCCCATCAATGCGGCGACCCTTGAATTCGATGGCTCCCTTTGACGCTTTGAGCACGCCTGCAATGGTCCGAAACATGGTGGTCTTGCCCGCGCCGTTGCTCCCCAGAAGTGTGACAAAATCACCCTGAGGGATCTCCAACGAGATATCTCGAACCGCCTGGAAGCTGCCGATAAATGTGGAGACATTGGTAAGTTTAAGCAACGTATTTCTCTCCCAAGTATGCCTCGATAACTTCAGGGTTATTGCCAATATCTTCAGGCGGTCCTTCCGCGATCACTCGGCCGAAATTCAAGACAACGATTCGGTCGGCCAGGCCCATCACCATGCGCATCTTGTGTTCGATGAGACAAACCGTGATGCCCGCCACCTGATGAATCTTCTTGATCAGCCCGGTGACCTCTTCCGTATCCTCAAGAATGAGGCCACCGGACGGCTCGTCGAGCAGGATCATCTTGGGTTGACTGATCAGCGCTACTCCGATGGACAGTCGCTTTTGCTCGGCCTGGGAAAGAGTGGAAACGAAATGAAACGCCTTTTCCGCCAACCCGATGAAGCCCAACGTTTCCATTACCCGAGCCGTGGCCTGGTCTTTGTCTTCCTGCCACCTCCGGTTATGAACCAGCGTGGACCAAAGGCCGCCGGTGGTGCGCAATCGATAACCGAGCGCGAGGTTGTCTACGACTCGCAATTGGTCAAACAAGGCCGTGGTCTGAAAAGTACGGGCAATGCCTTTGGCCGCTATTACATGCGGCTTGAGACCGGTAATCTCTTCGCCCTGAAGATGTATTCGGCCGGAAGTCGGCTTGAGCAAGCCGCTGATCAGTCCGAAGAGAACCGATTTCCCTGCTCCGTTCGGCCCAACGATTGCCAGTATCTCGCCTTCACGTACATTGAGAGATACGTCGCTTACCGCCATCAGACCGGCAAAACGCTTGGTGAGTTTCTCAACCTCCAGAAGCACGCTTCACTTCCCTCCTTTGCTCATAAGAGGCGCGCAACTTTTGCTGCAAGTCAGTGATTGCGCCCATAATGCCCCGAGGGGCGTAGATGATCACTACGATCAAGAGCACCCCGAAAAGGATCATGCGGTACAGCTCCAGAAACTGGAGATGTTCCATGATGAGCGGGATGGCAAACGCACCGATAATGGGCCCTGCGAGGGTCGCGACCCCGCCGATGAGCAGCCATATGAGCCAGTTGAAAGTCATCTCAATGGACGCGGTGCTGGGACTGATACTACCAACAAGGCTAGCATAGAGGCCGCCGGCCAACCCTGCGAAGAAGTTCGATATCACAAAGGATAGGACTTTGCCGGCAAAGGTGTTCACCCCTACCGCCTCGGCCAGCACTTCATTGTTCCGGATAGCCATGAAACCGAGCCCCAGCAGCGAATAGACCAGCCGATGCATTACCAACAAAGAAAATAGTAAGAAAGCCAGCACCAAATAGTATTGGGCAGTCATTGTTTGAAAGCCAATGCTTCCAATCCAGGGAATGGGGATCGGGTCCGGAAGGGGAATCCCCACCACGCCGGAATATCCGCCTGTAAGCTGAATCCAGTTTCCGGCCACAATGGAGACAATGACCCCGAAACAAAGCGTGGCAATGGCAAAATATGATCCACGGGTACGCAGGGTAGGCAGCCCGATAAGAAAGCCCACCAGGGCCGCGAGCAGCGCGGACAGAGGCAAGGCCAGCCAAAAAGAGATGCCGTTTTTGGTCATCAAGGCTACGCCATACGATCCAATCCCGAAAAAACCCGCGTGTGCCAGAGAGGCTTGTCCCGTGTAGCCCAGGATCAGGTTTAAGCTGAGTGTGCAGATGGAGAAGAGGCAGCCATAAATCACGATCTGAAACGTGTACCGGTCGGTAATCAGAAAGGGCGCGGCCAGCGCTAAAATAAGCAGCACTACGTAGAGCCGTTTCTCACGTAAGAAAGCCAGCACTGCCATCAGCTCACCTCCCTGCCGAACAAACCGGTGGGCCTGATGGCCAGGATCAGGATCAGTGCGCCGAAGGCATACACGTCCTTATAGGCTGCGGAGAGATATCCGCCTCCGAGCGCCTCCAGGAGCCCCAGGATGTATCCCCCGAGGATCGCGCCCGGAATGCTGCCCAAACCTCCCAGAATCACGATGATAAAGGCCTTCATCCCCAGGAGAGCGCCCATAGTAGGTGAGATCATGAAGATCGGCGCCACCAGGCAGGCTGCCAACGCGGCCGTGGCTGTGGAGATGGCAAAGGTGATGGCTGAAACTCGGTTTACGTTGATTCCGACCAGCGCCGCGCCTTCAGGGTTCTGGGCCACCGCTTCGATAGTCATGCCGGTCGTTGTCTTCTTGATGAAGATCTGAAAAAGAACAATCAGCATGATCGCGGCCACGATCACCAGGAGTCGCTGGTAAGTCATGGTAATCCCCAGCAATTCCGTAATGCCGGGGTACGGATTCGGGATCCGTTGTCCCTGCGGGCCCCAAAGAGCGATCACGCCGTTTTCCAGGATTACCAGAGCTCCCACCGCGGCAATAAACGAGTTGATGTGTGGCTTGTCCCGTAAGGGCCGGTAAACGAGCCTTTCAACCACTATCCCGATCAGGGCCAGGACAATCATGGACATGATCACAGCCGGCCAGAAGCCAAATCCGTACAAGGTTATGAAGAAGAAACAGAGGTATGCGCCCAACATGTACAGATGGCCGTGGGCAAAGTTCGGGATGTGTAGGATCCCAAAGACCAGAGTGAGCCCCAATGCCACAATGGCATAGGTGCTGCCCAACATGACCCCATTGAATACTTGTTGCAGAAAAAGTTGCATAGGCTCCCGTCCATAAGGCAATTGCACCAAGTGCCAAGCTAACAAGCTACAACGATTTATGAAGGTCCTCGGCTTCGGCGAGCACTCCAGAACTTCGCCTCGGAGATGAGCGGGAAAAGCGCATCACTGCGCAACAATTTGGAGAGGAGACTCATCTCCCCTCCAAACCTCCCCATACGTAAACCCGACCGCGGCAGCTTATGCCGAAAACTTTCACAGAAACTGGCCCTTTCAAGAGCGAGGGCCAAGCATTTCCCTATTGATCCTTCTCGTATTTCAGGAATTCTGCGGTCGCGCCACCGACTAGTTCTACATTCATATCTTTGAGGAACTTCTGGAGTTCTTCCGGAGTCTTGAACCACCAATACCAGGATTGAACCGGGCTGTACTTCCCATCCTTAATGGTCTGTACCGCTCCCGCGATCTGCATTCGACCCCCAGGCGTAATCCCGAAGTACTCCACAGGGTATTTGTCCCCACGAAGGGGAAAGGCCTTGGGAAAAGCAGCCCGAATAGCCACGGGATCCTCAACGGTTCCGGCCGCGGCCATGGCCTTTGCAAGGGCGTGCATCGCGGTATAGTTCAGCGACACTTCCCATGTGAGCATGCGCTTGTACAGGCTCGTGTACTTCTTTTCAAAAGCCGGCGTAGCAGGAAACGGGACCTGCCCCACGGCTGCCACCCCGATGGTGCCGTTCATCAACTGTGTGCCTTTGAGAATGTTGGCCATATAATCCATTTTGGCCTGGTCGATCAGAATGAACGCGCCCTTGTAACCCAAGCCGCGGGCCTGCTCGACCACGAGTGCCGTAGAGGCAGACGGGCCGCCAATGAGCAGAACATCCGGCTTTGTGGCCAGAGCCGCAGTCAACTGCGCGGAGAAGTCGGTCTCAGCATAATAATTGGCCGGTTTGTCCTCAGTGATCTGTCCGCCCTTGGACAGCCAATGCTCTTTGAAAGCAGCTCGCCACTCATCGCCGTAAGCGCCGAGGGTAACCACCATGGCTGCTTTGCGGTATCCCGCTTTCCACGCGACATCGGCCATGCTCCGCACATAAATGGTAAACGGCGGGGGGGGAGAGACCACCAGCTTGTTGCCCATCTCGATCATCTTGGGCGTGCTGGTATAGGCCATGATCAAGAACTCGTTGCCTTTTTCTTCATTGATCTTCGCCATGGCGGCAAGGGTGTTGAAGACCGGATTAAACACAGCCGGCGCCTTGTGCTGGTCCCGCAACCTGCGGCAGTTATTAACGGCCTGCGTCGGATCGATCATGTCATCGAGCTTGACCAGCTTGAGGGCGTGCTTCTGCCCCTTAACCGTGATTCCGCCTGCTGCGTTGATCTCATTGATGGCCATGTCTATGCCGTTTACACAGTCTTGGCCGTATTCCGCTGCCACACCGCTGATCGGACCCGTAAATCCGATCACCACCTCTTTGGCCGCTTGAGCTGAGGCCTCAGCCGCAGGCCACGCGGCAATAAGAAAGACCGCCAACGACAACACTACGCCCGCCAATACTTTCCAGCCCCTCATCTCTTTGCCCTCCTTTTATGATTGATCAAAGGGTTGTTGCCTCATTCCTGCGGCTTGTAACGTTGCTCAGGCCCAAAATCTCGGTGGATGCACCCAGGCCCCGGTCTTTGCGCGCATTCTTCAGATTCCGTTCCGCCTCACGCACCAAAGTGAGCTCATATTTGCTCTCGCTCGTTCTCTTCCTTCTTTGATTCCATAACTCGAAGCCCACGTTCATGTTCTTGGCGCGCGAGCTTCCGGAAGAGATGGTAGAAAAATACGCTCATAATCTCTCTCGCCTGCACACCCAGTTGAAGGAGTTCCGTGGAGGAAAGCTTCTTCCCTACGGCTCGCATAAAGTAACTCTGGGCCATTACGACGATTTGCAGGAATGCATCGCGATAGTGCTTGAGCGCCTCCGGGTCAAAGCCATCCTTGGGCCCCAATCCAATCCTGTCCATGTCCACGACGACCCTGCCCAACGTGACGTCATCGTGAGAGTAGATCTTCCGGCCTTCGCGAATCTCCGGCGTTATGATCCCCCATTCCTCCATCTTGGCCAGCCATCGGCGGCCAAGGCCTGTTTCCTTGCGAAAGTCCTCCTCACCAACGATTTCGGTGGGGAGAAGCAGGTCCACAGGGCGGAAATAGTCGGTGTGCAATTGAAGAAACGATTCCCGTTCCGGTGAGCCCTTCTTGTACTTGAGGACCCTCTTGATCACTGACAGTGGAAGGAAACGGTGGTCTTGGAACTCTTTGATGAGCCGGATGCGCTCGACATAGCTGTCGCCGTAGTCCGCAACGTTTTTTCCCAGTTTCCTGGGTCGCGGCAGGAGCCCCTCGCGTATGTAGTAGTGGATGGTCTCTTTGGACACCTGCGTCCGCTTAACCAGTTCACTGATCTTCACTAGACGGCTCCGGACGAATCTTTCGTTTCCCACTTCTTGTTAGAGCAGGGCCTTCGATCTTGGGCTCTTGGGTTGAGGTTATTCGAAATCGTCGCGGCTTCGGTGACTCGGGCATTCATAGACTAAAGGTCTGCGGCTGTCAAAGAAAAAATGCCGATACCGCATATCATCCTGATATCGTGTTCTTTTTTCATGAAGCATGGAGTAATGCTCCTCACGACGCGTCTTCGCATTCGATAGCGCGCAACGTCCACGCGAAACCAATAACCAGTGGACCCAGCGCTGTTCCTCGAACCACGAAATGACCTTCACTACCTTGTATTTGTCACCCAAATTGGATAACCTTCTTGAGTCCTATAGCATTTGCGCGTGGGGTCCCATGGATTTCCAGTCCGGTATGTCTCGTCGGGCTTTCATAACGAACACTCTCGGAGCAGCAGCAACATTGGCTCATTTTGCCGGGTGCTCCAGCGCCGTCAAACCTCCTCTGGCTCGGAACGTCATCCTGGTTGTGACCGATACCCTGCGCCGTGATGCGGTTGAGTGTTACGATAGCGGGTGGGTGAAGACACCCAATCTTGGCGCATTCGCTAAACGCGCTCACGTGTTCTCAAACGCCCATGTGGCTTCCTTTCCCACGGTGCCTCACCGGAATGACCTCCTGACCGGCACGTACACATTCACGTACAAAGCTTGGTCTCCGATCAACCCGGGCTCTGTGACACTACAGGAGACCCTGGGAGCGAGCGGAATCAGGACAGCTCTGGTGGCCGACACACCTCATCCCTTCACAGCCGACTGCAATTACCAGAGAGGCTTTCATTCATGCCAACTGATCAGAGGGCAGGAAACGGACCCTTGGAGGGTTTCTCCCGAGGACGTGAGATTCCCTTGTTCGCCTCATAAACTCCGAGATCCTTACACAACGGTGATCCAGCACCTCAGAAACACAAGCATTCGAAGGAGTGAAGAAGACTGTTTCGTGGCACAGACCATGAAGACGGCCGCCAAGTTTCTTGAAGAAGTTCGTGGCGGCACGCGCTTTTTCCTATACGTGGACACCTTCGACCCGCACGAACCTTGGGATCCGCCGAAGCATTATGTGCGGATGTACGAAGAAGAGGATTACCAGGGAGAAGAGGTTATCTATCCCAAATATGACAGATGGTCGAGTTTCTTGAGTGTTGCTGAACTCCAGCATTGCAGAATGCTCTATGCGGCTGAGACCACATTGGTGGACAAGTGGATCGGATACCTGTTGGGCAAAATCGAAGATCTTGGCATGTTGACGGACACTGCTGTAGTTATAACCTCCGATCATGGATTCTACCTTGGCGAACACGGGTACATCGGAAAATCTCTTATCAGGGAGGGCGCATATCAGGACCTACCTCTGTGGCCTGAGGTGTCCGGAATCCCGCTGATTATGCATGTGCCTGGAATCCCGGGAGGAAAAATCCACGCGCCTCTGGTTCAGCCTCCGGATTTGATGCCTACCGTTCTGGAACTAATGGGAATCCCTTGTCCCAGAACTGTCAAAGGCACGTCTCTGGTGGGGACGATCTCCGGAAAGCGGGATTCGCTTCGACAGCTGAGCTTTTCTTCACCGACTATCTGGATTCGAGGGCGAGATTTGCCTATGGCCACCGCCAGGACCACGATATCAGACGGCGGGAACATGCTCGTGTTGGGGCCATCCGTGAAAAAATCGAGCACGCGGGAGCGGGAGACCACACGCGCGGTGGACGACAAACTCCGGGACCTTAGGATCGATGAGAAGTTCGAGCCGGAATTCTACGATTTGAGAACAGATCCTCAGTGCCAAAAAAATCTATTATCCTCCAAATTGCCTGAAGCACAGGCCATGCGCAAGGAATTCGTTGCGTTCCTGAAATCTCAAGGCGTTCCTGATCAGGTTCTCAAGTATTACCGCGAACTGGCATAGCGCGAGACCCTAGGGTTCCCCGCGGATGTTCCCCGTCGGACACGAGGAATGATGAACAAAAGACATCAGAGCGAGATCCTTTCGGTGTGTTTCTTTGTCTCACTCACGCTATTGCTAACGAGTTGTTCCTCGGGAGTCGATGATGGTCTATCTGGTAATGCCCCGAAGAATGTCGTATTGATAACAGTAGGATCGTTCCGTGCCGATGTTCTGGAACCTTGTGGTGAAGGTCGAAGTATCGCGCGAAATGTGGCTCTGATGGCAGAGCAGTCCTTAAAGTTCACCAATTGTTATTCGCATTCCCCCGAGACCAAGCCAAGCTTAGCTTCGTTGATGACGGGTTATTTCCCTCACGACGTCAATTTGTTGACTAACGAGCAGGATTTAGCATCCGGAATACCGACACTTGCGGAAGTCTTTCGCAACGCGGGATATCAAACTGCAGCGGTTGTGAGTTCTTCCCTGCTGGCGCGAGGTTGTGGTTTGGAGCGTGGCTTCACTACCTATTTGGACGCGACCTCCGGCTCATCCGTGGCTTCCGAGATCTCAAATAAACGGGCATGGCAAGTGACACGGGAAGCCACAAGATTGCTTCATAAGCTCAAAGGATCTCGTTTCTTCCTATGGCTGCATTATGCAGATCCGTACGGCCCTTACACTCCGCCGGAACCGTACGGACGGATGCTTCCCTCGTGCTGGTTAAAGTTTCCGTCGGAGCCGCGGCTACGGCTGAATCAAACGAATTCCGGATGGTTAGGCATACCCAAATATCAGCAAGTTGGTGAGCATCGAGATGCGGCCTCCTACCGTATGAGATACGCGAGCGAGGTTGCCTTGGCCGACCAGTATATCGGAGAATTCCTGAAAGAGCTGTCATCGTTGAATCTGAATGGAGACACGGCCATCATCGTAACCGGAGACCACGGTGAAGGCATGGGTGAGCACGACTGTTACTTCAACCATTCAGAACATCTGTATGACGAATTCATTCATGTTCCGCTCGCTGTTTCTGTACCGGGCTTCAAGCCTGAGGTGAGGGACGAAACAGTGGGGCATGTTGACGTCTTCGAAACACTCATCGCATTCGCGAACGCCGATCTCAAGGGACGAAGGAGAGGCCGAAACATCTTGGAGCGGCCTGATTCTCCTACCATTACTTTTTCCGAAAGCTACAGCGGGGGGCAGCGTCGCAGCCTAATCGACAAGCATTGGAAGATAATCGCGCCGGGTGGGCTTTATAGCATGAATACAGATCGGGCCGAAGTGAAGAATTTGTACGGAACGCCGGAGGGGCATACCTATGATGAACTTTTGTCACGGTTGTCAGATCTTTCTGCTCCCATTTCCATTAGTCCAGAGGTGAGCAAGAGCACGTCGCCATTGCAAACACGCAAACCAGACGACATATTTGCTGTGGAAAAGAATCGAGAGCAAATCGTGATACCACGGTATTACGGAGTCTGGGAAGCATCGTTAGCGGGCATATGGGTGAGAGAATCTGAACCCACGAACCCGTCGGCGACCTTGGCCATGAAGACTCGACAGAGGGATGCCTCATGCACAGTACGTCTTACTGGAACGAGGTTGTGCATTATCGTGAAAATGCAGCCGGAAAGCGGTTCCGGCCGAATATATGTAGACGGCAAGGAAGTCTCCCTCCTGAAGGGCTGGCGTGGTCGGCATTTCTGGAGAGACTACTACGCTATGGAGATACCGGGAGAGTACAGTAACAGCGAACATGTTGTCACGATACGATATGCTGAGGAGAGGAATCCTTATGGCTTCCCACCTTGGCTGAATATCAGCGGCTTTCTCAGTTATTCACTGAAGGCGAGGCACGATCGAGAACCTTTGTGCCTTCCGGGGACGGTGGAACGAGTGTTGTCGCTGGGACCTCCGGGTAGTGACGATGCTGGAGAGATTCGAGATCCGAGTCTCGTGCAACTCGATGGCAAGATTCTCGCCTACTTCACTGTTCTGAGAGATCATCAAGCGCCGTGGTACCCGAAAATCGGAATGGCGATTTCGGAGGATGGCGGAGTCTCTTTCAAGAAACTGGGAACCGTGCTCCGGGGCGGAGACGGAGACGCGTGGGATGCAGGAGGTGTGTTCAGCCCAGATGTTATCGCGAAGGACGGTAAGCTTTACATGCTATACAGCGGAATATCTGAACCGTCGATCTACTATTCGGGACCCATCAAAATAGGATTGGCAATCTCATCGGACGGCATCACCTGGGAAAAACATCCGGGCCCGGTTCTCGCGGCCGATCAGCGATGGGAGGGAAAACAGGGGGTATACAGTTCTTCTACGGTCAGGGTGGGTCACATGTTCAGGATGTACTTTTCCACGAGCAACAGCGGAAATCCCTGGTTGGTAGGAATGGCTGAATCAGAGGATTTGGTTCGATGGAAGAAGTCGGCGGAACCGTGTTTGAATGACCCGACCATGGAAGAACCAAATGTGTTCCGAGTTGGAGAAGCCTGGTATATGGCCACATCCGTTGTGGACATGAGGGAAGATGAGAACAGAATGTCCACGATCAACCTTTATTCTTCCCCGGACGGGCTCCGGTGGACCAAAGTAGGCCCGATACTTTTCACCGAGCCAAGAAGCTTTTTCTCGGAGCGTCTGGGGTCCGCCGCTTGTCTTCCACTTTCGGACGGTCGTATCATGATCTTATTTGATGGTTGTTCGGCGGATCTCAAACGGCAAATCGGAAGAGCATATCTCAAGCCTGTTAGTTCGAACGACGCCACTTCAGGAGCGGCATTAGATAGCAAATCCGCAAATGATGCCAAGTGACGTTCAATGAGTAATTCGCCTCGCCACCATCAATTGCGAGGCTATCTCTGCGGCCACTTGAGTTCGGGTGCATAATTGAGTTCTCGGGCCACTCCATCGGCAAACAACGCGAAGAAACGTATCTCATTGGATGCCGAAACGGCTCCCGCTGGTAGCTCAATCCAGAAGTCAGCCTTTAGGAATTTAGTATTGCCGCAATTCCCGGCCACATTTGTCCGATAGCCGCTGGTCTTCAGACCATGAATGAACTTTCCATCCGCGAAGATGAGAATTCGTTCCGGAATTGAGCAGCTTTCTTTGTCGAACGCCAGGCCGAAAAAGCCAATGCGTTTCTCCCGCTTGAGAACGCCTTCCAACATGCCGGCGGAACCGCTCTGTCTTACCGGCATGTGTTCGCCGTCGCCGGATACAATTATCTCCTGATCCCCATTTGCACTTCTTTCCATGCGATAACTCGTTCTTATGGGTGACCACTTGTACCCGTAAAAATAATTCAGTTCGGTTGCAACGGGACGTTCGCCCTTGGAGACGGCAAATACCCGGACTTCCTTCATTGGGTCCAGCAATTTCGATGGCAATGCGAACCAGAACCCCGAACTAATGTACTGATTACCTCCCAAATGTTCAGGTATGTCTCGCCGCGGGTAGTCTGTGGGACTTGAATGAATGAGTTCCCCGTCACCAAAGACCAAAATTTCCGATACGAGCCCGCTGTTGGTCGGATCAGCCGCCCATCCGGAGAACTCCATGGAGCCAGATTTCTCGTCACCGACTCTGTCCAACCAGCCCAGTAGAGCTGTGTGAATAAGGGGGATCACGTTCCCGTCGCTACCGATGAGTACCCCCGATGTCTTCTTATCAAGCGAATGGCCGATTTGGTACGTCTTCTGGTTTTCCTTTTTCAGAGCCAGGAGTCTCGTGTCGCTGTCAGACGAGCCTGAGATCAGGAATCCCTCAAGCCTATTCGTGTCGGAATCGAATGCATTTTCAGGGACAATGGCCGAGAAATAGGCAATGTTGTCCTTCACCGGAGATGTGCGAGTCACAGCAACGACTTTTCCGTTCAACCCAATGGTCAAATGCAGAGGCGTCTTGTGTGGAGCGTTGGTTTTGATATGCCCGGTCAGATTTCCGTGGACGAACCCGGTTTCACGTCCCAAATTGGAGATAACCTTCTCCTGATCGAATACTATGCTCCCACGCGCCAGGGAACTGTCATCTAAGCCTATGTCCGCCACTCGACGCCCCACAAGGGCTCTATGGCGGCCCGCGATGAAAAGCTTCTGAGAAGCGTCTTGGCCTGAGCCGAACAACGCTATTTTGATCTTCAGCGTTTCGCTCGCTTCAACACTTCCCGAGCGCGAATCACTGAACTCCCGTATGCCCGTGTCATCCCTATAAGCAAACGTCCTCTTCCGTTTTCGACCTGTGACAGGCTTCAACAACGACAAACCGTCAACGGCCCACGGCACACGGAAACCTAGGGCGTCCGCGATCGTCGGCAATATGTCCACAGTTTCAGCCTCCCTGTCGTCAATCGTGCCCTCATTCTTGAAGGGGTATTTAATGAATAGGGGAATGTGGACTATATCTTCAAAGTTCCCTTTACTCAAACGCCTGCGGCTGTCGTTCTTTCTGAAGCTTACCCCATGGTCGGAGGTAACAATCATTAAACATTGTTCATACAGGTTCTTCCGCTTAAGGTGAGCGACCATTTCTCCCAACAACTTATCCACATATCCTGTCTGAAGGAGATGGCGTTGAAACGCTTGCTGAACGGCCCAATCGTCGTCCTCCCAGTCCTCATTTTCCTTGAGCCCGAACACCCCGGAAAGACCCTGCCCTGAATTGTTATATCTGGATCCGGACGGATAATAGACCCACGGCACGTGAGGCAGATCAACATGAATGAAATAGAAGCTGCGCACGGGAGTAGCCTCAATGGACTCCATGAATCTCTTGAATAGAGTTACTCGGGTCTCTTGACCGTGTTGAGGGCCGGATGCGTCACCGAAATTCTTCCAGGCTTTTGTAACGTTGGGGAAAGCTTGCGCATAATCTGGCGGAAGCAGATGCTGTGCGTAGACACACGACAAATCCCAGATCAGCAATTCGGTTCGAGTAACGAAACGATCTTCTTTGATCCGATAAGCCCGCATGTCCGCCGGACACATCTGCGTCCCGGATTCGACGACGTTGAGGGCATAAGTTCTTCCGATCAGTGTGAATAGATTCTTTGGATAATTCGGCGCGTTCGGAAGCTTGTACACGCCGGGATATCTGCCGGTCAACATGGCGGGCACTGAAACCGTCGTGAAATCCGCCACCGTCGTTGCGTTTCTGTACCACACGGCTTCGCGTGACAATGCGGCGAAATTCGGATATGCCGCCTCATCGATTCTTCCCTGTTCATCCATAAGCGAAGTGACGGGCAATTCGTCAAAAATAACAAAAACGACCGGCGCCCCTTTCTCGATCTCAATCTTACTTGACTCCGGCACATAGCCCGTGGACAAAACGAGGCCGGATGCAGGAGACAGGATGAGGAATACATATGGGAATATGAGGAGTGCCGGACTCAAAAATGAAACGAAACTCTTCACGCTCCCCCATCGCGTATAACCAAACGAAAAACAGAGCCCAACAATGCATGACGCGACGACGACCAGCGCGCCCGTCCCAGCGACTTTCTTGATTGCCGGCAGGACAATCAGCGTGGCCAGCAGTGCAATAATACAGAAATGAACAACCAAGAAAGTCCGTTCGCCGAACAGTCCGGCGAACGCGTCTATAGCCACCAGTACCAGGGGGATGCCCAGACAGAGGAGTAGCGCTAGTACGATCACATCGAAAGGCTTTGCATGGTGAGCCACGAGAAATTCAGGGTGGCGTCCTATCAAGTCAAACAGTGGCTGAGCAAACGCGAACGCAGACAGAACAAAAATATGCAGGAACAACCAGCTTGTGTTGCTCATCCATATATTCTGGAGTAGGCGGACCAAAGGTCTCGCCCGGATGCTATCATCGATGGCCATAATTCGTCCTTGCGTTTGGACCGTCCCGTCCCTGACACAAGCCTATCGTTCACTCTACGCTCCGGTTGATCTCGGGGCGCTCATTTAATTCACGCTATTGTGGGATTAGGTGCCTCATCCTCACTGATCGCTCGATCTGTTAGTCGAATCTAGAACTTCATGCCGGGGAGGTTGAGCGACGCTGTATTTCCTCCGTCCACAGGCAGTGCCTGGCCTGTAATATAACTGGCTTCATCGCTGGCAAGAAACAGGATTGCCCACGCCACCTCCTCTGCGTGTCCGTAGCGTCTCAATTCACAGCGATAACCCAATTTGTCTTCCTTGCCTGCTTGACGCGCGTAATCAAAGACAGGTTTGGTCATGTTTGTCTCGATCAGACCTGGACAGACCGCGTTCACACGCACATTGTATGCTCCCAGATCACAGGCCGATGTTTGAGTAAAATTGATCACGGCCGCCTTGCTGGCGCTGTAAGCATTGCCGCCCGCACCGGACCGAATTCCGGCCACGGACGCGGTATTGACGATGGCGCCGGACTTGCGTTCCTGCATATGTGCGGCCACGTATTTTGTTCCAAATACCGCGCCCAAGAGATTCACATTGAGCACTCTGCCCCAGTCTTCCGCGTCCTGGCTCTCGAGGCTCGCCATGTCTCCGGTAATGCCCGCGTTGTTACACAGAATGTCCACTCGAGAATATGTCTCGATTGCAAGATCGATAAGCTCTTTCACTTCTTGCTCAACTGCCACATTTGTTAATCTGGAAACAGCCTCGCCGCCTGCTTCTCTGACGAGATCCAAGGTCTCATGCAAGCCGGCTTCATGCAGATCAGCCAGGACCAGTTTCGCTCCCTCACGGGAGAAGAGTATTGCCGCGGCTCGACCGATTCCTCCTGCCGCTCCTGTGATCACAGCCACCTTTCCCTGCAAACGCCCACCATCTCTCATAGCCAACTCCTCTCTTGCAACCTAATAGGACACTCATTCGCCTTCTTCCAGGCGCTGCACACAGCAGAACGCAAAGGACGACTCACAGTAAAGCAGAAAACTGCTCCGGGTCGATTCGGGCTTGTCGTAAGATGTGAGACAGTGTCGACCGCTTTACCGGGCGGTGCGCGGGAACCGTTATTTTGAGCAGTTCATTCCCTAGGTGCTTCTGAAGGCGAATGTGGCTTCCGCGCTGGCGTACCACGATCCAACCAGTTCGCTGCCAGGCCCTGATGATGGCCTGGTAGTGGAAGCTGGAGACCTTGCTCACACCTCGATCTCCCGGACTATTGCCCGCTCCTCAATCACCCAATCATCTTCAACGGGTTCCAGATAGAGCTCGACGGCCTCCTGAATATTCATCAGCGCTTCTTCAGCGGTCTCGCCTTCGCTTATGCACCCGGGTAGCGACGGGACATAGACTGTAAAGCCCCCTTCATCGCTTGCTTCCAAAACTACCTTGAGACGCATAGATCAGGCTCCTTTTGCGTTCATAAGGGATCTGCAAGTAATTATACAGTTGTTTCGATGTCCAACAACAGCTCTCACTTGCGTCAGTCAGCCCTGCTATACGGTTTCGATACGATCCGCCAGCCCAAATCAGCCAAGAACCGCGTCTGATCTCCATAGGTCTTCGCACTCGCGGAACTGGCGATTCCATCCAGACCTCGTTTGTAAACACCCTGCACGATAGCGGCCAGGCGAAATACGCCAAAAGCCAAGAAAAAGGCCCACTCGCGGATCTCGTCTCGACCGGTTCGGCGACAGTACGCCGCAACATACTCCGATTCCGATGGAATTCCCAGACCTTGGAGATCAACATCTCCGTAGCCCGAACGCCGACCCGGCATCGAAGGAAAATGGTAGACCAAACAGTTGTATGCCAAATCCGCAAGAGGATGACCGAGCGTAGACAATTCCCAATCGAGAATTGCGATAACACGGGGTTCATTCGGATGAATGATCAGATTCTCAAGGCGATAGTCTCCGTGCACAATCGTCGTGCTGTCGTCGGCTGGTATGTGTTCGGATAACCATTGAGTCAAGTTTTCCATGCTTTCGATTTGATCGGTCTTCGAGGCTTCATACTGTTTTGCCCATCGGCTCACTTGCCGAGCCATGTAGTTGCCCGGCTTTCCGTAATCCGCAAGTCCCATTGTGTTCCAATCGACCTGATGGACCTTTGCTAGAGTGTGGTTCATCGCGTCGAATATGGCAGCGCGCTCTTTTGGGTCCGAGACCTCGGGCGCGGTTGGATCACGAAAGATACGGCCATTTACCCTTTCCATAATATAAAAGGGCGTGCCCACAATAGAGTCGTCCTGACACAGCAGATACGGCTGAGGAACTGGTACACCGGTCTCACTGAGAGCTTTGAGGATACGATATTCGCGGTCGACCGCGTGAGCTGAGGGGAGCAATTTCCCAGGAGGCTTTTTGCGGAGAACATACTCCTTTTCGTTGCCCGAAATCAGATAGGTGGGATTCGACTGTCCGGACCCGAACTGTCGCACCGTTATATTCGCGGGAAAGTCCTCAATCTTTTGCCTCAGATATTCGGCAAGCAGCTCTTCATCGAATCGATGAACCTGTCTGACCTGGATGATTTCTTCGCCAATGTTCATGAGTGCTTCTTGAGCTCCAGTCTCGTGATGGTCTCCATGTGCACCTCGTCCGGCCCGTCCGCCAGGCGCAGGGTGCGTATATTAGCCCAAGCAGCCGCGAGCCACGTGTCCGAAGACACCCCTGCTCCCCCATGCACTTGAATTGCTCGGTCAAGGACTCTGAGCGCCACGTTCGGGGCAACGACCTTAATCATAGCAATCTCATTTCGAGCCACTTTGTTACCTACCGTATCCATCATGTGTGCTGCCAACATGGTCAACAAGCGCGCTTGATCGATTTCCATACGAGATTTCGCAATATCCTGTCGGACAGACCCCATCTCCGCAAGCGTCTTGCCGAACGCCACCCGCGACATGGCCCTCTTGCAGAGCTCCTCCAGAGCGCGTTCCGCCACTCCGATCGTTCGCATACAATGATGAATGCGTCCAGGGCCGAGGCGACCTTGGGCGATCTCGAAGCCTCGACCTTCACCCAGCAAAATGTTGGAGGCCGGAACGCGAACATTCTCGAATATAATGTGCGCGTGGCCGTGGGGCGCATGATCGTATCCAAAAACGGTGAGCGTTCTCTTGATTTTCACTCCGGGTGCATCGCTCGGCACCAGGATCATCGATTGCTGCCGATACGGCGATGCATTCGGATCTGTCTTGCCCATGAAGATGAAAAGCTTGCAGCGAGGATCTCCGCCGCCGGATGACCACCATTTGTTGCCGTTGATCACATATTCGTCGCCCTCGCGAACAATGCTGGCTCGTATGTTTCTAGCATCCGACGAAGCAACATCGGGCTCCGTCATACAAAACGCGGAACGGATTTCGCCGGCCAGCAGCGGCTTAAGCCACTGCTCCTTTTGTTCTTCGTTGCCGTATCGTTCAATCGTTTCCATGTTGCCCGTGTCGGGCGCAGAGCAATTGAAGACCTCAGGCGCCATGGGCGAACGACCCATGATTTCGCACAGGGGCGCATACTCGTAGTTGGTCAAACCCGCGCCATACTTGCTGTCGGGAAGGAACAAGTTCCAAAGTCCCTCTGCACGGGCTTTGACTTTGAGTTCTTCAATGAGAGGCACGGGCTGCCACCGATCGCCCTCATCGATCTGCCGATAGAATTCACGTTCGTTGGGGTAGATGTACTTGTCCATGAACGCCTTGAGGCGTTGCTGCACGTCTTTTGCTCGATCTGAGAATTCAAAGAGCATCATCCATCTCCTGTCGAAACTGAAATGATAATAAGCGCCACTTATCGTGCTGCCGGTCGCAACGAACAGCTTGGTCCGGTGAAATCAAAATGTTGTCGGCCAGTTTGCCAACAGCCTTTGGCTGCGGTAGCCGCCATCATGGCCTCTAGCTAGCTGGAGGAGATCGGTCAGGACCTTACGAGTGTCCCTTGGATCGATCACGTCCTCCAATAAGTGGAGTCCCGCGGCCTTCCACGGTGCGCCCGCAACCCTCATCTGCTGCTCGGCCAAATCTCGCGCGGCCTTGACGTCGTCCGACTCGTCTATCTTCCTGCGATACACAACATTGGCCGCGACTTCCGGAGCCATAAAGCTTATTTCAGCGTTGGGCCAAGCCAGCACAAAATCGGCGCCCATGCCTGTGCCGCACATGTTGGAGTACGCCATGCCATAAGATTTGCGTATCACGATGGATACTTTCGGAACGGTAGACAAGGCCACGGCTTCAATGAAGTTGATGATCTTGCCGGGCATACGTTTTAGTTCCGCGGCCTTGCCCACGAGGAAACCAGGGGTGTCATGGAGAAAAATGAGCGGAATATTGAAAGAATCGCACAGACAGATGAAACTACAACATTTGTCGCAGCCGTCAGGCCCCATAGCTCCAGCCGTGTGCATAGGCTGGTTGGCGATGATTCCCACGGTGTGTCCGTCGACACGCGCCAAACAGGTGATCACGCTTCTATCGAAGTCAGGCTTCAGCAGAAATATCTGCTCGTCATCCACAATGGTCTTGATGACCCGAGTCATGTCGTATCCGCGGCGAGACTCATCCGGAACGATGGAGAGCAGCTTCTCCTGGCGTGCTTCCTGGTCTTCTCCGCGTGGGGGCACCACAGGAGGGAGTTCCTGCGCGTTGGACGGCATATAGGAGAGGAACTCACGCACGATTCGGAAGCAATCTTCTTCGTCTTCCGCCGTGCGATCTACCTGGCCCGTGATTTCGGCATGAATCTTCCATCCGCCCAGATCCTCGTTCTCGACCATCTCACTGGTGGCCACTTCCAGCACCCTGGGGCCGGAAACCGCCATACACGACCCTTTGACCTGAACCACAAAATCCGCGAGCGCGGCCAACCAGGACGGCCCTCCGAAGCACTCACCCATGATCGTTGCAATAAGCGGCACCTGACGGCACCGAATGGCCATTTCTTTTCGCATGGTCATGGAGCTCAGTCCGTCGGAGCCCAGAATGTCCGGAATGCGAGCGCCTCCGCCTTCGCCCAGATGGATTATGGGATAACCTTTTTCCGCTGCCCAGCGGCTGAGTCGGTGTTCCTTCCCAACTCCAACGCGGCCTCCTGTCCCGGCAAAGACTGTGGCATCGTCCGCGCTGATCGCAACTATCCGGCCGTCAATTGTCCCGAAGCCGCACACTTTGCCGTCAGCCGCAGTCTTGGATTCCATGCCGGGTATGTCCGAATGGTTGAGCAAGCCGATCTCGAAGAAGCTCCCTTGATCCAGAAAGTTGTCGATACGCTCCCGTGCGGTGCCTAGTCCCAAAGAGTGTTTCCGAGCTACTTTCTCCGAGCCGCCCATCTCCATGGCCTTGGCTTTTCGACGATTCAATTCTTCGATGGCTTCTTCCATTCCCATTGCCGACTGCCTCCCTTATAACCGGACTACCGCGGGTGGGTACGCCGCTATAATGGCACAAAAAACCGTTCGTGTGGGCACAAAATACTCGCGAACCGGCGAGGAGTTCTTTGAAGCGGTGGGTAAAGACGCGGGACTATTTTCACCAGCTTATAAGGTGCTGGTGCTAGGATGGTGGTTGCGGATCACACAGGAATTATTCAGCCCCACACCACCCGCGAGCGCCGCGACCTTGCTCTCGGATTAGGGAGCTCGGCTGCGGTATGTTCGTTCGGCAAAGTGACGTTAGGCAAGAAGTTCTCAAAAGTGTCCTGTTCGGTCACTTCTTCAGCGATCTGATGAATGCGCGGGAGCGTGCTCGTGAAGCAGCCAAGCACCCGAGGATCGAAATGAGTGCCCCTGTCACGGAGCATGATCGCGAGGGCCTTATCCTCCGGGAAGGCGGCTTTGTACGGTCGTTCATTGACCAGAGCATCGTACACATCCGCGACCGCGACGATCCGAGCACTTTCCGGAATGGCTTCGCCCGTAAGTCCTTCCGGATACCCTCTACCATCCCAGCGTTCGTGATGGGATAGGGCAATTTCCTTGGCCAGCTTGAGCACCGGGATGTCCGATCTTCCGAGGATACGAGCGCCGATCCGCGTGTGCTCTTTCATAGTTTTCCATTCGTCGGCATTCAGGCTCCCGGGCTTGCGCAGGATCCGGTCAGGAATTCCTATCTTGCCGATGTCGTGCATGGCCGCGGCCAGTTGGATGTCCGCGACTGCTTCGGCGGTCCAGCCAAGAGTCTTCGCCATCTCTGCCGAGTACAGCCCGATGCGCCGAATGTGCGCGCCGGTCTCAATGTCGCGGAATTCCATGGCAGACATAAGCCTCATCACGATCTCGTACTCCCGCTCCCTGATCCTCGCAGTGCGGGCCATAACTTCATGCTCCAGCGACTGCTCGTATTGGCGGCTCAAGAGGAGTAGGCGACGTCGTTCCAGGGCTCCCGCGACGGAGATAATGAGTTCGTTGCGTTCAAATGGCTTGGTTATGTACCCGTATGCTCCGTTCTTCACCGCGCTGAGTCCGGTGCCGTTGTCGTTTACTCCTGTCACCATGATCATCGCCACGTCGGGGTACTGGTCCTTTACGCGGCTGAGCAGCTCGATTCCCGAGATGCCGGGCATCATGATGTCGCTCACCACGAGATCCCAATGATCCTGCGAAAGCAGTTCCAGCGCCTGTTCTCCACTTGCAGCCACCGCGCAGGAATACCCCTCTGCACTGAGATACAGACGAAGAATTCGTCCGATTTCCGGTTCATCATCCACTATGAGAACTTTGGCTACTGGCTCAACATGCATAGCGCAGTGGTTCCTCCGCACTTAATAGGGCACTCTCGGCCATCACGATTACCCTGTTTCACCTCGCGAAGGCCCGTTTCCTCGACAGTGAATCAACATGTCCGCATGAGTGTGACTTAGTTGAAACAGCCCGCTGGATTCAGCGGCTTCAGCTGAATCATGGATTTGTCCGCTGAGCGCTTGCTCCAGATCAGCGGCGAGCTTTCGAGCGCGCCTTTCACAGATCAGGTTTGCCTGTACCAGCTCCGTGTGTTCTCTTTTCTTTATGCATCCATAGATTCTTTCCCAGGTAAGATCCTCGATCATGACCAGCGCGTATCGCGAGGAGCACACCTTCACGGCACGCAGATGGATTCTGCACCAGATTCGCTTCTTTTCGAAGCGCAGAATGGCCTCTGCCACCTGGGGTCTTCTTTCCTCCCAGACCCGTTCCATCAACCTAACTGCTTTGTGCGCCAAGATGGCAGCCTGGTTTGAGTCTTTGGGAGCCAGAAAAAGATCCACGAAGCGTTTACCTCGAAAATTGTCAGGGCTCGGGTTCAGATTTCGGCAGAATCTATTTGCAAAGATCACATAGTGGAGCTGGTCTACAACCATGACGGACAGCGGCAGGGCATCTAACAACATACCCATAGGCGTGGACCCTATGCCTTGAGGATCGAAGCACGCGGCGTCCTCGATCTCTTTCCCCGACGGGCCGTCGAAATCAATGGTATGTGTCGGGCCGCCACCTACTCTGGACGACTTGCGGTCAGCTCCGCGCTGGCTCGTTTTTGAGGACTGAACACCTTGCGTGTTCGGCATAACAGTCTCCCTTCAGCTTTTCGCCGCACAAACGTAGGGTGAGCCTGGAATCATTTGGATATGACAGGAGCCCTCGTGTTCTTGATTCCCGACCATTCGCGCAGTTCGGAGTTCCAGCACCTGCGCCTCGCCGTAGCGTCCCTGCTTCCGATAGACACTTGAAAGGTCCCGGAGCAAATTTGATACCCGGCGGCCGTCCCAGCCGGTGCTTTGTGCCAACACGTCCAACGCCCGTTCGTAATACGACCCCGCTGCCACGTAATCGCCGTCAACTTTGGAGAGCTCAGCTGCGAGGAGCAGATTCGCCGCATGACTGAAATGGTCCTGGCCTGAACCCTGGTCAGCGGGATTTTCATGGAAGGCGAAAACCATTCCGAGAAGTTCGCCCCGGGCATCCTCGAACGGAATGACGCTGCTCTCGATCGGGATCTCCGACTGATCTCTGGCAACGAGGAGGTAATCGGCAAGACACAGCGCCTCGTTACAGTAGGGTGAAGCCAGTATCATATGTTTAACCGACTCTCCTGTGGACGGATCCTTGAGAACGTAGACTTCGCTGACGTGTCGTCCCACGGCCTGATATTGGTTCCATCCGGTGAGAGTTTCTGCCAGGGGATTGGTTTGCTGGATAACACCCTCTTCATCAGTGAGTATCATTGCTCCCCCGATCCCTTTCATGATCCGGGAGAAGCGTATGGCAGACTCCTTGGCTCTTTTGTCACGGTGATGCTTGTGCAGCGCCACCTCGATGGTGGTGCGCAGTTCCGCTTCCGAAAAGGGTTTCACCAAATATCCGAAGGGCTCGGAGGTCTTGGCCCGTTGCAGGGTCGGCTCATCTGAGTAGGCGGTGAGGAAGACGATCGGTATATCGTACAGCCTGTGAATGCACTGTGACGCCTCGACGCCGTCTACGCTGCCCGCGAGCTTGATGTCCATCAACACGAGATCCGGCCTCAGTGAGGCTGCCTTTTCGATTGCTTCTTCGCCGTAAGCGCAAATTCCTGCCACCACATAGCTCTGAGCGATCAGGTGGCTCTCCAATTCCAAAGCAACCACCACTTCATCCTCAACGATGAGTATTCTTTCCGCTGTCATTCCAGGCCTCCTCGCACTTGGTTTCGATCTTTGAATTCAATCCTGAAGCAGGTTCCGTTTTGAGTGTGCACATCGAGACTGCCCCCTAACTGGACTTCGGCCAGATTCATCACGAGCTTCAGGCCCAGCGAAGAAGTGTTCCTCCAGTCAAAATCCGCGGGCAAACCGCGGCCGTTATCGGAGACCGACATGCGGTAGACACCCTCATTGTCGCAGTGAAACTCGATGCGTACTTCACCGCACTCGTCCGCCACGAAAGCGTGCTTGAGACAGTTGGTAATGAGTTCGTTGATAATGAGACTGCACGGCAGGGCCATGCCTACCGGCAAAAAAATGCGGTCCACGCAGGCATGAATAGTTACCGTGGCAGCCTCGGTAAAATGGGCCTTCAGTAGTGCCCGGCTGAGATTACCGATATATTCGGAGAAATCGATCCGGGAAAGATCTCGCGACTTATACAACTGCTCATGGATCAAGGCCATTGACCTTATGCGGCTCTGGCTGTCCATGAGTGCGAGGCGAACAGGTTGGTCGGTTACCCGCTCGCACTGAAGCGCAAGGAGACTTGATATAATCTGAAGATTGTTCTTCACCCGGTGGTGGATTTCGCTCAGGAGAGCTTCCTTCTCTCTCAGGGAAGCGCTGATGCGTTCTTCATTCCGCTCCCTTTGAACTATCTCCATCTGCAAGCATTGGTTGGCCGTCCTGAGCTTTGCAGTCCGCTCGGCCACTCGTCGCTCGAGTTCCGCGCGGGCCTCTCTCAACGCGCTCTCCGCGCGCTGTCGGGTTTCAATTTCAGCCTTGAGGCGCTCATTGGCCCGCTGGAGCGCTTTGCGCCTCACCCGTTCCTCTTCGTAGAGCCGAGCCATATCCTCCGCATATCTGAGGCTCTGCTGCATAAGCAGTGGAGTGTCTGCTTCCACTCCAATATGCTGATTCGCGACACCGGCGATCATTCTGGTCTCCTGTGATCCGCTTAGTTGCTTCCTTTGTTCAATATTCGGCATGTCTTTCGGTCTCAAAGGTCACGTTGACTGAATCTCCCGAGCGCAAAACTGGATAGAGAGCCGGCGTATATTGGCGGAGGAGCCATGATCGCGAGTGCGAGAGAGGAAATCGAAATGTTGCCGGATCCCACTAACATCATGGGACACCCCCTTTTTAGGCTGATGTAGCCAGGAGCAAAGGTGATAACGCCGTTTCGTGTGAGGTCGGTCATCTGCTTATTTTCTGTCATCCAGAGCTAGAGCAATTGCCGTGCCACGGGAGGAATTTGGCGTCTTCGTAGCATCTAACCATGCCATTTCAATATGTTATCAGTTAGGTCAGCGGTCCGGGGGAAGAACGGGATGCCATGCTAACGGGTCAATGCACAATAATTGGACACCTCCAATAATACACACAATTTCACAGCGTTAAGCGTAGTCGAGTGGATGAGGTCGGTTTTGGCGGGTTTCTATGTGGTTATTTTTTGGTCAGACACGTCACCCTACGGCAAAAGGTGTGTGAAAAATGAACATGCCCCTCGCGCCTACTCCGCGATCTCCAGCGCCCTTATGTAATGATTGAGCGAATTCCTCGATATGTCCAGGAGAGCAGCGGCTGCCACCCGATTGCCGCCGGTGCGACGCAGCGCTTCAATGACCAGCGCCCGCTTTAGGTCCGCGGTCACGTCGTTGAGGGAACGACTTTCCGGAAACTCTGCGCTGAATTTCCACGCCTGCTCGGCTTCGCCCAAGCCGAGTTCTGCTACGGTTATTCTGCCTCCGCCCGACAGAATTAGAGCGCGTTCCACCACGTTTCGCAGTTCTCTTACGTTGCCCGGCCAATCGTACGCCACCAGCGCGTCCATGGCTCTAGGTTCGAAGTCCACAGGCGCGTTCAGGCGTATCTCTTTCTGCAACTCCGAGACAAGGAATTCCACGAGAACAGGGATATCTTCGCGTCTCTCTCTCAGAGGAGGGATCGCCATAGTGAGGACATTGAGCCGATAAAAAAGGTCACGGCGGAATCTGCCCCCTGCCACCTCATTTTCCAGGTCCTTGTTGGTCGCGGTTATGAGGCGCGCGTTCACGGAGATGCTTTTTTCGCCGCCAACGCGGGTAAACGTGCGGGTGTCGAGGAATGTGAGCAGCTTGGCTTGCAGGCTTTCAGAGAGCTCGCCGATCTCGTTGAGGAAGAGTGTTCCGCCTTCAGCCAGTTCCAGCAGGCCTCTTTTGCGCCCCCGGGCCCCAGTGAAAGCGCCCGGTTCGTATCCGAAGAGCTCGGATTCCGCCAACTCCCTCGCCACTGAAGCTGCATTGATGGTAAAGAAAGGGCCCCGCGAGCGGTCTGAATGGTCATGGATGAACCGCGCCAGAAAATCCTTGCCGCATCCGCTCTCGCCCAGGAGCAGAACGATGCTGCCTCGGGACGCAGCCAGAAGAGCCTTTTCCAGCGTTTTTTGCATAGCCGAGGATGGATAGCGGAGGCTGGTCACCGGCGGAGCTTGTTCGATTCTCTTCCGGTCGGTTATGTCCCGTGCCACCCCGCACAAGCCTACGATCTCGCCATCCGCGTTGTGTAGAGGAACTCGGGTTTCCAGGAAGGTTCGCGCTACTCCCTTGATGGTTCGCGTGTACTCTTCCTCAATCGATTCGCCGCCCAGTACGCGCAGATCGGTTTCTCGTAGGTGGAGTCCTGCTTCGCTGCCATAGAGTTCCTCGTCGGTTTTCTCGACGAGTTCCGCGGCCGGTACTTGGAAGAGGGTCTCCATTGCGGGGTTTACAAGGATGTAGGTGAGGGCGCGACTTTTGATGTACATGCACTCCTGCGCGGCCTCAAAGACAGTTCTGAAGCGCTCCTCGCTCTCTCGCAGCGCGGCCTCCGTCTTCTTACGTTCCGCTATCTCGACACGCAGTTTATCGTTGGCGATTTCCAGCTCTTGGCGTTTGGAGCGTTCATCTTCGTAGAGCTTTGCAATGTCTTCGGCGTACTTAAGGGATTGCTGGACGAGGCTGTCGGCATCAACGGGCGTGTCACCCCGCTTGGTGGACCTTTTCGTTGCCATGCAAACCTCCGGACGACTCTCAGGCCTCGAGAATCTTTTCTACCTTTCGCAGCAACTCCAGAGGGCTGAATGGTTTGACGAGGTATTCGTCCGCTCCTGCCTCCTTGCCTTTCTGGATGTCCGCGGGTTGCCCTTTTGCGGTGAGAATAATCACGACGGCGTTGGACGTGCTCGGGTCGTTCTTGAGGATACGCGTGGCTTCAAGCCCGTCTATGGTGCCGGGCATCATGATATCCATCATGATAAGGTCAGGTTTCTCCGCCCGGGCAATGGCGAGCGCTTTCTCAGCCGTATCAGCGGTGAACGTTTTGCAATCCTTTCGTGCCAGGGTCTTCTCCACTAACTCTCGCACCTCCGGCAGGTCATCGACGACAAGGATTTTCTTCATGACATCGTTCCTCCACTGACTGCACGGGTACTTCGGAGATGGAGAGCCAATCTCATCCCCCATCTTCAACAGGTTTACTTCTGATCCGAAACCTGACGGAACTATGAACAAAGCTCCCGCAACTGCGCATTTTACCGCAATGGGGGATGCGCTGTGAAGACTATTCTTGAGTTATTTCCATGAGAAGCGCTGAATGGCGCTTCATTGCGCATCCAAAACGTCTCTAACCGTTTTGAGCAGCTCCGTTATGTCATATGGCTTGCCGACGAAGCCCTTGGCTCCCGCTTGTGTTGCAGCTCTCGCGGGACCGGATTGCGCGTACCCGCTGGCCACCAGCACTTTTGCCCAGGGATCTATTTTCAGCAATTCTTCAAGGCATTGTTTGCCACCCATTTCGGGCATGATCAAGTCGAGAATCACCAGGGAGATGATACCCGGTTGCGATATATACAGCTCCAGTGCCTCGATGCCGTTGGTCGCGGTGAGCACAGTGTACCCCGCTCTTCGAAGAATTCTCGTCCCCAGGTCCCGCACAAGCTCTTCGTCGTCCACCAGGAGAACGGTCTCCGATCCACCTCGCGGCATGAGCCTGGGTACCTTCACTTCAGCCGTGGTTTCAGCGACCAACGCGGGGAAATAGAGCTTGAATGTGGTTCCCTTATCGGGTTCGCTGTAGCACATAATGTACCCGCCGTGTTGCTTTACGATGCCGTACACTGTGGCCAGGCCCAGGCCGGTACCCTCACCGACTCCTTTTGTGGTGAAGAACGGTTCAAATACGTGATCCAGCGTCTCCTTGTCCATCCCTATACCTGTATCCGAAACGCTGAGGAGAACGTAAGGTCCGGGCCGGGCCCCCAGATGCGTTCGCGCGTACACCTCGTCAAGCCGCACGTTAGCCGTGTGGATAACAAGTTTTCCGCCTTCCGGCATGGCATCTCGCGCGTTGACGGCCAGATTCATGATCACTTGTTCCATTTGGATTGGATCGGCATTGATGACCTCCAGATCCTCAGCAAGAACCATCTCGATGTCGATCATTTTGGGGATGGTCCTGGACAGAAGCTTCTCAACCTGACTTATGCGATGATTGAGATTCAGAGGCTTCGGCTTGATTTCCGTCTTCCTGCTGAACGTGAGCAGCCTCTGTACTAGATCCGCGCCGTTTCTTCCCGCCTGGTTTATTCTTTCCAAGTCGTCTTTGTGTGTGGAAGGGAGTTGCTCGTCGGACAAAATAAGCTCCGAGTATCCCAGAATCACCTGCAACAGGTTGTTGAAATCGTGCGCAATGCCCCCCGCGAGCGTTCCAATAGCCTCCATTTTTTGCGCCTGAAGCAGTTGCCTCGACAATTCCATATGTTCGGTGATATCCCGTTTCACCGCGACGAAGTTTGTGATCTTGCCGAATGCATCACGCACCGGCGAAATGGTCGCGTCCTCGTGATACAGCGTACCGTCTTTTCGTCTGTTCACTATCCGTCCTGACCACATTTCGCCGCGGGTAATAGTCTCCCACATCTGCTTGTAGAAGGCAGCATCATGTGCGCCGCTCTTGAACAAGCGCGGGTTTTCTCCAATGATCTCGTCTCGGGTGTAGCCGGTAATCCGTTCGAGCGCAGGGTTTATGTATTGGATTATGCCTTGCGGATCGGTGATCATTACACCTTCCGCGGCCTGCTCAATCGCGGTGGCGAGACGTTTCTGCACTTCCTCTGCTTTGCGCTTGGTCGTTAAATCTCGTAATGCGGTGATTCTCGCGATGCTTCCTCCGTAAGGGATGGCCTTACCCTTTACCTCCACGGGAATCGCGCGACCTGATTTGTGTGCCACGGCAGACTCATACTGTTCTTCGCTCCCCGATAGATTATGCGCAAGCGTGATCTCTTGGAATTCGGAGGCAACAACGTCCATCACTTTCTTCCCAATGAGTTCATCCAGCTCATACCCTGCCATTTCGCAATACGTCCGGTTGGCGTCCAGTATGCGGCCCTTCCTGGTGATCACAAGGCCCTCGAACGCGCCTTCTGCAAGTATGCGGAAACGTTCCTCGCTCTCTCTGAGGGCCTCCTCTGCTTCCTTGCGGTCGGTGATGTCGTGAAACACGCAATGCGTCTGCCTGAACCTGCCATCTTCATCTCGGCCGATCCTGCCGTCGAAAGACACGGTTATGGCGCTGCCGTCCTTCTTGTACATTACGAATTCCGCGCCATGTACCTCACCAATGCGCTTGAAGACCGGGAATCGTTCAATGAATATATCACGCGAGCGGTCGGTGAGGAAATCTCCGAACCATCTCCCGATCACTTCGTCCCGCTCGTACCCGAGGGTTTGCAGCCAGGTATTATTGACCTCAAGGAGATTGCCATCCTCATCTAACGAGTGATAGCCCGCGGGGGACCCTTCATATAGGAGTCTGAACTTCTTTTCACTCTCCTCTAAGGCGAGCTGAGCTTGCATACGCTCGGTTTCATCGCTGTAGACTGCCACCACTTCCCCGGAAGAAAGCTTGTACACAAAGTTGTGTCTCCACCCCACAATTCTCTCATCTCTGTAAAGCTTGACCGGGAAATCTTCCGCCAGCCCGGTACGCCACACCCGTTGAAACACCTCAAACAGCCCGAATTCGCTGACTCCTGGAAACACCTCCAACACGCTTCGGCCACGGAGTTCATTTCTCGATATGTTCTCAATCCTTTCCGCTGTCTTGTTGAAATCGACGAACACGAAGTCCTCGCCGTCATTCTCAGCCCTATAAATGGCCACGGCGTTGGTCATGTTTTCGACGAGTAGCCTGTATCGTTCCTCGTTCTGCGCTAACTCAACCGTCCGCGCTCTTACTTGCTCTTCAAGGTCCTTCTGCCAATTCTCCACACCTCCAATCATCGAATTAAAGGCAGCGGCAAGCGCGCCCACTTCGTCAGACCGCGCTACTTCGGCCCGTGCGCTAAGATTACCTGCCTCCACGTCGCGAGCAGTATCACCCAGATTCTCGATGGGCCGGGAGATTCTGTTGGAAATCCAGGACGCACAAGCCAGAGCAGCCAGTAAGCCTATGAGCCCGACCGCGAGAAAATAATTAAGCGCCCGCCACAGACGCGCGAATATCTCTGCTTCGTCACGTTTCACTACCATGCCCCAGACGACATCCGGAGTGATCCGGATCTGTCTGGGCGCAGCCAAGACAGAGACGCCACGATAGTCACGCGAGAGCACCACCCCCTCGCGACCTTCAATAGCCATACGCGCAGGTTCGCCGTTATTCTGATATTCCAACAGCTTTGGCGTCGTCCCGTCCGGGAGCGGATATCGAAGAGAAAACAGAATGCGCCGATCCTGGTTTACAAGAACAATGTCGCCGGTTTTGCCCAACCCTTGGCCCGCGTAAAGCAAGGGTTTCACAAATTCGTCCGCGTCTACGTAGAACAAGAGCACCGCCGGTGCGACCTCTTGGTCTCCACTGGTCACAGGCCAATCTGAAATTGCTGCGTAAATGATAAGGTAAGGTCTCTCGTCCCCAGCAGGTTTGAGGACATCAACAGATATGCCTTGAGGCGAAGTCATTGCATCGACCAAGCCTCGCCGCTCGCGGAGCTGCCCACCTACTTCTTTGTTGTCTGTGCAGGCCAAGATTACGCCGGTTCGAGTATCCACCACTTGTATCTTGTGATAGCCAGAATAGATCCCGTGAACTAGTTGCAGATATTCGGAAAGGGTGGCATAGGTTTCGCTCTCTACGAATTCTGCCCTTAGTTGGGCGGTCTTCAATCCTCGGCGCCGACCCTCTTCCAGAACTTCACGCAGTTGCTTCACAGATGACCTGACCGGTACGATATCACCTATCATCCTGGCATTGCTCTTCTTTTCCGCCAACCAAAAACTGAGGCGCTCCTTCTTCAGGTCCGCGACCAGGCCGAGAGTCTCCATCTCCTGCTTGAGTTCACTCCCATAGGAGCCTACATAGTCTGTAAAGGGTATGCCAAATGTGGGTACGATGTAGACGAGGCCGAGCGTCACAATGAACAGAAGCCCGAAACTGATGAGGATCTGCGAACGCAGGCGGTATAGAAATCTTGGACGTGGTGATGGTGCGTGGACCGAGCTGCTCCGGGTCGTCATTGCGCTCACCTCACTCTGAGACCGGCCCCGTGATGTGCCGGAGCTTCTTCTCGTGCTCAACCGTTTAAAGGTGCGACGCTGCTTCCGAACCAGGGAGCGATCATCCGGAGGTTGCGAGATGCCGGTTCATGAACGGTGAATCACTGCTCGCCTTGATGTCTGAGGCACATGGTTCACATCAGGGTTGGCAACAACCCCGGGTTGTGAGGCAATCATCTCCCTGAATTCAAAAACCCTTCTCAACCTCCCCCCAGCACTATCCCACTACGCGGATGTGCGCATTATCCGGGAAGACTCCCCCACCTATTTTGAAAGATACTTCACCATTGGTTCACGGTCAACGTCGGTCTTGGGCTCTGGCACCGCAAGACTTGTCCACAACCTCCGACATCAACCACGATGGCTGGACAGCTGCAACGAATCATGAAAGTCTGCAGGATGCGCTGACGAGGACAAGCAGCCTTTGCTCCCGACCAGATTCGGGGACGCCCGTCCTACCAAGAAAGAGCTGCTACTTGCTAGACTTTTCTAAATGATGGAGGCTCGTTCTTCATTGACAACTGGATGAAGATCGCATTCTGCAAATCTGTCAATGAGCGCTTCCGCGCCTTTGTCCATCGCGTATGACAACTCGGCATCAGTTATCGGTACGACCCACAGAATATCAACCTTTTCGTCGAGAAGTTGAAGCGTATCGAAGTCCTCCTTTTCGAAGAATGGAGGTAAGAAGATGTAGCCTGTCAAGAACGAAGGCTCTTCTGTTATCGGCATGTTGTCCGACGCGGTGTGCCAGTAATGAAGAAAGCTTCGGTCATCGAAAGGCATGTCAGCCAGGCCCATCAGAGCTTTGAGCATCCAATTCTTGGGCTCCCATACATACATAATGAGCTCGGTTCGGGGCGAGACGAATGCGGGAGCATCCGCTGGAACGTCCTGACGTGCATCGCTCATTCCTCCTGTTATCAGAGTCCAATGCTGGCGGTCTTTGCGAGGAGGGAACCGGTATACGTCGATGTGCGGCACCTTGTCATCGGTCGGGTGCGCCACAGGCTGGATCAGCGGTCCCAAGAAACGCTGGTAGTGCAACTCCCGGATTAACATTGGGTCGTGTTCCATGGTAGTCTCGATCGCCCCTTTTGTGATGTCTTATTATCTCCTACCGGGACCAGGGTTGAACAATTCAGTCTATGAGTGATTCTCTTTCAGCACACGTCTTAGAATCTTTCCGGAAGGGCTCCGAGGGATAGCATCCGCAAAGACCACGCGGCTCAGCTTCTTATACTTAGCCATCCCTGAAGCTGCATACTCAATGATTTGGTCCGGGGAGATACTACCTTCTTCCTTGAGCACAACGTAAGCCACAGGCACTTCACCCATTTCCGGATGGGGCTCGCCGATCACCGCCGCGTCTCGTATGTCGGGATGTCCCATGAGCACGTGTTCAAGCTCGGCTGGAGCAATCTGGAATCCCTTGCATTTGATCAGCTCTTTGAGACGGTCCACAATGTACACGTAGCCGTCCTCGTCCTCGCGACCCAGATCCCCAGTTCGTAACCACCCGTCAAGGAGCGTGCGAGCCGTAGAGCGCTCGTCATTAAAGTAGCCTTGCATGATTTGAGGGCCTTTGATCCAGAGCTCGCCGATCTCTCCGACCGGAACGTCCTCAAGGGTTGCCGGATCTATAACCCGATGTTCGGTGAGAGAAACAGGCGTTCCGATGGAGCCGATCTTGATCCTTTCAATGGGATTGGTGTGCGTGCAGGGTGAAGACTCGGTAAGCCCGTACCCCTGTGTCACCGGTACGCCGGTAAGCTGCGTGAAACGCTCCTGGAGATCGGGGGCTAGAGGCGCTCCGCCGGTATTAATGTATCGCAGGAAACTCCAGTCCATTCCGGGGACTCGCACATCGTGGGTGAATTCCTGTAGGATGAGCGGGACGGTGAAAAAGAGTGTCGGCCGGTATTTCTCGAAGAGGTCGAGGAATTCCTCAAGCGGGCGGAAGCGACTCGCAATTACTTGCGTCGCGCAGCCCATGATGGAAGTCCCCATAAGGACGGTCATGCCGTAGATGTGGAAGAATGGGAGCTGGTTGAGGAATACATCCTCTGGGCGCACTTGATGCGCCTGGACCACCTGCTGAAGGTTCGACACCAAGTTCGCGTGCGTAAGCATAACCCCTTTGGGCAAGCCGGTGGTGCCGCTAGAGAACGGCAGCACAGCTAAAGTTGATTCAGGATCGATACCACGTGAACGGTCCAGCCGCTCGGGGCCTTCAAGGAGCTTCCAGAAAGAGACCATGCCCGCGGGCGGCATCCCGTCCTTTTGCACTACTATTTGAAACTTTATTCCCGTCTTGTCAGGCCGAGGTGCCTGTGCCAGCCGGTCATCGGCCGTGATCATGCCTTTCGCAGAGGTGACTTCCAGTTGATGGCTTACCTCGCGTTCGCCGTAATGGGTGCTCACCGGCACCACGATACCGCCGGCCTTGAGGATCCCATAGAACGAGAGCATGTATTCAACACTGTTCTTGAGCCACAAAGCAACGCGGTCTCCCGGTTGCACCCCGAGAGCTGCGAGCCCCGCGGCCAATGCGGAAGACAGGTCCTCTAATTCTGCGTACGTCCATTCGCGGCCGTCCGCCTCGGGCTCAATCACTGCCACCTTGTTCGGGAAGCGTTCCGCGGCTTGACGTAAGGGAAAAGTCAGAGGCTCATCAAGAATATGGATTGGCGGTCGAACAGACTTCATCTCTTGGCTCCTTCGGCATTCTTCCGCACACGGTTTCCGAACAGTCCTGTCGGCGCCCAGACAATGACAACCGCGAGGAGCAGCCCAAAGAAGAGCTTGTGCCCTGTTTCAAAAAACTGTTTAAACAGGAATTCGTCCAGGCCGGTGATAACCAGGGCGCCTGCCATAGGTCCGATGAGGGTGCTCATGCCGCCGAAGAGAGAAGCCACAATCGGCATCACGGACCAGTATCCCTCGAAAGCCGTATCAGGGGAAAGAAAACGCACATAGTGCGCGTAAAAGGCGCCCATTACTCCGGTGCACGCGGCAGAAACGGTCAGAGCGATCGCTTTGGTGCGGAATACATTCACTCCAATGCCTGCCGCAGTCTCGTCGTCGCCGTGCACCGCGGACATGGCAAGTCCCAGATTCGACCGGCGCAAGAAATAGACCACGAGATAAACTGAGAACATCAGCAACGCCACCACGTAATAGTTCGTGGTTCGGGAAGCGTAGAAGTCTATCTTGAGGCCTCCTATTTCAAGAGCCGGCAGAGGCGCGATATTCATGATTCCTAGGGAGCCCTCGGTAAGCCAGGTGAGATTCAGCGCAAGCAGCTTCATGACTTCCGCGAATCCGAGAATGGCCAGGGCGAAGTACGGGCCTCGCAGCCGAAACGCAGGAATGCCGATAATGAGCGATCCCAGACCACCGAACACCCCGCCTGCCACCAGCCCGAAGTACGGACTAAAACCCCACTTGGTGACAAGAACCGCCGAAGTGTAGGCTCCTATGCCGAAAAAGGCCGCGTGGCCGAATGAGACCTGACCGCATACGCCTGCGAGGAGGTTCCAGGCAATAGCTACCGCTCCAAGAATGAGCGCTGATACAAAGACGCTCGTGTAATAAGGGTTAAAGCTAAGCAGGAATGGAAGTACGAGAACAAACCCCATCACAATACAGCCCGCGGTTCTCTCGGATACGAAGGCTCGCGTGAAGTATCCCATTACAGCCTCCTTCCAAAGAGTCCCGACGGCCGGATCACGAGAATGACGATAAACAGCACAAAGCCAAACAATTCTCGGTACGAAGCGTTGATAAACGTGACTGTCAGGGCTTCACCAACTCCCAGGATCATGCCGGCAACCAGCAGTCCAGGAATCGACCCGACACCTGCCAAAACCGTCAGGATAAAGGCTTTGACCGTTATATGCAGACCCGCTCCCGGACTGATATGAGCGAGCATTCCTAGGAGCGGCCCTCCCACGCCTGCCAGCAGCCCGCCTATTGTGAACGCCACCAGATCCACCCGTTCCACATTGATACCAGCCAGAGCAGCCGCATCACGGTCTATGGCGGTGACTCGTATCGCCATGCCGGTTCGTGACCGGGTGAGAAAGAAATACAACCCAAAGACCACAGCGAGAGAGATCAAGATGGTAAGGATCTCCGCCACACTCACGTATATCCCGAAAAAGGTGAGGGACTGCTCCATCCACTCCACACCGATATTGCGTATATCAGCCGTCCACAACTGAAGAAAGAGATTCGCGAGGAAGATGCCGAGGCCAAACGTGAGAATCAGGGTATTAAGCTCGGAACTGGTCCGAATCCTCTGGAGAAATACCCGGTAACTGACAAAAGCTACAGCTCCGGCCATGCTCGCGGCTAGAGGCAGTGCCAGGAGCGGGTTGACTCCCCATTTGACAAGAAGCCAATAGGCGATGTAGCCGCCCAGTACCAGGAACTCGCCGTGGGCCAGATTGATGATCCGCACGATGCCGAAAACAAAGGCCAGCCCCAGGCAATAAAGGGAGTAGTTCACTCCTTCGGCCATACCTGAGAGTAGCGACTGAACAATGGATGTTGCTGAGATCAATCTCCGGCTACCTCTCTTACTTGTGAAAGAGCGGTCTTTGTTTCGAGGTCTAGGGGTTTGGGGGTCAACCCTGTCATTGGGAGGACCCCGGACTCGATCCGGGGGACGAAGCAATCTCCTTTTGGACTAATGGGAGATTGCTTCCCCCGCTATTCAGCGGGGTCGCAATGACAGGTTCAGCCTGGACCCGCAGCCCCACGTAACTGAACGGTTACACCCCGAAACCCCAAAACCCTTGCTACTTAGCGCCCCAAGGCACGGCCGGATACACCGCCTCACCCATTTTCCGGTCTTTAGGGAAGATCACCACCTGTTTCCCTTTTTGCGTCTGGAACAGGGCCGCGGTGAAGTACTTCGGGTCGCCCTTCTCGTCGAACGCGACTCGTCCCATAGGGCTCATGACGTCCAGGGAACGGAGGGCCTCCCTCGTCTTTTCCGGACTGTACGATCCGGAGGCCTTTGCTCCCTTCAGAATGGCTTCCAGCATGTACGTGCCCGACAGGTATCCGAGCATGGCGATATACGAGGGTTCCTCTTTGAATTTCTGCTTGTACGCGGCCACTATAGCGGCTTCTTCTTCCTTAGCTTCTTTCGGAGCAGTCCCGAGCTCCCAGATTGACGTGCCGTAAACGAACTCGCTCATTGGGCCAAGTTCTCGCACAAACTCGGGCGTGCCGATTCCCCATGCGCCCACATAAGCCTTCACCGGCAGATTGAGGATCTTTGCGTCCTTTATGGTTCCCACATAGTCGGGGAAGTAACCTTCGACGAGCAACACGTCGCACCCTGCGTCTCTAACCTTGAGTAAGAGGGGCTTAAAATTCGTGGTTCCTTTTTCAAACTTCTCGAAAACAGGAACCTCGACCCCTTTAGCGGTCAGTTGCTCTTTCACTTGCTGAGCAATTTCCGTGTTTGCGGACAGGCTGCTGTGCAAGATGCCTACTTTCTTGGCTCCGAGCACCTCTTTTATAGTGCCGGACTGGGCCGCGGCATATCCCGGCATGTTATTGAGGCGGAAGAAATTCTTGAGCTTTTTGGCCGAGAGTTTGGTATCGACCGCACCAGTAGTCAGATAGGGCGTGTCATAACGTTCAGCCGCCTCGGACGCAGGGCCAACCAGGTGGGAGCCGTATCCACCGACCACCGCATGGACCTTGTCCATTCCCGCGAGTTTTTCGATGGACGCTGCCGCTTTCTGAGGATCGCTCTCGTCGTCGTACACTTTGAGGTCAACTTGCACGTTGTGCTTCTTCTGAAATACGTCCACGGCAAGTTGGATTCCATTGACCTGCTCTTGTCCGTGTTTGGCGAGACCGCCTGTCTTGGGCGCCTGGACTCCGAGCTTGATGGACCCTTGAGCCCAAGCCGCGGGCAACCACGCAGCAAGAGCGAAAACCAGGAACAACGCCATTATTCTCTTCGCCTTCATCTTCCCGTCTGCTCCTTCCTTGTGTTGTGGGATGTGATTGTTCAGAAGAATAGGTCTCTTCAGCGTTTCCTCTATTACAACCCGAGATAGGCCTCCTTCACGTGGGCATTCTCCCGTAGAGAAGCTGCCTCGCCCTCAAGCACGATCGACCCTATTTCGAGGATGTACCCGTACACAGCCACGGACAGCGCTACTTGGGTGTTCTGCTCTATCAGCAGCACCGTGGTGCCCGCGTCCACAATCTTTTCAATCGCTCGAAAAACTTCCTGGACCACGAGCGGCGCCAACCCCAGCGACGGCTCATCCAGAAGCAGGAGTCTGGGGAAACCCATCAAACCTCTGCCTATGGCCACCATCTGAAGCTCTCCGCCGGAGAGCGTCCCGCATAGTTGGTTCTTCCGAGAAGCCAGATGAGGAAACAGCTCGAACACGTACGAGAGCTGCTCCTCTATTCTTGACTGGTCGTTGATGAGGTACGCCCCCATCTTCAGGTTCTCTTCAACCGCGAGCGGAGGCCATAAACGCCGCCCCTCCGGAATCATGATCAGCCCCATGCGCACGATCTCGTGCGGCTTCTTGCCCCGAAGATCTGTGCCGTCGAACGCGATGCGCCCAGAAGCCGGACTCACCAGCCCGGTTATGCACCTGAGAAGGGTTGTCTTGCCCGAACCGTTCGGGCCGAGAATGCAGGTTATGGCACCCTGGGCAGCTTGAAACGATACCCCTGAAATCACGTGAGCGTCACCGTAGCGCACGCTAAGGTCCTTCACCTCAAGCATATTGTTGACCTCCGAGGTATGCTTCGATGACCCTCGCGTCTTCGACCGCGTCTCGCGGAGTGCCGTCAAATATGAGCTGCCCGAAATTGAGGACCAGTATCCTTTGACAGACTCCCATGATCGCCCGAAGATTGTGCTCGATCATGAGGATGGTTACTCCGTGCTTCTCATTGAGCGATCGGATAAACGGGAGCGCTTCGTGAATCTCTTTCGGGTTGAGTCCGGCAAGCACTTCGTCAAGAAGCAGAAGCTTGGGACGCGTCGCGAGAGCCCGGGCCACTTCCAGCCTTTTTCGCTGGGGAAGACTCAGCGACGGCGGATGCTGGCCTGCGAGGGGAGTAAGCCCAGTGGCCCGCAGCACCTCCTCAACGTCACTGTGAATCTCTTGGTTAGATCGCCTGTCCTGTTTCCCGAAGACCGCCGCGGCCTTCACGTTCTCGAACACGGTCATTTCAGGAAAAGGACGCACCACCTGGAAGGTCCGAGCCATCCCCAGGTGGCACAAAGTATCCGGACGTAAGCCCAAAATTGGAGCGTCTTCAAAGAAGATCTCTCCCGACGTTGCGGGCAGAAAGCCGCTGAGCAGGGCAAACAAGGTGGTCTTTCCCGCTCCGTTGGGGCCGATAACCCCCACGATCTCTCCTTGCCTGACCCGGAAGGTCACCGAAGCCACCGCTCGCAAGCCTCCGAAGTGCTTGGAAAGATCTCGAACTTCGAGCAGGGGTACCTCCGTGGCGGGATCATTCACGCCGGCACTGGGGGCAAGAGCCGATCCTACCCCTCTAGCCTCGACTTTCGGGCGTTCTTCATCAGAACGGCTTTCCATGAGTCCTCAACTGAGTGGTGATATGCCGGACGACCTTTCGGCCCAATACGTGACCGGCGAAGCGAACGGACCGTCTGCGCCGGATAAGAAACAACGGAAGAGCAGAGCAGCGATTCATCGCGCTCGATAAGAAGGCGCGATGAATCACGGTCCTACTTTATATCGAATTCACGCGGCCATTCAACCAAAACCCGGTGCCGCGCGAAGAGCTCGGCTACCGATATCGGAACTGGGGCTTTCTCTTTTCGATAAAAGCCCGTGCGCCCTCTTTCATGTCTTCGGTGGTGGTCAAGCCTGCCCAGAAGTCCGCTTCTGTTTCCAATGCGTACGGCAGCGGCAGGTCCCGCGCACGATTGATCACCTTTTTTGCCGCAGCCACCGCGAACGGGCCCTTGGTAGCTACGGTGGCGGCAAGTGCCAGGGCTTCATCCAGGACTTTACCCGGCTCAGTCACCTTCTCGATGAGGCCATAGCTCAATGCTTGCTCGGCACTGATCATGGCGCCGGTAAAGACAAGCTCTTTGAGACGCCCGATCGGGACATACTGCAACGTACGGCAACAGCCTCCGTTGCCGGGAAATACCGACAGGTTGACCTCCGGAAAGCCCAGCTTGGTCGCTGGATCCGCATACCGAATGTCGCATGCCAAGGCCAGCTCCAGCCCGCCCCCGAGACAATACCCGTGCAACGCGGCGATGATCGGCCACTCAAAATTCTCGAGAACCGCAAGAATTTCGTGGCTGCGCTTTGATCGCTTCCTGGATGACACAGGTTCAAGCTCGAGAAAAGTCTTGATGTCTGCGCCTGCGGCAAACGCTTTGCCCGCGCCCGTGAGCACCGCAGCCCGTATCTCTTCTCGCCGTTGATCGAGTTCTCCGAAAACCGCTGCCATAGCTTCACGAGTGGGCATGTCCAGAGCATTCATAGGTGGGTGATCGATGGTAACCACCGCTATCTGATCCCTGATCTCGTACCGTGCCAACGACTCAGTCATGATCCCCTCTATCCTTCATTTCGCACTATTAGAGCCACTCCCTGGCCGCCGCCAAGACACATGGTTGCTAAACCCAGCTCCTTGCCCTGGCGTCGCATCTCGTAAATGAGCTTGGTTAGAATGATCGCGCCGGTCCCGCTGATCGGATGACCCAAAGCAATGGCTCCACCGTTGACGTTTACCTTTTCGACATCCATTCCCAAGAGCCGTATGCAGGCCAAAGACTGCGATGCGAAGGCCTCATTCAGCTCCACGAGGTCAATGTCGTTGAGCGCGAGCCCTGTCTTCTGCAACACCAGCTTGGTAGCATCCACCGGGCCAATGCCCATGTACGCGGGCTCAACACCCACTGAGGCATAACCCACGACCGTCACCAGCGGCTTCAGGCCAAGCTCATTGGCTCGTTCCCGGCTTGCGAGCACAATCGCGCCCGCGCCGTCGTTCATGCCACTGGAATTCCCCGCTGTCACGGAACCGCCTTTCCTGAATACCGGCTGAAGCTTGGCTAGCTGCTCGATAGTCGTGTCCGGCCTGGGATGCTCGTCAACGGCAAAGAGCGTAGTCGCGCCCTTCTTCCCCGGAATAGGCACGGGCACGATCTGCTCCTGAAAGCGACCCTCTTTGAGCGCGGCTCCAGCTTTCTGCTGGCTCAAGAGCGCGAACGCGTCCTGGTCCTCCCTGGAGATCTGGTAACGCTCGGCCACGTTTTCAGCGGTCTCTCCCATGGTATTCGCGCTAATGGGATCGAATAGGACCAACTGATCGACGAGTTGACCGTGCCCCAGACGATATCCCCAACGGGCTTTAGTCAGCAAATAAGCTGCGTTGGACATGTGTTCCAGGCCACCGGCGACCATTAGGTTTGCATCGCCGGCTTTAATGGCCTGGGCTGCAAGAAAGACCGTTTTGAGCGACCCACCGCAAGCCTTTGCGATGGTGTACTGCGGCACTTGAATCGGGATTCCTGCATCAATGGCTATGACTCGCGCCATGTTTGCCGGGAGCTCTCCCGTCCGGTACTGCTGGCTGAAAACAACTTCCTCGACCTGATCGGGGGTAATGCCCGCCCGTTGCATGGCTTCCTTGACTATTAGTCCACCCAAGGCCCGGTCAGTCACCGCGGTCAAGGTTCCGCCGAATCTGCCCACCGCGGTGCGGGCTGCGGCCAGAATGACTACATCCTTCATAAACACCCCCATTCCTAGAAATCCACAACGAACCACAAAAGTCCGCCCCATACGTAAACCCGACGCGGGTGCTTCATGTTGAGAACTTTCATAGAAAAGCCCCTCTTATTGAGTCGGACCGATGCGATTGCCTTCAGCATCGTATTCGTACCAGCCGCGGCCGGTCTTGCGCCCAAGCCATCCGGCCTTCACCCTCCGCCGCAGAATAGCCGGTGGGTAGAACCGAGGATCGCGGGTTTCTTCGTATATTGCCATGAGCGCCCCGTAGGTCACGTCCAGACCCACCATGTCGCCTGTTTCAAAGATCCCCATCCTGCGCCCTGAAGCCAACCTCAGACCCTTGTCGATGTCCTCGATGGTGCCTACTCCCATCTCAACCATACGCATGGCTTCAAGAGTCGAAGGGAAATTGATCCGATTGATCAGGAACCCGGGTACGTCCTTGTGCACCATGATAGGTTCCTTGCCCAGGGCCCCAACAAATTCTCTCCCTGCGAGAAAGGTCTCCTCGGAGGTAAACATGCCTCGAACCACTTCCACCGCGTCCATCATGGGCACCGGACTGAAGAAATGCAGACCCAGCACCTTTTCAGGACGTTTGGTGCTCAATGCCAGCTCACTGATGGAAATAGCGCTCGTGTTGCTCGCAATGAGCGTTTCCGACCGCGCCTTCTCATCCAGGATGGCAAAGACCTCTTTCTTGAGTTCCATTTTCTCGAACACGGCTTCAATGACCAGATCCACTTCAGCGGCCAATCCATAGTCCGAAGTGGTGGTGAGCCGCGCCATCACTGCGTCCAGGGTCCCGGCAATCTTGCCCTTTTCCACAAATTTGCCAACGGACCAGTGGATGTTCTTCATCGCCTTTTCAAGCGCCGGCGCGGATACATCGGACAAAATCACTTCAAAGCCCGCCTGCGCACATACCTGAGCGATGCCCGAGCCCATGAGGCCCGCGCCCGCCACAAAGACTTTCTTGATGTTCATCTCGTCCTCAGCCCCCTCCCAAAGTCATTCTTTCAACAGCTCGCGAGCGATGACCAGCCGCTGTATTTCGCTTGTTCCTTCGTATATGCGTGTGAGCCTCAGGTCGCGATAGAAACGTTCCACCGGGAGTTCTTTCATATATCCCATGCCTCCGAAGACCTGCACGGCCATGTCCGCGACCCGATTGGCCATTTCAGTGCAATAGACCTTCACCATGGACGCTTCTTTGATGACGGACGTGCCTTTGGTGTCCCTGAGCCATGCGGCATGGTAGAGCATCTGCCTGGATGCATAAATCTGAGTGGCCATGTCCGCCAACATGAACTGAATTGCCTGAAATTCGGCGATAGGCTTGCCGAACTGCACCCGCTGTTTCGCATAATCCACGGAGAGCTCTAAGAGCTTCTGAGCAGCTCCCAGAGCGCACGCGCCCATCGTCAGTCGGCCCTTGTCCAAGGTCCTCATGGCTGTGGAAAAACCTCGGCCTACGTTAGCTTCGCCGCCGATCACGTTTTCCCTGGGCACCATGCAGTTGTCAAAGATGAGTTCGCTCGTGTGAGACCCACGCATCCCCATTTTACGCTCGATAGTGCCCACATAAAAACCGGGAAATGTTTTTTCTACGATAAACGCTGTTATGCCGCCTCGGGCACGTTTCTTCCGGTCCGTGACAGCAAAGACTACGGCCACATCGGCAACATTGCCGTTGGTGATGAAGTGCTTCAGGCCGTTGAGCACCCAGTGATCGCCTTTCAATTCCGCAGTGGTCTGGATATTGGCCGCATCCGAACCTGCTTCAGGTTCCGAGAGCGCGAAGCAACTGGTCCATTCCCCGCTGGCAATCCGGGGGAGATACTTCTCCTTCTGCTCGCGCGTGCCGTCCATGACGATGCCCTGAGAGCCGATCCCGTTGTTGGTGCCGATACGCGTGCGGAAACACGCATTGGTCTTGGAAAGTTCCTCGTACACGAGGCATTCGCCCAGCGTGCCTATGTCCAAACCGCCATATTCCTCAGGGATGGATAACCCGAACAAGCCCAGTTCGCGCATCTTCTGGACCAGTTCTTCGGGAATGAAATCCTCTTCTTCTACTTGCTGACTTACGGGCTCTAGGTCTTGCTTGACGAACCGCCGTACTGTCTCCACCATCATTTTCAGGTTTTCGGGTATTGCAAAATCCATGACTTCGACCTCTGTATGTCTAAGAACGGAAAGGGTTGTTTGTTTTGCTCCACAAGTCTCCAAGGGCGTCACTTCCTCAGCTTGAGGCCGCCTGCGTCCAGGATGGACGCCCCGATAGTAGCCCGGCGATTTATCGCCGGGAATGAGCGGTCAAGAGAGGACTTTTTCGTCCCCAGGTGGCGCCCGAAGGATTGATCCTTCGGGCGCCACCTGGGGACGAAGACGTGGATCTTTGCTCATCGGTCACCCGGCAATGAATTGCCGGGCTACTTTCAATCGCCCCGTTGGGGCTTCAGCTGAGCGGAATGAATAATCCAAAACGGAATGGTCTTCCGTTTGGATTTACCCTTCGAGGAGCAAGGGCTGTGCCAAGGGATCCGGTTCTTATGGAGAGCAGGAAGGGAGCGTGTTTTTGACGAGTGAAGGAGTGGGAAAAATCGAGAGGGGGGTGGTAAGGAGAGCAGAATCTGTAGGGTTTTATCTACAGTTTTCTCTCGCGGATAAGCGCGTAAGGTTGCGTAAAGAGGGTGCGGGCAGACGCTCGACCCTGGCGGGATTTGTGTAGAGGAATTTCGACATGTAGACAGATGACTACACTGGTCGCGCGTGTATCGTTTTCGCTTACTGCCCGAAAAGGCGTGCCTGTTATACGCGAGTTCGTGGGTATCTGGTGCCACGGATGTGCCGAAGGCTCATCCGTGCTGGGCTGCTCCAGCAGCTTGTCTATGACGTCAGGTTCCGTTGTTGGAGAGGCTTCCTCCGGCCGCAGAGCAATAAGAAACAGGCACGGATGAGCCCCACCGGGCGGGACATCCCGCGTCTCGCGGGATGGCACCAGCGCAACGACCTCTTCGAGCAGCCTGTGCTTCCCGCTCACTTAGTACCGTCGCTCTATTCAATAGGTCATGACAAAGGGCCTGCCCCACCAAGAAATGAAGCCATACTTGTTTGATGGTCCATTATATCAGCGTTCAGGACCCGTCCATTTCGTATCGCCGCATCTTCTGGTACAAGCCTGTGCGATGAATGCCCAGCAGCCGGGCGGCTTCACTTCGATTGCCTTCAGCCAGAACTAAAGCCCTCTGAATTGCCGAGCGTTCAGCAGCCGCGACTTCTTCCCTGAGCGTGCGAGGATTTTCGGCCGTCATTGCCACCTCATGTGCCCGAACTTCCTCTGGGAGATGCTCCGGAAGAATCGGCCCGTCTCCTGCCAGCACCGAAGCCCGTTCGATCACATTCTGCAATTCCCGGGCATTTCCGGGCCAGTCAAAAGACTCAAGGCACTTCATGGCCTGCGGGTCTATACGTCTTGGCGCGTCCCGGTGGTCCTTTCGCAGCAACGACAGCAGATGGTATGCGAGCCGCGGGATGTCTTCCCTTGTCTCGCGCAGAGACGGAACTTGAATGGAGAATATGTTGAGCCTGTAATACAAATCTTTGCGGAATTCCCCTCGTGCCATCATTTTCTTCAGGTCTCGATTAGTAGCTGCCAACACACGGAAATCCAGACGCACGGGCTTCCTGCCTCCAACCCGCTCCACCACACGATCCTGAATGACCCTGAGGAGCTTTACCTGCATGGCTGGAGGCAGTTCTCCGACCTCATCCAAAAAGATCGTCCCTTTGTCGGCCAGCTCGAACTTACCAGGCTTTCCGCGTGGGCTCGCACCGGTAAATGCGCCGGCCTCGTATCCGAACAGCTCTGATTCAAACAGTTCTTGAGGAATTGACGCACAGTTCACACATACCAGAGGTCTGTCGCGACGCCGAGAAAGCTGGTGAATCGCGTGCGCAAGCACTTCCTTGCCTGTGCCGGTTTCACCTGTGATGAGCACGGGCATATCGGACGAAGCGGCCTGCGCCGCAGCCTTCTTGGCTTCCTGCATCAGCTTGGATTCACCCACGAATTTATCAAGCGTATACCGCCGACGATGCACCTGCCTGAGCTCCTGCTCGTAATAGCTCAGTTTGCTCTCCATGATCTCAATCTGGCGCATGAGGTTCCTGACGGTCTCCGCGTCACGAAACATCAGCTTCCCCGCTACACCCACGATGTTTCCCTGTGAATCTCGCAACGGAAGTCTCGCGATAAAACGCTCATGGCCTCGAAACTGAAAGAACTTGCCGATTTCGGCCTTACCCGTTTCCAGCACCCGGCCCAGTTCGCTGTCCGGATTCAAATCCAGTATGTGCCGACCCACGGCTTCGGACCGTGTGGTCCCGTAGAACGCCTCATTGTAAGAGCTGAGGAACCGGACGATCCCGTCCTTATCCACGAGGATTTGAGATTCGTACGGATTGTCCAGGAGCGCACTCAGCAACTCCGGCGGAATATCCTCAATGTATGAATCAGACATCTCTTCACCCGCTCTTTATGTCGTCAAGAGTCTGCCGCAAAGCACATCATACCATTTTGATGGCAAATGTACAACCTTCGCCAAAAGCCGTCAAAGTCCCTGCATGTTATAGCGCACGGCTCGCACGCTAGATTATGATTGACTGCGGGCCAAGGGGTGCGTTACGGTCACAAACAGGATAAAAGGGCCATTTTCATATACATGACGACGGTCTTGCCTGCGTCAGGTCTTGTGGGACACCCCGCGGACACGCTGTAGGAGTCAGCCGAGGTATCCCGCCGTCCTTCACGGGTGCCAAGACGTTCAAAATGGCGGGGCCGCCGCATAATGCCGGATAAACATGGATGGCGGTCGCACAGATGAGCAATCAAGAATCCAGCCCCATACCGGTTATCGCAACCATTCGCGACGCGGTAACCATTCCATGGCGTCAACAGGCCATCATGTTCAGAGCGCTTGTCCCGATATCCCTGGTGCTCATAGCGCTCCTTACAGCGATGGAAAGGATGAAGGTCGAGGCCGGGGGTATGATTTATGCTCTTGTTTTCTACATCCTGTTCATCCCGGCCTTTGCCGTGTTCGCCATAACGTGCCATCGACTCATTCTCTTAGGCGGCGATTCAGTGCCCAAACATGGCTTGGCAAAGTGGACGCGCCGCGAGACGAGATTCGTCGGCTGGACTTTGCTTATCGGTTTCTACTATTTGTGCATTGGATTCGTGCTGGCTATTCTTCTTATTGGCCTCACGCTATTCTTCGAGCCTTTAATCTCACCGTCACCAGTGGTGATGAAGCTAGCCGGGGGCGCGACGGCGGTGTTGGTCTGGATTCCCTGCTTATACTGGGGCGCAAGATACTCTATTCTGCTACCCGCTACGGCTGTTGATGAGCGGCCGAACCTCGAGTGGGCATGGAAAGTGTCTCAGGGCAATGGGTGGCGTCTTGTGCTCGTAGTTGGAGTGCTTCCAATGGCTCTGCAAACAGGTCCGGGGTTTTTGCTCGGCTATTCAATAGTCGTCGACGTATTGCTTCACGCGGCTACTTGTATCCTGTACGTCATCGAGATCGCAGCGCTCTCCTTGTCATACCGGTATTTGACCGGAGCCCAGGCTCAGTCCGTGGGATGCGATGAATGAAATGAACTGTCCCGCGAGAGGCGGGACTCGCGGTCTTTTCCGAACAGGTGGAGTTGCCCCACGTTCCACAACGACGCCACACCCTACTCACGGAATTGTCCCAAATACCGTGACCGATGCGGTTCCCCCGCGGGGCGGGGTCACCGCATCCTACTCTCGATCCGAAGGACCGCTTACTGAAAAAAGACGCGACGTTCGCCGAGTCTATTATCTGTATACGCTCACTGACCGCAACCGGATGCGCCGTTCGTTCGATTGGACTGGCCGGTACTTTAGATACCGAGCCTGGACGGGCGTCGCGGCGAAATGGTCGTGCCCGGGCCATTGTGAGTAATGATCCACGCTCTTATTCGTCTCGGATACCCATTGCTTCCACTCCTTGCCGTCGGTTGAGATTTCCACGGCCCATTCTTCTGGAACAGAAGCGTCATCTGCCCAGAATAGCCGCAGCCGGCTGAGAGTGAAATCACGCGTGAGGTCGAGTATCACTTCTAACGGCTCATTGGGGCCTACTTCTTTTGACGAGTACATCAGCGGTGACGGGTATCCGCCCAAAATGTTCTTGGACTGGTTTTTTTCCCCGTCTGCCGGCGGAGCATACTGGATTTGTGCCGTGAGCGCGGGATTCCAGAAGAAGCTATTCTTGGCTTCGATGGGGTCCCCATCGCTCAACGATTGGCGGAAGAACTGCTCCTTGATCAGATTTGTAAGTTCTTTTGCAATCAGATAATTCGCGCCCGCGGTTAAGTGACACCAATCGGAAAAAACCCATTCCGAGACGTCGTCGAAATACTCCGAGAAGTCCGCGATAAAGTACCCTTTGGTCGCCGCGCTGTCCGCGATTCTGTCCACGATGTACCTGTAACCGTGCGCGGCTGGGACATCGTACGATTGCTTATGTTCCTCAAGCGCTTCCACTTTCTTTTCCACTTCGTGCCGCGGTTTTTGGCTTAAATAAAGAAGAGGTTGAAGCGCAAAAATGTGCGGAACGCTGTCGTTTTCGAGGACGCTGTGGTAGTTCTCGACCATGCGAACCACGGTGGAGACATTGTCCGTCAACATTTGGGATCGTTGTTCCTGAGTCATACCTTGAGCTAGTTTGAACTCCTCGTTGTCCTGGGGCGTGGCCTTATTTGGATGCACTTTGTGGGAGAAGTTCTGGAAAAGATCGTTTCCGGACCAGAAAAGAGTCATAAGGTAGGAATTATTCTTGAACCACAAAGTCAGGTACGATGAAAGTCCCGGCGCGTTATACGAAAAGATTTGTCCGATTATGTTGTTGTATTGACCTTCTTTAAAGTAATTCCAGTCTGCTGCGGGTCTGCTGACTTGAGCGATTTCATTCACTCCATCCAATGATACTATAAGATCCGGTTTGAATTGACGCAGTTTCGCGAGATAACGCGTCAACAAGTGTTGATACGAGTGACCCCAGACTGCGGTATTGTAGACCTTTATTGTCTTTCCAGGAATCGGGGCGGTCGCATTAAGGATCTTTTCCATGAAATAAGAGATTGTTTCGCGATACTCCACTTCATAGTAATCAGTGAGCGCAGCCGCTTGGCCTGAAGCTCCGAGTCCGAATGCGGTAGAACCGCCGGTTAGAAAGATTCGGAATTCATCGTCCGGCTTGTCCGGGGTAATGTTCCTGGGTTCTCTAAACCCTGCGTTATTGGCATACTCCAACCGATTTCCGCGCTGCTGGTTGTATAGGAGACAAACACCGGGCACCAAGTCGTAATCATAGTGCGAAACCGGCTTTGTGAAATCGAGACGGATCTTGGACAAATCGTCCGAATAGGCCTGACCCAAGTATGATCCTTTAAGCACGTATTTTGCCACTTGTTCCAAGCTCATCAGAATCAGAACCACGGCTACCAAGAGAAAGACAGCATACCCGGTCGCTTTCATGAGCGGCCGGATGTACTTTTCGGCAAAGCTCCTCTTTGGTGGCGTAGGAGAGTCGGCCTTGACGGCAGTATCTTCCACTAATTGGTCCGGGGGTTGAGGAAACTGAACAACTCGATCATGTTTTGCTTCCGCTCCGGTTTGGTTGTTCACCGTTCTTCTCCTTTTCGACAACGCACGAACTTACCCTGTGCTTTTCGTCGGAGACAAAGTTCATGCAACGGACTATGTCGCATCGGTGGGCCGTGGCCGCGGCTGTTTCGCGATACGGCGCAATCACCGAATGCTCGTTCAGGATAATTGCAGAGGGATTCGAGTGGGGCAGCGTCTCTCAAACCAAGAGGACCACGGTTCTAAGACTTGCATAAAAAGAATGGACATCCGGAGATATCATGGCAGGTTTGACAGACAAGACTGTTAAACCAGGCTTGTAATCATCAAGGCTGACGCAGTCCAATACGCGCTGAGAATCCTCGGGGTGCCACAGTCGGGCGGAGGCAATCATCGGCTGCAATTTCCAAACACAAGGCATCGCATGTCGGCAACAACATGAACGCTGTTTGCTGCACCGCGATGAGGAATTCCGGTTGTTGTCCGCGACCACGAGCACTTCTGGGGCAACTCGAACAAGGCCGGAGAGTGTCGCGTTCAAAGCCATGCCGGGCTTTTTCTTCGGGCAAGGCATCCAGCCTCCCCAGGCGACCACGGCCACCAAAACGATAATGAGGCCCTTTACCGTCTTCTTGTTACCCATACCGTGACCTACTCGGTCTAAACCTCAAAGCATCTCGCCAAATCGGCGGCCCGCGTCCTTCCGACGAATCGGAGTCCGCAACCTACCCCAGCCCCGGTGATAAGTCAAGTCAGCCCGCCCGTAGGATTCGGTGAATAAAATGAACCGCATCCTACCTCTCATCCGAAGTATCGCTTCCTGAAAGCAAACGCGACGTTCACGAGGCTGATGAGCACCGGCACTTCGATAAGAGGCCCGATGACTGTGGCAAAAGCCTGATTGGAAGCTATTCCAAAGATCGCCACTGCTACGGCAATTGCCAGCTCGAAGTCGTTGCTCGCGGCCGTGAAGGAGACCGCGGTAGTTTGGCCGTAGTCCGCGCCCACTTTTCTCGCGAAGAAGAACGTTGCAAACCACATGATGAAGAAATAGCAAGCCATAGGCAGCGCAACCAAGAGCACATGCAATGGCAGCTCAATGATCACTTCGCCTTTTAGGGAAAACATCACGACGATGGTAAATAGGAGCGCCACGAGCGTAATCGGGCTGATTTTCGGGATGAAGACGTTTTCGTACCAGTCTTTTCCCTTTGCAGCAATCAGACTGAATCGTGTGATAATTCCCCCCAAAAACGGAATCCCCAAGTATATGAAAACGGTTATTGCCGCGTCCCACATGGAAATCTCCACATTGAGACCTTTTACCAATCCGAGCCAGTTCAGCAGCACTGTGACAAAAACGTAAATGTATACCGCATAAAAAAGCACCTGAAAGACCGCATTGAACGCCACAAGCCCGACCGCAAGCTCTCGGTCGCCTTCGGCCAATTCGTTCCACACGATCACCATTGCGATACAGCGAGCCAATCCGACGAGAATCACTCCAATCATGTATTCAGGGTAATTGTGCAGGAACAGAACGGCCAAGACGAACATGACCACCGGGCCGACAATCCAGTTCTGCACCAGAGACAGGGCAAGGAGCTTGGTGTTCCTGAAGACCCTGCCCATCTCCTCATACTTCACTTTGGCCAGAGGCGGATACATCATCAGGATGAGCCCGACTGCGATAGGGATGGATGTTGTGCCGACCTGCAATCCTGCGATGAACTGCGTAATCGCCGGCGCCGCGTAACCGATCCCTATTCCTGCTGCCATAGCAAGGAAAATGACGAGCGTCAGGTACCTATCCAAGAAGGATAGCTGTTTTTCAGTTGTCACTCTTCGTACGCCTCCATGGTTGTGGGCTTAAATGAGTCAAGATGACCCGTTGCTCGAGACACCGGCAAAGCGCGTGTCGACTCGCAGAAATTGGTGTTACTGCCCGGGAACAAAATAGAACGCGAGTCCGAGAATCGCGTATACAGCGAGCAAGAGCACGCCCTCGAACCAGTTGGACTGCCCGTTGACCACAATCTGGCTACAGATACCCACCGACAGTATTACGGCCAACGATTCGCCCACTGTAAACACTAGATTCATTGGACTAGGCGCGATCCAATAGCTCAAAAGGACCAGAAGAGGAGCAACAAAGAGCGCAATCTGCACGCTGCTGCCAATGGCGATACCAAGGCTCAAATCCATGCGGTTCTTGAGGGCCATGGTTACGGCGGAGCTGTGCTCAGCCGCATTCCCCACCATTGCGACCACGATGACCCCGATGAAGACACTGGACATCCCAAGAGTGTTTGCCGCCTCAGTCACGGAGCCAACGAGGATTTCGCTCATCCATGCAATGAGAACCGTGGAAACCACCAAGACGCCTAGGGACAGCCCAAGTCCCCATGGTTGATGCTCAGGTAACTCCTGCTGCTCTTTCGACCCTCGCTTCCCTGAGAACAGTTCGCTGTGGGTGTACAGCGAGAATATGAGGCTAAACAAATACGTCGTTAGCAATATCGCGGAAATGATGACGCTGACCATGCCGACATTGTGACTCAACGCGCCTTTGCCAATGAAATGGAATATGCCGGCCACGATGAGACCTATGGAGGCCAGGGAAAGAGCAGCTACTTGCGACTGTGCTGCTGCCGCGTTGAACTCCTGAATCTTGTGCCGAACACCGCCAGTCAGAAAAGACAGCCCCAGTACAAGGAGAATGTTTCCAACAATCGATCCGGTTAAGGAGGCCTTGACCACATCGATCAAACCTTGCCTCAGCGCCACGATTGCGATGATCAGCTCAGCGGCATTCCCGAGGGTTGCGTTGAGGAATCCCCCGATGTTCTCTCCCGCACGATCGGCAATGTGCTCGGTTGCTTTGCCCAACAAGCCGGCCAAAGGAATTATCGCCCCACACGATAAGGCGAAGATCAGCGTGTGAGACTCAGGGTGCATGTGCTCGACGTACACGCAGACCGGCAAGAAGAGCAGCAACCAATTGAGCGAAGGTCTCAGCATTCGTGGCATTTTCCATTACCCCTTCATCAGATTAAACCCGGCAGATGGGAAAGGAAAGAAGAAAGGGGAAATGAGTCACGTCCGGTCTTGACCTGATTACAAATTCCAAGATGGGCTAAGTGCACACGTGATCCCCTGGCGCCACCTAAAGGCCGAAGCCCAAGCTGGGAAAGAGTGCGCCAACACCGATGTATATGCCGACTCCGGCCAAAAGGGCGCCTGCAGCTCTTTTGACAAACAGATTAGCAGAATGCATCTTCCGTGATCCGATCAGGTGTCTCGCCGCGCCTGCCGAAGTCCCGACAGCGAGAATCAGAAGACAATGGCCGATGCCGTAGAAAAGCATCATAACGCCCCCAAACAAAGGACCTTTAACCGGAATTACACTTACGATCAGCAACAATGCCGGTCCGGTACACGGCAGGGACACGAGGCCGAACATGAAGCCGAACAGCGCAGCTCCTAGAAAGCCGGTATATTTTGGCAGCTTATCCTGGGAAATAGGGAGCTGAATATGAAACAAGTCCATGAAATGTAATCCGAGCAGCACGCAAATAATCGCGATCACGTAGACCATGTACTCGGACTGGAGAAACGGCGCTGCGGCCAATCCCACTGTGAACAGAACCGCCAGCTCAACACTGAAACCCAGAATGAATACCAGCGTGAAAAGGAAGGACTTCCACGCGGTCATGTTCTCGTCCATGCCTCCGATAAAGCCGATCAACAGCGGGACCATTACCAAGACACACGGATTCATTGCAGTCAAAGCGCCACCGATGAACGATCCTCCGGCAGCCAGCCATATGCTTCCGGAAGATACCCACTGCTGAACCACGGCAAAAATAGACTCCATACTCGGCCTCCTTGGCTCAATTCCAGGGTGCCCGATCAAATGTTCGGGCTTCCAGTCGGGCGCTTACTGGCGCACAGGGGCCTGTGGCGGGGCGGCAGCCCTTGTCGGCCCCTGGGTTCCGGGAGCAGGTAGACCCATTTGGGCAAAGATCTTCACGATCTGCTCGCGCTCAAGGGTTCCCTCGTTTCTGATGAACTCTTTGCCGTCCGGCGTGAGGAAGACCTGAGTCGGCATCATGCGGATCCTGAACTGCCGCACCAGATCTTTGTTCGCATCCATATCTACCGTTGTAACAATAGCTCGGCCTGCGTAAGCCTTGGCCATGTCTTCCAAAATCGGCTTCATATATTTACAGGGAATGCACCAACCCCTGCCAAATTCCAATAAAACCGGCATCTTCTTGGCCGCGAGCGCTTGCATATTGATCTGCGGCTCTGCGGCGTAAACAGAGGGGTCAGTGGAGCCGATAGCGATCATTAGGGTGCAGGCAATTATAAATACTATGGTTTTCGTCATTCAGTTCAACCTCCTCTTCGGTCACAAACTTCAATGGCTGGGCGCTCAATGCTACTCACGCCGACAGCCATGCGAGAATATCCGCTTCTTTTGGCACCTTGCCCGCGATCTTTACTTCACCGTCGACCACCAGAGCGGGCGTCATGAAGACCCCATACTGCGAAAAGACTTTGAGGTCTTCCACTTTCTTCACGTCCGCATCAATTCCCTGCTTTTTCACGATGTCGGTCACAAGATCGTAGAGCTTGTTGCATTTCGCACAGCCGACACCCAAGATTTCCACTTTCATTCTTACCTCCGTTGCTCATTGTTCCCGCGCCGGACACAAATCCCTACCTATCAATCCACGATTGCTCCGAAAATCATCCCCGAAATCGTGGCCATGATGCACACCAGCAAGATAAATACCACCGTCTTCTTGGTTCCCATGACGCTCCGGATCACCAACATGCTTGGCAACGAAAGAGCAGGCCCGGCCAGGAGCAAAGCAAGCGCGGGACCTTTGCCCATGCCGCTCCCAATCAAACCTTCAACGATCGGGACTTCCGTGAGGGTAGCGAAATACATGAACGCACCGAAGACCGAAGCAAACAGGTTGGCCCCAAGCGAGTTCCCGCCAACCAACGCCGCCACCCACGCGTTGGGGATCATCCCTTCCTTATCCGGCCGGCCCAAGAGAAATCCTGCAACCAGAACGCCGATCAGGAGAAGCGGCATGATCTGCTTGGCGAATTGCCATGACTCGTTGAACCATTCTTCGGCCTCACCGTTAGAAGTGGTGGTAACCAAAGACAGCAAAACCACCCCTGCGGTGAAGGGAACCAGCGGTTCGGACGGAAACACGAGAGCAAGCGCTCCTACAATGACAGCTGAGATCGCAACTTTCAGCGCGGGCACATCGAACCAGGCCACCAGAGCAATCGCAAAGAAAGCTCCAAGCGCCGCGGTGATAAGCCACTTAGAAGAATAGACCGCGTACCACAGGCCGGTTGTTTCCGCGGGCTTACCCCAGTTCGCAAAAACGAGAATCCCCACCATGAGCGCGAAATAGACCGCGGTTTTCCAGAGAGGACGTGCATCGTCCGCATGAGGCATCATAACGGTCGCAGCCGCGTCGGCTCGCTCCTGTTCTTCTTTTCTGAAGATCAAGTGCATTAACAGGCCGATCACCACGCTGAATGCGACTGCTCCCACAGCACGAGCTATTCCTAATTCAACACCGAGGATGCGTGCAGTGAGAATGATCGCCAGCACATTGATCGCGGGTCCTGAATAGAGAAAGGCAGTCGCGGGTCCCAGCCCGGCCCCACGCATCCAAATTCCCGCAAAGAGAGGGAGCACAGTGCAGGAACAAACCGCGAGCACCGTACCCGAGACCGATGCCACCGGATACGAAATATACTTGGGCGCAGTCGGGCCCAGATACTTCATCACTCCTTCTTGGCTCACAAAGACCGCAATCGCGCCGGCAATGAAGAATGCCGGGACGAGGCACAGGAGCACATGTTCCTGTGCGTACCATTTCACCAGATGGAACGCCTCCATGACCGCATTGTCGAACCGTGCATTCCCTACCGGCAGGTAGTAACAGAGCAGAAATATTGCCGTTATCCAGGCAAGCGGCTTCCATTCCGCCTTCCAGTATGAAAGCCCTACCCACTCCCTGATCGTTCGCACTAAACCATTCGTTGGGGGGGCGGTATAGGATTCAGATGAATCCAAGCCAAGCGCTCGTTCGCTGATACGGGCCCCGGCCCCGGTATTCTTTTCTTCAGGAAGCATCATTACTTCTCCGTCACTTTTCAGCTTTGCTCAGCCCCATCAGCCGCCCCTCGTTCGCGGGTCTCAATCGAGGGCAGGCACAAGGCCAGCCCCTACAAAGGCCGACCGGCCGCTTCCACGGGGCCGGATCTCCGGCAAGAAAAAAGGACAACCGTTGCCGATTGCCCGGCTGATAACCAGGAGTTTGCAGCCGCGCGGCCGCAACTCCATTTCGTCAATTGGTCAAATAGTAAATGGTGCTCCCCGCGCTGTCAAGTGCTTTTCGGTCTGCATTGCAATCGTCGGCTCAAAAACCGGAGTAGGCATTCGCTGATCCCCTTACCCGCGTTTGCGGCCGGATGTAATGAATTCTTGTCTCTTGGGCAGCTTGTTTATAACGGCCTTAGGCAAATGCAAGTTGGTCTCCAAGAGATAGGCCGGTTGAGAGGCAAGGACCGTGCTGAGACTTATTTCCTGGTACTCGCCGCTGTTGAAAACGACGATGAGCTCAGCAGGTCCATCGCCAACATTTTCGAGAGCGTGGCCGTATCCCATGGGCGCGAAACCGATGTCACCGCCCTGCAACTCCACTGTCTTTGCAAGGCCGTGAGACGCAAAAACAGTGAGGCGGATCTTGCCCGAAAGGATGTATTGCCATTCATCCGCGTTTGGGTGCCAGTGGAGCTCACGGAGCGCGCCGCGTTCCAGATTGATCAAAGCCCCGGTCATTGTCGTCGAAATGGGAAATTCCTTGGCCGAAGCCAGGCGCACCTCCCCGTCCCTGTCTCTCCTGTAGGGCTTTTGTGCAGCGAGCGAATACTTGTGGGTCAGGGGCGAAACGAGCACCGTTCCAGGTCCCGATACGGGAGACACCGGGAGCGGCGGCGGTGGCGGGCCCTCGGCTATATAGACCTCTTTGGCGGGAAGATCCTTGAGATCGGAAGCGGAGACGTTGAGGTTCTTTGCCACAATTTCCTTGGGAGTCTGGGCAAGCCAGTCTGTGAGACTGAAGGTCGCAAATTCCGAGAAATAGCCATTGTCGAAGACGAGCAGGAACTTGGCTTCACCCGGTCCCAGGCCAAGTCCTTGAATTGAGTGTGCGTGCCCGCGCGGAAAGTACCAGATGTCTCCGGGTCCGAAGTCCGCGATTTCTATGCGGCCCTGCGGATCCAGAATGGTCACCCGGACATTGCCTTCGATCACGTACGCCCATTCAGCGGCATTTGCATGCCAATGAAGTTCGCGAAGCCCGCCGGGTTTTAGGGTCATCAGTACTCCGGCGATGCTCTTGGATACGGGAAACTCCCGCGCTGTGGCCTCACGCGCAGAGCCTCCGGGCAGCTCCCGAGCCGGCTGTTGGATCAGCGGAAAGCGAAAATCGGGTAATGTCGCCATCTCGGGGGCAGCCGGGACAGCTCTCTGACTCGGCTTTGCTTCTGCCTTGGCCTGCTGTATCAAAGGAGGCGCGAGTACACCGCCCGCAACCAGTGTTAATCCGCTGAGGAAGCTTCTCCGGTCGATGCCGACCTGCAAATGTTTTGGATCTTTCCGCTTCTTCGGGTGGGCCTCTTTTCGTTTCAAGTAGTTTCGTATCCTCTGATTCATTATCGTGTCCTTCTTCTCGCTTGCAGAGGTGGTTGCATCCGGAGACCTGTTTGCCTGCGCATCGGAATCAATCTTTGGCAGCCTCCACTCGTTTTCAATTGCACTCCCCAAGAGCAATTTTGAGAAGTTAGATGCGCCGGCATCATTAGAGATTCAGGGCGGTGACCACAAAGCACGCGCGCCGGGCTCCAGGCCGCGTGATGCAAGAGCAATTCTCGAGAGTGATCTACGATTACCTGGTGGGTGAGACTGCCTGCTTGTCCAGCAGTGCCATTTTGTCGAGAAAGGACCCAAGTGAAGCGCTATCTGTCTCTGTCAAGTAACTATTTGCACAAGTCCAGTGCGTAATCGACTTCCTCGGCCACGAGGCCCTCGCTGGACGGGCGGATGGCTTCAAGCGCTCGTTGAGCAGAGCGGCCACCGATCCGGCCCAACGCCCAGGCGCACATTGCCCGGACCCGCTCGTCGCCGTTTTCCTCAGACGCCCTGGCCAGCTCCGGCACGTACTTTGGGTCCCGCGTGTTCCCCATGCAGCGGGCCACGTTCATTTTCCAGCGCCAGATGTCGTTTGCGGACATGTAGAACATATGCGGCCAGATGCGCTGCTCGAAATATGGGCGATCCATGTGAAGCAGCTTCTCCAAGTGAAAGTCGGAGCTTTTCTTAGCTACCCGTTCGTTCTCCGGCAGATTTGCGGCCAGCCAAGGGGCGTTTCGCGGGCACACGTTCTGGCAGCGGTCGCACCCGTATACGTACAGCCCCATAGGTTCCCTGAATTCTCGCGGGGTAAGGCCCGAACCGAAATAGGTGAGATACGACGCGCAGCGCCGAGGATCGATCTTGCGCGGCCCTTTCAGTGCACCTGTGGGACAGGATACGATGCACGTGCTCTTGCACCAGTCAGGACAGCCCACTTCCAGAGTTGGCTGGTCCGGTTCGTATTCCGCGTCTACGACCACCGCGATGGGCAAAACCCACGAACTTTGTCGCGCCACTGAATTTGAGTAAAAGAGGCAGTTCTTCCCGAACGTGCCCAAGCCGGCACGTGCCGCGGCCAGTCGGTGCGGAAGGTGAAAAGGCACCTTGGATTCAATGCCATGCTCTCTTAGAAAAGAGCGGAAAGCTTTGAGGCGCACAGCAAGACCGTCTTTGGTAACTCGATCGTCATCGAGGTAACACCGACCGAAAAATGGCTCCAGATAGCGAGGATAAGCTTTGCGGAAATACACCTCCATGAGCACGATGATGGTCCGCGCCTGGGCCATCACGTTCTTGGGATCCGTGCCGGCCATAAGATCGAGGCCGCCCGCAATGGCCCAAGCGTACTCCGCTTCCCGTTCCTTGAGTATTTTCTTTTGTGAATCGAACGGTTCCGCGGTGGTAAAACCGATATCTTCGAAGTCCAACTCGTGCGCCTTTTCTATGATTTCATCGCGAGACAGCATAGGCAGAATGCTCCTTGAAAGAAATCTGAGAGTCCGTCCGTAGTTTCAGAGAACGCCGGAGACACCACAGTTATACCCGAAAACTTCGAGGATATCATGTTCATTCAAAAGGGAGATTTAGCTCAAGGTGGGATTCCGTGGCATGAAAGCACCATATGTCCAGCCGGCAGGATGAGTCACGCGCAGGTTTGCGCCCCACGCCTAGTCGCCTTGCAGCATTCGCTGGAGTTCCTCTATAAGAGGGCGTTGGCCTTTCAATATCTTTTCCATTGCGATATCGGGAGCGAACCAACCACCACGGTCAACTTCCGGGAATTCCTGAAATTGCCCCGAACGCGGAGGCCATTCCATTGAGAACGTATTGCTTGTGATCGCATTCGCGTCGCAGTCTCCCTCAACTGCCCAAGCAGACACTATCTTGCCGCCTGGCTGCTTTATGTCCTTAAGTCGGATGAATTCACCCACAGCCGCAAACCCGGTTTCCTCAAGGAATTCTCGCTTAGCCACTTCAAACGGATCTTCACCCGGTTCATATTCGCCCTTAGGAATGGACCAGGCTCCGAGGTCCTTCTTGGCCCAGTGCGGCCCACCCATATGGATAAGGAATACCTCCAAATTGCCGTCAACAAGCCGGTACATGAGAAGTCCTGCGCTTCGTTTTCTCATATGTGACGGCTCACCCCCGGTAAAATGTTTCAAGTCCCATATTGTTCCAAAACATGCACTATGTTTAACAGCGTCTGGTTCGCGGGTGTAGGGATCCCGTGATATTCGCCCAGCTCTGCCATCTTCCCGGCAAAGATTTCGACCTCGGTTTTGCGGCCTGCCTCAATATCCTGCAACATCGAAGTCTTGCCCGTGGGAGACAGGGTTTTAAGCACGGAATACCAATCATGGAGATCCTGTTCGCCCAGGTTCACCCCGATTCGCTGTGCAACCACGATCACTTCCCGCATCAACGTTTCCATCAATGCCTGTGCGTCCGGCGATGATTGAAATGCTCCATAGGGAGCTCGCATCACCGCCGAGGCCTGATTGATCCCCACGTTGACCATGAACTTCCACCACAGCATACGAATCATGTCAACAGGTGTTTCAGACGCGATCCCTGCCCGGTCGAATGCTTCCCGGACGCGGAGCACTCGTTCACTCGGATGCGAATTATCAGCCTCACCAAAGTAGATTTTTCCCGGATTCGTATATTTGACCGAATTCCCTTCGCGAACCGCGTCTATTGCAACCGCAATGGCATAGAGCACCTTGTCCATGCCATAGACGGAGCCAAGGTATTCTTCGCTATCAAGCCCATTCATTACGGAGATAAAAGTCGTCTGATCTCCAACTACGTTTCTTAGGTCGTGGACCGCTTCCGGCAGATTATGGCTCTTGAGAGCCACGATGATGAGATCCGCGGGCGGCGCGGTTTCGTCAGGATGAACCACCGGAATTGAATATTGCTTTCCATTGACCACCAAACCTTCGGCCCTCAGTCGCTCGTACCGTGGTTCCCGAGCGACCAACACCGTGGAGAATGAAGCCGCATCGAAGAACCTGTACGCGTACGCAGCCCCCATTGCTCCTGCTCCGAGGAGCGCTATGTTCTTAATTTCCTTCACGCCACCTCCAATACGAGTGCCTTATCTGTGGCCGAGGGCTTTGAGTGGGGGGCTGCTCGCTCGCCTCTCCCGCCATGCCGCTCGCCCCTGGGAGTATGGGTCTCACAAGTCGCGCAGGACCTTCATATACTCCGCGTGGGAACCGATCCAGAACCATACCATTGCGTCGTCAACCTTCAAGCCCAAAGCTCGCCAGCCGATACCGACACGGATGGAGTAAACGGGCATACGCTTGCCCACGAGCTTGAATTGCACACTGGGATGGCGGGGATTTTCCTTCCAGAGTTTATAGTTCTTCCGGGCAAGGCGTTGAATGCGGGCTGGAAGTTCTCGAAAGCAAGAGATGAAGTCTGCAGAGAGATGAGATTTCACAGGTCGTCGAATCCCATTTCCTTCGTCTTACCGGTACGATATTCCTGTAGCGCTTTCTTCGCCAGAGTTTCCAACTTCTCCTGCGAGCCTTCCAGCGCACTTTCCCAGCGTGCTTCCCATTCGATTTCTTCCAACAGCTCCTTGGCAAGCTGGTCCTGGAGATCATCAGGAAGCTCGGACGCCTTTTCAAAAGCTTGTGTCAGCAGCTTGGTCATGCGCCACACCTCTTTCCAAAGAACGTACCCTCATCCTTTTATCGTGTCAACACGCGTTGGACAGCCATTCAGGTCCAAGAGATCGCCAGTCCGCAAGATTCGACGAGGGCTGTCTAGGCTCATCTCTATCGCGCGACAGCTTATTGGCCCCTTGCCAAAAGTCTTGTCGGATTTGAGGCGGCTTAATTCCGTCATTCCTGCGGAAGCAGGAATCCAGTCACGCTAAAGGCGTGATTCGATCCCGCGCGACGCTGGATTGGACCCCGGCGTTCGTCGTTCATGGAAAAAAACTCACTATGATCTACTGGGAGGGAGAAAGAATCCGGCTCGGCAAGCTACTGGAACATCCCGAAATAATGACCCAGCGCGAGACCCTGGAAGAATTGGAGGAGAACCTCAAGGACGCTTACCGCCTCGTGGCCCTCGAAGACGTTCCCAATTCCTATGAGATCAAAGAAATCGTGCTATGAGTTACAGACCAGGGAAGCGACTCACAGGTAATGCATCCACAACCAAGCGTGGTCTTTTCCGAATGCAGCATAAATAAGGCAGGTTTTGCTCCTTTCGCCCTTCCTCTTTCCTCACATGGTACCAGAAGCGGGTCGCCAGTCAAATTCTAAGGCGGTGCGCTGAACAAACTCGCCGCTTGAGAGCATATGTTCTAATGTAGCTACAATCCAGAAGTTATGAAGATGCCTCTGATCGTTGTTGCAGGGACAGTCTTGAGGGCCAGCCACCCGAATCCACGTGAAGTCATGAGACAACCGATATGTCCACGGCATAGTAATTCCTGAACGCACCAGTTGCATCCCGGGATGCTCGACCATAATGGAACAAATTTCGGCCGTTTCCTCATCTACTAGACTAACGAACACGCCCTTCCCGTAACGACAATCGTGAGGGAACTCTGGGAAACCGATGATCCCGTTCGCTTCAATTGCAACGGAGCGCTTGGCACGAAGGAAAGCACAGACTTTTTTTAATCTCACATCAGCAGGCCTCGGAGGCGGGTACAGCATTTCTTCCGGCACGCGGACAAACGTGGCGTTCCAAAAAGGAAGTTGCTCGCCGCCTCGGTTGTCGGCAATCCAAAATGGCCGAAAGAACGCGTTCTGAGGGGGAAAGATCTTCTCATGTCTCCAATCGTACTCTGGGAGCGCAAGCCCCCGTGCAAAAGCAGCAAGGCCATCGCGATCAGAGAGGCATGTCCATGGCACCCTTAGCAGTGCATCGAGAATTGTATCCTCTTCTCGCGAGGGGAAGAGGTCCTCGGTTTTGTAAAATCCAGCCAACTCCGCTGCTTCGCTCAAGACCGCACTTGGGCATACCAAGTGTGCGTGGATGGTCTCGGGAGGTAAAGTTGTGCGTAGCGGACCCACCAGAAGCGCTCGCTGCTTCGAATAGCGCGCTGTAAAGTCTTTGGGCTCCAGTATTGCGAGATCGAAGACTCCAACGTTGTTTTTCTCCAACGCAGTTCGATCAAACACGTAGAGATGGCCGTCACCGTCTCCGAAGGAGTACCCTGCCTGCTGCTGTCGTAGGAGCATGGCCTGTTCGTAACAATCCTCAGAAAGCGAGACGATGATATTGTCTTTGAATGCATGAGACCCAAACCAAGCGGCCACTGGAAAATGGGAGGTGACATCCACATACTGCGAACGCCAACCATAATGTTGGAGAAGCGCTTGCCCGAATTCGATGCTCACTTCCTCGGGCTTACATCCACTAAGGAGGCAAATGACTTCCCTCACATAGTGGCTCCATTTGAACGTTAGTGGTGGCACGCAACCGTGTCTCGTGAAAGATGCTTGGATGTTCGCCTTGCTGTCCTTGACGAAGTGGTGTCTCTGGCCACGGAAGAGCGCATCCGGTGGCATTCGCGAGACCCAGCGCTCAAGCTCCTTCAGGTTTGTGCAGCCGACTTCCAACATCTTGTTTCTCTCCCGGTTCTTGAGGTTTAACATCGATTAAATTGATATGCACAACCTCCGAAAGACAGGTGTTCGAGCTTTATCGTGGGCTCCCCCAAAAAGAACTGCTTTTCCGGAAAAGCTAGTACGCCAAGTGTGTTGCCCCTTTCGGGACCCAAGAAGGTCGTAATCAGACTGACAAACCTGGCCTTTGTGATGGCCTCAACCTATAGGCGGTTGTCGCCGATGGCAAATGAGCGTCTCCTATCCCGGAACATCGAACGCCAGCACTGTCAGGAGCATCTCGCGGTTTCGGTCATCCCGGTGGCTGAAAATGTACTGAAAGTTCGTTTCAAAGTTCCTGTCTACCGCCCTTTTGAAATTAGAATGGGCCTCGACTGTAGATGGAATAGCATCAAGGACAGCAGAGAAGTTTTTCCGTCGATTGAAGATGATAACGGCCACTTTTGTGTCACGCCAGCTGCTGTAACTCAATACTTGATCAATCGTTTTAGTTAGTCTCTTTGGACCACCCCAGTACTTGCATTCGGCAATGAATATATTCTTCCCTTCGACTCGAATCAAAATGTCTGTTTTCCCTTCGTAATTGAAGGTTTCCCCGGTGGCTTGGCCTTCATAATGCCCATTAAGCTGGACCAAGAAGTGAAACCTTAGCGTTTCCTCATCCATAGTGGCAAAAGCGGAAGGACTCAACTCCATTACTTGCGCCATGTTATTAATTACGTTAAGAATATGGTTATAGTCAGCAATTGACAAGGTTGGCTCAGGTTTGAAAGGTGCCGTGCTTGCAGGTGGCAAAGTTGGCGTGATTCTGCGGCGCACCTGTGGAGCAACATAGGTCCTCGACTGATCATTCCTCTCCTTTAACGGAAAGCCAAGCGCCGCCACTAAATTCAGGTCCGCCAGCAGCTTGTCTCTCCTCTGTTGAATGATCTTGTGAGCAAACACTCGGAGTAGATTATTGAAGCCAAGAACGTCCTTGCGAAGAGTCTCGAGATGCTCTTTTATGTCCGAGATCATCCGATTGATTTCTCCTTTGACCTGTGCTGGTTTCATATCGGTGCCCGCGACTCGAAGGACGAGTTTGTCGGTTTTTACCTCTCCGAAGGGCGGATCAAGCGTATACGTTGTTGGCTGCATTTTAAAAACTTCCGCGTCCCCGTCAAACGGAACAGTAATCTCTACAGCCGTACCAGTGACGGAAAACGGACCCCTACGTTTGCCCCTACGGCGGCATTCGTCGAGAGTTAGGTGGATCTCTGTTTCGTGCTGATCGGCTAAGATCTCATGTTCCCGAAGAACGGGGACATTAATCCGATACTCTTGCTCGAGATAACTGCAAAGATCATCAATGGACGTATTGAGAAGACGAGTTCCATCGATGACGGCGACATCATGAGCGACTCGCCTCTTCCTATCCTCTTGCACAAGAGAGACATCAACTTTCGAGAACAAGCAGTCCGATGGCATCAGTGGTTTCTCCCAGACATCATTTCCACTCTTCGTTCATCTCTGAATGGCCATAGGTCCAGCCAAGAGGGGCTTGCGCTTCCCTCTTTGGTACGTTCAGAATTACCACAGGTTATCTAAACCATCAGTGTCCGTCCCCTCCCCAGATGTTTCAGTTTGGCTGCCAAGTCTTTGGCTTGATCCCTAAACCGAGCTTCTTCGCGACTCGCTTCAACCGCCTTGCAGCGAGGTGCATGGTGCCATCGCACTGGTTGTTTTCACTCTATACTCGATTTCGGCTCTGCCACGGCAACCTATCCAAATCCACATTCCCGCCGGATAGGATCACGCCTATCCGCAGACCGGTCAGATCTATCTTGCGCTCCCACAGGGCTCCGCCCGGCACGGCCGAGGAAGGCTCAATGATTATCTTCGCACGTTCCCATATAAATTTCATCGCAGCCACGATGGCTGCTTCGCTTACGGTAACAATTTGCTCCGCACGCTCACGGATAATGGGGAAGGTAAGGTCGCCCAATGAGGTCAAAAGGCCGTCCGCGATGCTCTGCGGATTTACCGATGGGAGTATTTTCCCCGAGGCCAGCGAACGAAAAGCGTCATCAGCGCCTTCGGGTTCGGCTCCGATGACCCGGATGCCCTGAGAAAGTTCCGTAGACGCAATGGACGTGCCGCTCAAGAGCCCGCCTCCGCCCACAGGAGCAAGGATTACGTCCAGATCGGGGATATCCTGCAACAATTCCAGCGCCGCGGTGCCTTGTCCTGCAATGACCTGATAATTGTTATATGGATGAATTGATGTCGCGCCGGTTTCGGCAATCACCCGCTCTTGCATGGCTTGCCGTGCTTCGAGGGTCGGCTCGCAGAAGGTGATTATGCCGCCGTAGCCTGCGACCGCTGCCTTCTTCACCGCGGGTGCGGTCCGTGGCATCACAATGTATGCCGGGATACCACGCAATCGAGCGGCCAATGCCAGCGCCTGGGCATGATTGCCCGACGAATGCGTTACCACGCCTCGCGCCAGATCCGATTCAGGTAGCGAAAACACAGCATTGCACGCGCCACGAAACTTAAACGCTCCCACTTTTTGCAGATTTTCACATTTAAGAAAGACCTGCGCGCCAACCTGTCGGTCGAGGCTGGAACAGGTAAGTACCGGCGTGCGGTGCGCGTATGGCCGGATGCGCTCTGCGGCCTGGCGAATTTCATCGATCGTGGGTGCAGGCACGGTGTCTCCTTTGTCCGTGCCTATTCAAAATCGAACTGCCCTCCTCGCGCAAGTGCTTTTTTGATGCCGCTCCGCTCTCAAACGAGTAAGAATCGGGGAGGACCTTCTTGTAACCCCGCGAGGCGCGGGGCTCCCCGAACCCCTCCCCAAGAACTTTCATCATTTCTCGGAATCCTCATTTCTCTCCGCGGGGAGAAATGAGGATTCCGAAAAGCGTGAGAGTTGCTCGGGAGGGACGTGGGGCATTGGGGCTAACTCTGGGTCAGGTTCTTGGTCCCTGGCGACCCCCTCACCCTGCCCTCTTTGTGGGGCGGCCTTTCCAGGCCGCCGGCAGGCTGGAAAGCCTGCCCCACAAGGGGAAAGGATCCTTCAATCCCCTCCCTTGATGGGAGGGGCTAGGGGAGGGTGAGATCGGGTCGCATTCAACGCGTTGCTGCGTGGTAAATGGTTCGCGAAAGCGCTTTATTAGAACTTCTGTTGCGCGTATTCAACTGCGGCTTTGGCATTGACCATGCCTGCACCCGTGGCCAAGTCCGGTCCTACGCTCGCCGAATGCCCGAATCTGGGGTGGCAAGTCCCCGACGTAATATCGGTGGCTGTCTTGACCATTGCCTCCATAATCTGGGCCGGTTTGAGGTTTGGTTTGACTCCGAGGATAAGAGCGCTCACTCCAGCCAACTGAGGAGCTGCGGCAGAGGTCCCGGAAAACAAGGCCCAACCGTCCCGGGGGCTCGTTCCGTCCCCGACTTCTTCGGGGTCGTCCTGGCTTTCGCTCACATCAAGCTGGCTGCCCGAGGGAACGGGCAGCATGATGTACTGCGCACGCGGCAGCATACCTACGAGCCCGCAGATTGTGGGAACTCGCACTCCACCGAACCAGGGGCTTTCATAGCCGCTCGCATAATCCGACGCCCAAAGCGAGCCTCTGGGTGACATGTACACGCCACCGGCTGAAATGACCCCTGAGACTTGAGGCTCAGGACCAAATTGGCCATTACCCGCGGAGAAGATTACAACTATCCCTTGCTCGATCGCATGTTTAATCTCCAGGGCAAGTGCTTTGTCGGCTTCATCTACCCATTTCCACGGTGGGGCTGGAGGATAATCGTAGTCAGTTCCCCAAGAACATGTGATGATCCGGGGCTTGGGCTCCAGGTTTTTCGCCATAACAAATCCGCCGAAAGCAGCCAGCAGATCGCTTCCGGTTTTTGAGGCCCGAATACCTTGGAACGTGACACCCGGGGCCGCGGAAAAGATGTTTGCAGATTCTCCGGTGCCGTGCGCCCCGGGATCCTTTCCGGGGTTCACGCCTGGGATAGCGGTCAATGTGGGTTTGAGATTGTAACCTTGGGCCAGGAAAAACGGATGCTTGTAATGCCCAGTGTCGACCATAGCGACGGAAACGTTTTCGCCCCGGATTCCCTGCTGGTGGAGAGGAGATGCATTGAGCGCGGTACCTACACCGGTCGGAACGGTCAGGTGAAACTTGGGTGAATTAGGCGGGATGGGAGACGGATCCGCCATAGGCCGCGCTCCGTGTGTGTAACGGGGCTTTTCCAGGACTATGCCGTCGATTTTTGCCGCCCTTCCGGTAGCAGACCCTAGCCCTAGAGCTTGCGGCTGATTGTTCCCGATCAGATCGACCCGCGTGACGTAGCGATGGACTCCCGGTGCGATCCTGGTCCAGAGTTCCCGAGTGACCATCTTTCCGCGGCTGATCTCCTCATATGCCGGTGCGGGCGCGGCCACCGCGAATCCCAGTGGACTTTCCGCCATTACTGAGAATCCGCTTTTTTCTATGTTGCGCCGCACATCGTCGCGATCTCCTTTTTTCGCATGATAGGCTTTGCTCGCTGCCGAGAAGGCTTTTGCCGGCTTGTCAAACACCGATTCGGGCCCACGAACCGAGATGTAACCTTGGACCTCGTCCGGCAGCACATCATCGGAATCGATAAGCCTTGGAAGCACCGGATTTCTCATCTTACCCTCTCCTTTCCTGTGGTCTTGAAACCTGAGAACCTACGGTTTTTTCATGAGATGCCTCGGCCGGGGTATCTCAATAGAAAGCACGTCTTCCGTCAGGTCGTCCGGAATGGGGAGTTTTGCCGGCCCAGTGAGTTTCTGCGCGTCGGAATGGAAGGCTTTACTGAAAACTTTTGTGGATCCTGTGAGTAAGAAGCCCGCTTGTATAGGCACGACGGTCAAGTCGCGCTGTTCCAACCAAGACCGGACGCGATCAGCCCTGCCATTCGGGGCCATCACCAAGACTGCTTCACGGTAGTCGTCCACGAAACACCTCACAACGTGGTTTGCCTGATATTAATTGCATTCGTGGTCCCATCAGTAAAGCGTTGGAAGTCCCTGTTTGATCGCGTCCGGAAGATTGCGTTCGTTTGCGATTCGCTCCAGAAACTCAGCATCGTCAGCCACGGTGATGGCGTCAAGCGACATGGGTTCCAGCACTGTTGAAAGTGGAGGAGCTGCTTTTGCCATAATACGGGACGGACCGGTAAGGGCTCCGGCACGCCCGAAGGGCAGTCGCGGTCGCAGGTCAACACCTGTTTCCTGGATTTCATCGAGCGCGAGGGACCAGACTACGGGTTCCGGGCGATCGAGCGCTCTCATGGCCGCGGCGCGTGGCAGAGGTTTTGGTTTCTCGAGTTCCTTAGCCAGCTTCGGCATATCCTTGAAGGCCGCCTTCAAGGTGTCTATCGCTTCTCCCAGATCTACCGCGGCCACATCCGGATCCTGAGTAGCCTGTTGCAGGTTGGCCTGCCTCTGCAGGCCGCCGACTTGGAAGGTTTCGGCTTCGGGACAGAGGCTGCTCATGAGCTCCGGTATGCCATAACGTGGAATACCGTTTATGAGTACCAACTGAACTGCGGTTTCTTTGGCACGGATCAGCGCCTCGTACGGGTCTCCGGCTTGCCCTTCAATCACGAGAATATCCGCACGCTTGCCGGCTTCTAGAGATCCCAATTCCTGATCCCAATCGAGAATCGACGCGGCTCCGCTGGTGGCCATTTTCACCAAGTCACGATCTCTCAGGATGCCTCCCGCTGCCTGGCTATACAGTCGAGCAGCCTTTAGTTCTCCCAGTAAATTCTTACTTCCCGTGGGGGACCAGTCGCTGCCGATGGCCAGACGCACCCCAGATCTTTTCGCCGCCTCAATATTCGCGGTTTTACCGTACAGGAGCAGATTACTCATCGGCGACCAGATCGTGGCGCCGCCATGTTGGGCGAGGACATCGAAGTCCCGGGCCTCCAGTCCCGCGCAATGGATCCCAGCCAATTGCGGCGTAATTGCCCACTCATCGTCTTCGAGGTGCAAAGCAAGAAAATGCCTCCTCGCGATCTCGTCAACGCCTTCAGCCAGATGCAAGAGAAAGCAAGTTTGTTTCTGCAGGCGCGCAAGGAACAGCCTCGCGTCTTGAGCCTCCACGTCCGCAATACGCGCTGCGGCTTCCGGAAGCTCTGCTTCATTAGTTTGTTCGACGTTTCGCACTATCCCGCGGTAGAAACGCCGTACCCCCGAATTGCTTGCCAGTTGGATTCCCTGGGTGGTGGTCACTCCACTCAGCAAGCATTTGCACTCGACATACCGCACCAGCGCAGGAAGCAACCGCGGGGTCTTTCCGATTACCATCATCGGTCCTGAAATCGACTTGCGGTACTGTGGGGTTCCTCCCCATCGGTCGCGATTCGGATACGCTTTGGGGACATCCCAGAGTTTCAAAGCGTTGTAACTCAGGTGATTGTGCAGCTCGATCAAACCAGGATACAGCGTGCCCCTGGTATCGATAGTTTGGATCGACTCAAATTCGGGTGGGGCCGGCTGGTCACGTTCCTGCACAGCTACAATTTCCCCGCTGTTGATATAAACAATCCCGTTGTTGATGACCTGAAAACGAGAATCCATCAAAACGAGCCGACCTTGGAGCGCAATGGCAGGTCCAACACCAGGATCGATGGGCGCTTCGCCCCGTTTGTGTACGGTTCTCCGGCGGGTACCTTTCATGGCAGCACCTCCTTGGGAACGGTAATAGTGATATTGGCCCGTTTGGCGCGAGCGTCGCTTCCCACACGTTGTGCCCAGCCGCCTTTCTCATACATCCAGGCGGGCACGCCGGCTGGCAGGTCGGTACTGGGAATGGGCGCGTAATCGCCCTCTGCGAAAGCGTCACCGTATAAGACAAGCGGAACCGGCTGATCCGGATGGCTGATGGCCGGCGCGAGCTTCTCTAAACCGGCGTTCCAATTCTTGAGCAGAGCTTTCGTAGCAGCCGCCAGCTTTGCTTCGTCTCCGTTCGAAGAACTCTCGGGCTGAGTGGGATGTGTGATAGAGGCTACCGTTAGGTTCATCGACTGACCTTGCGGTGTGGCCGCCCATGTCTGCCAGGCTTTTTTGGCCCAAGTTCCCAGGGTGATCACTGCCTCGGTTTGTTGACCAAGTATCAATGCGTCAAGCCATCTATGGCGATACGCAACCAGAAGGGGATTGTTTGAAGCGGCCGTAGTGATCTTTCCGTAAACACTATAGAGAAAAGCGTTGATAAGCACATAGCTGCGGGTGATCCCAAGCTTGGCCAAGTACCCCTGAAGCCTTCGTCCAGCCGCGCCGACGAGTATTCGTCGGACTACGGTCTCATGCTGGGCCGGATCTTGACCGATCACCAGTACGCGGGCCGAACCGTCAAGTCGACCGCGGTGAAAAATGGGACCCCACTCGACACGAAACTCCGAGCCGGGATAGGCTTCCGTTCCCGGATAGTCTTCGCACAGGGTTCGGAACGGCTCACGACTGTAACCAGGATCGAATGGATGAGGCATTTTCCCACCACCTCCCCCTCTGATATTTACCAGCGGTTAACCCCTGGTATCGGCGAAATCAGCTTCGTAGCTAGTGTAGAAAAAAACTGGTGATTTATAGACTGAATCAACCAACGAACGCTTGGCGGAAAGGTTGGAGGCTCCTTTGAAAGGCGCACTTGGGGAGGGCATACGGTAGAGACTCACGCCGGCCGGGCCGTGCGCAGCCTAATTCCTAATACCTGATATAACTGTTGGTAATGTGAGGAACAGCCCCCCATCCTTCCCCCCTATATTGGGATCTTCGCCCGATTTGGCCAGGCAGAACTCACAAATTCTCATTGTAAGCATAGTTGAGCGGCGTGTCAGCTGTCAACAATAAATCGTTTGGTAAGAAATCCGGTTTCCGCGTAATGGAGACCTGACCAGATGAAAGACTGAAGCGATGCAAAGTTTCACGTTTATGAGGAGGAGCGCCATTCCCTAAATCGCTCAAACGTAGATATCAATTCTGACTTCTATAGATGACTTTCTCTGTCTGCTAAACGCTTCTTGCTCCAATCGATCATATCTTGGGCAATCTCGTCTCGTTCAGAATCAGATCTCTCCACCAATGAGATCGACTCCGAAGGACACGTTACCACACAGACTCCGCAGCCGATGCATCGCTCCGGCAGCACGCGGTAGCCACTATCTTCTTCAACGATTGCGTCCATCGGGCACCGCTCATCCTTACACAGGCCACAAGCCAAGCAACTCTCGCGATCGATAGTCGCCAGATAGCTGCTCTTGGCCAATATGTATGGTGAGTGGAACTCTTTCAAACCTCGCATAAGACCGCAGCAACAGGAGCAGCAACTGCAGAGAAATCCGCCTATGACCTCCTTGACATTGTACGTAGTATGAACCAAACCTTCTTTCTCTGCTTCATCGATAATCTTCAAGGCTTCTTCCTTGGAAATGATATCCCCGTCCAGCTTGAAATAGTCGAACGCGTCTTCCTCCATGGAATATTGAACACAATTCTTCAAGGTGTGTTTACAAGGGTTCCCTAAAAGCCCCTGCTCCCTGCGGCAGATACAATCTTGCACCCTGAAAGATTTCGCCTCTGCAATGATCTGACCAATATCTTCGTGCTGCAGAACTCTAAGTTCAGTCTTCATCTTGATATCGATGGGGATCACTCTGGTCAGATGCGGTCTATAGCCACCCACCTTCTTGCTCAACGCCGGAGCATACTCTTCAAATAGTTCCGCCAATTCCTTTGTGAGCCTCTCCCTTCGTTGGAACTCATAAATGCCGACTACAAAGGGAATTAGTCTATACACTTGCCGGCCATCCATCTTGAAACAGCCGATTTGCCCTTTGTGGGCCATGTTATCAAGAATCGCTCTCGTCTCGAGAAAGGGCCTGCCAAGTCGCTTCGAGACAGCCTCTGCCGTCTCAGGCATGGGACTCACTTTTAACGCCATCTCAGCCTCATCCGGCTCAAATATCTTCCGGAGTATTTTGAGTTCCACACCGCTCTCTGTGGCAGGAAATCCCTGGGGCAGTTTGTCAAGTACTCTTGCCAGACGCTCGTACACATCCATCTCTTAAGCTCCTATTTTCGGAACGCAGCAATCTCGCAGATGAGGTACCCGTTCTATGAAAGAGGTTGCATCCCCATGCCAACGATTCTTGCAAGGCAGCCGCAACAGTCGCCCTCTCGTGCAAATGCTCCGTTGCGTCCTTCATCTCATAGAGCTGCCGGAATTCATACGTCAGTACCGGCTGCAAGCCGGGCGCAAATTCGTAAGCTACTGCCAACGGGTCGAGACGAACTTGCCTGTGACGGCCGCATTGATTAGGTCAGGCATGGCGCCGAACATCCACCCCTGGCCTTGGCCACCGAAAAGTTTGATCCCCTTGAAGCTGTTCGTCGCGATATTGAGGTCGCTGCCCCAGTCGCGAAGAGGCAGCAGGCCAAAGCAGGTGGAATGGTAGATCTTAGCGCCGGCCCTTTCGATTACTTGGGCTTCACCGTGGTGGTGCGCCAGGTAGTAGCTGGGAGTGTCCGTTTGCGCCCAGCAATAGACGTTCCCGTTCACCTTCTTCCCGTCGATCAGCCGGGCCATCTGGCGGATCTCGTAGTAAGTCAGGTGAGGACAGCCTACGTGAACGATGTCTACCTTATCGCTCTTGGCTGAGCACAACATTTGATATATTTCCTTCACATCGGCCAGTGTGATGAAGAATCTGTCGACATCTTTGGGTATCTTGCCGCCGAAAGCCGCCTCCAGTGTTGGGGATTCAGGACTTAGGCCGATGAGGTGCATCATAGGATCGTTCATGCCCGGCGACGCGCACGCGGTGAGAAGTTTTGCCGCCTCATTGGGTATCGGCAAGGGCAGGTTGAGAACAGCCGGGACGCGGTTGTCGGACTTGATAGCCATAGCGGCGCCCAGGGCGGCCCAGTCGGCCGGGTCAACCATGTTTTCTTTGACCTCGTCAGCCAGCTCGAAAATTACTTGGGCCCTCCGGTTTTCATCAAGCATGGTCCCGTACTTGGGGTGCACTCCCGTGATGGCCGCGTAGATCAGCGTCACCGTGTTCTCCCTGTTGGCTCTGGCGCCCAGGATGCTATTGATGTAAGCGGCGTAACTGGACTCGACCGAGACCACGTACTCCCCCTTCTTGGGGATGACGGTGTTGAACTGTGGCGTGCAGGACTGTGTTAGTATGACGCCCATTTCCTTGCACGCCTCGTAGCCGCGCTCAACCGCGGCATAAATGACTGGAGGCATTTTGTAGTGACGATGGTTCCAGGGGTAACCGGGCTCGGCATACTTGTCGAGTTGGAGGAATAAGGGGTCCGTTGTGCAGAGACAGGTAGGATCGTCGGTCACCTTGGCTCCCATCTCGATAAACTCTTCGAACAGCGGACCCTGCCCCAATTCATACTTGGAATATTCAGGAACAGACCGTGGCATTAGGGCACAAATGCCGTAGTGTACGTTCGACAGCTTCGCCATTTCCTCCGCGTTGACGGCAACACCAAAGTCCACCAGTCGTTCCATAGCAATCCGTTTTGCCTCGCCGTGTTTCCCGTCAAGCATTTCCTGCTCATATGGCGCCAGTCTCATCTGTGTCCCTCCTGTCGGGAAGATTGTCTTCGATGATTCAGACGCAAGATCATGCCTTCCTGGTGATCGTAACAATAGCTTGCTTGCCCACCTGAGGTGCATTGATCTCGACCCAGTCCCCTGTCCGGATTTCGTGTATGGGGTCGGCGTCCAAGCTGTCCACCGCGGGGATTTCCGCTGCAATAGCCCCGCCCAGATCAATAGCGTGCACTTTACGGCAAATAATTGCCCTGGGACCGACCTTGGATTCTTTGACCTTAAAGAAAAGCCCTATGGAGCCAGTGGTGGAGCCGCTCACTGTGGGATAGACAACGATCTTGTCTTTCACGCTCTGGCCGGTAAGCTTGTGTCCGAATATGCTGATGATGCCGGTGTCGTTCGGTATGGTGAACGGAGCCCAACTGAGCGGCTGTTCACTTACCAGCGCTTCGCCGGCCGTATGGCCCTTAGATCGAGCAACCCCTTTTAGGATTCTTTGTTCACTCATGACTACCTCCTTAGATTGAGCAAAGGTGAGGGCACATCGAAGACCGACTTCTTGATGCGTTTTGAAATGCCCGGCGAGCGAATTTCCCGCAGCTACTGCGGAATTGAGCTAATGAACCTACGCTCAAGTGTTACATTTCCTCACTACCTTCTCGCCTCGATCACCTCCAGCTCTTTCCTCGTCGTTTCAAAGGGTTTGAAAACGAAGACGACGATGATCGGGATCAGCATCAACAATCCCGTAACCACCCAGAACCATAACATCTTCGGTGACAAAACGAGTAACTCGGCGGCCAGCAACGGGCCCAACACATAGGATATTCGGGTGATCGTTGAGACCCATCCCAGGCAGGCGCCCCTCCTGTCCGTGGGAAACACCTCGGGAATATAGACTACAAACCACGTGTAGGAGAACGAAATAAAGAAACCCGCGACCACGGACAGTAAGGGAAGCAACTTGCTAGAGACAAGACCCAAAGGCCCCATCGAAACGATCATCCCGATGCAGCCAACAATGAAAGTCGTTCCTCGGCCGATTTTGTCTATCACCAAACTGGCAACAATGCCGCCGACGATCAGGGCGAGTCCCATCCCCATAAAGACGGTCGACCACTGCTGTAAAGTATAATCATTAATTGTCATAAAGTAGTAACCCATCCACATGAAGAGAAACGAATCGACCAGCCAACACAGCCAAAGGACCGCGGAGAGCACAATATATTTCATGTCACTGCGGTCAATGGATCCGATCCCGAAAACGTGTAATTTCGAGGTCCCCTCTTTCCGTTGTTTTTGGATTATCTTGTATCTTTGGGTTTCTTGCATGAACAACCACAGGAGAATAGCCCCGCACATCAGGACGAAGACCACGCCGAACATCCATTTCCAACCCAGCTCCCATCTATTGATAATAATAGGCGCCAATAGGGCAGTCAGGGGAAACAGCCCGATCGTGTACACCAGGGCGCCGAGCTTGCCACGGCTTTCCGCGGACGCCTCTTCGCTGATGGGAACAGCCCACATGTTTGATACTGTCGTAAACATGGCAATCCCGTAAAAGATCATAAATGTCTGGAACGAAGGGGCCAGGTACACAATCCCCAAACAAGACAACCCCATCAGGAGGAGGAGGACGAGAATCGAGAACCTGCGCCCAATTATGTCTAGGAGACCGTTGAGCAAAAAGATAAAGAAAGTCGGCGCAAGCACTAAAGCTTCCCAACGGGAAAACTCCGAGGCTGAAATGTTGTACTCTTGAAGGATATAGGGCAAGGCCGTCGTCTTTGTGGTAGACATGTACCAGTCCATTAATGCGATCAGGGACATCAGGACCACCAAGTAAGCAATGTACCCTTTCCTTCTGTAAGCCGGCACGCCTGTCATTGTGCTGTCCGACTTTTCCATAACAAACTCCTTTTTTGTCCAACCCCTGCGAACTGCGAAACATGCCCGTTCTTATGGACAGGTCAATCCTGAGATGTCGCGCCCGAGGCGGCTAAGAAATCGGGGCGTCTGTAAGCCGGGGATGGATAGTCGTAGAATCCTTTCCCGGTCTTCATGCCCAGTTCACCACGGTCTACCATAGCCTTGAAAGCCGCCGGCGGTTGGTCCTGAGGGTCCTTTGACTCCTGGAAATAGCTCAGCTCCGTATTGTGAATCACGTCCAATCCTACTTGATCCATCATGCCGAAGGGGCCTATGGGCATGCCCGTGAAGACCATCCACGCCCTGTCTATGTCCTGATAGTCAACGAACCCATCCGCCCACATGTGGAGGGCCTCTCGTTTGACCGCACGCCAAACGCGATTAAAGCAGAAACCGAATATCTCTTTTTTCACCGGTAGGGGGATGCAGCCTACAGAACGCACCCAGGCTACGCCGGTGCTCATCGTTTGTTCGCTCTTTTGGCTCCCTGCCATAATGTCAACAATGTTCAGTCCGAATGCTGGGAAGTAGAAATGCAAATTCAGGCATTTCTGAGGCCTTTGAGTGGCGCTTTCCATCCTTGAGACAGGAATGGAGGAACTGTTCGTAGCCAAGATCGCGTTGGCCGGCGCCAGGGCATCCACCTGTGAAAAGATCCTCCTTTTCAGCTCCAGCTTCTCGGGTACGGACTCGATCACCAGGTCAGCTCCGCCCACGGCCTCCTCCAGATGTCTGACGTCCCGCACTCTTGCCGCACTCTCTTGCCAAACCGCCTGATCAACCACGGGCTTCTTCCCCATGACTTCCATGGCCGCCAATAGACCTTGGCTGGTTCTTTCAAATGTCCCTTCTACCTCGTCGAACGAATAGACGTCGTAACCGAAGCAGGCGGCCTGGATCGCTATCTGTGTGCCGAGAAGGCCGGTACCGATCACCGCCACCGTTCTGATGTCGCTTGCCATGCCACTACCCTCCATTCGAAGAAGAGTTCTTTGCGCACAACGGCCACTTCCCTGCGGCCCTGAGGCCGCGTATGATGGTCCGGTTGGTTCGGTCCCAGAACTCTTGTGAATTCCGCGTCGCGTATTCATAAAAGCCTTTGCCACTTTTCACGCCCAAATCCCCTCGCTGCACCATTGCCTCGATTACCGCGGAGGACTTGTACACCGGTTGCCGGGTCACTGAAAAAAGGTACTGCTGTACTTTTCGGACTGTATCCAGCCCGCACATGTCCAAGAACCGTATCGGCCCCACAGCCGCGAGGCGTAGCCCAAAGCCGTAATTCACCACCGCGTCTATCTCTTCAGCGGAGGCGATCCCCTTTTCCAGCAATTCGAGAGAAGCGCCGACCAAGGCGGCCTGGAGGTAATTGTGGAGAAAACCCGGGGTGTCTTTGCAGAGAACCGGGTGCTTGCCGGCCTTGTTAAGCAGGGCAAGAATCCCTTCTCTGGTAGATTGAGAGGTCTTCTCACCCAAAACGACCTCAACCAGAGGGCTCAAGTGGGCCGGGATCGTGAAATGCGCGGTGACCGCGCGTTCGGGGTGATTCATTTTTGCCGAGATCGCGGCGATGCTCATGGACGAAGTCCCCGAGGCGACAATGACGTGGGCCGGACAAAGGACGTCGCAACGCGCAAATACTGCCTGTTTGATTTCTATCTGTTCCGGCGTCGATTCCATGACAAAATCGGCTTCGGCGATGGCGGGCTCATCCTGCGTGGTGAACGTGACCCTCGATTTGATCTCGCCGGCCCCATCCACGCCCAGAACGTTTTCCTCGACCAATTGGCGGCAGTTCCAGGCGATTCTTTTTGACGCCAACTCCAGTTGCCCTTCGAGCAAGTCAACGCACGTGACTTCAAAGCCTTGGAGCGCGAAAGCCAGCGCAATGTCAGGCCCCATGTTGCCTTGTCCCAACACGGTTATCTTTTTGATGTTCTCAATACCCATGCTTGATACCTCTTCCCGAGCAGGATTGAAGAACCGGTCAAGCAACCCCATGCGCTCCTTTCCTCACCTCTCTGCATGGGAAGGTTCGGCGACATTGTGCACTGCGGGTCCAGTCGATCGTTTGCGCGAGGGGCCGATTAACCTCTCAAGCTGCCTTCATCTCGACCTTCTCCACCCTAGCCACGTCCCTTTCGTAAAAGAGCGCCCCGATGAAAAACGCGAGAGCCGCCAGCAAAGGGACAAATGATATGATCGCCAAAGCGATCCGGAGGTCGTATTTGTCTGAGAGCATTCCCGCGATCAGCGGGCCGATAGCCTGTCCCAGCAGTTGGTGCACGATCGTAAGCAAGCTGATGGACGTTGCTCGCAAACCGGGATGGACAGCCTCCTGGCTTGCCGTATACGCGGGCCCCAAACAGGCGCCCACGCCGAGTGCCCCCACCAAGATCACGACATACTGGACGGGGCCTTGCAGGACACCAAAAGCGATGATCCACAACGCGCCATTGAAGAGCGAGAACAGGGCGGTGCCGAGGAGTAGGGCCTTCGGCTTCTTGCGTCTCCATTTGTCCAAGATATAACCGGCAAACATGGTGCCGATGGCCCCGACTAGAAAGACCAGGGCGGCTTTTGCACCTGCCTTGTCCATAGGTAGGCCATCGAACCGGTTAAAAAAGCTGGGCGCCCAATTCAAGATGGTGGCGCCGCAAAACATCTGCGCGGCCTCGCCGAGATAGACCAAGAGGAGCGACGGCGTGGTCACGAACATGACGGTGATTTCCTTGACCCCAATTTTTCTCTTGGTGCCTTTCTCCTTGTCCGTGACCGCCAGTTCAACCGTCTTGTAATCCTTGACCGTGAAAAGAAACAGGAGGGCAACGACAAGACCGGGTAGCGCCACAATGCCGAAGGCGTGGCGCCATCCGTAATGAACGGCGATTACCCCGCCCAACACCGTGCCGATGATCCCGCCTATAGGAGCGCCGGCCCAGAAGATCCCCATGAGTGTGGCCCGCATCCGTTCCGGAAACAACGCTGCGATCAGGCTCGATCCACCGGGACCGTATCCCCCCTCACCTGCTCCGATCACTGCCCTGGCGGCGAAAAGCTGGCCGAAGCTTCTTGTAAAAGTGCAAGCTAGGGTGGCCAAACTCCATATGATGGCCATGATGCCTACACAAAATCTTCGGCTCCACCGGTCCATGAGCACGGCGACCGGGAAGACCGCCAACAAAATGGACCAGTTCACGACTGTGATCAGCGATCCGAGCTGCGTGTCGCTCAGCCCCCATTCCGCCTTGAGGTACGGAAAAAGAGACGCGATCACCTGCCTGTCAATGAAGTCAGACAGCATGAGCAGGTACAACAAAATGAACGCGTACCAGGCATAGCCTTTTGAGACCAGGTACCCATTGTTATTTGATTCGCTCATGGTGGCGCTCCTTGTGCGAAGTCAGGATCTCGTCCCTGAGTTGGCTCCATACTTTGCTCCTCGGTCGGCATGAGTCCCCAGAAGCCTTACACGCAAGCTATCTTCTCGTTTCTCTCAAGAGGTAATCCCCATCATTTCTTTCGCCTCGTCCACGGTGGCTATTTCCCGACCGATCTCTCTGGCGATTCGCACCATTCTCTCGACAAGTTGTGCGTTGCTCTTTGCCAATTCTCCCTTCGAGTAGTAGATGTTGTCCTCCAGACCGGTGCGAATGTTAGCTCCCTGGCACATAGCCATGACCGTGGCCGGCAGTTGGTGTTTGCTGAGCGTGATGACTTGCCAACTGGACCCCTCCGGAACGCAGTCCACCATGGTGGAAAGCAACTTGGGCGTGAACGGCATACCGCCCTTGACACCCAGAACAAGGCTGAAATGGACAGGTTCTTTTAAGACGCCCAAACGGACCAGTTCCAGTGTGTTGAAAATGTGGCTCATGTCATAGCATTCACATTCAATGGGGATGTTTCGCTCGTTGCATCGCCTGACGAAATTCGCGTTCCAGTCCATCGGATTGTCGAAGACGGCTACGTGGCCGAATTCGAAGGTCCCCATATTGATGGTGAGCATGTCGGGCTTGGGCTCCAACGCCGTAAGCGGCATTCGTTCCTCCAGGGTGGCTGCCTCGATCATTCCACTGGGCCTGATGATTCCGCCGATGCCATTCCCCACTTGCGTGATAATGGGGCACTTAGCCTTTATTTTCGTGAGCACGTCGGAATAGATTTCCATGTCGCCCGTGGTTCCGCCCTCCTTGTTGCGAACATGGATATGACAGACGGAAGCGCCCGCGTTGTAGCAGTCATAGGCCGACTGCGCTATCTCGTCGGGCTGCTCCGGCAAGGCGGGATTGAGCGCTTTCCCGTGCAGACCGCCGGTCTGGGCTACGGTGATGACCAGCTTTTTCATCTGTGCCACTTCACATGTGATCTCCATCTCTTATTCCTCCTTTATTGCGAGACCGGTTCTGTTTACTTGGCAGGTAATAGAAACGCGCTTTCAAGGAACTAATTCGTGGGCGGCGGGCAAGCTGAGCGCCGCTTTCTGGTGACGACCTTTCGTGATGGATTAGACTCTGTGGGGAAACTAGAACGGAATGGGAGGTCTCTGCATTAACCTGGGTTAAGAAGCCGGCGCTTTTTTGAGATTTTTGCGGATTCTGCTCAGCGCCACGGGAGTTATGCCCAGGTAGGAAGCAATATGATATTGCGGAATCTTGGCTTCAAGACCGGGATTGTTACGCTTGAAACTCATATAGCGGGCCGTCGCGTCTTCCAATAGAAATTCTCGCACTCTCTTGTCCTTCTGGACAAACAAATCCTCAAGGTATCTTCTGACCAGCGTATTCCAAGAGGAATGGTCGGACATCAGCCGATACAGGTCCTTGAAATCTATGCAGAGCAGAACGCTTTCCATCAGGGCCCGGATGCCATACCACGACGGCTGGGCTTCCAAGTACGGGCCCAATGCGGCAACCAACTGGTTTTCACCCCGAAATGCCAGTATTCTCTCATCACCTTGTTCCGTAACACAGAAGACGCCAAGAATTCCGGACGAAATGAATCCCAGCTTGTCCGGGATATCTCCGATCTTCGTAAAATGCTGGCATTTTTTCAGTCGAAGGAGCCTCGCCACCATCGCAACTTCATTCCATTCCTCATCCGGAATAAAGCAGTATCTGGATAGTTCCCTGCGCATCTTGTTCAGGTGTAACTGATTCATGCTGTAGACATGATCTCAAAGTTACCGGGCACGAGGCAACTAATTTATGTCTTGAGGGTCGAGGTTCCCCTATTGCCCCCTTCAAAGCTATTTACGTCGTTTGGACGTATTCGAACACTTTTTTTCTGAAGCGCGCAAAATCCGGCTCATTCACGTCCCTTGGGTAGGGCATCTCAATGCATATGGTGGCTGCGATCCTTCCCGGCCTTTCCGACAGAACGACTATCTTCTGGCTCAGGAATACGGCTTCATCCACATTGTGAGTCACGAACAGTATGGTCTTGTGAGTCTTGTCCCAGATACGCAGGAGGAATTTCTGCATGTTAAAACGGGTCTGAGCGTCAAGGGACGCGAAAGGCTCGTCCATAAGGAGTATCTTCGGGTTGCATATAAGCGCCCGTGCAATGGCCACTCTCTGCTTCATTCCGCCCGAGAGTTCCTTGGGGTATTTGTTCTCGAATCCCTCCAGCTCTATGATCTTCAGGTATTCCAGGGCCTTATCCCGTCGAGTCCCCTTCTTTACTCCCCTGATTTCCAGCCCAAACTCTATGTTCCCCAACACAGTCCTCCAGGGGAGCAAAGCGAATTCCTGGAAGACGAGTCCGATGGTGGGGGTCGCGTCCTGCGAGTTCTGACCGTTTGCGAATGCCACGTCGCCTCGAGAAGGCCTGTCCAGTCCGGCGATGATCCTCAACAACGTGGTTTTGCCGCATCCGCTCGGCCCGATAATAGAGAGAAATTCCCCTTCGCCCACGGCCAGATCTACGTCCTGAACGGCCAAGACGTTCTCGCCCTCCACAGGCGTGAACTCCTTGCACACATTTGTGAGGCGAAGCAGGAGCTCCATGGCTCAACTTCTCACAGCCACTTCAGAAGTCTCCTTTGGCCACCACGGAGGAGCTCGTCCAAACCGTAGCCTATGATGCCTATGGTCATCATCCCTGCGATCACCAAATCAGGCCTTTGGATGTCTCGCGCCACCATGATGAGATATCCTAGCCCGTATCCGCTCTTGACTCCAGTGAATTCCGCTGCCACGAGCGTCATCCAGGCGATGCCCAGGCCGATCCGCAGGCCGGTCCACATGGAAGGAAGGGAGCCGGGAGCGAGCACTTTCAGCAGTATGTGTCTCTCCTTGGCCCCGAGCACTTTGGTCGCTTCGACAAGGCGAACGTCAACGGTTAGGACGCCTGACACGGTGTTCAGGAGAATGGGGAAGAAGGCCCCTAGAAAGATGATGAAAGCAGCCGACTCGATTCCGATACCGAACCATATGATGGCTATGGGTATCCACGCAAGAGGCGGGATGGGACGCAAGACCTCGATAAAGGGCCTCAACAGTGTCCTGAGCGTCTCGGACCACCCCATGAGGATGCCCAGAGGAAAGCCCAGACATGCGGCAATGGTAAAACCGCAGAATACCCTGAAGAGGCTCTCTAACGCATGGCGATAGAGCAAATATCCGGGGGGGAGACCTTCGGTGAGAAGGCTCTTTACCCCCAGCGCAATCTCCAGGGGAGAAGGAAGCCTATAGTACGGCAGTAACCCCAACATGGACAGGAGCTGCCATAAGAGCACCACGAGGATAGGAAGGCAAAACTTCAGCCGCGTCATCTGCTTCGCATGATTTCCTCGAAGAACTTCTTGTCGATAACGTTCCTGACGAAGTCTGCGGGATCGTTGACCTTCAGGTGCCCGCGTTCTTTTAGAAACGTGACGTATTCCAGAAGCCCTTGAACATCCGGGTCACACTCATACTTGATGTTCTTCATGGCAAGTTTCACCGTTTCCGGGTCCATACCCGTAAACTTCACGCCGGCTTTAACAGCCTCTTCCGGATTTTCAAGTATGAATCTCGTGGCCTTAACATGTGCTCTGAGTATGCCCTTGACCAGTTCGGGGTTCTTGCCCAAGAACCGTGCGTCAACCACCAGAACGCAACACGGATGCTTGGGCCACAGATCAGAGGAAAAGGCCAGCACGCTCGCCGCTCCGGACGTAACCCCCTTGGCGGGATATGGCTCCCAGGCTACAAAAGCGTCGATCTGTTTGGTGGTGAGTGCCGGGATCATCTCAGGCGGCTTGATAATGATAGTGTTTACCGAGTTGAGCTCGATACCGCTGTTGCTGAGAGCCCTTCTGAAGAGAAAATCCTGAACCGTAGCATAGCCGGGCACAGCCACGGTCTTTCCGACCAGGTCTTTCAAGTGCGTCAGGCCCGAGTCCTTGCGAACTACGATAGCCGAGCCCTCCAGGTTAGCCTGCGCGATGATCTTGACATCCGCGACCTTGTTGGCGACCGCAACCGCGGCCGGAGCTTCCCCAACATACCCGAAGTCCAGATCCCGGCTCGCGAAAGCAGACATCTCCTCGGGCCCGGCCTTAAACACGCCCGCGACGGTAACATCCACCCCTTCGGCTCGATAAAAGCCTCTGTCGAGACACACAAAAGCGGCCAACTGGTGCAGATCGCTCTGAAGATAGCCCATTCTTACTTGGTCTTTGGCGAAAGATCCATGATGGGCTCCTAGAATCAGAAAAACTGCCCCCAGAGCCAGAGAGATCCTCCTCAGCATAGCCGCTTTCGTCGTCATAGGGCGTCTCCCTTCTCAGGTCACATAGAGGTGCGGTCGAACGGTCGTCCAAAACTGCGGGCACGCCACAACCGTTGGATTCTTGCCGACTACCTTCTCTGCCATTTTCCACGCCTCGGCAAAATCGCGCGCCGGCTCGCAACCCATTGCCCTTACCGCGCCGGGTCCCCCTAATCCTTCAAGCTGTGGGGGTGCAAGGGATATCTCCATGCTCGGCACACCTGCGAAGATGACCTTGCTCGCCCAGTCCAGCGCGTACTGACTCTCATAGAAGAGCCAGAAGGGGTGTATGGGAGCATACGAGTAGCCATGCCTGTATTTGAAGATAAGGTCATCTCTGTGCAGGAACTCTTCCTCGTACTTCTGAAGTTCATAGGACGAATGGCAAGTCTTGAACCGATCGAAAACTTCCCTGTACGAGGCATGTGCCCTGTCGTCTATATGACCGGTGCATCGATCCAGGCCAATGATCACACCGCCTTCCCTTACAAGGGGCTTGTTCAACCAGATTCTGGGCGGAGCGCAGACAGCGGCCAACGCGATCAAGGGATTGCTCGTTTCCCCGTATAAGCCGATCCTCGGGACTCCGAGAATGAAGACGTCCGCCTGAGGCACCTCCACGGTATACAGCTTTTCCGCAAGGGCCCACGTCGGCTCATTGATTTCCGGGGAATAGCCTGCGAACACCCCAGCCAACTGAGTCCCGACCCCCATGACAGCATCTACATAGAAGACCCTCTTGCCCGTGGTTTTTTCGATCTGCCTCATGATCACTTCTTTGTGCTTCCGGTAAAGCATTTCCCGGTGGTTCCCGTGGCAGGAATCCTCATGGCCGACCACAGGGAAACCATGGGTGGAGATCATACTTCGAGAGCTGGCAAATCCGATGATGACTCCGGTGCCTGTCATTCCGCCCCAGTTGGATGGAAGAACGCTCCCGCAGTAGATGAACAGCGCAGCTTCGTCGAGAAGGCTGTTGTACTCCACATAGTCTCCCATCTCCGAAACGCCCATGTATTTCAGGCCCTGGGGGTCATGGCAGTCGTGATTGAGGAGCCTGGAGGCGCTTCCCAAAGGACGAAACCGGTTGTAGATCTCGTCCCCGAAATGAGCCCGGAAACTGACGTCCGGCCACTTACAGTGGTTGCCGTTTGCACTGAGAAGGAAGACGTCTTCGTCCTTGATCCCAGCCTTGTTCAGCACATCCATGATGATGGGAATCATAAGCCGCCTGGGCACCGCAGGCCGCGTGAGGTCGTCATGCGCGATTACGATCTTTCCTCCTTTGGCCCTCTTGGCAAGCTCCAACAGTGGAGGAGCGCCTATAGGTTTCGCAAGGGCCTTCCTGATGGCCTCTTCGGGTTTTGGAAGCAGCGGAGGATCCGGAACAACCGGGACGACTGTTCCTTCGGGAACGGAAATCGGTATCTTCTTGTCCCAGTAGTCCGCTATAATTTCCTTGGTCTTGGCCATGAACCTCTCCTTGTGTTTCGGCCCCATTTGTCTCTCTTCGCAGCATGACCCTAAACAGGAGCCGGGTGCCGCGAGTGTCTTTGAAGAAGACTCCCGGGTCCAACCCCGCTCCCACTGGAGTCGGCAATGGCCGGACCCGGGTCGCAGAAGGAAGGGTCTAGAAATCTTCTTCTTCCATCTGCGATTGGCCGGCAAAACCCTTGAGCTGCTTCTGTCCTGCAATCAGTCTGGATAACTGCACGAAATGCTCGGCATTGAGAAAGATCTCGTGCAGGTTCGCCATCTGATCCACGGTCCAACCCATCTTCAGCAGGTAGGACAAATACTGGAACGCGGTCTTGGCTCCGTACCCGACCGAGTGGAAACCTACATATCTCCTCGACTGGGGATCGACGATGGCTTTGACCAGTCCGTTCCTGCCCTGGCCGTAGAAAAACAGGTTGAGCGTGTGCATTCTTCCGCATACCGGCAGGCCAAGGTTCTCATACCCGGGATAGTAGGTCAGGGGCTGCGGATCTTTCGGCATGGGACCCCAAGGAACCTGGATGAGCATGACATCTCCATATTTCTCGCGGGCCTCTTCTTCCGTGAGGCCCACCATGGTCCCCTCTAAGGGCGGGAGATAAATGTGGTCGGGCAGCGGCAGGCTGTCATCCCACTCCGTTGTCTCCCCCATGATGTTCTTCGCGGCGATCATCCCTCTCTTTCTGGCAACTGCCATGAAATAAGGCGGGCCGGCCGCGTCACCCACAGCATAAATGCCTGAGATATTCGTTTGGCATCGGTTATCGATCACAATCTCATTGTGTGCGCCGATCTTCACGCCTAAGGGCACGGCTTGCTCGGAATTGGGAGTGAGCCCAATGGATACCATGACCGCATCACACGGGAATTCCATGAGCTTGCCGTTGACCTCAGCAACGACCGCCTCGACTTTTCTCTTGCCTTTGATCTCCTTCACATCCGCGCCTTCATAGACCTTTATCCCGCGGCGCTTGAAATCACGCGATATGTAGAGCCGAACGTCCCGATCCCACCTCGGCAGGCATGTGTACTTTTCCAGGACAGTCACATCGATATTGAACGGAGCGAACATAGCCGCTTTACCCATCCCGATCTTCCCACCACCAATGACCACCATTTTCTTGGGGTCGGTCCTCATCTCAGGATGGTCCTTGTAGGTCATCACTCCGGGCAGATCTATTCCTGGTATGTCCGGCATTGTGGCCCTTGAGCCTGTGCCGATAACCAGATTCTTCCCTTTGTATGTCTTGCCGTTCACTTGCACGGTGTTCTTGTCGATGAGCTTTCCTTCTCCCCATGCGACCTCTACCCCAAGCTGTATCTCGGTCTGCTGTTTCATGGTGTCTGCAAAAGCCGGCTGTCCCACGTTTCTGTACACTTGGACAGCCTTTGCCATGCTGATCTTGCCCAGGTTAATCTCGGGGTACCAGCCTTTCCCGGAATAGAGTCGCATCAGCTCCGCCATTGCGGATTGGTCGGCCACGAAGTTCTCAAAGGCGCACCTGCATTGATGGCACTCGCCACCAAGGCCGTGCTTCTCCACAATCAGAGGCTTCGCGCCGAGCGCCTTCATGTAAGCGGCGCCAAATCTGCCGGCAGCTCCTCCCCCAAACCAGATCGCGTCATAGTCGCCAGAGCTATCTTTCATGCTGTGCTACCTCCTGTCGGTCTTGTATTGGCCCCACAGGTAATGAAGTTCGTGAGGAGCCCAAGGAATTTGCATTGGGACACAGGCAAGTTCCGTGCCAGCGTTTGTCAGCAAATTACCTTGGAATATTGGGTAGTTTCACGTCCCAGAATCTAAGGGCGCCATTTCTGTACTGCTATAGGACACTAAATTGTCCTACATTCAGGACAGTGACGGCGGCGCCCAAATCATGCTCGAACTATTGATATCCCTGTTGGATCGCGGTCAAGACTTCGTCTTTTAGGCGATCCCAGAGATAATCTCTTGCTTCGAGAAATGGCCGGCTCGATTTCACCCCCATATCGCGGGGCCTTCCAAGCGGATTCAGGAAAACTTCCTTGACGCACCCGGGCCTCGCGGTCATGACGAACACAACGTCACTCAGGAACACCGCTTCATCGATGCTGTGCGTTACCAGGATCACAAGCTTCCTCTTGCTCTGAGGGAGTTCCTCGCCCCAGATCTTGAGGAGTTCCTCCTGAAGGAGCTCCCGCGTCTGAGCATCGACGGACGCGAAAGGTTCGTCCAAGAGGAGCATTTCAGGGTCATTGGCAAGTGTCCTGGCCAAGGCACACCGTTGCCGCATCCCGCCGGAAAGTTCGTGTGGGAACTTGTTCTCGAATCCTTTGAGGCCCACCAGTTTGATCAAGTGGTTGGAAAGATCTTCTCTCTCCTTCTTGGCGACGCCCCGGAATCTGGGTCCGAGCTCGATGTTCTGTTTCACCGTCTTCCAAGGCGGCAAGGCAAAATCCTGAAAAACCATCCCTCGCTTCCAGCTTGGCTTCGTAATCTCTCGACCGTCGAGCAGAACGCTGCCTTGTCCTTTGACTTCCAGTCCCGCTATGATCTTGAGGAGGGTTGACTTCCCGCATCCGCTAGGGCCAACCAAGGCAGCAAACTGTCCTCGTTCCACTTCGAGGCAAACGCCGTTGAGAGCCAGGACGATCTCATTCGTCCGACTGGTACAATATTCTTTTGTGATGCTGCATACTTCCAACTCGGCCATAGGGAGCCTCCTCAGCGACTGGTCTGGTACCAGGGCAGTAGACGCCACTGTAAGTAGCGCATTCCTCTATCCATTCCGTAGCCCAACAGGCCGATTACGAGCATTCCCAAGATGACCCGTTCGGTGAGGAGCAGATAGCGAGCATCCTGAATCATGAACCCGAGCCCTCGTGTGGATGCCACGAGTTCTGCGGCGACCAGACACATCCAACCCACTCCCAAGCCGACTCGAAGCCCTGTCAGAAGGAAAGGCAGGGAACCCGGAAGAACGATTTCCCGGAAAATCTGTCGTTGATTGGCGCCCAGGGTGAGAGCACCCCAGATCAGGTTCTTATCCACTGCCTTCACGCCCGCGATGGTGTTGACCAGCACAGGGAAGAAGATGCCCAAGAAGATAATAAAGATGTTTTGGGTGTCGCCGATTCCGAACCAGAGAATCCCCAACGGAATCCATGCGAGAGGAGGAATGGGTCGAAGAATCTCCATCAACGGATCGACCATGTCTTCGCACCTTTTCCACCAGCCGATAGCGATCCCTAGTGGAATCGCGATGGCGGAGGCGACCGCAAAAGCAATGAGGACCCGCTGCATGCTCTTGAGGATATGGAGAAACAGTTGTCCGCCGACCGCCAACTTAACTGCTTGCTCGAAAACTAGGGAAGGTGGAGGGAGGATGCATACGAAGTCAGGGTTCGTCTTGGGGAGAATCACTCCGCACAGGACTTGCCAAACGACCAAGACCACGACTAAGACCGAGGACTTCAAGCCGATTTCTTTGATCTGTTGTAGCATAGGACTCTCCTCGCATCACCGGCCGCTGAAGGCCGGCCGTTCTCCCCCCGGTTAAGGAGATCGTGAATCACGGGGTGTATGTTTTCCCTTCGTAGGTCCACGGCTTCTCCAGGTCACCCTTCTCCGGCCAGGCCTGGTTCTGTTCCATCCGGTAAGGGAAGTGGAAGCTCTGCTGTAGAGCCCGCAGTTGGTGCCATTTCGTTCGGAAGCGCTGTCCTGCCAGCGCTTCTCTGTATTTGTTCATATCCGTTCCCGCAGCGAAATAAGGTGGCGCTGAAGGGATATTCCAGCCCAACTTCTTGAACGTGTTGTTCATGAACTGCACCCCAGGGGCGAAATAGTCCATGTAGTCTTCCTTTGTGAGCTTGTTCTTGATGCGGTCCTTTTCGTGAAGCCACTTGGCGACTCTAGCGCCTTCTTCCGCATAGATCTCTGCAAACGGATAGATCCACGTCGGCTTCAAGCGAGCCATCCAGGTGACATTCTCGTCATAGAGCAACTGCCATGGATAGCTTTGAAGGTACGGATCCTCCTTCACGAAATCCGTGGCCTCCTTGAGGTGGATACGTCCCCACAGAAGCGCCTCAACAGACATGTCTACGAGGGCCTGAACCACGTCCGGGCAATTCTCGACCAGTTCCGTCCTCACATGGGCATCACCCCAGTAGAGCTGATACGGGCCTGTATCGGTAAACATCTTCGCGTTCTTACGGTGCTTGATCATGAGGGCCGGCGTGGGCGCCCAAGGCACCACCGCGTCGATGCCCGCAGGGAACGTGGCCTGATCGGGGATCGGCATGGGCTTCAGGGAGACCTTGGACAGGTCAATTCCTTGCGCCTGGGCGTAGCCTACAAACGCGAATTCCGCGGAAGAGCCGGCCACAAGCCCCACACTCTTTCCTTCAAGGTCTTTTGGATGAATGATGCTGGAATTCAGGTGCACCAAAATGGGATGTTCATCCAAGGGGGTCCAGATAATGCCCGCGCTCTTTACCTTCACCTTTTTGTCAAGCAGAGAGGTCACCGGAAAGTTGCCACCGTTGCCTATGGCGAATTTGCCCGAAGCCAGGCCTTCGTTAATATCCGGGCCGGAGAGCAAACCCACTATCTCGACTTCCAGACCCCGCTTCTTCGCGAGATCCAACTTCTTGATGATCCACGGGATCGTGGCTTCAGCCATCCACGGTGGCTGATAAGCCCATTTTATGGGCCACCACCCCTTCTCCTTGAGGTAGCTTACTGACTTGTCCGAAACTTTCTCGTAAGGTATGGGCCAGCCCCAGTCCGTGAACTGTTGCTGGGCCTGAGCCAAGGTTACCGGCATCACCTGAGCAGCAAGAATGAAGACCAAGCTCATGAAGAAGATCACTAACAACCGCCCTTTTTGGTCCATAATGCCCCTCCTTTCTGGGTCTGTCTGTTAGCCTTTGTCCCACTCCCCCGTACCCTTGAAGGCTGTGCAAGCTCACTTCCCCCCAGAATTGTCCCTGATTCCACTCGGAATGCCGGCAAGACAAGGATAAAGCCCAAGAACGTGTCACTCGGCAGGCCCCCGGGGCCTGCGAACAGCCTTGGAGCGGATACCTCTAGGCACTTGTTTCGCTACAGATCGGCGGTTCCGTTTATCGAATCTTCTTGATCAACCAGGACATATTCTTCGCAAAGTGGCGAATGGTATTCACACCCCCCTCATCCTTCGATTCCTCTCCGGCTTCCTTGCCGAAGCCGACATTCCAATAGATGGAACGCGGCACCACCGTGCCGTGGTAAAGAAGGAAAAAGAAGAGTTCTGCGAAGACGAAGTTGTGACCTGCGCGGCGTCCGACAACCAAAGCGCCCCCGACCTTTCTCTCAAACGGTCGTTCCTGGGCGATCCCCAGGTAGCCGGCGCGGTCCATGAGCGCTTTGATTTCCGGCGTGGCAGAACTAAAGAAGACGGGCGACCCCAAGATGATTCCATCCGCCTGGAGCACTCTGTCGTATAACGGTGGAAAATCGTCATCTATGGGGCAGACTTGTACCTTTTTGCAGACCATGCATTCATTGCAAGGATGGATTTGGAGATCGGCGAGATGGACGAACTCGGTCTCCAGGCCCTCTGTCTCGCAGACCTTCAGGGCCTCCCTTACGGCGGTCTCCGTGTTTCCCCCGTTCTTTGGGCTTCCGGCTACACCAACGACCAGCATGGGTAGCTCCTCTAGGATGGGGTGCGCCTTTGGGTTCGGGTTGGAATCTGTGCAAATTTCATTCCACGGCCGGTCGCTTCAGAATAATATTGTGAAATGATTATCTAAATCTGAATACCAGTGGTCCTCCCCCTGTGCCGACGGATCGGTCGTGCCGGGAACTCAAGACGCTTTCACGTCTTCCGAAGACCGTGATTGTCCCGTTATCATGCTGTTTTGACTGCCGAAGTCAGAACGGGAATCCGAGGTACGGAGAGGGTATGCCTCAGGAAGAAAATGATCTGATTTTGGACATGTCCTGATCCGAGGACATTCCGGAAGATCTCCCACCTCAGATAAGCTCAGTGAGAGATCCCATAGCGCCTCATCTTGCTGTAGAGCACCGAACGCGATATCCCCAACATCCTGGCTGCGTGAACCTTCTTCCCCTTACACTGATCCAGAGCCGCGCGAATGGTTTTCTCCTCCTGCTCCCAGACCACCCCCTTGAGCGCCAACTCGGCAAGCTCCGTGTCCGGTCGCTTCGTGGGGGCTCCTCTCATCACATGGGACGGCAAGTGGTTGATATCAATCGTGTCGTCTTCATCGAGGAGGGTAACTGCTCGCTCTATCACATTCCTCAGTTCCCGGACATTTCCCGGCCACCCATACTTCATGAGCGCGTTCAAGGCCCTAACGGATATTGTAATCGGCCTGCCCGCATGTTGTTCCATGTAATAGTGGACCAACAAAGGGATATCTCCTGGTCTGCTTTTCAGGGTCGGCATGAAGAGCGTCATGGTACCCAGCCGATAGTAGAGATCGTCCCTGAATCTACCTTCTTTGACCATTTGCTCAAGATTTCTATTGGTAGCTGCTACGAGGCGGAAATCCACGTCTATGGGATGGACGTCTCCGATGCGCTCTACACGCTTCTCTTCCAGCACCCTCAACAACTTCGCCTGGGCACTCAAGGGAAGGTCACCGATCTCATCCAAGAACAGGGTCCCACTTTCCGCCAGCTCGATTTTTCCGATCTTGCCTTTGTGGTGCGCGCCGGTAAACGCTCCTGGAGCATAACCAAAAAGCTCGGACTCCAGCAGCTCTTTCGGCAAAGAGGCTGAGTTCAGACAAACAAACGGACCCTTGGAACGATTGCTTGAAGAATGGATAGCATGGGCAAACAACTCCTTGCCGGTCCCGGTGTCACCCATGATCAGGACCGAAGAATCACTCCTCGCATACAGACGGGTCAGCTTCTTGAGATTGAGAATCGCCTCACTATTACCTTGTATATCCTTTAAGGAATACTTTGCCGCAAGCAAATGTGTCAGTTCCTTCTTGTAGAATTTTACCTTTCTCTCCAGGAGGTCCAGTTTGTCCACCAGATGTTTGAGCTCGGAAATATCCTTAAATATACATTGAGCAATTGCACCGACTACTTCATTTCCCTTTCTAATCGGTATCCGATTGAGAACCAATGTCCTGCCCCTGAAATTGTATTTCCATCCCAGCTCAGGCTTTCCGGACTTTATGACCAACGGCAATCTGGAATCCGGGAAGTACCCGGTAATATGTTTCCCAATTGCCGCGCCGGCCTCAATCTCCAGCAAATCCTCGTACATTTTGTTCATGAATTGAATGATTCCGTTTGAATCGACAAAGACAATTCCCAAATAAGCGTTATCAAGTATGAGCTGCAATATATTCATAAACTGTTTGATGTCAGCTAATTCCGAGAGAAGCTCTTCTTCCACGGTGATGTCTTGAAACACCGAAATAGCGCCCATGACGCGGCCGCCCAACATGATAGGCGCGCGGTTCGCCAGGAACGTCTTCTTTTCAATTTCAAATTTCTGTCGCAGCTCCACCTTGACTGAATTCATGACGTCCACGAGCCGCGTACTCGGGATCACTTCCTTTATGTGCTTGCCGATGCAATTCTGAGGATCACGATCCAGCATCCTGCCTGCAGCCTCGTTAAAAACCGTCACCTTGCCCTCGGAATCGATAGCTATGATCCCCTCATATGTCGAGTTGAGGACAGCATCGTATGTCCGCGTGAGGATCTGCAATTTTTCTCTGAGAAGGCTGTAAATGTCGTGGCAGGACGCGAGTGTCAGGTACTTTCCTTTCTCGTCCACAACCAGCAAATCGTCCGGACTGCTCTCGATACAGCCTAGAGTGCTGTCTGCCGCGAGGTCCTCGACTTGTATGGACTGGTAGTTGTGATCGATCAGCGGCTCGATTGTGAGCCCCGGCTCAACCCTCTTGGCGAGGAATTCCAGCACCGAGTTTCTGCTGATCACGCCGACAACGCGTTCGCGAGGGTCTTGCACAACCGCTGTGTTGAAATCCGGATTGCGGTAGAAGAAATCCAGAACCTGTTCCAAAGAGTCTTTCTTACTGAAAGTACGGGGGACGCTTCTCAGGACTCCGTGCAGATGACCGAACTGCTTCTCTTTCATGGTGACCTCTCGGATGAATTCTCATTCAGGCCGTTCAGAGGCCGGCTTGCCCCTTCGCGCCGAGCACGAACCCAGAAGCGCCGATAGCTGCGCGCCGGATCGTCCTAGCCGGTCCACGAAGGTCGCCGCTCGGTCTCGCGCTTATGCCGCAAGGAATGGCATATGTACTAGAGTAGGACACTGTTAAGACCTTGATCAGGCTAAAGGAATCTCGTTGTGTACTGATACTAATACACTCGAGACCGTTTCTGCAACCAACTCTTCTCCCCGGAGTGGACCCTGCTTCCGGCCCTCATCAACCGGGGATCTCGCCTAGGGTTCCGCGGAGCGTGCTGCCTTTCAATCTTGAATGTCGAGGCAATCAATCCATTTCACATAAGCGATAAAATATTTCAGCCCCGCGCCCGCTCCTATCTCGACACGTGACTCTCGAAGGCACCAGCAGCTTTGCTCATGCTTTTGAAGATTTCGCGCTACTATGGCATGATCGTTGCTCTGTTTCAGATGTGCGACTCAGTGGACATCGTGCTCTCCTCCCCAAGAACCAACTTACTCAGGCAGGCAGAAATGGCCCGAGCTTTACGAAGTTCTCTTTTTGATCCGGCAACCGACCTGCGCAAGAACCTCAAGGCGTTGTCTCTGAAGGCTGACGCTGCCATATTGGACCGGCAGGTCGCTGTTGCAGCCTCCGAAAAGGTGCCTGCTCGAAGTCCGATATTAGTGGAAGAAGCCGCGCTTAACGTTGATCCAACGAAGCAGAAATCATAGTTCATAGAGCCAAGCACGCTGCTTCGTGTCGCGCCGTGAACACTTATCGGAAGATCTTTCCAGCCTTGGAAGGTGAATTGTCAGAGGAGCGGACATGCTGAAGAGAAATCCAGAAGAATGCCCCATACGCGTGCGCCCCGGTTTGGTATCGCACATCCTGCTGCAAACGGGCGACACCCCGAACAACAGCCTTGCGGTGACCAGAGTCGAGGTGGCGCCGACAGCCCATCAGCAAGCGCATTCCCATGCCCCTGAGCAGATATACGTCATATTGGAGGGAATCGGGCGCATGAATGTGGGTTGCGAGGTCACTGTGGCGCGCCCCGGGGAGCTTATTTACATCCCTCCGAATGCTGTCCACTCCATAGAAAACATGGGAAATGGAAAACTCATTTATCTTTCAGTCTCCGTCCCGGCCTTTGACCTTGAGGCTCTCTACGACAACGGTCAACTGAGAGTAGAGGCCTAGCATCGCCAGACAACGCGTCGTTGCGGCCGTTCGTCGGACCATCGAGCCTGTGAAAGATTCGGAGAGCACTGCAACGAGAAAGCGTGGTACACTTCTGCCCGCAAAGAGGAGAATAGACGTAAATTAGACGCGGGCGCGGTGACAGTGACACGGTGTCTACTCCCGGATACGGGTTTCAGGGAATGGCCGTATTGCTGAAAGCGTGCCGATTCAACCCCAACAGAGATGACTCATCCGATTCTTAGGAATTTACGGTGAGCATGTAATGAAAGGATTACGCCGTGAACCAATGCGCGGAATGTGGTGTCTATGCTTGTCGAACAGGCAAGATCGAGGTCGCTCCTCAGAGCTGCCCCATGCACACTGAAGGAGCGATTTACGGGGAGGCCGAACAGGAATATCTCAGTCCCGGAACTCGGGAGATCGCGCTGAATTCGGCACTTACCGAATCAGAGGGGTACTGCAAGTGGACCCGTTTGGAGGAAATCGTCGTGTTTGCCCATCGCTCAGGGTTCGACTCGCTTGGGTTGGCCTTTTGCCTCGGCTTGCGCAAAGAAGCCGCCGAAGTTGTTAAGATACTTAAGGGAGCAGGATTCAATGTAGAATCGGTCGCGTGCAAGACAGGCGCAGTTCCCAAGGAGAAACTGGGGGTCAAGGACGAAGAAAAAGTCCGTCCGGGCCAGTTTGAAGCCATGTGCAACCCTATTTGCCAGGCCAAACTGCTCAACAGCGCAAAGACCCAACTCAACATTTTGCTCGGACTGTGCGTGGGACACGACACTCTTTTCCTACAGCATTCCAAGGCTCCGACAACGATTCTTGCCGTAAAGGATCGTGTGCTCGCGCACAATCCTCTTGGCGCTATTTATGCCGGCTTTTACTTTTCTAAACGGCTTGCCGCTCTCAAAGACCGATATGATGATCGTGATGAGACAGATAGAACATCGTGAGTGGAAAGACAATCTCGGGCATTACGAGCGTAATCGGAGAGCACTATGAATCTCCTCCACGCGTAAAATGTGGCGGACGTATTCGAGCGGTGGGTGACGAGGCTGATATGGAACACATTTCTTACGATGTCTTAATACTTGGGAGTGGCGCCGCGGGCCTTAGGGCGGCAATATCGGCTCGAGAGGCGGGACTTGAAGTCTGCGTGGTTTCAAAGGGAAGCCCCGGCAAGTCCTCATGCACGAGTTTCAGCGCTGGTGTAATGGCCGGTTCTGTCCACGCGGCCTCACTTAACGCGCATCGCGAAAGTACCCTGTGGGCGGGCCGCGAAATAAACCAAGAAGAACTGGTTCAGGTCCTGGTGGAAGAGGCCCCCGTGAGGCTGGATGAGCTGAAGAAGTGGGGCATCCATGCTGATTTCCAGAAGGGGTACCTCTACGCTAAAGGGCGGCCACCGGTGCAAGGGGAGGCCATTGTGGCCTGCCTTCTCGAAAAGAACCGACAAGTTGGCACCCAATTCACGGGTAACTTGCTGGTGACCGATCTCGTCACACAAGATCAAGTGGCCGGTATATCCGGGTATTCGAGGACATCGGGGACGTGGGTTGCCATAACAGCCAAAGCCGTGGTTCTAGCAACGGGCGGGTCGGCCGCACTCTATTTGCGTAATGACAATCCTAAACGCATGCTGGGGGAAGGCTGCAAATTGGCCCTTGAAGCAGGCGCGGTGCTTCAAGACATGGAATTTGTGCAGTTCTATCCGTTGTGTCTGGCCGAACCCGGGCTGCCGGCTCTGGTTGTGCCTCCAGGGCTTGCTGACTGCGGACGATTGATAAACGAAGGCTCAGAGGACGTCCTCGAGAAATATGGGATCGAAGAGCGCCCGGCAGGACAGCGGGCGCGAGATAGCCTTTCACAGGCGCTGTTCAAAGAGATCTATCGGAACGGTCAGACAGTCTTCCTTGACCTGACAAACCTATCCGAAGAAAAGTGGCACATCGATCCTTTCTCAGCTTCCATGATCTCCCTGCTGAGAGAGCGATGCGGCGCAAAGAATCGGCCGTTGCGAGTTGCTCCCGCGTCCCACCATACGATGGGCGGAATAGAGATCGATCGAACCGGAGCAACGACGGTCGCAGGGCTGTTTGCCGCAGGAGAAGTGACGGGCGGGCTCCACGGTGCTAACCGCATGGGCGGCAACGCCTTGAGTGAGACCTTAGTTTTCGGCGCGAGAGCGGGCAGTTCAGCGGCGGATTGCGCGATGGGCCGGATTGACCGCGATCCATCGTCAGTGTTGAGTCGACTGGCCGAGCGCAGGCTGAAGAAAGGTGCGGCAGAACCACTGGTAACGAGTCTTCGCAAAACACTCAGGCAGGTTATGTGGGAAGACGGGGGAATCATGCGCAACCGCGAAGGGCTTGTTCGCGCAGCAGATGCGTTGCGCGAGATACGCGAAGAGGTTGCGGGATCATCCCGTCGGCAAGAAGGCGAAGAACCCACAGGCACTCTGGAATTGCTTTCAGCCGCAAGAGTGGCCGGCCTGATCCTCGATGCAGCGTTGAGAAGGCAGGAAAGCCGCGGCGCTCATTTTCGAGAGGATTTCCCTGAACGAGATGATGGGCAATGGCGGGGACATCTTCAGGTCCGTGTCGGACCGAATGGCGAAGATGTCTGGAACTTTCAGCCTAAACCTTGATCGACCGCTCAATCATCCTGCATTTGCGCTTGAACGAGCGCGACCAATACGGCCGAAGTGCGCAGCTGGGTCGCGTCTGCGCCTCGTTGCATACTCCCCGGCAACCATGTTATTGCTCTGCTAAGCTCCGCGGGTATCTTCCGGCGCAGGGTGTCTTCTTGCCGAATGGCCGATATCGCGGCTCATCTCATGGCGCGAGCGCATTGGTCACGCTGGCTCGACGAAAAGATACTTCTGCAAGAACCTCCTCTGATAAAGTATCTTGAACCAAGACGAGATTATAATTACCCGCAAAGCCAGGGCACAGGCATCATGACGATAATTTCGCGCCCCAAGAAAGGTGAACCTATGAAGCGTGCGGTTACAGAGGATTTATCCGGCTTCCTTGCAACAGCCAGGAGCTTCCTGGATGTGCTTCCGGATAGTGTCGTCATAACAGTTCCTTCAGGACAAATCCTATATGCGAATCCCTCCGCCGCCCGGCTCTTGGGGCGTTATGTTGACGACCTGGTCGGCCTTGATGCAGAAGCCATCCTGGGGCCGAAATGGAAAGAAATTTCGGAGGTACTTTACTCCGGCCGGCCTCAACCCAAAGTGAACATGCGAATCGAGGAGAAACTGTGCCGCGCCACGGGATTTCCCGTGCGGTTGAATGGCCGGATCGAGGCCATGCTCTCCTTCTTTGAAGGCGTCTTTGCCTATGACACGCTGTCCCCGGAACTGGAGTCATACAAGCAGACGGCCAGAACGCTCGATGCGATCATGGAATGCTTGTACGACGGCCTCTGGATAACAGACAGTCAGGGGTACGTGCTGAAAATGAATAAGGGCGTGGAGAGGATCAAAGGGTGTACTCCCGAGGAATGCCTGGGTAAGAACGTTCGGGAACTGGTGGCTGCCGGTTACATCGACCAGTCTGTCACACAATTGGTGCTCGAACGCAAGACGACCGTGACCATAGTGCAAAAGACGCGGACGAATAAAAAGGTTCTCGCCACAGGCACGCCCATATTCGATTCCAATGGCGAGATAGACATCATCGTTGTCAATGACCGGGACATCACGGAACTGGAGAAGATGCGGAGAGACCTGGAGATGAGCAAGGCGCTTGTCGATTTGTACCGGAACGAGCTGTCTGAACTCCAGTCCCGTGAACTCCAATCGAACTACTATGTCTGCCAAAGCAAGGTCATGCAAACCTTATATGAAAAAACCTTGCGCGCGGCCCGTTTCGACACCACGGTCCTCCTCGCCGGCGAGTCCGGGGTTGGAAAGGGGCTCCTGGCAAAGCTCATCCACCAGAAATCCGAACGCAGCAATGGGCCGTTCGTGCGTGTGGACTGCTCGGGCGTCCCAGAGACCTTGTTCGAATCCGAGGTCTTCGGCTACGAAAAGGGAGCATTCTCCGGAGCGGGGCCAAAAGGGAAACTAGGACTCGTGGAACTCGCAGAAGGAGGGACCCTCTTTCTTGACGAAATCGGCGAAGTGCCCCTGGCTCAACAGGTCAAGCTCCTGCGCTTCTTGGACGAAAAGTGTCTGATTCGCGTCGGCGGAACATCGGTGAGGCCCGTAGACGCGAGAGTGATTGCCGCCACGAACAAAGACCTGGCCGAAGAAGTCCGAAAAGGCCGATTTCGCCGCGACCTCTTCTACCGCTTGAACGTGGTTTCTCTGCTCATACCTCCACTTAGGCAGCGGCCACAGGACATCGTGGGGTTGATTACGTTCTTTATGAAGAAATTCGGAACCCAGTACCAAGTCAACAAACAGGTTGACCGGGAAACGATCGATGTCCTCGTCGGATACCACTATCCGGGAAATGTTAGAGAACTCGAGAACATAATCGAATCCATGATGGTTCTCAGTGCTGCCGACCTTATCACCGTTAAGGATTTGCCCGCGGAAGTGCGCGGCCTGGGCGAACCGCCGGAAAGGCTCGACGACAGCGTATGTATGAACCTCAAAGGCCTGATCGGCCAAGTCTCAGTTGAGCACATTCTCAGGGCAATCGAGAAATATGGATCGCAAAGGGAAGCGGCCCGACACCTGGGGGTCAACCAATCGACCATTTCCCGGCGGCTACGCCGGAACGTGCCCAACCAAGAGAATAATTCACTGGCACGGGGCTAATACCAGTTGGGTTTCAAAAGGTAAAGATGACGTCGGAGCAAAAGCAGCACTGACCTTGTACCCAGGTCAGTGGCACCCAAGACTCAATCAACATCGGCTTAGGGGTGCCACGGACCTGCGCTTTGGCAGGTCCGTGTATGGTTTAGAGGACTATTCATTGTTTGACCGAGCACTAGTATCAGGAGACGTGAGCGGGTCGGCTGGTATGATGAAGCGTATGGGCTGGATCGCGGCGATGCATGACTGCATCATCTTATGCGAACCGGCATCAAGCCGAACGCCCCGCACTTGAGCCATTATGCGTGATTGCGATGCGTTGGCGCATCCATCGCGCTCTCTGTTTCAACAAGAGAACGATTCTTCTTTTCTCCTATCCAAATCCTCCACATCCTGATTGGGAATTGGTTTGCCCCTTTCGACGCCCTTCACACATTCCACAGTTAAAAGACTGGCACAGATGTTGCTCTTCAAGGCTCAGCAGTTTCTCCGAAATCGACATCATCCGATAAAGCCGGAGCGGGGATTACCTTGATTCGGCTGGATTTTCCGCGAGCAGTAATCGGAATCCCTAAGAGAAGGCTCAGGCAACCCTCGGTAGACTAGGTCCAACGTATCCCTATGATCGAAAAAGGGTTGAAAGCCGTCGCCTCTTCCGCACAAGAAAGGGGAGCAGGTTTGTGACTGTTCACAGCGCGTGCGACGAAACAAGACCACTGGAAATGCATGACCTGCAATTCGACCTGGCGTCAGAGCACCTGAACCTGGAACCGTGGATTACGGACTGGATCAAGCATCCCAGGCGAGAATTCTCGGTGCGGTTCCCCCTGAAGCGTGATGACGGTCGTACGGAGATGCTGTCCGGATACCGAGTCCACCACAACACTTTACTGGGGCCGGCTAAAGGGGGCATTCGTTACCATCCTGATGTGGATTTGGATGAGGTACGTGCTCTCGCCGCTCTGATGACCTGGAAATGTGCAGTGGTTGATGTACCGTTTGGAGGGGCAAAAGGTGGTGTGAAATGTGATCCCTCAACGATGTCCACGAACGAAATCGAGCGAATGACGCGACGTTTCATCTGGGAAATCTCGCCGATTATAGGGCCTGACCAGGACATCCCTGCCCCGGACGTCAACACGAATCCGCAAGTAATGTCTTGGATCGTTGACACGTACAGCGCGTTCAAAGGGTACACATGCAATACGGTGGTAACCGGCAAACCCATTGCCATTGGCGGTTCGCTGGGGAGACTCCAAGCCACTGCCAGAGGTTGCCTTTTCACTCTGCAGGATGCGGCTGAGATTCTAAAGCTGGATTTGGTAGGCTCGACTGCGGTGGTACAAGGCTTCGGCAATGTAGGCTATCATGCGGCCGAATTACTGCACCTCACCGGTGTCAGGGTGATCGCGGTGTCCAACGTTGAGGGCGGGCTGTACAACCCCGCGGGCTTGGATCCCGCCACGGTTGCAAAACACCAGAGGGATACGGGTCATTTGCCCGACTATTCCGCGGCGGAGAACATTTCCAACCCGGAAATGCTGGAATTGCCATGCGATGTCTTGGTACTGGCAGCCTTGGAGGGTCAGGTGACAAGGCATAATGCCGATAAGGTGAAAGCCCGCATAATTGTAGAGGGGGCGAACGGCCCCACAACTCCGCTTGCAGACGTCATTCTCCAGGATAAGGGCGTTTTTGTCATCCCTGACATTCTTGCGAATGCGGGTGGAGTCACTGTTTCTTATTTCGAATGGGCTCAAAACGTGCAAAAGCTGTTTTGGAGTGAAGACGACGTGAACCAGCGCCTTCACAGAGTGATGACGAGAGCTTTCCACGAGGTGTACGATATATCGTTACGCCACCGGGTTACCATGCGTACCGCAGCATACATGCTGGGCATCGGGCGAATTGCGGAGGCAAAAAGGTTGCGTGGACTGTTCCCCTAGGACTATGTTAGCGATGGGCCTCGAACTTGCGGAGTGGGCCTTGGCCGGACTGGCTCATATGGCTGAAAAACTCCTCTTCAAAGATTCGGCGATGTTGGAGAAGGGCCTGACGGCAGGCTCGAAGGAGTACAAAAGTGACGCACATAATGCGCTATGATGACCCCAAGACATTACGTGCTGATTGCAGGCAAGGTCTCTGGCGGTCTTCCACTTCGGGTCAGTGCCCCGGATATGTCCAGGCCAATCTGGTGATCCTCCCCCGCGATTCGGCGTTCGATTTCTTACTCTTCTGCAACCGCAACCCCAAGCCTTGTCCAATTCTGGAAGTGACCGACCCTGGGGATCCCTTCCTAAAAGATATTGCTCCGCAAGCAGACCTCCGGACCGATCTGCCTGCGTACCGTGTGTTTCGCGACGGCGAGATTGTGGAGGAACGAACGGACATCTCGGATCTTTGGCAGGATGATTTCGTCGGGTTTCTCCTTGGATGTTCCTACACCTTCGACGCAGTACTGGACAAATCCGGGTTTCCGCAGCCCCACACTACTGAAGGACGAGAGCCGGGAATCTACGTGACTAACATTCCCTGCAAACCCGCAGGACGCTTCAAGGGGCCGCTCGTGGTAACGGGCCGAGCATTCGCGGGCGACAAAGCTGCGGAGGTGGTGATGCTCACGTCGCGATTTGGCAAGACGCATGGAGCGCCCATTTATGTGGGAGATCCGAGCACTATAGGAGTCGACTTGACGAGACCGGATCCACAATACGGTGGCTACCCACTGCATGTCGGAGCCGGCCAGGTTGCCTTGATATGGGCCTGCGGTATAACCCCTCAAACAGTAGCCAAGGCATCACGCGTGCCGTTCATGATCACCCACAAGCCCGGTCACATGTTCGTGAGTGACCTGACAGTGGACGAACTCATGCGGGAATAGAGCAAACTACGACTAACAATGAAGCAGGAGGTTACCATGAAAGACAGGAAGAACATGAAGACGAGACGCGAGTTCCTGAAGACTAGTGTAGTTGGAGCAGGGGCGCTCTCCCTTGGGCTTGGCTTTCCGGCTATTGTGAGGGGCAAGAGCGAGCCTATTCGCATCGGCAGTTTGATGGACATGACTGGGGCTTTGTACGCGTTCGGAACATGGGGCCACCGGAGTGCAGAAGCCGCGGTAAAACGTATCAACGCGCAAGGAGGTATCGGAGGCCGGCAGGTAGTCTACATCATGGAAGATTCGGCTACCAACGTGCAAACAGGTTTACGCAAACTCCGAAAACTCATCGAACAGGACGGCTGCGATTTCATCGTCGGGCCGTGCAATTCAGGCAATAACATCTCCGCAGCGCCAATCGTCGAACAGGCGGGCATCCCCTTCTTCGCCTGGGGCACTGCCCTTTCGATCACACAGGAAAAGGGAAATCGGTTTGTGTTCCGGGGCATAAACAATATCCGACATGGAATGATAGCCCTGGCCAAGATAATGGGCGCGGAACAGGGCAAACGGTATTATGCTCTGGGCGCGGACTATGAGTGGGGCCGGTCGGTGATTGCCGAATTCCGGCGTGTGATGGACCCCTTGGGCGGAAAGATAATGGGAGAAGAATATTCTCCCGTCGGAACCGAGGATTTTGTGCCATACCTCAATAAGATTAAGGCAGACGAGGTTGACATACTGGTCGGTGGTTATTTCACAGCAGACATCCTGAAATTAGTGAATCAGGCCTACGAGAAAGGATTGCTCAAGAAGATGCAGATTGTGGGAGGGGCCATGCCCACGGGAATCGCTCCCAAGGAGTTCGGGCCGGCCGGCAACTCCGTCTGGTTTACTTCGTATGGGCCCCAGCTGATTTCTGATGTGCCGGAAGCTATGAAACCCTACAATAAGAATTATCGGGCTGCAATCGGAATGGACGATGAAGGAAGAGACGCTAAGTCACTTGAAGAAGGGTCACCCAGCTATTCTTGGACAACCTGGGAGCACGTGTACTGGATTAAGCGGGGAATCGAAAAGTCCGGCTGGAAGAGCAAGGACGATGCCGGGAAATTCATTGCGGCCCTTGAAGGTATGACTGTGGAAGCAAGCGACGAATTTCCACAAGGCCCGAAGACTATGAGAGGTAAGGATCACCAGGTATTCACGGATCAAAGGGTATACAAGATTCAGGATATGAAGTACGTGCTAAAGGGGGTCCTTTCAGGCAAGGAAACTGAGTATCCGAGTGAAGTAGACTACACCAAGCAGAAAGCATAACGTATGGTTGAACTGATTATCTCCCAAGTGGTCAATGGGCTCGTTTGGGGCCTGATTTTGGCGCTGATCTCCATCGGGCTCACGCTGATCTACGGTCAGTTAGAAATCGTGAACGTGGCTCACGGGGCATTGTATACGATTGGAGCCGTGGTCGCCTATTATTGTTTTGCCTATCTGGGAGGATGGGCATTTTCGATTGTCTTTTCTCCCATTGCCTTGGTCATACTGGGCTTGATTATCTACGGGACGACCATTCGTTATTCACAGGGCAAGCCGCCTATTGTCACGGTGATCATTACTTATGGCCTGTTGTTCATCATGGAACAAACGGTCTTCCTCACCTACGGCGGCGTGCCCAGGAGCATTCCTAACCCGATTCCCTACAATGTCCCGTTCATTGGCGGAGACTACCCGGTTTACCGAATCTTCTGCGCGGTATTTTCAGGTCTGGTCCTTCTCGCTCTTATAGTGTTTCTGAAACGGACTCGCTATGGCCTGTGGATTCGGGCCACGAGACAGGACCATGAAACAGCCATGAACATGGGAATCCCTGTATCCCGGGTCTACGCCTTGGTGTTCTGTCTGGGCTCGGCGCTGGCCGGTTTGGGAGGCGTGCTTGCCGCGCCGATCACTTCGGTTACCTTCAACATGGGACACGCCATTCTGATAGACGCCTTTATCGTGGTCATCATGGCCGGTTTCGGTTCGATTATCGGAACAGTGGTTGCGTCCTTAATCATCGAGGTTGTCATTGGAGTATCTGCTGCCTTTGTGAACCCTGTTATGGCAAGAGTCGTCGGCATGGCGCTCATGGTGGCAGTCCTTTTCATTCGGCCTGAAGGCCTGTTTGGAGAAGAATGAATGTCGTCGGAACCATCATCTCATCGTTTTACGTGGTGGCCTCTGCTCGTGATCGGTTTGTTCCTAGTGGTCGCACCGCATCTCATGGATCGATACCCCAGGTACGTGCTGACCGAGGTGATCATGTGGGGCCTCTTTGCCTTGGGGTTCGACATCATTTTCGGAAAAGCAGGCCTTCTCAATTTCGGCATGTCATCGTTTTTTGCGCTCGGAGCTTATGGTTTTGTATATGGGGTGCAGTATGTCTACCCCTCAGTGTGGTTGGGGCTCGCTTCCGGTATGATGGTTGCCTTCGTATTCTCCCTGGTTTCCGGATGGATCGTCACTCGTTTCTCTTCTCATTACTTTGTAGTGTTTACCATTGTGATCTCAATGATTCTTTTCCTGCTCGCTATGAATCTGCGAGTAGTCACAGGCGCAGACGAGGGCATTAACATCAGGCTCCCCGACCTCGGGATCTTGGGGTGGCATTTTAGCCTGCGATCGCCTTTCACGAAGTACTATCTCATCCTCGGAGTGGCTGCTGTTGCATTCCTCGGCGTCCGACGCTTTTTCGACTCACCGCTCGGCAGGGCCGTAGTCGCTGTCCGGGAGAACGAGGAAAGGGCCCGAATGATCGGCTACAATACCGCTTACCTGAGGCTGGTCGCCTACACGCTCTCAGGCACGGTAGCCGGACTGGCTGGCACCCTTTACCCGATCTTGAATTCGAGCACCAACGCTGAGCTGTTCTTTTGGATTCTATCAGGAAAGGCCGTGCTGTGGACTGTAGTCGGAGGAGCGGGTACTCTCTGGGGCGCGTTCCTCGGCGCGGCGCTGTTGGTCACTGCGGAAGATGTCTTCTCGAGCTGGCTCGTAAATTTCTACCCAATTCTGGTGGGAATTCTGCTCATAGCGATCATTCAGCTCGCGCCCAAAGGAATCCTCGGGACCTTATTCGCTGCTCTGGCAGGGCGTAGGGCAGCGCATGAGGCAGGCGGTGGATCATGAAATCCGAGTTCATCCTGCGCACTGAATCCTTGAGTGTGTCGTTCGGTGGGCTCACTGCCTTAAACCGCGTGGATTTCGAGATGCGGGAAGGCGAGATCCAGGCAGTCATCGGTCCGAATGGCGCAGGAAAAACTACGCTTTTCAATGTATTGTCGGGTAACCTCCGTCCGACCGAAGGGAGAGTCGTCTTCAAAGGAGAGGACATTACCGGATTGCCTCCCTACGAGGTGTGCCGCCGTGGACTTTCCAAGACTTTTCAGAAGACCAGCATCTTCCCTGATCTAACGGTTTTCGAGAACGTGCGTCTCGGCGCACATACCGGGCACGGAACTGGGAATCCGATCCTGAGGAGCGCGAGTTCCGATCGTGCAGTGGTGGAGAAGGTGGAAGAACTGCTGCTCATGGGCGGGTTGCAAGATCAGAAAGATCAACCTGCGGGCAATCTCTCACACGGTGATCAGCGGCTTCTGGAAATTCTCATCGGTATATCTACGCGGCCGGAATTGCTCCTACTCGATGAACCTTCTGCCGGTCTTTCGGCTAAAGAAACGCGATACATCACCCAGTGGATCAAAGAACTTTCCCAGACGACTATTCGCAACATCGTCATAGTAGAGCACGACATGGACGTGGTGACGGAGCTTGCAGATTCCGTGTGCGTCCTAAACTACGGCGAAGTGTTGTGTCGGGGCACAGTGGGTGAAGTGAAATGTAATCCTCAAGTTCAAGACGTTTACCTGGGAAGGCCTGTGTGATGCTCGATCTAAAAGACGTCCACGTTTACTATGGAAAGAGTTACGTTCTCCAAGGAGTGACGCTCAGTGTTCGGGCCGGCGAAGTACTCGGTATGGTCGGCCGTAACGGGGTGGGAAAGACCACTACGCTGCGGACCATCTTCGGACTATCGAGGCCGAAGAAAGGTAACATAACATTTGAGGACAAGGACATCACGCGCATACCTGGTCACCAAATTCCCAGGCTCGGAATAGGATATGTTCCTCAGGGCCGCCGGATTTTTCCTAGGCTTACCACCTTGGAGAACATTATGACGGCTGTAGTTTCCGGAACCTTAGACCACAAGCTCCTGGACGAGGTCTATGATTATTTCCCTCGGTTGAAGGAACGCCAGAAACAGTTGGGAGGAACCCTCTCGGGCGGCGAGCAACAGATGCTCGCGATGGCCAGAGCGATGATAGCAGATCCGAAGCTCCTCATACTCGACGAGCCCACAGAGGGGCTTATGCCGCTTATGGTGGAGACGATCCGTGAATCCATACGGCGCCTCAACGAAGAAAAGGGTGTCACTGTCTTCCTGGTGGAACAGAACTTGGACACCGTCCTACGGGTGTGCGGTCGGATTTGTATAATGGAAAAAGGGGTCATTAAATACGACGAAACGGTGGAACGTTTGGATAGAGACAAACTGCTGCGTTACCTGGGAGTCTGAAATATTTGCTGTGATGTGGTTTTACACTGTCGCGTTGATTTGGCGGGATGCGCCGATGGGCGCGTTGTGAGACCACGTCACGAACAAAGACAGCGTTCTGATATTTATGGAATCTAGATTCAGCCGCGCGAGGACGCGGCCACCAAGGAGTAACAATGCGAACCATAGATCTCAACTGCGACATGGGTGAAAGCTTCGGCGCTTACCAATTGGGGATGGACGCAGAAGTCATCAAACATATCACGTCTGCCAATATCGCCTGTGGGTGGCATGCGGGGGACCCCATGGTGATGAGCCGCACCGTGAAGATGGCCGCGGATAACGGTGTGGGCGTGGGAAGTCATCCGGGATTTCCCGATCTCCTGGGGTTCGGACGACGGAACATGGATTGCACTCCGGACGAGATTCGGAATTACATAATCTATCAAATAGGCGCTCTGTGGGGCTTCTGCGCGGCTCACGGCGTCAAAATGCAGCACGTCAAGCCGCACGGGAACCTCTATCTCACCGCGGTGGAAAACGAAGGCGTCGCCACAGCCATTGCCGAGGCCATAGTGGCTGTTGATCCGAGTCTGCGATATGTCGCCCTCGCTGGATCGAAGGGGGCCCTCATGACCAAGATTGGCGAGAAGGTGGGACTCAAGGTGGTGTACGAGGCTTTCCCCGACCGAGCTTACTCTGTGGACGGCAACCTCGTGTCACGCCGTACGCCTGGCGCCGTGATCTCTGACCCCACGCATGTAGCTGAACGGGCTCTGAAAATGGCTAAGGAAGGCAAAGTGACCGCGATCGACGGAACTGAAATCGATCTTCATGCCGAGACGCTCTGCGTCCACGGCGACAACCCAACTGCCGTCGAGTTGGTTAAGAATATTCGCGCTTTGTTGAATGCGGAGGGAGTAACGGTAAAGCCTATGGGCTCTGAGTGACACACGGGAAGCTCTTTGGAGCTAGCGAGCCCTCCGAAGATCCAGCGGAGTGCTCCTGCTGGACTCCGACACAAAGAGCGGACCAATCTCGAAGACCTTGAAGGCTGGTGACTCAAGAAATATTACGGAGGAGGGTGATGGAAGGCCTTTTCCCGAAACCGATTATTCGTCTCATCGGCGACAGGGGCGTGCTTGTCGAATACGGCAATACAATTTCTCAGGAAATTAATCGGAAGGTACGGACTGTTGCGGTAGCACTTAATTTGGAGATGCCTGAGGGCATCGTGGAAGTGATCCCAACTTATCGTTCACTCCTGATCATTTACGATCCTTTGATAATTAGCCTAAAGCACGTCGAGAAGGAGCTGGAGTCCATTGAGGATCGACTGGACGGACTGGATATACCTCTACCGCGGACCGTAGAGATTCCGGTTCTGTATGGAGGAGAGTACGGTCCTGACATAGAGTTTGTGGCACATACCCACAATTTGACGGTTGACGACGTGGTGAGAATACATTCGGGCGCGATCTATCAAATCTACATGATCGGTTTCACGCCTGGCTTTCCTTTCCTGGGCGGGCTACCAGAGGAACTTCACACACCCAGAGTAGAAACGCCTCGTGCTTTGGTTCCCGCGGGTTCGGTTGGGATCGCCAATAATCAAACCGGGATGTACCCCATCGACAGTCCTGGAGGGTGGCGTTTGATAGGACGGACCCCTCTCAAACTCTTCGATCCTGTCAAAGAAGATCCATTTCTCTACAGCGCAGGAGACATGATCAGATTCGTGCCGATCTCGGCAGATGAATACAATCGCATTTTGTCGGAAAGGAATGCTTGATGGAGGTCTTCGCAATTCTAGAGCCCGGTGCGTTTACCACCGTTCAAGACGGTGGCCGATACGGTTATCAACAATTCGGCATACCGGTTTCGGGTGCTTTGGATATGTTTTCCTATCTGGCTGCGAATGTGCTGGTGGGGAATGGCGACAACGCCGCGGTCCTGGAAATCACCTTCACCGGCCCGAAAATGGAAGTGCTCTCCGACGCTATCGTGGCCGTGACGGGAGCGGACATCCCGGTCCTTGTGAACGATGGTCCTCGTCCCGCTTGGACATCCTTTGAGGTGCGCCGTGGTGACGTACTCAGCGTGCGAGCCGCGCGCAGAGGAGTACGGGCATATTTGGCCGTCGGCGGCGGCATATCGGTTCCCGTGATCATGGGAAGCCGCTCTACCTATACTGCGGGAAAGATCGGCGGCTACTCGGGAAGAGCTCTCGCCAAAGGTGACAGGTTACATTCCGAATCGGTCAATGGTAGAAGTCGGTTAGTTGCTTTTCCCGAGGAACTCAAACCCTCACTGCCGGACGAGATTACTCTCAGGGCCTTGCCCGGCCCACAGGACGATTATTTCGAGTCGGGTTTGGATGCGTTTTTCAACTCCGAGTTCACGGTAAGTTCCAAAGCCGATCGGATGGGGTACCGCCTGGAAGGCCCGTCAATTGAGCTCAAGGAAGGCGTTCCTCGAAGTATCATCTCTGAGCCGAGCCTTTCCGGTGCGGTTCAAATTCCCGCGGACGGACATCCGATTATCCTGCTGGTGGAGCAGACCGCGGGCGGGTACGCGAAGATCGCGACTGTAGTCACGCCCGACCTCAACCTGGTAGCTCAAGCCAAGCCCGGCAATCGAATTCGCTTCAAACGTGTAGACGTGGCAGAGATTCATCGACTCTACGCAGATTACCGCTCTCTGCTGGAACACATCAAGCGTATGTTTTGAAGCGGAGCTATCCTGGGGACGACTCGCCCGTTGGTGTATGACTTCAGATCAGAAGTAGTATCGGATATCTTTCCTGATCGAATGTGGCTCGCTGCCAAGTACGCATCGGCCATTACAGTTTCAGGTTCTTTGATGCCGAAATGATGCTCACTCTCCTCCCTTGCGTTTGAACGAAGGTAGGGGTGATGTGAGCGCCTCGATCAAGACATAAGCGGCTTGGAGTGCCTCTGTAGGGCAAAGCGGAAAACATTCTTTGCAGTTCCAGCACTCCTTGGAGGCTACTTCCGGAATGAAGCTGATCTCTCGATTAGCGCCTCGGTTTACAAAGCCGACAGCGTACTTCTTCTTAACTTCTGCACAGTATCTTACACAAAGACCACAATGAATGCAGAAGGAGGCCTCCTTTTCAAAACGGTCCCTGTCCGCACCATACTCTTTCGCCAAATCCTGCAAGTCAAAAGCATCAGGAGCATGGGCAAGCAACAGCTCCAAGATCGTTTTCCGAATTCGATCTATCTTCTCCGATCTGGTGGTTACCATCAAGTCCTTGGCAACTGGGTAAAGACATGAAACCACCAGCTTCTTCCAGCCACGCATATCTAATTCCACTATACAAAGGCGACAAGCCCCATAGGGTTCCAATTTCTCGTGGTGACACAGCGTAGGAATGGATATCCCTGCACTTCGTGCTGCCTCCAAGACGGTCATCCCTTCTTTGGCTTTAACTTCGTTTCCGTCGATATTTAGCAGGATTTCGCTCATTTTTCTTTACTCTTCTTGACTATGGTTCTGGCTTCTTCAGGGATGGGAGGCGGGACAGGCTCACCGGAAATCTTCGTCACTGCGCCATATTTCGTAGGGCATACCTCAAAACAGGTTCCGCACTTTGTGCATTTCTCCTGGTCAACGACATGTATCTGGCTCTTGCCGCCTACGATCGCCTCCGAAGGACACTTTCTACCACAAATCGTGCAAGCCTTGCACTTGTCGGGGTCAATATAGTACGAGATGAGTTCCTTGCAGGATAGTGCCGGGCACCGTTTCTCCTTGATGTGGGCCTCATACTCGTCTCTAAAGTATTTTAGCGTGCTTAAGAACGGGTTAGGAGCACTCCGGCCTAAAGCACAGAGGGAGGCCTCACCGGCGACCTCGGCTAACTGTTGCAAAAGTTCTATATCGCCCTCTTTGCCCTTTCCCTGGGTAATATTGGTCAGCGTCTTGAGCATCTGCCGGATGCCTTCCCGGCAGGGGACGCATTTGCCGCACGATTCATCCGTAAGGAAGTTAAGAAAGTACCTGGCCACGTCAACCATGCAGGTATCTTCATCCATGATGATCATCCCACCGGACCCCATCATGGAACCAGCCTTGGTGAGTTCATCAAAACCCACTTCCAGATCCAACAGTTCCTCAGGGAGACATCCACCCGACGGTCCCCCGGTCTGCACGGCTTTGAACCGCTTGCCTCCGGGGATCCCACCGCCTATCTGGAAGATAATGTCTCTCAAGGTAACGCCCATGGGGACTTCCACCAGGCCGGTGTTGGCGATCTTACCCACCAGCGAGAAAATCTTTGTGCCCTTGCTTTTTTCCGTTCCATGTTGAGTAAACCACTCTGCGCCTTTATTGATGATCAGCGGCACATTCGCCCAGGTCTCAACATTATTCAAAACGCTGGGCCGGTCCCAAACGCCCTTGACAGCGGTGTGTATATATTTTGGTCGGGGCTCTCCGGCCTTTCCTTCCAAGGCCGTCATTAGGGCACTCGATTCGCCGCAGACGAACGCGCCCGCGCCCTTGTGCACGATAATAGTGAAATCAAAACCTGAGCTCAGAATGTTTTTACCGAGAAAACCGTACTCCTCGGCCTGCCGGATCGCGATGTTTACATTCTCTACCGCCAAGGGGTATTCCTGCCGAACGTAAATATAGCCTTCGTGCGAACCGATGGCATATGCTCCGATGATCAACCCCTCGAGGACAGAGTGAGGATTCCCCTCGAGAAGGCTCCGATCCATGTAGGCTCCAGGGTCCCCTTCGTCGGCATTGACGATCACGTATTTTGTATCTCCGGGGGCATTGCGCGACTCCGCCCACTTTCTGCCGGTGGGAAACCCGCCGCCTCCCCTTCCCCTCAGGTTGGATTTTGTGACTTCTTCCAAGACTTGCTCGGGTGTCATCTGGGAAAGTGCTTTGGCCAGGCCCGAATAGCCACCCAGGGCCAGATAGTCATCGATGCTCTTAGGATCAATCTGGACGTTGGAACCGAAAACCAGCCGCCCCTGGTTCTTGTAGAAGGGGATTTCGGATTCGTGAATGATCTTTTCCTTGGTGGCGGGATCGGTATAAAGTAAACGCTCTATGATTTTCTTCTCTTTGATCGTCTCGGAGATGATTTCAGGGACATCCTCAGGCTTTATCTGGAAATAGCATATTTCCTCAGGTCGAATAACGATAATTGGGCCCCGCTCACAAAAGCCGTGGCAGCCGGTCCTCCTCAATTCCACCTCACCGTCTAAACCTTGTTTCCGGATTTCCTCTTGGATACTGGCAGCCACTTCTCGACTGCGAGAGGCATGGCAAGCAGATCCGGAACAGAGCGTAATGCAGGTCTTATTAGGGTCTCTTTCCGAGAGGAGGTTGCTTCTAAATGCTTCCAGTTCAGCGGGTGAATTTATCCGCGACATAGTCTTTCCTTAATCATAGTTTTTTAACACGCCTGCGGCCTGTGCCGGCGCCATCTTACCGTGAGTCTTTCCATCGATCTCCACCACCGGTCCTAAAGCACAGCAACCGAGGCAGTTAACGGTTTCCAGGCTGAACTTCAGGTCCAGGTCCGTTTCACCCGGTTTAATTCCCGTTACGCCTTGCACCGTGTCGAGCACTCGTGACGCACCCCGAACATGGCAGGCCGTTCCCATACAGACGTGAATTTGATGGCGTCCCTTTGGAACCAAACTAAAGGCTTTGTAGAAGGTAGCGATATGCTGTATGCGCGTCATGGGAACCTGCAATCTTTCGCCGACCCGCTCTAAGGCTTCCTTGGGAAGCCAATGATTCTCCGCCTGAATCTCCAGTAATATCTGAATCAGCGAACTAGCTTCGCCGTGATGTTTATCGATAATCTGATCGATTCTCTCTTTGTCCATGGTCTCTGTCCTAATCTGCTTCTTTCTGCTGATCCACCGCCTGCTTGTTCACCTCAGGCGAGAGCAAAACACTTGCGGCTCTCATCATATCGGACTAACCCTTGCCGCGATGAGGTAATGAGGTGCCTGGATACCTCAGACGGAGTTAGACCCAACTTCTTTGCCATTTCTGCCGTTGGCAGCGGTCTTTCACGCAGGAGTGACACAATTTGGCTTATAGCCAATCTGTCGCCGATTGTTTCATTAAATATCCGGTCCAGCTCCGCACTGGCGAAGAATTCGTGGTACGCTTCTTCCGACCTAACGGGTATTCTCAACCTCTCTCTTTCAACCAGTCTGATGTAGGGAACAAGCCGAGTGACGGCTTCCAGTTTCAACTTCAATTCCCTGTCATCCAAGCCTTCACCTCGACCCAGGGGCCCCAGTTCCCGTACCGTCCGGACAAAACCATTGACAGCCTCGACAAAAAGGTTGGAGTCAGCGCCGGACATAAATCCGATCTTCAATCTCTCCGGGTTCAACCCAATGTGCTCCATTATCTTTCTTACCAGGAGTACCATTTTGAGAGCATCGTAGTTGCCATGCGTAATATAATTGCACTCGTTCAAACGGCAGCCACCAATAAACACGCCGTCCATTCCGTTTGAGAAGGCTCTGAAGACAAATCCCATGTCCACTCGCCCGGAACACATGACGCGAATAAGTCTCATCTCAGTTGTATATTGACTTCTGGAAACTCCAGCTAAGTCGGCTGCGCCGTAAGCTCACCAGTGGCACACGAATCCCAAAACCTTTGGTTTGAACTTAAGTCCTGCACTCATACGTCTGCACCTCGTACTTGGAAATCCGGGCTTTGTTCATTCGTTTATCTCTACACATCTCCGACCGCAACGTCCATTGGCATCAAGGCATCTTCCTCAGGAAACGCCGCGTCAATCTCACTCAAGAGCTCCTCATCGGTAAAGTGCTTAAGTTGTATAGCCGCTGTGGGACACTTTGTGTTGCAGAGACCGTCTCCTTTACAGAGCACGGGGTTAACTCTGGCCTTTCTGCCCTCGGGGGTCTCATAAAACTCTATGGCGCCGTAACTGCATGCGGTGATACATGCTCCGCAGGAAACGCACTTGTTCTCGTCCACTTCGCATACAGAACCGGAGGCGACCACTACATCCCGGGAGAGCAGCGTTAAGACGCGTCCTGCAGCTCCATAAGCCTGATTGATGGTTTCCTGTATAAACTTGGGATAATGAGCAAGTCCACAGAGATAAACACCGTCCGTACCAAACTCAACAGGCCTTAATTTGACATGGGCTTCTTTGAAAAAGCCATCCGGATTCAACGTTACCTTGAATAACCCGGCAACTTCCTTGGTCGCTGCCGACGGAATCACAGCAGCAGCCAAAGCAATGATATCGGCATCCAGCACAAGCTTCTTCCCTAAGACAAAATCAGTCGTGGTAACTTTTAGAACGGGCCGACCCTCGTCCGACTCGCCGGCTTCCACCTGAGGCTTATCCTCGGGCTCATACCGGATAAACTTTATGTCCTTGTTTGAGGCCTCCCGGTAATAATCCTCGTTGAACCCATATGTTCTTATATCCCGAAAGATGATGTAAATCTCAATTTCCGGATTAATTTCTTTTAGTCTCAGTGCGTTCTTCACAGACTCACTGCAACATAGCCGGCTGCAGTAATTTCTGTCTTCATTTCTGCAGCCTACGCATTGGATCATCACAACGCTCTTTGCGTTAACTATCTTGTCATCTCCTTGGGCGATCCGCTCCTCCAACTCAAGGTGGGTCAGTACCCTTTCGTCTTCTCCATATAGGTATTCCGCAGGCGTATATAGGTCAGCACCAATAGCAAGAACCGCTGCACCGTGTTTTATGCGTGAGAATCCTTTTTCAGACTTCACCGCGGTCACAAAATTGCCGACATAACCTGTAGCATCCGTGATTGTTGCATCATGATAGACATGTATCAGGCGATGTTGATACACCTTTGCAATGAGATCGCGCAGGTACTCCTGCACGTCCAGTCCATCCAGTGTGGAATGAATCCGTCGTGATATTCCCCCGAGCGCCGAATTCTTTTCCACCAAGTGCACCTCATGCCCTTGATTGGCAATCGAGAGAGCACAATTCATACCGGCTATGCCTCCTCCGACGACCAGCGCGGCCTTGTTAACCGGCAGGTCAAATTCCCGGAGCGGCTCCAAACAGCGAGCCCGTGCTATCGATTTACGGATGATATCTTTGGCCTTCTGTGTGGCCTCTTCCTTTTCTTTCGAGTGGACCCAGGAGTTGTGCTCCCTGATATTAGCCATTTCGAGGTAATATTGATTAATTCCGGCCTCCCGAAGCGTGTCTCGGAAGAGCGGTTCAAGGGTCCTGGGGCTGCAGGCAGCGATAATCACTCGATTGAGCCCCTTTTCCTTCGTCACGTCGGTTATCCCTTTGGCGGAGTTCGTAGCGCATGAAAATAGCTGTTCCTGAGCATGGACAACATTCGGTAGCGTCTTGCAGTATTCGACCGCTTCAGGAACATTGACTATCCTTCCGATATTGGCTCCACAATGACATACAAAGACACCAATCCTTGGCTCTTCCTTGGAGACATCTCTTTCAAGCTCATATTCCCTCTCTTTGGCAAGATTGCCTCGTCTGTAGTCCAGAAGTTCGCCGATTTGCGCGCCCGCTCCACTGGCGCTAAAGACCGACTCAGGAATATCTACGGGACCCTGGAAGCCTCCGCTCACAAAGATCCCGGGTCGGTTCGTGGACATGGGATTGACAGGGTTGATTTTGCAGAAATCATGAGGATTGAGTTCTATTCCGAACTTGTTTGCAATGGACTTCACGTCAGTAGGAGGATTCAATCCCACCGACAGTACCACCATATCGAATTCTTCCTCTTTCACTCCCTCGTCCGTGGTAGAATATCGTACGGTGACATTCTTGGTTTCCGGGTCCTCTCTGACGATCGAAGTGTAGCTTCTGATGAATCGAACCCCGGGGAGTTTCTCTGTACGCTCAAAGTATCGTTCAAAATCCTTCCCATAGGAACGAATATCGTTATGGAATATGGTACACTCAGCCTCGGCGTCATGATCTTTGGTCAAGATCACCTGTTTCTGCGCGTAAGTGCAGCATACGGCTGAACAATAGCTGTTGTCGCCCGGCGTAACTCGCCTCGAACCGACGCATTGAATCCAGGCTACTTTATGGGGGTGCTTTTGGTCCGAAGCACGCAGTATCTCCCCTTGGTACGGACCCGTAGAGGATAGCAGGCGCTCATAGTCCATGCTGGTTACGACGTTCTGAAACTCTCCGTACCGATACTCCTTCTTCACCTTTGGATCAAAGGGTTCTAGGCCGGCAGCTAGAACGATCGCTCCTACCTCTATTTCTTTCTTCTCCGCCGTTTGCTTCAAATCTATTGCGTTATTCTTGCACACTGCCTCGCAAATACGACATTTGTTCTCTTTGAGGTAAAGACAGCTTTCATCGATATATGTAATGAGGGGAATCGCCTGAGCAAAGTATATATGGATCGCCTTATTCTTCGATATTTCCTGATTATATTGGTCCGGGTATTTCGCCGGGCAATACTCCACACATGTAGTACAACCCGTGCACTTATCCTCGAGAATATACCGAGGCTTCTTGGTCAGGGTTACCCTAAAATCTCCCACTTCACCTTCCACACGGTCCACCTCCGTGTAGGTAAGGACCTCAATGTTGGGGTGCCGGCCGACCTCGACCAGCTTTGGTGCGAGTATTCACATCGAGCAGTCATTGGTGGGAAAGGTCTTGTCCAGCTGCGCCATGTGGCCGCCAATGCTCGGCCCTTTTTCAACCAAATAGACCTTAAACCCGGCCGTGGCAAGATCAAGAGAGGCTTGAATGCCGCTGATTCCTCCGCCAACAACCATTACGTCTCCGTAATTACTGTCTCGGAAACTGTTGCACATCTGCTCTCCTACTCGTTCCTTTTCCACTTTCTATCACCTCATCACTGTGCCGTTGTATGCGTCCTTAAGTGACTTTGTTAGTCCAGATCTAAATCCACCTTACATTGATTACATTTCATCGCACCGCGAAAGACTCTATTGCCGCACTCGGGACATTTATAGCGGGCTTCTTCGTCTCGAACCCATTTTTCAGTACCGAACTGTCGTCGATAAGGGACAGCTCGGAGAATAACCTTCTTGCCGACGGACATGGAAAAATTTTCAATGTAATGACAGGGAAAGCCATTGCATTCGTGACACCCGGTATATCCTTTCTCCTTTGTGCAGCTCTTGATCTCACACTGGCGACAATACATAAAGGGTTCATCGGACAAGCAGCCACGGCATTTAATATCTTCTATCGAAAGGTTTTCGCTATTTGGAAGCGTGCCTTTGCCGGGAGTTCCTCCCTTGTAAAGGTTTACCAGCCGCTCCTTTAGCTTAATGTTGTTGTCGCGGTGAGCAATATGAATGGCACACACACCGCAATAAAGGCCACACGGAGAAAGGAAGTCGGGATTTATCGCCATAGCTTTCCTCCGTCCTGGTGTACGTGACACGGATTACTGAGACTCATTAGATCACTTCTTGGAGGATCTCCGTGACATCCTTCACCTCGATCTTTTCCGCCAGATTCATGGTCACCCTGCTATCCTCAAGCATGGTGATGCAATAGGGGCAGGAAGTAACCAGCACCTCGGCCTCAACACCAAGAGCCTGATCTATCCTGAGATCGCAGAACCTCTCTCCCTTTTGGGTTTCCATCCAAACCCTGCCGCCTCCACCTCCGCAGCACAGACTGTCAGAGCGGGACTCAACCATCTCATTCAACTCTAGACCAGGTATCTTATCTAAGACCCCTCGCGGTTCGTCAAATATGCCGTTATGGCGACCCAGGTAACAAGGGTCGTGGTACGTCACTTTCTTCGGAAAATCCTTCTTGAGCTGAAGCCGTCCCTCACTCACCAACTCGAATAGGTACTGCGAGATATGAACTACTTCGAAGTTCACCCTGAATTCCGGATACTCGTTCTTGAAGGTATGGTAGCAATGAGGGGATGAGACAAGGATCTTCTGGACCCCATGCTCGATAAAGGTCTTGATGTTTTCTTTGGCCAGGTGCTTAAACAACTCCTCATCGCCAGTCTTGCGGATGCTTTCCCCACAACAATTCTCCTTGGCTCCGAGTATACCGAAGTCCACTCCTGCCGAGTTGAGGATATTAGCTGTGGCTCTCGCCACCTTCTTCAATCTTGGGTCGTAGCAGAGATAGCAACCCGGAAAGTAGAGAATTTCCATCCCTTCGGCGAAGGGTCTTACGGAAAGACCTTCGGCCCAAGCCGCTCTCTTTTCTCGATCTTCACCAAAGGGGTTTCCTTGAGCAACGAGGCCTGCGTTTATCGTGCGGACAGTCTTGACAGGAGCTGGAAAGACCCCATATTCATTAGCAATTCTGCGTAAGGCCACCCCGGATTCTATCTGTTTTACATCTCGGGGGCACTGCTGGGGGCATCTTCCGCAGGTGGTACATCGCCAAATGTCTTCACTTTCGATCTCGGTCAGGCCGAACGTAGCCTCTCTGACCAGCTTGCGCATGCTGAAAGATCTGACCCTGTTCCAAGGACAAACAGTATCGCATAGTCCGCATTGGAAGCATCTTTTGAATGCATCTCCGCCGCTCGCTTTGATGACATCAATAATCTCTTTGTAGGGGGTTACAGTCTCCACTGTCTTCCTTCCTCTTGTTTCGGCCTAATGCTTCAGCCCTTCTTTGACGCGGCCATCCGGGAAACGGTATCCATGACCTTCTCCAAGCCATACTTGTCGATCATGGATTCCAGTCCTATCTCCACATCTTCCAGTTTCTCTTCCTCTTCTACTTCCTCTTCCCTTTCCTCATAAATAAGGGCATCGTTCAGGCACCACTGAACACATAGGGGCTTTTCCTGTGCCGGATCCTCTTCACACATGTCGCATTTCAGAGGGAGGCCGGAATCGGGTTCTTTGAATATGTCTCTGGACGGGCAAGAAGCCCTGCAGAAGGCGCATTCATCGTAGTCTTTCCCGTCAATAGTGTATTTGTCTCTGCCGGCACATTCTGCCGAAGCATACTCACCCGCGTATACGGGAACATATATGTCTTTTATGGGTTCACGAATCACCCGAATACGAGACCTCGCGGGATTATTGCCGCTATATTTCGGCGCGGCGTGAAACGCAGAGCAGGCTACCTCACAGGCCCGGCAACCGTTGCATTTGTCAACGTCTACCCTTATTGTTTTGATGATTTTCTTTTTCTTCTCGCCCATAACGGTTACCACTCCTTCACCTTATGTCTTCTCTACGTCCGCCAAAGTGTCACTGGAGGTAGCTCCTTCATTGTCCGAATAGATCCCCCTCTTTTCGAAGTCTTCGGCTACATAATCCAGACTCAATTCATGCAAGGATTCCTTCGTGGGAATACCCTGATCGTTCCACCCCTTGAATCTGTAATACGTGTCCAAGAGTTCCTTTTCGAGCTCGGGAAATCTTTTCTTCCAATGGTTCTCCGGGGGCTTGTCATCCTTCCTTCTCATGCCCCTCCTAATATTATAGGCTCTGACCAAGGTTCGGTATCGCTTGGCTGCTTGAGTTAATTTAGCCTCGTCCATATCGATCCCGGCCCCCGATGAGATGAATTTCGGGTAATTGTGTATATGATACGGAGGCTTCAGGGGAAATGACGATAAACCGGAGCACATCCCGAGGGCGTCATCTATATAGTGCATCCTCTCTTGCCAATCGACAATGTCACAACACATATCAACGGTCGGGTAAAAGGGCATCGACTTCTCCCCGCGAGGTTCCCAGTCCAAAAGATATTCCTTAAACTTCTCATCAGGAACCTGGAACCAATCCTTTACAAACGCTTCTCTTTCCTCTCTCGTGGGCCAAGGCGCCTGGGGGAACTGCCCTTCAATCTGAGTGATGTTTATCTTCTCGCCGGTAGCGTACATGAGGAAATAAATGGGATTCAGCATTGACAGCTTGAGAGGAAGCTGCTCATGTTTCTTAATAGTATTATGCGCATACGCCTCTGCGCCCTTACCAATCTGTTTGGCCGCCCAGTAAGTCCCATTGGCCAAAACATCTCCAATCCCTTCCCGCCGAGCAATTCTGTCAAGTAACCAGTAGAATCTTCCCTCGTTGTCGGACGGCATTCCAGGGAAGTCATCGTCAGTTAATATGCCGTTCTCGTAAAGCTCAAGAGCAAAGGCCATAACTTGCGGGGTTGAGAACCCGTCCACCCCGTACTCCGTAGCACTTTGGGCGATACCCAAACCAAATTCCAGGTCGGCAAAGGCCGCCATGGTATAGGTAAGCTTCGAGAAGCATTTCATCATATAGGTGGGACGTCCCGGAGGAGATATGGTTGCCCCGCACGTCATCGGGCAGTTGAAGCAACTGATCAGCCGAGTCCGCATACTGTCTAGAGTCTCCTGCCACTCCTTCGCGATTTCTTCGTTCCAGAAATCTCTCCTGCGGACGCGTGAATTTCCCCACATGAAGTTTTCAGTGTGCCACTTTTCATCATGGACTTTCATCTCTTGAGGCGACCCGAGGCCGGCCAAGATGGGCATGACACCCGGAATTGGATTCTCATTCCGAAATTTTATATATTTCAGCACTTCGTTGCAGAGCGCCATATACTCAGCTGGTCGGGCGACGTTAATGTCCTTGGTACCGCGGACAACGATGGCCTTTACTCCCTTGTCTCCCATAACCGCGCCGATCCCGCCTCTGCTGGCGCTGGATCTGCCCTGTTCGATTGAAGCAAAATAGACCCTGTTTTCACCCGCGAGGCCGATAGCAGCCACTTGAGCTTTCGGCTCCTTCAATTCCTGTCGAATAAGCTCTGCCGTTTCAACCGCGCCTTTGCCCTTCAGATGCGTGGCATCACGGATCTCCACCTTGTCATTATTGATCCACAAATAGACCAGATTGGGGGACTTGCCGCGAAGGATCACCTTGTCATAACCGGCATACTTCAATTCCGGCGCCCAAAACCCGCCCATCATCGAAAATGCCATCAACAACGTTTGAGGCGAAACAGTGGAAACGATGGTACGATTGCAGCCGGTAGCAGGCGTGCCGCACAACAGGCCCGCGCTGAATATTAAGAGATTATCGGGTGAAAAGGCTTCGACTTCGGGAGGAACCCTCTCCCATAGTATCTTGGCGCTAGTCCCGAGGCCTCCCAGATAAAGCTCGGTGTCTCTTGGGTCGGTTTCTACCCTCTCGATGTTTCCTCGGGTTAGGTCAATCTCTAAATTAAACCCAGTTTCCGCGTACCTCATCTTCTTTACCTCTTACACTCGGGCTGCGATATGCTTGTCCGCTCTTCTGCGACCAGGAAAGGTGCCAATTCTTGCTCCCCAGGTTTCCGAATCCGGCTCTTCCCGACAATCATCCCGTCGGGACGCTCCGAAGGACATCCTGTCGATCACAGCAACGGCATCGAGAGCTTCTTCTTTCTTTGGACGCAACCGGAAATCCGCCGGATCAATTTCCTTTTTCTTTACGCCGGCCTGGCTTTGCAGAACGGCCTGGGAGCCTCGATACTCAGGTATTATAGAACAGGTTGGACCTGAGTCTGGGTTCCGCAGGTTATATTGACCGAGACTTGGTAAGGTCATGGATATGAATATAACTTATATTAAAACTAAGTCAAGGGCTTTTTCCATTTTTCCAAAAATTTTTTGCGCGCGCGGATAGGAGCTCTGAGAGCTGCTGAGACTGCGCAGGGAGCAACACCCCATCGAGCAGAATTCCGGGATCCTGAAAGATGCCCCGATCGTGAACGCGCTCCCTCGCAACTGCCCAGCGCGCAGGAGGGCACGGTTGAATCCTGGCGCGGTGGACGATCTGGGGGCCGATGTGACGTGACGAGACAAGTGCATGTCGCGTGCCCAGAGCGCGCTCGAACGTTCCGAGATCAGACAAGATTCCCAGCTCTCCGCCCACGCTTCTTAGGATGATGGCGAAGTCCCTCTCGGTCATCGCATTTGCGATCAAGAGGCGTGGGAGGTCCAGCAATCCGCTCAGCTGAGTGCTAGAGGAGCACAGGCAAATCTTGGCGTCGTTGTGGCAAGGTCTCAGCTCTCCTACCACATCCGGGCGAACCATGAATTTCCTAGTAAGTCAGGGATCTGGAAGTAGGTTCAATGGCGCGGGGCATGCGATCAATATCTTTGGATCAACGACCTGGTCGCAATAACTCACTGAAAGAACGTCATCTTTCTACTTCCTGTGCGCGACGCTGGCAAGAAAGTCCTTGACTCGTTATCATATAAGTGGTATTCGGTTTTAGACGAAGATACCGTGATCATTAGGACCGCGTCCCCGGAGCTTAAATTTATGGACTACGCCGGATTGCCCGAAAGTAATATCAAGAGGGCGTCCTCCACTAAACGAAGAAGCCCTTCAGCAGACAGAAAGCGCCAACTTATCATAGAATCTGCGGAGCGTATCTTTGCCGCCCGCGGTTTCCACGACACGACTATCGCTGATATTTCTCATGATTCCGGGGTACACGAAGCATCTATTTTCCAATATTTCAAAACCAAAGAAAATCTGATCGTTACTGTTCCCGAAAGGCATCTTAAAGAGACTCTGGCAGGTATCACCGAGCATCTTCAAGGAATGAAGGGGGCCGAGCCCAAGATTAGAAAATTATTATGGCATCAGCTCAGAGATCTCTCTGTTAATAAGAACTACACCTCAATTCTACTGCGTGAATTACGGACATTGCCTGCTTTTTACCAATCTCCGGCATATGAAATGATCCGAAAATACAGCGCCTTCGCGGCCGAGGCCATTCGAGAGGGCATACGAGACCAAGAAGTGGACGCTGAAATCGAGGTTATTCTCGTTCTGGAGATGATTTTTGGCGCAATCGACAGCATTGTTCTGGGATGGCTGTTTTTTGCCCATCCTTACGATCCCAATGAAGCCGCGGACGCTCTGTGTTCTCTAGTAAAGGCGGCGATATGGAAGCGCGACCAGCCGGCCGGAAATGAGAATGGCGATGAACCAAGCCGTGGGGAGCGCAGGCGGCGCACGATAATGAAAGTCGCGTCGGAAGTATTCGGCAAAAAAGGTTATGGCGGCGCCACCATCTCCGAAATAGCCGGAAAGGCGGGCATAGCCGAAGCCTCTATTTATCAATATTTCAAGAGCAAAGAAGAACTACTTCTCTCGGTTCTGGGCACGTGGTTCGTCGAATTGGCCGATGAATTGGAGCGCGGTTTCTCGGGGGCACTAAATCCCTATGAGCGGCTCCTATACTTGCTGAGAAGGTGGGCTCTGGATTTTCAGATTCGAGAATGGGAGACCCGTGTGCTGATACTGGAATTGTATAGGAATCCCAAGTTCTATGAATCTCAAGAATATCGGAACACGCGGCATTTCGTGAAACTGATAAGATCTACTGTGGAAGCCGGACAACGCAGCGGTCATTTCCGAAAGGATTTCGAAATCAGCTATTACCTGCATCTCGTTCTCGGGGCATTCGAGCATGAGGCGCTCGCTCGCATGATGCTTTCCAAAAAGCAACCCACCATCGCCAGCACGGAACAAATGATCAACCTCCTGCTCAGAGCTATAAAGGCTTGATGTTGCCGGTTGGATACGCCAAATTCGTTCCGTTATATCATTTGCCGAAAGTGATGGCCTATTGATTATCAGTCACCTCTGCGAGAGCCGGGGTCCAGTCCCGCGCGGAACGCGGGATTGAATCACGCGAAACGCGTGACTGGATTCCTACTTTCGCAGGAATGACGGAATCACGCTCTCTCGAATCGGACAAGATCTTTGGCAACGGGTATACGTTCACGCGACAGCCACAGGACGGACTGGTGAAGCCGTCCCTCCTCGAATCTTCAGAGGGGATACCATGAAGAGAAACTCGTACACCCGGTCGGAAGCCAGACTTTCTAAGTTCATTGCTTCCATGATGTGGATGCCATTACGAACTAGTAGGATCACATGGACCGGCAGGTTGTGCGAGGGCGTCTTCTCCAAGGCTACCGTATCTCCTCCCACAAAGGCGGCCTCGCGATCCACGAGCCACTGGGCCCCGTCCTCCACCAGTCCCGGGCATCCGTCCGCGTTGGAAATGTATTTGCGGGAATCGTGGAAATGCTGAATCCAGCCTGTCCTCAGGAGGATTGCATCGCCCTTCTCTACTGCGCACCCCTGTTGTTTCGCCGCGGCATCGAGAGTCTCCGCGCCTATTCGGTAGTCGTTCGTTAGGCACTCGGTCTTCTCCAATCCGGCAATGTCCAGAAGGACTCCTCTGGTGACTACCGGCGGAACGGTCTCGATCCCCGCTTTCTTTAGACCTTGATAGTCCTGCCAAGGCTCGATCGAACCCACTCCGTGAACCTCGCAGTCCACGCTGATGTGACCCAGGGCGTCAAAATGCGTGCCCGTGTGCCCACCCGTGGTGAAGAGGCAGTTACAGGCCGACACGCCCCCCTCGTACATCATTTCCCCGTGGAGCTTGGTGAGGGAGAAAGCAAACGGAGGATGGTTTGGATGATGAGGCATTCCGACGTAGTACTCCATCCCCAAGTCGTACACCTTGCCGGTTTTGATGAGCCGCCTAATCCGCTCCGGATCCATGAGACTTGCCCTCCTTGATCAGTCGGTTGGCGATGATAAGCTTCTGTATCTCGGACGTCCCCTCGTAGATGCGGAGGGGTCTGATTTCCCTGTAAAGCCGCTCCACAGCCGATCCTTTCACCACTCCGAGACCGCCGTGTATTTGCACTGCCTGATCGATGCATCGAAAAGCCGCCTCGGTAGCGTAGAGCTTTGCCATAGAGGAAAGGACGGATGCATCATGGTCTCCTTTGTCCCGCTTTATAGCCGCGAGGTACACAAGGCCGCGCGCTGCCTGCGTCTCGGTGGCCATCTCTGCCAACTTGAAAGCCACACCCTGAAACGCCGCTATAGGCTTTCCGAACTGAACCCTTTCGTTGGCATGTCGAAGCGCCTCTTCCTGCGCAGCCCGGGCCATACCTAGGGCCGCGGCTCCCACCGTCATCCTCATGAGATCCAGCGTCTGCATTGCCAGCTTGAAGCCGCCTCCCAACTGACCGAGCAGGGAGTCCCGGCCTACTTCAAGATTCTGGAAATGAAATTCCACAATGTCGTGGCTCGCCATGAGCTCGATGCGCCAAGCAACCTGGCATCCCTTGGTTCCCAGCTCCACCAGGAACGCAGAAAGACCGCGAGGATCTCTGCTCGTAGGTGTTCTGGCAAAAACCACCGCAAGATCCGCGGAGTAGCCGTTTGAAATGAAGCGTTTGCGCCCGTTGATGACGAATCCGTCGCCTTTGACTTCGGCCATGGTCTGAATAGCAGAGGCGTCGGACCCGGCCCCCGGCTCCGTCAGTGCGAAGGTGGCCAGCCTCTCGCCAGAGGCAAGTGGAGGCAGGAATTTCCTCTTCTGGGCCTCGGTCCCGGCCAAAACGATAGGCAATCCGCCCAGACCCTGCATGGCCAGGGTTGTGTCTGCCGGAGAGTACACGCCGGCTAAGGCTTCCCTGGCAAGGCAGATCCGGACCGAACTAGTGCCGGTGCCACCGTATTCCCTCGGAAAGAGGGGACCGTAAAGGCCGGACGCTGCCAGGGACTCTTTCAGGGCCTGGGGAACCTCGTTCACTTCTCCCAGCTCCCTGGCCAGGGAAGCCAATTCAGTTTGCGCATAACGGTCGCAACGGGCCTTGAATTCACGATCTTCTGGGGTCAGAAGCGAGTACATGACATCTTATCCCTCGTTGAGCTACATTTCGTATATCGCGGTTTGAGAGCTTGTGCATTTGGCATCCAAAATCCATGATCGGTCACCCTTTAGACCCCCGGAAGAGATTTCTTGAGGATCTTGCCCGTCGAGTTCTTGGGCAATTCCGCCATGATCTCAACACGTCTGGGCACCTTGTACGCGGCCAGCCGCTCTGCACAGAAGGCACGGATCTCTTCCGAGACAAGCCGATGGCCCGACCTCGGGGCCACAAACGCGGTTAGGACCTGTCCCAGGTTCGGATCGGCCACGCCCACCACCGCGGCTTCGGCGATCTCTTCGTGAAGGTAGAGGACTTCCTCCACTTCCCTCGGATAGATGTTGTAACCGCCCGAGATAATTAGCTCATCCTTGCGCCCCACGATGAAGTAGTATCCTTCAACGTCCTGCCTCGCCAGGTCTCCGGTGTGCATCCATCCTTCGCGGATGGCCGCATTCGTGGCTTCGGGCTTGTTCCAGTATCCTGGAGTTGTGTTGGGGCCGCGGAAGATGATTTCCCCGACCTCCCCTCTGGGCGTGTCCCTTCCGGATTCGTCTACAAGCCGAGCAGAGACTCCCGACGCATTCACGCCAATGGAGCCCGCCTTGCGCACTCCATAAACGGGGTTGCCCGTGACGAGACCTGTGGACTCGGTGAGTCCGTAAACCTCAACCACAGGCGCCTCGAACATTTCCTCGAACCGAGCGAGGTGCTCCGCGGAGAGAGATGCCCCGCCGGACAGTCCCATGCGCAGGGCCGGGATGGACCTGGACCGCTCGCGGAACGCGTTGAGCAGGTAGCCGAACATCGTGGGAACGCCCGAGAACCACGTCACCCGGTGCCTCTCCAGAGCGTGAAAGACAGGCTCCGTCTGGAAACGATCTATAACCACGACGCAGCCCCCACTGTTCAGAGTACCCAGAAGCGGACTGGCATTGGCAAAGACGTGCACAAGCGGCAGGCAGACCAAGGCAACGTCATCTTCGCGAAGCCCATAATTCTGGGCCGTGTTGCCGCCTCCAAAGACCACATTGCGATGGGTCAGCATGACTCCTTTGGGTTCGCCGGTGGTTCCCGAGGTATAAAAGATGAACGCCAAGTCGTCAGCGCCGACCTTCTCGTCGGGCCGCGGCTGGAGAGCGCCGCATTCTCGTTCCAGTGTCGCCTCAAGGCTCTCCGTTTCCCCTTTGACCAGTACACGCTCCAAAGCAGGCGCGGACGAACGCATATCGTTTGCCCGATCTGCCAGACTGTATGAGCTGATGAGCCAGCGCGCGCCCGAATTCTTTAGGATTCGAAGAATCTCTCCGGAGGTGTAGAGGGGATTGACTGGGACTACCACGCCACCCCCTTTGATCACTCCGAAATAGGCTAGGATCAAGTCTGTGTGATTGGGATGAAGGAGAGCCACTCGATCTCCCCGCTGGAGACCTATTGCTCGCAGCCCTCCGGCCACCCGGTCCGTGAGTACGTCGAACTCTTCGTAGGTGTATGAGGCATCCCCACCCGCGTCCCGCAGGAGCGGCCTGTTCCGGTATAAGGCGACCTTCGCTTTCACATGCTCCAGCACGCTCGGCCAGCGCATCTTGCTTCCTTCCATCTCTGCTATTGTCCTAAGTAGGCCTGGATAACCTTCGTGTTTTGCTTTAGGTTGCTACATCGATCCTCTAGAGCGATCTTTCCTCCTTCGAGCACGTATCCCCAATCACCGAGATTGAGAGCCATCCGAGCATTCTGCTCGACCAGAAGAATTGAGATGCCTCCTTTCGTATTGAGGTCCCGGATAATGTTTGCCAGGTCCTGACAAACAATCGGGCTCAGGCCCAGGGTCGGTTCATCCATCAGGATCACCCGAGGGCTGCTCATAAGCGCGCGGGCTATGGCGAGCATTTGCTGCTCGCCTCCACTCAAACTTCCCCCTGCTTGTCCTCGTCTTCTGTTCAGAATCGGAAAGAACCTCGCAACCATCTCCAGGTTGCTCTCCACGAGGCTCCTGTCACTAATTAGGTATGCGCCCATAAGGAGGTTCTCCTGCACCGTAAGATGGGGAAAGATCCTTCGGCCTTCAGGAACATGGGCAATCTTCAACCCCACTATCTCCTCGGTCGCGAGTCCATCGATTCTGCTTTCCTGAAACCATATCTCCCCGGATGACGGCTTCAATGTTCCGCATATGCTCTTCAGGGTTGTGCTCTTCCCTGCCCCATTGGGACCTATCATAGCCACAATAGAGCGTTCTTCAACGGAAATGGAAACTCCCTTGAGCGCTTCAAGGCTGCCGTAATTTACATGAATGTCCACGGCAGCGAGGAATCTCTTATCCCTGCTCGTGCCCGAGGTAGGCATCGATCACCTCTTTATTTCCCTTGATCTGTTCGGGAATTCCTTCCGCGACCTTTCGTCCGAAGTTGAGGACTATGATTCGATCGCACATGTTCATGACCATCCGCATCTCGTGTTCAACGAGGATTATCGTAATCCCCTTTTCCCTGATCTCCCGGATCCTCTGCATGATCATGTGCATCTCTTCAAGGCCCAAGCCGGAGGCCGGCTCGTCCATCAGCAGCAATTTCGGATTGCAGGCCATAGCCATAGCAATGCCCAATGCCCTCTGCTGACCGTGGGAAAGATTTCCTCCCATCTGGTCCATCATTTCTTCCAGGCCAAGAGTATAAAGGATCTCCTTTGCCACCTTTGTCTTGTCTTTTTCCTCCTGCTGGTAAGAAGAACTGTTGAACAGGGTGCCCCAAAAGCCGACTCTGTCCGACAGATGACAAGCGAGCGTGACATTGGACAGCACGGTCTCCGTGCGATATATGTTGCTCTGTTGAAAGGTTCGTACGAGCCCTTTTCTGGCGATCGAATGCGGCTTCAGGCCGTTGATCCTCTCGCCCTGGTACAGGACCTCTCCCTGAGAAAGCCTGAGAAACCCGCTGAGCAAGTTGAAGAGCGTAGTTTTCCCGGCCCCGTTGGGCCCGATGATCCCCAGAATTTCTCCTTGCCGGGCTGCGAAACTGACCTGATTTACAGCCACCAGACCGCCAAAACGTCTCGTGACATCTTTGGCCTCTAATATGGGCTCTGCCATCTCCTGTCCTCTTTTATTTGCCGCCATAGCTGGAAAGCTGCAAAAAATCATGAGGGTCCCAGGCTTCGACGAACTCTCCGGGGCTTCGCCTCGGAGATGGGCAGGAAGAGCGCATCGTTGCGCAATAATTTGGAGGGGAGACTCATCTCCCCTCCAAACCTCCCCATACGTAAACCTAACCAAAGGTGCCTCATGCCGACAAATCTCATAGAAACTGCCACAGCCAGACAGCTACATTGAATCATGAAAATTATCGGCTTCGGCGACACAGTCCCTCATCCTCAAACAAGATTTCAGTCGCCTGTTGTGGCCCATTAGTGTCACTCCGTGGTCTTCCTAGGATTCCACTTGTTCAGGACGATCCGAGGAAAGCTGATAAGCCCGTCGGGCAGAAAGAAGATAACCAGCAGAAGGACTACTCCGTAGAGCAGAGGTTCAAGCCCCTTGGTGTAGGTACGCAGGACTTCGCCGAGGATCACCATGATTGTGGATCCCGTGATCGGCCCGGCTACGAGGCCTCCTGTTCCACCCACGGTTGCTTGAATTTGGACCTGAAGCGATTTCCAAACACCAAAATCTCCCGGGGCAACATAGGTCAGGTAGGAGGCCAGGATGCCCCCTGCCAACCCGGCAAAAAGACAGGCAACCACAAAGGCGAGCATCCGCTGCCCGACCGTGTTGATACCGAGGCTTTCCGCCAGGCTCTCGTTGGCTGTGGCTTTGAAATACTTTCCTAGGCGACTGTTCTGGATCCTCAAAGTCACCAGAGCTGTGAGCGCGACCAAAGCGAGCACCAGATAGTACCAGGAATTCTTGGTAATGAATTCCACGCCGGCCAGGCTGAATGGAGGGATCGGCGACAGTCCAAGCCAGCCTCCAAGATAATCCCAATTCGCGGGGACAAGTTGGATGGCCCCGTTAAAGGCAAGCGTTATGACGGCGAAATACAGCCCTCGGATTCGCAACACGATCCAGCCCAGCAGAGCCGCGGCGATTGCAGCTCCGATCCCGCCGGCAAGGAGCCCCAGCCACGGTGAGACTCCGAACTTCAACGCGAGAATGGAAAAGATGTAAGCACCTATAGCCAGAAATGCAGACTGGCCCAGGCTGAACTGGCCTGCCCTGAGAATCAGGACCCATCCCATGCAGAGGACTGAATAGATGCCCGAGAGGATAAAAAGGTGCATATAGTAGTCGTCCCTGACCAGATAGGGTAGCACCAGCAAGATCACTCCGAATAGGCCGTAAGCCGTCTTCTTGATCATGACCCGAACCTCTTATGCCGGTTGCCTGGAATAACGTCCGGTTAGCCACAAGATTGGAATTCTAACGGCACCCTGCCTGTCTCACGCAGCGAGTTCAAAAGGCTCACCGAACAAACCCTGCGGACGGACAATGAGAATAACGATGATGATCAAGAACCCTATGATCTCTGCGATCCCTCCCAAGTACGTGTAGACGAAGGATTCCATGATTCCCAGAATGAGTCCTCCAAGTGTTGCCCCCAGGATGCTCCCCATCCCGCCCAGAGTAATCACGATTAGGGCCTTGATGAGAGGCACTCCTCCCATGTACGGACTGACGAAAAAGAGAGGACAGAGAATCGCGCCGGCAGCGCCGGCCAGTGCAGAACCGACGCCCATCACCACCAACGAGCACCGAGTCTTACTGATCCCCATCAGGCTTGCTGCATATTCGTCCTGAGAAACCGCGCGGGTCGCAGTTCCCGATTTCGTCCGTTGGATCCACCAGTACAGGGCAAACATCACCGCCGCGGACATCCCAATGGCCACCAATCTCTCCACAGGCAAGGTGGCTCCCGCGATTTTGATCACTCCCGGGAATATGTTTCTTACACTGCGGTCATCCGGTCCAAAGAGAATTTCGGCAGCGCCTTCGAGCGTCAGCATCAGGCCCAGGGTGGTTCCAATGATACCAATGAGAGATTTGCCTTCAAGGGGTCTAAAGAGCCCTTTTTCCGTGGCAAGCCCAAGAAGGCCGATAGCGAGGACTGAAACCCCAAACGCAACGGGAAATGGAAGACCAGCCGTCTCAAGCACGAGATAGAAGACGAAAGCGCCTAACATGTAAAACTGGCCATGAGCAAAATTCACGATGCGAAGAATCCCGAAGACAAGAGTCAGTCCCGATGCAATCAACACGTAAATCAAGCCTGTAACGACACCATTGAGAAGTGTCTGAGCGACCATTCCTTAGCCTCCCGATGTTCTGATACGAAGGAAAAGGGATCGTCCCGAGCAATCGGCCTCAGGAAGATCCCTCTTCCGTACCCGGGCAGTTCCTGTGGTGGATAGGCTACTCGTGGGTGAGCCTGGAATAGCCCAGGTATTTCACCTCATTGCCCTCCACGATCCCCGCGATGGTGATCAAATTGGCGCAATGAGCAATCCCGAAGGTCTTCGCGCCGGTAAACGTGCAGTCTCCCAGGATGGTCTCGAACTTACCCTTTTCGATGGTCTTGGCCACAACGTCGGGATCCAAAGTGCCCGCATCCTTATAGGCTTGCGCCAGGATTTGGAGACATGTGGCATAGCGCCACGCGATCGGCTCAAATGGCTCGTTCGGCCATTTTTCCGCCCATTTCTTCTGTATTATCTTCATAATCTCACGCTGATCAGGTTTGATGATGGGACACTCAAAGGACTCAAAGGGCGCGATGTGCCCTTGGATGGCATCCTGTCCCGCGATCTTGATCAAACCCGCCACATTGACAAGGGAACCTGAGGCCACGGAATAGCCTCTATATCCAAGCTGATACAAGGTCTTGCGGATCAGTGCCTGGTCTCCAGGACCCGCGGCGCCCATTTCCACGATGTCCGGCTTGTCGGCCATGATCTTTGTGCAAAAGGGATAGAAGTCTTTGGTTCCCGTGGGATAGAGCACGCTTGCCACGACCTTCATACCGTATTGAGGAGCCTTTTGAGTAATGAAGGCCTCGGAGACGCCCCTGCCGGTGGAAGTGTCGGGGTTGATACTCGCGGCCTTTTCAAGCTTAGCTCCCTTCTTCTTCAGGGTGTCCATTGCGATATCCAAGACGAGAAACTTCTGAGCCTGGGTTTGGGACACCTGGAAGAGATAGGGATCGTTCGGGCCGAGCAGCTTCTTTTCTGCGCCGCTGCTTCCGGCAAAGATTATGACCTTATTCCTGTTTGCCAGCGTTCGGTAGGCGAGCAAAGAATCTCCGGCGAAGTCGCCCAGAATGGCTTTGACTTTGTACTTGCTGATGAGTTTCTCGCCCGCTGCACGGCCCATTTCACCCTGATACTTGTTGTCCTCGTGGAGCATCTTGATAGTCCACTTGGCCCCGTCCGCCGCGATCCCGCCTTGTTCATTGTAGTATTCGGCCAGGCAGTCCATCCCCCGCGAAATCGGGACACCCCAAGGAGCGGCAGGCCCCGTGAGGGGATTGACGTGACCGATGTAGATCACCTTTTCCTGAGCGTTCGCTACAGGAGTCCACACCGCCATGCCGACGAGCATGAAGGAACAGAGCATCACCAAGATACCTAGAGATATCCTTTTCATTTTTGCACCTCCTTTTGTTGCCCCTATTTCTTCCAATACCACTGCGCCAACAAACCGTGAATCAAGGTAGGTCGGGTTGAGTCCAGCGAAACCCGACAGGTTGCTTTGGACATGATGTCTGATATCGTCCCGCGCAGAACGCAGGACTCAATCAGACCTACGGCTTCGTCTGTCATCATTGTTTCCTGCCCGCTTCACCTCGCTTTGTTTCAAGAGGGCTGAGCGAGACAGTGTCTGCACCTCGATCACCGCGTCAGTCCTTCGGGACCGGTCACGTCCATGACCCGCAAGGCGTTTTTGTAGAGGATCTTTTCCACCTCTTCGGAGGTGAATCGAATGCCTGCCGGAGCCTTTTCAGGCAGGTCTCTGATAAGTTCGACATAGGTGCTGTTCTTCATGCCGTAGAGACGGAATGCAGGACCGTCCGTGGCAAAAAGAAATTGATCCGAGCCCGCTATGTCCAGCATGTCCCGAAGGTACCGGCAGAAAAGCTCGTATGAACGGAATGCGATGGGCTGCCATCCCGAAATATCCGTCATCAGGTTGGTCTTCCTGCTGATCATGAAGCAGAGTTGCTGCCACCACCCGAAAGAGACGTGGGCAGCAATGATGGTAAGGTCCGGAAAGTCGAGGGTCACATCATCAAGGTAAACAGGATCGCAGTACTTGTTCCGGAACGGGGGAATGGTGGCTCCGGTGTGAACAAGCACTGGAACGCCCAGCTCCACAGCTTTCTCATAGTAAGGATAGACGAACCGCTCGTTTGCATAGTATCCCGAGGCCGGATCAAGCTTGAGGCCCTTCATGCCCCACTCCCTGACCGCCTTTTCAAAAAGTGCCACGCCACCCTGTCGCTTCGGGTCGATCCCGAAGTAGGCCTGTATCTTGGGAGCTTGACGCTTGGCGATCCGGCTGATTAGCCTGTTCTTCTCCTCTATGGAGACCGGAGGCTCTCCCAGCTCGAGACCTAAATCCAGCGGCATAATCTGCGTGAGCGCGATACCTGACTCGTCCATCTCGCGGACCAACACGTCCCCATCCGGATCGTCGAAGTAGCGGGAGAAATCGCTGTCCACCTGTACAGGTGTAACCGTCTGGCCGGCTCTTCTCTTAACTGTGACGGCCCTATTGATGAGGTCGTCCCAGAACTTATTGGGCAGCCAATCCCTGTTGAACAGGTGCGCATGGAAATCGATAATCATTATTCTTCCCTCTTAACGGTAGTAGCACTCTCGTGAAGTCATTCGGGTAAAGCTCTCCCGAGCGAACGGCGAGAACAACTGTTCGTATATCTTTTCCTCCCGACTGATCTGCACATCCAGGACATAGGGTCGATTGGACTCGTAGGCCGATTTCAGCGCCTCTTCGAACTCTTCGGAATGAGCAATTCGCTTGCCCTCACAGCCAAAGGCCCTGGCGATCGCGGCATAGTCGGTCTCGTTAAACTCCGATCCGATGGGCCTCTGCCCCTGACCTTCCCGAACCATGCCTAACTGCGAATCGTTCATCACGACGAAGACTACTCCTAACTTTTGCTCCACTGCTGTGGCGAGGGCATGGATCTGCATGGAAAATCCACCGTCCCCGGCAACCGAGAGGACCGGTCGGTCGGGATTGAGGAGCTTCGCGGTCAGAGCAGCAGGGATCCCGAAACTCACCGACAGCGTGCCGCCCGGACTCCAGTAGCATCCCGGCTTGGCCTTATAGTAACGGAGCATCCAAAAGCGATTATTGCCTCCGTCCGTGGTGACGATGGTGTCATCGGGGCTGTATTTCGATATCTGCCCGACCAGCCATTTGGGATGAATCGGCTCTGAGGGCTCCGTCTTGGACGCTGCATCAAAGTGATCTTGATGCTTGAGTTCTTGCATCTTTCCGATCCACTCCAGTCGGTCTAGGGGGTCCAGACCTTCACCACGGATAGCGACCAATAGCCGAGTAAGGATGTCTTTTGCATCAGCCTGGATTCCCAGGGTGGCAGGAAATGTCCAGTTGATATTTCCGGGATCGATATCCACATGGATGATCTTTTGGCGGTCCGGATCGATCATCTTTGGGTCTTCATAACAAGTATCGGGTGGTTTCAGCCGCGAACCTACGATCAGGAGGAGATCCGCCTGACTGACGATCTGATTCGCCGCGGGGTGGCCGAAAGATCCAATCACGCCGAAGGACTGGGGTAGGCCTTCATCAATGACCCCTTTTCCCATGCTGGTTGTGACCACGGGCAAGGATAGGATTGCCGCCAAGTCTCGGAGTTCGTTGTAGGCCCCTGATACGTTGATGCCGTTCCCGGCTATGATAACCGGCCTTCGGGACACCGTGAAAAGCTCTACGGCTTTCGCGATCGTCGCATCGGAAGCGACGGGCTTCTCTGAAATGCCGTAGGCGCTGGTGGGGAATAGCCTGGGGAGAAAGTTTTCGTCAGCTTCGGAGCTAATGTTGGATGACCGAACTATCACCGCGCAGGGACCCGGTCTGCCGGTGGCTGCGTGTTTGAGGGCCTGCTGAACGGCTTGCACACAATCGTTCTGGGCCGTGGGCGCTGCAACGAACTTGCAGCACAGCTTTAGAACGCCTCGTGCGTCCAAGGACCCGTATTCACCTGAAGTCGATTGGGGCACTCCGTGGGCATGGAATACGCCAAAGTCCGTAATATCCGTTATGAGGACCATGGGCACGCTCCCCAAGGCCGATTCGTTAATCCCAAAGAGAGCTGTCGAAATGCCATAAGGCCCCTGGCATATGACCACACCCGGCCGGCCGGTCATGCGTCCGTAGGCATTGGCCATACATGACGCTGTCTGCTCGCTTCTTGTCACGATCACATTGACCGAGTCTCTGAAGTCGTAAAAGGCATTGATTATGGGGATGGTAGTGCCGCCCGGGTACGTGAATACGTGGGTGATGTCTGCATCCACAATGGATCTGGCGATCAGATCGGTTACCTTGCTCATTTATGATCTCTTTCTTCTACGTTTTGATTAAATGCAAAGCTTGAACCGTGCGCTGAGAGCCGGCGCTTGGTGCAGACGCTTTCGGTTCCCTTATCAAAGGCCCAGATAGGCCTTTCTGACCTTGTCGCTCTTCAGAATCTCCTGGGCGTTTCCGGATAGCACGATCCGCCTGTTCTCCAGGACATAGCCCCAGATTGCAATCTCCAGAGACGCCCTGACGTCCTGCTCCACAAGGAGGATGGTTGTGCCCGACCCATTGATGGAAGCGATCACCCCGAATATCTCCTTGACGATGATGGGAGCAAGACCCAGAGAAGGCTCGTCCATCATCAGAAGTTTGGGATCGGCCATAAGCCCGCGGCCAATCGCGAGCATCTGCTGTTCTCCTCCGCTAAGAGTCCAGGCCATCTGATCCGACCTTTTGGAGAGGCGAGGGAAAAGGTGCATAACTCTCCCGATATTCTCGTCCCTCTTTCTTCTTGCCCTTCCGAACATAGAACCTAATTCGAGATTCTCTTTGACGCTCATGTGCGGAAAGACATGCCGCCCCTCCGGGATCTGGATGAGGCCCAGCTCCACCCGCCGGTGACTGGGGAAGGAATTAATGACTTGGCCATCAAAATTGATGTTTCCGGAATGGCAAGCGACGAGCCCGGAGATCGCCTTGAGCATGGTCGATTTACCTGCGCCGTTGGAACCGACAATACTGGTGACAGCCTTGTCCTGGGCCTCTATGGTGACCTCACTCAGAGCCTCCATATCTCCATACCGGACTGTAACGCTATCCAGTCGCAGTAAGCTCATAGCCTTCTCCCAAATACGCCCTGATTACTCGCTCATCTTTGATAACTTCTTGAGGCGGTCCCTCCATGACTTTCAAACCTTCCGCGATGACCATGACCCGGTCAGAGAGGCTCATGACAGCCTGCATTACGTGTTCGACGATTATTACGGTTATTCCGCAATCCCGAATTCGCTTGATCAGGTCTATCGCTTCGTTGACCTCTTTAGGTGTCAATCCGGCCATCACCTCGTCGAGAAGTAAGACATTCGGTCCCGTAGCCAGCGCCCGGGCCACTTCGAGCCGCTTCTTGTCTGCCAGCGTCAGGACATTCCCCGGAAGATCCTTCTTTTCGGTCATGCCGACGAAGTCGAGGACATCGAGAGCCAGACTCATGGCCGCGGCTCGGTTGTTGCCGCGGCAGAAAGCGCCCACCATGACGTTTTCAAGCACCGTGATGTTTTCAAAAGGCTTGACTAACTGAAACGTCCTTCCGATTCCCATTCTACAGACGAGGTATGGCCTTGTGATTTCCGATATGTCCCTCCCCATGAACCTGACAGTCCCTTGGTCCTGAGGAAAGACCGCAGATAGAATGTTGAATAGAGTACTCTTGCCCGCGCCGTTGGGTCCTATAATGCCGAAGATTTGTCTCTGTTGGACCGAGAAGCCGATCTCAAACAGAGCCTGCACGCCGCCGAAACGTTTGGAAATATTCTCTGCCTCTATCACTGGAATGGCTGAACTTGTCGGCATTCGGGCCGGCTCTGGGCTCGTTGCCGGGACCACCGCTCTTGCGGGTGCACTGCTGCATTCCACGGCCGCGTCCTTTACGGCGAACGTCGGCAGCCAGGAAATAAGCCGCAGATAACGATTCGTGAAGAAGGCTGTAATGCCGTGCGGCATAAACATGACTACGCCGATCAGAGCGAGGCCGTAGATCACAAAGTACAAACCTTGATAGGCCCCGCCAATCCATCCTCTCAAGAGCTCCTGAAGGGGGATTAACAGGAAAGATCCAAGAGCGGGTCCTATGACAGTGCCCAATCCACCGACCATGGAAATGAGGGCCAGATTCACGGATATATTCAGGGAAAACGCGGAATGGGGTTCCAGAAAAAGCACATATTGTGCAAAAAGACTTGCGCCCAGCGCAGTCAGGGCCCCACTGACCAGAAAAGCCGTTATCTTTGCTCTCGTGGTGCTGATCCCAAGGGATTCCGCGGCCTGGTCGTCATCACGGAGCGCTACAAGCTGATAACCCAGTTGCGAGCGCTGAATCCATCTGGAGATCGCGAGCACGAGCAACATGAAACAGAAGGCCACGACGGCATAGTTGGTCTTGGATTCGAACGCAAGATTCAGAAGAGAGGGCTTATAGGGGATGGAAAGCCCTTCGGATCCGTCCGTAATCCCACGAAAATAGACCGCGAGAAGCTGAAGCGCTTCGGCAATGGCAATGGTTGCCAAAGTGAAGAATGGTCCTTTGAGCCGGAAGCACGGGAAACCGATGACTGCGGCCAAGACCAGGGCAACGGCAATGCTTGCAAAGATCCCGAGCAGCGGCGGGATGCCGAATTTAACAAAAAGCAGTGCCGAGGTGTACGCTCCCAGTCCGAAGAACGCGCTGTGTCCGAGTGAGAGCTGGCCGCCGAAGCCTCCGATAATATTCCAGGCTCCGGAAAGCCCTGCAAATATGAAAATCATAAAATACAAGTTCAGGTAAAAAGAGTTTTCCGTCAGAAGCACCACAAGAATCGCCGCAGCGAGGAGTGCGCAAGGAACATAGACCTCCGGTCTTCCCAATGATCGATATGGTAGATGCGGCATTATTTCATCCCCATTTCCTCTGCGCCGACCATCCCCATCAATCCTGACGGCTTAACCAGCAGAACGATCAAAAAGATGATGAAATAAACTACTTCCTTGAGAGAGGGATCGATGTAATACCCGCTCAAAGAATCCGTCACACCGATGATGATCCCTCCAATCAAGGCGCCCACCATGTTTCCCATCCCTCCCAGGACTACGACCACGAAGGCCGTGAGAACGAAATAGACGCCCACAGACGGGAACACATAGTACACAGGCATGATCAACCCGCCGGCAATGGCCACCAGCGCACTCCCTATTCCGAAAGTGACCATATAGACTCGGTTCAGATTGATCCCCATCAACTGAGCCGCCATTCTGTCCTGAGCGATTGCCCTGATCTGTTTTCCCATGTCCGTCTTCTGCAGGAAGAGGAAAAGCCCTATAGAGACGAGCAGTGCGGAAAAGAAGATGACCAGCCTGGAGTAGCTCAGGGCAATGCCGCCAAGCACCAGAGTCTTCTTGGCAAATGGCATGTTAATGCTCTGGTAGTCACCGGTGAAGAAGAACAGGGCTGAATTCAATAGAACAATGGATAATCCTACCGTCGCAAAGATCTGCATGTACGATGGGGCGTTCCTCAGGGGGCGTATGATGAGCTGATCCGTAGCCACGCCCAAGACAAACATCAAAGGCACGTTGATGATCAGCGACAGATAGGGATTCAGGCCGAGAAAGAAATAGGAGAAATAGGCCACATACATGGAAAGCATCAAAAACTCGCCGTGGGCAAAGTTGATCACTCGCACGACGCCGAAAATAAGGGTGAGACCAATGCTGATAAGCGCATAGATGCCACCCAGCAGGAGGCCATTTACTATGATTTGTAGTAGGATCATCTCAGCGGTCCTATTCCCTCGGCTGTTGCCTGCCGGAGGCTGTCCTCGAGCGACACGGCCTCCAGCAGGGATTTTGTCTCGACTAAGTTCTATTTAGGTATGACCAGGGTTTTGCCCGGGGACGATGCTGCTTCCGGGAAGACGATATAGAGTTCCCCGTTTTGCCACTGGGTCACAAAATAGTGGGCCAGCGTATTTTGTCCCATATTCGGACTCCCCGGAGGCGCGAATTTGATGCCGTAGCGCAGAAGAGTCGCTTCTCCAGGAATGTTGCATTCCCTGGCGGCTTTGGCTATGGCGTCGGGATTGGTGGAACCGGCCTTCTCGATCACCTCCCAAAGCGCCATAGTACCCATGTAATTGATTACCGAAAAAACGCTGGTGGGTTCTTTCTGAAATGTCTTGACGTAAAGCTCGGAAAGTTTGTCGATGCCCTTGGCGTAGTTGGGGTTGATGTTGTAACCAGGGTAGCCAACATTACAAACTTTATTGTCTATTGCATCGCCCAAGGCCTTCCGGTAGCCGGGAAGGTTCATCCCGCCGCCCGAACCGATAAACATTTTGACGTTTAGTCCAAGTTCTTGTGCCTGGCGGAAGAACAATATGGCATCGTTTTCGTAAGAGGATTCGAGGATCACATCGGGATTGGCTGCTTTGACCTTCATGACCAGCGAAGACAAATCGGTGGCCTTGTGGTTGTACGATTCGTCAACCACAAGCTGAACGCCCATCTGCTTTGCCAGTTCCCGGATCCCGGCCGCGCAAGGAGTGCCGTATGCAGAATCCTCATAGATGCTTGCAATTCGAATCGTTTCCTTTGTTTTACCGATCTTGGGAGCAATGCCGTTCACGGCGAACCGGAGCTGTTCACGTCCCAGGTCCGATCCGTTGGGGCACGTGCGGAAGACGTACTTCAATCCTCTTTCCGTGATCTTGTCTCCCACTGCGCCGAGTTCCCAGTAGACCACTTTGTTCTGGTCCGCCTTTGCGCTTGCGGCAAAGGCTATGGAGCTGGCAAAAGAGCCGAGGATCACCGGCACTTTCTCCACGGTGCACAACCTCTCGGTCTCCCCCACGGCAGCGGTAGGATCCACGGCATCACCGTTGACGAACTCGATTTTTTTGCCGAGAAGTCCACCTTTCTGGTTCTGAACTATTCGCGCGAGTTCGGCTCCTCTCCAGCTCTCCAGTCCCAGATTGGCAAGAGAGCCTGTCCGAGAAAAGATGGTTCCAATCTTGATAACGTCCTCTGCGAGTATGGTGGGCGGACAAACAAGGCATACAGCCATGCAAACGGCAATCGCAAGAATAAGGTACCTCTTCATGACCTCCTCCTTTTGAACACCTCTTAACTACGGTTTGTAAGACTTCGCGGACCAACCTGCAGGAATACAGGCCGGGCCACCTGGAATCCGTTGTCCTTTGTCTTGACCTACTCTAATGGGTTACAGCTGCCTCTAATCTCGCTTTGTGCCTGCTATTAAGACGTAGCCGGGTTCAGCCGGTCGTAGCAGCCGACGGTGAGATCGTCCCTCTCTTGCTTCAGGACATTTTTTTGTATCCTGCCAATGGCACTCCTCGGGAATTCCTCACGGAATTCCGCGTAACGAGGCACCTTGAAATCAGCCAAGTGCTCGGCGCACCACGAGAGGATCACGTCGTATGACGCAGCCTGATCGGCATTCAGTCTGACGTAAGCCTTGATCTCCTCTTCTCCTGTTCCCAAACCGGATGGAACCCCGATCACGGCGGACTCAGCCACGGCTGGGTGTTTATTGATCACAGCCTCAATCTCCGTGGGCGAGATCAATTCACCTCTCCTGCGAATGACTTCCTTTTTTCTCCCTACGAAGAAGAAGTAGCCGTCCTCGTCTTGGTAGCCGATATCTCCCGTGTAGAACCATCCGTCCTTCATAGCCTCTTTTGTCTTATGCTCGTCTTTGTAATATCCGAGCAGCAGGGCCGGATTGCGTATGACGATCTCGCCCTGTTTTCCTCTAGGGAGTTCCGCACCGGTTTCGTCTACGATCCTCACCTCATTTCTGATATTCGGATCGGGATGTTCCATGGGAACTCCGACTCCGCCGGGCTTTCTTTCCGCAGTGCCTTCTCGCGGGCCCATAATGCCGAGGACTGATTCCGACAAGGAGTAGATAGTCTGGATCTTCAGGTTGAAACGTTTCTCGAATTCCCTGTAAATCTCCGTAGGAACGTTGCCGGCCACCATCGTCTGCACAGGATTGTCCCCATCGTTTTCCATGCGGGGACGATTCCAGACCCAAGGAGTTACCGCCTGAACCAGGATCATTTTGGTGGCCCCGTATTGTCGGGATTGCTCGAGTATATGTGAAGCACTAAAACGTTTGAGCAGGACTAGGCTTGCGCCTGCGCACAGCGATCCCATGGTGGCATAGACCTGTGCGTTGGCGTGGAAAAGCGGGTTGGACGTCATCACCCTGTCCTCTTCCGAAATGCCCACCGTGTGCGCATAGGCCTGACCGGTCAGTATCCAGTTGCCGTGTGAGTTGAGGGCACCCTTGGGCTTGTCTGTTGTCCCGGAGGTATAGATGCAGACTGCGGGATCCCTTTCTGAAACCGATACATTTTCAAGTTCAGCCGATTCAAAGAACATCTCTGAAAAACCGATCGTCCAACTGGGCACAGGCCCTCTCCCGTCAACAATTACATGTGTGAGCTCCGGAATATCTTTTCGATCGATCTTGCTGAAGACCGGATAATATTCTTCGTGCAGCACGACGCTCACTGCCCCGGAGTGTTGGAGGATGTAGGTCAATTCATTCTCGCCAAAGTTGGTGTTGACAGGTACCTCTATTGCCCCGATTTTGTTAAGAGCCATCCAGGAATAGAGAAACGCAGGCGAATTGGGTAGCATGAGGGCGACCATTTGGCCCTTCCCTATGCCCATCCTCTTGAAAGCATTTGCCACGCGATTGACAGAGTCGTTGAAATCCCGATAACTGATTGTCTCGTCCTCAAAGTAGAGGAAGATTTTGTCCGCGTACGTCTCAGCCTGCCTTTCAAGGAGCTCGCGAATATTCATTTCACTCCTTGGTGACCTCCCGCTTTCTCTCCACCAATTCGGTAAGAACGTTTTGCGTAAAAGAGGGGTCCATGAAGGCAATTCTCGAATCATCGCCCCCAGGTCTCGGTTGTTTGTCTCTCAGAGGGACCCCCATTTCTTTCAACCTGCCTAAGACCGCATCAATGTCCTGCACCCGGAGCGCGATATGGTGGAGCCCTTCTCCTTTTTCCTTTAGGAACTGCCCGATACGGCCGGCTCCTTCCTCGGTTGGTTGAAGGAGTTCGATAAGAACTTCACCGAGGGGAATGAAGGCAATTCTCACATGAAGTTGCTCAAGGGTCTCTATTTTCAGGGGTCGCAGGCCATACACCCCCTCGTACACTTTTAGAGCTTCTTCCAAATTGTGTACCGCGATGCCGATGTGATCGATCTTCTGATACATCAGTTCAATCTCCTTTTTCGGACCTCCTGATCGATGATTCGGACTATGTCATCGGTGGACGAGCCCGGCCCGAATATTTCTACAACACCGAGCCGTTTCAGCTCCGCCGCATCGTCACGGGGAATGATGCCGCCGCCGAAAACCAGAATTTCACTGGCTCCTTTCTCCTTCAGGAGATCGAGGATTCTTCTGAAGACGTGCTCATGCGCGCCCGAAAGGACACTAAGACCTATCGCGTCAACGTCTTCCTGCAGTGCGGCGCTTATGATCTGCTCAGGGACCTGTCGCCTTCCCGTATAGATGACCTCCATGCCCGCGTCTTGCAGAGCCCTGGCGACGATCTTCGCCCCCTGGTCATGTCCATCCAGCCCCGGTTTAGCTATCAATATCCTCAGCCTGCGTTCCATGGGATCTCCTCGCGCCACCCAATTGCCTACCTTCTCGCCAAAAGAGGAGCGTCTTCATACTCGCCGTAGACGTTCCTGAGCACGTCACATATCTCCCCTAGGGTGGCGTAGTTCTTAACCGCCTCGATGAGCACCGGAATCATATTTTCATCTCCTTCGGCTACCCGCTCGATTTCCTTGAGCAGGCCCGCGACCTTACTGTCATTCCGGTTCTCTCTGATCTTTTTCAGCCTCAGTTCCTGCTTTTCCGCCGTATCACGAGGGGGCCTGAATATTTCGATGGGTGTCTCTTCCGGCGCCCGGTACTCATTAACTCCCACGATAACTCGTTCCCGGCTCTGTATTTCTTTGTGAAGCCTGTACGAAGCTTCGGCTATCTCTTCCTGGAAATAGTGCTGCTCTATGGCCTTTACCGCGCCCCCTCTGCTCCCAACTTCTTCCAGATATCTTAAGACTTCGGTTTCTATGGACTTCGTAAGTGATTCCACATAATAGGAGCCGCCAAGGGGATCTATGGTGTCGGCCACACCCGTTTCGTGTGCGATGATTTGTTGAGTCCTCAATGCGACTTCCACGGCCTGCTCCGTAGGAGTGCAGTAAGCCTCATCCATCGAGCACGGGAACAGCGACTGACAGCCACCGAGCACGCCCGCGAGACACTCGATGGTAACGCGGACGATGTTGTTCATGGGTTGCTGTGCAGTCAGGCTGCTGCCCGCGGTGAAATTTACGAGGTTAAAGTTCAGAGCTGACAGGTCTTGGATGGCATATCTTTGTCCGAGCACGGTGGACCATAGTTTCCTCAGGGCTCTGAACTTGGCGACCTCTTCAAAGAAGTCCATGTTTACGCTCATGAACGCAGAGAGCTTAGGGAGCACCTTCGCCATGTCAAAGCCTCTTCTGCTGATATGGTCCATGTACTCCATTGCGTTGGCCAGGCTGAAAGCGATCTCCTGGATGGCGGTGGAACCGGCCTCCCGGATGTGATAACCGCAGATGGTCATCGGCAGCCAATTGGGATGGTGCTCGGCGCAGTAGGTGACCACGTCGGAGCACATCCTCAAGGAAGGGCCTGGAGGGCACATATAGGTCCCGCGGGCTATAAACTCCTTCAAAACGTCATTCTGAATCCGAAGAACCATCTCCTCGGTAGGCACATTCTGTTTTTCAGCCAGGGCGATGAACATGGCCAGGGCGATCGGCGCTACCGCATTGGCCACAATGCTTATCTGGCGAGGTTTATTCAGCGGAATGCCGTTGAAAAGAACCTCAAGATCCTCGAGAGAATCGATGGCCACACCGACCTTGCCCACTTCCCCTTCGGCAAGCGGATGGTCGGAGTTGATGCCGATTTGCGTTGGAAGGTCCAGGGCGATGGAGATGCCTGTTTGGCCTTTGTCCAGCAAGAACCGGTACCGCTTGTTCGCCTCCTCAGCATCTCCGAAACCGGCATATTGCTGGAATATCCAGAAGTTGTCCCTGTATCCGGTCGCATCCTTCCCTCTGGTAAAAGGATACTGCCCCGGAAAACCGAGATCCTTTTCGTAGTCGAAATGGATCTCTTCCAGATCCAGGGGCGTGTAAAGGGGCCTGATGGGCAACCCGGATCGCGTTTCAAACGTCTTCTTTCTTTCTCCCCGGCCGCTTAGAGCGTTCCGATAATCACGCTCCAGCCACTGGGCTTGCCGGTTCTTCAGATCTCGCTCGCTCATGCGGTCCTCTTTTTTGGGAAATCGTTCTTGTTCTTCATCGGTTTACACGGAAAAGAGCCCGCCATTGACGTCCAGCGTGAGTCCGCTGACGTAATTGGATTGTTCAGAACACAGGAAGAGAACTACGTCGGTCACTTCGGATATCTCGCCCAGCCTCCTGAGCGGGATTCGCTGGACGTACTGCTCTCTTTCCTCTTCCGTTTTCCGCTCGTACCACATCTTTTCGAGACGCGGACCGCTCAATATAATTCCTGGAGCCACTGCATTGACGCAGATCCCGTAAGGCCCCAGTTCCTGCGCCACATGCCGCGTGAATGTTGAAATGGCCCCCTTTGAAGCCACGTACTGGACCGGAGTGAGTTCCCCGCCGATGCGAGCTGTCACTGAGCTGAGGTTAACGATCTTGCCCGCGCGCTGCTCTTTCATACTTGGGACGACCGCCTGAGTGCAGAGGAACGTGCCTTTCATGTTCAGCGCAACCACGCGGTCCCAGTCCGCTTCCTCGACCTGGTCGATGGGCGCTCGCGGAACTCCCATGCTGCCCCCCGCGTCGTTGATGAGAATGTCGATCCTTCCAAAGGCTTCCAGAGCTCTTTCGGCCATCCGTGTCACTTGGGCTTTGACGGTGACATCGGTTTTCAGAAAAACACATGCTGAGCCTCTGCCGCGAATCTCCTCGGCCGTGGCTTCTCCCGATGCTTCGTCAAAGTCGGCAATGAGGACCGAGCAGCCTTCGGCAGCCAGCGACGCGGCAAAACTCTTTCCCAGGCCCTTCGCACCGCCGGTGACGATGGCCGCCTTCCCTTGAAACCGCATGGCGAGCACTCCTTAGAGCCAGCCGGCAACTAGCTCTCTCCACCTTGTCATTTCAACGCGGATGCTGGTGATCCACTTTGCTTTGAATCGTTACTTCGGCGCATAGATCCCGATCCCCAGGCTCTTGATGAACTCGCCCATGAACTTGTCCTGTGTGCGGATAAGTTCCGCGTCCTCCTTGGGGCCCAGGAAGTCGTTGGGCATGTCGAACTTCAAACACACCTGTTTGAATGCTTCCGTTGCCGCCGCTTTCCTGAAGGCCTCGGCCAGCTTGTTCACGATTTCCGGTGAAATCCCTTTGGGCGCCCAGAGGCTGATTCCGGTGGTCACCTGAACATCGATCCCTTTCTCTTTGGCGGTGGGAACGTCCGGAAAACTAATGAGCCGCTTGGGGTTCCAGGCCATCAGCATCCGCAGCTTGCCCGAGAGGACATGGTCCTTGAATTCGGTCGTCTGCGAGATAGCGTCAACGTGGCCCCCCAGCACGGCCGTCGTAGCCTCTACACCTCCCTTGAACGGTACCATCGACCACTTGATCCCGTTCTTCTTTGCCACGAACTCCATGCCCAGGTGCTGCCCGGTGCCAACTCCGGCCGTGGAGTACTTGATCTTGCCCGGGTTCTTCTTGGCGTAATCCACAAACTCCTCCCAAGTTTTCCAGGGAGAGTCCGCACGCACCGCGAAGCCGTACTGGTACTGGGAATACTCGCAGATCGGGACAAGGTCCGAGGCCTTGAAGGGGCACTCCTGCATGTGGGGGATACGGTAAACGTTCGCCGTAGGTGCAGCGGCTATCACGTACCCGTCCGGGTTCTGATTCTTGATCTTTCCGAGCACCAGATTCCCCGCGGCGCCCGGCATGTTGCTGCAAATGATGGGCTGCCCAAGGAACTTCGCGGCTTCGGCCGCTATCGCGCGGGTTACGAGGTCAGTGGAACCGCCCGGGGCATAACCGATCTCGATGGTAATCGGTCTTGTCGGGTAATCTGCCGCCAGGCCAGTGAACGGAAGGGCCGCCATCGCGAGTAACCCCGCAATCAGTACAAGGCGTTTCATGCTGCCTCCTTTCGGTTCGATGAGCTTTATATGTCCTCTGCTGCACAATCACGGCTCTATTAGCCATCTGCCTAGGCAAACTCGATCGCCTTTTTTCGCCACAAGGTCACTCGCCGAAGGTGCGGGATGATAAGAAGCAGGGCGGCGAAAATAAGGCAGGTGGCGGAAATTGGGCGACTAAAGAAGATCCCGTAAGATCCGTCAGACATGATAAGGGACTGCCGGAGGGCGTTTTCATACATGGGGCCAAGCACCATAGCCAGGATGAGCGGCGCTGCCTCGTACTCGAACTTCCTCAGCAAATAACCTACGACGCCGAAAGCCAGCATCACGTAGATTTCGTTGATGTTGTGATTGATGCTGAATACTCCGATTAAGCAGAACAGAACGATCAGAGGGAAGAACAACGGGTACGGGATCTTGAGCATCTTCACCCACAGCCCGACCAGGGGGAGGTTAAGCACGAGCAGCATGGCGTTGCCCACGTACATGCTGGCGACCACCCCCCAGAACAGCCCCGGATCTGTGGACAGAAGCATGGGCCCGGGACGCACGCCGTAAATGATCATGGCGCCCAGCAGAACGGCCGAGACGACGTTGAAAGGCAGCCCAAGGATGAACAACGGGATGAAAGCGCCGCCGGTGGCTGCGTTATTGGCAGTTTCGGGCCCAGCCACCCCTTCGATGGCGCCCGAGCCGAACCGCTGGGGTTCTCTAGAGAGCTTCTTCTCCATGCCGTAGGAAAGAAACGACGAGAGAACCGCGCCTCCGCCCGGGAGAACGCCTGTAAAAAAACCAAGTCCGGTTCCGCGCAGAATGGGGCCCATCGAGCGCCGGAAATCGTCTCTGGTGGGCCAGATTCCTTGAATCTTGGTGTCGAGTATAGAGACCTTCAAGGTGTCTTCTAGGTTGGAAAAGACTTCGGCAATGCCATAGAGACCCATGATGACCGGAACCAGCCCCAGGCCGTCTTCGAGAAACCCGAGACCGAGCGTGAAACGAGGCTTTGCTGAGATTACATCCATGCCCACGCAACCCAGGAATATCCCCACCGCTGCCATGAGGAGCGATTTGGTCATGGATTTCCCAGCAAGAAAGGTGACGACCACCATTCCGATGGTCATCAGGCCGAAGTACTCGGGCGGCCCGAACGCCAGGGCAGCATCGGCCAGCGGGGCAGCTACCAGCATGAGTCCAAGCACCGAGAGCGTCCCGCCGATAAACGAGCCGATGGCGCAGATGCCCAGGGCCGGCCCGGCCCGGCCTTGGCGTGCCATCTGGTACCCGTCAATGCACGTCACCACGGAGGCTGCTTCTCCGGGCAGGTTGACGAGGATCGAAGTGATGGAGCCTCCATACATGGCCCCATAATAGATTCCTGCCAGCATGATGATCCCCGCGATCGGCCCTGCCTTGAATGTGGTGGGCAGCAGGATAGAGATGGCTGCCACGGGCCCTAACCCGGGGAGTACTCCAACGAGAGTTCCGACCAGGCACCCCATAAGGCAAAAGAGGAGGTTCCACGGCTGGAGAGCAATGGAGAATCCGGCAAGCACCGCGTCCATTGTCACGGCAACCTCCCGGAAATCCATTCGCCCAGGACTCCGACCGGCAAGTTGACCTGCAGGAGTCTCGAGAATAAGTAGAACGTAAGGACCGATGCGCCTGTTGCGACTCCGCCGGCGACTAGATGGTTAGGCTTTCCGCCGAAGTAGATCATCCCGTAAAGGAGGATGACGGAGCAGACCACGAAGCCGAGATATGGTAAGAGGACCGTGTAGAGCACGAGCGCCAACACGGTGTAAACGACGCGGCGCGAGTTCGCCCGAAAGAGTTCACGCAGCGGCTCGCGCACCCTGGTACGAAGGTCTCCAAGAATCAGAATTAGTGAAAGTACGGAGATGACGAGTCCTGTGAGAAACGCGAGGTACCCTGGCCCAGGCTCCCTCATTGTGCCAAGGCCGTAACCGACCGCCACATATGAGATGGTGACGCCGGAAGCGAGCCAAAAGAAACCGCTCTTCTGATTTCGGGTGGCCAGGAACATGTGGGACCCCTCGGATTGCCCAAGCCTGCCCTTTTTCTCAAACTACCCGGAAAACATCCCTGTCCCTCCCGTCACTTCGAGACAGATCCCCGTGATCCACTCTGCCTCGTCTGATGCCAGGAAGGCAGCGGCATACGCCACGTCTTCGGGTCTACCCGGCCGGCTCAGGACGATCTGGTCAGGCTGTTTGATCTCGTTGCTTAGATTCTTTGTCAGGTCTGTTTCGATAAAGCCCGGAAGGAGGGCATTGACGGTGATGTTGAACCGACCAAGTTCCCTTGCAGCGCTCTTTGTCAGAGCAATGATGCCGGCTTTGGACGAAGCATAGTTGACGTGGCCGTAGCTGCCGCCCTTTCCGGCTCTCGAAGACATATTGATGATCCTGCCGCCGTTCTGCTTCTTCATGATAAGGGCAGCCGCCCGAGTGCCCAAGAAAGCGCCCCGCAGGTTTACATCCAGCACGCGGTCCCACTGTTCCACGGTCATCTCATCCAGCATGGCTCGGCTTCCGATGCCCGCGTTGTTCACCCATATGTCGATCCGCGGGAAAGTCCTCAGAGCTGCATCTGACACCCGGCCGAATTCATCGGGGTCTGCCACGTCAAGGCTTAAGGCAGCCGACTCCCTGCCAAGCTTTTTCACATCGGCCGCAGTCTTTTCGGCCAGTGCGAGATCCACATCCGTGACAACTACGTTTGCGCCTTTCTCCGCGAAGATCAGACAGATAGCCCGACCGAGACCTCGTCCTCCGCCCGTGACCAAGGCAACCTTGTCGACCAAGTCCATGATGGCGCCTACCTTTCAGTCCGGTTGGGTGAAAACGCTCGCGGCCACGGAATTTGCTGTGACAGGGAACCGATTCAGGTGTCCGAGAAGCACGTCTTTGATGGTCTGGATGTGGAGCTTCATATAGTGCTCGCCTTTCTCCCCGTCTCTTTTCCTGCAGGCCTTCAATATGCCCTCGTGCTCGCTGAGATAGGTCCGGAAGTGACCGGGAACGCTTACGATGATGTATTTGTACCGATGGATCCGACGCTGGAGCGTTTGGAGGATCATGCGGAGATTCTCATTTCCGCAATGGTCGTAAAAGTAGCTGTGAAACGCGGAATTGTGTTGCAGCCAGCTAGGCAGATCCACCTTTTCGGCTGCCACGCGGCATCGCTCGTTCAGCTCCTCAAGAAAGGCGATCTCTTCAGCGCTGATATTCTCCACCGTTAGCCTTGTGGCGTAACTCTCCAGCAGCCACCTGATGCTGTAGATCTCGTCCACCTGTCTGATCGATAATTTTGAGACGGTAAATCCCTTGTTCGGTTCAAAGGTGAGCAGGCCCTCGCTTTCGAGCTGGCGGAGCGCTTCCCTGATCGGGCTGCGGCTCGCATGAAACGCGTTTGCCAGAGCCGATTCGGTAAGCCTTTCGCCCGGATTCAACCGGCAGTAGGTAATTTGGTCTCTGATATGCTCGTAAATCTTTTCTCTTACGGACTTATTCATCCTGTGGTGAGGCTCCCCATTCTTGTACAATATTGTCGACAGTTTTGTATGCTAATGTCGCGGATCAAGTCAAGAAGAAAAAATCCGGAGGCCTTTGGCAAACGTCTTTGCCGTCAAAACACAGCGGCTCACTCTCTAATAGCTCAGTCTTGAGCCCGGTCTGGTAACGGCAGAAGCTGAAAGTGAGTGGTCATAGGAGCTTCCAGATCAGGGGTGTGACCAAGCGAGGAGTGCATCCTAACTGCTGACTTGGATCTGAACGATATTGCAGGAGGCAAGTACGATCTGGACTCGGTGGGACATTATGCCCGGCCGGATGTATTCCAATTACAGGTGAACCTGCGTTCAACGCCCGCGGTGAAAGCGTGGAACGTTACTGAAGAAGATCCTTTCAGCCCAAAACTGGAGTGATCTTCTCTCCTCTCACTCAGAATGTCACGAGGCAATAAGGCCAGGAGGTTAGGCCTTCATCAGTTTCTCTCATATCCAACTTGGATTCCGGAGACTTTGGGCTATGAAAGACGACCCCTTGGTTGCTTCAAATTGATAAGAGCACCGGCACATGCACGGAGCAATGTTCTAGGCTCCTCTTTGAGCGTGCTCCACGTAAGTCTTACTTGGATAGGGTGTCACCCAAATCTCCGGTTGTGACATCCTCATTCGGTTTCGTGCCTTGTCGAACAGCGAGCACAGTAGCCGTATCCGCAACCCGTGGACGCAAGATGCGCACGGTGTAACCGAGAAGATCGGCGTACGCACTGGCTTCCAACCGCGACTTCTCCACCTTCCCGAGAACCGATTCTATGTAGCGAAAATCCTCGAAAGTGCTGTTGACGATTTGCGCCATGAGCACTTGACTCGCATCCATCTCATCGACTTCGCCGGATGCCGGAAGTAACGTTTGCCACCCCACGTTGGCTAACGCAGTGTAGTGATAAAGGCAGATGTAGCCATTCAGGATATGTGACAGGGCCGCCTCTTGGACCTCACCACCCCGCGATTCGGGGTAGACCCGCAGATGCGTCAAGATGGTCGTGGGAAGGTTTGCCATCGCATTTACGAGAGCGAGCAAGCCCTCATCGGCAGGCTTTGGTTCTGTGGCGTGCCGGGTGAAACGATCCATCCAACGCCCCGTAAGTTTTTGAAGAGCCTCGGACTGTGCCTTAATCGCCTCTAAGGTTACAGCCGTCCCCTTCTCAGCGTCCTTGGCTTTCGAGTAAAACTGAAAAGAGAGCCAGATCGCGAAGCCGCCGAGCACGAGGGACATGAGTCCTACTGCACTATTAAGTACTGTGAAGACATCCACTAGCGACCTCCTGGTAGTGCTGTTCGATTAGCGGAAGACTTTACACAACCTCCAACATCTGGCGTCACTCAACCAGCTCGTCGGTTACCTCAAATCGATCTCTTTTATAGAAATCTCGTCGATTTGAACGCGTCCATTAATTACAGCAAATCCTATGAGGTGGCGCTGATGAACAGGATATCCTAAAGCTTGTAGATGTCGCATAGCAACTATGAGCTGCTCCCGTTTATCATCAAAAAAAGTTGATTCGACCACCATGTTTGGCCAAGAGAACGTTATGGAGAAATCATAAACAAGCGGGTTCTGTTCATTAATTTCTGCAGCGCGACGTCGTGCCATAGGAATCTGCTGAATCCGTCTATGACTCTGGGCTTCCTTGGCTTCATCAGCCCCAAAATAGTCGACGTGGCATTCCCACATATCATGCACTACTTCGCGAAATTCCCACGGAAATATCACCGCTACGCGGGGAAAGCCCTCGTTTTGCGCGGCCACTATAAGTCGAATGTCAGGATCGACATCCTTACTAATGCGTTCTGTAATTGTTACTCTATAACTAATCATGAAGCTCTCATGAACGGACTCGTTTGGCCAGATCACGCCGTTCTCCGCGAAGTGAAGACATGTAGCACTCTTCACATGGTTGCGCTCATGGTCCGGACGCCAAGACACACCAACCTGTCTTGTTTCATAGAGCGCGTCAACCACATGTCGCCCAAGTTTGAGACGTAAGTCCTGAATGTTATCGTAGATGAGCAATTCCATGCCCTGTATATCAAAGGGTGGTCTCTCATTCCAAGGTTCGCCTTTGAAGTTTTCCTTGCGGCACAGGATGATCATGGGTTTATGCAAAGAATAGCCTATTCCGAACTCATAGAATACATTCGGATTCTTCTCTGAGATGTCCACCACCACAAGCCGCGCCCGCTCGATCATCCTGACTATTAGATCCATCTTCACGTGGGCGGGCTCGTAGTACTTCCGCGCATCCTCACACGCCAGCCCGCTGTTGCTTTGAATCACTGGATAAACGACGGAATCAAAGACGGAGGAGTAATCATCATTGAATGGAAATATCCCCATGCACGTGGTGCCTAGACGAGTCATAGCGTACCTCTTTACAACTAAGAAATTTGATGTACTCCTTTGATCATCATGGAGGCCTTTGGATTTCAAGAAGCCTGCAGATGAAACCTCAGAGACCGCGCAGGTGATGAACTTTGCGTACTTCAGTGAACAATATCCCCCTGATACGCTCACTAATCCGATGGGGCCCTGGATCTAGAAGTCAACAAGAACAGGGAAGTGCTGCTTCCCAACTTCCCCGTCATCTCAGAATGGTGTCTTGGCGTCCCTAAGGGGAATTGAACCCGTGTCGCCAGCGTGGAAGCACAGATTGAGACGCAGAGGTGATGTCCCCACCAGCCGCCTACGTGTTCTGCAGGTTTCAACGACGTTCGTTGTGGCAATGAGCCGATATTGGGTCACTGTTGGTTCTTCGCAAGCCGGTCGAGGACCTCACGGGCCGGTCGTGCCCGGCTTGGTTTTCGACGATAGTCGGCAAGACGATCTTCCGCGAGCGCCAGGTGCGATTCGGGAACCGGAAGTTCGCCCGGCCTCTCGGCGATACGGTCCCAGAGCGCTTGCAGATAGCGGATTTGCTCTGCCTTTGATAGGTCACTGAACCCCGGTGGGTCCGGAATCGTTGCAGGTTCCATGTTTCGTCCTCGCCGCCAGTCTACCTCGCATTTCGCCGTACCGCAACCTCGTATTGAACTGCCCTGGTTGCGGGTTTGCAGCGAATCGCGCCCTGCTTCGCAGAAACACCTTTCGAAATGAGGAAGGATATCAGCTATGACCGCACCGAAACGCTGCCGCCCCAAGCTCAAAGAGCACGCCCTGGGCTACTTCCGAATGGCCCCTGTATCCCTATAGGCGTTAACTTAAAGGATTTCGGCATGTGATTTCAAATGGTTAACTCAAATGCACCCCGTCACGCCGGACCCCGGATCGCTGTCCGGGGCAGGCTTTGATCCGGGGTCCAGAACATATTGAAAAGACTGGATTCCCGCCTCCGCGGGAATGACGGACGAAAGAACTGGGCAGCTGGACTTAACGCCTATGCCCTCTATCCCTCAGCGGCTTCCGGCAATACTGGAGCTTGAAAAACCTCCTGGGCTTTCAGGAGTTCTCTTACTCCTTCAGCGTGGGCGCGTAACAGTTCTCCGGCCTTTTTTCCGTCCCCCTTTTCCAAGGCAGCGACAACGGCCAGATGCTGTTTACCTAAATCGGTCAGCGGAAGTTTCTGCTTTCTCAAGACAAGTCTTGCGCGTGTAGCGAACGATAACAGATCCCATATGCGCTTGATCAACGAGATGCCGGAGGACTCAGCTATGAATCTATGGAATTCCGCATCTCTGGCGGCATAGGCTTCCCCGTCACCACGGTTGGCAGCGTCCAGAGCGTCCAGAGCGATTGAGCGTAAATCAGACCAGTCATTTTTCGAATTCGTGCAGGCCACTTCCGCAGCAGCCTGTTCAAGCAGGCCCCGCAGCAAATACGCTTCCGACATCTCCGCGGCGCTCACCTGTCTTACGCGGGTGCCACGAAATGTCGAGGTTTCTACGTAGTGGAGTCCCTCAAGTTCCCGCAAAGCTTCTCGCACAGGTGACTGACTGGTTCCGAACTCCTGGACTAACTCAGTTTCCCGCAGCCGATGGCCTGGGGGGAAGGTTCCGTCCAGAATGCGCTCCAGGATGCGCTCGCGAATCTGGTCTCGAATAGATTCTCGTTTAATTTTGGCCACTTGAGGATTCCTTTCCTTTTCCCTTGACAAAGCATAGCACAGCTTTGTATTTTTGCGAAAGCGATTATCGATAATCGATAAACAGCATCGTGCAAGTGCTCGCGGAAAACCCGCGGCACTGCACCCCGGCATCTCCTTAACAAACATCAAGAACCGCGTAAAGAGACGAAGGGCCTGCGCCCAGGGGCTCACATCGTGCGACACGTTCCGGGTACCAAATCAACCTGGACACAGTGCGATCGCTTTGATGAGGGCCGTTTACCCAAAACGAGATTTGCAGCACCCGATCAAGACCGCGGAGCGACCCCTTAAACCGCTTGGTTCCATCGAAGGGGGTACGTGGCTCCGTTCATATGATTCCTCTCAACTGTAGTGGTACAGGACAGCTTTGCGAAAATGAGGGCGAAGGCGCGTTGGCTCAGCTATCTTGGGGATGTCAAACGGGCTCGATGCTTCAAGTGGGTTACCAGTTCGCTACGTTTCTATAGAGGGCCGCGTTGAAATCTGCGCCTTCGAATCGAGTGAAAACCCCCCTCTCCCTTCCCTCTCCCACCAGGGGAGAGGGGTTCATAACTCCCCTCCCTTGATGGGAGGGGGAAGGGGGAGGGTGACCTCCGGCGCTGATTTCAGCGGCGTTCACTATACAATCCCAGAGCGCCGTGTCTAAGCCCTGCGGAAGGGAATCGAGAGTAAGCCTAATCCCGCGCCTCGCGGGCACTGAGGAAAAGGAGTCGAAGCATGCCGAACCAACAGTTTGTCAGTCCCACCGACCTTAGAGAGGCTTGCTCGATACTTTGCCAGGCCAAGGGCAAGATCGCCATATTAGCGGGCGGAACTGACCTGATGCCTCGATTCAACACGCGAAGGCCGGCATTCCGGCCTGATGTTTTGCTGTACCTGGGCGGACTGCATCTGGATTACATCCGCTTAGACGGCCAAACGCTGGTGATCGGAGCCTGCGCTACACACGAGGACATAGTCAATTCAGACCATGTGCGTAAGCACGCGCCCCTCCTTGCAAAAGCCTGCTCCGAAATCGGATGTCCTGCTATCCGCAATGCGGGGACCATTGGCGGCAACGTGTGCAATCGCGCTCCATATGCTGACGGGACCACTGCGCTCATGGCGCTGGATGCCTCGATGGTGATCGCGTCGGAGAACGGTGAGCGGGGCATGAAGCTAGAGGATTTCGTCACGTACCCGCTCAGTAATTTCCTGAAACCCGGTGAGATCTTGAAGGAGATTCATATTCCCGTGATGCTCCCCGACCACAAATGGGGATGGTTGAAACAGGGCCAGCGCCGGGGAAGCTCCATCAGTGTGGCCGCGGTTGCTCTGCGTATGAAAATGCAGGACCGCGCGTGCAGCGACGCGCGGATTGCCGCCGGAGCTGTGGCGCCGACGCCCTTTGTCTCCAAGGGCGCTCCCGCGATTCTTGAAGGACAACCTCTCTCCGAGAGCCTCGCGGAAAAGGCCGGCGCCGCGGTCTCAGAAGAAGCCGATCCCCAGGACGACTCCCGAGCATCCGCCTGGTACAGAAAAAAGCTCGTCGGAGTACTTGTTAAACGAACGCTTATAGAGCTGGCTTAGAGGAGGCGGTCATGGCGTTGCTCGAAATCAAAGTCAATGGGACTGTTCATCGGGTCGACGTGGGTATCACCACAAACCTCTTGGAGGTACTTCGAGAGAAACTCCATGTCATGAGTCCCAAGTTCGGTTGTGAAAGCGGCGATTGCGGAGCCTGTTCGGTGCTCGTGAATGGAAAACTGAGGCGAGCCTGCATTACGAACGCTCTTTCAATTCAAGGATCTGAAGTTACCACGCTTGAGGGGATCTCTGAGAACGGAGATCTCCATCCATTGCAAAAGCAATTCTACGAGAAATATGGCTTCCAATGCGGCTTCTGTACACCAGGAATGATCATGTCCGCCAAGGCATTATTGGATAGCAACCCCAATCCGACCGCGGACGAGGTGAAAGTGGCCCTCTCGGGAAATCTGTGCCGCTGCACCGGTTACGTGCCGATTATCGATGCGGTCCTTTCGGCTGCGAAAAAGCCGGCTGATGAGAAAGGATAGCAACAATGGAGCTGAAAGTAGTCGGCCAAGAAAAGAAGCGCTACGAAGGCCTGGATCACGTGACCGGCGCCACTCGTTACGTGGACGACATCTTTGTCCCCGGTACCCACGTGGTGAAGGTGTTGCGCAGTCCGGTCCACAAAGGCAAGATCATTCGTCTCGATACCACAAAAGCGGCGAAGTTGCCTGGTGTGGCTGGAATTATCACGGCAGCGGATGTTCCATGCAACACCTACGGGTACCTCACCCTCGACCAGCCGGTCCTAGCTGAAACGGACGTGCGTTACAAAGGCGAACCCATCGCCGCGGTAGCCGCGCAAACAGTAGACATAGCCGTGGAAGCGGTCGAACTCATTGAACTCGAAATCGAAGAGCTAACCCCTGTCTTCGATGTCTTCGAAGCGATGAAGCCCGATGCGCCGAAAGTGCGGCCTGAGGGCAACATACTTCAGATCGGAGATAAGCTCTGCAGGCGCATTGTCTTCGGAGACATTGAAAAGGGATTTGGAGAAGCCGACGAAATAGTCGAATCCGACTACCTCTTCCATTCCCAGGAGCACGCAGCAATAGAGCCTCAGGTGAGCCTCGCTGTGCCCGAGTCGGACGGCAGGCTGACCGTATATTCGGTGACGCAGGGCCTCTATTTCCTCTTGCGCCAGATGCAACGGATTCTTGGGCAGGGAGACGACGTTTCCGACCGTTGGTCCGGCAGGATGCAGTACAGTTTTCGAGGCAAGCTGGATTACTGCGACCTCAAGTTTGTGGGAGGAACCGTCGGCGGAGCGTTCGGCGGAAAGACCGAACTCCATGCGGACCACATCACCGCGTTGCTTGCATTGAAGACGGGCAAGCCCTGTAAATGGCGGTGGACACGCGAAGAAGAGACGCTCTACTCAACCCGCCACTGTCCTTGGCTCATGTCTTTTAAGGACGGGGTGAAGAAAGACGGACGCATCGTGGCACGCCAGGTGAAGAGCATCCATGATGCCGGTGCACACACCGGTCTGAGTTCATATGTCGTGGACAAGCATTGTTTCTACCTTGCCGGCCCGTATCATATCCCCAATGTTTTGGTTGAAGGGTACGTGGTTTATACCAACCGGACGCCCACAGGCGCCATCCGGGGATTCGGCCTGACTCCCGGCACCTATGCTACCGAAGTTCAGATCAACAAGATTGCTGAGAGAATAGGAATGGATCCGTGGGAGATCCGATTCGTCAACGCCCTGAGAAACGGTGACCAGTTGGCCACTCGGCGCAAACTCGACAGCGTGTACATGATCGAGACAATGCAAGCCCTGGCCAAATGGGCCGGCGTCACGCTGCCCGAGCACTGCGCTCGGGCCACCTCTGATCCTCGGGAGGCCGCGATATGAAGAAGCGAGGAAAAGGATTAGCCGTAGCGTTCTATCCTACCGGCATGGGCGGCGGGGGAGATTTCAGCCACGCGGTCGTCAAGATAAAGCCGGATGGGACCGCTGACCTGATAGTCGGCACCGTGGATCTGGGCGAGGGCTCCCGCACTGTGCTGCCTCAATTGGCCGCGGAGGTATTGGGCATCCCGTACGAACACGTCAGGCTCAGCAACAGTGACACTGATGCATGTCCGATCTGTTTCGGAACCTTTGCAAGCCGGGTGACCTATTTCACGGGGAATGCCGTCGTAGAAGCTGCCACCAATGCTAAACAGATGGTGCTCGATGAAGCGGCAACCCTCCTGAATACGGTCCCGGACCGGCTTGAGATCTCTGACGGGATAATCCGGGATTGTGACGAACCGGAGAAATCAATTCCCCTGAGTGAGGTTGCGTTCACAGCTCTGTATGTAAAGCACAAGTTTCTCATTGGGAACGGCTGCTTCGGCCGCCCCTCGTCCCGCCCCGATCCCGAAACGGGCGCTTGCGATCCTTTGGCGACGGTAGCCTGGGCGGCAACGTACGTAGAGGTGGAAGTAGACACTGAAACCGGCGTGGTCGAAATCGTGGACAGCAAGAGCGTGTACGATGTGGGGAAAGCCATCAACCCCGCGCTCGTGAATGGGCAAATCATCGGCGGCGCGGCTATGGGTACGAGCTGGACACTTCTGGAAGCGCTGTACCCGAATTATCCTTCCTCTGAACACGAAGCCCGATCGTTCAGAGACTATGCGATTGCCACCACCATGGACGTCCCTAACCTGGAGAGTCGGATTGTGGAGTGTCCGTCCACCGGAGGGCCTTTTGGGGCTAAAGGCATGGGTGAAATGACTGCCAACCCACCCGCGCCCGCCATAGTCAACGCGGTCCATGATGCTGTCGGGGTCTGGATAACAGACTTGCCGTTAACCCCCGAAAGGGTGCTCCGTGCCCTGGAAGCGGCGGGCAAAGCTTAGAAAATCTGTACCAAGCGGTTGGGGCAGTCGCTCACGAGGAAAAGCTGATGATCAAACATGTGGTCTTCATCAAATTCAAGCCTGGTATCTCCAACGAACAGATCGAAGAACTGCGGAAGGGCTTGTCCGCGCTGCCCGGAAAGATCCCGGAGATCAAGGAATACAGTTTCGGCAGAGATGTGTTGCGTACGGATCGCTCCATGGACTTTGCCCTTGTTTCGGCTTTCACCGATCTGGAAGCACTGAAGCGCTACATCGAGCACCCGGATCATCAGGCCGTAGTATCGCTGGTGCGCGATCTCAGCGAGAAAACACTGACGGTGGACTTCGTCTTTTAGGTGTCAGGCAATATTGGCGATCGGCAGGCGTGCCTCCTATGCCGGCTTAATGGCGCGTGACGCGTGACCATCGGAAGCGGAGGGGCAGCCGGCTGATATTCTGCTTTGGCGGCACGGTAGCATCAAGAAGATCGGGACAGGAAGGAGACGAGACAGATGAAAAGATTCAGCACCATCAATCTTGCCCTTCTCGGGATCGTATTGCTGGCTGGTTCAGCGATCGTTCCAAGTCTTCACGCGCAGGAGACCGTCAAGATAGGGGTCATCTACGCCCTGTCAGGCCCAGGATCTTCCCTGGGCACGGTACAGATGGACTCCGCAAAACTCGCCATCAAAGACATCAATGACCGCGGTGGAGTCAAAATCGGCGGAAAGAAACTGAAGATCGAAGGGGTCTATCAGGACACGGAGACCAAACCGGATGTGGCGGTACGCAAGGTCAAGTCCATGATAGTCAGCGACAAGATCGCGGCCCTCGTCGGTGGGACTTTTGCTCATGTCTCTATGGCTATCAACGCGCAGACGAGAAAGACGCCCGTGTTCTATTGCGCCACCAACGGTGTGCCGGAGCAGTGGTTCACCAAAGCCGAAAAGGGGCCGTACAGTATCTCGATGATTCCGCCGACCGAAGCAATCGGCGCGGGCGCCGCGCTCTACGTCGCTCAAAAGATGAAGCTGAAAAACATTGCGGTCTGCCTGCCCGACTATGCCTATGGGCAAGGCGCCATGCGGGGCATTGAACGAATCTTCAAAGACATGCCGGACGTGAAGTACACCACCATATGGACCCCGGTAGGCACTGCGGACATGACGCCCTACCTCATTAAGGCCATGGAGGCGAAACCTGACATCGTGATGATGGGCCAGTGGGGTAACGACGCGATAAACATTTTGAAGCAAGCCTATGAAATGGGATTGCACAAGCAATGCAAGATTTTCTTCAATTATATCGTCAACGTGTTCGCGACCGGCATACCGCCGGAGGCCCTGGAAGGGGTCATGTGCCAGATGTACTGGTATCACGATATGACCGGGTTTGCCGACCCCGAAGTGGTCAAAATTTCCAAGGAATTTTCCGACCGATTCCGAGCGGCATATAACCAGCCGCCCGACCCCTATGGAATGTCGGCCTATATGGGCGTGCAAGAGGTAGTAAGGGCCATGGAATTGGCCAACTCCACCGATTCCAAGAAGGCCTATGAGGCTTTGATGAAAAGTCCTGAGTGGAAAGGGCCCAAAGGAACGGCCAAATGGATGGTGGACGGTAACCCACGGTTCCAGTACCCTGCATTCATCGGCAAGGGATTGGGCGCAGCAGAAAGAAAAGACCCCAAATGGGATTACGTAAAGATAGTGGACCACTACTCAGGCGAGCTCTTCCAGAAACCTCCTAAAGAACTGGGTTGGTAAACCGAACGTGTCGCCGCGGGGATGGGAGGGTAGCCTCCCCTCCCCGGCGACAACATGCCTTCAATCATCCGATGAAAGACCTCGCGTCCCGGATAGCTGCCACCAACGGGAAGCGAGCGTTACGTTCGCGCATTAGCCCTTATGAAAGACTGCTCCAGTATCGCTGCGCCCGCTAGCGATACATAAGGAAGGACCAATGACCGGATTCCTGGCCACGAATAATCTGAGCAAGCGGTTCGGAGGGTTGGCAGCGGTCAACGGCGTTGGTCTTGAGATCGGCGACCGGGAAGTGGTTGGGATTATAGGGCCGAACGGTTCAGGAAAAACTACTCTTTTTAATCTGCTTTCGGGCTTCTTTCCTCCCAGTGCGGGTGAGGTCTTTTTTCAGGGCGCGGACATCACCCGATTGCCCGCGCACAAGCGAGTGCAGAGAGGAATGGTCCGAACATTCCAGTTAGTTTCCGTGTTTGACTCGTTGACTGTCTGGGAAAACGTTGTCCTGTCGAGCACACGTCAAGTGGCCGGCCAGAACAAGATGGGCACATTCTTTCTCGCGCCGGCTGACAGTGTTCCGATCTACGAGAACTGCCGACTTGCATTAGCCCAGGTAGGGCTGGAGGAGAGAGCCGATCACCCGACCTCTTCTTTGTCTTACGGGGACAAGAGGATGTTGGAGATCGCGATCGGCCTGAGCCTACAACCCAAACTTTTCTTGCTGGACGAGCCGCTCTCGGGACTGAGCGACCACGAGATCGGACTGGTTTTGGAGCTTCTCTTTCGAGTCAAAGAGAACTTTGCGCTCATCATCATCGAGCACAAAATCTCTAAGATCCTTGAGCTGGTGAAACGCTTGTGCGTCATGAATTACGGTCGGTTGATTTGTGATGGAGATCCTCGGCAGGTGCTTAGCGAACCGGAGGTAAGCGAATGCTATTGGGGGACCGAGAAACCGTTCTCCTTCGCGTAGAAGGGCTCGATGTCGCGTACGGTCAAGCCAAAGCTCTCCATGAGGTTTCCATCGAGCTGAAACAGGGCGAGATGGTATTCATCGTTGGCCGCAACGGTGCGGGCAAGACTACGTTGCTGAAAACCATCGCCGGTTTAATGAAGCCGGCAGCGGGCTCAGTTGTCTTCATGGGTGAAGATGTAATTGGCCTTCCTCCTGAGAAGGTGGCGCAACGGGGAATAGCCTATGTAGCTCAAGACAAGAAGGTTTTCAGCCAATTAACCGTGCGGGACAATCTTGAACTGGCGGCCTTTGCCGCTGGCATGGAACTGGAGCAAGCCCTAGACATCGCGACCACCATGTACCCGGATTTCAAGCAGCGGATGCATGTCAAGGCGGGCAGCCTGAGCGGCGGGCAACGCGAAATCCTTCTCATCGCTAGGGCGCTTTTCATTAGCCGGCGACTCCTCATGATAGACGAACCGACCGAAGGCTTGGCTTCCATTGTCATAGAGGAGATCTTCCGCATCCTGGTGAACACGAAGCAACAGAAGAGGTCGGCAATTATCGTCGAACAAAACCTTGGCATCGTAAAGCGACTGGCAGACCGAATCTACGTCATGAAGGAGGGTCGGGTGATCGAAGTAATCTCCGATCCCTCGGATACCGCCGCGACCGCGGAACTGGAAAGCCTCTTATAGCGTAGGAGAGACTATTGCTGGAGACCTATTCGTTGCGCAGCAATGCACCGTGGACCGCATTTAAGAGGTTGCCGGTACTGGCAGAGCTGGTTCTTATCGCGGCAGTCTTTACTGCGCTGATACCCGTGCTCCATGTGCATCGAGTCAACGATTACATGATTTTCTGCATATTTGTCCTGTCATTCGATCTTCTGTACGGGTACATGGGGCGTCTTTCCTTCGGACAGATGCTCTATTTGGGCACCGGCGCCTACGTTTCTGCGATCTTTTCTATTCACGTGAATGGAAACCCTCTGCTGTCTTTGATGGCCGGACTTGCCGGTGGAACTGTGACGGCGGCACTAATCGGGCTCATCGTGTCAAGGCTTTCCGAAGCCCCTTTTGCACTTTCCAATTTGGCGTTTAACCAAGTAGGCTTCTTCCTGGTCGGTTCGACTTTCCAAAATATAACTAACGGAGAAAATGGCTTATCGGCCGCCGTTGAATCGTGGGGGTACTTGGATTTCGCTAACGAGTATGTGGCCTATGGATTCATCCTCTGCTGTTTCCTCCTCGTCTTCGCGGGCATGAGATACCTCACCGCGTCCCCTTTCGGGGTAATGATCCGAAGCATTAAGGAAAATGAAGTCCGAGTGCGCTTCTTAGGTTTTAACGTCTTTTGGTACAAGTGGATTACATTTGTGATATGTGGCGCAATAGCAGGCTTGGCCGGTTCGCTCTACACTCTATACGTCGGATTCATCAGCCCTGTCTTTATTCATCCTCTTCACAATGTGGACGTGATTTTTGCCTGCCTGATCGGGGGCGCAGGTAACCTTTACGGCGCCATAATCGGTGGCTTTATGTTCATGGGCATGAAAGACATCTTGTCAAATCATTTAGCCCAATGGGAATGGATGTTGGGGCTCATATTATTGTCGATAGTCTTCTGGTTCAGGAGAGGAGTAACAGGCCTTCTCGCCTCTTTCGCCAGGACGCCGGCTCGCGTACCGCGCCCCCGGCAGATGGAAGAGAGGCTGGAGCCATGATTCAATCGTTGGTTTACGGATTGACCATTGGGGCCATACTTTATTTCTTCTCGATCGGACTCTCTATTACCTTCGGGACCATGCACATTATTAACTTCGCTCATGGCATGGTCTATCTCCTTGGCGTCTACTTTTTCATCACTCTATTGGCTGCATTCAAGGGTATGGTCCCCCTGGCGGCTTGCGGCGCACTTCTTTTGGGAGCTCCGGTCGCTTATCTCACGGAACGTTTTGTCATAAGACGCTTGTACGGCGAATCCCTTGACTATGCCATGATCGCCACATATGCGCTTCTGCTCATTGGAACAGATGTCGTCAAGTTCTTCTGGGGCACCACCCCTTATCCCGTAACCGATCCCATAGGGACATCCGTTCACATACTTGGATTTGGACTGCCTGTATATCGGATACTCATCATTGCTTTGGCGGTGCTGTTGTTCCTCGGATTGAACCAGCTTACCAAGAGGAGTGTCGCGGGCAAAATCGTGGTCGCGGCGCTTGAGGACAAAGATGGTGTCAGATGCCTGGGGATCAATGTGGATAGGTATTTTTCCGGTGTCTTTGTTCTTGGAAGCCTATTGGCTGTTCTTGGCGGCGTCTTGTACGCTCCCATTTCCACGGCGGAGCCCTACATGGGATACAACATCCTATTGATAGCTTTTGCCGTGGTCGTCACGGGCGGCATGGGAAGCTTTACCGGAACCTTTGTGGCCGCATTCGCCATGGGATTGGTTATCGCTTTCACCGGGAGATTCTGGTCACAAGCTGCCGACACCATGGTTTTCGTAGTTATGACTCTGGTCATAATCTTTAGAAGAGAGGGAAGGACAGAGGGGTAAGAGTTGTTGATCTATCTTTGTAATGGAGGACAACCTTGGCTCGTAGAGGAATGATAGTAATAAATCAGGAGCGGTGTAAGGGATGCCACATCTGTTTCGATTTCTGCCCGTTGAGGCTGATCTCTGTGGCTCCCGATCTGAACCGTAAAGGCTATCAGCCTGCTCACTTCAACGAGAAAACACCGGACGGAAAGAAGACATGTACCGGTTGTGCCACATGCGCAATTGTGTGCCCTGAAGTTGCCATCGAGGTGTATCGTGAAAGGTGATCGTGTTCTCATGCGAGGCTCCGACATTGCCGGTGAGGCGGCTGTTCGAGCTGGATGCAGGTTCTATTTCGGCTATCCCATCACACCGCAAAATGAGCTGCCCGAGTACCTGGCGTCACGCCTCCCCGAAGTGGGCGGTACGTTCCTCCAGGCAGAGAGTGAGGTCGCTTCGATCAACATGGCTTTGGGAGCGTCAGCTGCGGGAGCGCGGGTCATGACATCCTCGTCGTCCCCCGGCATAAGCCTTATGCAAGAAGGCATCTCCTACATGGCCGGATCCGAGCTCCCGGCGGTTATTGTCAACATGATGCGCGCAGGACCGGGACTGGGAAACATAGGTGCCTCAGCAGCCGACTACTTTCAGGCCACCCGCGGCGGAGGGCACGGTGACTACCGAATGCCGGTCTTGGCCCCGGGCGACTGTCAGGAGTTGGTCGATTTGACGTTTGTCGCGTTCGACTTGGCCGACAAGTATCGCACCCCCGTTATGTTGCTGGGAGACGGCCTCATGGGCCAGGTGATGGAACCGGTGATTTTCCCGGAGCCCTTGAATCCGGCGGAGTTGCCCGCGAAGGACTGGATTCTGGACGGCTGCGAGGGCCGCGAACCGAGGACCTTATGTTCGTTTTATGCCCAGTACGGTGAGCTCTACGAGCACAACGCTCACCTTCAGGCTAAGTACGACACGATAAGCGCACACGAGATGCGTTGGGAGTCGTACGCAACAGAAGACGCCGAAGTGATAGTTGTCGCGTATGGAACGGCCTCCCGCATTGCCAGAAGCGCTATTGACGATCTTCGCGAGGAAGGTTTCCAAATCGGCTTGTTCAGACCGATCACGCTCTGGCCCTTCCCCAAAGCTGCGCTCCGGGAAGTAGCTAAACAAGGTCGCTCGGTGGCCGTGTTTGAACTCTGTCTGGGGCAAATGGTCGAAGATGTCGCTCTTTCCGTAAACAAACAGGATGAGATCCACTTCCTGGGGGTGCCGGGAGGCACGATCCCAACCCCTGCCGATGTGAGCGAATTGCTTGTGTCCATGATGGAAGGAGACGGCAGAGTCGGCCGGAGGATAGCCGTATGACCAGCGTCACTATGCAGAAAGTATTTGCATTTCCGGAGAGCCTTAAGCCCGCGGAAACCCATTACTGCCCAGGATGCGGGCATTCCATTGCACATCGGTTGGTTGCCGAGTGTTTGGACGAGCTGGATTTGCGGGGACGCACGATAGGCGTGCCGGGGGTCGGCTGCGCATTTCTTGCCTACCTCTACTTTAACTTCGATATGGTAGAAGCACCGCACGGCCGCGCATTGGCCGTGGCCACGGGCGTGAAACGGGTTCATCCGGACAAGTTTGTGCTGACCTACCAAGGTGACGGGGATTTGGCGGCCATAGGCACGGGCGAGACTATACACGCAGCCAATCGAGGCGAAAAAGTTTCGGTCATTTTTATCAACAATGCCATTTATGGAATGACCGGAGGGCAGATGGCCCCTACCACCATAATCGGCCAACATTCGACCACCACTCCAGGAGGACGTGATGCCGCCCGAGACGGCAACCCCATCGACATCTCCCGCATGTTGGCGGTGGCCGCTGGAGCAGTGTACATCGAGCGTTGTGCGCTGACCACTTTAAAGGATATACGCAAGGCCAAGAAGGCCATAGCGAAGTCGTTTCAGTGCCAACTTGATGGGCTGGGCTTCTCGATGGTCGAACTGCTCTCGCCTTGCCCGACGAACTGGAAGTTGTCACCCCAAGGCGCTTGGAATTGGGTTAACAAACAAATGCAGAAGGTCTTTCCTTTAGGCGTAATCAAAGACACCACGGGTTATTGAGGAGATAACATGACTACTGCAACCACCTTTGCCGGATTCGGCGGACAGGGTGTGCTCGTGATGGGATATGTTCTGTGCCATGGCGCCATGTTGAAAGGACTGAATGTCACCTACTTTCCCGCCTACGGGACGGAGATGCGCGGAGGAACGGCCAATTGTACGGTCATCGTTTCGGAGAAAAAGATTGCTTCTCCCGTGGCTTCACACCCGGACATCCTGGTGGCAATGAACTATCCCTCGCTAGTAAAGTTTGAGTCTCTCGTCAAGGAAGGCGGACTGGTTTTCATCAATTCTTCTCTCATCGATGCAAGCCCCGAGCGCCAGGGCATTACCCCTGTTTCAGTTCCGATCGGCGAATTAGCCCGAGAATTGGGTTCAGATCGGCAGGCTAATATGATCATGATTGGCGCGATCATGGCCAAAACAGGGCTGCTGTCGCTCGAGGAAACAGAATTGGGTATGCAAGCTGCACTTAAAGGTAAGGAGAAGTTCTTTCGCGCCAACATGGCCGCGATTGAGAGAGGCGCGCAATACATTCGAACGGGTAACTAGAGCGAGATGAATTGCCGATAGCGTTTACCGACCCCGAATGTCGTGCCGTGCCCACTGGTAACTTACGATACGCGAACCGAATCCGGCTAACCGCACACGCCTACCATGAGTTGAGCGTAAACTTGGCAGGCTGTGATGAGATCTTCCACGGGTACTACGTCATTCGGAGTGTGAGCTAGATACTCATTTCCCGGGCCGAAGCCCACGCAGGGGATGCCGGCCTGATTGAGAAACGTTCCGTCCACGCCGAAGTACCAGGCCCCGATCTCCCCCTTAGTACCCATAACCTCGCGCCGAGCTTCCAGTGCGGCCTGTACGATCGGACTTGAGGGCTCGGTAAACATGGCGGGGAACCACTTGCGGGCACGCACCTCTGCTCGAAATTCAGCATCACGACTTGCAAGTCTGCCGCAAAGGAATTGGAAACCTGACAAGAGATATTCCTCGGTCTCCTCCGGCAGAAACCGCCGATCGATCACCGCGCTGCATCGATCCGGCACTATAGGAGTGAGTGCGCCGGGGCTCGCGGCAATATCCAGACAAGTCACCGTAGCCTTCCCCAGGAAAGGATGTTCGGGCAACGGGTATTCTTCTTGCAAGGCTGTGAGCAAGTGGTTCATCTTGAAGATGGCGTTTATTCCACCCTGAGGATATCCGCCATGAGTGGTACGGCCCAAGGTGGTGACCTCGCACTCAAACTTCCCCCGGTGGCCCACCATCACATTGAGCCGGGACGCCTCCCCGCTCACGGCAAAATCCGCAGAAATGCCTGCTTGAAGAAGGGCCTTTATGCCTTCGCCGTAGGCCATTTCCTCGCGAACAACAGCGGTAACCAGGACATCCCCCTTGAGCTTCACGCCAAGGCTCTTAATTGCCCCTCCTGCCTGGACCATGGCAGCGACCGCACCCTTGTTGTCCACCGCGCCTCGTCCGTAGATAACGCTGCCTTGATGCCCGAACGGCGTGCCATCAATGATCTTGCCGGAAAAAGGCTCCTCCATGCCTCCCACGCCCGCGTGGTCGCTATGACCGTTGAAGAGAAGCCGAGGCCCGCCACCTGAACCTTTGAGAATTCCCACCACGTTGTGCAGAGAATCCACCTGCACCCCGTCGTAGCCAAGGTCCTCCATCTCCCGGGCGATGATGCGAGAAACAGCCTCTTCTTCCATGCTCAAGCTCGGGGTTTGGACGAGCTTCTGAGCAAAGCGAATGAGGCGCTCGCTGTCCAAAGCGGTACTCAAGTCCACCAAAGTTCTCCTTCCGGTCATGGACTGAGGTAGCGCCCGTGCATCAGGTCACGGTACTTATCCATCGTAGGGCGATTCAGATCTACAGGCGGCGCGGCTTCTTCCGGTATGAGCGTCCGGTAGGGTCGCTCAGCCAAGCGCTGGGCCAGTTCCTGTTTTGCCGCGGCTAGAGTCTCCGGGTGCAGGAACAACTCCGCCGCAGATGCAGCCAAGACCTTGGCTGCGGTCACCATTGCCTTTCGACCGATATCACTACCGCATAGGAAAGTGACTTGCCAGTTGTGCCAACCCAAACCAGGAGGAACCGCGGCGACCCAGACCGTGGCAAACGGAGCAAACCAACTGAACTCGGAGTTATCGGAAAGCGCTGTTCCCTTGGGACCGAACAGCAAGATTTCTTCGCTGATACCTGTTTCGCGTGCGCCCTGGGAGCGCTGCATTCGGCGAGCCAGCGCATGTTCTTCCTCGCTGAATCGCGGAGGGCCGATCTGTTGGAAGTTGCGGTGCACTACCTCCGCCACAGTCTGATTGGGGAGCTTCTCGTGGGTGGCACTGATAAATTCCCGCTCTACTGCTGTACCTGTGGCCAGAGCTGCGCCCTCTGCACACTTATCAACGCGGGCCATCACTTCCGCAACCAGTTCGGCGGTGCTCAGGCGGCCGATAACCCACAGAACGGCTCGATCCGGGACCACGTTGGGGAACTCGGGGCCGGCGTCCGAAATGGTGTAATTGATTGTATGGGCTGCATCGGGATTGCCGGGTGGTATATGCTCACGCAGGAGCTCAATTGCATGGCCCATCAGCAGGGCCGCGTCGAGTGCGCTCCGGCCGTGCCACGGGGCATTCCCGTGAGCGGAGCGGCCGGCAAAGTGGAACTTGAGGCTGAAGTAAGCGTTACACACGTCGTACGTAGCAAGATTGTACGTCCAGGGGTGCCAATCAAGGATAGCATCCAGACCCTCAAACAATCTGGCTCTGGCCATGAAGGGTTTACCAAGGCAAATTTCCTCACCGGGAGTCCCCAACAAAACGACAGTGCCGGGTACGTGGAACTGTTCGAGCCACTCCTTGATCGCCACTGCCGCCATGATCCCACCAACTCCTAACAAATTATGGCCGCAGCCGTGTCCGGGGGCGTCCTTTACGAGTGGCTGTCGGTTCTCGGTGAGCTGTTGGGATAAACCGGGCAGAGCATCATATTCGCAACTGATCGCAATCACCGGGCGCTCGTCTCCCCATCGAGCCACAAAGGCCGTGGGCATGTCTGCAACGCGCTCTCGTACGTCAAAACCGTTCTCTCGGAGCACACGGCAGAGAAGACTGGCGGAACGCGTTTCCTGGCCCGCCAGCTCGGCATAGCTCCAAATAGCCCGGGCGTAAGGGAAAAAGCGCGGGACATTCTCATCCATCCACTTTGTTATCACCCGCCGCGCTTGTTCGGTGTCGTTCATTTCATTCTCTATTTCTTCTTATTCGCTTTCAATGAGATGTACCCTCGTGTCAACACAAAAGGCATACTCACAGATCTGCTGGATCAAAACCCAGTGCTTTGACTGCTTCGAAATCTCCGGGCCAGTTGCGATTCTTGAGATGCCTAGCAATCGCCAAACGTTCCTCGGGGGTTTTGTTTTGTGCTAAGTCACTTTTCGCAGTGATGGAGGTCGGCGTAATTTCAACCACCTTGCAAGCTTTGTAAGCCGGCATTTCTTCGTTTGCTATTCCATGATCGGAGCCGTGCTCATGTTTAGCTACCAGCGCGTTCAACGCAGTTACCTTCAACGGGCCGTCAGGAACCACGCGAGCATCACCTCTAATAATGACGCAATGATAGAACTGATGTGCCTTGCAAACTCCTCGATCCGGGTCAATGCCCGAATCAAGATATGCCAAGGGAATATCTACTTCAAAGCAGACGTTGGGATCTCGCGCCAGGTTGTCCAATTTCTCACCTTTGGGCGCACAATGAAAATAGATCTTCCCCTCGTGATATACGAAATTTACGGGCGTAATATAGGGATAGCCATCCGCACCATTGGTGGCCAATCGACCGATGTTGGTTGAGCTGAGAATCCGTTGTATCTCGTTGGGGTCGGTTATTTCGGAGTGCTTGCGCCGCATTTGTTGAGGCTCCTATTTGAATTTCCCAGGTTTGGCCGCAGTAAAATATGTTCTCTGAAATATTGTGCGTTTTTGTTGTCACCGACACGACGAAGACTTTGGCAGTGGCTGAGGATTCATATCCAGGGTATGATCAGAATGCCAAGCGACAAATTGACCCCGGTGCGCAGCGGATCTGGAGCTTTCGAGCATTGAGCCCGCGAAATCCTTCCTTTCCTCAATGGCCCAAGTATGCTCTCTTCACGTGTTCATCGCGAATCAAGTCTGTGCCAAGGCCTTCCATTACTACGCGACCGTTTTCCAGGATGTACGCCCGTCTGGCCACCTGAAGCGCCCAGGAGGCATTCTGTTCCACCAGAAGCACCGTAAGTCCTTTTTCGTTGTGAATCCGGCTTATCACCTGGAAGATCATCTTGCGCACTACCGGCGCCAAGCCCAGGCTGGGTTCGTCTAACATTAAGAGCCGCGGGGCTGCGAGCAATCCTCGTCCGACAGCCAACATCTGCGCTTCTCCTCCGCTCAGCGTGCCCGCGTCCTGGATCAGGCGTTCTTGAAGCCGGGGAAAGAGCGCAAAGACCATTTCCATGTCCCGTGTCACTCCATCGGGATCCGTGCGGGTGAAAGCCCCCATGCGAAGGTTCTCTTGCACGGTGAGCTCGGGAAAAACCTGACGCCCTTCCGGTACTTGGACAATGCCACGCTGCACTATCTGATGAGGCGGCAGGCTGCTAATCTCTTCCCCGTCAAGACTAATGCTTCCACTCCGCGGCCTGAGCACCCCACTGATTGCCTGGAGCAAGCTCGATTTACCGGCGCCGTTGGAGCCCAAGAGCGTAACCAGTTCGCCTTGCTCCACACGGAGACTAATGTCCATAAGCACCGGTTCCTTGCCACGTGCCAGAGTGAGGTTTTCAATGTTCAGCATCGGTTTCAGCTCCAAGATAGGCTTCCACCACTTGAGGATTCCGGTAGACCTCCTGCGGCGACCCCTCCGCGATTTTCTGACCGTAGTGGAGCACAATAAGCCGTTGCGAGATGTCCATGATGACTTTCATGACATGCTCGATGATAAGGATGGTGACACCTTGCCGGTTGATCTGCCGTATGATCTCTATCTGGTCATTGAGCTCGCTAGGGTTCAGGCCGCTACTGGGCTCGTCCAAGAGGAGCAGCACGGGCTGGGTGGCCAAGGCCCGAGCGATTTCCAAACGCTTGGACAGGGCGTAAGGCAGGTTCTCCGCCAACTCATTGCGGTACGCGGACAAACCTACAAACTCCAGTAGCCGCTCGGCCTCATCACGATCCTGGGCCTCTGCAGGCTCTCCTCTTCCCAGGATGGACCGTGCCACAAGGCCCCACGGGCCCATGCGCCGACGATCGACCACCGCGGCCATTACGTTATCCACCACGGTAAGCTTCTTGAACACTCGAACCACCTGAAAGGTGCGGGCAATGCCCAGGCTGTTGACCTGGTAGGCTTTGAGCCGCGAAATCTCTTTGCCCTTGAAAACGATCGTGCCCCTGCTGGGGGGATAGACCCCGCTGAGCAAGTTTATCAGCGTGGTCTTGCCCGCGCCGTTGGGTCCGATGAGCCCCACGATTTCACCTGAAGCCAGCTCGAAGTCGACGTCATTGACAGCGCACAGCCCGCCAAAGTACCTGGTGAGATTCTCGGTCCGAAGCAACTCCATAGCGCTAGTCCTTCGTTCGGCCTGCGCTGCGCAGGCTGTTCCACAGCCCCACTATCCCGCCGCGCATGAAACGGATCGTGACTATCAAGAGCACGCCGTAGATGATCATACGAACATCCAGCTTCACCATATCTTCCACAAAGCGTAACCCCTCCGAAAGAAAAGTGAGCAGCACCGCGCCCAGCACCGGCCCCACCAGCGTGCCCAGGCCTCCCAACATGGTCATGGTGAGGATGGCAAAGGTTTCTCCAAGGGAAAGAGTGTCAGGACTGACCAGCCTTTGGTAATGGGCGAAAAAGGCGCCGGCTAGACCCGCGAAGAAGGCGCTAATCGTGAACACTGCGAGCTTGTACCCGGATATGTTTATGCCAATGCTCGCGGCGCCGATCTCGTCCTCGCGGAGCGATTTCAGTGAAAGCCCGAACTCGCTCACGGTGAGTCGCCGGAAGAAAGCCAGAGATACGCAGACCAGAACCAGCAGCAAGTAATAGGCGCCGATCTCGGAACGAAATTCTATTTCGAGCCAGGATCCCAACTTAATCGGAGTAAAGGGCGGAATTCCGTAGAGACCGAGAGATCCGCGGGTGAGTTCCACCCAGTTCATGGCAACAAGGCGCAAGATCTCAGAGAACCCGATGGTGGTGATGGCCAGGTACGGCCCGCTGAGGCGCAGGGCAGGCACGCCCAGCATCAGCCCGAAGAGAGCCGCCATGAGCCCGCCAGCGAGAAGTCCCAACCAAGGAGTGATGCCCAGCTTGGTGGCCAGAATCGCGCTGGTATAGGCCCCGATGCCGTAGAACGCTGCATGACCCAGGTTGAGTTGCCCTGCGTACCCAGCCAGCAGATTCCAACTGGACGCGAGCAGCACGAAGATTCCCGCAGTGACGACCAGGTGGAGGAAATAGCGGTCCCGGACCACCAGCGGCAGAGCAATCAGAGCGGCCGCCCCCAAGGCCCACTTGAGCCAGACGCGGGCACGAGGGCTCATGCTCCTTCCCTCCTTCCAAATAGGCCGCTGGGCCGAATCAGAAGAACCAGAATGATAATGATAAAGCCAATGGCATTCTTGTAATGCATGGAGATATAGTTGCCACCCAGAGTTTCCGCTATTCCTAAAATGAATCCTCCGAAGATGGCTCCTCGGATGCTCCCCATCCCACCCATTATGGTAACCGCGAACGCCTTCAGCGTGGGCATGGCTCCCATAGTGGGAAATACGGCAAACAGCGTGCCATAGAGAACTCCGCCTACACCAGCCAGGGCAACGCCCACCGAAAAAGTCAGCGCATAGACCATAGCCGTGTCCACGCCCATGAGCAGGGCTGCGAAACGGTTTTGGCTCGTGGCACGAATCGCCACGCCCAACCGGGTGCGCGAAAGGAAGAGCTGCAGGAGAGCAATAACGATACACGAGAAAGCCAGACAAAAGAGCCGCAATACGCTGGTGGAGAACAGGCCCAGGTTCAACGAGGCGCCCGCGAATGGGTCCTGAATCATGCGGGGTGTGGCGCCGAAAAGAAGCTGGGCCAGATTCTCCAGGAGCAGAAAGAGCCCGATCGAGACCATGATGATATCAATGTCCGTCCACCGATCCAGAAGGGGGCGAAACAGCACGCGCTCGCTGAGAAGTCCTATGACGCCCACGACGGCTGCCGCTGCCAATATGGAACCCACCCAGCCCAGCCAGCCCGGGTAAATACCCAGAACGAAGACGGCAGCGTAAGCGCCCAACATGGAAAAGTCACCGTGGGCAAAATTACTGATCCTCATAACCCCGAAGACCATGGTCAGGCCGATGGCGATGAGGCTGTAAACGCTGCCCACGATGATGCCGTTCAGGGCTTGTTGCAAAAAAAGCGATTCCATAGGTGCTCCACCGGAGACGCGGCCTCGCAGGCACGAGAACCGCGATAGGACCTCCTGCTTACCGTCAAACTACTTGCACTTCCTCTGATCCCAAGGAATCGGCGCCTGATACTCCGCGGTGGCCAGTTCCTTCGGAAACACGATGCGCAGCTCGGGCTTGCAGTCCTTGAGTTGCACTTGCACCGCGCTGGGGATCAGAGTGACCACTTGACCGGTCTGGTCAAACTTGATCAGCCCTTGGCTCAGTCTAATGTCCGTGGCCTTGAGTGCGTCACGGATTTTATCCCGATCCTGTTGGAGTTTGCCGCTAGGCTCCCCGGCACGCTTGATTGCATCCACGATCACCATAACGTTGTCGTAACCTTGCGAGCTGAAAATGCCCGGCCGAGCCCCCGGGTTTTTAGCCTCATACGCCTTAACAAAAGCCGCTGTTTCAGGGTTCTTCAGGTTCAAGGTGGGCTCCAGCGAAGACCCCATGGCAAATTCACACATAGCGCCGCTCATCTTGAAGAAGGCCTCCGTGAAGTGGCCGCCCACACCGATCCATTGGGTGACGAAGGTCAGTTCCTTGGCCTGCTTCTGGATCAAAGTCTGCTCGGTAGTGGAGCCGATGCAGAACGTAACGTCAGGCTTGAGCTCCTTGAGCTTGCTGATCTGAGTGGTGAAATCCGTGTCACCGATCTCGTAATAGAGGTGGGCAAGTTCCTTGGCGCCGATCTTCTTGGACACCTCGGACCAAATCTTTTCGCCATCTCGACCATAGTCGGTGTTCTCCATGAAGAAGGCCACGGTTTTCGGTTTCTTGACCTCCTCCAACCACTTGTTCATACCGGTCAAGAACATGGGGCTGTTGGGGCTCGTGCGAAAGACGTACTTGAGGCCGCGGTTCGTAATAGTTGGACTAATGGCGATCGCTACCACGTTGGGTGTCTTCTCAGCGTCCGCAACCTCGCTGGTGGCGATGTTGACGCTGGAGGCATACCCGCCGCCCACCACGAGCACCTCGTCTCGAGTGATCAGCTTCTTGATGGCTGCCACGCCCTTATCCGGTTTGGCTTCAGTGTCAGCGTAGATGAGCTCTATTTTGCGTCCGAAGAGGCCGCCCTTGGAGTTCACCTCACCGAGAGCCAGCTCCATCCCCTTTTTCATCTCTCCGGCGTTGAACGCCAGCGCACCGGTGAAGGGGCCCAGAATGCCGATCTTGATAGGACCCTTCTCAGCCGCGGCAGCAGGCCCGGCCCAGACTAACAACACAAGAGCCAAACTCACCACGACCGCCGAAACGGAACAAATCCTCCTTTTCATCCTCCACTCCTTTCTCCTTCTACGCGATTCCGGGTAAACATGCCGTGGTCCAACCAGTAAACCACAGCGGTTGCATCGATCCCGTCTCCGCCGGGAGAGGCCCTGCCTCTCGTAGGACCGGCGTCTCTGCCGGTCAATCGATCCCATCCTACAGGGAGAGACCTCACCTCCAACCAGGTGTCTCGATCATCTTTGTGGGGGCCACTCTCGACCTCAGCTCTGACTGATTGCAGCTAGCCCTTGCTCCATGATGTTGAGCCCCTCCTGGAGCTGCTCGTCGGTGATGACGAGCGGCATGAGGGTCCTGATTACGTTTCCGTACTTGCCGCAGCTCAGAAGAATAAGGCCGTGGTCAACGCCGTATTGGATCAGCTTCTTGACTTGGTCTGTGGCCGGACTCTTGGTCTTGGGGTCAGTTACCAACTCGATAGCCATCATGGCACCGAGCCCACGAACGTCGCCGATCAGCTCAAAGCGCTCCTGCATGAGCAGAAAACGCTCACGGACCGCTTTGCCGATCTGTGCAGCCCGGTCCGCCAGGCGGCTTTCCTCTATGAAATCCAGAACCGCTAGGGCAGCCCGGCACGCGACCGGGTTGCCTCCGTAGGTGCCACCTAGCCCACCGACGTGGGACGCGTCCATAATCTCTTCTCGGCCTACCAACGCAGCGAGCGGAAGTCCCGCGGCCAATGACTTGGCCACGACCATCAAATCGGGCTCCACCTTGTAATGCTCCATCGCGAAGAGTTTGCCGGTTCGACACATGCCGGTCTGGACCTCGTCCGCAACGAAAAGAATACCGCTGGAGCGACAGATGTCCGCAATGATGCGGAAGTACTCAAGAGGAGGGGCCACGAATCCCCCTTCGCCCAATACCGGCTCAAGCACTACGGCCGCGGTCTGCTCTGCTGCCACATGTTCGATGAAGAAGTCCGCCAGGCAATGGGCACAAGCCACTCCACACGAGGGGTATGTCAGATTGAATGCGCAACGGTAGCAGTACGCATACGGCATGCGGTAGATCTCGGGCGCAAAAGGCCCGTACCCAAATTTGTAAGGCTTGACCTTGCTCGTCATAGTCATGGCCAACAGAGTGCGCCCATGAAAAGCGCCTTCGGCCACGATCACTGCAGGACGTTTCGTATAATACCGTGCCACCTTAACCGCGTTCTCCACCGCTTCGGCCCCTGAGTTCACCAGCATTGCCTTCTTGGCAAAGTCCCCCGGCGTGATACGGTTCAAGCGACTGCAAAGCTCTACGTACGGTTCGTACATGACGATATGGAAGCACGTGTGCAGGTAGCGTTCGGCCTGATCCTTCACCGCTTCCACCACCTTTTCATTACAGTGACCTACGTTGACAACCCCGATACCACCGGAGAAATCGATGTAGTGCTTCCCTTCTACGTCCCAGATCTCGGCCCCTTTTGCCCTGGCGGCAAATAGGGACGTAACATTGAAGGGCCCAGGGGGCACTTGAGCTTCACGCTGGCTCAGAAGGGTCTTGGTGCCTATTTTCGAAGTCATTTGCCTCAATTCCTATCGCTGACTGGTGAACCATGTTGCCCCGAGCAATCCGGGCACGTGTTGGAAGTTCAAAGCAGTTCTCGAAAGCAAGCCCGGATTCACTTGTGGGTGCCACTGCTGGCACCCAGGCGCAAACCGATGCGCCAGGATCGTATACGACCGTCACGGCGATTTCGCATCTATGCCCGCGATTACTCCTGAAAAACCTTCTTCAACCAATTCCTTGGCCACAGCGCTCGCGTTTGGCCGGTTAAAGGAGAGCAGCAACCAAGTATGCTGCTCCTCGTCATGAAACACCCGCTCCTCGCTGATCGCGATGCCTCGGCGCCGCAAGAACGTACGCAAGCGGGCAGAAACATCGGGAGATTCCGGCTTCAGAATCAAGTGGGAAAGGTTTCCGGAGAGTGCTTCCTCGATCTCTTGGGGCAGCATACCTTCCATGACTGGAGATAAGAGCGAAATCTATGCCACGAGAGGACCGGCGCACGGGTCGGCGGGACATATTCGGGGTAACATCCTGAGATTAAGGGGGAACTAACCTTGAACTAAGCTGTGAGACATGGGAGAAGCAGGGGCTGACGGCTGCCCTCTTCTGTCTGCTGATTCATTTTTAGATCACCAAGTAGGCTGACTCTTCTTGTTTGTACGGGCCATTATGCGGCGCGCGGGGCAGCGAGGATTTGATTCACAATTGCATCTTGATGCAATATCGCGTCAAAGCCCGCAACGCTTCAGCTTCCGAGCTAACGACGATTGACTCAAACCCAAATGACGCGCTGCCCGTCGCTGTGACCCAAATCGCTTGAGCGCCTCCTGAATTATCTCAAGCTCCAGAGACCGCAACCGGTGACGGAGATCCATACCTTGCACCAACTCCGCCTCAAGTGGGCCCACCGGGTGTGCACGCACTTCGGAGGGCAAATCGTGCACTTCAATTTCCTGGCCCGCGCTCATGATCAACATGCGTTCTACGATATTCTCCAGTTCGCGCACGTTGCCGGGGAATGGGTATTTCAAGAGCATATTCATGGCCTGGGGACTTATCTGTTTATAAATGCGGTTCTCATCGCCTATCTTTTGGAGGAATGACCGGGTGAGGTCTGCTATGTCCAGCGGTCGCTCTCGCAAAGGAGGTATGTGAAGAGGCAGCACGTGGAAACGATAAAACAAGTCATTCCGAAATCGCCTTGCGCCGACTTCGGCCGCGAGGTCCTTGTTGGTCGCACCAATCACGCGGGTATCTATTTCCTTTTCTGCAGAGCCGCCCACGGGCACGAAGCGGCGTTCATCCAGAAAACGCAGTAGCTTGACCTGACCTTCGGGATTTATCTCCGAGATCTCGTCCAGGAAGAGCGTTCCCCCGCGCGCCAACTCTACAAGTCCTGGTTTTCCTCTCGATCCTGCGCCGGTGAAAGCTCCTTTCGCGTATCCGAACATCTCCGACTCGAACAGTGAGCTGGGAATTGCCGCACAGTCCACCCGAATGAACGGGCCTTTACTCCGGGCCGACTCCTTGTGGATCAGCTTTGCCAGCAATCCTTTTCCGACCCCGGTCTCGCCGGAGATCAGCACCGTGGAATTGGTAGGCGCGACGCGCAGCGCCTGTTCGTACACGCCTTTCATGACTCGGCTACGGCAGATGACGTGGTTGGCTTCAAGTTCCTTGATCTGCTTGAGAGAAAGCTCACTCCTGTAATGCTCCAACTGGGCCTGACTCTCTTCGATTTCTCTGCGCAAACGATCAAGCAGGGTAAGGTCTCGGTCGTTGATCACCACGAACGCGACCTCCCCGCCCGAGTCAAGGATCGGCACGCCCGTAGCCAGCACGATCTTTCCGGTCTTGAGATGCTGCTGCATTGTTACGGTGGTCTTGCGCCGAAGCACCTGCAAGGTCACAGATTCTTCAAAGTTGCCCTCTTTCAATAGGTCGCTCACGTAACGGTTTTCTACTTGTTCCCGCGGCAGTCCCACCAAGTTGAGCGCGGCCTGATTCACCTTGACCACTACCCCGCGATGATCGCAGATCCAAAGGCCATCAAAGGAGGACTCCATTATGGCCTCCAACTGCGAAACCACTTCCCTGTACGGTGAGGGGAAGAGCGTCTGAAGCTCTTCTTGGTCTGAGTCGAGGAAATAGCTGGTGACCAGGCGAACTTTGCCGTCTGCGAACAGAGGAAAATGATGACCGATCACGGTCCGGTCCCGCACTGAGAATCGCGAGCCCAAGAGCGGTGCGCCATCCCGAAAAACCGCCAAGGCGCCGTGCCAGGCCCCAGGCTCGAAAGAATCAAGAGACCGTCCCACGAACTCAACAGGCTCCAACGTGAACAAGCGAGCGGCAGCTCGATTCCCGTAAACCACGGTTGCGTCACCCGCAACCAGCAGCACGCCCACTGGACTGTCGTCAAATCGAGAGGAGTAAGCAGCAGTCAAATCCGTGGACTCTGCGTGAGACATACGCTCGTTTCCTTCGTTCCGGATCATCGTGACCTGTCTCGGGGATAGAACTACGCCTTAACTTACACCAGTTCGCGGTTCTTCCATACCGATCCTTGGGGGTCGCCTTGGGGGCCGCATTAGGGCCTCTTCTTGGAAAAACATCGCATCCAGTCGGTTACGTCCAGGGAGAGTGAGGTGCACCAATCATTCATCAACTCACATCTTCCGCGGGTACTGCCCGAATGCTACTTTTTTGTAGTACAAGACCCGCGGGCCTACGTCAAGGTAGGAACGCGCGTGGCTGTCTAGGTGGGTTTACAGTCTTCGCTGCCGTTTTTGGCGCCCCTAGTGGCTTCGTTGCTATCATGGCACGAGAGTTGCTCTTTGTTGACCAGGCGCAGTTGCGAATCGCGCACCGTAGTCCAATGCTGTTGAGTAAACTCGATGAAAACCTGAATATTCTTGAGGTGATGCAACACCAAGGAGTATCACGTCTCGTCAATTGTAGGACGTTCGCTCCATTGAAGGTGTTCAACCCGCGGGTCTCTGCTTCAGCGTGTGCTCTTTATCTATCGCACTTCGGCGGAGGCATGGTCGACGGCGACGATGTTCATCTCAAGATCCGGTGCAGGCGGGACAGCTCAGTGAGCATAGGGTCGTTCGGCAGCCTCCAGGTGTACCCGGGCACTACCAGAGGATCGTCCCAGGCGATCGAGGGCGAGATGGAGGAAGGAGCGCTGGCCGTTGTGATGCCGGATCCCGTGGTACTCCATGCAGGTAGTCGGTTTCGACAGCGACAGGAATGGCACCTCGCCGACCGATCGTCTCTCCTTGTCGCGGAGTGCATGATCGCAGGGCGCCTCCACACGGGAGAGCGGTTCGCATTCGACACGTACGATCACGAGTTCTCCGTTCTCGTGGATGGCACACCGCTCTTGTTCGACCGATTCGTCTGCCGGCCCGGGGATCAGGACTTCTCGGACCCTGCGCTCCTGGGCGGCGGTGCGTGTGTTCTCACCGTGTACATGGTCGGCCCTCGGTGGGAGCCATTGAAACGCTTTGTCGAAGGTGAAGGCGCCTTCAATGGGACAGCCGATCGCAATGGGCTGTTCGTTTCGATGCATCCGGTTCAGGAGCATGGGTACGTCATTCGGGCGGTGGCGAAGGAAGGAGCGGGTGTCAGAGCCGTCATGGAATCGCTTCGCCGAAGTTTGGCGCAGGACAGCTATCTCGGATTCGATCCGGGAGCGAGAAAATACTGAGAGCAGGAAATCATGAGATTGGCACCACGGGACGTGGAAAAACTCATCCTGCACAATGCGGGATTCCTTGCACAAAAGCGGTACGCGAGGGGCCTGAAACTGAACTACGTGGAATCAATGGCCCTGATCGCGTCGCAGTTGCAAGAGTTCATTAGGGACGGGCACAGCGTCGCGGACCTGATGAACTTGGGCAAACAGATCCTCGGATCTGACGACGTGCTGCCGGACGTGCCGTACATGGTCGCCGAGGTCCAGGTCGAGGGGACCTTTCCCGACGGCACCAAATTGGTGACCGTACACAACCCGATATGCCAAGAATCCGGCGATGCAGCCCTAGCCTTGTATGGCAGCGGCCTGACGCGTGCCGCATCGAGCAAGGTCGCGGATGATCGTCCGTCCTTTCGTCCTGGGGAGCTTATCCTGGCGGCTGAAGACATCATCCTGAACCACGGACGGGGCACAGTCACCATAGAGGTTATCAACAGAGGCGATCGACCCGTCCAGGTGGGATCGCATTATCCGTTCTTCGAAGCGAACCCGAGCCTGGACTTCGATCGGGCAAGGACCTGGGGATTCCGTCTTAATATCCCATCCGGGGCCGCTGTTCGCTTCGAGCCGGGAGAGACGAAGACCGTGGAACTCGTTGAGTTGGCGGGTGAGAAGAAGGTTTACGGCGGCCACGGCCTCACTTCAGGCGAGATAACCGAGGCCGCGCTTCAGGTTGCCTTACAAAAGGCCAGAGAAAGAGGATTCGAGGGAGTAGACGATGAGTAGAAGACTTTCAAGGGCCGCTTATGCAGACATGTACGGTATCACGGTCGGCGACCGGGTGCGTTTGGGCGATACCAATCTGATCGTCGAAGTGGAGCGAGATTTCACGGTGTACGGTGACGAGTGCAAGTTCGGAGGCGGAAAGGTGCTCCGGGACGGCATGGGCCAGGCTTCGGGAGTATACGAAAAAGACGCGCTCGACACAGTCATCACCAATGCGCTGATCATTGACCACAGTGGCATCTTCAAGGCCGATATCGGGATCAAGAACGGCCTTATCGCAGGCATCGGCAAGGCGGGTAATCCTCACATCATGTCCGGTGTCGATCCCAGGCTGGTGGTAGGCGCAACCACCGAAGCCATAGCCGGCGAAGGTCTCATTGTCACGGCAGGCGGCATCGACTCACACATTCACTTTATCTGTCCGCAGCAAGTTCATGAAGCTCTTGCAAGCGGGATCACCACGATGATCGGGGGCGGGACCGGTCCGGCCACAGGAACCAATGCCACGACGTGCACGCCGGGTAGTTTCAATATTGAGATGATGCTGCGTGCCACCGACGTGTTTCCGCTGAATTTCGGGTTCATGGGAAAGGGTAATTCATCGAGACCCGAGGGACTGGTGGAACAAATCGAGGCCGGCGCGATGGGGCTGAAATTACATGAAGATTGGGGCACTACCCCCGCCGCGATTGACGCGTGTTTGTCCGTGGCCGATCAGTTCGACGTGCAGGTGGCCATCCATACCGATACCCTCAATGAGTCGGGCTTTGTCGAGCAGACCATTGCAGCGTTCAAGGGCCGCACCATACACACGTTTCACACGGAAGGAGCGGGTGGCGGCCACGCGCCGGACATCATCAGGCTGTGTGGGGAACCCTACGTCCTGCCCTCTTCCACCAACCCTACGCGGCCGCTAACGACTAACACAATTGACGAGCACCTGGACATGCTCATGGTCTGTCATCACCTGGATAAGAACATTCCCGAGGACATTGCCTTTGCAGAAAGCCGAATACGGGCCGAAACCATCGCAGCAGAAGATATTCTGCACGACATGGGCGCAATTTCGATGATGTCTTCGGACTCGCAGGCAATGGGCCGCGTCGGAGAAGTCATCTGTCGGACGTGGCAGACCGCACACAAAATGAAGGAGCAGCGCGGCGCGCTGCTTCAGGACTCGCCGCGGAATGACAATTTCCGAGCGAGACGTTACATCGCCAAGTACACGATCAATCCTGCAATCGCCAATGGAGTTGCAGATCACATCGGTTCAGTGGAGGTCGGCAAACTTGCGGACCTGGTCTTGTGGAAGCCGGCGTTCTTTGGGATCAAACCGGAGATGGTCATCAAGGGCGGTGTGATCGCACAGGCGCAGATGGGCGATCCCAACGCGTCCATACCCACGCCTCAACCGTTCTTTTCCCGCCCTATGTTCGGGGCATTTGGCTCCGCGGCCGGGAAGCACTCGCTCGCGTTCGTTTCAAAGGCATCCCGCGAGCGAGTCCTGGGGAACTATGAGCTGACGAAGCGTGTACAGGCCGTTGGGAATTGTAGAAGCTTGGCCAAGAAGGACCTTGTTCTCAACGATGTATGCCCCAATATCGTTGTCGACCCGGAAACCTATCGAGTCTATGCCGACGGGGTTCACCTGACGTGCCGGCCCGCGTCACGACTTCCCTTGTCGCAACTCTATAATCTGTTCTGAGGAGTCGCAGGATACGAGGAGCATGATGCCGCTTGAGGAATCCCGAATGGACGTACGCATCCTTCAACTTACCGATTCCGGCTTTCCGTTGGGAGGTTTTGCATTCTCGAACGGGCTGGAAAGCATGGCCAAGTTGGGAAGAATCAGAGACATAAACGAGTTCGGGCAGTACATGCGTAATGTCCTTTCGCAGGTATCAACCGCTGACATCCCGTTTGTGAACACCACGCACGGGTGCCACACAAGCGATTACAACCTCCTTGTGCCGGTGTTTCAGCGGTATGACGCGGCTACAACGGTGCCCGCGGTCCGGAAAGCCAGTATAGCTCAGGGAAAGAGTCTGCTGCTCGTAATGCGGTCGGTTTACGCCGGGCATGGTTTTGACGAAGTATCGGCTTGGCTCGAGACACAACATCTCAATCCTCATCTGGCGCCGGTCTTCGGGGTCGTGGCCGGGCTCCTGGGGCTGTCTCGGCGAGACGCAGCATCAGCGTATCTGTACATTACGCTGCGAGACCAAATCAGTGCGGCCGTTCGGCTGGGCCTTCTGGGCCCTCAGGACGCGCAGCGCGCTCTGAGAGAAACGCTCGATCACATAAACGAAGTTGTGGAACGAGTGATCGAGATGCAATACCACGAGGCATATAAGGTGGCGTCGATCCTGGAAATAGCCCAGGCTCGGCATCAATCGCTTTACAGTCGTCTCTTTCAGAACTGACGCGCCAATTATTGCAGTAGAAGGTTAATTCGCCATGCACGATCACCGAACTCATTCACACCACGGTCCGCACGACCACGGCGAGGGACACGCGCACGATCATTACTCCGGCCCAGGAGAATACCGGCTCCGGGAACTGGTTTCTCCGAAAAGGGATTTTGGTGCCAGAGCGTTCACTGTTGGAATAGGCGGTCCGGTTGGAAGCGGCAAGACCGCGCTGGTTAACGCTCTATGCCTGGCGCTGAGAGATCGTTACCAACTCGGGGTGGTAACCAACGACATCTTCACTCGCGAGGATGCGGAATTCCTGGTGAGAAAAGAAGCGCTGCCCGAAGATCGCATCGTTGCGGTGGAAACCGGCGGGTGTCCTCATGCCGCGATCCGCGACGACATCAGCATGAATCTCTACGCCCTGGAAGACCTTATGTCGCGCTTTCAGGGCAACGTGGACATACTCCTGCTGGAAAGCGGTGGCGACAACCTCGCAGCGCACTTCAGCAGAGAGCTTGTGGATTTCTCCATCTACGTCATTGACGTGGCGGGCGGGGACAAGATCCCTCGCAAGGGCGGGCCGGGAATCACGCAATCGGACCTCCTTGTAATCAACAAGATCGACCTCGCGGAATTGGTGGGCGCGGATCTTTCGGTGATGGAACGGGACTCCCAGAGGATGCGGGTTTCAGGACCGAACATTTTTGCTTGCGTGAAAGACGGCACGGGTGTGCCGGAAATCGTCGAGACGATTCTCGCTGCGCGTGCGAGCGCTTGTGGAGGCTAGAAAGTCAAGGAGGCCGTTAGCAATACGAATGCGTTTTGTATAGTGATTGCCAGAACTCCTGTCCGATTCGCTGCCGCTGAACCTCGTCATTCCTGCGCAAGCAGGAATCCAGTCTTGGGGGCTTGGTACAAGGCTTTCCACTGTCCCCCTGCTGAGCTTCTGGATTCCCGCGTACGCGGGAATGACGGACAAGGGCCAGCTTGCTGCCTTCCCTGGGAATTTCCATCTCGTGGCCAAACGGCCATCATTTTTGGAAACCAATATAAGACGTGATATGAGGCCGCTGCTCAATTGGCAAGGCCAGGAATTTCTGTAGGGGCAGACCCGCGGGTCTGCCCGCTCTATGGGCGCACGCGTGGGTGCGCCCCTACCAGGGCCACGTTACGTCCTTGAACGCTACATGGTATAAGCTTTCGGCCTTGGCGACGGGTTCCATGATTCGTTGTGGCTTGTTAGCTGTGGAAGCCGGAATTACACGTGCAGATGCCGAGCGATGAGTCCTTCTGAGAGGTCTTTCGTCTGTCCGCTCGCGACGACTGCGCCTCGGTTCATGATGTAGAAGCTGTTGCCCATCGCGCGTACGAAATCGAGGTACTGCTCCACCATCACCACGGTGACACCCCTCTCCGACACGAGGTGCTGAAGCACTTCTCCAATCTTTTCGATGACGTTGGGCTGAATGCCTTCGGTAGGTTCATCCAGAAGGAGCACCTGTGGGTTACCCACAAGTGCCCGCGCGATAGCAAGCTGTTGTTGCTGACCGCCTGAGAGGTCGCCACCGTAGCGTCTCAGCATGGTCTTGAGCACCGGAAACAGATCAAAGACCTCGTCAGGTATGGTGCGCTTCGCATCTGAACGGGCCTCCAGGCCGACGCGGAGGTTTTCGTCCACCGTCAGCCTGGGAAAAATATGCCGGCCTTGCGGAACGAGCGCTATGCCCGCCTTCGCGCGTTTGTTGGCGGGAAGAGTCGTAACATCCGTTCCACCAAGCTTGAGCGTTCCAGAATTGGACCGGAGGGTGCCCATAATGTTGTTCATCAGAGTGGTTTTGCCGACGCCATTGCGCCCCATGACGCAGGTGATCTTCTTCGGCTCCATCACCATTGAGACCTGATTGAGCGTCTTAACCTCGCCGTATGAGAATGAAAGTTTTTCCACTTCGAGCATGGCCGTCATCTTCCCAGATATGCTTTGACAACTTCGTCGTTCTGCCGCAGCTCTTCGAGCTTCCCTTGCGCGAGGATTTTTCCTTCGTTCATGACCGTTACGTTTGACTTGAGCATGCGAACAAATTCCATATCGTGCTCGATCACGATCATTGTGTGTTGATCCTTCATTTCGAGGAGCAACTCCGCCGTCTTTTCGGTTTCTTGATCAGTGAGTCCGGCTGCAGGCTCGTCCACCAACAGGAGTTTCGGTCGCGCAAGGATCAACATGCTCAGAGCGAGCCACTGACGCTGGCCGTGGCTGAGAAATCTGGCCTCCGTTGTCTTTTCATCGAGCAGCCCTACGTTGCTCAGGATCGCGTCTATTTTATCGCCTTCCTCGGGGGATTCATGAAAAGCGAGGTTCCGGAACACGCCTTTGGCACGCGGCAGAGCCAGACACATGTTCTCGTGAACCGTCAAGCTACCGAAGACCGTTGGAGTCTGGAACTTTCTTCCCACTCCCATGCGGGCGAATTCCACTTCCTCCAGCCGCATCACGTCATGCCCTTCCACGTAGATGTGCCCTGAGGTGAGCGGCGTTCTTCCACTGATGACATCGCACAAAGTAGTCTTTCCTGCGCCGTTGGGGCCGATGACAACACGAAGCTCGTTGTAGTAGACGCCGAATTCATCCACCTCCAGCGCCTTGAACCCGTCGAAGACCACGGTCGCATTTTCGAGAAACACGTGGTACGAGCCCTTCTTGTCGGCCGGAACGGTCTTCTCAATGTTCAGGGACTGGAGCCCCATATTTCCTCCAGGTGATCGCGAGAAACGGCATCCGGCTCATGAGCGCCACCCCCGCCAAAGCGCCCATGAGAACATAGTACTTCGCGGGTACCCCGAACGCCTGCGCGGCCAGAGCCTTTGGCATAAGGCCCAGGGCTTCCGAAAGCATGAACAATGCCAGAATCGCGGACACAAGACCCGCGGGGGTAGGGCTCCTCATGGCGAGCAGCACCATGACTGCGCCACATGTCCAGTAATGGAGATGGTAGGGCACCCACCCCAGATATCCTGCCTTATCCAGAACCAGCACGACGAGGCAGACCGCAACCGCGGCCAGGAGACCATGCAGTGGAACCCCTCCGGATATATCCCGTTCAAACCTGTCCCAGAGCGCGACCAGGCCATTAGGGAAGAGCAGGACCACTGCAAGGAACATTCCCCCCTCAAGAAAAGGCCATGCGCGAGGCATGTCCGATGTCATGATGGAATAGGCGTAATTGACCAGAAGGGCCCCGGCCAGTGCTCCCCACAGACGTCCGCGGCCGCCGAGAGCAACCCAAATAATCATCCAGATGGAGTCCTCGACACGCATCACATTCGGGGTGATGATCCCGTTTTGCGGGACGTAGAGGATACCCCCGATCGCAGCGAAGACCGCAGCAGCCACAAACGCGAAGAGCTTTATCGACAGAAGCCGGTACGCCATGAACGGCAGCAACATCTCCTTGTCGCGGGTCGCGACGAGCAATCGGCCCAGCCGACTCCTGGCGATGTGCCGCGCGGCGAGAAACAGCACGGCAAGAGTGACCACAGTCAAAAGATAGAACAGAATGATCAACACCGGGTCTCGGTTGAGGCTCGGATTGAAGTTGGTCAGGCCGTTGGTGCCGCCCAAGAGCATCTCATTTCTGCAAAACAAGAGAAACGCTCCCCACGCAACCGCCTGCGTGATAATGGCAAAATAGACGCCTCTTACTCGACTGCGGAATACTGTGAAGCCAAATACTGTGGCAAAAAAAGCAGGAATCAGGATCGCGGCGCTCAAAGCCACTGGGAGCGAGGCAAACGGCGCCCACCAACCAGGCAACGTGTCCACATTATTGAAAAAAAAGAATTGCGGTATGTTGTGGTACTCCGGTCGTACATCGCCTCCTCCCTGAGGAAGACTCAAGTGCATGGCCATGGCATAGCCACCGAGACAAAAGAAGAACGCCTGGCACAGGCTCAACAGACCGGTGTATCCCCACAACAGGTCGATGCCGAGGGCCACGATGGCAAAGCAAAGATAACGACCTAACTTGTTGACGCTGGTCGGCTCCACAATGCCGACCCACGCAAGCAACGGAATGACGCAGAAAAAGAACACCAGGACTCCCAAGGCCGCTTGCTTGCGAAATGATATCAATCGGGAGTCGGGACCGGCATTGGGACTCAGATCGTGCATAGCGGCACCTTATTCCTCAGCCAGACGACCTTTGGATGGGAAGAGCCCTGACGGTCTCCATTGCAGGAAGATAATAATGAGGCCCAATACAACGGCCTTCCCGTACACCGCCTGAAGAAAAGGCTCGATGAACTTGGTCAGAAAGCCCAGCCCAAGCCCCCCGATGATAACGCCCGCGAGCTTTCCGAGACCCCCGAGCACCACGACCATGAAACTTTCCACCACGTACCCTTGGCCCATGCCGGGATTGATCTTGTCGTACAGGGGGATGACGCAGCCAGCCAGCCCTGCCAGGCCGGTTCCCAAGGCAAATGTGAAGCCGTCCACTCGCCTCACCGCAACGCCAAGACTGGATGCAGTGTCGCGGTCCTGAACAGTGGAGCGCAGCAGTAACCCCAACTTGGTCTTCTGCACCACCCCGTAAAAGACCAGGGTACATCCCGCGCAGAATACGACGATAAAAAGGCGGTTGACCGGGAAGGCAAGATCCCGTGCCACTTCCCAGCTTCCTGTGAGCCATTCGGGCGGGGTCAGCGAAAGGGTATCGCCAAATAAGACCCGAACCGCCTGAATCAGGACGAGGCTTAATCCCCAGGTGGCCAGCAATGTTTCCAGCGGTCGACCGTACAGATGCCTTATGAGGGCCCATTCGCAGACCCATCCGGCCGCCGCGGTAAAGAGAAACGAAATTGGAAGAGCACAGAGAAAGTAGTAGTCGAACACACCGGGCGGGAGATACCGCTTGAAAGCTTCGCATACCACGTACGTCGTGAAAGCGCCCAGCATCATAAACTCGCCGTGGGCCATGTTGATGACGCCCATGAGCCCAAAGATGACGGCAAGTCCTAGTGCCATAAGAACCAGGATCGACCCCAGCGACAACCCGGAAAAGAGGTTGTGCAAGAACTTGTTACGCTCCTGCACGCGGTCTGCCCTGGTCAGGGCTTTTTGAAGAGCCGCGGATAGTTCCGCGTCTTCGTCTCCCGCGGCCTCCAAGGCTTTGCGAAGGCTCGCCGCGGCCCTGAGGGAGCCGTGCTCTCCTAGTGCTTCCGCTGCATTGATTTTCTCAGTGCGATTGCCGTGCAGCACCTGAATCTGCGCGATGGCCTCCTCTAGCGCGGAACGGATCTCCGCCCCGGGATTGCTCTCCACCTGAGCGCGGAGCGCACCAATCACCGATGCGTCGCCCCGATCGCCGGCAGCATGGATTGCAGCAATACGCTTTGACGCGTCGCCGTGTTGCAGCGACAGGACCTTGATCATGTCGGCCACGAGCCGTCGTTCTGCACGGGGAACCTGGAGCCTGGATTTGCCCAATTCCTCCGCTACCACGGGGTTCCCCTTGTCATCCAGGAGCGGCTTGCCCGTAAACGCGTCCAGAATAGGATAGTGTTTGGAGTCCTTTGAGGTCTGAACTCTAGGCCCGTAGACGACGAGCTTTCCGTCGCGCACTTCCAGTAGCCCTGTCGAGTACGCCTCGAGGATGGGCACGAGGCCGGCGTCGCCTTCTTTCTGGAGAAGGGAGAAGATGGACTCGCGACCCGTCTTGTCGGCCGTGGCCAATTCCAGGAGCGCTTTGCGTACTGTCTCCGTGTCCGCGCCGGAATCTCCCGCGACGAAGAGGATCAACGAGCATAGGAAGATAAAAGTTGTGAGAAGCCTGCTTTGCAGCATGATTCGTCCTTGAGGGGTTGGAGGAGGAGATGATCCTCCTCCAAGCATTGGAACCAATCAGCCTTCCAAAAGGTGAGCAATCCATCCGGATTAAAGCCGCGAACGTAACGGCGCAACATTCGCGTGTTAGTTGTGGCTTTTTGCTCCTGATGTTTATTTTGCTGCGCTCTTGGTTTTCAAATAGCTGCTGAACGCCTCGGGTTTCACCAGACCCTTGGTTTGCCAAATGATGTCAAATTGCCCATCGGCTTTGATTTCACCAATTAGGACCGGTTTGTACGTATGGTGATTCACTTCATCCATCTTCTTGGGGCCGCCTGGAGCGTCGAATTCCGTGCCAAGCACAGCAGCGGTAACCTTAGGGATGTCAAAGGACTTGGCCTTCTCGACAGCCTTTTTCCAGACATATACGCCGAAATAAGCCGCCTCGATGGGATCGTCAGTCACTCGCTTGTCGCCGCCCGGCAGGCTGTTCTTCTTGCAGTACTCCTTGAAATCCTTCACGAACTGCTTGTTTTTCGGAGCATCGATACTTTGATAATAGTTCCACGCAGCAAGATGCCCAACGAGGAACTCAGTCTCCATGGACCGCAGCTCATCTTCTGCAACGGAAAAGGCCATGATAGGGCACTTGTCCGCGGTCAACTTCTGGTTGGCGAATTCCTTGTAAAACGGCACGTTGGAGTCGCCGTTAATAGTGGAGAGCACGCACGCGTCGCCGCCTTCAGAGAACTTCTTGATCTTCGACACGATGGTCTGGTAGTCCGCGTGGCCGAACGGAGTGTATTCTTCGACGATGTTCTTCTCAGGGACGCCTTTGGCCAAAAGGAATGCCTTCAGGATCTTGTTGGCCGTCCTTGGGAAGACATAGTCGGTGCCGAGGAGATAGAACTTCTTCTTGGAGCCGCCTTCCGCGCTCATAAGGTATTCCGCTGCCGGAATGAGCTGCTGATTCGGCGTCGCGCCGGTGTAGAAGATGTTCGGGCTCTGCTCTTCTCCCTCATACTGAACGGGGTAGAACAGGAGGCCCTTGTTGGCTTCAAAGACAGGCAACACCGACTTGCGGCTGACGGAAGTCCAGCAGCCGAAGATCACTGCCACCTTTTCTTTGAGGATCAATTCCTTCGCTTTTTCTGCGAAGAGGTCCCAGTTGGACGCGGGGTCCACCACGACCGGCTTGAGTTTCTTGCCGAGGACTCCGCCCTTCCCATTGATTTCGTCGACAGCCATGAGTACCACGTCTTTGAGAGACGTTTCCGAGATCGCCATGGTGCCGGTGAGCGAATGCAGGACGCCGATCTTTATCTCATCCTGCGCCCGTGCCTCCTGGGCCGGAAATGCCCAGACAAGGCACACAAGGGCCACAACCATCATTTGTAAAAAGGACCGTCTGTGGTTCATTCATTACCTCCTTGCCTATTCGGATAACCTTCCGTTATCAGTCGCCGCACTATGCTGTGCGGGTTCTTGCGCATTGGTTCGATGTCAAACGATCAGAGCCTGTGGTTTGCGTTAGAAGTCATGGGCGGGAAGAGCACGATCCGTGCCAGCCGGGCTTTGAAGATGCAATATGTTGTTATCATGATAGAAAAGCGATAGTCGAGCAAAAGACTGGGGAGATATGAGTGGCAAAACCGACGCTCCGGTATGAACTGGCACCGCGTGACTACATTTTTGTACGATGAATGCACGATCCCGACGCCACGGTCGGTCGGCCCGCACCATATGGGCCGTGCCTCCGGCGACCGGTGAAGAGGAAATTCTAGGGCTTGCTATAAGTAGGGCGATCGGCGAAGGGTGCACCGCTGACGTTTCCGGCATTTTCCAGCCATCGCCGGAATAAGGGTTTCTCTAATGAGACAAGGGGCCTCGCACACTAAAAGCACGGAAACGATGCTTGACGTAAAGTCGTGCAAGAGTATCCTGTGAATTCTATGACGCATGGGCAACCAAGCGTTTCGGCCTATCGACCATCCGGGAGAGGGCCAAGCCTACCTACCTAACGTGTTCAGAGAGACTGCTTTGGCAGGCACCGGCGTCCCTGCCGGTGCACTGCCAACCTAACGTGTTGGGAGAGACTACAGAAGAAGCGCCAACAAAAGAATAGCCAGGATCTCGATTACAGGAGGCATCTTGCTATGAACATCGTACGAGTTGCGGTCGTACAGGACTCACCCATCGTTTTCGACAGATCGGCCACATTGGACAAGACCACCAAGCTGCTAGCGGAGGCCGCGGGAAGAGGAGCCCAATTGGTTCTGTTTCCGGAAGCCTTCATTTCCGCGTACCCCAAAGGGCTCGACTTCGGTGCCCGACTGGGAATGCGATTTCCTTACGGGAGAGACGATTATCTGCGTTACTTCGAGAGCGCTGTGGAAGTCCCCGGAGAAGCCACACGCATCCTTGGAGAAGCTGCCAAGAAATTAGGGGTGTACCTTGTCATCGGAGTGATCGAACGGGACGGAGGAACTCTTTATTGCACAGCGCTCTTTTTTTCATCTCAAGGCCAACTATTGGGAAAGCATCGCAAGCTCATGCCCACGGCTATGGAACGACTGGTATGGGGATTCGGCGACGGGTCCACTATGCCGGTTTTCGACACTCCGTTGGGCAAGATCGGAGCCGTGATCTGCTGGGAAAACTACATGCCCCTTTTCAGGACTTATATGTATTCTCAGGGAATACAGCTCTATTGTGCACCTACTGCGGATGATCGGGATACGTGGCTCTCGTCGATGCAGCACATTGCCCTTGAAGGCCGTTGTTTTGTTCTGAGTTGCTGCCAGTACCTGCAGAGAAAAGACTGCCCTAAAGAGTACGCTGCGGTGCAAGGTGACGACCCGGAAACCGTGCTCATGCGTGGAGGGAGCTGCATTGTTGGACCGTTAGGCCAAGTGCTGGCCGGCCCTAGTTTTGACGGCCCGTGCATACTAACCGCTGACCTGGATATGGACGATATTGCAAGGGGCAAGTACGATCTGGACTCGGTGGGCCACTACGCTCGGCCGGATGTCTTCCAATTACACGTGAACCTGCGCTCGACACCTCCCGTGAAAGCATGGAACGCTACTGAAGAAGATCCTTTCGGCTCAAAACCGGCGTGATTTTTCTTCTTGGCCCTGCACGATTCCGGGACAGCTTACCTATTTGGCCCAAAAGTGGGTCTCTACGCGGGCTCCCGTGAGAGGGAGGCAGGGTCGGCCGTTCTTTCTGGTGTCATGTCCGTCAAGTACCTTACTTATCCGGCAGTAGGAGCCCCTCCGAGAGTCACGACCATGAAGATGAAGACAATGATAGGCCACTCCATTGCGATCCTTCGATCATTTGTCTCCATCACAAGCCCAGATAGGCCTTCTTTACCTGTTCATCTTCCATCAGTTCCCGGCTGGGTCCCTCCTGCGAAATGCGGCCGATTTCCAGCACGTATCCCCGCTCGGCCAGGTCCAGGGCCATCCGGGCATTTTGCTCCACCAGAAGGATGGTCCCGCCCTGCTGGCTGATCTCTTTCACAATAGCAGCGATCTCTCCAACCATGAGTGGACTTAAGCCCAGAGTAGGCTCATCAAAAAGGTACAAGGCCGGGTTGCTCATCATGGCCCGCCCCATGGCCAGCATTTGCCGTTCGCCGCCGCTCAATTGTCCACCCAGTTGGCCCCTTCTACTTTTCAATATGGGAAAAAGATTAAAGACCTTCTCGAACCTTTCCTTAAGTTTGTTCTTATTGGTTTGCGCCACGGTGCCCAGTTCCAGGTTCTCCAAAACAGTCATCTTCCCAAAGATTCCCCCTCTTTCCGGGACATGGGAAATCCCCTGTCGGGAAATCTCTTCCGGTCTCAGACCCTTCAGCGACTTGCCCCCAAAGATGATCTCTCCGGCGGCCCAAGGAGTTAGTCCTGATATCGCCTTCAGTACGGTCGTTTTTCCGGCGCCGTTGGCTCCGATCAGGGCCACAATTTCACCGGACCGGACAGAAAGCGAGACCCCGTGCAGAGCCTGGGACTTCCCATAAAAAACATCGATGTTTTTTAACTGAATCATTTTTGTGAATACCCTAGATAGGCCTCTATGACCTTGGGGTCCCGGGCGACCTCTTCCGGCGTTCCTTCAATCAGTTTCACACCGTAGTTCATAACCAAAAGGCGGTCACAAATCTGCATCATGACCTTCATATTGTGGTCGATGATGAAAACAGTGACGCCTTGCTCGCGGATCTTGGCGATCAGCTCGATCATATCCGCGATCTCTGCGGCGTTCATGCCGGCTACCGGCTCGTCCAACAAAATCAGCCTGGGATGTGTGGCTAAAGCCGTGGCCAACATCAAACGCTTTTGCTCGGCCCAGGTCAGGCTTGAGGCCAGTCGGCCCTGCAAGTCCTCTAGATGGACGAAAGCCAACAAGTCGTTTACCCTCAGCCGACTTTGTTCCTCCTCCTTCCGAGAAAAAGGAGTCTTCAGTAGAGCACCCCAAATAGAAGTCGATGTCCGGCTGTGCAATCCTGTCATCACATGCTCGCACACTGGGATTTGCGGAAAAATAGTGGCCGCCTGGAATACCCGCACGATCCCTTTCGACGTGATCTGATGGGGCTTCAGTCCGGTGATGTTTCCTCCGTCAAATTGGATCTTCCCTCCGTTCAAGGGAACCGTGCCGGTGACGGCATTGAAGACCGTGGTCTTTCCCGCTCCATTAGGGCCGATTAAACCGAATATCTCTCCGGCATGGATCTGAAAATCCAGATCAAGAACAGCCAGCAGGCGGCCGAACGACACGGATACTTTTTCTCCCATAAGATAAGGGAGCCCTAATTCAGCTCTCATGGAATCCATTGGGCTATCCTCGGATGAAGGGCCCGCAGTTTACCGGCGATCCCCATGGGCATTAAAAGAATGACCACCAGAAGAATGAATCCATAAAACAGCGGTCGAAAGACCTGGGCAGCCTCCAAAAACTCAGGCAAAAACCAAATCAGAAAAGGGCCGACCACCTCTCCGGCTATGGTTCGCGCCCCACCCACGACAATCATCACCAGAAGCTCGAAAGACATATGGCCCCCGGCGATTTCCGGTTCGATCGATCCCATGTAGCAGGCATAAAGCCCGCCAGCCACGCCCGCAATAGTGCTGGCTATCACAAAGGACAGAAGCTTATATTTTAGAGTATTCACGCCTAACGCCTCGGCCAGGTCCTCGTTTTCACGTATGGATTGAAAGGCCCGGCCAACCCGGGACCGGGTCAATCGGCGTACTAAGAAGATGGTCAGAAATACCAGGATAAAAATCAGATAATAAAAGGTCCGTTTCGATGAAAGATCGATGCTCCAGCCCGGGAGATGAATCACAGGCGGAAGCGGTATGCCAGACAAGCTAACCCCTCCGGTCAGGCTATCCCAATTATGGAGGACGATGGTCACCATAAGTCCCAGAGCCAGCGTTCCTAGGGCAAAGTAGGGACCCTTAATCCGAAGCATGGGCCAGCCCATAACTGCTGAGACGCAACAGGTAAAAACAGTCCCTATGAGCAGAGCCGGCATAAACGACATACCAACTTTTACCTGCAGAATACCGCAAGCATAGGCCCCAATGCCAAAGAAAGCCCCGTGCCCCAGGGAGGCCAGACCGGTATATCCATAAAGCAGGTCCAGGCTGACCACCAGGATGATATAAATCCCAGCCAGAGTGAACATGTACATCCAGTAATTCGATTGGACAAAAAACGGGAACAAAAGGATCACAATCCCGAATAAAAGTCCGGTCAGATATCGCATAGGATCTTCCCTTTGGTTAACGACGGTACAGGCCCTGCGGCATCCAGATCAACACTCCCAGAAAAATCCCGAAGGAGTAAAGGTCCTTATACATGGAGCTGATGTATGCGGCCCCCAGATTCTCTCCCAGTCCCAAGATAAGCCCGCCCACAATAGCCCCGGTCACACTGCCCAATCCCCCCAATGCGACCACAATGAAAGACTTGATGATCGGCGTTAAGCCCATGCTTGAACCCACAAGGGCGGTCGGCGCCATCAGCGCGCCGCCTATGCCGGTCAGGCCGTAGCAGACAATAAAAGTCAGATAGGACATACGGTTCGGGTCTATCCCCAAAAGGTAAGCTACATCTTTGTTTTCCGAAAAGGCCCGAATCTGTTTGCCGGTCATAGTGCGAAAAATCAGCAGGTAAGTCCCCAGAGCAAAGAGAAGGCTAATCCCGAAAAGGATCAGCCTTTGAAGAGTCAGTGAAACCGGGCCTAATATGATGACGATATTATTGTAAGGAGAAACAATATCCCTCCATTCCGGACCAAACCAGACATTCCAGCCCCCTTGGAGAATGGAATAAAGCCCTAGGGCAGCGATGAATCCAGCGGCGTGGGGGGCATCGTGCAGAGGCCGGAAGACCACCCGCTCAGTGACAATCCCGATCAGAGCTGACAGTATGACAGCAGGAAAGAGGCTGACCAGATAGTATTCCGGTCCCAACCACTGTGTCACATAAAAGGCTGTGAAGGCTCCCAGGGCATAGATCGCACCCAGGGCGAAATTCGGAATATGGAGGATACCGTAGATCAGGGTCATGGCCAGCGCCAATAGACCATAAGCGCTGCCGGCGATCAAACCATTGACGATATGCTGCAGAAATTCAGTCATCGAAACCGCGCCTTCCTAACCGGACGTACTTACTCCAATTCAATGACGCAACAAACGAATATCCTAATCCACTGGTATCCGTCTCCACTTATGATAACCTGCCAACATTAATGTTCATGAATTCATGCCCCCCATCCCAGCATCATTCTGAGCACGCAATACCCGCTTCAATACCTTTCCCATGGCGCTGCGGGGCAGGGACGGGACGAATTCCACAAACTTCGGCCGCTTAAAACGGGCCATATTTTCCAAGCAGAATTCGATAATTTCTTCCGCGGTCGCCTCTTGACCCTCTTTAGGGACCACAAAGGCCTTGACCGTTTCGCCCCATTTTGGATCTGGAACTCCAATTACCGCGGCTTCTTTGACTTTCGGGTGAGAGCAGAGCACGGCCTCAACCTCTGCCGAGTAAATGTTTTCACCACCGCTCAGAATCATGTCCTTTTTGCGGTCCACTACATAGATGAAGCCTTCTTCATCTCGGCGCACCAGATCGCCGCTGTGAAACCAACCTCCCTCGAAAGCCTTCTTCGTTTCTTCGGGATTCTTATAATACTCCTTAAACATTCCCGGTCCACGATAGACGATCTCACCCACATCATTGACGGCCACATCCCTCATATCATCATCCACTACCCGGACTTCCACATTGAACATGGGGACCCCAACCGATCCCTCCTTGCGCAGCGCGTCCTGATGCTTCATGAATACGGCTGTAGCCGACATTTCTGTTTGCCCAAAGGCTTCCCACAAGGCGGCATTAGGGAACGCCTCAAGTATTCGCTCCTTGAGGGAGTTGGGCGTGATATCCCCACCATAAGCGGCTATTCTTAATGAACTCACATCGTAGTTCTTGAATTCCGGATGGGTTATCACCATGAGCCACATGGCCGGGACAAGGAACAGACTGGTGACCTTTTCCGATTGGATAGTCTCTAATAAGGTCACAGGTTCGAAATCCAGTACTACCACGGGCATCATTTGGAACATGTTCCTGATGACAGACATAATTCCAGCAATGTGAAAAAAAGGGGTTATTGAAAGGACTTTAGCTTCTATAGAGGGCAGATCCGCTCTCCGTGGTAGAGAAGAAAGGGACTCCTGGATGATCGTCATAGCATTGGCGATCAAGTTCTTATGGGTCAGTACAGCGCCTTTGGGTTTTCCTGTAGTTCCCGCGGTGTATATAATGAAGGCATCGCAGTCATCCTCAAGGCGGATCTCCGGCGGAATTGGGGAAGCTGAACTCGTGAGGTATGCATAATTAGTAAAATGGTGGTCTCCCTCTTTTTCAATCGCTATATACTGCCTAATTAAGGGAAGTTCACCCTTGATCTTTTCAATCGTCCCTATGTGCTTTTCTTCTACAAAAAGGATCGTAACCTCGGCATTGTTCAAGATATACGCTACTTCTTTAGGAGAGAGCCGAATATTGACAGGAACATTGACCGCCCCTATTTTGGCCGAGGCAACAAAAATCTCTAACATTTCCTGTCGGTTTTGCATCAATAGACCTACGGTGTCTCCCTTTTTTAGCCCCGTTAAGAGGAGAGCATTGGCCAAACGGTTAACCCGTCTGTCCAGTTCTCCGTACGTGATTCTTCCGTCTCGGAAAATGATGGCCTCGCGATCAGGACATTTTCGAGCATTACGGGCCAACATTTCTCCAAGCAACAATTGTCGGGCCTGGTGGACCTCAAAACCCAGATCTTCGGCAGTTGTCATTTATATAACCTTGCGCTATTAACAGGAGACTTCAAGATTTCCGAGGTTCTCTTTGAGATTCTTGCCCTTGCCGTTTGAATCCTTCTTTCGTGCTTGGCAGGTCCCTGCGAAGCACGATGGTCCAATGTGGATCTAAAATCAATTTATGGGCACTGCTTTCCCTTTCTGATACCTCCCAATGTTAGTGGAAAGACGCCCATCTCCGTTATCCTCCCAGCCTATGAAATTCGTAGTATTATGTTTGTCCGGAAGGGGGACCACTGATGGAGCAGCCTGACGAATTCTCATGGCATCAGTGCTCGTACCTGCCTTTTCCATAGCCTTGACTATAGTGTGGACCATGCCATAGCATGTATTGCCGTAGGAGCCTAATGTGTCCTTGTAGCCCATAGCCCCATAAAGAGACTTGTAGTGAGCCACGGCTGGAGGGGTAGGAGTTTGATTCATAACTGAAATCTGCGCAAAATATCCTTCAATCAAATCCGGTCCCGTCAATTGCTCGCCCTTGTTCCGAAAGCCCGGCGAAAGGGCAAAAGGCGTCTTGATCCCAAGCTCGTGGGCCTGTTTGATGACCCCAGCTGATGCCTCATCATGGGCCGTAAGCATGATCACATCCGGATTGGCCGCCTTGATCTTGGTCAGTTGTCCCCGAAAATCAGTCTGGGTCCGCTCGTCAAACCATTCAGTAGCCATGATCTTTACCCCGAGCTTCTCAAAAACATTCTGAGAGTACTTGGCCATGCTCTTCCCGTAATCGCTCGTATCAGAGATCAGGGCACAGGTCTTGGCCTTCAATACCCTGGAAGCTAGACTTACCAAATCTTCGCAATCTTTCTCAGTGGTTGTGTGATAGCGCAAGATCAATTTGTTCCCCTTCGTGGTGGCTTCCGGGATTTTGAAAAAACCTATTAGGAGAATACCCATCTGTTCGTTTCTTTCCACCATCCCCATAATGGGGGAGCTCAAGTTTTGTATAACAACCGGAACATTATATCTGTCCTTCAAGCGTTGCATCCCGGCCACGGCCTTGGCAGCCACCCCCTGATCGTCATAGCTTTGGATCTTCACCTTATACTTCTTTCCGGCTACAACTACTCCTCCGTCGTCATTGATTTCTTTGGCCGCGATCTCGGCCCCATGCAGGACATCGTTCCCGATATAAGCCGCGCCTCCGGTCAATGGTCCGCAATAGCCGATATTGATCGTCCCATCGGCTATGGCATTGCCTTGAAACAGGAAAAATATTACCGCACACCAGAAGATGGCCGTCGTTCCTCTCATAATCCCTTTTCGCATCGTTTCCTCCATTTTGGATGATTGGGATTTACTCCCAGTTTGCGGCTTATACTTTCTTGGGCGCTCTCTCTTCGATTCCACCCACCTGTTGGTTTATATAGCCCCTTTCCGTTAGAACCGTGACAAGTCCTCCGGGGTTCAATCTGGATTCAAAATCAATGTATGGGGACACATACCCCTTTGTGATACTTCCCAATCTTAGCGTCAACGCGGCCATTTCCGTTATCCTCCCAGCCCATGAAATTGGTGGTATTATGTTTGTCCGAAAGAGGGACCACTGATGGGGCAGCCTGACGGATCTTTATTGCATCAGTGGTCGTACCTGCCTTTTGCATAGCCTTGACTATAGTGTGGACCATGGCATAGCAAGTATTGCCGTAGGTGCCTAGTGTGTCCTTATAGCCCATAGCCGCATAGAGAGCCTTGTAGTGAGCCACAGCTGGGGGCGTAGGCGTTTGATTAATAAATGAAATTTGCTTAAGATATCCTTCAATCAAATCCGGTCCCGTCAATTGCTCGCCTTTGTTCTGAAAGCCCGATGAAAGGGCAAAAGGCGTCTTGATCCCAAGCTCGTGGGCCTGTTTGATGACACCGGCAGAGGCTTCATCATAGGCCGAAAGCATGATCACATCCGGATTCGCCGCCTTAATCTTGGTCAGTTGTCCCCGAAAATCTGTCTGGGTCCGCTGGTCCAGCCACTCATTTGCCACCATCTTGGCCCCGAGCTTCTCAAAGGCCTCCTGGTTACCCTTGGCTGCACTCTTCCCATAATCACTCACATCGGAGATCAGTGCATAGGTCTTAGGCTTCAGTAGCCTAGATGTTTCCCGAACCAAATCCTCGCAATCTTTGTCAGCGGTTTGGTGATACCGCAAGACCAACTTGTTTCCCTTCGTGGTGGCTTCCGGGATTTTGAAAAAACCTATGAGGAGAATACCCATCTTTTCGTTTCTCTCCATCACTCCCATGATGCAGGCGCTCATGTTTTGTATGATAACCGGAACATCATACTTGTCCTTCAAACGTTGCATCCCGGCCACGGCCTTGGCGGCCACTCCTTCATCATCATAACTTTGGATATTCACCTTGTACTTCTTACCGGCTACAACCACTCCTCCTTCGTCATTGATTTCTTTGGCCGCGATCGTGGCCCCGTGTAAGACATCATTCCCGATATAAGCCGCCCTTCCGGTCAATGGCCCGCAATAGCCGATATTGATCGTACCCTCGGCTACGGCTTTGCCTTGAAACAGGAAAAACATTACCGCACACCAGAAGATGGCCGTCGCTCCTCTCATAATGCCTTTTCCCATTGTTTCCTCCATTTTGGATGATCGGGATTTATTCCCGGTTTGCGGCTTATACTTTCTTAGGCTCTACCTCTTCTATCTTACCGATCTGCTTGTTTATATAGCCTTCTCCTGTTTGAACCGTGCCAAATCCTCCGGTTTGTATCCGAGAAGCCCGCAGTATATAGATTCATTGTCCTCCCCCAGGAAGGAGGCGCGTCTAGCCACTCGTCCCGGAGTCCTTGAAAGTTTTATATCTACCCCTGGTACAGGCACTTTTCCTGTTCCAGGGTACTCAATCTCCACCAGCATCTCTCGGCTGGCCACCTGGGGCACCTCCAGGGACCGGGGAACGTCATTGACCGGTCCGCAAGTAACCCCGGCCTGTTCAAGTGTTTCCCAAGCCTCGGCCACAGTCTTATCTTTGATCCACTCATCCAAAACAGCATCGATGGCAGGATGATTGCGGGCCCGGCTTATGTTATCCTTAAAACGGGAATCAAGGACCAGGTCCTCCCGTGCCATGACCCGGCATATGCGGCGCCACATGCTGTTACCGATAATGTTGATTAGAAGATAACCATCCTTGGCCTGGAAGCAGCCACAATAGGCATAAAAACCTGCATTGCCAATCTGCTTTCGAAGCTCCCCCAGTAACTTATACTCAGCGGCACAGCCGGAAGCGGTGGTCATGGAGAATGCCACATCAAAAAGGGCGATATCTATAAACTGGCCGCGGCCGCTTGATTGCCGCTCAAAGAGGGCCAGCATGGTTCCCAAGGCAGCCCGGGCGGCCGTATTGAAATCAACAAAAGAAAGCGAGGGTTTGAGTGGCGGAGTGCCCGGATATCCGGAAAAACTCATATACCCGCACATGGCCAGGGTAACAGCATCAAAACAAAGCCGCTCGGCGTACGGACCAGTCTGGCCGAAGCCGGATACAGCGGTCACAATCAGAGCGGGATTAATACTGCTCAGATGCTCGTAGCTCAGAATCGCCGCCTCTTCCGATCCCTTGGGATAATTGTGGACCACCACATCCAGTTTTTGGACCAGTTCCTCCAATAACCCCTTTCCCCTTTGTGATCTCAAATTCAGCGTGATATCCTTTTTGTTTCGTTGAATCGTATATCCAAAAATCAGCGATTGACCGTCAGATGAAAAGGGACCCATTTCGCGGTCTACTTTTCCATTGGGCGGTTCCGCACGGATCACCTTGGCCCCATGATCGGCCAACATCATGCAGCAGTAGGGGGCCGCGACGTAACTTCCCAGATCAAGGATCTTGATGCCCTCCAGTGCTCCTCCCATAATCTTCAATCCTTCGTTTGGGCGTTTCAGCTAGATCGTCGGCCTCCCGGAGAGGCTTTTCTAAGCTTGTCATCATTCAGTGGAGAATGTAACGGTGTCCATACTCTTCCGTTGAGGAAGCCGCTGGGCTTACCCAAGTGTGTCCTATTGCTCAATACCCATGGATTTTCTTAAATGTTCCCGCAGGATTTCCACCAGTTTGGCGGAGTACGGCGATTTCTTGGCTTCCCTATTCCACAAGGGTTTCATAGCTGCCCGGAACTTGACAAGCTGAAACTCCGAAATCACGGAGACTTTCACGCCGAGGCTCTCGGCCTTTTTCAGAGCGTCTTCGTCACGGGCATCAGACAGGGCGAAGCTTTGTTCCATGCTGCTCATAGCAGCCTTTTGAACAGCTTGCTGCTGGTCGGGCGTGAGGGATTTCAAGACCGTGGTGTTAACGACAATATCAATGACTCCCGGGGTGTGCAAAGCCGGTTTTGCGATGTAGCTCACCACCTCGGACAATTTGTAGCGTTCCACACCGTACCAGGGGAAGTCGGTGCCATCCAATTTTCCACTCTTCAAAGCATCGTACTGTTCCGGGGCCGACATGTCGATTGCCGCGGCCCCCAAAGCTTCTGCTTCCTCCGATAGAATTCCTCCCGCGCTCCTTATCTTCTTGCCCTTGAGATCGCCGACCTTTGTCACAGGGAACTTGGTGAGAAAGCCCATATTCATTGCCGATAGCGCGCCCAGGTATGTGACCCCGTGTTTGGCCACTGCTTCGGCCATGACGTTCATGTAGCCTTTATTAAGAAGGACGTCCTTCGCTTCGTTCGCGTTCGCCCAATTAAACGGCAACCATTGACAGTTAACTTCGGGTATTTTGCCGGCATAGTAGAGAAGCGAACCCGAGTAGCCCTCCAGATCGCCTCGGCAAACCGCGTCGAAGACTTCACCGATCTTGATATCCTTGCCCGGCCAGAGAACCTTGACCTGTACTTGATTGTTCGTAAGCCTTGCCACCTCACCGGCAAAGAAGAGGGTGCTTTGGCCAGTGTAAGTTTTTTCCGGATACGCGCAGTAGAAACGCAAAGTGGTCTGCGCGAACACGGGAACCAGCAGGGAAAGGCCAAATGTTAGGACCGCCACCACTACTACGACAGTGTTCCTGTACATCTTGAATCCTTTCTCGGATTGAACTGCGTACTCCCAGTTCTTGCTGTCGCTGCATCAACTGCTGAAGGTCCTCAGTTACAGCACTCCGGGAGATATTGCCTATGCTGGTATTTCACTTGTTCGTTGCTACGCACCCTTTCATCAGCGCTTTATCCTTTTTCGTTCCCAAAGATGGCTACCGCACTCATTTGAGGAGGCCCACCGAAAGTGTTGGACAAACCCAGCCTTGGATTCCGAATCTGGCGCTCCGGCAAATCCGCCTTGCCCTGCAGCTGTTTATAAATCTCGTAGGTCATGCGCAGTCCACTGGCACCAACCGGATGCCCAAAACACTTGAGTCCCCCATCCACATTCACAGGCAATCCACCCTGGCGGGTAAAAAAGCCTGAATCCACATCTTCCTGCGCTTTCCCTCTGGGGCTGAAGCCGAAATCTTCGTAAATCAACAGCTCGGTGATGGAAAAGCAGTCATGAACCTCCGCCAGACTCAATTCTTCCCTAGGATTCTTGATCCCGGCCATCTCATAAGCCTTGCGGGATGAGTTGACCAGAGCATCAAAACTGGTCCAGCTGAATCCAGGTCTGAAATGCGGCATCATGGCATCGGTGGAAATACCGCATCCCTTCAGGAAAATGGGATCGTCCCGAAAGGCTTTGGCATTTTCAGCCGTGGTGATGATGGCACAGGCCGCTCCGTCGCTGTTTCCGCAGCAATCAAAAAGCCCCAAGGGCCAGGACACGATAGGTGCCTTCAAGACGGTGTCGATGGTGATATGGTTTCTGAAGTGAGCCTTCGGACAGAGGCTGCCATTGTCGTGATTCTTAACTTCGATTCTAGCCAGGGTCGTTTTGCCTTCTTCTTCGGAAAGACCGTAAGTCTCGAAATACCGGGTAGCAATCAAAGCGAAAGAACCTGGAGCAGTCCTTCGAGCCTCATAGACCGGATGCATTCCCCTACCTGCACCGAGCCCGGCAAAGCCCGTATCCTTCAGCTTCTCTACTCCGAGCGCCATAACCAGATCGTAAGCTCCACTTGCCACAGCCATGCATGCTTCCAGGAGGGCAATGTGCCCGGATGTGCACCAGTTTTCGTTCCGAATGATCGGGATGTTCCCCAGTTTCAAGCCGTCGGCGGGAACCGTTCCTGAAATTCCGTTCACGGGTGACATAAGGGTGGCAAACCAACATGCCTCGATATCCTTTGCTTCGATGCCGGCATCTTCATAGGCTTCATATGCCGCTTCAATGGCCAAATCCACGGCTCCTTTGTCCCACCGCTCGCCAAACTTCGAGCAGCCCATACCGACAATAGCGACTTTATCTTTGATACTACCCATTGCTTACTCTCTCTTTAATAACCGGCCTCAGTTTCCAGAAGTAATTGTGGATCCCCATCCCGTCATAAATCCGACGAAAAGTAAGTCTTACCGGCATGCCTACCTTGACGTCTGACGGGACACAGTCAGTCATCATGCCGTAGAACCTCACGTTGTTCTCAAATTGAGCGATGGTTTGAACGATCACCGGGTCATCGCTTCTGCCGGCCAAATTGTCCAAAGTGAAGGTAAAGACTTGCCCTTCCCCATCGGCAAGGGGAACTTCCTCAAACTGGTCCTTGGAGTGGCATTGGAGGCAAATGCGTTGAACTGGGAAAGCGGTCGCGCCGCACCGATGACACTTGCTGCCGTGAGCCCTGATAATGCTATTTCGTTCCCTCCAGGTCACGGTAGCCGAGGGAAAAAGCCGGAACGGTTCGCCGGGCACGGCTTCAATCAGGCCCTTGTAACTCAGGAATCGGGCGTAGGACGTCAGCATGATGTTCTGGTTAAGCAAGTCTCTTAGTTTTCGCTGGGACCCGGCTGATGCACAGTTTTCGGTGGCTTTGAACAAAACAGCGTCGGCGCCGTCGGCATAATTGGCTAACAGTAGGAGGTCTCCCGGGCGAGCATCTTCGAGCGCGGCCACCAGCATCAACAGGGGCTGGGCGGCACCACAACAGCCTACTGAGGAGAGCAAAGGGTCCTGAACCTGGGTTTTGGGATCAAGACCCAATTTCCGGACAAGTGCTTTATGAGTCTTAACGTCAGGAGCCGGCAAGACGGCCTTTGAGATATCCTTGGGTTCCAATTGATATTTCCTCAATATCCCGTGGAAAACTTCCACCATATGATTGGTGTAGCCCTCCCCCAGGATAAACCTGCCCTCCCAGGTTCGAACATACGTGTCCTCCGGATTTCTCCACACGTCATACATCTCATTGCAGATGGAATAATCACCTTCAAAGGTGGCCATGATGTTCTGATCGCCCACCAGGACGGCCGCTGCTCCGTCTCCGAAGTTTTGCTCCTGATCGGATCTCGGATAGCCTAGACGGCAATCGCCGGAGGTTACCAGGACGGAGCGGGTTGATCCGGCCCTGACCGAATCGATGGCGGCCTTTAAGGCGCCGGTGCCCGCGCGCAAAGAATGGGCGAAGTCTGCGGTAACTATTTCCCGTTTGAGATCCGCAGCCGTCGCAATCATGGCTGAGTTCATTTTCTCTTGGATCGGGGCGCTGGTGGTCGCAAAGAAGAGGCCGTCGACGTCGTCTCTATTTACTCCGGAAAGACAATTGCGGGCTGCTTCCACGGCCATCGTAACGGCATCTTCATCGTTGTTGGCCACCGCCCGCATTCCACCGAGGCAGGATCGTCCCCAATTATCAGCGATGAGTTTTCTATCTATTCTGTAAACAGGCAGGTAGCTGCTGCATAAAGAAATCCCAACCCTATGCATATCTCCTCCAGCTAGATGTTGCCCCTGGACGAGCGTCGCAATTCCGTTGCCAAGGTAGCAAAAGTCATGCCACAGCTTTGTCGAATCCCTCCACCGAAGTTCCGGAGCACAGCCTAGCCACATGAGCATCAGCAGAGGGGATCCGATGTGTAAGCAGACAAGGAACGATCTGTTTCATTCTTGCAAGGGGCCTGAATTTATAGTATTCACATATGAAAAAGGGATCGTAAGCCAGAGCGCACTCGAATGAGCAACGGCCGTCTTGCTACGGGCCTGGGCTTGCCCAGATTGTCGATCCATTAAGGGGATAATCGGACATGAGCGATCTTTTCGAGGCCATTTGCACAGCTCTTCCCCTCATTGCGCGCTTCTCGTGTGGCTTCGCAACACTCATTGATCTCAGTAATTGGCGTAGAAAGACCGTCGACGGGGACGGCAATGATGCGAACGAGTATCTTCTGAGCAGCTATGAAGGATTCGAGGAGGCCGTTAAGTTACGTCAGCCGCTCCTGGTTCCATCCAAGATGAACAGCGGGGTTTTTAACCTGTTTCTGCCAATTGGAGACTGCTTTCTCATCATAAACAACTCCGGTCATGTCGGTCTTGCAGACAAGCTGAGAATAATCTTTGAAGAAGCAATTCCCCTGATCGCGCGGGTTGCGGGCGGGGAGGCTGTGCTCTTCGACCAAGAAGGCATTCGGTTCCAGAGCGTCGGCCCGGACGGCAGAGAGTCCGACAGGGGTGTCGGCCAGTACACTTACATGGGCAAACGCGCGATGGAACTTGGACGCCCTGTAATTGGGCCTTCGCTTCTCGAGGACGGGGCACTAGCCGTACGCATACCCATAACAGACCAATTCGGAATGGGGGTCAATAACGTCGTTTCGGTAAAGCAGAAGAAACTGCTCGCTGCTTCAAGCCAACACAACCAGAGGCACTTCACGTTCGCGGACATTGTAGGGAAGAGCGAGAGCCTCTTGCATTGTTTACGGCAGGCAAAACAGGTGGCGGAGACCAATTCCACCGTGCTGGTATTCGGAGAAACGGGGACAGGCAAGGAACTCCTGGTCCAATCGATCCACAGTGCCAGTCAGCGCTCTAACCGTCCATTCGTAGCGATGAACTGCGCTGCAATTCCCTCAAGCCTCGCGGAGAGCCATCTTTTCGGCTATGTGGCCGGGGCTTTCACAGGGGCTCGAAAGGCCGGCCAGCAGGGCCTTTTCGAACAAGCAGACGGTGGCACGCTGTTCTTTGATGAAATAAGCGAGATGGACCTTGCACTCCAATCCAAGCTGCTACGAGTGCTTCAGGAGCGGGAGCTGGTACGGATTGGGGGAAAGAAGGTAATCCCGGTCAACGTCCGTGTCATTGCTTCGACCAATAAGGACCTCTTTGAAATGGTAGCCAGGGGCAAATTTCGCCAGGATCTCTATTATAGGCTAAATGTCATAGAGTTGCGGATCCCTCCTTTGCGGCACAGGATTGAAGACATACCACTGCTGATCAGGCACTTCATAAACGAATTTAGGGCATACTTCGGCACATTCGTTCGGGACATTTCCGAAGAAGCCCTTGAATGCCTACAGGGCTATCCGTGGCCCGGCAATGTAAGAGAACTGCGTAACTGCATCGAGCGAATCATGAACCTCAGCACAAACGAGGTGGTTGGGATCGATGACATTCCAGTAATCATACGGAAACAAGAGGCACGGGAACCCGAAGAACACCAGGAGGGTCAGGCGAGACCAATGCCTGTAGAACCGGCCGCTACCAGCCTGGCTTTCTCGAGCGGTCGCGCGTCGGAGGTCGGGCAATCGTTCGACAAGAATCTTTCCTGGCCACTTTCCCAAGGTTCTCTTCTCAAGGGATCTACGGGAGCAACAGAACGCGCCGTGATACTGAGAGCTCTGGAAACGACGTTCTACCATCGCCAGAAGGCAGCCCGATTGCTTGGAATCAGCAGCACGACCCTCTGGCGCAAGATGAAGAAATTAGGGATTTCACCAGGCGAATAATTCCTATTTATCCTCCCAAATAAGCCTTCCGGACATGCTCGTCGTCAATCAATTCCGAAGCCTTGCCTTGAAGGACGATGGAGCCGGTTTCCAGAACATAACCCTGGTGGGCAAGGCGAAGAGCCATCCTGGCGTTCTGCTCCACTATGATGATGCCGACGTTACGCCGGTTGATGTCCACAATGATCCGGCTCAGTTCCTGAACCACTATGGGGGCTAACCCCATTGAGGGCTCATCCGATAGAAGCAGCTTGGGTCGGGACATCAAGGCCCGGCCGATGGCCAGCATCTGCTGCTCTCCCCCGCTCAAGCTCCCGGCCCGCTGGTTTTGCCTTGTTTGAAGGATCGGGAAATGACCGAAGATTTTTTCCAGGTCCTTTTGAACTTCGTTTTTGTCCTTCCGGCGAAAAGCCCCCATTTTCAGGTTTTCGTAAACAGTCATATAAGAGAAGACCCTTCGGCCTTCCGGAACGTGTGCGATCCCGGAGCGGACGATCTCCTGAGGAGAAAGGCCTCCCATGCTTTTCCCTTCAAAAAAGATTTCTCCCTCAGCCGGTTTGATCAATCCGGAAATCGCCCGCAAGGTCGTGCTCTTCCCCGCACCGTTGGAACCGATCAACGCCGCGATAGTTCCGGCCTCGACTTCCAGCGAAATCCCCTTGAGGACCGGGGCGGCTCCATAAGAGACTTTCAGGTTTTGCAATGAAAACCAGGCTTGTGGTTTCATTCCAAGACCTCGCTTCCCAGATAGGCCTCGATCACCTGGGGGTCCTTCTGAATATCCTGTGGGGGACCTTCGGCGATCTTCTGCCCGAAATTAATGACCACGATACGGTCGCTGACGCCCATGATGGCTTTCATGTCGTGTTCTACAATCATAAGAGTTATACCTCGGTCCCGGAGCCCCCGGACGAGCTCGATAAATTTTCGGGATTCCTCCGGATGCATGCCGGTCAGGGGTTCATCCAAAAGCAATAGCCGAGGCCGGGCTGCTAAAGCGATAGCCACACCCAAAGCGCGCTGCAGGCCGTGGGGCAGATTCTGAGCCGGCTCGTCCTTCACTGCCGCCAGGTCAAGGTACTCCAGAATCTCCTGCGTGTTCTTTCTTACCGCCGCTTCATCGGATTTTGCCCTGGTCTGGTTCAAAAGAAGTTCAAAGAAGTTGGCCTTGATCATCAAATGATGAGCAATAACCACATTTTCCCAGACGGTTCTATTCTTAAACAGATTCGCCCCTTGAAAAGTGCGGATCAATCCCTTGCCGGCGATCCGGTCAGGCCGAAGGCCGGTGATCTCTTTTGCATCAAAAAAGATACGGCCGCCGGAGGGGGAAAAGAATCCGCTGACCACATTGAAAAGGGTGGTCTTGCCAGAGCCGTTGGGCCCCAATAGCCCGAGGATTTCGCCTTGGTTAACCTGAAAGCTCAGATTCGAGAGGGCGCACAATCCTCCGAAATATTTGGTTACCTTATCGATTTGCAGGAGCATGGTTCACGTTCCACTCTCAATGGCCTTCGTATCTACTTTTCCGTATCCTTTTTTCCTTCGTAACCGGTCCGGCAGGGTGATTAATCCTCCAGGCAATAAGAACATGACCAGGATCAATATGACGGCATAAACCACCGGTTCATATTCTTTGGTCCCCCTCAAGAATTCCGGCACCAGGGTCATAAAAAAGGAACCCAAGGGAGGGCCGTAAACGCTGCCCGCACCACCGACAATCACAAAGAGCAGACAGTAGACCGATTGCCAGATAGTAAAAAACTCCGGGCTGGCGAAATTGAAATAGTGGGCATAGAAACTTCCGCTCACCCCAGCAAAAAAACAGCCCAGACAAAAGGCGATGACTTTGTATTTCATGATGTTGATGCCGACGGATTGGGCCAGGTCATCGCCTTCATGAATGGCCGAAAAAACTTTCCCGATCCGACTTCTTTCAATGCCGACCATCACCAGATAGGTCACCACCGAAATAGATAAGATGAGATAGTAGAAGGGAACCCGTCCGGTAAAGGGGATGGAGAAGATAGGAGAAGGTGAAGGCACCCCCGGAATGCCGCCGGAGCCTCCCAAAAACCCCGGCCAAATCATTATGATCAGACGGATGATTTCGGCAAAGGCAAAGGATGTGATGGCAAAATAGACCCCCTTGATCCGCAGGGTCGGATAACCGATCAGCAGGGCCACCAGAGCGGCGATCAGACCGGAAACCGGCAGGGCCAGCCAGAAAGAAAAACCGGCCTTCATGACCAAAAGGGAGGATGCATAGGCCCCGATGGCCATATAGGCTGCATGTCCCAGAGTCAACTGCCCGGTGGACATGATGAGTCTAACGCCCCACACTGCGGTTGCCCAGATACCGGTGGTAATGAGGATGTTCAAGATGAAAGGATCTTGAACAAACAGGGGAAAGGCCACCAGGATCAAAAGGATCAGGAAGATGGTTATGCGATTCTTAGTCATGGCCTAATAACCCCTGGGGTCTGAATATCAGCACGAGCATGACGATCACAAAGCCCAAGATCTCCGTTGCCCCGCCTAAGAAAGTATTTCCGATGCTTTCAACCAATCCGAGAAGCAAGCCGCCGGCAACCGCTCCGGGGATACTCCCCAGTCCGCCGATGACCACGACCACTAAAGCCTTGACCACAGCATGGGTGCCCAGATAAGGGTTGACGACGAAAAGCGGGGCCAGAAGCGAACCCGCGGCCCCCGCCAAGGCCGAGCTGATGGCCATGCATCGGACGAAGGTGGAATCGACGCCGATGCCCTGAAGCGCGGCCGCTTCGGGGTCCTGGGCCACGGCCCGCATGGCCTGCCCGGTCCTGGTGAACTTTATGAACCAGGTCAAAGCGAGCATCAGGATAATGGCCATGACAATGACGAAGATCCGTTCGAGGGAAAGGGTCGCCCCGAAGAACTGGACTACCCCCGGAAAGACCGGTGAAACCGACTGGTCCTTTTCGCCGAAGATCAGCGGCGCCAATCCTCCGATCAGCATGGCCACACCCAGGGCGATGACCAGGCTGGGATCGTGTTGATCCCGGAAGGGGCGGAAGAAAAGGTAATAAGTGACCACTCCGAGTAGGGCGATAACGACCATACTCAGGAACAAGGCAGAAAAATAGTTGAGCCCCAGCCGGTCGCAGATGAGGTACGTGGCAAAGGCCCCTAACATATAAAACTCGCCATGGGCAAAGTTGAGAAGCCGCATGATGCCGTAGATCAGGCTGAAACCAGAAGCAATGAGCGCGTAAGTCAGCCCAAGCATCAGCCCGTTGACCAGGACCTGGATAAAGAAAGGGAAAGTCATCGATATTGCCTAATAGATTGCTGAAAAAGGCACATCCTACTCCGTTGCCCTCATCTCTCGTCATTGCGGCGCACTTAGATGTACGCCTCATTTCTCAGGATATCGGGCGCCTCGTATCCGGACCCTTTTGAGCAACCTGGGAAAAAGAGGTCTTCGGCATCATGCTATTGAACGTCGGGCATCATAGAGCCCCGGTTGACCAGCTTGCCGTTGACCAGTTCAGAGATGTAGACCGGAGTGACTATCTGGTGCTTAACCCCGTAATAATCTTTTGCTCCAAATCGGGCCTTTCCAAAGATCGAATTCCAATCTTCGGCTTTGTCCATTGTCTCCTTCACCTTGGTCGTGTCCAGACTTCCGGCCTTTTCAATGGCCTGGACCAGGATGTCCAGATAAAGGGTATATTTTGGGGTCACCGGATCGAAGGGGTTTCCGTAAAGCTTCAGGTAGTCGTCCACGTATTTCTTCTGGGCCTCTGTGTTAAACGCTCCTAGAAAATCATGCGTATTGCTGATATGCCCCTCTGCATTCTGCGCCCCGGCAATCTTACAAAATTCGGCCGGATCTATGGTCGTTCCTGCAAAAGTTTTGCCCTTATAGCCCAGCTCCCGGGCTTGTTTGACGATCAGGGCCTGATCCCCAGGAGGTGCACCGGTGATATCAATCACATCCGGTTTTTGCAGGATAAGGTTATTCAGGAGAGGATAGAAATCCGAAGTCCCTCGCTCATAGAATTGGGAGAAAACAACCTTGAGATTGTTTTTCTCGGCGCTCCGTCGGCAGTCCTTTTCGATAGACCAGCCGGAGGCGTCATTAGGTTCGATAAAGGCCACAGTCTTTACTGTAGGATAATTCTTAACCAACCAGGGATACATGGCCGGCAGGATTTCGTTTGAGGTTAGGACCATACGGAAACTGAAAGGTTTATCCGGAGAAAGAACCTCCTTGGCATAGGAATTAAGAAGAAAAAGAATCTTCTTGGGCTCTGTAATGGGCTGGACAGCCAGAAGCACCGCTGAAGATTGAGACCCGAGAATGAATTTCACTCCGTCGCGGTTGATCAATTTTTCCGCAGCCATCCGACCGGCAGCCGCGTTAAATTTGTCATCCTCCCAGATGATCTCCAGACGATACTTCTCCCCGGCCACATTCAAGCCGCCCCGGGCGTTGACATCTTTCTGGACAATGGTAATGCCTCTCTGGGCCGCGATTCCCCAGACGGCCCCTTTGCCGGATAACGGGAAGATGGCTCCGATCTTGAGAACTTTTTCAGCGGCCAAACAAACGGGAGTCAAAAAGAAAATACTGAGAAGTAAAATCAAACAAGAAATACCCAAACCGCTTTGTGCAACTCTTTTCACTGTCTTCATGCCACACCCTCCTTGCTCGCGATTAACACCGGATTAGAATTACGGACTTGCTTCCGCAGCGAGCAGAAGGAGACCTTGTGAGGTTTCCTTCCGCAGCCATGGAGCCTACATGGGACTCTTCTTCCGACAATAAATCAGAAATTCGACGATATTTCTGTCGGGCGGGAAACCCTCCCATAGCTAGCTAATCGGGTAGAATTGTTGGTTAAGTTAGGGGTGACCTGTTCATTCAATCAAAAACTTAATCATGTTTTTCATCATCTTCAATGGGCTGTCAAGTCTTTTTTTCCTCTCCCGCTCTTTTAGCGTAGCTCACGGTCCGCCCCTCCCTCAACCAAAATCCTGTCGCCCTCCACTCGAACACTGCGCTATGGCGCCGCAACAACGCCATGCTGCTCGAAGAGAAGCGACATGTCTTTTACCACCTCCAGTTCCATTACCGTCTTAATCAGGCTACCGGTCTTCTCATCTCCCCACGAATCCGAAGAGAGCCTGCGAAACTTCTCGGTCAAAACCTCGTCACTTGCTGGATTTTCGGGGTCGCCAAGAGGAAAATCCGTCCGATTGCGGAGCACATCACCCGACTTAGTGGCTATTTCCACAGCAGCGGCCCACTTGCTCGGATAAAGAGAAGTGAACGCGTCGTCAGCAATCAGTTTTGTCCGCCGTGACAATGCGCGGATCTCGGGATCTCGCAGGTTCTCATCATTGAAGTCTTCCAGTCCGCAACCCTTCTTTGCCAGGGCGAGGGCCACGCAGAACGGCAAATTGAATTTTGCCGCGTAGACTGTTTGAGGCTCCGGAGTATCCGTTATGTCGAGGGCAGTCTTATAAGTTCGTACCTCGATTGCGCTGATGTCGGAAAGCTCAATGTTGTGACTGGAGGTGAGACCGAGCGCGATATCGACCGCGGGGTGCGTGTGACGGCACGATGAATGAATTTTGAACGAATTGTCCTCGATCTTGTATGGTGGCTTACCCAGGGAATCGGTAATCCTGTCTAGGTTGAATTCAGGGGCCGTAGCCCGGCAAAAACCTCTTTTTCCTTCCAGGATAGCGGTCGCGCCGGTGAAGCCACCGCCGGCGAGCAAAGCCGACAGCAGTCCGTTTTGCGCGGCCTTTCCCGGATGCAAGTGCTTGGACATGGCGCCGTCTGCCAAGAATTCCCATAGGCCCGCGGCTTGAGTGCCGGCACTACCGAGGGCCCAGACCAACTGCTCTCGATTCAACCCGAGGAGCTTGCTTGCCGCGGCGCAAGCGCCGAAAGTCCCGCATGTGCCGGTGTTGTGCCAGAAGTAATAATGAGACGGGGTGACGGCTTCCCCTATCCTTATCGCCACCTCATAGCCCGCCACCAGCGCCTCGATAAACTGCCGGCCGCTCGCACGGGTCATCTCCGCCGCTGCCAGGGCTGCCGGGATAACAGCGGCTCCGCAATGAATGACGGAGCCGCGGTGCACGTCGTCAACCTCCAAGATGTGGGATGCGATGCCGTTGGCCAAAGCGGCATTGAGCGCCGAAGTCTTTACTCCAGAAGGTAGAATGGTCGCTTGAGGTTTGCCCCCTTGGTCAACTATTAGCGAAAGTGCAATTTTAGCCGGCTCCTCCTGCCCTCCTCTCGCCACAGACCCCAGCCAGTCGAGGAGCGCCAAACGAGCCATGCGGACGGTTTGCTGCCCCAGGTCCGCAAAACTTATTGAATGGATGAAGTCAGCCAGTTTCAGACTTAGCATTGAAAAAACCCTTCCATATACGCGAGTTTCACAGGATTCAGACGTTTGCCGTCGATACGTTTTGGACTCCCCATTTCCTTCGGATGGACTCAGCTTCTTCCATGACGCTCTGGAAGAAGTCACGCACCGGCATAATCTTCTTGACGAGTCCCGCTATCTGTCCGCAAGCCCATATCCCTCCATCCAGTTCACCGGTCTCGTAGGCTTGCCGCCCGAGTTCACCTTTCATCTTGGGCAGGATGTTCTCCAGGGGCTCGCATCGCAGCTCCATTTCAAGGACCTCGTTGGCCACCTTGTTCACAAACACGCGGACTGGAGCTTTTACGGACATAAGAAGCAGGCATGTGGATGTCACTTCCGCCTCCAGCAAGGCCTGCTTGAAATTCGGATGTATCGGGCATTCTTCCGTTGCCATGAGCGCAGTTCCCATAACGATGCCTTCCGCACCCAGGGAAAGCGCGGCCATAAGCCCCCGTCCATCACAAAAACCGCCGCCTCCGACCACCGGAACAGTCACAGATTGGACTGTTCGGGGCAAGAGCACCATGGTGGTCACGCCTTCCGCGCTGGGGTGCCCGCCGCACTCCGTGCCGACAATCGTTACCAAATCCACTCCCAAGGCTTCAGCCTTGACCGCGTCGTGCTCCCGAGCACACTTGTGCATGTATATTCGCCCGTTGTTCTTGAGACGCTCGATACACTTCGCAGGATTATGACCGGAGGTTTCGACTATCCCGACCCCTTCTTCTTCGATTACGTCCATCATCTCATCTATCGAAAAAGGCCGCATAGAAGGAAACAAGTTGATATTGACGGCAAAGGGCTTGTCAGTCAGGTCTCGTGTCTTGCGGATTTCTTCCTTCAGTTCCTGCTTTGATGAAAAGGTTGCCGAGGTGATGATGCCTAATCCCCCTGCATTGCTTATAGCGGCCACAAACGGGGCGCGGCTGATCCATTGCATTGCGCCCCCGATGATGGGAAGTGGAATCCCCAGGAGTTTTGTCACCCTCGTCGCCAACATAGTTTTCTCCTTTGTTGTTGAAGCCTCATTCTACTTGAATGTTGGTTTTCTTTTTTCCAGGAATGCCTTCGAACCCTCTTCGAAATCCTTGGTGCCAAAGCATATATCCTGCCCGAGAGCTTCGAATTCAAGGATTGTTTCCAGGTCCGAACTCATGCTCAAATTGAGGAGGCGCTTGGTCAATGCTATCGCGTTGCGTGCGCCCCGAGCGAACTCGCGGGCCAGTTCTTCTGCCCTTGAAATCACTTGTCCTGGAGGCACAACCTCGTTGACCAAACCCATGGCAAGTGCTTCAGAAGCCTTGATCTCTCTGCCGCTAAACATCAGCTCCTTGGCCCGGTTTAACCCGACCAAACGTGGAAGGAAGAAGATGCTTCCGCCGTCAGGGATCAAACCAATTTTTGCGAAAGAGACAGCGAACCTTGATTCCTCCGATGCGATAATGAGGTCGCAGGCCATGGCCAGACTGCACCCGACGCCGGCTGCAACTCCGTTAACTGCCGCAATTACGGGGATCTCAAGATTGATTAGGGTCCTCAACCAGACATGAAAATCTTTGAGCCTTTTTCTGCCGGCCAGGTCCGGCATGGGAACCTTCATCGTCCTAATGTCCCCCCCGGAGCTAAATGCCTTGCCCGCGCCGGTCAGTATAAGAGCACGTATTTCAGGGTCCTCACTCATGAGGCCCAAGACTTCTTTCAGCTCCGCGCGCATCTCCATGTTAACGGCATTTCTTGATCCCGGTCTATTGAGGATTATTTTTGCGACCCTGTCTGACTTCTCAACCAGGAGATTCTTATATTCTTTGCTATACGTCATCTTTCTGCCTCTCCAGCATCTTGGCCAGCTCCCTGCGCGCCATCTTCCCGCTTGGCAGGGTGGGAATCTTGTCGACAAACTTAACTCCCCTCAATTTCTTGTAGGGGGCTACCCTCGAGTTCACAAAGGCCACTATCTCTTCACCGGTTGCTTGACTACCCGTTTTTGGCGTTATGATCGCGACGGGGATCTCTCCACCTATTTCGTCCTTTTTGCCCACCACCGCACATTCCAATACTGCCGGATGCTGATATAGGATCTCTTCGAGCATTCTCGGAGCAATATTGTAGCCCTTATAGATAATCAGTTCTTTCAGCCTGCCGGTGATGTAGAAGAACCCCTCCTCATCCATTACCGCAAGATCTCCCGTATACAGCCAGCCGTCCCTATAGGATTTGCCGGTTTCCTCCGGCTTGTTCAAATAACCTAGAGTAACGGCAGGCCCGTTGTGGATCAGCTCTCCCTCCTCCCCGACCGGCATTTCGTGCTCTCCCGTTGCTATATCAACAACTTTCATATCTATGAAAGGCAGGGGGGTGCCGATCGACCCGTATCTTTTCTTGACCAACCGATTACCGAAATGTTTTGTCGAGCTGATGGTCGCTTCGGTTAGACTATACCCTTCCGTGATGACACCGCTGATCAGATTTGAAAACTTCTCGGCAAGAGCAACGGGAACGGGCGAACCGCCTGTCGTCCATGCCCTGATGGGATAGAGAGCGCCTTGATCGGTATCGGATCGGGAAAGAAGCATCGCCATCATTTGAGGCGCCCCGCCGGCAAATGTGATCTTCCACTTTCTTATCATTTCCAGCATTTTCTCGACGTCGAAGGCCGGCATGGGGTGAATCGTCAGGCCTGCGATCATTGGGTACTGGAGTTGTCCTAGATATGCGAGCATATGTGTCCACGGAGGAATCACAAGCACCGAATCGATCCCGTAACGCAACGGATACTCCCAATCCTTGGTGAGATCTCTTCCGTGATTCTTACACTTAATGTAGCCGTCTTTATCGATCTGTGGAAAGATTCCAGTATAGGCTGACTGATACATAATGACTGACGACACCACGTTATAATGGGAGATCATCACGCCTTTCGGATAACCCGTTGTGCCCGACGTATACATGATTGCGGCCAGGTCGGCTTTCGGATCGATTTGAGGTCTAATGAACAGTTTGTCCGAAAAAACATCGGAAAAAGCTACAAATCCATGATCGTGTTTCCGGCCTTTACTGAGCAGGAGATCCGGTTTCAGTTCTCTATCTCTCTCAAATATGATGACTTTTTCCAGAAACGTCTTATTCTGGTCCATCACTTGCTTGAGAACCGGAACCATATCATCGGAACCGACTATTAGCCTAACTCCTGCATCTTGAAGTTGATATTCGAGTTCTTCCCTTATCAGCATGGGATTGCAGGCCACATAGACTGCTCCGGATAATTCAATGCCCGAAATTGCAATGACGAACTCCGGATAATTCCTGGCGTATATGGCAATCCTGTCGCCTTTCTTCACATTGAAGTCATTTTGAAGACCCGATGCAAACTTCTCGGAAAGGACAAGCAGCTCTTGGTAACTCAGTACGAGATTTTCAGGTTCGTACACGATCGCAGTAGAATTCGGGAAGTATTTCGCAGATGATTCGAGCATCCTGTACACCGGCAGCTCGGGAAACTTAAATGAGTCAATCTGCTGCCGGATCTCTTCGGGATAGTGCTTATACCAGGCCCGCTTTTTGATCTCTTCCAGTGGTGTGATTCCCATTATCATCTTCCCGTTTTGATTGATTGCTCCTGGGCCGCGTCGAATTCGTGAGACCAGACCAGCGTTTTTCGCGACGTTGGTTTTGATGAAACCCCGCTGCTTGAGATTGTTACAGCCCCAGCATTTTGCCTACGACCGTTTTCATGACTTCCGTGGAACCTGCGTAGATGGTATGAACCCTCACATCCCGTGCAAACCTGCAGATGGGATACTCTTCCATGTAACCGTAACCGCCGTGAAGTTGGAGGCACTGGTAAGCAACCCGGTTTGCCATCTCCGGAATCCACGCCTTAGCCATGCACACTTTCTTCGTGATATCTATGCCGGCTATATGCTCCCTTATGAGACTATCAACAAACGTCCTCCCTATCTCGATCTCCGTTGCCATCTCCGCGATCTTGAAAGTGTTGTGTTGAAATGAGCTGACGGGCTTTCCAAAAATCATGCGCTCCTTACAATATTTTATCGTTAGATCGAGCATGGCCTCCGCCATGGCCAGTGAGTGGATCACCGCAAAAAGCCTCTCTCTCTGAAGCTTCTGCATCATGTAGTGGAAGCCTTTTCCTTCTTCGCCCAACAGGTGAGACGCCGGCACACGGCAATCATCGAAGAACAGTTCCGCAGTATCATTGCTGTGCATGCCCATTTTGTTCAGTTTTCTTCCCTTCGAGAAACCCGGGGTCCCGTCTTCCACACATATCAGGCTCATTCCTTTGTAACCGGCGCTCGGATCGGTCTTTACCGCGACGATAACTAGATTCGAATTCAAGCCATTGGAGATAAAAGTCTTCTGTCCGTTTATGATGTAGTCGTTCCCGTCCTTTATGGCATTGGTTCGAATGGCCGCAAGGTCGGACCCGGCATTTGGTTCCGTCATTGCAATGGCCGTGATAATCTCACCCGTTATGCATCCCGGCAGCCATTTCTGCTTTTGCTCCTCACTGCCAAAACTATCGATATAGGGGACAATGATGTTGCTGTGTAGAGAGGCCATAAGACCTATAAAATCCCTGCGGTTCATTTCTTCCGCCATGATTACGGAATACTCCAAGCCGGCGCCTGAACCACCATACTTCTCATCAACCCAAGAACAGAGAAAACCGTTTGCTCCCATTTTGAGCCAGGCGGACTTTGGCACAATCCCTTCCTGCTCCCATTGGTCGTAATAGGGGGCGACCTCTGCATCAAGGAACTTTTGAAATTGCCTTCGAAAGATCGTATGTTCTTCGCTAAACAGACCTCTTTCCATCTCTTCAAACCTATTCAAGTCATTGTCGTCGCCAGATCGGCAATCTCGGCTATACGCTATTCTCCTTCCCTAACAGCATCTTGGCCAGCTCCCGGCGCGCTGTCTTTCCGCTAGATAGGGTGGGAATCTTGTCGACAAACTGAACACCCCTCAATTTCTTGTACGGGGCTACCTTTGAGTTCACGAAGGCCATTATCTCTTCACCGGTGGCCTGACTACCAGCTCTTAGCGCTATAAACGCGACGGGGATCTCCCCGCCAATTTGGTCCTTTTTGCCCACCACAGCACATTCGCGCACCGCCGGATGTTGATACAGGATATCTTCGAGCATTCTCGGAGCAATATTGTAGCCCTTATAGATGATCAACTCTTTGAGCCTGCCGGTAATGTAGAAGAACCCGTCCTCATCCATTACTGCAAGATCTCCCGTATAGAGCCAGCCGTCCCTGTAGGATTTCTCGGTTTCCTCGGGCTTATTGAGATAGCCCAGAGTGACGGCAGGTCCGTTGTGGATCAGCTCGCCTTCCTCGCCGACCGGCAGTTCGTGCTCTCCCGTTGCTATATCAACGACTTTCATGTCTATGAAAGGCAGAGGGGGTCCTATCGATCCGTATCTCTTCTTGTTGACGGTCCGCTTGTTGAAGTGCTTGGCCGAGGTGCCCGTGGCTTCCGTTGCACCATATCCCTCTGTGATTATGCCGCTGCTGATAAGATTTGAAAATTCTTCAGCGAGAGCCGTGGAAACGGGAGCGCCGCCTGCGCCCCATGCCCTGAGAGGATACAGAGCGCCCTGATCGGTATCGGAAAGGGAAAGTAGCATCGCCATCATTTGAGGCGCTCCTCCGGCATACGTGATTTTCCACTTTCTTACCAATTCGAGCATCTTTTCCACGTTGAATGCCGGCATGGGATAAAGTGTTATGGCGGCGAGCATAGAAGACTGCAAATGACACAGGTAGCCCATCACATGTGTCCACGGAGGAATCGCAAGCACCGAATCGACCCCGTAGCGCATGGGATATTCCCATTCCTTCGTCAAATCTCTTCCGTGATTCTTACACTTCACGTAGCCGTCTTCATCAATCTCTGGAAAGGTTCCGGTAAAAGCACATTGGTACATTATGGCTGACGATACCGCGTTGTAATGAGTCATCATCACGCCTTTGGGGTGACCGGTCGTGCCCGACGTATACATGATTGCGGCCAGGTCGGTTTTCGGATCGATCTCCGGTCTCGTAAAAGGCTCATCGGAAAAGAGATCGGAGAAGGCTGTAAATTCAGGATCGCGTTGTCCGACGTTGCCGCGCAAGAGCGTTGGTTTGAGTTCTTTGTCCCTCTCAAAAATGATCACTTTTTCCAGGGGCGTCCTCTTCCCGTCCATCACTTGCTTGAGAACCGGGACCATATCATCGGAACTGATCACGAGTCTGGCGCCGGCATCTCGAAGTTGATACTCGAGTTCCTCTCGAATCAACATAGGGTTGCAAGCCACGTAGACAGCTCCGGATAACTCAATGCCCGAAACGGCAATGAGGAACTCCGGGTAGTTTCTGGCGTATATGGCAATCCTGTCGCCTTTTTTCACATTGAAGTTATTTTGAAGGCCCGACGCAAACTTCTCGGAAAGGACAAGTAGGTCTCGGTAACTGAGTACGAGATTCTCAGACTCGTACACGATCGCAGTCGAATTAGGGAAGTATTTCGCGGATGATTCGAGCATCCTGCAGACCGGCAGCTCGGGAAATTGGAACGAGTCAATCTGCTGTCTGATCTCTTCGGGATAGTGTTTATACCAGGGCCTGCTTTTAAGCTCCGCCAACGGTGTGACGCCCATAATCATCCCTTCGACTTGATAGATTGTTTATCAGCCGCAATACAGCTAATCCCTACCGATGATTGAAATGGCCGCCACATTCTTCCACGGGTACCCGCCCAGATTATGCGTCAATCCGAGCCGCGGATTGCTTACCTTTCTCTCTTCGGGTACACGGTCCAGGAGCTGCTCGTAAACCGCGTAGATCATCCTCAGCCCGGATGCGCCTATGGGATGCCCGAAGCATTTCAACCCGCCGTCAATCTGGCAGGGCACCTGTCCTTTGAGATCGTAAAAACCGCCCATGATATCCTCATAAGCCCCTCCTTTCGGAGAGATATGGAGATCCTCCATAGTGACCATCTCGGTTATGGAGAAGCAGTCGTGCACCTCCGTCATGCTTAGCTCCTCCCGGGGATTCTTGACTCCCGCCTCTGCGTAAGCCCTGCTTGCTGCGATCCTGGTCGTTGCAAAGTGGGCGCCGTCCCAATCCGTGTACATCTCCTCTTCGCCCGAGCTGCACGCGATCTGGAGTGCTTTCACTTTCACGATGCTCTGATTGGGTTTCAGGCTCCGGGCGATCTCCGGTGTCGTCACGATCGCCGCGGCTGAACCGTCACTGACGCCGCAGCAGTCATACAGCCCCAGAGGATAGGCGATCATGGGAGCCTTTTTGATCTGTTCTTCCGTCACAACGTTGCGCAGGTGAGCGCGAGGGTTCAAAGATCCGTTTGCATGGCTCTTCATGGACACGTGCGCTATGGCGTCCTTGATTTTATCCATGGGCAGACCCCATTTGGCGCTGTAGGCCGTCGCCAACTGCGCGAACATCCCCGGAGCGGTCATGTTGGCCTGTTCCATGAATGCCTTCACGCCTCGACCCGCACCGCCGGGAAGACCGCCGTAACCGGTATCCTTGAGTTTCTCCACTCCTAAGGCCAAAACGATGTCATAGGCTCCAGCGGCCACGGAATAAGCCGCGGCTCGAAACGCCTCCGTCGCGGTCGCGCAATAATTGTCGACCCGTGTGACCGGCAGAAACGGCAGCTTCAATGTGATGGCCAGAGAAAGCGCGGCCTTTCCCACATTGACCTCATCGAAATGGGTGCCAAGGTATGCGGCCTGGATTTCCTTTTTTTCGATTCCGGCATCCGCCAGACATTCCACGAAAGCTTCCACCATCAGATCCTCGGCACTGCAGTCCCATCGCTCACCAAAACGGGTGCATCCCATGCCGATGATCGCCACTTTGTCTTTGATTCCGTCAGCCATTTACTTGACCTCCTTGACCGGAACGGCCTTCCAAAAGTATCCCGATATCCCACGCCTCTTGTCGAAGTATTTTCGTCGGAAGCTCAAGGACACCGGCATCCCCGTGCCGAGGTCCTCCAGCTTGCAATCGGTAAAATCAAAGTAGTATTTGCCCCCTCCTTCGAAGGCTACAGCGCCGTAAATGGCCGGGGGGTTATATGAGGCGGCAAGCATGTCACCCGTGTAGCTCATGATGCGCCCTTTTTTGTCGGAAAACAGGTAATCCTCATATTGGTCGACGGCGCCGCAGCCCGGGTTTGTGCAGACCCGCTGCGCGGGAAACTGAGGGGTCGAACACTTGGTGCACCTGCTCCCCCACAGTCCAAGAACCTCTCTTCGGCTGCGCCAGAGGGCGCTCCATCGGGTCCAGAGATCTTCCTCGCTCCGCATTCCAAGGTCCGCGGGCAGGATATCCCTCCAGACCAGGTATTTCTCATAGGAATCGAGTTCAGTGCGGTTGGCCAGGCAGCCAGAAATGCCGCAGCAGGCGTTTTTCATATTGATCTGCTCAGTTACCTCGAAAAACAGGGCGTCGCAGCCGCTGCCAAAGCTGACCACTAAAAGCTTATCGCCCGGTTTGGCACTTTCGAGCGCAGCTGACAGCATGACAAGACTCTGGGCTGCTCCGCTCTGGCCTATCTCCTCCTGGAAGTTGACCTGCACGTTATCCGAAGCGATCCCCAGAATCTTATTGAGCTTGGCACGCGCCGCAGGATAGTGGCAGTCATAGATCACGGTGGTAAAATCGGACGTCTTGAGCCCGTATTTGCTCAACAACCCGTTCACCGCCAAGGGAACGAACTTCTCGTAGCCCAGATCTCGGATCCAGCGATCCTCCCATTTGCGGTCAAACTTTGCGAATTCGCCCCGATAATGGTCCCCGAAATCATAAGTGATCGAGTAACTACCCTTGTATTCCGCGATGACTTCTTCAGCGCCCAGCACAAAAGCCGCGGCCGCGTCTCCAAAGATCATTTCCTCTGCCGACGCCGGCCGCCCCAGCCGACAATCGGCCGCGGAGACCATGACATTCCGCGCTCCTCCGGACTGTACGCTCTCCAGTGCAGCCACCAGCGCCGTCGTCCCGGCTTTCAGTCCTCCACTGAAGTCCGCTGACCGGACATCGTCTCTCATCCCGAGGGCCGCGGTCAGAATGCCTGCGTTAAGGCGCTCCTTGTATGGCATGCTGGTCGAAGCAAAATAGAGACCGTCGATTTTCGAGCGATCCATTCCCAGGAGGCAGTCCAGACCGGCGGCAACCCCCATCGTGACGCTGTCTTCATCGAAATTTGCGACCGCCTTCTCTCCCCGAGCATTTGCCCCTGTCGAAGGATCCATCCATCCCATCGCCCCGTATATCTTCCGGCGATCGAGCCGATAGCGAGGCACGTAGCCACCGTGTCTTACGATTCCAACCATGCTTCAAGTCCTCCAGTTTTCAACTTATCCGCTCACCACAGCGGCTCGGACCTATTCAAATCCGCGCCGGCCTTCCGTCGCCGATCATCAAAAACCGCCGTAACCGCCCCCGCAGATCAGGGTCTGGCCGGATACGTAATCAGATAGCGGAGATGCAAAGAACAGGATAACTCTGGCGGCTTCATCCGCGGTCCCGGCACGTCCAAGGGGAATAACCGTCTTCCATCTTTCGCGGGTTTCTTCCGGGACGCCAATGGGGATCTTCTGCCCATCCCGGTCAATGAACGCTTCTTCTCCCTTTTTCTTCGCCTGCACGAGTCTGGTTTCAATCGCTCCATACGCCACGCAATTGACACAGACGTTGTACCGACCCCACTCCCTAGCAAGGGTCTTGGTCATGCCGATGACGCCCATTTTGGCCGAGGAATAATTCAGTTGGCCCGCGTTGCCCTGAGTTCCGGAGACGGAGGAGATATTGATGATCTTTCTCATAACTATCTTCCCGGCCTGAGTTTCATTCTTGGCCTTCTCCCGAATGATGGGCGCTGCCGCGCGGATGATCTTGAAGGGCGCTGTCAGGTGGATCTTCAACATGGCATCCCACTGGTCATCCGTCATTTTTTGAACCAGAGCATCCCACGTATACCCGGCCGCATTAACGATGACGTCGAGGCCATTGAAACTGTCGACTGCCGTCTTCACAATCGTTTCCGGCACGCCGTCGGCGGTAATGTCCCCGACTACTGCCACAGCTTCTGCATTCATTTCCTTGATTGCAGCCACAGTTTCTTCTGCGGGATCTTTGTCTAGATCGCAGACAATAACCTTTCCGCCTTCTCGGGCGAACCAAAGCGCTGTCTCCTTCGCTATGCCTCGACCCGCCCCTGTGATGATGCACACCTTGCCATCAAGCATTTTTTCCACGTAGATCCTCCACAGAACTAACAGTATGGTTCGAACAACATCTCTTACCTGCTTGGCAACTCCGCCTCGAACGAGCCAACGATAAGGAGCTTCCCGTCTTGGTTTTTCGCTGCCAGGTCGCAGACGATCCGTTTTCCGATCTTCTCCTTGACTGACCCGGTGACCGTTACCACATCCCCGGGCTTTGTCATGTCGGCGAACCGCACGCCGAATTTCCTTATGTATTTCTTAGGAATCCAATTGGTCATGGCCTGGCCGACAAAACCCATGATCAACATGCCATGAGCAATCGTGCCTTCAAGGCCCACGGCCTTAGCGTGCTCCGGATCGAAATGTAGGGGATTGAAATCGCCGGAGGCCCCGGCGTACCTCACCAGTTGAACCTTATCGATCGGGGCTTTCACGAGGACCGGCATCGCATCGCCCACATGGACGTCTTCCGAGTAGATCGCTTGAGGCATTTTTCGAGTTCCCTCATTTTCTTTCGATAGCAACGGTTGTCGACTTCAGCACCACTTCGTTTCGCTGGTTCGTATATTCGCATTCCCGCGTAATGATCGTCATGTCCCCTGACTTTCCGGATTTGGTCTTGATATCAGTAATTTTGGACCTCGCCGTAAGCACGTCCCCAGGATAGATCTCGCCGTAGTATTCGTAGCTTTCTTCTCCATGAAGAATCCTGGAAAAGGATATCCCCATGGCTTTTAGAGCCTCAAGCCCTATGCCTGTCCACAGCGTAGGGACGGTTGCAAACGTTGGCGGAGCAACCACATCCTCGTAGCCCTCTTCCATCGCAGCTTGTTTGTCCACGAAGATTGGATTGGAATCACCGATCGCCTGAGCTAGCTCACGGATCTTGCCTCGCTCCACTTCCCACGTGAAAGGGGGCAATTGTTTCCCATTTACGGATTTGTCGGCCATTGCTAATCCACCTCGCAATGATTGACTTACGTGAACACTCCCGCAGCTTCCATAATCTTGTACTCATACTCGGAATAACCCAGCCCGAGCACGATCGTCTTGGTATGAGTGCCTGCCTGCACTCCCGCAAACGCGTAATCGTGCTTGCTTCGTGAGAACTTTATGGGATTTGCGATTTGCCTGATTCTCCCGCCATCGGAGAAATCAACGTCTATGACCATTTCGCGTGTTTTCGCGTGGCCGCCATTCAATGCTTCCGAAAGATGCAGCACAGGCTCGACACAGGCATCAACATCCCGAAATATTTCAACCCATTCATCTCTTGTCCTTGATTTGAAGACCAGGCGTATCTCCTCTTTGACTCGATCCACATCGGCTGGCTGGATGCCTCCGGCAGCGAGGTCCGCTCGACCGATCTTCTCACAAAAAGTCTTGAAGAACTGCGGCTCTAAGGCTCCAAGACTCATGAATTCGCCATCCTTGGTCTCGTAGAAATCGTAGAGTATCCCACCGTTCAGTCGTTCTCCCTCGCGCACGGGCTCGCCGGCACCTCCCAGAAAAGAGGCGCCACCGAGCGCGTTGAACGCTATCATGCCATCCGTCATGGAGACGTCTATGTACTGCCCTTCACCTGTCTCGCGTCGCTTGATCACTGTCGCAAGAATGGCGATGACCGCGTTCAATGAACCTGAAGCAAGGTCGGCAATTTGCATTCCCATCAATGCAGGTCCGCTTTCTTGCTTACCCGAATACGAGGCTATGCCCGAGCGAGCGACCATGTTGATGTCATGGGCGGCTCTATTGCACAAAGGCCCGGTTTGCCCATAGCTCGTGAGCGAACAATAGATCACGGCCGGATTAATTTTGCTCAGGCTTTCATAGTCCAGTCCCAGTCTCGCCATCACCCCGGGCCGGAATTGCTCGATCACGATGTCGTATTCCTGAATCAGACGATGAATGATTTCTACTGCTCGGGGATGTTTCAGGTTAAGATTCAGCGAGAGCTTTCCCCGCCCAAGGTAGGCAGAGATTGCAGATATGGATTTACCCGGAACAATGGGATGTCTTGTTTCCAGCGGGTCGGGTCGCGAAGCCGAAGTGACCCGCAACACCGTCGCGCCCAAGTCGGACAGGTACAGCGTAGCGAACGGGCCCGGGAGTAGAGCCGTAAGATCGAGGATTTTCAAGGTATCAAGGGGCCCGCTCATTTGTACTTATCTCTCAATGACTCGATGATTCACCAAAGATCCTCTTCTGCGCATGCTCATTAGTTGCGATTAAATGGCGCCACATGCCGCTATAGTCTGGAGCTTCTCCTCGGAATACCCCAGAAGGTCGCGGTAAACCACATCGTTTGCCGATCCCAACGGCAACCCTGGAAACCTGACACGCCCGGGAGAACCGAGCAGTCGAAACGCCACATTGGGCATTCTTAGCGCTTGGCCGGTCAGTGGATCCTCTACCTCCACTATGCTGCCTCGTTCGCGGTAATGCGGATCATCGGCCACATCCTGCATACTGGCAATTGGACCGATAGTGATCCCCATTTGCTCGCATTTCTCCAGGACGTCCTTGAGGTCCAGACTTCCCACCCACTCAGCGATTACTTTATTGATTACTCCGCGGTTTTCGTCCTTGATCCGTTCGGTATTGCTCCGGAAACGGGGATCTTCGTTCATTTCGGGGTGGCCGACACACTCCATGAGCCGTTCAAAAGGCTTTTGCGCGGCGCCGGACATGGCAACCCATTTCCCATCCCGCGTGAGATAGTTGTTGCGCGGAACCACGTAGCTGAGTTCGCTGCCCTTGGGTTGCGGACACTCTCCGGTTAGATAGCAGCTCAGGAAATCCGGTCCCAACATGCCAAATAGCGGTTCGTAGAGGGACATGTCTATGACTTGCCCCCCGCACTTCCCCCGTGTCTGAGAGCGGAGGCATATCATGACGGCAAACGCAAGATGGACGCCCCCGATCAGATCAGCCAGCGCCATGGGGGCATTGGTGGGAGGCCCGTCCGGCTGGGCATTCAGAAAGGTGAACCCACTGAAACCCTCGGCCAGAGTACCAAAACCCGGTCGATTGGAGTAAGGACCGGTCAGCCCGTATCCCGATACCTTGCCTATGATCAGCCCGGGATTCTCTTCGAGCAGTGTTTCTTTCCCGAGGCCGAGTCGCTCCATTGCGCCCGGTCGCATGTTTTCAATGAGAACGTCGGCAGATCGGACGAGGTCGAGTAAGATCCGGCGTCCCTCGGCAACTCGCAGATTAAGGGTGATGGGTAATTTGTTGCGGCCTACCACAGACCAGAAAGGTGAAAACTTCGTCTCCCCGATCACTCCCCACCCCCGAATGGGGTCCGGAGCGGACGGGTTCTCGACCTTGATGACTTCGGCTCCATAGTCGCCCAACAATGTCGCTGCAAACGGCGCGGCCATAATGGTGGACATATCAATAACTCGCAGCCCCTTGAGGGGCAGGTCCGCTACGTTCTCTTCTCGCCGCTGCGCGGAAATAAATGCAGAAATTTCCTCCGACGATCTCATGCAACTCCTTCTTCCGGCTGGGTTGCAAACCGCAGTAGAAACCCAAAGGTTATCCAGCGTACCTGCTGCTGTATGCTCTTATTTGTGCGACCTATGGCCGCGACGGTTGTCAGTTCAAGATGTCCAATCATAATCGCTGCCGGCCGCACTTCTCCCAACTTCCCTCTTGGTTTGTTTCACCGGACGGTCGGCCGCCTATTTTCCCCGATAGACGGCAGGTCTTTTCTCCAGAAAAGCATCAATGCCTTCGCGCCTGTCCTCAGTGCCGAAAAGGACCGTTTGAGCCAGCCTCTCGATAACCAATCCAGTCTGTAAATCCGCATTAGAACCTGAATTGATCGCTGCTTTGGCAAGCTTGACGGCCAGCGGCCCCTTGGCAAGGATCTTTCTTGCCATTTCACGCGCACTGCTCATCAGCTCCGCGTCAGGAACAACTTTGTTGACCAGACCGACCGTTAGAGCTTCCCGCGCGTTCAATAGGTCTCCTGTCAGAATCATCTCCTTTGCCTTACCAAGACCGACCAGTCGAGTAAGACGCTGCGTCCCTCCTGCACCCGGCACGATGGCAAGGTTTATTTCAGGCAGTCCCAAAACGGCTTTCTCAGCAGCAATCCGCATATCGCAGGCTAGGGCGAGCTCACATCCGCCGCCAAGGGCAAAGCCGTTAATGGCAGCGATACTCACCTTTTCCATCGCTTCCCAACGGTTCAGGATCCGCTGACCTTCTCCTCTCAGGGTTGCAGCCATGCTGCGTTCCCTCAAGCTCCTTATATCCGCGCCTGCCACGAAAGCTTTCTCGCCTGCACCGGTAATGATGACGATCCGGATCGAGTCGTCCTTCTCCAGCTCGTCGATAAGGCCGCTTAGCTCCTGCCAGGTGTCTGCATCCAGAGCATTCCTGACTTCCGGGCGGTTAACCGTGACAATGGCCACAGGGCCTTCATTTTCCACTACCAGGTTCTGGTATTCCATCGCTCAGCTCTCCATGACATTCACTTGTCCGTGTAATCGTATACTCCCCTGCCCACCTTTCGGCCCAACCGACCGGCGTTGACGTATTTCACCAAAAGAGGAGCGGGACGATATTTCTCACCCAAGGTCCGGTGCAGATATTCAAGGACCTTCAAACGGGTATCCAGGCCAACGACATCGATCAACTCGAAAGGCCCCATGGGATGGTTCAGGCCGAGCTTGAGTGCTTTATCGATGTCTTCCGCGCTGGCTACTCCCTGCTCCAGCATATAGAATGCTTCATTGCCGATCATGACGTTGATTCGCGACGTAACAAAGCCGGGGTACTCATTAACCAATACGGTTTCTTTGCCCATCTTTTTGCAGGCGGCTTCCGAAGCCGTGAACGTCTCCTCGCTTGTCTCCAAGCCCTTGACAATCTCCACCAGCTTCATCAGATGGACCGGGTTGAAGAAATGGAGCCCGATTACCTTTTCAGGCCGCTTAGTTACGGCAGCGATCTCTGTGATGCTTTTGGCCGACGTGTTCGTTGCCAGTATGGTATGGGGTGGGCTGGCTTCGTCCAGAGTACGGAAAACTTTGTGCTTGAGATCTAGATCCTCCGGGATCGCTTCTATGATTAAATCGGCCCCTTGCGCACATGCCCCCATATGCTCATCCAGCTTGATGCGCGCAAGGGCCGATTCCTTTGCTTCTTCGGCGATCTTTCCCAACTTCACGCCCTTGGCCAGATTCTGTTCAATTATTCCCTTTCCCTTCCTCAGGAGGTCCATGTTCATATCATTCAGACTCACGTCAAACCCGGCCAACGCACAAACATGAGCAATCCCCCGGCCCATGATTCCAGCCCCTATTACAGCAACATTCTGTATGTTCATTATTCACTCCATACGGCGGCAAACGGTCGGTATCTTTGATCGCTTCCTTGAATCATCTGCCCGCGATTCAAACAGGGTAATCCCGTAGCAGTTGAGCTGCGATGATGTTCTTTTGAATTTCCGATGTCCCCTCGTAGATTCTGGTGATTCTGGCGTCCCGGTAGTACCTCTCGATCGGCATTTCCGCCATGTATCCCATCCCGCCAAAGACTTGCACCGCTTTATCCGCGACGCGGCAATAAGCCTCAGAGGCGAAGTACTTCACCATGGCGGCCTCCTTGATCACCTTCAAGCCTTGATCCACCATCCAGGCCACCCTGTACGTAAAGCTCCGAGTGCTTTCCACGTCGACCGCCATGTCGGCAAGCAGGTGCTGGACCGCTTGAAAGTTAGCAATAGGTTGTTCGAATTGAACACGCTCCTGGGCGTATCGGACGGACATTTCGAGAAGCTTTTGCATCGATCCGAGGTTGCGAGCCGCCAGACCTGCCCGGCCATTGGCAAGAATCTTGAGTGCATTGAGATAGCCTTGGCCTTCCTCACCAAGAACATTTTTTGCCGGTACCACGCAATCCTCGAAAATGATTTCCGAGCTGTGGGACCCGTGTAATCCCATCTTTTTCTCGATTTTCCCCACGCTGAGGCCAGGAGTCTCGCGCTCGACGATAAACGAGGTGATTCCCTTCGCTCCCTTGGATTTATCCGTCACAGCCATCACTGTGTAGATTCCTGCAATGGGACCATTGGTGATGAAATGTTTGGTTCCGTTGAGCACATAATGATCGCCTTTCTTTTCGGCCCGGGTCCTTATGGAGGCAGCATCCGATCCCGCGTTGGGCTCCGTGAGGGCGAAGGCTCCAATCGCTTCCCCCGATGCCATGCGCGGCAGGTACGTCCTCTTTTGTTCCTCGGTCCCTATTTCGACGATACCTACAGTCCCGATCCCATTGTGGGCCCCGATCAGAGTTGTGAAACCGTTGCATGTGCGACCGAGCTGCTCGAAGACGAGACACTTGCCCACCATGTCGATGCCTACTCCGCCGTATTCCGCGGGAACGCTCAGGCCGAATAGACCCAATTCCTTGCATTCCTCGATGATTTCGTCGGGAATTTGGTTTTCGTCTTCGATACGTTGAGCCACAGCATCAACTTTACGGTCCACAAACTTTCGCACCGTGTCTATCAGTATTTGCATTTCTTCGTTAATGCGGAAATCCATAAATGTTTACTCCAATCGAACAAAGTTTAAGCAACGACTTCTTCCCAGATCTTTATCCCTTTGGGACACCGGTCGGGTAAGTCCTTAATGAATAGCCTCAGGATGTCTGGGGGCACCTGGAGCAACCTCATGCGGTGTTTTCCCAAAGCATCACGCGAGTCCGACGCTAGACGCATTGTCTTTACCCAGGCGCCTGCTTCGATCCTTCCTGCACCGTCCGCAGTGGCTTCACAAATCCCGCAAAGGATACATGTAGCAGGACCTTCGAGCTTTCGGGCAACCTCCGGATCCATATGGCCTCGATAGTCTTCCCGCGGGATGAGCCACGGGATCACGGCTTTGAGCGACTCAAAGAATGGCTCCAGATTCACCACGAGGTCCTTGAGCTGTTTGAAATGAGGCAGGGGTTCCAGCACGATTCGGCTCGCGTTCTCAGTCGCGTCTCGGACTAGCGTCTGACAGGCCAGACGTGGCGTTCCATTGATCCGGACAGCGCATGAGCCACAGATTGAACTGCGGCACGATCGTCGGAAGGAGAGGCTTGGGTCCTGGTGCCAAGCCAGAAACAGCGTGTCCAGCACCGTACGGTTTTCTTCCACATCCACCTTAAAGATTTGAAAATGGGGAGCGGTATCCCTATTGGGATCGAATCGACTTATCTCAAGAGTGACTTCCATATCAGTACCCTCTGTCCTGCGGTTGATGACGGGTGATGGATACAGAGCCTTCACTGAATACCGGTCCCGTCTCGGTCAGGCGTACAAAGGTATGGTGCAGCCAGCTCTTGTCGTCGCGTTTGGGGTAGTCCAGCCTGAAGTGGGCGCCACGGCTCTCCGTGCGCAAGAGAGCTCCTCGGGCAATGATTTCGCCTAAATCCAAGAGATAACCCACCTCGAGGTGGTCCATAAGACCATAGTCGAAGGGCTGGGCATGGCCCGCAGGTGAGAGCCTGCCGTACCGTTCCTTAAGTTGGTCGAGGCGTGTTACCGCATCTTCGAGTTCGCTGCCAACCCGGAAAACCCCTACCTGATTGGTCATAACCGAGGTCATTTCCTGCCGGATGGCGAAGGCGCTGTCGTCCTTCGATGGCTTCCGCCCTTTGCCCGCGATCAGATCTTTCCAGCGGCCGAGTGCATCATCGATCACACGGTTGGAAGGACCCTGCCACGGCTCCTCCTGCGCCAGTTCCAGCGCCTTTATTCCGGCTCGCCGACCGAACACGACAGTTTCCAGGAGCGAATTGCCTCCAAGCCTGTTTGCTCCGTGTACACTGACATTGGCCGCCTCACCCGCCGCCATGAGGCCCGGCATCGTCGCCCGGCACCAAATGTCCGTGCGTATTCCGCCCATACTGTAGTGTTGAGCCGGTTCGATGGGCATCGGCGCCCCGACAGGATCCACGCCGGCATAACGGATCGCAAGCTCCCTGACTTGAGGCAGCCGCTCCGCAACCTGCGCTTCACCCAGATGGGTAAGGTCAAGGTGCACGTAATGATCATCAAAACCACGGCCTTCCTTGATTTCTTTGAAAATGGCCCGCGAGACAACATCGCGCGGCGCAAGCTCGAGTTTCTCCGGAGCGTATTGGCTCATGAACCTGTCGCCGCTGGTGTTGCGAAGGTAGCCGCCTTCTCCCCGCGCAGCCTCAGAGACCAGGATGTTCGTTCCGTAAAGGGTGGTCGGGTGAAACTGGACGAACTCCATGTCCGACAGGATGGCCCCTGCTCTGTAAGCTATTGCAATGCCGTCACCTGTGTTGGCATGCCCGTTGGTCGTCTTCTGGAAGGCGCGGCCGTAGCCGCCCGTGGCGATGATCACTTGTTTGGCTCGGATCACTTCTAGCCTGGCATGATGCATGTCATAGACAATGGCTCCTACAACTCGTCCCTTTTCCACGAGCAACTCCAGAACGTGCCATTCCGGGTATATCTTGACGCCGCACCTGAGGATTTGCTCGTATAGAGTGTGCAGTACAACATGTCCGGAGAAGTCGGCGGCAAAACAAGCACGCGGAAAACCTGCGCCTCCCAGGGAGCGCTGAGCAACTTTGCCGCTGTCGGTTCGGGTCCAGGGGACGCCCATCCGATCCAGCTCGAAAATTACTTGCGGCCCATCCGAGCAGAGCACTTCGATCGCATCCTGGTCCCCCAGGTAGTCGCTTCCTTTGACCGTATCAAATATGTGATTATCGATGCTATCATCTTCGCTGAGGGAGGAATTAAACCCACCCTGCGCCGCTCCACTGTGCGAACGCGTGGGATAGACTTTGCTCACAACAGCAGTGTCAACTTTGCCTGAAACCGCATATGCGGCCATCAGTCCGGCAAGGCCGCCTCCAACTACCAAAACCTCATGCATCAACAAACCTATTGCTCCTCACGACCAGACGTTTCCGCCTGTCAACGTCGATTCTATATTTGCTAAAAGGGGCACAACAATGCCGCGAGTTATTCTCAAGCAGGCCTCTTTTCGGAGGACGCCCACTTCACTCATGACCCGCCAAGACTTCACCGTTTACCCGTTTGTTTCTTGTGGGGCTCAGCGTCCTTCAATATGCGCAACTGATTCGCTACGTCGAGGGTCCGCCTCGCCCATGCTGCCACAGGGTAATCAATGAACTTGCCGTCCAATTGAACGGCTGCAATTCCTTGAGACTCCGCCTCATCGAACGCTTGCACCACCTTCAACGCGTACTCGATCTCGCTTTGGGCCGGGGAAAAGATCTCGTTTGTCGTCGCGATCTGCGCGGGATGGATCACAAGTTTGCCCAAAAAGCCGAGTTCGCGGGCAACTCTGCAATCTTCTCTAAGACCCTCATTATCTTTGAGGTTCACGTAAACCGTGTCGATAGGCCCTTCGATTCCGGCCGCTCGGCTAGCCACCACGAGGTGAGACCTTGCGTAAAAAAGCTCAGTGCCTCTGCCGGAAAGCCTGATCCCCATATCGAGGGTATAATCCACGGCACCAAATGCAAGCCGCCTTACCCTTGAACAGGCGGAGGCTACTTCGCAGGCATTTGCAGCCCCCCGGGCGGTTTCGACGAGGGCAAGGAGTTCGATATTTCCGGACGGTAGCCCATACTCGTTTTCCAGTTTGCCGATCAGCCAATCCACGTGCCTTACTTCTTCAGAGCTCTCGGCTTTGGGAAGCATTATCCCCGCAGGCCGACCACCTACAACAGCCATCAGATCGCCCACGATCCATGGAGTGTTCACGCCATTCACCCGCACATAGATCCCATCGCGGCGCGCCCGGCTCAATACGTCCACAACAAGACTTCTAGCCCTCACTTTCTCCGATATGGCCACAGCGTCCTCGAGATCCAGGATCACTGCGTCGGCATTGCTGGAAAGGGCTTTTTCTACCCTGTCGGGGTTTGCTGCCGGAACAAAAAGAAGGCTTCGCAAAGGCCCGCTCATTTCTTTTCCTGCCTCACTTTGAGCTATTCGCAGCAGTAGAATATCTCTCCTGAGGTGCAGAGAGCAATGAGTATGCCAATCAGACTATTCCCTTCCCTATTAGGGTGGAGAGCCTCTGCTGGAGCGGATGGAGTAGATAGGCTTTCATCGAGCACACAACTGGAACAGCAAATGGCTGCAATTTGATATTTCAACTATGAAACGCGTAGCTGCAAATCATTTCACAAATGAGATACCCCAACTTGGTCGCAGGTCTTTGGTTGTGCATCAGACAGGTGAGGGCATTAGGTCTGTCTCGCAGCCCTAGTCCACCATCATTAAACAGTATCTATTCGTCGTTTCGGTCTTCTCACGAATGGTCTGAATATAGAAACCGTTATTGCGGGCCGTCTGATAAACATCAATGCCGCACCCTTCCATAGAAGGTCTGGCTTTCCAGGGAGAAGCGCAAGGTTTTCCGTCGATCGCTCCACATTTCTTGCATTGGCGGCAAGGTCCTGCCAGGAAGAGAAACGCTCTATAATATTGATCTTTGAACATCTCTCCTTCCAGCTCGACCAATCTGTCCAAGTACTTCTGATACTGTTTTTCTCTTCCCTCCATAATGGGGATTTCGATGTGAAACAGAATCGCCCTCTGGTAACAATCCAGGATCGCCTTGGTCTCGTCTGCAGTTGGAGTGTGAGGTGGGCAGCAGTGCCCCTTACCGTAGCCAGGGCACCCATACTGGCATTTCAATCTGACCCACGGCGCAGTAACGACGCTGCTTGTGTGGATTTGTTTAGCGTGGGTCCCCCCAGCTTCAATGGCTAGAGAGCAATACTTCTCCAGATCTGGGTCAGCAACTATTTGCCCCCGTTTGCTGGAAGGAGTCGATGGTAAGGGTTGCATATGGTCTTCCTTTCTCTCGCGATCCAACAAGATATTTCTGCGACCTGTGGCGTGTCGTATAGTACCATGCTTCTATCAGCATGTCTTGCGAATCTTGAAAACAGACTTACACTCCCATACCATGCACCCACATTTGCGGAAGAGCACCCTCTTCTCTGGAGGTGTTGAATACGACAAATTCCTATCCGTCCTAGAGAATCTCCACTATTCCGTTTCCGAATTCAAGGCTCTGATCCATGTCGCATGTTCGGCTGTGAATCTCACTTGCTGGAGGTTTCTTTCGGCTGCATGATAGGTAAACTGACGGTGAATGTGGTACCCTTTCCGGGCGAGCTGCTGACTTGGATATCCCCGCAATGTTGCTTTACAATAGAGTAACTCACAGAGAGGCCCAACCCCCTTCCTAGACCCCCAGGAGACGCCGAGAAGAAAGGTTCAAAAACCTTCTCGATATCATCCCGGGGAATGCCGCGACCGGTATCTGCTATCATGACCAAGGCTTCTCTTCCGTTCTTTTCGACGGTTATGGTCAGGATTCCTCCGCCTTGCATGGCCGTCAACGCATTGGTAAACATATTTATGAGGACCTGTTGCAGAAGTCCAGTATGGCCTTTAACAATTAAGTAATCTTCTTGAGCTTTGTAGATCACACGAACATTTTGTTTCCGCGCTTCATCTTCCATCAATCGTATGGTTTCTCTCAACAACGAGTCCAGGTTCACCTCTGTCACTGTCAATTCACCAGTCAGGCGGGCGAAGGTCAAGAGGTTCTCAATAATGACTGAAGCTCTATTCACGCTTGATACAATCTTCTGCATGCAGCTTGTTCGCAATTCCGGAGCAAGGTCGCCATCGATCAAAAATTGCGCTGCGGAGGAGGCAATTGCCAGCGGGTTTCTGATTTCGTGGGCAATGCCCGCCACCATTCGTCCCAGTGCCTCCATTCTTTTCGCGTGCTGTAACATTTCTTCTGCACGCTTTCGACCGGTTATATCGCGTATTATTCCCTGATACCCTACGTCAGACTCCTCTCCTATTCGGACGACGGTGGCCGTTGTCACACAATCAACAATGCTGCCATCTTTCTTTCGCAATTGAAGCTCGAAATCTCTGACCTCTCCTCTTGCCTCGATTTGTTCCTGGAACCGGGCGCGTATTGTGGGATCGGCGTATATTTTCGACACATTCAGCTTCAGGATTTCTTTCCTTGTGTACCCGAGGAGTTCCAAGTAGGCTTCGTTGATAGCAATGAGCCGTCCCTGCCGGGTCGTCATATAAATTGCTTCTCGCGAATCCTCGAACAAGCTGCGATATCTTTTCTCGCTCTGAATGAGTTCCTTCTCTACCCTCTTGCGCTGAGCTATCTCCGCTCGAAGTTTCTTGTTAGCAGCCTCTAAGGCCTTGCGGCGTGCCTGCTCGAGGGAAAACAGCTCAGCGAGATCTTCCGCATACTTTAGGTACTGCTCTGGCGAGAGGGCTTTGTCTTCTTCCCAAGGTTCTCTCACGTTCGTGCTCCGAACATCATTCACTCTTCCAGCATCCGCTGCACCCTTGTCAGTAATTCGAGCGGACTGAATGGTTTTGAAAAATACGCATCAGCACCAGCGCTAATCGCCTTCTCTTTATCTTCTACCCCGGTCCTTCCGGTCACCATTACCACTGAGCAGCTTTGGGTAGCCGGATCGCTCTTTAGGAGCCGTGTAGCTTCGTTACCATCTATGGGGCCGGGCAACGTAACATCCATCAAGATCACGTGCGGTCTTTCCTTTTTGGCAATCTCTATAGCTTGCGCCCCGCTCCCCGCTTTTAGTATCTTGTGTCCACTCGTTTTCAAAGTTGCTTCCAGAAGGTTTTGAACCTCCACCCGATAATCCACGATTAGTATTCTTTTTGGCATGGTAATTCCCCAGATTACCATAGGAGCTTTCAGAGAGCGATAACCTAATTTCCCATGCGCTGAGCCACAGACCAGCCCCAATTCCCGGATACCACTTTCTACATAGAACTGTCAAATGTGGGAGCCCGATTTCCTGCTTGTCCGATTGCCCTAAAGTCCTCCAAGCCTGCTTGAACAATCTGATGAACAGGAGGCAAAACTTGTACCCGTGGAGCGGTAGCTTTTGGTGACTCCCCAATTCAGCCTGGTACGATTCTGCAGGAGAGGCACGCCGGGTCCGCGAGCCGCTTGGGGGACGGCACAGAGTTACACCATTTTTGGGCTGCCCCTCTGAGTTATCGTCAAGTGGCCCCCAATTTGCCCGCCCAATTGCTCCACTTCATTCCATTCGTCTGTGACGCTCACATGTTCCACGAAGCCCCGGTCTCCCATTTTGCCTCACAATTCTTCCGGGGCTTTGATTTGTCCGGTTGGTTCTTCCCCTGTTGCACTTTTCCAGACACCTCAAAATTGCTGTCCTGTCCAGCAATTGGCGCATCGAGCCCATGAGCGAACAGCTTTCGGTACGAAGCTTGCATCTTTACTCCCCGAATAGTCATCCGGGGAGCAAGAATCGTTTGAGTTTTCTGCCGGTATTGCCTCCGATCGGATGAAGAACCAACACTGAGCCGCTTTCATTTCCGCATTGGACCCGTTGGGACCCCTGGCCTATGGAAACTGGTGCACAAACTATGGAATTTGTGCTATGGAATGACCTCCATAGTTCTTGAGATGCGGTTGAGGGTCACGATGAACGTATCGCCCGGCGAGGAATCCACATCGCGAAGTCTTATCTATTTCCCGATCGTCCATAACCAGGCCGACATGGGTGCGTTCAGTGAATCCATTCGGCAAGCTTCACTCGAAAGACTGGGAAGGTCCGGCTGGAAACGGAAGCTGGAAGTTATTGATCGGTTCTGGACCGAGATCGAGCGGACGATTGACCGGTTTTCCCTGTCATTCAGTCAGGTTCGTATCTATCAGGATGGACTGCCTGTATCTGGCAGAGAAGTCCAAATCGTCGAAGAACTGGCACGGGCGGGAAGCCGGAACTATGCACTGCTGCAACGTCTCATCCGCAGAGGAGCCGAGGTAGTCGGAACGGAATCACTGGAACTTCTGCTGGAAGAATATGAGCTTGTGAAGAGGGCTCTGGGACCGGGAAGAGCATCAGGGGCGCGGCGCACTGAGAGATCCTCGAGTGCTTCACTGCTTCGGAGACGAGACAAATTCATTGCAAAGCGCATCAATGACACCCTGCTGCCGGGAGAGGTTGGGATCGTCTTCTTAGGGATGCTCCATTCATTGGAGCCATGGTTGGACAAGGATATTCAGGTGACTTATCCGATGCACAGGCCCCCCCATAGTAAAGAGAGTGCCGGAGAAGCGCAGGATAGTGCGGAGCAACGAAAACGAAGGGGAAAATAGGTTCCTCAAGGGAACCTTCGGCCAGGAAGGATGCGTCGAGGCGTTGGCAAGGCAATCACGGCCCATCAGAGTCGAATCCGGCAGGATTGAGGCTCATATTCGAGGAAAAGGGAAATGATTCACAGTGGTGCGAGGATTCTGATTGTGGATGATGAGAAAGATTTCTGCGACATCCTTCTCCACCTCCTCAAGAGAGAAGGATTCAGTCCTCTGGTGGCACACGATGGAGAGACAGCTCTTGAGATGACTCGCGCGGGTATGCCGGACGCTCTGCTCCTTGATGTCAAGATGCCGGGGATCGACGGACTCGAGGTATTGAGGCGCGCAAAGAAATTGGACGCGGATCTTCCTATCTTGATGATCACAGCCTATGGAGGGCTCGACGGGGCTGTGCAGGCTATAAAGGAAGGAGCCTACGACTATCTTGCCAAACCACTGGACAACCGTGAGCTTATTGAAAAGCTCAAGCGTGCTCTAGTGAACCGGGCCGTCAGCGGAAAGAAGCCGCCGCATTCCAACCGGCAAGAAAAGCCCACGGTGCTCCAGCTCCACGAGATAATGGGGCCAAGCGACGCTATCCGGAGACTTATCGCCGACGTGAGACTCGTCGCGCCATCCGATTTTACGGTTGTAATTCAAGGCGAAACGGGATCCGGAAAAGAACTGGTTGCTCAAGCAATCCATCGGGCCAGCCTCCGGCCCAAGAATCCCATGGTCCCACTCGATTGTGCGGCAATTCCGGAGAGTCTATTTGAGAGCGAACTGTTCGGTCATGAAAGGGGAGCATTCACCAGTGCCGTCGCCAGAGGTCTCGGAAAATTTGAGATGGCTCAAGGAGGAACTCTGTTTCTCGACGAAGTTACGAACATGCCTCTTAATTGTCAGATCAAACTTCTGCGCGCCATTCAGGAAAAGACCTTCTTCCGGGTTGGAGGCCGAGAGCCGGTAACCGTCGATGTCCGTCTCCTTGTGGCTACAAACCAGGATTTGAACGCAGCAGTTTCAAAAGGCTTGTTCAGCCGCGATCTGTTTTACCGTTTGAGCGAGTTCACTATTATCATTCCACCTCTGCGGGAGCGGAAAGAGGATGTCATCCACCTGTCAAATCGCTTTCTCAAAGCCACAAATTTGGAACTGAATAAGAAGGTTCGCAGTATTTCCGATTCGGCACTGCAAGCATTGCTTGAAAGCCAGTGGCCCGGAAACGTACGGCAATTGAGATCGGTCATCCGTCGCGCGGTGCTCTTGGCTGAGGATCTGGTCCAGCCGGACCATCTAGTTTTCGAGTCATCTAACCCCATGGCCTGTGCCGAGACACGCTCCATCGTCCATGACTCCGCCTGGGACGGTTTGCCCCTCAAGGAAATTGTTCGTCGTTGCACAAGTGAGGTGGAACGCCGTGTCCTCACCGATGTGCTGCGTAAGACGAGAGGCAACAAGGCCGAGGCGGCTCGTATCTTGCAAATCGATTACAAGACAATCCATTCGAAGGTAAAGCAGTACGGCATCAACCTTTACGCGGAGGATGACGATGGCAAAGAAGAGTAAAGATGAGGCCAAGAGTGACGCGCTGGGGAGCGGACTGGTCGGTTTTCTGGGTGGACTGGCCGAATTGGTGGAAAAGCTCGGCGAGATTGCTGAAACCGGCAAGCAACTCTCTCGTGAAGGCGAGATATCGGGCATGGGTCCAGGCAAGAATCTCAGAGGGGTTTACGGCTTCAACGTTAAGGTCGGCCTGGGAGGAGAAAAAGAAATCAAGATAGAACCCTTCGGCAACATCAAGCGAGACAAGCGCTCAGGTCAGACCGTGGTCCAGGAGGTTCGCGAGCCGTTGGTGGATATCTTCGAGGAGGAAGACCACACACTTATAGTAGCTGAGATGCCGGGTATCAGCGCCGATGACGTAAAACTTAGCTTGCGAGATGACGTGCTGACCATCTCCGCAGAAAGAAGAGACAAAAAGTATCGAAAAGAGCTCCTGCTACCCAGAGTCTATTCTAAAGAAAAGATGCTCGTTTCTTGCAACAACGGGATGCTGGAAATCAAGTGCTTGAACTAATTGGGGAGAGACCGATGGCAAAGGCGGACGAGGCAACAGTCAAGCTCAAGGTAACGGAAGCTCTCAGCAAGGACATGGGACGAGCCTACGCGCGCATGGGGCCGGAGGACATGGGAAAACTCGGCGCGGCCATAGGCGATGTCGTTGAAATCACCGGAAAGCGGACCACCGTATGCAAAGCGATGCCGGCTTACAAAGACATGAGAGGTCAAGCCCGAATCCAACTGGATGGGCTCTCCAGGCAGAACGCAAAAGCCGGTCTGGACGAACACGTCGGGGTACGGAAAATCTCAATTCGTCCTGCCGAGCGCGTGGTTCTTACCCCGGCTAACGTCACTCCCACTGAGCGCGATCTGAAATATATCGGGAGTCTCTTGGACGGTCTGCCGGTGGTCACCGGCGACTACATCAGGGCCACGCTTTTTGGTAGCCGATCCGCGGATTTCAAGGTCGAAAGCACAAGTCCCAAGGATCCGGTTCTGATTAGCCCGACTACGCACCTGGTAATCGGCAAGGGGGAAGAAGCCGAGAGATCCCGGACGCTGTCATACGAAGACATCGGGGGTCTTAAGCCGCAGGTTCACCGTATTCGGGAAATGATTGAACTGCCTCTCCGGTACCCGGAGGTCTTCGAGCGACTAGGCATTGACGCGCCCAAAGGTGTCCTGCTTCACGGGCCGCCCGGTTGCGGAAAAACGCTCATCGCCAGATCAATAGCCAATGAGACCGAGGCAAACTTCTTTTCCGTCAGTGGACCGGAGGTGGTTCACAAGTTCTACGGAGAGAGCGAAGCACATTTGAGACAGATCTTTGCAGAAGCCACCAAGAAGGGGCCGAGTATAGTCTTTCTCGACGAGATCGACGCGATCGCTCCCAGGCGGGAAAAGGTAGTGGGCGACGTCGAAAAAAGGGTAGTGGCTCAGCTCTTGGCGCTGATGGACGGTTTAACGCGACGACAAAACGTCATTGTTATAGCCGCAACAAACATTCCCAACGCCCTTGACCCTGCACTCCGTCGACCAGGGCGTTTTGACAGGGAAATCGCTATTCCAATCCCGGACCGGAACGGAAGGTTGGAGATCCTCGAGATTCACAGTCGAGGTATGCCGCTGGCTAAAGACGTGGAAATGGCTCATCTCGCCGAGATCACCCACGGATTCGTGGGAGCGGATCTTGAAGCCTTGTGTCGGGAAGCCGCAATGCTCTGTTTGCGCCGCATCATGCCCGAGATTGATTTCGGCATGGCGGGGATACCCTATGAACAGCTTGCCAAGCTTGAAGTTCATATGGATGATTTCCTCAGTGCGCTCAAAGAAGTGGAGCCCTCGGCAATACGAGAGGTCTTTGTGGAAATTCCCGACATCCGCTGGGAAGATGTGGGAGGCCACAAGAATATCAAAGACCGATTGATCGAATCCGTCGAATGGCCCCTCCAATATCCACATCTTTTCGAAGAGGCAGGAACCAAACCTCCGCGAGGCATTCTGCTTTCCGGCCCTCCGGGGTGCGGCAAGACGCTGCTCGCCAAGGCAATTGCAAACGAGAGCAAGGTCAATTTCATTTCGGTCAAAGGTCCGGCTCTCCTTTCCAAGTACGTCGGGGAATCGGAGCAAAGTGTCCGAGATGTCTTCCGTAAAGCTCGGCAAGCGTCGCCTTGCATCATCTTCTTTGATGAGATCGACGCTCTCCTTCCTGCTCGCAGCATGGCTTCCACGGATGCCCACGTGGCTGAACGAGTCCTCAGCCAGTTCTTGGCCGAGCTCGACGGCATCGAGGAGCTCAAAGGGGTCCTGGTGCTCGGGGCTACAAATCGATCGGACATGCTGGACCCCGCGGTGCTCAGACCGGGACGATTCGATGAAGTGGTCGAGATCCCCATGCCCGGAGAAGACGACCGGAAAGAAATATTTGAAGTGCATCTGCGAAATAAGCCGTTGAAAAATGGGATCGATCCCGCGGAACTTGCTGCGCGCACCGAAGGTTTCAGCGGAGCGGAAATAGCATCAGTTTGCAGCAGAGCAGCTTTGAGCGCCGTCAGACGCGCTGTGGCAGCTTTGAAGAAGGAGTCGCCCCGAGAAGTCAAAGTACAGATCACGCGTAGCGACGTTGACGGAGCGATAGCGGTCTTGGGCGGATATTAACCATGCAAAGTTCACTTTATCTTTTTTGTTTTGCCCGTTCGAGAGCGTTGCCGGCACTTGTAGGTTACGGCGTGGAAGGGGACGAACCCCTGCTTCAGCAACACTTTCGTGATATCGCAGCCGTCTATTGTGAGGTTCCCCTCGATGTGTTTACCGGGCCGTCCGCAGAACAGCGGTTGCAAGATCCGGCCTGGGTGGGGCCGAGGGCTGTCCGACATGGAGAGGTAATCCAGAACGTCATGCAACATTCCCCGGTGTTCCCTGCCAGGTTCGGGACTCTCTTCTCCTCTGCGAAAAGCCTTCAGAGGCTCTTGGATAAGAACTGTGGAAAGATCGGCCGGTTCTTGGACCACGTGATGGATAAAGAAGAATGGTCCGTAAAGTGTACCCTGAGCAGGGCGCACGCTCGGGAAAGGCTGGTTTCTGAAAAGCTTTCTAAGCAGTCGGGTGGGCCATCGTCATTTCCAGCCGGATTGCGCTACCTTAAAGAGCGGCAGCTGTACGGCGAGGCGGACAAGGAGCTGAGCCGTAGGCTAAAAGTAGTCTGTCATGCGGTTGCGGGCGAACTGGCAGTTCATTCTACGAATTCTCTCAGTCGTGACATCGTGCGTTTGTCGGAAACAGGTGGTAAGGAGGTAGTAGCAAACTGGGCCTTTCTGGTTCACCGCGGCACTATTGCAAGGTTCCAAACCAGGATCGAACAGGCCAATATGGATCACAACGATGACGGCCTATTCTTTCAGGTATCCGGTCCTTGGCCTCCTTACAGTTTCTCCCCTCCTCTCAAGACGGGTAAGGCGACGTGAAATACTTACTTTACTGTATCTTTGAGAAGCAGGCCAGTGCGCCGACAGGGGTGTACCCCGGTGTGGAAGGCGGTTCCGTCTATGTGATCGAGAAAAGCGGTCTTGCCGCCGCGGTCTCCCCGATCATACACCCCGAAGATCTTCCGAATATTCCAGCGCTCGTAGCCTATCACGGAATCATCGAATTCTACTTCCGGAGCTGCACGATAATTCCCCTTCGATTCGGCACGGTCTTTTACGAAGTAGCTGAAATCGAACGCTTGCTTGAAAAGCGGAGCCTGCATTACCGTTCATTAATTAAAGAGCTCGATGGCCGTGTGGAAATGAGCATCAAAGTGATCATGGAGGCTCGGGAATCCTTATCTGAGACTCGGTTTCGCCCTTTTCGGCTTCCAGCCTCCGAGGGAAACGACCCTGGGAAAGCATTTCTCGAACGACGCCGAGCCTATTACCTATCCGAGTGTGGAGTAACTGAAGAGATTGAAAAAGTAGTGAGACACTATCGCTCGTCGCTTGAGGGCTTGTACGCAAAATTCAAAGGCGAGACGTCAAGACCCAAGGCCGACGCCGACAACGGGAGGACACCTATCCTGCTTTCACTATATTTCTTGGTTCCGAAGGAATCACTGGTTAGTTTCGAAACCGTGTTTGAGGAACTGAAAGCAAGGGAAGCGACAAAGTTACTCTTAAGCGGCCCCTGGCCACCATTCAATTTCGTGCTGCCGAATGACCTTCCGATTCATGATGCCGGGGCATAGCTTATGTGAGAGTTTTCCCTTCTTTTCCGGTGGTACTTGCTATGGATAAAGCAACCGCTGAACTTTCAAGGCCGTACCAGAAGGAACGTTATGAACAACTTTTCCATATGCTTCTGGAGGCAATCCCGTCTTCTGTGCTTCTTATAGACCGGGATATGCGCATTGTGTTGGCCAACAGAAACTTTCTTGAAAAGAGCCGAAAGGACAAGACCGAGGCAATTGGTCACAGGGTTGAAGAATTGTTGCCGGCGACTATCGTAGAGAATATGGATATTGTCAGTCGTGTCCGTCACGTATTCGAAGAAAAGCAGGCTACAAAGGGAGAGCGGATGACATATCGTGCTCCAGGAGTTCCCATGAGGATTTACTATTACAGTATTCTTCCTTTTTCGTGGGAGAGCCACATAGAGCATGTTATGCTGTTGATGGAAGATGTGACTGAGCAGGTCAGGCTGAATGGGGAGGTACGACGTGTCGAGCGACATTTGGCCAGCGTGGTCGAGTGCGCGACAGACATGGTTTTGTCGACCGACGCGGAGGGAAGAATCGTGACATGGAACTCGGCAGCCGAACAAGTTTCGGGCCGCCGGTTCGAAGAAGTGAAAGGGACTCCTCTCCTTGACTGGTTCGTAGAGGATCATGCGCAGGCGCTGGCGGCGGTTTCCGAGAGATTGAAGGTCGGCACGAGTCCTCAGACCGGAGAATGGGATATCGTGACAAAAGCTGGTAAACGAATTCCCATGAGCTGGGTTTTCTCTCCCATGCAGGATGAAAAGGCGCACCTGGTCGGCATCGTGGCGGTAGGCCGCGACTTGAGCGAACGTCGCAAGCTCGAGGCCCAACTCCTTCAATCCCAGAAACTTGCGGCACTAGGAGTGATGGCAGGAGGAATCGCGCACGAAATCAGAAATCCTCTTGGCGTATGCCTCGTCGCCGCCGAGCTCCTTACTCTGGCAAGTACGCCCCCCGATGTTCGCAGGGAGTGCGTGGGGAAGATTCGGGCCAATATACAGAAGGCGTCAGCCATTATTGAGAATCTCTTACGTTTTGCGCGACCTGCCGCCACTACTCATATGACGCACGTGGATTTGGTCTGCGTGCTGCGCGACACCCTTAACCTTGTGGCAAATCAGGCCAGACTTCAGAACGTTTCGGTCGCGATCGACAACCCTGCCCATCCGGTGATTATCTACGGCAATGTGGGTCTTCTGCAGCAGGTTTTCTTGAATCTCTTCCTCAACGCAATAAATGCCATGCCTCACGGAGGCGACTTGCATTTGTTCGTGGAGCAAACTGCTTGGGAAGTATCTATTCGAATTTCGGATTCGGGGCATGGCATTCCCCAAGAGCACCTGGCGAACATTTTTGACCCTTTCTACACGCTGTCTCCAGTGGGCAAAGGCACCGGGTTGGGGCTTTCAATCTGTTATTCGATCATAAAACACCACTTTGGAAGCATCGAAATCCGCAGCGCGGAGAAGGAAGGAACCGTTGTCACTGTCACCTTGCCGCTTTTCCTTGATTCCCGAGGAGGCTTCCAATGGACGATGGGACCCCATTGATAATGATCGTTGATGACGAACCTGACATGTGTTGGGCACTGGAGCACATTCTCCGGAAACGCGGCCATCCGTCAAAGAAGGCGTCCAGCGGCCGGGAGGCGATGAAGCTATTGGAGCTATATAAGTTCCGGATGGCTTTTGTTGACATGAAGTTGCCCGATATGGAAGGGCTGGAGCTGGCTCGGCGTATGAAGTCGCTAGATCCCACAACCTTGATCGTGATGATTTCGGGCCTCTGTTACAAGGATGACCCAGCAGTCCAAGAGGCTCTCAAAGAACAACTCATTTTTGATTTCATAGCAAAACCCTTTTTGCACGCGGACATCGATGCTTCTATCGAGAATGCCAATTCCCGCGCGCTGCTTGCACTCAGAGCTAAGGAATCTACCCCTCAAAATAAGGAATCCGATCCATAGCCCACGCGCCACATGTTCCGCTTTCAGCTTCCCATCGAATGATGCTGCCGCTCTCAGAAGTTGATCTTCTTCCGGCAGCGCCGTGAGCTCACCCTTTTTGTCGGTTATGTTCGATTGTTCGTCAACATGAGTGGGTCGATTCTGTCATTGCAACCACCCCGGACGTGATCCGAGGGAGGATGCATTATCACTTGCCCGGCACCGGAGATTGCTTCGGGCTACGTCCTCACAACAGCAGTTCATGCTTTTGCCGGATTGCAGAATCGATTGGCACGAATCTGGCAACACCAATTGTCGGCATGCCAAACAAAAAGCCAGAAATGGCGGAAATCTACACAGTAAAGAGGGAGGATCAAAATGGCCAAGATAGCGAAGTCAACCGACTCGTCCAGCCTGGCAGAGGTTGTTGACAGGATTCTGGACAAGGGAATCGTGATCGATGCCTGGGCCAAGGTGTCGTTGGTCGGAATCGAACTGCTTTCCGTCGAGGCGAGGGTGGTCATCGCTTCTGTGGAAACCTACCTGAAGTATGCAGAAGCTATCGGTCTTACCGCGAGTGCCGCTGCGCCTGCCTAATTGGAGGGCACGTCTCAACCCCTATTGGGTCCGGCCGGGGGGGCTGCCTGCTTAGGCCCCCCTTGAGCCCCTGGACCTCCCTGAGGGTGCCCGACACAGGGCGACGAACAAGGCGGAAGGGGCCCCTCAGCCAGCGGGTTGAGGTTTCGAGGAAACAAAGGAGGAGTGATGGGCAATCTAACGCAAGATTTTGCCCGGCTTTGCGGCGAGATTACCGCCCTGAGGGATTCTCGCCGGGCGCTGATGGTGGACGTGGCCGGTCACGACCGCGAGCTGAAGAGCGCAGTCTCATTGATGCGAGAGGGTTTTCGCCACGCTCACGCGGAGATGGCAACGAGCGCCAAGCAAGCACGCACAAAGTTTGTCACGAACATGGAGGCCGACGTCTCCGGGATGCTCAAGGGCTTCGACAGAGCTCACGCACAGATGGCTGCCAGAACGAAGAAGGATCTGGGGAAGTTTGTGACGCACATACAAACCGGAGTAATCGGAATGTTGAGCCAATTCCGTGACGACCACACTGACATGGCTGTTAAGACGAAGAGGACCAATGCAAAGTTCGTGGCGGACGTTGCAAATACAGTCGCGGGCGTGCTGGAGGGATTCCACCATTCAAGGTCGATGATGGCGAAGAGTTCAAAAGCAGAGAGAAAGCAGTTTCTCTCGAAACTGGAAACTTCGGTCGCGGGTATGAGGCAAGAGGTTGCGGCTGATATTGCCGGCGCTCGACGTGCCTGGGAGGCTTTGTCTCCCACCGGACGCAAGGCCAAGGAAGATGCCGAACGAAAAGCAAGACAGCAGGCCGAGCTAAGGGCAAGAGCCGAAGCCGAACGTAAGGCTAAGGAAGAAGCTGAGCGTACAGCAAAAGCCGGAAATGAACTTGCCGCAAGAGTAGCGGCCGAAAGGGAAAGACAGGATCAACCGACAGCTATGGGCAAGAAAAAGGTAAAGAAGTGACGGTGAATCGCTGTGATGCCGAACCAGAGGAAGAAAATGCCTGAGCTGATGAAAAACCCACGGGAAGTGGCAGAAGTGACCTGCTCTTTTTGTGGCGGCAGAGGACGAGACCCGTTTGGGATTATGTCCGAACTCTCCACCTGCTGCGTGTGCGGGGGCAAAGGTTTTGTCCGGGTGAAGTCTCCGTATGTCCCGTGCGCTCATTGCCTTGGCACGGGGGCTGTCAAAACGCTCACCTGCACTTCCTGCATGGGGACAGGGTTTGTCGATATTCCATCTGGCGGGACAGTTACTTGTCCCCAATGTCGTGGGTCTGGGGATGATTCTTCGGCACCGGCAATTCCCTGCCTAAAATGTCGAGGACGTGGATTTGTCACCCAACCCTAGAGCGGGCCGGCGTTGCCAAAGAGCATTCACCGGGCAACGCCGGAAACATTTCCCGCTGACTGTTCGAGCGAACGATCGAAAAATAATCAAATAGGGAGCGGAAAAGCTATGAGTGGCGCAAATTTGAGAGTTGCAGCGACGGCTACGGCGGTGATTACACCAGATCGCGAACGAATCGTGCCCGAGCCCGGCGATCAGTTTGTATGCACCGCCCAAGTCAAAGAATTGACTGACCGCGCAATGGCCTACCTTGCGGTTGGATACTCCGTACACTTTGCCGGAACTGCGGGAACAGGAAAGACGACCCTTGCTTTTCACGCTGCCGCGAAACTCGGTCGGCCGGTAATTCTCTTGCACGGCGATGATGAATTCGGAAGTTCCGATCTGGTCGGCCGGGATGCAGGGTATCGGAAATCTAAACTGATCGACAATTTTATCCACTCTGTGGTGAGGACGGAAGAAGAGTTGCGAAGCCTCTGGGTGGACAATCGTCTCACAACTGCTTGTCGAGACGGATACACGCTGATTTACGACGAATTTACCCGCTCCAGACCGGAAGCCAACAACGTGTTGCTCAGCATTCTGGAAGAAAAGATCCTAAACCTGCCGAGCCTACGCATGGCGGGAGAAGGCCATCTGGAAGTGCACCCATCTTTCCGGGCCATCTTTACGTCTAACCCTGAAGAATACGCGGGTGTGCACAAGACCCAGGATGCGTTATTGGATCGGATCATCACGATCAATGTGGATCACTACGACAAGGAAACCGAAATTCAAATCACCATGGCCAAGTCCGGCCTGCTCCGGAGTGACGCAGAGGTGATCGTGGACGTCATACGAGAGCTGCGCCTTGTAGGGGTCAACAACCATAGGCCGACTGTTCGCGCCTGCATCGCTATCGCACGGGTGCTTGCCCATCTGGGAGGGCGCGCACGAGCGAATGACAAGACGTTCCGCTGGGTATGTCGCGATGTCTTGAGTGTGGATACGGCAAAGGTTACTCGCGCCGGCGAATCGCTTATGCCTCACAAGGTCGATGAATTGATCCAAAATGTGTGCAGGCAGAAAGGTATCAAGAAAAAGGAACGGGCCCGTCAGCTTATCTGAGGAGAGAACATCATGGACATTCGCACAAGAACTGCGCTGCGAAGCTTGAAAGATATCCGTACACGATCCGGAAACCCTGAAAGGGTGCGCGTTCCCTATATGGCCTATATGAAGATCAGTTGTTTGGAGATGGAGAAGGCCAGGCGACAAAGGGAGAAACATAGCGCCCAATGCCGAATTGGGAACATTGACACGCGTCTCTCGGAAATCGAGGTTGAAAAAGATACGGTTCTGAAGAGTCTGGGCGAGCGCAAAGCAGGAGCGTCGCACAAGTCAGGGACCGACCATCATGAATCGGGGCCTCTTCCCGACAAAGACAAAGGATGCTTAAAAATCAGATACTGAGTTTTGTGAATCCAAACCATACGGATGTGGATCCATACATCTCGATCCAGTCCTGAAGATTACGGTGAGGTCTCATGTCAGCTATCAAGAACTGCAATGAAATTAAAATGAGTCGTAACATAAAAAGCTTCCGTGCGTGCCTGCACGCAACAGCCGTCCCGCTGATCTTCCTGGATCGAGGACGCAGGGCCGTGGGAGAGGCCAAGCGGTTGTGGAGAAGCCGGCACCGGCTTTGGCTCAACGGGTTGAAGTGGCGCCCAAGGGCCGCGCCTACCTCGAGAGCCGGCCGCTCTGGTTAAGGGCTTTTCGGTCGGCGCCGAAGGCTAGTCAATATTTGTCTCGAACAGGGATGGGAAAGGACTACCATGAAAATCAATTGCGTTTCTTGCGGTCACGGCCTGCAGTTGGGCGATGCGTACGACGACTTCGAGGGATTGGTCAAGTGCTACGTGTGCAGCCAATTACTGCAGGTGAAGATTTCTCACGGAAAGGTCAAATCAGTGAGTTTGACCGTCGCGTGCCCGGATGTCCCCTCGACCGCAGTGCGAGGGATAAAAGGGGGTCGGACAAAGGTCAAAGCGGTGTCGGGACGGCCGTGAGGTAGCGGAAGACATTGGCAGGTTCTGACGTCGCGTGCTCCGGGTCCGGAGATTTCGGTATCTCTTCTTTGACGGATTGCGCCATGTGTGCTGTTGTTCAACGTCAAACCCGGGACGGCGGTCCGGAATGGATCCCTGTACAGAAATGAGGGAACAAATGAAGACGAGCGGCAAAATGGAGAGTGGAATGAAAGGGAGGTACCTCTACGCATTAGTTCCCGGCGGCTCCGACCGCACTTACGGATGCCTCGGCATCAATGGAGGAGATGTTTACACAATCTCAAATGGAAATGTGGCCGCGGCAGTCAGTAATGTTGACGTCCAAAGGATTCGTCCGGAACGCCGCCACTTTGCAGCTCACCAGAGTGTGATCGTGAGGCTCCTACAGGATGGGGCCCTGTTGCCCATGTCGTTCGGCATCATTTCAAGTAACTCGAAGGCGGTGCGAGATATCCTTTCGCGAAATCGCAAGGCCATACTGGAGCAACTTCAACAAGTTGCAGGTAAGGTAGAGATGGGACTGAGGGTGTCCTGGGATGTGCCCAACATTTTCGAGTACCTAGTTAATACTCATCTCGAACTCAGGGCCGCCCGAGATCGATTACTGGGAACGAACCGAGAACCCACACAGGATGAAAAGATCGAAATCGGTCGGCTCGTAGAGTCAATCCTTATTGCGGATCGAGATCGCCATTACGAAAGAGTGGAACAAGTTCTCGCGCCTAGATGCGCCGACATGAAAAGGAACAGATGTCGTGACGAGAGAGAAGTGATGAACCTTGCCTGTCTGGTACGTCGCGACTTTTTGAAGGAATTCGAAGCCGGTGTGTTTGAGGCGGCAAGGTTTTTTGACGACAACTTTGCCTTCGATTACAACGGGCCTTGGGCTCCCCACCACTTCGTTGAGATCAGCATTGATGTCTAGCCCTGGAAAATATCGGAGGAGATCATGCTTATCGTAGATGACATCCTGTTATTTCCCATTAACGGCGTCCTGTGGATCTTCAATGAAATCCGTGATGCCGCTGAGGAGGAACTTCACAGCGAGGCGGAAGCCATAATGACCCAGTTGCAGCAGCTCTACATGATGCTGGAGTCCGGGAAGATAACAGAGGCGGAATTTGACACCCGAGAGGCAGAGCTGCTGGATCGCCTGGATGCTGTCGAAGAGCGAGGCGCTCTGATCGGTGAAGATGACCGCGGCCAGGAGATGTGAGTGCGAGATGGACCCAACCGGGGACTTCCGCACGACAGTCCCGAGAGGATCTCATGAAGGATCTTGCCATAAACGATGAGGAACACGTGTCGCTTTGCGAAGCTCTCGACCGAGTACTAAACAAGGGGGCCGTGGTCGCAGGCGAGATAACAATTTCGGTCGCCAATGTGGACCTGATTTATCTCGGGCTTCAATTGGTGCTGAAGTCAATCGAGGCATCCGACGGGCTGGGGGGCTCTTCCTTCATCGAGAGACAATCCCGTGAGGCTTTGCATGAGAACCACCTGTGAAACATCGGAGATCCCTGATCGGGAGTACTTCATGCCGTTTGGACGCAGCCCTAGAGTTGAATCAAACGCGTTAAGCAACTTTGCCAGAGTGATGGAAGTGGGGCGAAACCAGCGGTCCATTGCGAAAGAGGACGCGAGGCGATTAAACCTGGACGAGAACAAGGTCAAGAACGGTCTAGGTCAGCTCGTACTCACTATAGTGAAACTCCTGCATGAACTCCTTGAGCGCCAGGCAATAAGGCGCATGGAAGGCGGAACCCTAAGCGATTCGGAGATCGAAGAGATCGGGGTAACGTTAATGATGCAAGCTGCAGAAATCGACCGGTTGCGAGGAGAGTTCCAGCTAGCGGATGAAGACTTAAATCTCGACTTGGGTCCATTGGGCAAGCTTCTTTGAGGAGAAATAGGATGGCCATTCAGCGCTCGACCCGACATTCTGTCGAAAGCACGAATCTTGCCGACCTTCTTGAACGTGTCCTGGACAAGGGCATCGTCATAGCGGGGGATATAAAGATCAAATTGGTAGATGTGGAACTGCTCACGATTCAAATCCGACTCTTGGTTTGCTCGGTGGACAAAGCCAAAGAAATCGGAATGGATTGGTGGGTGGGCAATCCCATGTTTCAGAGGCGAGCAACTGAAGCATCTGCGTTGGAATGAACTTCTTCTAGTCGGAATTTGAGGGGCCATTCATGGGTGCCAAGGACCTCCCGGATTTCAATGACTTTCAGGCTGAAGATGGAGCTTCACCACGGGGGGGAACGGCGGAAACCTCCACCGAGACTATTGACGTCAGCTCGCTCTTTGACCACGATGCGTATTCCTCGGGCACCTTCAGCCTTAGTGGCCTCGAATCAGCGGTATTTGGTCGATTGCTGGATGCCTTGCCTATTCCCGCTCTATTACTCGACCGTGGGTATTACGTCCGGTTCGCCAATCGATTTTTCAAGAAGCTTGCCGTTGATGACAGGTGGGCATCCGGGAAGCTCTTTACAGATCTTATTTCTCGCCCCAGGGACTCGGTGAGAGCTGAAGCGCTGGCATACAAGGCCGAGTTTATGTTGGAGAGAGCTTTCCTGTCGGGCAAGCGCCAGATCGTTGAGACGATTCTGGACCTTGGAAACAATGCGCGAATCTGGGCGCGTATTCATCTCCAAACAGTCAGAATAATACATGAGAAGCATTTGCTTCTATTGACCGAGGACGTTACATGTGAGAGAAAGCTCGAGCGTTTGAATCAAAGAACCGACCGCCAGTTGCGAATTGCCAACCGGAAACTGCAAACGCGTATCCAGACTCTAAGCGAGGCGCTCGCCCGGACGGCCGAAGAATTGGGGCGAGAAGCGCACGATCACTTGCATACACGCGAAACGCTGAAGGTCGAGAAGCGAAAGTTTGATGTGTTAGCAAAGCACGCGGGCTCGGGTGTCGCCCTGATAGAACCAAGCGGCGGTTTTTCTTATGTGAATCCCGAATTCCAAGAGCTCTTTAGTTACGACGTCGAAGACCTCAACAGCGGACGGCGATGGATTCGAACAGTGGGTGTGGCGGATGGGGGGCATCATCAAGTGTTGCTGGACTGGCTTGAGAAGCTGGTCGAGACTGAAGGTGAATTGAGAAGAATAGATCTCATCATTACATGTAAGGACCGGACGGAAATCATAGTCCATGGCTTCGTAGAGAAATTGGATGACGGAAGCTTTGTTATGATTCTTCGGAAGAGCATCGACGCCAGTGAAAGAGAGGCCAAATCCTGAATGGGCTGCGCTATCATGAGTTCAGCGCACGGGGCAATCTGACAGTGAAAGTGCTTCCATGTTCACTGGTGCTCTCGACTTCGATACTTCCTGAATGCTCTTTGACGATGGAATATGCTATGGAGAGTCCCAGCCCTGTTCCCTTCCGTATAGGTGAAGCCGAATAAAACGGATCGAATATTCTCCCCATATCCTTCTTTTCTATGCCATGGCCGGTATCTGATATTCGGACAACATAATGTTTCGCGGTCCTTTCCAAGGAAACTCTCAATTCTCCCCCCTCGGGCATGGCGCTGAAGGAATTTGAAAAAAGGTTAACGAACACCTGCTGGAGCAACCCGGCATTGCCTGGAACGAGGACTTCTCCTTCCGGACAATTTGATGTGAGTGCTACCTTATATGTAACGCCGGCTTGGCGAGCCAATTTCAAGGCTTCCCGCAAAACTGGAATCAGTTGTACAACAGTTACCGCGCTAATAGGATGAGGACGCGCGAAATTGAATAGATCCTCAATAATTCGAGAAGCTCTGTGTGCAGCTGCTTGAATCTTCTCCGCACATTCTCTCCTGAATTCCGGGCTAATCTCTTCCTCCAGCAGGAACTGAGCCGCGGACGAGCATATTCCCAAGGGATTTCGTATTTCGTGCGCGATGCCGCCGGCCAGCGACCCGATGGCCTCCATTCTTTGCGCGTGCCTGACTCTTTCTTCAAGCATCCGTTGTTTTGTGATGTTACGTCGCACTCCCCAGAACCCAAGCAAACGATCTTCATTTACATTGCTGATCAACGTGTCTTCAAAGTACGCCGTGCTTCCCGAACTTTTCGTCTCTGTCCTCTGTGCCGACCTGCTGGGGAAACCATTTTCGACCCACGAACGACAATGATCGATTTCTTCTTTATCGAAGGGGAATAGTGCCCCAAGCGGAAGGCCGTGGACTTGGGTGATTGTCTCGTAACCGTGCATCTTGGCGAACTCAAGATTGCCGTCCACCAATCTTGCGTCCAGTATAAGAGGAATCGGATCCCGCGACTCTCGACCGCACAGAATTGGTTCCTTTAAGGCGAATTCGGCAATGCCCAAAGGAAACACTTGCACAAGTTTACGGTACTTCTGAATGGCCCCAAGTTCTTTCTCCGCCGTCAAATTCTCAATCAAGACCAGCACAAACTTGGAAGGGCCGATTCTGATCGACCGTAGGTGCATTCGACCCCAAATGGATGTTCCGCAAATCGTCAGCATACCTTGAGCTGTTTGCGGCTTCCTCCTTGTGAATACGAACTTCACCAGCGACATCCCTTTCCTTGCCATCGTCGCTCCTGGGAATAGTGATGAGAACGATGATCCGATGAGGCTGGAACTGTTCCTCCCGAGAGTTTCGACTGCACGGTTTGTGAACCTCACGCGGAGCGAGCGGTCTATCAACAATACCGGCACAGGGATCGCTTGCAAGAGCCTACAAAATGCCCCGTATCTTGCCATTCCCACGTCAAAGCTGCCTGAATCGCTCATAGTCGGTCCGAACAGGTCATTTAAGTCGATTGTTTCCGTTGGCTGTTTCACATCCCGTTCATCAATTCTCGGTAGGTCCCGTTCTTTCATCGCGAGTCAACCCCCGTTCGGTTGTTTCCAAGGTTTCGCGGACCACTCGGAGCAGTTGGCGCATATTATATGGCTTGCTAACAAAGCAAGTTGCCCCGCAGTGGAGGACATCATCTATAAGGCCGTTAGCGGAGTACCCGCTTGCGACAAGCACCTTTAATTCCGGATCGATGCCAAGCAGCTCTTCAAGACACCGTTTCCCCCCCATTCCGGGCATGATGAGATCCAGGAGCACCAAGGATATCTCTTCTTTTTGTGTCCTGTAAAGTTCTAAAGCCTCATGCCCGCTGGCGGCAGTCAGCACTTTGTAACCGGACCGGCTGAGAAGCTTTTCTCCCAGTTGCCTGATCGACTCTTCATCGTCGACCAGAAGTATGGTCTCCGCGCCGCCAAGGGGCGCTGCCTGTTCCAGCAATTCTTCCGGTCCCGGCCCAACTTCTTCTATCACCGGCAGGTAGATCTTGAAGGTGGTACCGATAGCGGGTTCACTGTAGCACGTTATATAGCCGCCATGCTGTTTAACAATTCCATAAACCATGGCCAATCCGAGCCCAGTTCCTTTGCCTGGCTCTTTGGTCGTATAGAACGGCTCAAATATGTGTTCCAAAGCGAATTTGTCGATGCCATACCCGGTGTCCGAGACGGTAAGCAGCACGTATCGACCGGGACGAACTTTAAAATGGGTTTTGTAGTATTCCGCGTCAAGATCAACAGCGGCAGTCGCAATGGCCAGTTTGCCTCCTTCCGGCATTGCATCCGCCGCATTGACTGCAAGGTTCATCACGATTTGATCAATCTGGGTGGGATCGGCGTCAATCGTAGGCAACTCATCGGCTAAGGAAAGGTCAATCTCAATCATTTTGGGGATGGTTCGCGACAACAAGTTTCTTATCTGCTCGATTTGATGATTCAAATTAAGCGGGCGCGGGTTCGTTTCTGCCTTTCTGCTAAACGTCAGCAGCCTCTTGACAAGATCGGCCCCATTGCGCGCTGCCTGGGCTATTTTCTGAAGATCCCCAAGAGCGTGGCTCGGCAGAGTCTTGTCCACGATGAGCAACTCAGCATACCCTAAGACGATGGTCAGTAGGTTGTTAAAATCGTGAGCGATCCCTCCTGCTAGATTCCCAACGGCCTCCATTTTTTGAGCCTGGAGAAGCTGCCTTTCCAGCTGTACCACGCGCGTGATATCGCGCGTTACCGCAACGTAATGTACGATCTCACCCGAGGTGTCGCGCACCGGGGAGATGGTCGCTTCCTCCTCGAAAAGGCTCCCGTTTTTTTTCTTGTTGACCAGACGCCCCGTCCACACCTCTCCGCCCGTGATGGTATCCCACAGTTGCTTGTAAAATGCTTCAGTCTGCCGGCCGCTTTTCAAGAACCTTGGGTTGCGACCGATAACTTCGTCTCGGGTGTAGCCCGTGATCTGCTCAAACGCAGGGTTGACGTATTCGATTCCGCCTCTCGTGTCTGTGATGATGATGGCTTCCGCAGCCTGCTCAATGGCTGTGACCAACCGCTTCAAATCCTCTTCAGCACGCTTGCGCTCCGTGATATCGAACATGACCCCTTGAAAAAAAAGAGGGGAATCGTTGGAATCGCGCACAAGCACCGCCTCATCATGGAACCAGATTACACGCCCATCCCTAGACAACATCCGATATTCGATAAGCAGAGGTTCGCTCGTGGAATGGCTCCGAGCAATTTGGGTCAACACGCGGTCCCCGTCTTCAGGATGAAGCTGTTCTTCCCAAACAGTCGGGCGGTCCGCTAAATTGGATAGAGAAAAACCTAGAATAGCTTCAATTTGGGGACTTACGTAGAGTTTGGTACCCGACTCGCCCGGGGCCGCTACATAAGTTATTGCCGGGATTTGTTCCACCAGCGTCCGATATTTGGCTTCGGCATCGCGCAATCCTTCGACTGCGTGGTTTCGCTCCCCTTCCTTACGCTCCAACTCACCGACTCGCCGACGCATAGTTTGCAGCTCTCTTATGAGTAGCTGCTTGCTCTTGTCTTGGTCTCTCATGGAGCATACCCCTGCTAATAGCAACCTCGATAGGATGTGGACATGAGGCTAAGGCACAGCCCAACGCTGGGGAGAAAGGCTTGCAAGCAACAGGCCAAAGCTAAGAAAACTGGAAGTTTCTTTGACGCCTCTCGCACCATCGCAATTGAGGCGCGCCTGGAGGCACGTCGGTTCTTGCTCTTGTGCGTCTTCGCGGGACAGAGATCTCATAGGTTCGCGCCGTGCGCCGCGCTGGACGTTCCGCTTGGAATTCGAAATCGGAAGGGGCCCTTTGGGGGCCCTGGACCAAGGAATTCTAGAAACTACTTTGGAGATTGGTCGTGTCTGCTGAGTGGAGATATCGGAGGATTCTACCGCAGTCCCAAGGGGAATCGAACCCCTGTGCCCGCCGTGAGAGGGCGATTGAGCGGCTTTCGGGACTGCTCAGGATTACTAGGCAAAGTAGGCCAGGTAGTCAGTTTGATTCATGACAACGTTATGACCCGATAACGTTCAGTCTCCCTTATTTTTCAATAATCGTCTCCACTCCTGTCCAATCCGGCGAGACACCGTTCACCATGTAGTTGGCACAGCGTTTCAGATAGATTCGGGCAGCCAAATCCTCGGGATTCTTCTCCAGCACCCGGTTAAAATAGACGCTGGCTTCAGAAAATTTCTTGCCATAATAGAGCTCAAGACCGCTTTCAAATTCAGGCTTCGTTTGTTCTTTCAGCCCGGCGATTCCTTCAGGATCTCCCTCAAAAACTTCATAAACGGTGACCGCGTCCTCCCTGCCCTTCACGCGTACTTTGTCGATAAAACGATGCCTGTACCGGTCCCGTTCTTTCATCGCGAAAAAGGTTTCGTCGCTCAGGCTAACATAGGAGCCGTACATCTTGTTCAAACCTTCTATACGCGCGGCAAGGTTCACCGCATCTGCCACCACGGCCCCTTGCATCCGATCTTCACTCCCGATGATGCCCAGCATGAGATCGGCAAGGTGGAGCCCAACGCCGATGCCGATGGGCTCATACCCATCTCTCGTGCGTTCCTCGTTGTACTCAGTTACAACCCCCTGCAGTCCGACAGCCGCCCTCACCGCATCGTCCGGCGTACCAGGAAAAAGAGCCATCACTCCGTCGCCATAGTACTGATCTATGAAGCCATTGCAGTCCTTGATCACAGGGCTCACCCGTCTCAGATACGCGTTGATGAAGCTGAAAGCCTCCGTCGGGGTCATCTTTTCCAGCAAGGTGGTCCACCCTCGAATATCCGCAAACATGACGGTCATTTTGTGGCTTACCTGATCACCCAGATTGATCTCGAGGACGCTCTTCTTCTTCAGCAAATCAATGAACTCCCTGGGAACAAAACGCTCGTAGACGCGATTCAACGATGCCAGTTCTGCGGTTCGTTCTTTCACCCTTTCTTCAAGGTGTTCGCTGTGTGCCTGGAGTTCTTTATTTCTCTCCGCCAAACTCCGCTTCAAATGGTTCACGGTGAGATGGGTATTGACCCTCACACGGACTTCTTCTGGCTGAAAAGGCTTCGAAATGTAGTCCACAGCACCTGTCATGAACCCCTTTACCTTATTTGCAGTATCATCAAGGGCGGAAAGAAAAATGACCGGGATATCCCGAGTTTCCGGATCAGCTTTTAGTCGACTACATACTTCGAACCCATCCATGCCGGGCATCATGATATCTAACAGAATTAGATCCGGTCGCGGTTCTGCAACAGCCATTTTGAGAGCCTTCTCTCCGTTGATGGCAGCCACGATCGCGTACTGATCCTTCAACGTCCCCATAAGCACTTGGATGTTTTCCGGAGTGTCATCCACAATCAGAACTTTGCTTCTTTTCCCAACCTCCACGATCTGTCTCCCTCCTTACAACGCTGTATCCAGCTTCCTAGCAATGGCCTCCACGCTTCTCAGAGCGCTGTCCGTATCGAAGCTTTCAACTTGCTTTTCCAGCTGTTTGAATTCCTCATAAGCCAGTGAATTCTCCAGGTGTTGCCTCAACGCTTCAAGGCGGTTTATGGCCTCCGTCAGATCGCTCTCCAGAAGTTGAGCTATATCCTGGAGCAGCGTTTTCACCGCTTCCTTATCGACCCGTACCTGCGCCAAAGCCTTCTCGGCCCTTTGCTGAGCCGCCAGTCCTTCTTCAAAAAACCTTATCCCATCCATGACTACCTTCAACTGAGAGTCGAACTCGGTCAAAGGGTGATCCAGGCTCTTGTTGCCTTCAGTGATCGCCTTTTCCAACTCGGCCGCTGCGCAGTAGAGGCTCTCTGCACCCAGGTTTCCGGAGACCCCTTTTACCGTGTGGGCTAGTCGGGCGGCGGTGTCTATGTCTCCTGATTGGAGAGCTGCATCGATCTGTTCCACTGTGTTTTCATGGCCGTCCCTGAACTTGCACAGGAGCTTCGCATAGAGCTGCATGTTCCCGCCGACTCTGCCGAGACCGGAAGCCACGGAAATACCGGGTAACTCAGAAGGGAGAATGTCTTCGACCGCTTTTTTACCGATCAACAGCTCAGACACGCTTTCGGAAATCTCCCGCTTACCCGGCTTGATCCACGTTGCCAGCGCAGACAATACCTGATCCGGATCAATGGGCTTTGTCACATGATCGTTCATACCTGCTTTGAGGCTTTTCTCACGGTCACCCGCCATGGCGTGGGCGGTCATCGCGATGATCGGCAAATCCTTAAATCCTTCATCCTTGCGAATCTCCTGCGTCGCCTCAAATCCCCCCATAACGGGCATTTGTACATCCATGAGCACCACCTCGAAGTTCCCCGCCCTGACCATCTCCACGGCCTCTTTCCCGTTGTTGGCAATGCTCACCACCAATCCGGCTTGCTCCAAAATCTCCTTAGCCACCTGCCGGTTGATTTCATTATCTTCCGCCAGCAACACCCTTGCCCCGCGAATCTTTCGCAGCACTTCCTGATCGCTGCCGCTCTCCCGTGCCACGGCCTCACCCTCTGGGGTTTCCTTCCCAAAGGCCACCATAATCGCGTCAAAAAGCACGGACTGGCTCACGGGCTTAAGAAGAAAGCCGTCCACCCCCACCTTTTCGGATTTCTGCATGACTTCTTCACGACCATAGGCAGTCGCGATGATAATCTTCGGTTTCTGAGGGAGCCGCGGGTGACTCTTGATCACCGCGGATGCTTTGATCCCGTCCATACCCGGCATCTTCCAGTCCATGACGACCAGCTTATACGGACGGGCTTTGGCCTCTTTCTCCAGCTCCGCCAGCCCCTCCTCGGCCGAAGCTGCGACGGTTACTTCAAAACTCATGGTTTCTAGCAAAGTCTGCAGAATCTCCCTGGATGACGCATTGTCGTCCACCACCACGACCCGCATCCCGCGCAGGTCCACTGATGGCTCCAGGTGCCTCCTTGAGACCTTCGTCGCTAAATCGAACTTTGCCGTGAATATGAACTCGCTCCCCTTTCCAGGTTCGCTTTCCACCCAGATCTCCCCTCCCATCATGTTGACTAGACGCTTGGAGATTGTAAGCCCGAGCCCGGTCCCTCCGTATTTTCTCGTAGTAGACGTGTCTGCCTGGCTAAATGCCTGAAACAATTTCCCCTTCTGCTCTTCGGTCAGGCCGACTCCCGTGTCTCGAACACAAAACTGTAGCCTAACCCACTCCTCATCTTTCTCCACCACTCTGGTGGAAATCACTATCTCACCCTCTTGTGTGAATTTCACCGCGTTGTTGCAAAGGTTAATCAAGATCTGCCCAAGTCTCAGTGGGTCACCCACCAAAGCAAGGGGCACGTCCTTTGATGTATCCATCAAGAACTCCAGTTCTTTCTCCTGCACCTTCACTCCCACCACCGTAGATACATTGTCGAGGACTTCGTCTAGGCTGAAATCCGCGGACTCCATGTGCATCTTCCCGGCTTCGATCTTGGAAAAATCCAGGACGTCATTGATGATCCCCAGAAGCGAATGAGCGGAGCGCTGGATCTTTCTCACGTAGTCCGCCTGCTTGGGAGTCAGTTCTGTCTGAAGAGCTAAGTGGGCCATGCCAATCACCGCATTCATTGGTGTCCTGATCTCGTGACTCATATTGGCCAGAAAATCGCTCTTCATCCGAGTGGCTTCCTCAGCCATCTCCTTGGCTCGGCGCATCTGCTCGTCAGCCTGTTTGCGATCGGTGATATCGGTGACGAGTGCGAAAGAACCCTTTTTGACCCCTTTTTCGTCAAGAAAAGGCGTGGCATTGAACAGACAGGGCACGTTTACCCTGTCAGACCTCTGCAAGGAAATCTCATAGGCCGCCGATTTTCCCTTGTTTCTTTCTGCGAGCTGGGCCAGAAGAATCAGGCGGTTCTCCTCGTCAACAAAATCAAAAATCCGGCGGCCGACTATCTCTTCCTGCCGCCTGCCCAGGATAATGCACATTGCAGGGTTGGCAACCAGGAGGACGGAGTCGTTGTCCACCATCAAGACCCCCTCGTTGGCCGTCTCCAAGATCGTGCGCGTTGTGCGCTCACTCTCAGCAAGGGCCTGTTCAGCCTTGCGGCGGTCGGTGATGTCGCTGAAAGTGATCACAGACCCGACAAGAGAGCCGTCCTTGTGGATAGGGTTGCTGGAATAAGCTACGGGAAAACTCGTGCCATCTTTTCGCCACAGCACTTCACTGTCGACATGGCAGACGGTTCCGCCTGAAATGGACTTGTGCATAGCACAATCTTCTCGCGGGTATGGAGAACCGTCCGCATGGGCATAGTGAATGAGGTCGTGGAGCTCTTTGCCCTCGAATTCATCCGGCGGGTATCCGAGCATCCGACAAGCCGCAGGATTGACAAAGGTCATCCTACCGTCCACGCCCACACCGATGATCCCCTCGCCTACAGATTCAAGGAGCAGGCGGTTACGTTCTTCCGAAACGCGCAGCTCTTCCGTGCGATCCTTGACCAGCTGCTCCAGATGATCCCTGTATCGCGCGATTTCGCTACGGGCCATTTCCGCGTCTTCGGCAAGGCTCAAAGCAGCGGCCTGGCTGCGGCGCAATTCTTCGGCTCTCCTTTTTATGACCTCGGCTGCCTGTGACGCACGAATTCGGTCCAACGTGAGGGAGCCCACCATCTTGGCGAACTCTGACAAAAAACCAAGGATGCTGGGCAGCTTCTCAGCGGACATGATTGGCACTTCCTTGATGGATGCCAAATAATCCTCTTCATCGTAACCGAGGTCACGAGCCTGGCGACGGAAGGAATCCAGATCAGGTTCCTGCAAGTGGAACTGGCCGATAAGAACATTTGCCAGATGCTTTCCGTCTATAATTAACGGCGAAGCCGCGTCCGTCAGGCCATTTTTGCATTGATAAATGGTGAAATCCTGACCTTCCTCGAGTCTGGAACCCAGTATTGAGTCGCTTTCGGCACAGCGTTGAGAGGAAATTTCGCCAACACGATGGAATTGAGTGCAAGCTCGCCGAAAATTTGCGAATGCCAGCAGGTTGCCTTTGAGATCTGATATCGCAGACGCAACCCCTACTGCATCGCAGAAGTGGCTGAGAAGGGTCTGCAACTCATCAAGATCCAACAAGTCCGCGACTTGCAATTCTTCAGGCTCAGAGCCCGGTGCTACTTCGTCCAAAGCCGCATCCTTTTCAACCTGATCCAAGGATCTGTAAGGCGCGGCCATGCCGGCAGCCTCTGCCAACGCGTTTGCCTCCTTCTTCAGGTCAAGGATCCGCTGTTCCCTTGCCATGACCAGGCGGTTGAAACGCTCGATTTCCAGGATCTTTTCCTGCAATTCACCCTGGGCAAGACTCTCCCTTCCCTGCACCCTGTCACCGCATTCTTTCACGTCGACAGCCAACGGCTCTTTTACAATGGAGCGGTCCTGTTCAGTCATAGTGCACTCCGAAAATTGTCCAACGATTCACCTGCCATAGCGCAAGATCGTTGCAGGCATTTAGAGTTGCTCTTGTGTAATGTAATCTTTCATGGCTGCCAATGTCCACAAAGTCACGGGCACCGAAGGACTGAGGATCAGAGCTTCAGCATATCACAAGCAAATCCGGTTCATTGGTGACCCAAAAAAACAGCTACTTATAGCGAGTGTCAAAAATAATGTCCGATTGCCGCTTGGGCTTTGGTAGGCGCCGGCCTCCGTGCCGGCACATTTTTCTTAACAATATCAACCAGCTCGGGCCGGCAGAGCCTGCCCCGGACTTGATCCGGGGGACGCCGGCCCCTACCGGTTTTCTTCAAGCGCGGGCTGTCCGAGAAGCCAAGAATTTTGACAACCGGTATAGGTCACGAAGGAGCCCTTCGGGGGTCTTGAAGAAATAACGCAGGAAAATCGCTCAGATGTTTCCTACCAAGGTTGAGGTGTAATATTAGTCGGTCAGCCTGGTAGCCCCAATCAGAATAGAACCTGTGCATACGACTTGAGACAAATATCGTATATTTTCATTGTGTTACCAGAAACGCCTTTTCATGTTGAAAACTGCACGACTTGTCGATTTTGGGCATGATCGTTGTTGAGCCATTCTTCGCCTTTTGGGAAAGATTACTTTCCAAAAGGGCCCCACGAATCGGTGGTTTGGAGGGACTCCCCGTTCCCTCTTGTATCCTGGTATCGTGTCTCGCAGAGTCCTATTCGTGCCGGAATTTGTCCCAATCGATCAGCCCGCAGCGCGCCGTACGATCATCCTAGAATCACTCAAATCTCCAGGATAGAAACACGGAATGCGCTCATTTGTTGCTGCTTTTTGCACACAACTCGGTTCGAGCCGATCCTAATCCCCGCTCCTACTGTAATCCTCCTTCAACTTGGATTTCATGATCTTGCCCACCGGCGTCAGCGGGAGGTCCGCGCGAAAGACTACCTGCTTGGGTACTTTGAAGTCAGCAAGGTGCTCCTTACAGTATTGCTTAATCTCTTCCTCAGTAGGAGTCTCATCTGGCTTTGGCACAATATAGTACCGGCCGACCTCTCCCAGGACGGGGTCCGGCACTCCGATTCCGGCGACCATAGCAACTTTCGGATGCTTGGATATGAGGTTCTCCACTTCTACAGGATAGACGTTGAACCCACCCTGGACGTACATCTCCTTGAGACGGCCCATGAGGGTTATGTACCCGTTTTGGTCCACATACCCCATGTCGCCTGTATGAAGCCAGCCGTCGGCCTCGAAAGTCTCGGACGTCTCCTTGGGCATCCGGAAGTACCCGCCGGCCACGGCATCGCCCTTGAAAAGTAGTTCGCCGGTCTCCCCGATCGGGGCTTCCTGTCCCTTCATATCCACCACCTTCACCTGGAAGTCGCCGATGGGTTTGCCTATGGAACGAATGGTGGTGTCGAAATCAGATTCCCAGGGGCTCAGAACAACGGCGCCCGAGGTCTCGGACAGACCGTAAAGATTCATTACCGTGGCTTTGGGGAATGCCTGGTACAGTTTCGTGAGAAGCGCGGGCTCCGCGTTTGACCCTCCCGTAATGACGAGCCGCACGGACTCAGTATTGAAGGAACGGAAGTTCTCGTTCATGAGCAAGAGAGTGTGCATGGTGGGCACCCCTGCCAAAATCGTCGGAGGGATTTCTTGCGCTCGCTTGATGATCGCGTTCGGGTCAAAAATAGGGGTCAGCTCACACGTAGCTTTGCCAAGCAACAACGTCAGTATGCCGCACGTGATGCCCCCAACGTGGTTCAAGGGAAGCGCCAGATTGAGCAAGTCGTCGGAAGTGCCTTTCGTGTGCTCGGCCTGGGCCCGAGCTGAAGCCAATTGGCTCTTGTGAGTAATTGCAGCCCCCTTGGGCCGTCCGGTGGTTCCCGAGGTGTAGATAATGATCATGAGGTCATCGGGAAGGACATTAGCCTTAGCAGCATCCAAAGCCGCCTTGTCTACTTCCGAGTTCGCGAGGTCGTCAAATGCATAGCTTCCTTCAAACCCGGGGCCGCCTATAAAGATGAACTCCTTCACGGACGGAACCGTGGCCCGGAACCCACTGAAGAATTTCACGTAATCCATGCCTGCCACTGATGCCAACGACACCACCGCCCTCGCCTGGCTCTGATTCAGGATGTAATCAAGTTCCACGTCTCGGTATCGCACGTTGAGTCCCACCACAACTGCGCCGATTTTGGCCGCGGCAAAATACGTGTAGAGCCACTCGGGCTGGTTGAGGCCGATGATCCCTATGCGATCGCCTTTGCGAAACCCGAGCTTCAAGAGCCCGGACGCGACGCGGTCCGAGGCCTCGTCCATTTGCCTGAAGCTGATATCGCGGCCGAGAAATATATATCCCCCTTTGTTGGGAGACGTGCGTGCCGCCTCAGCCAAAGCCTGCCACACTACGGATGCCTGTGAAACTTGCACCATGCTGCACCTCTTTGAGCGTATACGATTATGAAAACTGCAACCAGGGACCCATAACGGCGCGATTCGGCAATCGCCCGATATCATGACCAACCCGATGTGGCGCTTCGTAAAGAGTCCGTTAACAGCGGCCAACGACTGTCATTGCGATCCGGCTGAAAAGCAACACGCCTTCCACGTGGCAGCTCATTCCGTGAAGAAGTGCCGCTCGGTCATCTTGACGGTCAAACCGTCGGCTTCCATGAGACGTTTCACTAGGCCCTCAGTCTTGGGCAGCTCATAGTGAAAGAAATACTTCATGGTGCAAAACTTGCCCTCGTAGAAAGAGCTCTCCTGCTCCGATAGTTTGGCACGGAGGGCTTCCTGGACAGCCAGCGCTTGCAGGAGCCACTGCCAAGCGATTGCTATGATGCCGAAAAGCTCCAGGTAAAGGGTTGCGTCCGCCAAGGCTCGTTCCACTTCGCCGCGGTCCACGAGCTGGAGAAGATGCGAAGTCACGGTTCGGAGTTTCTCAAGCGCGGACTGAAGGTCCTCCGCGTACCTTTTCAACTCCGGATCTTCCAGGCCTGCTCGAATCGCCTGCCGTACTTCCTCGATGTATAACGTCAGAGCCTGACCATCCTTCATAACTACTTTTCTGCCCACAAGATCCAACCCGTGAATGCTGGTGGTTCCTTCGTGGATCGGATGAATGCGGACATCACGATAAAACTGCTCCAACGGGAATTCATCGCAATAGCCGTACCCCCCAAGGCACTGCAATCCCTGACTAACGGCGAGTATCCCCATTTCCGACGGGTAGGTTTTTGCTACCGGTACAAGTAGATCCAGCAGCAGTGAATATCGGTCACTAACTTCGCGTCCTGATGCTGCCGCGAGATCGGCGTATTTGCAGCACTGCAGAATGAGCGAGAGCGATCCCTCTACCACGGCACGCTGGAATAGGAGCATCCTTTTGACATCAGGATGACAAATGATTGGTACCTGCGGCAGTGTTGGGTCTTTGATCCCCATCCTCCTCCCTTGAGGTCTCTCGTTGGCATAATTCAAAGCGGCGAAATAGGCGGCAGAAGCTATAGCTGCTGCCCCCAGCCCCACCTCCAACCTCGTCTCGTTCATCATCTGAAACATATAGGAAAGTCCCTTATGAGGCTCCCCCACAAGGTATCCCCGGCAGTCATCCTTTTCTCCTACGCTGAGCTGAGTAATGGGCGCGCCGCGATATCCCAACTTGTGATAAACGGCAGACACCTCTACGTCGTTGAGGACGAGCTCACCGTCAGCCCCGATCCGTTTCTTGGGGACCACGAATAGAGAGATCCCCTTGACGCCTGGAGCCGCGCCCTTGATTTTGGCAAGCATCAGATGAACAACATTCTCCACTCCATCGTGGTCGCCGGCGGAAATAAAGATCTTTTGGCCCTTTATTTTGTAGTAGCCCTGCTCAATGGGCGTAGCTTGCGTGGTTATGTCCGCCAGCGAGCTCCCGGCCTGTGGCTCGGTCAATGCCATGGTGCCTTGCCACTCACCTGAGTACATCCTGGGAACATAGGTCTGTATGAGCTCGAGAGATCCAAAGGACTCGATGAGATGCGCCGCTCCCGACGTCAACATAGGATACACACTGGCGGAGTAGTTGGCAGCGGCGAATATGAACAGACATGACTTCGTAATCATTCGAGGAAGCTGCTGTCCGCCCAGTTCGACGGGAGCGTTGGCGGAAATCCATCCTCCCTCCCCGGATTGCTTCATGTAGTTCTTCACCATCGGATGCACCTTCACCCGGCCTTCCTCCAGCTTCGGAGGATTCCTGTCCATCTCCGCCAGATTGGGACGCAACAGGTCACCGGCTATCTTGAGAGCCGTGTCCAGGATCAGGTCAAAGGCCTCTCGGTCATGTTCCGCAAAATAGGGCAGTCGGGTAAGCGATTCTGCGTCAAAAACCTCGTAAAGCAGGAATTTCAGATTTCTTTCACTGACGAATTTCTCCGCCACGGTTCCTCACTTTGCGCGCTTGCTCTCCGGACCTCTGAGCAATGAGTGGTCCTGGTAGCCGGCGTCTTTGCAGTCTGTAAGAAGGTTCTTTTCTTTACAGCGACAGCCAGTCCCGATTGAGACAACGACCGCTGGCTGTTGACTGAGCTGTCAGTCATATCTCAGCATAATCGTTTACCTTACCCCTGTCAACGGTTGCTTTTTCGCCACTAGCACTGAATCTTGGTCCTCAAAATCACTGTCGGGAAAAGGCTTTCTCGCTCACGATCCGTTTCTTTCGGAGTCGTCCGGAAGGGGCTTTCGGTCGAGGTGTCCCGTCCGTCCATTTGCGCTGACCGACAATCCTGCGTTCTGCGCAGAAGGGCCCCACAATGCTCCCTAGCTGGGAGATCGTTTCGTCCCGTGTCTCGCGAAGTTCGCAATGGCACTGCTCCTTCACGTGACTGAATCCTTACGCTTGGGCTGCGTTTTTTTCTTGACAAAGGGGGGCCGGAGCACCTATGGTATGACTGATACGTCAGTCAGTTTTGGGGGCCAAGGTGAAACAGTGGGACGCAATCATCGTTGGCGCCGGAATTGCGGGCCTGGGTGTAGGGGCCATTTTGGCTCGAGAAAAAGGGCTCGAAGTCTTGGTCCTGGAACGACATAGCCGACCGGGCGGACGACTGATGACCTTCCCTGACTACCCTGAAAAGGGTTGGACCGTCGATGTGGGCCTCCACCTCATTGAGTTAGGGGATCAAGGAGAGGCCCATAGGCTCAATGAACGAGTCGGAAAAGAGCCAAAATGGGGCCCAATGAGCGAGACGGTCCAATTGTTCCAAAATGGTAAATGGATCTCAATTGCCGACCTTATTCAGGTGGCGCCCGAAGATCAGCCCCTCTTCCGGGATCTCACCAAGAAGATTGTAGGACTTTCTGATGAGGAGATCGCTGCCTGGGATGGGAGATCGTTCCAGGAATGGATAGAAGAGCACACTGCGCCGGGTCCCCTGAGAGAGCTTCTGGCAACATTTGCCATGATCATGACGACCATTCCTTTGCCGCTGGACATGGCTGCGGGGGAGGTTCTCTACATTAGCAGAGAGAACCTCATAAGAAGAAGACAGCTGCTGTCCGCCGGGTACCCGATAGGTGGGATGAGCGGCCTGACCAAAGGACTGGTGGAAGTGATCAACGAGTCCGGAGGGGAAGTGCGGACTGCGAGCCGGGTGCAGGAAGTAATCCTGGAGAAGGATAAGGCCGTTGGAGTAATGGTTGCCTACGGCGAAAGCCCGTACCCGCACAACTTCCGGCTGCACGAATCGGAAACGCTGAACGCCCGTGCGGTGGTGTGCGCACTTCCGATTTACCAAGTTCCGGACATCCTGGATTTCTCGGCCTTGCCATTATGGTGGGGTACGCGAATTCATCAGATTAGCAACGAGGTCACTGGTCTGGTCGGCTACATGATCGGCCTCAGTGAGCCCATGACCGACAAGCTCTGTTTCTACAGCCTCCTGGAAACCCCTCGGGCTCGGTTGCCATTCCAGGCTTTTCCCGCGTCAAACTTTGACCCGGGCGTGGCCCCGCCAGGGAAGCAGCTCTTTCACACGGATCTGGTCTGTGAATACGATGTCGCAGCTCATCCTCTGAAACGTAGACGTCTCCTGGAACTTCTTCGGGAAGACCTCGGACTTCTCTTTCCTGAGATGGAGGACCTGGTGGCATGGCGGCTCCCCTATTATGTGGCCGGCTGCGACGGTCTTGCCCGAAAGCCCGGTCTTGTAGGTCGCTTCAAGCCTGAGCTGAGAGCCCCCGGACTACGAAACCTCTACTTTGCCGGAGATACGTATCAAGGCCGGGGATTGGCCACCAACAGCGCGGCAAAGAGCGCCATGAACTGTGCAGACCGGGTTATGGAGGATCTGGATTAGCCGAGGACGGGATCTTGGCAGTACAGAAGTGTTTTCCTTTTTCTGAGATTCCGACGGTTGAAGGAATGTCCCGAAGCCTCTCTCACGCAACCACTTGATCCCACGGAGAATGCAGAATGTTCTGGCAACTCGCAATCAGTGGAATGGCCCTGGGCTGTGTCTATGCCCTGATTGCGCTCGGGTTTGTCCTCATTTTCAAAGCCACCGAGGTAATAAATTTCGCGCAGGGCGAATTCATGATGCTGGGGGCGTTCGTGGCTTTCAGCCTCTTGAATTATGGACATCTTCCCTTTTGGATGTCGGTCCTCCTCACCTTGTTTATCATGGCGGGCTTCGGGGCGGTGCTGGACCGGGTTGTGATGCGATACCTGGTAGGAGAGCCGGTCTTCTCAATGGTGATGTTCACCATTGGTCTTTCTATTTTCCTCAGGAGCGTGGCCGGAATGATCTGGTCCACGGACACGTACACCCTGGAACTGCCATATGGGAATGCCATCGTTCGTATTGGGACGGTCGTCCTTTCCGGAGGAGATTTGTTGGTCGTGGGCGCAACAGCGCTCCTGGTCGCACTGCTCTTCTTGTTTTTTCGCTTCACGGACCTGGGCATAGCAATGCAGGCGACCAGCCAGAATCAGTTCGCAACGTACTTGATGGGGATCAACGTAGAACGAGTCTTCAGCATAACGTGGGCCCTGTCGGCTCTCGTGGCCGCGGTTGCAGGAATACTTTTGGCGCCGATTCTCTTCCTCCACAAAGATATGGGATTCATCGGTCTCAAGGCTTTTCCTGCAGCCGTGCTCGGGGGGTTCGGCAGTGTTCCGGGGGCTATCGTCGGAGGACTCATCATAGGCGTTTCAGAGAACCTCGCCGGTGGGTTCCTTCCCCTTTGGGTCAAGGACATCTTCGCGTACATCGTGCTGATCGCTGTGTTGGTTATTCGACCGGAAGGGATTTTCGGTATCGAAGAAAAGAAGAAGGTTTGAGATGAGATTCAAGCTCAAGAAGACCTACATGGAGGACATAAAGCTTTTTCCCGATAAGATTGATATGGCTTGGTACGGTCTTCTTCTCATTATCCTCTCCATTTTCCCTCTGGTCGCGGGCCACTATTGGATATACAACCTCACCCTCTCAGGAATCTATTGCATTGTTGCTTTGGGCCTCAACATACTCACCGGTTTCACCGGCCAGATCTCTCTCGGCCATGCTGCCTTTTTTGCTATTGGAGCTTATTCGGTCGGCTACCTGACTACCACCTTGGGGTGGTCCTACTGGATCGCGCTTCCGTTGGCCGGCATATCAGCCGCGGCCAGTGGCCTGGTGGTAGCCGTTCCGGCCCTTCGTCTGAGCGGTCTCTATTTGGCGATAGCCACCATGGGGTTCGGTTTCATCATGGAGCAGGTTATCGTTCAATGGAAGAGCGTCACCGGCGGAGCCAACGGGCTGCTCATCAACCGTCCGAGCATAAGCTCGTGGTCCCTTAGCTCGGACGGTGCATACTATTACCTGGTCATAGTGATGGTGGCGGTCTTCGTATTGCTGACCAAGAATTTGACCCGATCGCCGGCAGGAAGAGCCTTTGTGGCCGTCAGAGACAGCGAGGTGGCTGCGCAAACCATGGGGATACCTCTGGCGCGGGTGAAGGTCCAGGCGTTCGCTATCAGCGCTTTCTATACCGGCATTGCAGGAGGCCTCTTTGCACCGCTGATCAATTTTATCGGACCGGACAATTTTACCATCGCCGAATCGATTAACTTCATCGTGATGATCATTGTGGGCGGACTGGGCTCGATCCATGGCTCCATTTTCGGGGCAGTATTCATAACGCTTCTTTCGGAATTCATCAGGGTAAGCAAGGACTTCATTCCCGCGTTTCTGCGGGAGCAAGTGGGATTCCAAACAGCGGTCTATGGGCTTGTGCTGATGCAGTTTATCCTGTTCGAGCCTATGGGCATCTACGGACGGTGGCTCAAACTGAAATACTTGTTCCAAGTCTTCCCTCTTTATCGCAAGGATACCTTCCGCCGTGTGAGACGGTTCCAGCGATCTGAAAGGACTCGATGAGATGGCCCTCTTGGAAATCCAGGGCGTATACAAGCAATTTGGAGGGCTCAAGGCACTTGCCGGGGTAGGCTTGGAGGTGGAACAAGGCCGTGCTCACGCCGTTATCGGACCCAACGGAGCCGGAAAAAGCACGCTGTTCAATTGCATCAACTGTATCTACCGTGCTGATAGGGGGACTATCCGTTTCAAGGGGAAAGACATCACCGGGCTGGCCCCTCACAAGATGCCAAGGATCGGGATTGCGCGAACCTTTCAGAATGTGGAGCTGTTTCGTAACGCTACGGTCCTGAATAACATTCTTCTGGGAAGATATCTGCACAAGCGCACAAATCTTGTTTCCGAAGCCCTCTTTCTTCCATCCGTAAAGAAGCAGGAACTGGAAGCACGCCGAAAGGTGGAGGAGATCATGGACCTTCTGGACCTGCAGGCCTACCGGGAACGAATGGTCGCCCAGCTTCCTTTTGGGATCCAGAAATCGGTGGAACTGGCCCGAGCTTTGGCTCTGGAGCCGGAGCTGCTCCTCTTGGACGAACCATCATCGGGCCTAAACCCGGAGGAGAAACAGGATCTGTGTTTTTGGATAGAAGACATTAAAGAGGAACTGGGGATAACCATTCTTCTTGTGGAACACGATATGCGGGTCGTAACCGAAGTCGCGGAGAGAACGACGGCGCTTGATTTCGGTTCCGTGATCGCAGACGGCACGACTGAGGAAGTTCAACGGCACCCCGACGTAATCCGCGCTTTTCTGGGAGAAGAGGACTGATCTGATGCAGCCATTGCTTCATCTCAAGAACGTGGAATGCTACTACGGTCCTCTAATAGCGGTAAGAGGCGTGTCCCTCGAAGTTACCGAGGGAAGTATAGTTGCGCTGCTCGGGGCCAATGGTGCGGGAAAAAGCACGATCATCAGGACCATATCGGGATTCATCACTCCGGAGAAAGGCACCGTTCTTTTCGCGGGCGAGCCTATTGGCGGCCTCAGTCCGGGACAAACGGTGCACCGGGGCATCTCGCAGGTTCCGGAGGGGCGAGAGGTCTTTCCGGAACTGACCGTAGCCGAAAACCTGAGAATGGGAGCTTATGTGAGGAGGGACCGTCGCAACGTCTCCACGGATGTGGAATGGCTTCTGGGGTTATTCCCTGTGCTGCGGAATCGCTACCACCAGCGTGCCGGCTGGCTGTCGGGAGGAGAGCAGCAAATGCTCGCCATAGCACGCGCGCTCTTGAGCCGGCCACGGTTGCTGACAATGGATGAACCCTCCCTTGGCTTGAGCCCCCTCATGGTCAAGGAGATCTTCCATGTAATCCGGACGATAAATGGAGAACAGCGCACGACTATTCTTCTGGTAGAGCAGAATGCGCGAATCGCTCTTCAAACTGCAAGTTACGGTTACATCTTGGAGGTGGGCCGAGTGGTACTTGACGGTCCTACGAGAGAGCTCATGGAGAACAAGGACGTTCAAGAGTTCTATTTGGGAGTGCAGCAGGAATTAGCCCGGGGAAAGAAGCGATGGAAACGAAAAAAGGTATGGAGGTGAACAACTCAAAATATCGCGAACAATGACACGCCTGCCACGATTTCAAGTCGGGCTGATAGGAGTCTCCGATCACCCTACGGGTCAACGCTCTCACAGAAGGAGGGAGAAAAAGATGAGGTTCTGGAAATCGCTAGTTGTGGGCATCTTGGGATTGGCCGTCTGCATGGGGCTTTTGGCCTCGGTCCAAGCCGCAGAGCCTGGCGTGACGGACAAAGAGATCAAGATCGGCGGAGTGGTCGACCTGTCCGGTCCCATTGCTTTCATGGGGAAAGGGGTGGCTCGCGGAGCCGGAACATACTTCAAATACATAAATGACCAAGGCGGAGTTCAAGGCCGGAAGATCAACTATCTTGTGGAGGATGACGGTTATTCTCCACCCAAAGCGGTGGCCGCAGCCAAGAAACTAATCGACCGTGATGAAGTCTTCTGCATGTTCATGGTTCTCGGCTCCGCCCAGTCTCTGGCCATGTATCCCTTGTTGGAAAAGGCCGGTGTCCCTCTTGTTCAGCCGGCGACGCAGAACAGCCATATTGCCGATCCGCCGAAGAAGTACCTCTTTCTCGCGGACCCCAACTACGTAACACAAGCCAAACTGGGGATTGAGTATGCCTTGGACGAACTGAAGATAAAGAGCCCCAAGGTGGGAATGATCTACCAGGACGATGAGCCCGGACACGATTATCGTGACGGCGTGAAGCTCGCCTGCAAGCAATACAAGCTGGATCTGGTGGCGGATGTGCCGTACAAACGAGGTACCGTGGATTTCTCCTCCCATGTGGCCAAATTGAAGGACACCGGCGCGGACCTCGTCATGATGTGGACGCTGGTGCGTGAACCCGCAGGCATTCTCAAGGAAGCCACCAAAGTTGAGTACAAACCTGTCTGGGTTACGGCCACTCCTTCCACCGATAATATGGTCCTCCAAATTGCCGGTGACGCTGCTTTCTCCGGCAAAGGCTTTTACGGGACTGCTATAGCTTACATGTTCGAGCCCAACTACCCGCCCGCGGATGAGGTGTTCAAAATCTGGCCGAAATATAACGGCGACGCCAAACCGACTTTCTATGATTGGTATGGATGGGGTTGCGCCAAGATCCTCGTGGAAGGTCTCAACAAGGCCGGCGCCAACCCAACAAGAGCAGGACTGATAAAGGCGCTTGAAACTTTTACGGATTACAAGACCGGGGTATTCGGGCCCATAACGTGGCGAGCCGACAAGCGATACGGTAATCAGCAGTGCCTTATCGTGGCCCCCAAGAAGAATGCGGAAGGTCCTGCCACTTGGTCAGAGGTCGGACCCATGCGCAGCCCCAAATTCTAAGCGCATCATCTCGCACCGCCCCGGCCCTCGTAGCGGGACCGGGGCGGAATCGTCCGGAGACAACCAAATGGAGCCTCAGACCGTTCCGACGCTGTTCTTGCAAGCAGTGGACAGATTCAAGGAGAGAGTGGCTCTTCGCGAGAAAGAGTTTGGTCTCTGGAGAGAGATTACGTGGGGGGAGTTCGCGCAGGATGTGCGATGGGCCTGCTTGGGATTGGTTGCCTTGGGGCTGAAGAAAGGCGCGCGCGTTTCCATAATCAGTGATAACAACCCTGAATGGTTCACTACTGATCTTGCCGTCCAGTCCGCCGGCGGGACAACTGTCGGAATCTATACAACTAACTCACCTTTCGAGCTGAAATACATTGTGGAGCATTCGGAATCGCGGATTCTTTGTGTGCAGGACGAGGAGCAGCTAGACAAGGTCCTGGAGGTCCGGGAGGAGCTACCCTCTTTGGACAGAGTTGTTGTCTTTGACATGGAGGGACTGAGGAATTTCAGAGACGACCGGGTAATGTCCTTCGAGGAGCTTCTGGCACTGGGCAAAGCCCACGAACAAGATCATCCTGACCTGTACGATGAACTCTTACAGGCCGTGACACCTGACGACATCGCCATATTCATTTATACCTCAGGCACCACAGGCATGCCCAAGGCGGCGATGCTGTCTCACGCGAACGTCATTTGGACCAACAAAGTCCTTAACGGACTCTGGGACACGAGCGACAGTGACGAACTTTTGTCTTTCCTTCCTCTTGCACATATCGCGGAGCGTAATGTGTCCATCTTCGGACCTCTGGTATCAGGGGCTACGGTAAACTTCGCAGAAAACATGGAAACGGTTCCTGAAGATATTAGAGAAGTTCAACCGACCATATTTTTCGCGGTTCCGAGAATATGGGAAAAGTTCTATTCCGGTGTCTTTCTCGCCATGAAAGATGCCATTTGGATTGCGCGGACGGTGTTCCGATGGGCCGCGAAGTTGGGCAACCAGGTGGCCGAGCTTCGCTTGGAACATCAGCCTGTCCCTTTGTGGCTGAGATTCCGCCACGCGGTCGCCGACTGGCTGGTCTTTCGAAACATTCGAAGGAGCCTGGGCATGGACCATGCTCGAGTTCTTGTGTCGGGCGGTGCGCCGGTCTCACCTGAAATACTCAAGTTCTTTCATGGAATGGGGGTTGAGCTTCGTGAAGTGTACGGACAGACAGAAGACTGCGGACCTACGACCGTCCACATGGGTGACGACATCGTCATCGGTACTGTGGGGAAGCCCATACCCGGCATAGAAGTCAAGATCGCAGAGGACGGAGAGATCTTGGTTAAAGGTCCGAACGTATTCCAAGGTTACTTCAAGAATCCGGAATTGACCGCGGAGACCATAGTCGACGGTTGGCTGCACTCCGGTGACATCGGCGAGTTTGACGAACAAGGCAACCTAAGAATCACCGACAGAAAGAAAGACATCATAATAACTTCAGGCGGCAAAAATATAACGCCGCAGCACATTGAAAACGAACTGAAGTTCAGCCCCTACATAAGTGACGCGGTTGTGATTGGTGACGGACAGAAATACCTTGTAGCGCTCATCATGCTGGATGAGGAAAACGTCATGAAGTACGCACAGGATGAACGCATTCCGTTCACAACGTACAAGAGCCTTACCGAAGCCTCGGAGATAATAAAACTCGTCCAAGGAGAAGTGGACAACGTGAACAACAAGCTCGCCCGTGTGGAACAGATCAAGAAATTCAGGCTCCTTGATATTAAACTTACGTCGGAAGACGGTGAGCTGACCGCAACCATGAAACTGAAGCGCCGTTATATAAACCAGAAATACGAAGCTCTTATCAATTCAATGTATCGCGGCTGAGTCCGTCGGCGAAAATTCGGGACTACATTTAACGTGGAGGACAAAGGTGGACATGACTGAGGAGGATCGACATTTTCTCACGCTTTTTCATGGACAGCGAGGATGGGATCGAGAGGCAAACACGTACGAGCGGAGAGATGACGGCGTCCACATAGAGGATTCTAATGACCAATGGGAGTGGTGGTATTTTGATTTCAGCTTTGGCAACGGTTACAAAGCCGCAGCTACTCTTCATTATCATAACATGATGATGCTGCCTCACGTCCCTACGATGCAGCTTTTCATTTATCCTCCAGACGCGCCGTCGAAGGCCAAGTTCTGGGCCCTGCGCCCGGGGCAAGAGAATTACGCGGCCCGGGACCGATGTCACGTCAAAATGGGAAATCTCTCGGCCGAAGACACCGGAGACGGGTATCGCCTGAATCTGGATATGAAAGACATGGGCATCGACCTGACCATCCGAAATGTGGTCCCACCGTGGAAGGCGGGATCTGGTGTGCTGTGGGCCGACTCCCAAACAAACTTGGAAACCGGATGGATAGTAGCAGTGCCTCGCGGGGAGGTCCAGGGGACCCTGCGGGTAGACGGCCGAACCGTGGATGTCGAAGGACTCGCCTACCATGATCACAACTATGGTAACGGCCCTATGGAGAAGGCTTTCCGAGGATGGTATTGGGGGCGACTCTTCGACCCCACCTATACCGTGGTCTACGGCTGGGTGCTTCCCAGAGACCCGAGCCGGCCGGTGGTCTCCCCGTTCATGCTGGCAAAAGATCGGAAAATAGTTGTGAGCACTGACAAAATGAATCTGGCTGTACAGGAGTCCAGAGTAGACGACAGGTATGGATTCGATATGCCGATGCGCCTGACGATCGGTTGTAATGGACCCGGAGTCAGAGTCGATTGTCAACTTGTCACGAAAAGTGTCGTTGAGACTCTGGCACTCCCGCGTGGCAACGGCTTCTTTCATTATTACAGATTCCTGGCCGAGTATCGGGCCTTAGTCAGGGTGGACGATAAAGAGGACGCGGTGGAGGGAGAGACCTTCCACGAAGCCATGTACTTGGACTGAGCGTCATAAGCCATAGTTTCCGAAAGGTTGGCGGTATTTCTCGTCGTTCACGAGCCGGATGGATAGAGGAGAAGATGAATTCCCGGACGGATCGTTACGATGCGATCATGGTAGGCGCGGGGGTTGGCGGGCTCACCGTGGCGTCACTGCTGGCCCATGAGGGCTGGAAAGTGGTGCTGATCGAACAAGCTGACAGAGTTGGTGGACGAGCCATGACTTTCCGCGGGGAAGAAATCATGGACAAGGGAGAGGAGTGGTACCGCACTGCATTGGGTAGCCAATACACGTGGTTGGCCAAAGCAAACCCGCGGTTTGAAGAGGTTCGCGGACGCCGACTCCTGGAAGGATACCAGCTCGATGTCGGGTACCATGGGGTTGCCTTGAACGGCCGCGGGTATTTCTACGATCTCGATCGGATCATCGGATCGGGTGAACAGGCCGGCGTAGAATTTGTGGGAAACGTGAACTCCACCTATATAGATAACGAGTGGTACCTGGATTTCCATGCCGGAAAGCTCGACCCGCGTATTAAGGCCATAGCCAAGCAAACCGGTCTCCCGTTCCTGGACTTCTACCTTGCTCCGCTCTCCATGACGAGGGAAGATTACGACCGATATGAGCGGGTATCCGTGGCGGAATGGTGCAGGCAAAAGGGGATCGCGGACAATCGCGTTCTGTTTGAGATGATCCACGCTGTTTCCACGCTTATCACGACCATCAACGATCCCGAGGAAATTTCCATTGGGGACATTTGGCGCTACATGGGTGAAATCCTCAACCCTCGTTTCTCAAAGGGAATCGCCAAGTGGCCGTCCGGATTTGTGAAAGGGGGTATTCAACGCTGGATGGATTCAGTCGCGAATCGATTCAGGGCCATGAGTGGCGAGCTACTGTTGGAAACCCGAGTCCGTGAGATTTTGATCTCATCGGGAATGGTCCAAGGAGTGGTCGTGGGAAAGGACCGGGAGAAAAGAATGATACGGGCCCCCGTCGTCGTTAGCAATATCCCGACTCAGGATACGTTTCTACACGCTCCCCGGGAAGCGTTTCCACAGGACTGGGTGGAAAGAACCGAGAACTTGAGGGGATTCGGTTCCATAGCACCTTACTTTGGCCTGAACAAACTAGTGCTGCCGGAAGACCAGTGGGACAAAGGTGTCAAGGATACCGTGGCGATCCCCAAGAATAATGGCCTCAGCCACGATGTGTACATGTGTTGGAACATCCAGTCGCAGTCGGATCCTTTGTGCGCGCCCAAGGGCAAGCATTTGTTGACCGCGTACGCTCCCGTCGCGCAGGAGGAGGCGAAAGACCGAGAACTCATGCAGTGGGCCTGCGACCGCATACTAGACTATCTTGAAGGCAGATACCCCGGTTTTCGTGATTCCATCGACTGGGCGCTCTTTCCTGTAAGTTGGCGCTTGGAGGGTGTGGCCAAAGACATCAATCAAGCGGGCACTTTGAAATCTCCTGTCAAAGCGCCGGGCGTGGAAGGGCTCTTTTTTGCGGGCGATACCGTCCGGGGATATGGAGTGGCCATGGACTGCGCATGTGCCGCGGGCTTGATCTGCGCGTCCAAGATCACGGGAAAGGATTTCGGGGTTACATAACAAGGAACGGTGAAAACGACGTCGAAGCAAAAGAAGCACTGACCTGGTGCCCACGCCGTAGGTCGGATTGAGTCCCGCGTTCTGCGCGGGACGAAATCCGACATCATGTCCAAAGTAACCTGTCGGGTTTCGTTGGGCTCAACCCGACCTACCTAGATTCACCGTTTGTTAGCGCAGTGGTATTACATCTTTGAAAGCGCAATGGTATCAGTTCGCATTTTACTGCTTTCGTATTCCCATTATCGCTCGTGCTTCGTCCGGAGTGGCCGGCTCTCTGTTCAGGCATCGGGCAATCTTGACGGCCCATTCGACCAATTCCCCGTTACCTTTGGCCAACTCTCCATTGGGAACCCTTATGTTGTCCTCCAAGCCTACACGCATATGGCCGCCCATGAGGCAGGACTGCATAATCGCTGGGAACTCCTCAATGCCGACGCCGCACGTCGTGAAGTTGGCACTCGGCGGAAGGGCGTGAACCATGTTTACGAAAGAGCCGGCCCTGAACGCCTGTCCGCCTGCCACTCCCCAGACGAAGTTGAAGTTCATCGGATCGGAGAAAAAGCCCTGTTTCATAATGAGAAGCACATTGTCCAGCCCGCCCATGTCGTATACTTCGATCTCCGGCTTGACCTCGTTTTCTTCCATCGCCTTTCCGAAGTCCTGCAACATGGTGAAGGTGTTATCAAAAAGATAATCAAAGACTATTTCGCCTGTCTTCCTGTTAATCGCCGCGAAATTCATGGAATTCGTGTTGAGGGAGGCCATCTCCGGTTTGATTTCCACGATCTGCGTGATCCGTTGTTCCGGCGTCTTGAAAGGACCCACCGCCGAACTTAAGTTCACTATCAATTCCGGTGTCTTGTCCTTTATAGCGTTGTAAGTGTCCCGAATTCTGTCCACCTCATGTGTCGGCTGCCCGTCGTCGGTCCTCGGGTGAACATGTACCATCGCGGCGCCTGCTTGATACGCCTTGGAAGCTTCTACGGCGAACTCCTTCGGCGTATACGGAATATTCGGATTCTGTCCCTTCGACATGTTTGAGCCGGACAGTGCGGCCGTGATGATAACTTTGCTTGACATAAGGTCCTCCCTGATGATGCTGACCGGCGAATGAGCCAAGTTTGTAATCTCACCGCTTATCGCGGCCACCTGTTTACCGCCCTGACATTACTGAACCCATACGCCCGAACCGTATTGCCGCGACCAATGAGTCCACGCTGTCAACAGCGGTTTCGAAAATCGTGCGGCACACACCGATAGCATCGAGGTCATGGGCATCGCTGCAACCGAGGCCCGCAATGTACTTTGCAGCCATCATCTTGCGCGCCATAGCTCGGCTCTCAGTGTCGTATGAAGGATGATCGATCTCCAAACCGTCCACTTCCCACTCACTTGTGGAAAACCCGCTTCCGTAAAAACCGTTCCCATGCTCCAGTCGCTTGAACGGGTGGGCAGCTATCACAATGCCGCCTTCTCCGTGGACCAGTTCGATGACTCGCTCTATGGACTTGTTGGATCCAAGGCTTACCGGATAACCAAATACGAGAAACTCTCCTTGGAACGCCCCGGACTGTGAATAACAGGCCACCTCCTGGCCGGGAACAACCAAAAGGCCGTTGACGCCGCTCATCTTCAATAGTTGTGCGATTTGGTCATCGGGCCACCTTATGCCGTGCTCGGTCAGGGCTATGGCCTCCAAGCCCACCTGCTTAGCCCTTTTCAAGGCCGCTACAGGATCTATGTTGCTGCAACCGGAGTATCGGTTGGTATGAATATGAAGGTCCGCTTCCATCGGCCCGGTCACAATTTCATTTCTTTGCTGATAATCTCGTTCATGATCTCGTATGTTCCGCCGCCAATGGAGAAGAGCCTCGAATCACGATAAAGACGCTCAACAAGGTACTCTCGACAGTAACCATAGCCCCCATGTATCTGGACCGCGTCGTAAACCACCTTGTCACAGGTCGATGTGGCGAAATTCTTGGCCATGCACACTTCCTTAAACGCTCTCCTGCTTTCTCCGATCATGGATGCCACGCTGTAGTTGAATCTCTTGGACGCCTCCACCAGTGTGGCCATTTGGGCGAGCTTGTGACGTGTGACCTGGAAGCCGGTCAAAGGCTGTCCGAACGCGAATCGCTCCCGCGCATACTTGATTGCCTGTTCGAGTGCCATCTCAGCTACCGTGTGAGCTTCTATCGCTAGATAGAGCCTTTCACGCTCGAAATTGATCATGATCCCGGGGAAACCTTGATTTTCCTCTCCCAGCAGGTTCTCAACCGGAACCTCGCAGTCTACGAACGAAAGCTCGGCAGTGTCCGAGGCGTGCCATCCCATCTTCTTGATGTTGCGGGAAACCGTGAACCCGGGAGCACCTTTCTCGATAACAAGGAGGCTTATCCCTTTAGCGCCCGGTCCGCCGGTGCGAACTGCCGTTGTTACAAAATCGGCCCGAGTGCCGCTTGTGATAAACATCTTGCTGCCGTTGACAATATAGCGATCGCCGTGCCGAACCGCCCTCGTCTGAAGATTCGCCACGTCAGACCCGCCGCCCGGCTCGGTGACCCCAAGTACGGCTATTTTTTCACCACGTAATACTGGGGGGATGAACTTCTGCTTCTGTTTCGGGGTGCCCAAGGCGAGAATAGGCGGTAAAGCTATACCGCATGAACCCAGGCTGGATGCGAGCCCCACGGAGCCACAGCGAATAATCTCTTCGATGTATACCACTTCATGGAAGATGTCGCACGGCGTGCCTCCCAACTCTTCGGGCAGGCCAATGCCGAAATAACCCGCTACTCCCGCCTTCTGATAAAGCTCACGGGGAAAAGATTCCTCATCTTCCCATTTGTCAACGTGTGGCGCTATTTCCCTCTCTACGAACTTCCTCACGGAATCCCTGAGAATAGCGTGTGATCCGGCAAAAGGGCTTCCATACATTTTTTCTCCGGAAACGCGGGTTGCGTCATACCCGCAAACGAGTAGCTGCAAATTTCGTTCGGGTTAATCAGCCATGTTCCACCGGCAGCAACGGCTCGCCCTCGGTGCTTCCACTCATCATTACCGTTCGCCCGACAAAAGGTAATAGCTCGGGTTTGAGTACGACCATGCCCAGATCATCTACCGGAAGGGGACTGACATCGTACTTACTTAACAGCCTTTCCGGAACCTCTTCGACGCCTACCTCGCCCAAAAGCTTTGTCAAGCACCCGTCTCTGCCGGTGCTCCCGGGAAAGACAAGATCCGAAATCCCATCTGTGGTCAGGACGAAGATGGTTCCGGGAGGAATGTTTACGTCATCAATCTGGTACAATCGACTTGAGCGGCCGATCATCCAGAAGTTGGTCTTCGACATTTGCTTGAGCTCATCGCCCGGCACGAATTGAAATAACAGACTGTCCCCCGAGTGAAGCACAATCCCCCTGAGGCCCTCATCTGTATGAATTATCAGGATGCCGGTAAGCGTCGAGCTCTCCGAAAGAGAGATTGTCTGTAGAATGCTCTCCGATTCCATCTCGATCTTCCGGATGATATCGCCGACCTTTTCCGCTGGGTATGCCTGTAGGGGATCATGACCTGAAAGCCGCTGAATCATTTGGTCGAATTTGACGAGCAAGGCCGTCGAAGCTCCGCCGCTTCTGCCGGAGCCATCCGCCACTGCAAAGAAGCTATGGCCGAAATCCATGAGAAGACTATCGCCGATCTCCGGAAAGGAGCGATCGTTGGTCCTACGGGGCCTCAGGCACGCGCCGGCAACCCCCGGGCACTGAAAGAAGCGCTTCTCGCCTCCGTACATAAGTGCAGCGACATCACGCCGTGCGGAGGTCTTCATCCGACAGGCGCCGCTCCTGGTAGATTGACTCCTTTGGGCCTCTTTCACAAGCAACGCTCCTCGATAGTGACAGCGCTCAAATCTTCCAATTGGAACATTTTGGCTCTGCCGAAAACGTTAGGGAGAAAATTTCTCACGTAATAATGAGCTGTTTCAATCTTGCCCCGGTAGAACAATGAATCGGGATGATCGGCATTCAGACCGTCCCCCTGCTGTTCAGCCAGCAAAGCCTGTTCCAACAGGAGATGCGATATGGCGACTTCCGCACAGCAATCCAGAAACCGGGTCGATGTCAATGGAACAAAGTCTGCGTTGTCGCTTCTTAAATAGAATCTGTATTTCCGACTTGTATCAACGATCACGCCGAGCGCTTCATCCAAAAGCTCCAGATCGTCAGCGAATCTTTCATTGCATTTGTTCGTCCGCGCAAATTCCTGAACCTCGCTGATCCAGTCATCGAAAGCTCGACCTGCATTCATCATCAGCTTTCTTCCCACCAAGTCCGCGGACTGGATGTAGTTAGTTCCGTCCCAAATTGACAGTATTTTGCAGTCACGGATGTATTGTTCGATGGGATACTCTTTCGTAAATCCGTAGCCTCCCATTACCTGGATTCCCTCTCCGCCCATCTCAAAGACTCTGTCCGAGCAGTAAGCTTTTACGATCGGGGTAAACAGTTCAACGCGTTGGGCGGAGTTTCTTCTTTCTTCTCCGTCCGGGCTCGATAAGGCCATGTCTTCAAGGAAATAGGCTTTGTATACGAGCGCTCGCATTCCTTCAGTAAGTGATTTCAGATTCATCAACATACGACGAACATCCGCGTGCTCCACGATGCGGACTCGCTCGGCACGCTTGCCGCCGAAAAGGGTTCCTTGTATCCGTTCTTTTGCGTATTCCAGAGCATTGGCATAGATGTTTGCGCCAAAAGCGACCGATTCCAGGCCGACCGCCAGCCGCGCCACATTGACCATTTGAAACATGTACGCCAGGCCCTCTCCTGGCTCCCCGACCAGACTGCCCCGGCAGTTGTCGTTCTCACCGTAATTGATCACGCAGGTGGCCGAGCCGTTCAGACCCATTTTGTGTTCAATTCCGGCGCAGGTTACGTCATTGGGCTCTCCTAGCGAGCCGTCTTCGTTGACCCGGATTTTCGGCACAATAAAAAGCGAAACTCCCTTGGCGCCGGGCGGGGCCCCTTCAATCCGAGCGATGACCAAATGTATGATGTTCTCTGCGAGATCGTGCTCTCCCGAAGTAATGAATATTTTTGTGCCCTTGATCTTGTAGTATTCCCCATCAGGCGAAGCTTTGGTGGACACCATGTGGGCATCTGAGCCCACATTCGGTTCCGTAAGGCACATACATGCGCACCAGGTTCCATCATACAGCTTCTCCAAAAAGAGCCTTTTTTGTTTATCAGACCCGAAGTTCTCTATCATGGCGCCGTTCCCGGGGCCCATCCCCGAATAGCACGCGAAAGCGAAATTCGCGCTCATGAAGAATTCTTGGGCTGCCTCGGCCACTACCAATGGTAACCCCTGTCCTCCATAATCACGGCTCTGGTTAAGAGCAAACCATCCGCCTGCTTTGAATACTTCCCAGCAGCGATGAAACGATTCCGGCGCGTAGACCTTCCCATTTTCATAGCGACAGCCCTTTCTATCCGCATCCTGAAACGTAGGCGCGATCTCGTTGGCTGCTATCTTTTCAGCCTGGGCGAGGACCATGTCAAAATCATCGAGGGTAAATTCGCTGTATTTATCGAACTTCAACAACTTATCAATTCCGAGGTGCTCCTTGAGCACAAAATGCACGTCTCGAACACCCCGCTTATAGAAATTGGTCCCCATTCGAGTCCTCCGAACTCACTTATTCAGTAGTTCAAAATATTTTATATCCTGTATGTCGCCGCGCATCTCAGCCTTATCCTTAAAGACCGCCCTGACCTTCATACCCACCCTGATTCGCTCCGCGTCAGTCTCATTGATTATGTGGGAGAAAATCGAATCTGAGCCATCAATGTTGATGTAACCGTACGTATACGGAATTGGACGCTGTTGTCCGGTGTTAGGATCCGGGAAGGGATAGTTCACGACGGAAAATGCTACAAGCGTGCCGGTGGTAGACAATTCCACCAGCTCGTGGAGCTCTTCAAAGCAAGGGCCGCATATCCGGCGAGGCGGCGTGTAGACTTTGTTGCATTTGGGGCAACGGATGCCCACGAAGCGTTGGTGTTCAATTATTTCCCGGAAGAACCTGCTCCCGTATTTTCCCACGGACCACTCGTACGGCATGGCTCTGTCAAATTTAACCGTTAACAGCTTGCTGTAGTCTCTGCCGGTAGTCATGTTTTATTCTCCAAATTGTCAGTAAGGTCGCTGGGTGCTCATCACCACCACATCAGACCAGAAGCAGCCTCCAAAGCCCGTAGCCAATGCGTTGACGACATCAGGGACTTGCCGTTTCCCTCCTTTTCCCATTACCTGGATCGCCGCCTCCGCTACCCTGATCAGGGCCGTTGCCCCAATGCAATTGGTGCTGATCACTCCACCTGAGGGATTGATCGGGATCTTGCCTCCCATGTCCGTATTCCCTTCTCCGACAAACTCGGGGGCTTCTCCGGGGCCGCAGAAGCCCAGATCTTCTATCCACTTCAGACCGGCATAGCTGTAGGGAAGGTACAATTCCGCCACATCAAGATCCTCAACCGGGTTCTTGATGCCTGCCCGATCGAAGGCCTCCTTTGCGGCTCTCTGCAAAGACATGAGACCGGCGTTGAAGTCGAAATCGCCGAACCAGGTAATACTATGCCGAACAGCGCAGGACTTTATCCACGCGGGTTTTGGAGCTATCTTCTCAGCCGTGCCCTCAGCGGCGAAGACCACTGCGCAGGCTCCATCGGTCCTCGGACACACATCGAGCAGCTTTATCGGATAGGCGAGCATAGGCGAATCCATCACGTCCTGAACCGTGATCGGCTTTCTCAAATGAGCGTGGGGATTATTGAGAGCATGTGTTCGATCCCTTACCGCAACGCGGGCAGCATCCTCCTGGGTTGCGCCGGATCTATTCATGTAGCCCACGGCTTCGGTGGCGAGACTAGGGATCGCGCCCGAATATGAAAACCTATCCCAGATCGGATCGCTGCACGTTATGATTGCTGCGGTGGTGTCACTCTCTGAGTTCTTCTCCCAACCAATGGCCAAGACCCGGTCAAACAAACCCGAAGCCACATGATAGTACGCGGCAATGGCAACGGATGTGCCCGTTGTCCCTCCGGTGGTGATCTTCATGATGGGCTTCATCACGCCGCCGGAGCCCTCGACACTCCAGGTGTCCACGTAATTTATCGACTCAAAATGATCCATGTTGCCGATGACTATGGCGTCTATGTCACGTATTGTCAGCTCGCAATCATCTAAGGCGCGAATCACGGCCTCGTGGATCATCTCTCGACCGTCGACGTCGGGCCTGTGGCTGCAATGATCCGTCTGACCCGTTCCTACTATTGCTACGCGTCGTGCCATGTTTCCACCTTAGACCTCGGCGCCCAGTATCCAGACGCAGTGACTCTGGCCGCACGGCCCGTTGATCCCGTGTGCCAAGGCGGTTCCGGCTCCATCCACCTGACGAGCGCCGGCTTCCCCCCTGAGCTGTAGAGTTGCTTCGATAATGCGAGCCAAACCCGCCACCAGAATAGGATGAGCGGAAAGCACGCCACCCGATGGATTGACCGGTAAGGAACCGTCCATGGTCGTAATTCCCTGCTCAATCATCTTGTGGCCATGCCCGGGCTTGCAGATTCCAAGGCCCTCAAGCCACAACGGCTCCATATAGCTGAACGCGTCATAGACCTCGGCCACGTTGATTTGCTCCAAAGGGCTTGAAATGCCCGCCATGGCATAGGCCCTCTCGGCCGCGTTTCTCAATGCCCGTGGGTCAGCCAGATCTCGGTCGCCCAGGAAGTACTCCTCGGAGCAATGCCCGATGCCCTTGATCCAGGCCGGTCTGGTCTTGGACTTTTCCACTATTTCTTCGTTGCCGATAATGACTGCGGCAGCTCCGTCACTGATTGGGCTGCAATCGAGAAGCTTAAGGGGATCTGCGATCTTTTTCGATCTCATCACATCGTCAACCGTAATGTTCATCGGCAATTGGGCGTACGGGTTGTTCTTGGCGTTACCGTGGTTCTTTACGGAGACTTTGGCAAAATCCTCTTCTGCGATACCGAATTTGGCCATGTAAGCATTAGCCTGAAGGGCTGAAGAGCTTAGGGAATCCAATCCCAGCGGCCTCTGATAGATGGGGTCGAACATCGCGTTAGTGATGAATCTGGAGCTTCCTTCGCTACCCTTGGAATGGGCCACTACCAACGTGGAGCGAAATCCTCCGAGCACCCTCATGGCCCCGTAGAACGCGCCGAAGGTCCCGTCACCTTCGACCGTCGAGATATTCTTGTTATGTGCGCCCGCAGCCTCTCCCACAGCCATTGAAGAGATAGTTCGCCCGTCGAGGAAATCGTTGGAAACAGTGATCACGTTGTCAATGTCGGCAAGAGTCAGTCCCGAGTCCTGCAGCGCAGCAACCGTCACCTCATACACAAGATCGTGATAGGTCTTGTCCTTCTTCCTTCTCTCGTATGTGGTCTGGGCAACTCCCACGATTGCTATCTTTTCCATTTTCTCTCCCCGCCGCGATTCAAATGAGCCGAAAGGAATCGATATCCAGGATTTTCCCCGTGCGATCTTCCTTGAACACCGCCTTGACCCTTGCCCCGTTCTTCAGTGATTCCAGGTTCTCTTTGATGACATGGACCAGCCCAACATCGCATCCATCGAGCTTTATTATCGCGTAGGCGTAGGGAGGCTCCAGGGGTTGAAGTTCGTGGCTGAAGCGAACTATGGTGTAGGACGACACGACGCCTTCGTCACTTAGTTCGAGCCATTCATTAATGTCGACGAAGCATCGACCGCAATTTCTTCGCGGAGGAACATAAACCGTGTTGCAGCTAGGGCAACGATTGCCAAGGATCTTCTTTTCATCGCGCAAGGCTATGAGAAACCTGCTGCCTACGTCCCCGACCCACCAGGTGTAGGGGAGGTTGATTTGGCCCTTCAAAGTGAGAGCCTCCGTGTCCGTCAGCCAGTCTTTCATGAGCACTGCTCCTCCGTTCGACATGTCGAGCACGCAAATTCAGACCCTCAACAGCAAGGCCTCTCCCTGGGAAAGGCCGCCGCAGATCGCAGCCACGCCTTGGCCCCCGCCTCGCCGCATGAGTTCATACATCAGCGTCATGGTAATCCGCGCTCCGCTGGCACCCACCGGATGCCCGATTGCGATTGCCCCACCATTGACGTTCGTCTTTTCTTGAAGAACCTTGAGCTTGTCCGGGTCATTGTCAGCAAGGATCTTCAGTGACACGAGTGTGACCGCTGCAAAGGCCTCGTTGATTTCGATGAGATCCATGCCCTCGATGGATTTGCCGACTCGAGCGAACAACTTCTTGATCGTCTGGGCAGGAACGCAAGCCATGTACTTCGGAGCGCCCGCGGCACATTGAACCCCTTGTATCGTCGCCAGCGTTTTGAGCCCTTTTTCTTCGGCCTTTCTTCTACTCATTATGACTACAGCGGATGCGCCCGAATTCATGCCTGGAGCATTGCCGGCAGTCACTGTGGGGCTGCCGTAAATCGGCTTCAATCGGGCGAGATCTTCCAGGGAGGAATTCTCGCGCGGAGACTCATCTCGGTCAAAGATGACCGGCCCGCCTTTCCTTTGGGGGACCTCAATAGCCACTATCTCTTGACCGACTTCGAACTTGTTCTCTTCGAATGCCTTGAACCACTTCTGATGACTACCAAGGGCCCAGGCATCCTGCTGTTCCCGGGTTACCCCGTATTCGACGGCAACCTCACCCGCGTCGGTGGCGACGGGAGCAAAACCTTTTCGGCTGTACCCCAATTCAAAGAGGACATCCTCCAATTGCATATGCCCGAGCCGGTTTCCCCAACGAGCCTTGGATGCCGGCGCGATGAGCGGAACATTGCCCATACTTTCCGCACCGGAGGCGATGACGATTTCCGCGTTTCCCGACTTGATGGCTTGATATCCCAGGCGTAGTGAGGTCATTGACGAGCAACAGGCCCTATCTATGGTCAGGGAAATGGATTCATCGGGGAATCCGGCCAGAAGCGTAATCTGACGCGCGGGAACATTGGTATAGATGGCATATTCCGCGGGAATGCAGGTTCCGTAATAAACTTCATCCACTTCTCGAGGATCCAGTTTCACTCGACGAACTACTTCCTTCACTACGTGCACGGCGAGATCGAGGCTCAGAGTGGTTCGGAGGACACCGTCAAATCGCCCGAAAGCAGTTCGCGCTGCGCTGACTATGACAACGTCATCAGCCCTGTCCTCGGTGTTCACCTGATTCATCCTCTCTTGTTATTGGATGGTAGGGTCGGACTAAACATCTTGAATTTCTCCCTCAGCGGACTACAGAGGCCTGAAATGGGTTATGTCCAGAATGTTTCCATTCCGGGTCTCGGCAAATACCGGCCGAACTCTCATCCCAATCTGCACCTTCTCAAATTCGACTTCGTCTATGAAGTGCACTATGCTGGTGTCAGCCCCGTCCAATCTAATAATTCCGTAGATGAACGGAGACTTTCGAGGATGAACCGGTTCACTGTATGTTACTAGAGTAAACGTTTCGACTGTCCCGCGCGGGCCGATCTCGACCATTTTATCTTCGGAAAGTTGTGAAAAACAGCGTCCGCATGTACTCCTGGGCGGCCAATATACCCTTTCGCAGTTGGCACATCGTATACCCAAGATTTTCTTTTCGTCCCGAAGGGTCAGATAGAAACGGCTTCCCATCCTACCCGCGTAGTATTTGCTGTGCGCTACGATATGCTGATCAACTTCAAAGATTTCGTAATCTCTGTCTTCGGACATAAATTGGCTCCTCACCACGCTATTGGCGGGAAATCGGCTCGAAATAGAGGATATCGCTCAAATCACCGATTCTCTGTTCCCGCGGTCTCAGAACGGCTTTCACTCGCATCCCCACTCGTATCTTCTCTACTTTGGGCTCGATATTGAGAAAATGGTCAAGCACCGAATCGGACCCGTCCAACCTCACAGATCCGTAAGAAAAGGGTGGCTCATGGGGTTTTCCCGTAGTCGGATCTGTGAGCGGTAAATACATAATTGTGAAACCTACCAGGGTACCCTCAGGGCCTAGTTCGACCCATTCGGTGTTCTTCACATGGCACGCTGCGCAGACAATCCTCGGAGGCATCTGGACCCGCTTACAAACAGGACATTTAATCCCATAGAACTTGCCATTGTCCCTCAGTTCCACCAAGAACTTCGCCATGTATGTTCCAGCAGCGAACCGGTATGGCACATCAACGGTGATAGGGATGTTGATCAATTCCTGCTTGGGTTCTTCAGGCTCCATGATCTCCTCCGGCTAGTCATCCAGGCTTCTTGACAAGGCAGTGAGCACTGTCCAATTCGTTCCGCCGTAGGCCGTGGTCAGCGCACGGCGCACTTCTTTGGGAACCTGGTGTTCGCCCGCGTCACCTCTGATCTGCAGGGCCGCTTCCCACACGCGAAGCATGGCCGATGCGCCAATACAATTTGTAGAGAGGACACCGCCGGAAGGATTCACGGGTATGGGGCCGTCTATCTCTGTCCGTTTCTCCTCGATTAGCTTGAATCCCTCTCCAGGACCGCACAATTCCAGATCTTCATACCAAACCATCTCTGCCCAGGTGGCCGGCTCATAGATCTCGAATACATCGAAGTAGTCAGCCGGTTTGTTCACGCCCAGCTGCTTGTAGACTCGGGCTGCACTAGTCCTGGAAAAGATCGGTTTTGTGGTGGTCACGTCTCGCCAGTCCAGCTCGAACTGTTCGTTGTGGGCAGTATCCATCGCCCTGATCCAGACGGGATTTTTGCAACGATCTTTAGCAGTCTTCTCATCGGCCAAGATCATGGCGCAGGCCCCGTTCGATGCCGGGCACATGTCCAACATCCGAATCGGATAAGCGAGCATCCTCGAATTGAGGGCATCCTCAACGGTGATATCAAGCTTGAGGTGCGCGTATTTGTTCTTCCGGGCGTTCTGACGTGCTTTTACGGCAACCATAGCCGAGTGTATCTCCGTGGCCCCCCACGCGGCCATGTACGAAGTCCCCATCATGGCGAAGTAACCCACAGCAGCTCCGGCCATGGAACGTCCGTAGAGAGGATGAGCCACCCCGCTGAGAATGGCCCCGGTGTCACCTTCTTCCTGCTTCTCGAAGCCAATACAAAGGACCGTGTCGAACAGGCCGCTGGCAACATGATGCGCACCGGCGCAGACAATTGTGGCGCCGACCGTTCCCCCGGTGGTAATTTTGAGTCCCGGTTTGCCGTAGGCCCCGGTTCCGTCCACGAGCCAACAGTCGGTCATATGCGTGCCTTCGAAGAATTCCATATTTCCAACCAGCACTGTGTCGATCTCGTCAATTGTCATCCGAGCGTCTTCCAGCGCCGCTCTAACAGCTTCATTGACCATTTCGACCTGGTTGACGTCATGCCTGCGAGCCGCGTGGTATGTCTGACCGCCACCGATTATCGCAACATTCCTTTTCATGCACGCGCCCCTATTCTCTGCCAAGAACGATCACGCACTGGTGTTGGCCGCAGAACCCACTATGCCCCTGCGCCACCGCAATCCTTGGATTGTGTACCTGATGCCCTTCGGCATCGCCTCTGAGCTGGAGCGCCGCTTCTGCCACCCGATTGAGGCCTGCAACGTTGGCCGGCACTCCGGAGAGGAGTCCGCCGGAAGGATTGACAGGCAGATCTCCGTCGATTGCGGTGAATCCGGAATCGATCAGACGGCCCGCTTCACCGCGAGGACAAATCCCCAGGCCTTCCAGCCACAGGAGTTCCTGATAGGAGAATTCCTCTCCCAGTTCGATGACGTCGATATCCCGCGCCGGATCGGTGATCCCTGCCATTCTGTAGGCCCGAGCCGCGGCCTGCTCCAAGGCCCGGCACTCGGACAGGTCTCGATCGCCGAGGTAGTGAGCATCATAAGAGGTGCCTAAACCCAGCACCCAGACTGGAGATGGGGTGATCCTTTTCGCCTTCTCTTCAGACGCCATGATCAGGGCAACAGCGCCGTCCGTGTCGGGCGCGATGTCCATCTCCCTCAGAGGAGCCGCCACGACCGGCGCAGCGAGCACTTCCTCTATCGTGTAGCGGCCCTTGTTGTGGGCAACCGGGTTGTGCAAGGCGTTGGCAAGGTTTTTCACCACCACCTTAGCAATCTGGCGATCGGTAATATGGCGCGCGTGCATGTAGCGGGCCGCCTGGAGAGCCGCGGCCGACGTGAAGTCAAGTCCCAAAAGTCTCGTATAGATCGGGTCGAAAGCAGTATTGTTAACGATATTACGGCTAGTTTGAGACATCTTGGTGTGAGCCAGTACCAAGGTACAGTCAAATTCACCGGACAGAATACCTATGGCCGCATAGTACACAGCCGTAGATCCGTCCATTGCCATCTTTTCTTCGTTGCGCAAGTGTCCGCCGATCACATCGGTGATCCCGATGTCCGATATGGTCTGGCCGTCCCAGATGTCATGGGAACAGCTGATAGCGTTATCGATGTCACGTTCGATGGTAAGTCCCGTGTCACCCAGCGCCTGCGCAATAACCTCATAGGCCATTTCCGAATAGTTGACATCAGCCCGTTTCGGACTGAACTTCGTTTGAGCAACTCCTACAATGGCAACTCTTTCCGACATTACATCCACCTACACTCGCTCGAATATGGTAGCGATACCCTGCCCGCCTCCAATACAGAGGGTAGCCATTCCGTATCGACCCCCAATCCTCTTGAGTTGACGTAGCGCCGCAAGCGTGAGCCGGCCGCCGGACATGCCATTGGGATGCCCAAAGGCTATTGCTCCCCCGTTCGGATTCCACTTTTCCGGATCTATCTCGTGTCCTTCCCGTTCCAGGATCTTCATGACGGCCAGAGTCTGCGAGGCAAAGGCCTCATTGCACTCAACCACGTCCATTTGCCCGAGCGTTAACCCGGTCCGTTCGAGAACCTTCTTGATCGCGAGCACCGGTGCAATGCCCATGTATTTGGGCTCCCGCGCGGCCAATGCACAGCCCACAAACCTACCCAAAGGTTTCAAGCCCAATTCATCACATTTCTCGCGGGCCATTACGAGGATTGCTACTCCGCCGTCGTTCATTCCGGAGGAGGTGCCGGCAGTGACTGTGCCGTCCTTTTTGAAAGCGGGCTTCAAGCCCGCGAGTTTGTCGAGAGACGTTCGACGAGGGTGCTCATCCCGATCAAACTTGACAGGATCGCCCTTATTCTGGGGAACTTCTACGGGGACAATCTCATCATCAAAGTAGCCAGCCTCAATGGCCGCGAACGCTCTTTCCTGGCTGCGTAAGCCGAATCGGTCCTGTTCCTCTCGTGATATCTGAAATTCGTCAGCGAGGATTTCCGCGATAATTCCCATAGGGATGTCGGTTTCGGCGTCAGGTCCGACTTGCCGGAGAATCCAGGCTGGAGGAGCGAGGGAAAACGGTTGTTTTTGGCGTTCCATCATGTATGGCTGAGTGCTCCAACTCTCGCAGCCTCCGGCAATGTACACGTCGCCAAAGCCGGCCAGGATGTTTGCCGCCGCTGTGTTGAGGCTCTGAAGCGACGACCCGCACTGCCTTTCGACAGTTTGGCCCGGAATTGAAACGGGAAATCCTGCCTTCAGAACAGCCCACCGAGCAATGTTGACCGCTGCGTTGTTGGTGCACGCATGGCCTATAATCACGTCGTCCACCAGCACGGGACTGATGCCGGTCTTTTCCAGAAGCCCTTTCAGGGCAAACGCGGCCAACTCCTCAGGCCGGAACCCGGAGAGCGAGCCACCCATGCGTCCTATGGGAGTCCTGACTCCGTCTACAATTGCAACTTCTCTCACGACACCACCTTCGGGCATTTCGGATATGACTGACATATCAGTCATATCAAACGCAAAAAAATTATCGGCCTTTGAAAACAGGCTTTCGCTTCTCCAGAAAGGCCTTCATCCCTTCGACCCTGTCTTCCGTCCCGAAGCAGAGCGAGAAGCATTTGGCCTCTATGCTCAAACCGGTTCTCAGATCGGCCTGGATCCCGTGGTTCATGGAAGCCTTTGCCATATGCAATGCCACGGGGCTCTTCGCGGCAAGCTTTCGAGCCATCTCGGCGACCGCGGCGTCAAGTTGGTCCATGGGCACTACCTTATTGACCAGCCCGATCCTGTACGCCTCAGCGGCTGAGATGTGATCTCCTGTGAGCACCAGCTCTTTCGCGTTGCCCATGCCTATCAATCTCGGGAGGCGCTGCGTGCCACCGTACCCCGGTATGATACCCAACTTGATCTCCGGAACACCCATTACGGCCTTGTCCGCCGCAATTCGAATGTCACAGCATAGGGCGAGTTCAGTGCCCCCTCCCAAGGCTATACCATTTATCCTGGCAATTACCGGCTTGAGGAAGTTCTCAATGTCCGTGCAAACATCCTGGCCTCGGGGAAGTTCGGTCAAAGTTGGCACGTAACTGCGGCCTTCGGCCATGACCGAGATATCTCCACCCGACACAAAGGCCTTATCGCCCGCGCCGGTCAAGACAACCACACGAATGGAGTCATCGCGCTCGATGTCGCCCAACGCATCTTCGATCTCCAGCATTGTCTGATATCGGATTGCGTTCAACACCTTGGGTCTGTCCACGGTGATAGTGGCGACGTATCCGTCCTTTGTCAGCTCGATGTCCTGATAATCCATGACAAACCCCCCCGATCAGAACAGCTTGAACGGCTTTTTCGTCCCATCAGGCATGTAATCATAGAAACCCTTACCGTTCTTGCGGCCCAATCTGCCCGCTTCGATCATCTTGCGGTAGAGTATATTGACTCTGTCCTGTTCCCTGTGCGTGTACTCGAAGACTGCATCGCCCGCCATAGTGATGACATCAAAGCCACCAAAATCCGCCAGTTCGCAAGGACCCATAGGATGCCCCGCGCCCAGTTTCATGGCCGTGTCCACTTCTTCCGGAGTTGCGGTTCCCTCCAGCACGATCTGGGCCGCTTCCTGGTAAAGGAGTCCAAGCAAGCGATTGACGATGAAGCCAGGCACATCCTTGGCCCTGACGGGAACCTTTTTCATGCTCCGGCAAACATCGAGCGTCGCGGCCACGGTTTCCTCGGAAACGCCGATGGGCAGCACCACTTCAACCAATTTCATCACCGCCGCGGGATTGAAAAAGTGCGTCCCGATGCAACGGTCAGGACGCTTGGTCGCTCCGGCGATCGCGGTGACCGGAAGTACCGAAGTGTTGGTAGCCAAGATAGTATGATCGGGACATATCTTGTCCAATTGGGCAAAAACGCTCTTCTTGATATCCAGCTTCTCCGGTATGGCCTCTATGACAAAATCCGCGGCCTTAGCAGCGGCTTCAAGATCGGTTGTTGCGCTTATGCGCTCGGCGATCCTTGCCCCTTCTTCGGCAGTTATCTTGCCCTTTGCAACAAAGTGCTTCGCAATATTCTCTTTGATCTTTGCGACAGCGCTGTCGAGCATAGCTTGATCAACATCGTACATTCGGACGTTGTATCCGGCGAATGCAGCAGCCTGGGCAATTCCGTGCCCCATCGTCCCGGACCCCAACACGGTCATGTTTTCTACGGGCATTGAACGTTATCCTCCACTCGCGTTCCTGCGCAGTCCATTCAGGTCATCGTTACTTTAACGAGACCATTGAGAAGAACCTGAACTACCTGGTCTACTGCCTCTTCTATGGGGAACTGCGTTTCATCAAAGTTGGGATTGTACAGGTAGTGTCGTATCAGGGCGTCAATAGCTCCATGAAAAATGTAAGAAGCAACCATCGGAGATATATCTTTATTGATCAAGCCCTTGCGCTGCCCTTCTCTTACCAGATCAGCCACTTCCTCAAAGAGACGGTTGTATAGCGCCTGATTCTCTTCATCGTAGAATCTGTCGAGACGTGGCAGATCCATTATCAGAACCTTCATCAGCGCCGGGTTGTGCCGAAAGCTTCTGAAAATATACTCTGCTACGCCTCTGAGCTTGGCGAGCGTGCCTTCCTCCTTGGCATTGATTCGTTCGATCCGCTTGAGCAAGTTGCTCCAGGCTTCCCGGAAGATGGTGACCAGGACCTCCTCTTTGCTTCGAAAATAGTAGTAGAAGACGCCTTGCGCCGCATCCACCCTCTTGACAATGTCTGAGACTCGGCTATTGTAGTATCCATGCTCCGCGAAAACTTCTATTGCAGCCTGAATGATCAGACTTCGCTTCTGGGTAGCCGCGGTCTCCGTTGTGGCAGTACTTTCGGCCCTCTTTCCGTTCATAATTGGTGCCCACCGCAATTTGATTGACGAGTCAGTCAAATACTAGGGCAGCCCTGCACCCTTGTCAAGAAAAAAATCGAGAGCTCTTGAATCTGATGTCCGATGCTGTGGTCGGGAGCTGAAGCCTCAGTTCCACGCCACACGTGGTCTCACGCTTGAGAAACCGACCGGTGAGGCGGTTCGGTGTAATCCTAAGTAACGTGCCTGGACTTTCCCTACCGGACTACCTGATTAGGTGTCCATCAGTGGGTGCATCTCCGCGTTCCTCTTCCTGGGAAGGAGGTCCCCCGTGCCGGCCAGGTTATCGGGAACAGGAGCGAATCAGGGCGCAAACCTTACGATGAAATTTCCTTTTCTGGAAGGGCCCTTTGGGGCGCCCTGAAGAAATAGCTTAAGAAACTGCTTGAAGTATTGAGCGCATGGCATTTCCTGTGATGTAGGCTAGTTAAGCTGCCAGTCCCAAGGGGGATCTAATCCCCGTCTCGGCCTCGAGAACCGGCAATGCTCCGCCCGTGAAACAAGTCCAGCGAGCGAACACCACGCTCCATGCCGCGGTGGGGACGGCCGGGGACCACGATGCACTAAACAGGAGCCATAGAGCGATGCCATGAGAGAACAGCCAACGTGTGGCCAGAGCAATGCATTTCCTCCGAATTCCGCCATCTGCAGCGATAAATCCAGTCCCTCGAAGTCCTCCGTTCAACTCTAGTCGTGTCGGCTGCCGTGCTTTCCCTATTTCCGCGATGATCGAGGAGCAACCATTGAATTCGCAGATAGATGTCAAGGTCCCTGCGGACTTTTGCACCTTCATACCGGCCTTTAGGCTCTCCTTGCTAACTTCGACTCAGCCTCCAATCCTGCACACATGAATCAGCCGGCTCTATGCAGATCAATCCCCACGAGTTCGGAGAAGCTCAGTTTGTTCAAGTCGAACACTTGCGAGATGACTCGCATGGGTTCTCGGGCCGGCCCACACAGCGCTGCAACAGGTCCGGAGGAGTTCGACATGAATATCTCCGCGACACTCAGCTCGTGAAGATCGACGGTGAAGGACTTGCTGTTGGTCCAGTCGGACTCCCTGCCGGCCAACACTTGCTCCGGGGCTCCGTTGGTGAGGAGGGCGACATCGCCCGGATTGATCAGTGAATCGAACCATTCAGCGAGATGGATTTCATCGGCATTGAAGGCCAAGCGTACATCGTCCAAGTCTTTGCCGTGAAGGCTCGACCGCAGCCTAGCGAAGAACTCTTCGAGGCCTACCCAAGCCTCCGGGTTTCCGGTCTTCTCTTGCTGCTCGTGAACAAAATCCGTCAACTTTGTCCACGCAACCTCCTGGAACTCGCTATTTCCTCCGCGAAGAGCCTCTTCCAGAAAGTCGCTCAGTTCATGTCGCAATTCTTCAGCAATATCAGAGAGCTCAATGGGAAATGGCAAGAGCCCGGCTTCGGACAAAAAAGAGATTATGATCGACGCCATCTGCGACGATCCTGTCGTACCAGCGAACGGTTCCGAAACGAGCGGCCGGTGAAGAGCGTCGTCCGAAAACCAGTCGTGCGTGAGCCCTCCTATGGCCAGTGGAGGGGGTGGCGTGAACACACTGACTTGCTCGAAATTGGACCATTGGATGGTGTCCCCGGCTTGGTCGTCAAGACTACCCTCCGAAGCGTCACCGGTCATGTCGCTGTAGCTTTGGACGTAGATGTTCAGCGAGTCCCCGGGATCGGTGGCAGGATCGCCTCCGTCAATGATTCCCTCAACCTTGCCGCCCACTTGGATTGTTACCGTGTCTTCTCCATCACCCGCGAGAATATCTTGGCCCACGACACCGCTGACGGAGATCGTGTCGTTTCCGACTCCCGCCGAAACATTGTTCGCCTGTGCCCCGGCATGTATCGTGATAGTGTCGTCTCCACCTCCAGCATCAATGTTACCGTTGACCGTACCGTGGACACTGATCGCGTCGTCCCCGCCTTGTCCCAGCACATTGTTCACTTGTGCTCCGGCGTGAATGGTGACTGTGTTGTCTCCATCTCCGACATCGATGTTGCCCGTGACTGTGCCGTGCACGATGATGGTGTCGTTTCCGCCTTCGGCGTATATGTGCCCCACCTGAGCGCCTGCCTGGACGGTTATGTTGTCGGCCCAATCCGCGGTACCGGGGGCGTTATCATCTCCGTAAACCGGGATTCCGGCCCCGTTTCCGGTCAGAATGATGTTGTCTGAACCCGCAAGCCCGTACACAAATTCAACATGTGGGCCGTACGAGGCCAGGTCCAGCGTCACGGTATCCGCACCTTCAGTAAGGACGATGCCCAGGTGCTCGAAAGCGGTCCACGTAAAGGTTTTCCCGTCCAGCTCGCACGATCCCGAAGCCGCGTCCCCCGTCACGTTCGAGCACTTGTAAGTCAGGTACAAGGTGTCAGTGCCGGTTCCGCCCTTGATCGTTCCCGCGACCGATCCGCCGAACAGATAGACCGACTCATTACCGGTCCAGCCGTCCACATCACCGTCCACGGTACCGTTGATGACGATCGTGTCGTCGCCGTCGTCGCCGTTCATGCTGCCTTGAACATGCCCTTCGTTGACGATCCGGTCATTCCCCCAGTCGCCGCTCAAATTCCCGTTCACGGTTCCATAGTTGGAAATGGTGTCATTGCCATACGATCCGCTAATGTTGCTGTTGACCGTGCCTTCATTGGAAATGGTATCGTTGTCATTGCCCCCGTTGATACTGCCGGTGACCACCCCCTTGTTTGTGATCGAATCGTTACCGTGGTAGCCGGATATACTGCCGTGCACAGTACCTTCATTGCAAACGATGTCGTTACCGATCGAGCCCTCAATACCACCTGTGCCGACCGTGCCGTAGTTGGAGATGTCGTCATCTCCATTCTGGCCATTAATACGGTAGACCGTGCCATAGTTGGAGATGGTGTCATCGGCGCCATTTCCGCGTACGTCCCGAAACTCAGCGCCTGCCGCAATCGTGATCGAGTCCGCTCCCTCCGTCGAGGAACCCGCGTCCCCGTGCACAATAACCGAAGCGCAGTTCCCCGCGAGAGTCAGGTCATCCGCGCCACCGAGGCCTCGTACAGCGCTAACCCCACCCGGAATGGCGCCGAAGTCCCAGTAGGCCGTGTCGTTTCCTTCAGTGAAATCGAGATAAACGATCTCGAATCCGCTCCAGGAGAGCGTGTTCCCTTCAAATTCGCAGGAATAGGAACCCGCGTCGGCTGTGAAGTTAGTAACCATGTAGGGCAGGAGAAGGGTATCTTCCTCATCCGGGTCGCCGCCGTCGATCCTCCCGCGGACCTCGCCGCCCTTGAAATAGACCTCATCCCAATCTGAACCGCATATAATGTCGCCTCCGACAACACCTTCGATGGCGATCTTATCGTTTCCCGAACCGCTATCTATACTGCCGTCTACCGCGCCCGTGTTGGAGATGGTGTCTTGGCCGTCCAGGCTGATTATACTGCCGCCGACCGTGCCTTCATTGGTGATAGTGTTGTCTCCGCCACCCACATCGATGCTACCGTTGACCGTGCCTTTGTTCGTGATGGTGTCGCCGTGCCCCCCGGCGAATATGCCGCCGCGGACAACGCCGTCATTGGAAATGGTATTGTAACCAAAGCTGGCATCTATGCTGCCTTCGACAGAGCCTTTGTTCGTGATGGAGTCCGACCCGCCCCCCGCGAATATGCCGCTGCCGACAACCCCTTCGTTGGTGATGGTGTCGCTTCCGTTCCCCGCTTCTATATTTCCGACGACATTGCCTCTGTTGGTGATGGTGTCGTCACCCGCCCCGGCGATTATGCTGCCGCTGACATAGCTTTCATTGGTGACGGTGTTGTTCCCGGCGCCCGCATCTATATTGCCGTTTACAGTGCCCTGGATCGAGATGGTGTCGTCTCCATCTCCGGCATCAATTCCCCCCAGGATTCCTCGATGGATAATCGTGTCGTTCCCGCCGCCAGCGTATACCATCGAGATCTGCGCGCCCGCCTCGATCGTGATGGTATCCGCGCCGTCCGGAGATGTCCCGCCATCCGCGTTCACTTCCACCGACGGGCCTACGCCTCGAAATGTCACGTTGTCGTCGCCGCCGAGGAGAACGTAGCCCTCTACTTCCGGCGGAACGGACCCCAGATCAATAACCGCTGTATCGTTTCCTTCGGTGAATACGACGTGGATATGCTCGAACCCGCTCCAGGAGATGGTGTTGCCCTCAAAGACGCAGGAACCTGAATTCGCATTACCCGTGATATTTTCACAACACTGGTAGGTCAACTGAAGGGTATCCTCTCCGGCGCCGCCCAGGATCGTGCCCGATACCAATCCGCCGTGGAAACGGACCACGTCGTTGCCCGCGCCTGCATCCACATTGCCGTTGACGGTCCCACTGAGAACGATCGTGTCATCGCCGCCTTCGCCGTAGATGCTCTGGGCCTGAGCGCCTGCCTGGAGGATAATCGTGTCCCCCCCGTCCGCGGTCGCGGGATCGTTGTCATCGCCGTACACAGGGGCCGCGCTCCAGTCTGCGCTCAGCGTCAGGCTGTCACTTCCGCCGAGCCCGTAGACGGATTCTATGTATGGGCCGTACACGGCAGGGTCCAAGGTCGCAGTGTCAGCGCCTTCCGTACCGACTATGCCCAGATGCTCGAAACCGGACCAGGTAACGGTTTCCCCGTTCAACCGGCACGATCCCGAAGCCGCTGTTCCCGTAACGTTCGTGCACAAATAGCTCAGGTAGAGCGTGTCCGTGCCCGCGCCTCCGGAGATCGTCCCCGAGACGGACCCGCCGAGGAGATAGACCAAGTCGGAATCCATCCCGGCATCCACATTGCCCATGACGGTCCCATTGATGACAATCGTGTCATCGCCGCTGAAATCGGAGATATCGCCCCCGACATATCCTTCGATGGTGTACCGATCGTTGCCGTAATGGCCACTCACTCCCCCGGTCACGGTCCCATAACTGGATATGGTGTCGTCTCCGTCGCGTCCCGATAAATACCGCACCGTACCGTAATTGATGACCGTGTCGTTTCCGCCTCCCGCGGACACGGAATACAGTTCCGCGCCTGCCTGGATGGTGACGGTGTCATTTCCGTCCGGCGAAAACCCGGAGTCCGCGTACACACTGAGCGACGGGTTACTCCCCCGAACGGTCAGGTTATCGTCTCCACCGAGACCCTCGATCGCGTAAAGCGTGCTCGGCAAGGTCCCGAGATCCACCACGGCCGTGTCGTTTCCCTCGGTAAACGCGATGCTGAGATTCTCGAATCCGGTCCAGGAAACCGTGTTTCCATCGTACTTGCAGGAACCCGAGCTCGCGGTCCCGGTGAAATCTGTGCACAGGTAGCTCAAGTACACGTAGCCGCCGTTACGGCCCGCGTCGATCGTGCCCCCGACCGCGCCCCCCAGGAAGTACACCTTGTCGGAGGCGCCGTCACCGCTCAAAACATTGCCGTCGACAATGCCTCCGTCGATGATGATAGTGTCATTTGACGACTCACCGAGCATGCCGGCATTGACATTGCCGTGGACGGTTCCGTAGATACGGATTGTGTCGTCTCCCTCTTCTCCATACACATTGTCAACCTGAGCGCCTGCCTGGACAATAATCGTGTCCCTGAACGGCCCTCCATACGTGGCGAGGTCGCCGTCATCGCCGTACACCGAAACCCCGTTCCCGTTTCCGGTCAAGGTGATGGCATCTCCTTCGGCCAACCCGTACACGAATTCTATTTTTGAGCCGTACGCGCTCAGGTCCAGGGTCACGGTGTCCGCGGCGTCGGTAAGTACAATGCCGAGATGCTCGAAGCCGATCCAATAAATCGTGTGACCGTCCAACTCGCACTGTCCTGACGACGCATCGCCGACGACGTTCGTGCACAGGTATGAGAGGCCCAGGGTATCAGTCCCGGCGTTCCCGTGGATCACGCGGTCGGCTACGGCCCCTTCCATGATGTAGACGGCGTCGTCACCTTGTCCGGCCACAGTGTCACCATTGACCGTTCCCGAAATCTTGATCACGTCATTGCCGTCTCCGGCAAGAATGTCACCCGTGACCGTCCCGGACGTCTCGATCGTGTCGTCGCCGCCTCCGCCGTACAGATTCGTCACGGTCGCACCGGAAACCACGGCGATGGTGTCGGCGCCGTCAGGTGTCCCTCCATTGCCGTCGTCGCCCCATACGGTTCCAAACTCGCCCGAGCCGGAAACGGTAATATTGTCGTTCCCCGACAGACCGTACACGTGGTCGATTGTCGTAGTGTCGGTCGTGGCAACCACGGTAACGTCGAAGTCGTTGCCCGACGTGGCTTCAACCGTCAGGACCTCGAATCCGCTCCAATTGACGGTATGCCCGTCAAGTTGGCACGACCCGGACGAGGCATTGCCGGTGATGTTCGTGGCCAGGGGTGACAGGTACATGGTGTCGGTCCCTTCTCCTCCTTGGATGCTCCCTTTGACCCATCCTCCGGTCAGCATGTGCACGCTGTCGTTACCGTCTCCGCCAATGATATTGTTGTTGACCGTGCCCGATATGTTGATTACGTCGTTCCCGCCTTCACCCTGCACGTAATTGACCCTCGCTCCCGCCACAATGGTGATGGTGTCGTTTCCGTCAGGCGCGCCGGCCCCGTCGTCGCCCCATATCGTCCCGAACCTGCCCGAGTTGGAAACCGTTATGTTGTCGTCTCCCTCCATGCCGTAAACATGGTCGATAAAGGTGTACGCATCGACCCCTGTGACCGTGAAGGTATCATTCCCTGTGCCGCCTTCGAGACACACGGACTCGAACCCGTCCCAATGGATGGTCTGCCCGTTCAGTACGCAAGAGCCCGAAGCCGCGGTCCCTGTGAATGAGGTAACCGTGTAGGACAAAACCAACGTGTCCGTTCCGTCCTCGCCGTGTATGGGCTTGGTGATGTTTCCGCCCTGAACGTGCATCACATCATTGCCCGTGCCGAGATATAACTCACCGAAGGTCCCCCCCGGGCGGAAGAAGACCGTATCGTCTCCGCCATTCGTTAGGATTTCTCCGATCGGGTCCGTCCAACCTCCGATATCTAGCGTGTCATTCCCGTTGGACGTGCGAAAAGTGTAGTAACCGTCGCTGGAGTTAAAGTTGTCTCTATAAATCTCCGCGCCGGCCTCAACGATGACGGTATCGCTCGCGGAGTAATCACTCCCGCTGTCTATGCCGCGGACATTGCTCCCCGCTTTGACAATTATGGTGTCGCTGCCGTCGCCTCCCCAGATGCCGAAAGCGTGGAACCATAAATTATCCGCCGACATGGCGGCAGCGCCCCCGCCCTCGAAGACAATCAGGTCATCTCCGTCCCCTCCGTTTACCACTTGGAGGACATCACCGTAGTTGTAAATCCGGTCATTGCCTCCTCCGGTTGAGATGTTTGAGTGGATCGTTCCGAAATTGTACACGGTACCTACGTCGCCCCCGTCCATAATGCTTCCCCGGACTCTAGCCCCAGCGCCGTTGTAGAGGTAATTGTCACCGTCGCCTCCGGAGATCCCTCCAACTACACCGTAGTTTCTGATCTGGTCGTTGCCGTCATTTCCATACATGTTTCCAGTGACCCCGTAGCTGGAGCCGCCGAAGCTGTAGTTGTAAATAGTATCATTGCCGCCATGCCCATAAATGGAACCCCCAACGGTAGCCTCGCCTTGGTTATATATGGTATCGTCGCCCGCGCTGCCGAAGATATCGCCACCGACCTCGGCCTCATCTTCATTGTAAATGGTATCGTTGCCGTACTCGCCATAAATGCTCCCTCTGACGCAGGCCTGGTCCCGGTTGTATATGGTGTCATTGCCCGACCCTCCGTCAATGAAGTGTGGGACGTCAGCGTTCAGGCCCTGGTTGTAAATGATATCATTGCCGTCGCCTCCCCAGATATGTCCCCATTCATCATCGGGAAATCCAAGGTCTAGCATTATGTGCTCATTCCCAAGGATGTCATCTCCCCCGCGTCCGTCCATCCAGGCGTCGAGGTCTGAATTATACCAGTGCTCGTCATCGCCGTCGCCGCCGTCCCAGCCAAGAAGAATCGGGATGGAAGCGAGCTGCGACACATCGATGAGGAAAGGCGCGGAGTCATCCGCGCTCTTCACCTCGAATACCCAGTCAGCGCCGGCAACGTTGCCCGTGAGATCGTCACTCGCCAAGATGGTGGCCCCTGTGACACTCGCCAGGGTGTCGACAAACAGCCACCCTTCCTCTCCAGCCCCGATTGAGCAGCCGTACAGGTCGATGCGCGCGTCGGCGTCGAGGAGGCTTCCCAGCACGCTCCATTGCGTCGGGTCTTGCTCAATGGTTGAAACCGTCCAGAACTCGCCGCTGCCGAAGCTCAGCGCTCCGGACCGGCCGTGAGTCAATATCGCCAGGTGGTCGATTTGCATCCCGGTCGAAGATACCAAGTCATTCAAAAGGTAATTGATCGATTCCAGGTTCGCGGATGCCGCGTCGTACAAGATCACCTGCGCGTCATCGTCTGCCGCGGCTGCCAGCGCGTCGCTGTTCTCCAACGCGCTCGATATAAGCACCACATTCAGTTCTTGCGAGGGCTCGCCTTCAGTGGACCCGGCATCCGCGTTCGGGGACATCCCCTGGATCTCTCCCAGCGCGTTGGAGACGAGGACCTCGTTGAGCGGCTGGTCAAATATCTGACCAAGCGGGTCCGCAGCAGTTGCAGTATTTGCGGCAGCCGAATCAGGCGCAGCCGCGGCCGCGGCGGCTTGTTCCGCGCCTGCGGGTCCCGCGGCCGGGTCATTCTGCGCGGTGACGTTCTGGTTGTCCGCGTTGTTGTCCTGCGCGGCCGCATCAACGTTTCCGTCGAGGACGATACGCTCCTCCAGCCGTTCAAAGGTGATGATTCTCGGGTAGGTTTTCGGTTGCCTGCGAAACCAATGAAACATCAAGGCCCTCCAGTCGTATCCATTCATGCGGGCGGCCAAAGGCGCCGACAATCCGCAGATGACGCAGATTAACGCAGATTGGAGTTTCTCCTGCGCACGTAAACAGTTAGGATCCGCAGATTACACAGATGTCGCAGATGTTTGCGCGGTCATTCCTGCGAAAGCACATGGGCGTTAAGTTAAGCAGCCCAGTTCTTTCATCCGTCATTCCCGCGGAAGAAGGAATCCCGTTTTTTCAATACGTTCTGGACCCCGGATCAAAGCCTGCCCCGGACGGCGATCCGGGGTCCGGGGTGACGCAAGGCGTCATCTGCGGCCATCGGCGCAATCTGCGGATGCGTGTCCTCCCCATACCTGAGCAATTTGCGTGCCTGAAAGCCGGCGAACCAAGGTCTCAGGTAACCCCCGGAAATGGTAGGGCGTTTCTGAATGGCTCGGCGAGCGGGGAAATAACCGAGGGAAGCCTTAATGGCCACTTGTCATTGCAAAACAATGACAACTCGAGTACGCCGCGGTAAACAGGCGGTATATGGGCACTTCGCAGTTATGGTTTTGCAATGGCGCGAGGTGCGATTCTTTCGCACCTCCACCCGTACCGTGAGCGTCAAGAATCCGCAGATTACACAGATGTCGCAGATTAATTTCCTCCGGGCACGTGACCGGTTGCTTCTATAGTGAACGGCGTTGAAATCAGCGCCAAAGCTCACCCTCCCCTTCCCATAAAAGGAGGGGTGATAAAATCCTCTCCTCTTGTGGGGCAGGGTGTCTGCGGCCATCTGCGTAATCTGCGGATCACATCTCTTCCCGCGTCCCGCGGGATGGGAGAGGGAAGGGAGAGGGGAATTCCAGCCTCATCCAAAGCCGCAGTGCCCAAAGCAACCTGTCGGGTTTCGCTGAGTTCGACCCGACCTACCGCCTGGACCCCGGATCGGGCCTGCCCCGGACTTGATCCGGGGTCCGCGGTGACGCAAGGCGCCATCTGCGTCACCTGCGGTTCCTCCGTCAGAAATGGGACTTCCGACTCACCTTCGTATTCCGAGCCGTCGAATATGGTGGTCTATGGAGTTTCGTGTCATCCCAAGGAGGGTCGCGGCGTCCTTGATGCTTCCGCTGGATCGCTCCAGCGCCTTGACGATGAGAAGGCGTTTGGTCTCGTTGACCGCGTCCTCGAAAGAACCTCCCGGCGGTAACAGGACCTTCAAGGGTGTCTCGCCGGACGAAGCATCCTGTGTCCTGTCGGCTTCCTGCAACCCGAGGTCTTTTACAGTGATCCTCTCCCGGTCGCACAGGATCGTAGCCCTTTCCAAGACATTCTGCAGCTCTCTCACGTTTCCGGGCCAGTCATATTCCAGGAGGGCTTCCATGGCCTCGGAACTGATGGCGGGCGTTCCCGTGAGTCCCATTCGCTCACCCACGCCGGCGAGCAACTCCTGCACAAGAGCAGGAATATCCTCACGCCTTTGTCGCAAAGGAGGCACGGCGATTGTCAAGACAGCCAGCCGATAGAAAAGGTCCAGGCGGAAACGTTGCCGTTCGATCTCCTTCACAAGATCGCGGTTAGTCGCAGCGAGTATCCTGGTGTCAACCGAGACACTGGTCTCTCCGCCAACGCGGGTGACGGAAAGCGTGTCCATGAAAGTCAGCAGCTTGGACTGCAAGTTCCACGGCATCTCTCCGATCTCGTTGAGGAGCAGCGTGCCTCCTTCGGCAAGCTCCAGAAGCCCGCGCTTGCGGCCTCGAGCTCCGGTAAAAGCCCCTGCCTCATGGCCGAAAAGTTCGGATTCAACCAGTTCCGGGGGAAGCGCTGCACAGTTGATGGCAAAAAAAGAACCACCCGATCGGCGGGAATGGTCGTGCAGGAATCGCGCCCAATAATCTTTGCCCGTGCCGCTTTCCCCGAGATACAATACGGTGCTGTCGCTCTCTGCAGCGAGCATCACCTGTCGGCAGACTTCTTGAATCGCCGGAGACCGATAGCTTTGGGTGGGGACCACCAATCGCAGATCTTGGGCTGCCTTGCGGTCGGTCACGTCACGCGCGATGCCGCAGATGCCAAAAGTTTTCCCTGACGAGTCCCGCAGAGGAAACCTGACAATGTTCAATGAAACGGGCCATCCTTTCCAGGACACCGTGTGCTCCGTTTCGAACGTTTCGCCCTCCAGGACGCGGTTCTCCAGATTCTTGGAACGCTCTACGTAATTCGCGTCCTTCAAGAGCGCTTCGTCGGTTTGCCCCAGGATTTCGTGGAGGGGTATGCCCAACAGTTTGACGAGTGCCGGGTTGGCATGGGTATACTCAAGCTGCGCATTCTTGATGAAGACGGAATCCTCAGCAGTCTCGAATATGGCCCTGAAACGCTCTTCGCTGGCCTTCAGGGATTCTTCGGTTCTCTTTCGCGCCTCGATTTCTTGGGCGAGTTCGACGTTCTTTTCGCGCAAGGCTTCGGCTGAGCGAGCCTCTCGCGCCAGGCGGCGCTCCAGCTCTTCCCGCTTGCGATCAGTGATATCCATGAGTGATACGATGCTCTGTTTTGTTCCGGGTATGACTGCCGCATTGAGAAGCATGTGCTTGTGAGTGCCTCGTCGGTCCACCAGCGTAAACTCACGTTGTTTCGGGGTTGAATCACGATCCGGTGATCCCATGGCTTGAAGCGCCCTCATGCGTTCGTGATCGTCTGCTGCCACGAACTCCAGCAACGTCTTGTTTCCCTCGATTTCCTGTTTCGAGAATCCCGTATCTTCTTCGAATCGTGTGTTTACTATTGCCAGCGTGGTATCTGCCTCGCTGACGGCTACAGCAGTACCGGTAGTCTCGAAAATCGTTCGGTACCTGTTCTCGCTCTCTCGTAGGCGCGCCTCGCGTTCCGCGAGTGTCTTCATCATCCCGGCAATGCTGGTACTCAGAAACTCAAGCTCCTCTACCCCCTTGTAGGTTGGAGGATCTCCGTTGCGCAGTTCCCGGATGATCTGGTTTACCGGCCGGCTCAACAAACGATTCTCCACGACGATCAGCCCGAGTGCTATTACGAGGAGCAATGCTCCGGAGATCCAGTACATACGCCGCACTTTGTCGGCCAGCCCCTCATACGCAGCAGAGTCACGTGCAATAAGGATACGCCATCCCCAGGGTTGAAAGTCGAAGGCGTAGGCGAAATAGTGCTTATCCCCAATCGTCCGGCTTATCAAAACGTTGGCCTTATTGCTTTCCGACACGATCGAGCGAAGGTCCTCAGCACCTTCAGTCGCCATGAGGACTCCGTGATCGGAGTCCTTGACCTGGTAGATCATCCCCTGAAGCCGGAACTTGCCCAGGTAATCCTCCAAATCCCCCATCGTCAGTGCCTGCCTGATGCGTACAGCTATGGGATCGTCCAGCTTGCCGGACCCCATAAGTTCCTCGAAATCGTGGTTGCAATCACCGAAAATCTCTCGCGAAAACGATTTCAAGTCCTCTTCCGCGCGTTCGCGGGCAAAGAAGCTGATCGTATCCACCACAAAAAAGTGAAGCACCAGCCAGAACAGCAATCCCAGCAACAATATCGGGGCTGCCAATCGAAAGGTGAGCTTGTCCACGATGTTCATGGCTTGGTCTCCGGAGGGAACTGGAGTTGAGAAGTGCTCAGGGGCTCAGGCCATATCACCTCTTTGCGACCATTCTGCCATTGATAAATGATCGGGTGATGGCGTATCTGAACTCCTTTTTCGTCCACGCCGTATCTCCCGATCAAAGTGACCGTGTCAAGGTTGGACAACATTTCTCGGAGCTTCTCTCGATCAGTGTCTCCAGTGCGCGATATGGCCTCTGAAAGAATCACTCCCGCAGCATACCCGATTGCCGCATGGTAAGAGGGGTGGCGCTTGTACTCTTGACAAAAGGAGCCCAGGAATTCGGTTCCGCCTGGATAAGAGCTCCCGATCTTGGGATCCCAGATCCCGCAAGCCAAGGAGTAATTCGCCAACTCGCCCAGAACCCTGCCGTATTCGTCCATAGATGGGCCAAACTGCGAGAAGTATGCTCTTGGGGTCCAGCCTATGTCGGCAAGAACCCTCCGGACCGCCACAGCGTCGTCAAAGTACCCCCACACCAGAAGCGCTTGGGCGCCGGCGTCGCGAGCCCGACGGAGCTGTTCAGTTGGGGCCTGTTTATTCAGACATTCCCCAAAAAGGATGTTTAGACCGAAGCGGCCGGCCCATTTCTGGGCGTCCCGAGGACTGCCCAGGCGCAGGAGAGACTCATCCACCAAGATGACCAATCGATCGATCCGGGAGCGCGCCATGACCCCGAAGATCGCTTTGGTCCAACGCCGTTCGGGAGTGGTTACGCCAAAGACGTATCGACCGCCCGAATCCCAGACGCTCTCCACCGAGGCCAAGGGCAGCAGTGTAGGATAGCGGTATTCCTCCAACAAGGGAACCACAGCGCTGGAGATAACACTGGAGTATGGACCGAACACGAAGTCAAAGCGGCCGCTCGAAAGCATCTCGCGATAGATCTTGATCGCGGCCTCAGGGTCGCTCCGGTCATCATGAATAACGAAATCCACCGGCCGTCCTAGTATTCCACCTTTGGCGTTTTGTTGTTTTGCCCAGAGCCGGAGCCCGTCCGCATACATCCCTCCCATGGTTGCGTAGCGACCCGAGAGCGCGATGGACACCCCGATGCGAATCGGGTCGTCCCCCCACCCCGGACCCGTGATAAGGCAAACGAGGGCAATTGCAGGAATGGTCAGTCTAATCCAAAGGCGCATTCTAGTCCTCCCGCTCACTGCATCGCAGAGCTGAAGCCGGTAGGTCAGAGCCTCAACAGCGTTTCACAGCCGCCTACTTTTCGGATTTCTTATAGCTGATGGCAACCCCGGCGCCACGATCATCGAAGGTCGTCTCGAAGTTCTTGAGGCCCTTCAGATAGTCTGCATAACCGCTTAACCCGAAGTAGCCGCGCCTGCGGTCCGAGACATTATGCGTTGTGTAGCAACCGCCTATGACCAGCTTCGGGGCTACCGCGTCGAAATAATTCTTATACCAATCTTTGTCCGCGTCTGAGAAGACAAAGTCGAATGGTCCCTTCAGTCGCGGGACTAGCTCATGCGCGTCCGCGAGTCGCGCATCGATATATTCTGAAAGCCCGGCTTTCTTGAAATTTTCCAGTGCCGTTTTATATTTCGACTCATCAATTTCCACAGTTATCAATTTCCCGTCGGTTTTGCTCAAGGCCCAGGCAATCCAGATTGCAGAATGCCCAGTGGAGGTACCGATCTCAAGCGCTTTGTATACCTATTCTTAATGATGATGTCGTAGAGCAGCTTGCCGTCTACTTCCGGAACGTTCATGTCGCGCCATCTTCCTCTCTGACTGTCGAGGAATGCCTGCACTTTCCTATCCAGAGCGGTGGCTTTGTATTTCTCTTGTCCGAAGAGCAATGGGACGACGGCGAAGAGGAATGCAATAATCGTGAGTTCTACAATCATGCGCCTTGTCATGTAGAATTACTCCAAGTCGGAATTATGCGGCGTGCGCACCATCTGGGCGGCCTTCCACCCCTGATCGGTCAAATGACAGGTCGGCTCGACCCCAAAATGCCGTGGCGTTATCTCCCCCGAGCTTGCGAGGAATCCGACTGCCACTATTTTAGTCGAAAATCGGGCTCGCAATCCCGCTTTTTTGATCGGGGAATTGACACCGAAATTCATCCAACGAAAAGGAACAGTCTCACGGCCTTGACAATGGGTTAAGTCTGCGAAAGGCCCTCCGAACCCACAGGAGGAAGGCCATGGGATCATGCATCGCTTGATCGAGGGTCAGTACGAACGACCATGATCTATCTCTCCAGGTATCCGAACTCAAGGCAGCCGGCTGCGAGCCGATCTTCACCGCCAAGGTGAGCGGAGCGAACCGATAGACCAGAGGAGGTTTATCGTAGGCGAAACGGAGCGTTATGTGAAGATTTGTACGTTGAAAGTCAAAGGGGGCCCTATTGGGGCCCTGAAGAAATAACTTAAGAAACTACTTTAGATATTGAGCGTCTAGGCTTCTCTGTGAAATCAGCTTGTTATGATGGCGGTCCCAAAAGGAATCGAACCCCTTATCCACCGTGAGACAGCAACCGATAGCCATTTGATATCAGAGTATTATTCGATTTCGCCTGATGTTTCGCGCCGTAAGGACCCGTATTAAATTCATCGTCGGGGTTAAAGCCCGGTCAAATGGGGGGCTGTTCTGACGCGGTCAAGTGGTGAGGATTCTCTGACCCGGGCATGACGAACCGTGGTCAAGGCCCTCAACTTCGACCCGAGTCCCTCCGTCCATGACCTGCGCCATTGCTGGAAAACCAATGCCATGCGAAGCGGGGTTCATTCCGTCATAGCGGACTTGATAGTCGGGCACGGGAATCGGAAGGAGGATGTGCACACCATTAGCTCGCGTTCTGCTTCTCAGAGCTTTTGAGGCCGGCAGCGTGGCGATCCAGATCAGATCATTTGGTGACAAAGAGCCGCGTCCGGGATTAAAATACCAATCAATTCGAACCTGAGGAAATTACCATGAAAGGAACGCAGTATATACTGGAAGCCCTTGCCGCCGAAGGAATAGAAGCATTGTTCTTTGTTCCAGGAGGTCTCATAGACCCTTTTTTGAGCGCTTTTGAAAGTACGCCTCACGTAAGACCGATCATTGCCGCTCAAGAAGGCGGTGCATGCTATATGGCCGACGGATATTCCCGAGCGAGCGGGAACTTCGGCGCATGCATGGCTATTGGAGGTCCGGGTCTCACGAACATGACCACCGCGGTCTCCGCAGCCTGGACAGATGGGGCGCCTGTGCTCGTGCTCAGCGGAGAGGTCGCCACCTTCATGGAAGGGCTGGGCGGATTTCAGGACGCGAGTGCATCCAGCTTCAACGATACCGAGATCCTGAAGTCCATCACTGGGATGTCTCTCACTATAGAGAACCCGCACCTGCTGAATCACCAGCTTCGAGAGGCATTGCTCACCATGTTAGGACGACGAAGGGGTCCGGTGCATTTGAGCCTCCCGCGCGACGTGCAGGAGGCTGACATAGCGGTACCCCACGAGCGCATCGATAGGTCGCTGGTCGAGCCGAAGATAGTGGATTCCTCGGCGGTTAAGCGTCTTTTGGGACGAGTAGCGTCGGGGGTGGATTTTGAGCAGCGTGCCGACAAGATAGCCCTATTGGCAGGATACGGCGCGGAAAGCGCAGATGGGCCTCAACGATTGCTTAAGTTTGCCGAAGCATTCCACATCCCCGTAGCGACCACCTTGAAGGCCAAAGGGGTCTTCCCCGAAGATCACCCGCTATCGCTGGGAGTATTCGGGTACGCGGGCACCAGATATGCATCGAATGCTTTGCTGTCAGACGACCTGGAATTGCTCCTGGTGTTGGGGTCCGGGCTCAACGAGCGAGATACCATGCATTGGAGCGCTAAGCTCAATCCGCAACGAGGCCTCTTCCAGGTGAATCTAGTGCCTGAATCGATCACCGCGGTCTACGGTGAAGGAGTTACGCTGGTCGGTGATGCCGCAGCCTTTCTCGAGCAGGTTCTTGCCGGGCCCAACGAGCTCATGGCTGAACTGGATGCCGGAAAAGCTGTCCGTCGAGTATGGATGGACGGTCTACGAAGGCAGCAGAGGCTGTATGACATCGACAATTGTCTTAGCGATGCTGTTCCCTTGCATCCTGCTCGCATAATAGCGGAATTGAGGCGGGTTATGCCGAGGGAAACCGTGGCGCTGGTGGATAGCGGCGCTCATCGAGCTTTTGCGGGCCAATATTGGGTAAGTTACGAGCCTCGGACGTACATTTCGGCAACAAACCTGGGCCCCATGGGCTGGGCGATTCCTGCCGGCGTCGGTGTGAAGATCGCCAGACCCGATCGACCATGCGTTGTCATCACTGGGGACGCATGTATGCTCATGCACGGTCTGGAAATACAAACCGCCGCACGGTACAAAGTCCCTGTCATCTATGTCGTCATCAACAATGCAGCCTTTGGAAACGTCTGGCTGCGTGCTCACGAGATGGGACCGCTCCCTGCCGAACTGACTTCCTTGCCCGATCATGACTGGGCAACCGTGGCCAAGGGGCTCGGGCTGGATGCATTGACGGTTCGTGAACCTCACGAGCTGGCGCCGGCCTTCCAAAAGGCTTTGGATGCACAATCGGCTTTTCTGATTGACATAAAGGCGGACAAGCGATTTGGTACTCCCGTGGAGCCGTTCAAAGCATCTGTGAAGTCCTGGAGTTATCACGAGTAAAGGAGTTTTGCCATGTCCAGCTTACCGGATACCGCTTCACGACTTACCGGTAAAGCGAGAGAGATTTACGAGAGCATTGTCGCGCGACGAGCGGCGCAGGGAACCAATATTCGCGGTCTGTACATTCCTCTGATGAATCATCCCGAACTCGCGCAGCACATCGAGCGGCTCGGATACTTTCTCAAGTTCGAAGCAAAGCTCCCACGCCATGCGTATGAATTTGTGGTGCTCACTATGGCGAAGAAATGTGGTGTGGCATTCGAATGGGTCGATCATGTGGAGCACGCCAGAGCTGCGGGCCTGAGCGAGGCTCTGATCGCCGCGATCCAGGCGTCCGATCGAGCAGCGATTCCGCATCCGTACTCGGTCGTTCTCCGCACCATAGACGTGGTGCTGGAGTTCAAGTCGATCCCGAAACAACTTCAGGAAGAGATGACTCACCTCTATGGCGTGCCTGGCCTCATAGAAGTCGTCACGCTCTGCGGCTTCTATCAAATGGTAGGAGAAATCACCCAGGCCTTTGATGTGCCTCTTCCTGATGGCGCGGTTAAGCCGTTCTGAGGGGCATCTGGGAGACACGAAAGAAGGGAATTGGAAACGGATTCCAATTCAACGCGAACTTCTGCCAGTGCAAGAGAAACCATCAAGATTCGTGTGCTCGATCGGTGAAGCACGTCATCCGAGCTAGTACTGAATAAGATAAGGGGTCAGGTCTGCTCTTGGCTCATCAGAGTTCCTGGAGATACCAACACGCACAGACATGAGCCAAGAGCAGACCTGACCCCATTTCAAGACGATTCTGTGAGTGAGCAGCCCGCGGGTCAACGAAATCAGCGTGGAGTCCCCTGATTCTCCCACTTTCCCCTGCGTACATGTGTTAATATGTCTTCGGCTAGCCTCGCGCGGCAGCCTTTGCATATTCCAAAGTGGCCTTCTTGGTCAAATTTGGAAGTTTCCACTCATTTGGAATGTCCAGGGATCTCCAAAATGCTTCTCTTTCATCCTTAGGCAGGGACCGGCTGGCGTAAACAATGGCCCGCCACTCCCATTCATTTGCGTGAGCGATTGCGTGCCTTAAGTCCAAAAGAGAAGACCGATCGCCAATTTTTCCGATAGCTAGAATCGCTTGCCGTCTGACCATGAATTCCCGATTGTCTCTCGCAATGTTTCTAAGGTCTGCCAGATGATTCCAAATTGCATCGTGAACAAATGGTTCTAACAACCACAGTATATAGTACGAGGGAACAAACGGAGTTTCCTGGATGTAAGTCATAATCCGAGATGAAATCACTTGTCTGATAGCATCTTGTTCGGCGGCAAAGATCGATATAAAACGTGATACAGCTTCAGCGACAGGCAGGAGGACGTCCAGGCTATCCAAAACGTGATGGACTAACTCCGGCCTTTTCAATCCCGCTAATACATTTAGCACGAATTTAACCATCGGAAGATCAATCAGATCGGGCTTGAGAGCCTCCTTTAGAGAAGTTGTCAAATCGAGAGAGTCAATCAGCCGTTTCTGTTGCGGATTCAGATTCTCATATGTTTTTACCGCATAGGGGTCGCCACCGAAAACTTCATTTATTACTTTCCGTCGAGACTTGGCAGACTTCGCCGCTGGAGAGATCAATTCTTCCGAGAACTTCTTCACGGACAGAATCTTCGTCTTTGCCATATTTAGGCAGAGGCCCTGGGTTTCCTGCAGACGTTGAGCAAGCATGAAGAGGGCCTTCATGCAAGCCGAGTAGCTCTTGCCGAAGAATATATAATCGTCCACATATCTTACAAAGTCAAATCCCAGGCTCAGCAAGAACTCATCGACTTCCGACAGAACAGCTTCGGCAAGGATTCCGCAAATCCTTGGGCCGATAGGGATACCGTATGATGTTCCGTTCGCCCATTTCTCGAAAAAGCGCATAAGAGCGTTGGTCTCATGGGTGCCGCATATTGCCGTTAACGCATTTTTTAATCTATGAAGGTATATGCGTGGGTAAAAATCGACAATGTCCGCTTTCGCTACGAAGTCGTACGAGCTTGCTCTTGCAGCAACTTGCGCAAGCCAAGAATCCCAATCCGAGGTGAAGGTCGGCCTGCCTTCGGAATCCAACGTGAATCGCCACGAGTGGACAATATCCGGTCCCAGACGGTTTCGGTGATCCTCGATGACAGGGGACAACCGAAGTCCCAGGGCTGTAAGCAAGACGAGGTCTATAGGATCAATGATTTGGACTGGGCGAGCAGCAAACTTTTGTTTTGGCGCGATAAGCTGAACCTTAGGGCTTGGGCTATACGAGAGCAAGTTGACGGATAGCAAGACTGGTTTGACTTTGTCCCATGCCAATTCTATGGCCTTGAGCTCAAACTGATCGGGCAAGTACATGAATTGCCCTGCGGCATCCAAGTAATGTAAGGCATTCTCCAAGTCAACTTCAGTCAGTTTGATTTCTGGCATTGTATCGGCTCCCTTCTCGATCCCACCAAAACATAAGGGGTCAGGTCTGCTCTTGGCTCATCGTGAGTTCCTGGAGATGCCAACATGCACAGACATGAGCCAAGAGCAGACCTGACCCCATTTCATTTCGCGTTTCTACCATTTTGAGCCTTTGATGCGGCTTAGAGGTTAAAGGCTCCTCTTCGGCCAAAGAAAAAGGGAGTCCCGAACGCCAAGAACGGCCCCAAGACCGTTGCACGCCCCCTTTCTCGTGGGTGGTTACCTTTTCGTCATTTCGCATTACCGTTCGTCAGAGCTTGTCTCACTACAATTCGAATGAACTCGTATGGTTCCAAACCGGCCAGCTCGGCTGCTTTCTTAACTTGAGCCAGTTCCTCCTCAGAGAAGTTCAGTGGGTTGCTTTCCCAACCCTCCTTCGTCTTTGCCTTACATAATCGACCGATTCTTACGTCCTGAAGGTTGCCTTGGAGCCAATCCATTACCCTTGCTCTTGTATCGCCGAATTGAATCGGTTTTACGTGCTGAAGCTCTCGTTCAAAGCATTTTATCACCTTGGGCAAAGCATCCTCTATTTGCTGTGAAATACCCAGTTCGTTAAGAAACGTTTTCTCTCTGTGGCTCTTCACTTGATGTTCACCGGCTTTTAGGTCTTTGAGCGTTCTGCCGATAGCCTCACGGAGCTTCTCTATTTCTACTGCGGATTCTTCAGATGAATAGCACTTCATCATGGCCATAAGGTGCGGAACGTGAATCATTCCAGCCATAAAGCCGTTATAGTTACCTCTTTCCAGGTATGTACCGTTATCAATAATTGCCGGCGTGCGCCTGGACTTGCTCAGCACCTGCAGACAATCCAAGTATGCTTTCTCCATCTTATCAGTTATCCACTTTTCTCTCTCGCGCCTTCCCTGGAGCCAATTATTGATGCAAAGCGTGATGGCGGCGATTATGGCACCGATGATAGTACCTAAAAAAATGTATTGGCCCGAGTCCATGTTCACATTCCTTTCTCTCAGATGCGGCGATGGAATGTCCGCGAGAATTCTGAATTCGGCGAATTCTGGAGTCATCATACTTGTCTGGTGGGGCGTCCGTGAAGCGCTTCGGACCACGTCTTTGGCGCCGCATCGATCTCCCCAAGGCCGACTCCAGCGTCGTGATAAGGTCATCATCTCCCAACGGTCTGCCTGTGCGCTCGTGCCGCCGTAGCGCTTCGGACTCGGTCACTGAACGCTCGGTCGAAATAAAGGTCACCTGCCGACGATTTCCTCGTTGCGTTATATGGCGTGGAACCCCCGGATCTACCAAGCGTGCTAATCTGGCCATGAGTCGAGAATACCAAAACTCCTTGCCGAAACCAGGAATTATGCATGGTGTCCCCGAACTCGCAGGGTCCTGCGGAGACAACCAAGATCAGAGACCTGAAAGTCGCTCCTCCAAACGGTGGCGATATTCTGCTTCCAACCCTTCATCAAATCGAAGTGCCGACAAATGGTATTTGTAAACCTCCTTGGTGTGGAAAAGACGCGATCTGTCCCAGGCCGCCAGGTTCTCACATGAGCAACGGCCGTCACAAAAGCACACCTTGTCGTTACATGTGCATAACGCGTCACCATCGCTACCGGATAAGTTATCCGGACGCATGATGTTGCCCAGATAGCTCCCTGCTCCGGCCCCTCTTAATTCCTTCATCAGCGTGACCTCCTTTTATAAATGATTCCCGTCGCATGACGGGATTGGCACTGCTTCTCACTCGCATCCGAACCTCTGCGGCATCACATCCAGAGCACACTCTTGTTCTAGGCCGATCCAGGGCAAGACCTCAGTCAAGTTAGTTTTCCAATGTTCACATCGAGGTTGCCCGACCGCACGAACAGCGTAATCAGGGCATCCTCCCATACAGACGGGTAACAAATCGCATTCCATGCACCGTCGTGAGGCAAAGGGGTCCCAAGAAATGAATCGGAAATGTAAGGCATCCTCCTGGGGTAATGGATCTCGGCCAAGTTGCCCGATTTTCAGTTCACCTACTCCCAAATGATGCGGACATTTCCAAAGGCCAAGATCTGGACCGACAATAGAGGAATCAACGCAGTCAGCCATACAGAAAGCGGATTTTGGACTAGGACTCCAGTCGAGGAGGAAGCCGCGTTGGAGAGCCGCGCGATAAAATGACGGTACCAGATTAGCAAACTCAGCCATCTCCAAGCAGTCCCTCGAAAAGCACGCAGAAGCCCTAGTTGTTGCTTCCGTAGGGCCGAGGTATATGTTTATGCGATTCCGTAACTTCCGGTCAACGAGAATATCCAGTAGCTCCACGAGATCATTGCTATTTTGCTTGCTGACGTTGACCCGCACCGTTACGCTTAACAAATCGCACACATCTTCGACGTTCGAGAGTATTCGGGAAAAAGTAGGTTTGCCGTCGAGAGTTGGCCTCAACATGTCATGGATTCGTGGAGGACCGTCAAGAGTAACTTGCACGTGCTCCACGCCAAGATCCCTAAGTTGCTCAGCCTTGTTGCGGGTCAGAAGGTACCCATTGGTGACGATGCTGTTGTTCATCTTGAGCTTGCTCTCGGTCCGAGCGAAAATTTTCGACGCTGAATCATAAAAACGCTGCATCCAGTCCAGATGAAGAAGTGCTTCGCCACCATAATACGACAATTCCACCACGGAATGCGATCCTGCAAGACCTTCAAGATATTTCAACAGCATTTCAGTATGGGGCGCCAGAGTACCTGATGGCTCCTTCTCCTGATAACAGTATTGGCAGCGAAGATTACAGTTTAGAGAAGGATTCACCATAAGCCGAAACTTGTCATTACGGAAGCGCATTCTGCGGTTCTTGGCCTTCAAAACGGCCAACTCATCGAGGTTCTGATCAATGAGCATACCGAGTTTGTAGAAATGCGCGATGGTGCTTGCCGGTAGCTCAGGCCAATTACCCGACCTCTTGAAACGACAGAGAAAATCAAATTCGACACGATCAATCCTAGCCAACGCGTTTGTCATCAGACAGTACACGATCCAGCTCGTTCGGCTAACCCTATCGTTGGCAGAAATCAAGTAGCGCGAAACCTTAAGACTATCTAAGTCAGGGCACATCGCCAATCCCCTCTAACAGCAAAACTTCTCCAAGGCATTCTTAGTCCCGGTTGTTATCGGTTCCAATGATAGAAGTTTGGGATAGAGGCCCCATGACATTCCTCGTGAAATTCTAGAACGCACCAGAAAGCACAGTTCTGGAAGAGGATTATAGCGATACAGGCAATCGCTGCAACCGCGACGCGCTCGACCCCCCATGACATTCGAGGGATAAGACTGGTGGAATCCGCCCCATTCCAGTAACATCCCCTAATCACTGTCAATTACCTGAAGGGCCCAATGGGGCCCTGAAGAAATAACCTAAGAAACTGCTTGAGGTATTAGGTGTCGACGTTTTCCTGTGATATCGGGCTATTATGCTGGTAGTCCCAAGGGTACTCGAACCCATGTCTCCGCCGTGAGAGGCGGGCGGCCCGCATAATGATCTCAAAGGGTTAGGTGATATCACGGGCAATTCCGGCTTTTTGGTGACCCGAAAAATCAGCCATTTAGGTCACGAAGGGGCCCTTCGGGGGCCCTGGGTTTGGACATCTTACGGAAGGCTTACGCGGAGCGATTTTCGTCGCCGGTCGTTTGCGCAGTCGCGGCCGCTTGTCCTTCTTCGCCGCTAGCACGCCCGACCCAATAACCAGGGCGACGGCTCTGGTGCGCCACAGCTAAGATGAGTAAGCCTTCCTTTTCAATAGTGTAGATAAGCGAGCGCCGGAACTTACGGACCATGGTCTTACGGATACCTGGGCGAATCTCCTCGCCCGATTCGGGGAAGTGTGCGATGACGCTTTCGGTCCGCCAACTTCCGCAAAGAAACGTCGGCCCAGCCCCTTAGCTCTCAGCTCAAGGTAGCCGATCTCGTCGAGCAACTCGGCCTCGGCCGCCTCGTGGTACCTGATGGGGGTTACCGGAGGAGTCTTTCGCCCTTCTCGTGAACCTCTTCCGCTCGAACCGCCTTTGCCTGGCCAGCTCGGTAGGCCTCCAAGCGCCTCTGTGCTTCCTCCGCCCAAAGGCGCTCCCCCTCCGCTTCGGATAATTCGTCCAGGCTGGCTAGAAGCCTTTCCGCCAAGGCTGCACGATCACGAACGTCTAGGGTTAAGGCTTGTTTGAGAGCCTGGTCCAGGTCAGACATGTTTACCTCCGCGCCAAAGCCGCCAGCGCACCACGGATGCGGTCTGGTCTTGACGCCTTCAGTTTTTCTTCCATTTTCTGCAAACGTGTGGCTCCAGGGCACTGAAGCCGCGCCGACTTCATCTCACACAGAAGATATCAGGGCATCGCTATTATTTCAATATCCTCCGTGCCGGGATTCTTTCGCGCGAGTGTGTCGAACGGCGGTGGAAGCCGTGAAGATCGATCCGGGACCGACGATCCATGACCTCCGCCATTGCTGGAAGACCAATGCCATGCGTAGCGGGGTGCAGGATGCCATGAACTCTGAATACCACATGGTTGATTCCCAAGGTAACGGCAGGGTCGTCTTCTGTTTTGGCACGCGTATTGCTGCAAACGATTTTCTGGCGATGTCACGGAGAATCGTGAAGCGATAGCTTCAAAATCGTCCACAGAGAAATCTGAGGCGTACCCTCTTCCGAGGATTGGAGGCGCGGTATGGCAGAGCGCATGTCTGATGACGCATTCGGAAACCGGTTGATGCGACAGGACCACGTGCAGACGCTCGAAGCAAAGCTCCGATGGGAACTGGAGAGCCGGACATTTGTTATCAGCATTCTGACGCTTCTGAACGAGCAGCTCGTGGAGATCGATGTTGTCAGGAAAATTTTTACCCTGGTAAGAGAATTCGCCGGCTTTGAAGCCGTGGGCATCCGCATGCGTCAAGATGGGGATTTTCCGTACCTTTTCACGGACGGTCTGTCCAGTGATTTCATCGAGGCAGAAAACTCGTTGTGCGCCCGTACGAAATCCGGCGAAATTATATGCAATTCCGATGGACGTCCGGTTCTGGAGTGCATATGCGGCCAAGTAATTAGGGGAGAGACCGACTCGTCCTTGCCCTTCTTTACGGCTTCGGGAAGCTTCTGGACTAACAGCCGGTCAAAACTTCTGGCTTCACGTCACGGGAGCCGATTCGAACGCGGAGTCAGAAAGCGATTTAATTCTGCCGGATACGAATCTGTGGCACTCATTCCGTTGCGTTCAAGTCGTGAAGTTGTCGGCATTCTTCAATTCAATGATAAGCGTGAGAACTGCTTCTCGCCCGAAATGGTGCTCTTCTTTGAATCCATAGGCGGCATCATAGGAAGTGTCTTCGCGCGGTTGCGCGCGGAACATGGCCTGCGCCAGGCAAGAGACGAGTTGGAAGAGCGTGTGCAGGCGCGTACGGCTGCACTCTCGGCCTTGAATTGCGATCTTGAGAGGGAAATAGAGGAGCGTGAGGCCGCGGAACAAAAGCTTCTGATGACACAACAGCGCCTGGAGTTGGCGATGGAAGCCTCAAGTATGACCACGTGGGACTGGAATGTCGATACCGATCGGGTTTTTTTTGATCAGCGTTGGTGCGAGATGATGGGTGTTTCCTCGGAGCAAACCGACGCCAATTTCGATACGTGGCTGAATCGACTGCACCGTGACGATAAACTGCATGTCCTCAAAGCCCTGAAGGATCATCTATCACAACCGGATCAATATTTTGAGGCCGAATACCGAGTCCGGACTCCGGCGGGCGATTATAGATGGCTCCTGGACCGTGGCAAGGTTGTCGAATGTGATGAGGATGGTAAGGCATTGAGAATGGCTGGCATTTGTCTCGATATTACCGAGCGGAAACGGATGGAAGAGGAAGTGCATGAGTCGGCCGAACGGTTTCGGGCTATTTTTGAGAGCGCCAAGGATTGTATTTTTGTTAAGAATTCTTCGCTGCAATACACCGAGGTGAATCCTGCATTTATCAAGATGATTGATTTGCGGGAATGGGACGTCGTCGGCAAGACGGACGCTGATCTATATGACACCGATTCGGCCGAAATTCTCCAAGACGTCGATCATCGTGTCCTGTCCGGGGAATCAGTCGAACAAGAGCATACGAGGGTTATAGCAAAACTTCGTCGGACATTCCTCGACACCAAGGTTCCTATGAGGAACAACCGCGGGGACATCGTCGGCATTGTGGGAATCAGCATGGAGATTACCGATCGAAAACGTACTCAATCCGATCCTCCCGTCGGCAAGTCCGATTCTGCGTCTCCCGCGATGCGCTCGACACTGAGCGCAGCCCGTTTGGCTGCCGAAACGGATGCCATCGTTTTGTTAATGGGGGAGAGCGGAGCCGGAAAGGACCACATAGCTCGCTACATCCACGATCACTCCAAGCGAGCAAACGGACCTTTCTTTTCGATCAATTGTGCGGCTGTTTCTCCGGAACTGGCGGAATCGGAGCTTTTCGGTTATGAATCAGGTGCCTTTACCGGGTCCAAAGGGCCAAAGCGAGGACTGCTGGAGTTGGCTGAGGGCGGAACAATCTTGCTCAATGAGATCGGGGAGCTATCCTTGCCGCTTCAGGCCAAGCTGCTCACTTTTCTCGATACTCGCCAATTTACCCGAGTTGGTGGAGTGAAGCTTTTCAAGGTAAATGCCAGGCTGATTGCAGCGACCAACCGAGACCTAGAAAAGGAGGTGAAGCTCAATCATTTTCGCGAAGATCTTTTCTATAGGTTGAACGTCTTTATGATAGAGGTCCCTCCTCTCAGACGCCGAACGGAGGATATCCCTCACTTGGTCGGCAGTCTTCTGCAGGAGCTTTCTTCTAAGCTGGGATTGGATTCTGCGCCTCACATGGATCCTCCGGTGTTGAAGGCTCTCGCCGAATACCAGTGGCCCGGAAACGTCAGGGAGCTTCGAAACGTCTTGGAGCGTGCCCTGATTCTTTGTGACAAGAAACGTATCACCATGAGCGAACTTGCGATTAATAACAGGACCAGGTTGAGAGATACAAGCCAATCCTGGTCTGTAACTATAAGCTTTCCCGAGAATGAGACGATAAACGATGTGAGCATGAATTTGAAACGCGCCCTTGTCGTGGAAGCACTCCACCGGACCGGAGGGAGCCGAAAACGAGCTGCAGACCTTCTCGGAATCAGTCCCGATTCGCTGAAACACTACATGCAGATTTTTGACCTGTACACGATCCACCCTGTGCCATCCCGGCAAACAGTATGAATTCCTGAGGGGAGGAAAATTTTCCCTCGTCCCAGGGAAAAACTCCCCGGAAATAATGCCTAACTAGATGGAATTACTATAGCCGATTGAAACGGGGAAAATTTACCCAAGGTATCTGCCCTCTCGAAATTGCTTCACCCGCGCGTACGCGCCAATATTATTCCCTAATCTCCACCACTTATAAGTCGCCTAAAAATTGGCACAACTCCTGCATCGAGCTGGTCAGGAGTCACGAGGCAGCCTTCAACGTCCACGAAAGGACAGAACCAGACACAAGATCAGTATCGGTAGCTATGCGATCCGTGACTTCGGCGGGTGTAGGTAGGAAAGGAGGAATGGCAGGAGCAATTGTCGTAGTGATCATAACTGTCGTGGTTGCGGGCATGGCCTCACCATGATTCCGGGTGACTGCTGCCTCACCAGTCCATAGTGACGTGGCAGCCACCCAATGTCCCAACAAGCGCAGTAAATCCGGTGAAAACCTTTGCAACCGAATAATAAGCGTCCCCTCGCGAGGACGCTAAGGAGTACCCCTATGTCTGCAGCTCAAGTATTCATCGGCGTGATTCTTCCGTATGTAACCGTCGTAGTCTTCGTTGTGGGCATTGTGTATCGCATCAAGAAGTGGAACAAAGCCCCGGCCGGGAAGATGACCCTCTTTTCAGCTCCCGCTACTCCTTCAGAGAAGTGGAAACAAATTCTGAAGGAAGTGCTGGTTTTCAAACAACTTTTCGACGGCAACAAATCCCTCTGGGCCGGGACCTGGATCTTTCATGCTGCTCTTGCCTTGATTATTGTCGGGCACAGCAGAGTGGTTACGGACTTTCCTTTGCTGTGGGCGGCGCTGGGGATGAGCAATGCCAACGTGGACACCATGTCGAACGTCGTTGGCGGGGCCGCGGGAGTGATCGTGCTCGCAATGGGCATGTATCTGCTGGTCAGGAGACTGGTGGTATCGCGTGTCGCGGAAATCTCGGACACTGACGACTACGTCTGTTTGGGCCTGATTCTGGCTATCGTTATCAGTGGCGACATCTTGCGATTTGGTCCGCATTTTGACTTGAATCTCAGCCGACAGTATTTCGCGGGCCTGCTCACTTTCCAAGGGGGACCGGTGCCGTCGAATCCTTGGTTCCTGCTTCACCTCTTCCTGGGTCAGATTCTGATTATGTATGTTCCGTTCAGCAAGTTCCTGCATATCCCAGGAATCTTCTACAGCAAGTCCTTGATTTATCAGCGATAGATAACGCCAGCCCATGGAGCGGCCAGATTCAAGAGCCCAAAAGGAGAAACCAATGATTACCACCAGCAAAAACAACACCCAAGGTTATGAAATCGGCCAGGCCGAAATGGACAAGGTGGTGGCGGCTGTCAGAGCCATTAAAGATGGTCCTCGGGTCCTGCAACTCTACATGGATCTGTGCGCCAAATGCGGCACCTGTGCAACCCAGTGTCATGTGGCCGAAGCCGATCCGGAGAAGCGCACGAACCCTGCGGGGCGATCGGACCTCATCCGCAAGATGTTCAAGGAGGATGGGTCTGTGCTGAGAAAGATCGCCTCCGCGATCTCGGGCAAGGAAGGCGGCCTAATAGATAAGGAGACCGTGGAAGCGTGGGCACGGGACTTCTACGAATGTTCCGGATGCCGTCGCTGTGCGAAGTTCTGCCCGTTCGGTATCGACAATTCGGTGATCACTCGCAAGGGCCGAGCCATCCTCCATTCGCTCGGACTGACTCCCACGAGATTGGTGGACACCCAGGAGGTCTCGAACAAGTTCGGAAACGATGAGGGCTTTAACCGGGCGGCATTCATGGATGTTATCAACTTCTTGGAAGAGGAGTTGGAAGAAGAGCATGGCGTCCCCGTCAAAATCCCCGTGGACAAGGAGGGGGCAGAGGTCCTGTATTGCGGAGCTTCCGCGGATTTCCAGAATAGCCCGGACACCGTGATGGGATACGCTTCCTTCTTCCATGCTGCCGGGATCAACTGGACCATGAGTTACGAGGCTTGTGATGCGGCAAACATGGGCCTGTTCACCGGCGACGATCCCCACATGAAGGCAAAGAACAAGGTCCTGCACGACGCCTGCATGAAGCTAGGGGTAAAGAAGCTGGTAATAGGCGAATGCGGACATGCCTATCGCATCGCCAAATTCATCGGGGGGACGAACTATTGGGGAAAAGACATCCCCTATCAGATCACCAATATTTTCTACCTGGCGGCGGATCTGGTGAAAAAGGGCGCGTTCAAGCTCGACAAGAGCCGTAACCCGATACCGGTAACCTACCATGACCCGTGCAACTTTGCTCGGAGCACTGGCCTTACCGAAGAACCCAGAGAAATCATCCGCGCTTGTGTCGAAGATTTTCGTGAGATGATTCCCAACCGCGACGAGAACTGGTGCTGCGGCGGAGGCGGAGGCTTGGCCAACCTGGATAGTGCGGAGGGGGTAAAGGCACGAGAAACCTCGTTCCAGGAATACCGCATGAACGTCGGCGGAAAGAAGAAGCTGGAACAGATTCGAGCCACAGGCGCCGGCTACGTTGCCGCTCCCTGCGCAAACTGCAAACGTCACATCGATCAACTGATGGAGTACCACAAGATGGACGTGAAGGTCGGAGGAGTCTTTGACCTGCTCAATCGGGCTCTCGTCCTCAAGAACGGACACTGACGCCACACGAGGCGTCCTCTGCGATTCGAACCGGAAGCGGTAATCTCAAGCAGGCTGCAGAGCTTGCTGGAACACAGAGGAGGTAAAGATGAAAGCAATCAAAGGAATCGGAATCTGCTCGATCTACAGCCAGCAATGCGACTGGGCACTGGATTACGCTCTCTCCCTGGCGAGAAGAACCGAGTCGACACTCAACATCTACCACATTCTGGACTCGCCGTACACCTTTCAGCGGGACACGGTCTACGCGGATCCCGAGAAAAAGGAGACTACACAGGTTACTCCCGAGCTTCTGGCAGAGAAGGACAGGGAACTGCGTGCGAAATACGAAGAACGGCTCGGCAGCTACCCTAGCGTGGGGTTCCGGCTTTGCGAAGGCAATCACGAATGGGAGCTGAAGAAGGGCTATCGGCGAGGCGAATACGACATCCTTGTGATGGGATACCCAGAGAAAGGGGCTATTATCGGAGGCACCACCACTATTGAGAAGCTCGCCCATGGCTTCCACGGACCGGTGGTTCTTGTGGGCCCCGAGCACCCGCATTCTTTCCACGTCAACAAGAAGGCTGAGGAAATGCTCTACCGGTTGAACATCCCCAAGGACCGGTGGCGTCCCATCGAAGAGTCCCGTGGAGAAGCCAGGCCTGTACAGTTGGTACCTCGACCAGAGCGACCGGGACGACGCGATTTCGACGCCAAGAAAGTTGCCAAAGGAGTTTTGGCGCAGAAGTGGTTCGCGACCCGTCTCAGGTTCGGTTGATTGCTGCCGCTCCCTTAGTGTAGACCCGGCAGCCTCCGGGCTATGCCCGAACCGGCTGGGTTCCCAGTACCGGCCTGGGAATCCAGTAATCCCATGCCCAACCTGAACAAGGTTGGGCACGCCGCGTGCTGCCTTACACTCCCTCCGTCTTGATTTACTCGTCAGAATCACGCTGATCGATTTCGCCGTGTACGACCGGCGTCTCAGCAAAATGGGGTGCTAGAGCGATCACTTCTGTTCTTAGGGCGGTTTCGACGCGCATGTCCATGACGTGATGGTCCAAGGATGGGATGCGTTCTGACCGGCGTCCGGTAGCCTTGAGACATTCAAGCATAATCTCCTGGAACTCCAGGTCGGAGGAATAATCGGTTGAGTAGAGCAGATTCGTTGCCTGTTCGGCTCGGCCCATGCCGAGCAGGCAGCGCACTCGCTTGACCACGCTGGAGGGGAAATCGTCTGCGAGAATCTCGAAGTACTCCGAGGCCCACGAGCATTTCCCAGCTTGGACCAGCGTATCGGCAAAAGCATTGAGCATGGGGGGATTGTTTTGAACCAGCGCCGCGAGCCTTCGGATTTCATCGCGCTTGCCCAGCTTTGCCATCCTGTGGGCGAGCATAAAAAAATGGCTCGGATTTTCGAGCAATGCTGACGGGGTCGCGTTGCGCAAAGCCAGATAGTAGAGGATCTCGTTGTGATCCTGCAGAAGATCGAGATCTGCAAACTCGTATCGGTTTGAAATCCCGAGTGCTCTCACATCCTGGATTGTCCGTGCTTCTACGGGCTGAAAGACCTTATGAATCGTGGCCTGGACTTCAACCGTTTTGTCCCGTAACTCCTTTTGAAAGTAGTCGTTCGGAAACATGAAACTGAAGGCGATCTCCTGTCCCTGAACAGCGCCGAAAAAGCCTTCTTCAAAGGACGGGAATAAGAGCCCTTGACCGAGCAGCACGTCCCAGAATTTCCCTGAGATGCTGGTGAATGGGATTCCGTCGACATAACTGAGTGAATCGAATATCACCCGATCGGTCGGTCCTATGGGATCGCCGGTTTCCCTGAAGAAACTCAGAGCCGAAATGATTTCCTCAACCGGCATGTCACGGTCGGAACAAACCTGCGCGTACCCGTCCAAAAACTCCTCAAGGAGAGGGAATTCTTCAATACTGGCGCACGCGAGCGCTCCGTACTCGTGGAAAGAGAGTTCGGCCTCCAGGTCTTCCCGGTTTTCCAAGAGGAAATCGATGATTTCGAAAATACCCTGTTTGTGATAGAGGTCCCGCTTGAGTTGCTCGTTGGAGAGAACCCAGAGGTTTCGCACCTTTCTTAAGTCCGCCTGAGACATCGTCGAAGTCTCGTATTGGTCTCCCGCGGAAATATACTTTCGGCGAATCCGGCTATGGGTAATGATTCCGAATCGTTCCGGGTCGAGTTGGTACACGGAACCGAAATACAATTGCATCTGTTGCGAAACCGAATTGGATTCAACAGGTATTCCTAGCGATTGGACGAAGCGCATAGTGGTGCGCGCGTCTTCTATTGCTTCGCCCGGCAACCCGAAGATCGAGAACAGCTCGATCTCGATTCCCAGGGACTGAGCGACTTGAATATTGTTTCTTAGCTGTTCCAGCTCCATTCTCTTGTCGGTGTTCTCCAGCACACTCGGGCTGCCCGATTCAAGGCCGAATGCTATCGTGTCCGCGCCGGCTTTCTTCAGGACTCTCAGCAGCGACTTGTCCATAAGATCCCCTCGCGTTTGACACCAGAACGGCGTCGCAATGCCTCGCCTGATTTTTTCTTCCAGGAGCCGTTCGGTTCTTTCCGGGTTTTCGGTGAATTTGGGGTCCGCGAAGCAAAACCGTTCTATACCTTTTCGCGCGAGGAACTCCATTTCCTCTATCACCCTCTCGACCGAGTGGTACCGAGTTTTGCCCTGGCAGACTCTAGGAGTAACACAGAACCGGCAAGTGTGCCGGCACCCTCGGGAAAAGAGCAGGGTAGCGGTATTCTTGCCCTCGAGATTGAGAAGATCTGTCAGATAAGGTGAAGCATACTCATCGAGATCATCCGGCGGCTCCGGGCCTGGATCCGTGTCCTGAATGCGTCCCCCGCAGCGGCACGTTATGCCGTCCACTGCTTCTAAGCCCAACCCGTCATCGAGCGCTTCGGCCATCGCCAGAGCGACCAACTCACCTTCTCCCCGAACCAGAGCGTCTGCGTCTTCGAGATCCTCAATGGCCTCCGACGGCATCAACATCGCCTGGGGGCCGCCGAAAACGATGTGGATTCGCCGATGTCGGGACTTGATATACCGACAAAGAAAACGAATTCGTTCCATAGTACTTTGGTAGGTCGTGAACCCGATCAATCGCGGATCGAGGCGGGCGATCCACGTCTCGAGATTCTTCAATGTAAGAGGTCTATCGCGCAAGTCGTCGATGATGACGCCGTTCCAGCCATGGGTCTTGAGTTCCGCAAGCACGTATCCGAGCGAAATGGGAATGCTTTCGGAGGATTCATGCCCGACGCCCTGATTTACATTGATGAAAAGAAAAGACACAGATTTTCCCTACTTGTGGTTCCCCCTTTTTTAAAGGGGGATACAGGGTGGATTCCCGAACCGATGAAGTCCATCGGAAGCCCCGAGAATCCACCCACCCTAGCCGCGTCGGGCAACTTTATTAGCCAGAATTGAGATGAGCCCTGCCAACATGAGGTACCCCAGAAGCACTTCCATCACGACAACCTTGGCCGCAGTCTCTGTTATAGGCTTGATATCCGCGTACCCGAGCGTGGTGAACGTGGTCACGCTGTAGTACATCATGGTGGTCCACGAGAATCCTAGTTCCCCGACACGAAAATGCTCATTTCCCATCCAGTAGTAGATGCTCGCGAACGCGATAGTCATCGCGAAACACCAGAAAGCCCACCGCAGGAATGACCGCCCGCAATCCGCCACGATATACCAGGGCCAGAATAGGACTGAACCCCACAGGGAAGAGCGGAACTCCTCAATATAGTCCTGATCCTGAGCGAAGCGCTTGAACATCTGGCTTCCGTAGCACGTCCCTACGCGAATGCCCCGGTATCCACGCTGACGAGAATCGCGAGAAAATTCCACTCTCGCGACATTCGCTTCTTCCAGGTTCGCGGACGAGAGGTCGGCTCCCGAGAGGTTTGCGCCTGTGAGAACGGCCTCACGAAGGTTTGCGCCCTGCAGGTTTGCGCCCTGCAGGTTTGCCTCAGCAAGGCTCGCTCCCTGGAGGTTTGCAGCCGTAAGATTTGCCCCTTCCAGGTCGGCATTCCAAAGGGGCGCTGCCTGGAGGTTCGCATCCCATAGGGTCGCGCCCTGCAGGTTCGCGTCCCAAAGGCTGGCCGCCTGAAGGTTCGCATCTGAAAGGTTTGCTTGTCGGAGGTTCGCATCCCAAAGGCACGCTTCGTGGAGGTCCGCGTGCCAGAGGCTGGCTCCCTGCAAGTTTGCATCCGCAAAGTTTGTTCGTCGGAGGTTGGTCCGTGTGAGATCCGCATCCTGAAGGTTCGCACCCGCGAGTTTTGCGTTCTCGAGATTCGCGGCCGCTAAGTTTGCTCCCTGGAGATTAGCATTCCAAAGACCCACTCCTTGAAGATTCGCACCGGCAAGGATTGCGCCCTGAAGGTTCACATGGGTCAGGTCTACCACCGGTTCTTCTCCGGGGCCCTCCTGATTGAAGAGAGGCGAACGCTGGAACTCGTCTGAAGTGAAATCCGTACCTCCAAGGTCGGGTTTTTCCTCGTTGCTAGCTCGCCACTCATTCCACGCCTCGACTCCCTCCAACAATTTTCGCGCATGGGACTCATTGGCCATGAGTAACCGACCTCCGTGATGGCAAGAAGACAGGACCGCGGTGGTCCGCCCGATCTTGCCGCTTTGAGAGTCACTGACATCCGAACGATTTAAGGGAAGCAAGAGTTGGGCCTATTAGATCATTTCGTCCGTTAAATCGAGATCTAAACTATATCATGCGAGAAGCAAGGCAAATATCATAGTTGCCAAGAGTTTTTCCCGATGGAGTGAGTCACATCTCGTCATTCCTGCGGAAGCAGGAATCCAGAGCTTTATTCTCGCGCAAGCGGGAATCTGGTTCACTGTCTTCCCGTTTCCACATAAAAATACTGGATTCCCGCGTACGCGGGAATGACGGCAGGCGAAGGCTATTCCCTGCCCAATTTAGCCCGACGTAACTAAGCGCCCCTCTTAGTCTCGCGGGATTTTCGGCGATGCCGGCGGGCACGCGACTTGCACTGGCCCTAATGTTTCTTTGGATAAGAACATTGACCGAAGCGAGTTTTTTGCGGGAGGAAAGAAAGGACCGTTGAGATGGAAAAACCCAGGCTGCTCTTGGTGGATGACGACATTCCGTTTGTAACGAACTTGTCAAGGCTCCTGGCACGGCGGAGTTACGAAGTTTCCATGGTATACGACGGCGATAGCGCATTGCGTATCGTCGAAGAAAAGGAATTCGATGTGATAATTCTGGACCAGAACATGCCTGGTAAAGACGGCCTCACCGTCCTTAAGGAGCTGAAAAAGAAATGGCCAAGCCTTGAAGTGATCATCCTCACTGGCGTTGCAACCGTCGATTCGGCTTACACGGGGCTTCAGCTTGGCGCTTACGACTATGTCGCAAAACCACTGCAATTAAGCGATTTAGAAGAAAAGATCGGCCTAGCATTTCAGAAAAAATTGAGCATAAATGCGGGCAAAGGCTAACGCTAAATCCATTTACACTTTGTAAAGAAAACTGACACACAATTTTGTCGCATTTTCGGCTGCTTCTGGCGGCCCTTATCGAAGAGCGCGTCTCTCGTGCTTTAGGTCTTTCTCCTTGCGAATTCTTTTGCTCAAGTTCGGCGTCGTGGGTAGGAAAAGATTGGTGGGACAGTCCCGCGAGGCGCGGGATCGCCTGTCTACTAGTGTAGTGTCTCCTCGATAGCTTTACGACTAGATCTTCGCCCGGACGTCATATGCCAATCACCCCGGCGACTTGTCAGAATGTCTTTGGTGGGACGGCCCCGCGCGGAACGCGGGGCCGTCCCACCACAACTGCCAAGCTTGTTCAGAGTCACTACACTAGCGCATGACAGGCAGGGCCTGTCCCGGACTAGATCCGGGGACGCCTCTCCCACCAAAGACATGAAGATGCGACCGCATCTACGTCGTCGTGCTGAACAAAGGTCGGAAATTTGCGTCAATCATGCCGTGGGCGTGAGGGACACGGACGTATTGGCACAGGAGTTGCTTCCTTCTCACCACAAAATAGGTAGGCGGCATTTTCCGGTCTACCAAGATACACACTCGCCGTCATCTGCTGAAAAAATGCTGCTGAAGATCAAGTGGTTTGATACCCCACTCGAAAAGGCTGAAGTTTGTCTATCGAGAGGAGGTGATTCGCCAAGGTCAACCTGCACTGAAAGAAACAGCGGACGTTCGAGATCAACGTGCGTTCGAGATCAGACGATATTCCCCATAAGAGGAGGGGTTTCTCATGGCAGGAAATCATAGAGTAAGAGGAACTATCAAGTTCATTGTCTGGACAGCCTTGTCCGTAGCCGTCTGCGTCTATTTCTGGTCCGAGTACTACAACGGCAACCTGCAAAGACAGTATTACTACAAGGCAAAAATGGCCGGTTGGGCGGTCCATGCGGATGCGTTCAAGGACGCGTCCAAGGAAAAACCGGCCATTCTGGAGATCGGTACCTTTGACAAGATCGAAGGATTACAAGCTGTGCCCGTCAAGAAGGGCGACCGCCTGCCGCTGGGCACGAACGGCATCATCGACGAGAAGACCGTGAAGGAAGGTAAACGAGTTACGCTCGAAGGGAACACCCTAAAGGTAACGGTACCCTGGCAAATCAAGGAATCTAAGGGATTCAAGTTCAGGGATACCTTCATGCACAAAGGGATCGAGACTGATCCAATGGGTGCGGTGGAGGCCCTACTGTTCATTATTGCCCTCGGATTCTGCTTAGGCTCCATGGCTGAAGGTTTTACCGACATGATCGGAATGAAGATCGAGAAGATCAAGCACTATGAAGGCGCACACTGAAAGGAGACCAGCATATGTTTGAATTTGCGATTGCAGGAATGCAGGCCCCCATTTTTCTACTCGTGCTGACAGGCATGACGGTGGGCATAGTGGGCGGCTTCATCGGAGTGGGCGGGGGGTACATGGTTACGCCTGCGCTCATCGTATTCGGGTTTCCGGGATACATGGCCTCAGGTATTGATGTCACGCACATTGCCGGGAAATCGATAATCGCAACCATCAGGCACCGGCAGCTAGGCAACATCGACTGGGTCTTAGGTTTGGCGATGGTCGGCGGAACCATGATGGGCGTTGAGATGGGCGTCCGCCTGCTCAACTTGACCAAAGCCCTCGGGCTCTCGGGCATCGCCTTGCTGACAGGCTCAGTAGGAATCATGATAGGGCTGTTCATTTACACCCAGATTGAAACCCACAGGTCACACAAGAAGATCGACGAACTCACCGAAGGCGGCAAGACGGTAGGACGCGAACTTAAGGTGAGCAGAATACCGCACTTCTTCCAGAGCATCGGATTGTGGCCGATCATTCGTTGCCACGTGGCCAAGATCGTCATCTCCATGTGGGTGGTGGTCATCGTAGGCATCTGCACCGGCGTGCTCGCAGGCTTCTTCGGCGTAGGCGGAGGCTTCATTCGGGTGCCGGCCCTTGTGTACGTAGTGGGCGCTACCACACACATAGCCGTGGGAACGGACTTGCTGGAGATCGTGGTTTCCGGCGGGTACGGCGCGCTGAGGCAGTTCATGAGCGGGAACGTGGACATGGTCGCGGTCTTCTTCATGATCATCGGCGCGATGTTCGGGGCCCAGTTTGGAAGCATCGCCACCTCCTATGTTCGTGGTCCGGCGATACGATACATCCTGAGTTACTCCCTGGGTCTGGCCACGGTGGGCGCTTTTCTCAGGCTGGTTTATCTGTTGACCGCGCAGAAATATGCAGCCCTCAACTTCTTCGCGGTGGTTTTCACTTTGGGTGAAATGATCTTCCTATGCCTCTTCATCCTATCGCTCGTCATGTTCTCGGTGCGGTACCGGCACGACAAATGGGTGCCCGCGTGGATACCTGCGCTCGTGGTAAAGGCTGACTAGGGAGAGTTCCCGGGAAGGTCTTGAACGACTACACGAGCGAAGACGGTTGAGATATGAAAAGGAGTGTTAGACAATGAAATCCCTGATCGATAACATGTTGGTGTACTGGCTGATACTTCTAGGCTTTTCCTTGTGCGCCGCGGGCGCTATTTATTTTGTCTATCTCAGAGACGTGCTAATTTAGAGGAGGTGTTACCATGCAGATTATTCTCAACATCATACTGTACGGGCTCCTCCTAGGGTGGCTCTACATAAACGTGATGGCCAAGGACTGGTGGTACTGTTTCGTGATCTTGTTCGTCATCACCGTGTCCGTGGTCGTGATGCTGTTGCCCGGTTACCACGCGTCAAAGGTATCGCCGGGCGAGTACCCGTATGAAGACTGACCTCCACGAGCTCCGCAAGAACATTGCGGAGCTTTACCCCAAGCGCGATGTAGGGGACCTGAGGGAGCGGGACTTCCAGGCGGAAGTCGCCCAGAGGACCGTGGCGCTCTATCGCGCTGTTGTCGGTCGGAAGTTGGCCGAAGGTGAGACCATTGAGTGCGAGCATCACACGATCTGGACTCACTTTCGGCTCATGCAATCCATTCTGAGGGAGCCGGCCCAGCAAGCGATCAGTCTATTCTTGACTGACAGGAGGCTGTTCCGGGTCCAATCCACTATCATGCCAGACAAGCCGCCCACGGCTGACAGTCGGGACAAAACATCGGTGGATGCGATTTCACTTGATCGCATCCAAGGGTTGAAGAAGAAGTTCCAGTTCAGGTCCGGAGAAGTGTTGCTCGGGGCAGCATTTTGCGCAATAGCCGTGCTGTCTTATGAGTGGCTTCAGTTAACTGGTCCTATATTACTTCTCCTCGGGCTTCTCGGTGTGCTGCACGGGCTGCTTCTGCCCACCCGGTGGATCGAGATTCAGACCAAAAGCAATTGGGGGTCGACTGAACCGATCTTTATCTACGCGCTTCGAAAAAAAAGCGCAAAAGAGTTTGTTCGCAGCCTTGAAGAAAAATTGAGGCGATCATGTCCAACATAAAGGTCCTACTGGTTGATGACGAGGTCGGCTTCACTACCGGCATGAAGAAGGTGCTGAGCAACCGAGGATTTTATGTCAGAGAAGCGAGAGATGGTATGACAGCGCTTTCCGTGATAGCTGAGGAACATTTCGACGTCGTCGTCCTTGATATCAAGATGCCGGGAATGGACGGAAACCAAGTGTTCAAGGAGATCTCGCGTCTGGCGCCTGATGTCCCCGTCATCGTGCTCACGGGACATTACTCTTTGAGTGAGGAGGAAGATGCTCTGCAGAAGGGCGCTTATGCATATCTTCTCAAGCCATGTCCGATCATCGAGTTAGTTGCGGTCATTGAGGCAGCGGCATTATTTGGTGAAACATGCCCTGCCGCACCCAAGAACAGCTTTTGATCGCGAGGGGGGTCACACCATGCTTCCCAAAAAGATTCTTTGTTGCACCGATTTCTCAGAGAACAGTAAGCCTGCGCTCGAGTTGGCCAAAGGATACGCAAAGGATTGCGGGGCTGAACTTCTCCTTGTCCACGTGCTTGATTCTAAACGTTTCCCTGTTTATGCGGATTGGGTGGCAGAAGAACATCGGGCGGGTTGGATGGATGAAGCACTTCAGAAAATCCTCAAGTCGGCAGAGGAATCCGCGAACGTGCGGCTGGAATCGCTGGCAGAGGAATACGGGGTAGATGTGGAGCAGGTGAAGACTTGCTGTCGCATTGGTTCGCCATCCAATGAGATTGTCGCTCTCGCGAATGAACAATCGGTTGATCTCATTGTGATGGGGACGCACGGGCGCACAGGGGTCAAGCAATTGATGATGGGAAGCGTCGCACAGAGCGTCGTGAGTACAGCCAAACGTCCGGTGCTGGTTCTCGGGGGTTCTGCAGCAACCGGGTAGTCGCCGGGGGCCCACTTGATTCCAGGGCTTTCCAAGGGCAATGTCCGTTTGGCCACCATATTGCAAGTCCACTACCTCGCGGCCAAACGGACAATCTTTTCCGGGAGTAAGCGTTCAGTCGCCACCGGCCAACAACTGTCATTGCGACTCCGCTGAAAAGCGAGGGAAGCAATCTCAGCGCTAAGGGATCGAGATTGCTTCGCTCCGCTCGCAATGACACTATTTCTCCGCGTAACTGAAAGATTACCCCTATCGTTCCTTTACCCTGGACCCGGTGCGAATTATCATATACACGACGATCCCAACATAACAGACTGTCTGTCTGAACGATTAATCGAGTGAAAAGACAGGCCATGGCCGAGACAGGAATACATGAGCCCGCCAAAGCCCGGCAAATCGAGACGTTGCCGTTCCGCATATGGAAAGGACTGCTACTCTTTCTCGAAATCATCGGGCTGCGCGAAGGCCAAGATGTCTCCCAGGAGTCTCAGCTCGCAAGGCTCAGGCTCTACCATACAGAATTCCGCAAATTAATATCCGCCAACCACAGTTTCCTTGAGACTCTTGGGGAATTAGAAGAAACACGATCCGGTCATCATTACCTCGATCGCTCATTGGTACAGCGAAAGGCGACTCGCGCTTTGTCAGACGTTCACGCTATGGTCGAAAGCATCAACGTGATATCGGGTGATCGGTATCCGTCCCTGAGACAGGCTTTTGAAAGTATCGCGGGTAGACTGACAGAGTCTATTGAAGACCAACCCGTACAGCACCCATCTGAGCTGGTCCTCCAATTGTCCGCTGTTTCCGGAATGAAGGTCGATTTGGTGGGGGGCAAAATCGCTCACCTGGCTGAAATTGCTAATACGTTGGGGTTGCCCACGCCGGACGGCATGGCAGTGACTACCGAAGGCTTTCGCCTTCTGCTGGAAGAGGGAGGCATTCGGTCTTGGATCCAGAACAAACACCTTGAAATCCTCTCGGAGGAGGACGTGGATCGGGTCAGCAAGGAGCTGCAAGAGCGCATACTAAATCTCCCGATTCCACCAGTGCTTGAGGAAGAGATCTTAATAGCATACCGCCGCATGGCCCAGAGAGCCGGAACGGCTGTCCACGTTGCCGTCCGCTCGAGTGCTGTCGGCGAAGACAGCGAATTCTCCTTCGCAGGGCAGTTCCTCTCCGTGCTCAACGTTCCCAGGGAAGGGCTCTCTGAAGCGTATCTTCGTGTGATTGCGAGTCTCTTTTCCCGCGAAGCCATGCACTATCGCTTTCTTCACAAGATTCCGGGCGAATCGGCACAAATGGCGGTAGGCTTCATCGCTATGATCGACGCGGTGGCGAGCGGAGTTGTTTTTTCGAGAGATCCTAGTCGACCGGACTCCGACAAGATCTTGATACAAGCGGTAAGAGGCCTCGGGGTCACCCTTGTGGATGGAAGGACTTCACCGGAAATCGTGCTGGTTTCGAGAGACCTCGAGCTGCCGACTGAGACGGCATCGAGGGTGTCGCGAATGCGGATGAGGATGGCTTCGAAGGACCTCGAGCCGCCGACTATCACGCGTACGCCCTCATCTCAGGAAAGCTGCATGGTTCTTGCTCCCAATTCCGGGATAATCGAAGAGAAATTGGAACCGGGAGAAGCCGAGCAGCCTTGCCTCACCGACGATGAGGCGCTGTCACTGACTCGATGGGCTCTTCTGCTGGAAAACCATTTTGGAGGTCCGCAGGACATCGAATGGGCCATAGGAAAGGATCGTCGGATCATTCTGGTCCAGTCAAGACCGCTCCGTCTCGCCGCGCACGCAGTCCGAAACCCTCAACCGCTCCCGGGCGTTACCGTGGTGTTGGAAGGTGGTGAGGCGGGATGTCCTGGGCTAGGTTCCGGGCCGGCCATTCTGGTGAGGGATGACTCGGAAATGGATTCATTTCCTGAAGGCGGGGTACTGGTGGCAAGGCGGTCTTCGCCCAAGTTCATCCGTCTCATGTCCAAGACCAGCGCCATCGTCACCGATGTGGGGAGCACGACCGGACACATGGCTTCTCTCGCACGGGAATTCAGAGTGCCAACGCTTCTGAACACGAAGAGCGCTACACAGACTATCGCACACGGCGCAGTTATTACTGTGGACGCGACCAATTGCTTCGTCTACCAGGGCGAATTGCCCCAATTGCTCGAAAGGAGTGACAGGACTAACGAGTCAGAGGATGGTCGAGCCTGGCGGCAAAATTCTCAGGCATATCAGTTGCTTGAAAAGGTTATCTCGTTGGTCTCTCCTTTAAACCTTACTGAACCGGGCTCGGCTGCTTTCGCGCCCGAAAATTGCCTGACGCTCCATGACCTGGCCCGTTTCGTTCACGAGAAATCATACCGCGAAATGTTCATGATGGGCGACAATGTGGGTGATCTCAGAGGGGCTGCCTACAAATTGGATGTCTTTCTGCCCATCGATCTTTATGTTGTAGACCTTGGAGGCGGTATCAACGGAACACCGAAACATGGGAAGCTGAAGCGTTCCCAAATCGCTTCCATTCCCTTGTCCGCGCTCTTGACAGGAATGCTGCATAAAAAGATCCCTCGGTTCGGCCCACGCCCCATGGACCTGCGTGGGTTGTTCTCGATCATGATGCGCCATGCCGCGACCGGCCCGGAGTCCGACGGCACGTTCCGAGACCCATGTTATGCGATGATTTCGGACAAATACACGAACTTCACCGCAAGAGTGGGCTATCACTTTAGTGTGGTGGATACTTACTGCGGTGAAACCCAAAACAAGAATTACATCAGCCTTCTTTTTCAGGGCGGAGCAGCCGACTATTTGCGCCGGACTCGAAGAGCAAGAGCAATGGCCGACATTCTTAAAGAGCATGGGTTTTCAGTAGAACTCAAGCATGACTTAATAAACGCCAGGCTCAATAAAGGGACCCAAGAGGAAACCGTGAAGCAGCTCGAAATGCTAGGCTCGCTTTTACAGTTCTTTAGGCAAATGGATGCTGCTATGGCTAATGACGATGCAGTGATTATCTTCCGAGATGCTTTCCTGCGAGGAGATTACGGTCTGGAGGAATTGACAAAGCATTAGAATTTCTCTTGAAGTTCTGTGGCAAAGCATTTACGCTCATAGGCATTTTCAATACAACACACCAGGTTCTCCACAGGGCAGGGCTTCAGCAAGACGTCCGCGGCGCCCAGCTTCAGTGCTTCCGACACTTGGTTCAAATTGATGTTGCCGGAAAGGAAAACCACAGGGGTGAGTGTATCGCTCTGCTGAATCGCCTTCAAAGTCGCGATCCCGTCCAGGCCGGGCATGCGTTGGTCGAGCACAATGACGTCAAATTGCCGGCTTTCGAGTAGCTCAAGCGCGGCCTGGCCGTTAGGGGCGCTCTGCACTATCATGCCTCGCCTGGTAAGTACCTTGGTGAGTGATTCCACGAAGACTGTTTCATCGTCGATCAGAAGAACCCTTATTGAAGTGGTCATAGCGCCATAACTCCCTTTAATGAAAGGTTTTTATTATACCCGTAACATCTTTCGTCGAAACGCTTGGCCGATTTTCTCTTCCAGGTCCCTTAACTTTATCGGCTTTGTGGTGTAATCGTAAGCGCCAAGTTCAAACCCGTCGAGCGCCAAATCGACAGAACCATATCCTGTGAGGATGACCACTTCCAGGTGGGGCCATTTCTTTTTCAGTTCTTTGAGAACAGTGATGCCGTCTTTGCCGGGCATGTTTTGGTCCAGAATTATCACGTCGAACTCCTGTTCTTCGACGATCCGTAACGCGCTGCTACCGTCGTGTACAGCCGAAACTTCATAACCCCTCCGGGAGAGAAGCTTCAGCAGATTCGCAGCAAAAGGTATTTCGTCATCCACTAAGAGTAGTCTGGGCTTTCTCATCAAGGTTGTCCTTTCTCTCATCCTCCTGATAATCCGGTTGGTCGCTGCCCCCGCGGTGGAGCAAGAAGACGTTTTACCGATTCCTTTCTCCTGGTTTCCATGGGACCGACAGAGTCACCGTCCCTGCAGGGTAAGAAGACTTCGAATTCCGTTCCTTTCCCGACTTCACTCCTTACTGACATGCCGCCACCCATTTGCCTGACAATGCTATAAGAAATGGAGAGCCCTAGTCCCGTCCCCTTGCCCACGGGCTTGGTGGTAAAGAACGGATCGAACACCCGTGCCAATTCTTGTTCGGAAATTCCCGAACCGGTATCCGCTACAGTCGCCACCACGCCTTGGCGTTTGCTATCGCGGCGTGTAGTGATTTGGATACTCCCATACGGCTTGCCTTCATGAGCATCGATGGCGTTGCCTATAAGGTTCAGAAAGACTTGTTCCAGCTCAAAATCAAAACCGCGAATCTTTGGCAGGTTCTCTTGGAAATGCACGCTGATCTGGACACCGCGGCTCCTGGCCTGTTTCTCCAAGAGGCCTACCACATCCTGTACGGCAACATTAAGGTCTACAAAGCGCGAGGGCAAAGCAATTCTTCGAGAAAAGCGCAGTAAATTCTTAGTGATATGACTGCAACGCTCTACCTGGGCATCAATTTGACCAAGGGAGAGCGCAAGTTGCTCCTTGAACTCCCTCGTAAGGCCTTCTTCCGTTTCAACCAAGTCAAGCACCACTTGATTCTCCGTAAGAATGACGGCTAAAGGATTGTTTATTTCATGTGCAACGCCCGCGGCGAGTTCTCCGATGGAGGCCAATTTGCTGGCTTGCATAAGTTGCCTGTTCAATTCCTCTGTCTCTCGGTCCCGCCTTTTGAGTGCCTTGACCATGCGTCCGGTAGTAAAGACCGAAACGATGAGGACGGCGAGGACGCACGAGTGGAGAAGGACCAAGACAACCGTGTTCACACGGTTAATGTCCCCAAAAACTTCCGAGAAATCCTGCTTTACCACGAGCAACCACTGAGGGTGTTTGAGCCATGAGTAAGCGATAATCTGTTGGGAGCTCGCGTGCATAAAGCCATATTTCATGAGGTTCGCGCTTATGAGGCCGGTTTCCGGGGCGATTGGATCCATGTGCTTGATGGGATCAGTGCTCAGTATGCCGCTTTCTCCGGTGAAGGACTCCATAGGAAAACCAGCTTTGTCCAAAATCTTGCCCTTAAATCTTGGGCTCGTCTGGTAGACACCTTCCTTATTGACCAGGAAGACTTCACCTGTTTCCCCGAGTCCTGCTGTTTCTACAAGGGAACTGAGGAATTCCTGGTAAATGGTGGCCCTCAATATCCATGTGGCGCCTCCCTGCCTGCAAAGGATTGCGATGACAAAGTGCGGGGTCTCACGATACCCCATAAACGCATCGCTAACGTAGACCCCTTTTGACATAACCTCTTTGAACCAAAATGTTACGGAGTAGTCCTTGTCCATGAGATCATATGGGCCAACGTAAGCAAGGTGCTTTCCGGCCAGGCCAATGACTCCCAGGTCCGTGAAATTGGAACCTTTTCCATTGAGGATATGGAAGACTTGACTGAGGTTTGAAGTGTCTTTCAGGAACTCTAATGAGTGCGTGTCGGCCACGAGCTTGAGAGCTGATGTGCGTTCATCTAGGAAGGACTCCACAATCTTTCGATTGTATTCCACGGTCCTTTGAAAGTACGCTGCCATCCGAGACATGGAGTACTGAGAATAATACAGGTAACTGACCCAACCCACCACAAGTAGTGGGAGCACGGAGCAGACTACGGCTCCGAGAACGAATCTGCGGAGTAGCTTGGGATACGAGCGCGAATGGAAATCCGGCGCTGCCACACGAGCTTGAGTGCCGGAGATGGTTTGACCGAACATGTGCTTCTCCAGGGCAGAAAGACATGACAGATACATGATCCACACGGAATCGTGATCATGACGCCGCTACAATGGCCCGCACGCGGTTACCTTGTCCCAAAGCGAGCCCTGAGCACTACACTTTTACAGCAAAAACCGTGCCCACTAACTGGACAAGACAAACCGAAACGAACGCCGCCGAAAAGAATCCCCGCAAATTCTGGCAAATTCTGGGGACACCTTACTTATTTCGGAACTCTCGACCAACACGTGAAACCAATTCGGGCTTCGCCCGACAATCAAGTATGGTGTAGGATTTCGAATTGAATGGTCTATGAAGGGATGAATTTTTCAGATTAGGTTGACCTGTAGCCAAGAAATATCAGAATAGATGGACGGGTGAAGAGGGCGGTGGTTTTACGGAGCTACCGCCCGAGCCATGTACGGGCCGCAAGGCCCTGCAAGAGGCACTCAAGTTTCAAGATTTGTATGAAAAAAAGGCGTATCTGCGCGGATATCAGTCGCTTACGTAGTCGAGTTTACATGATATCCATTGACCGTAACCGCCTTTTTTCTTTACTGGTTGTGGCCGCACAGGACATGGATTTTCATATACCAGATCTCAGCGTTGCTCTGATTTCCAGATTTGCTCTTTTCACTTTTGTTACACTGCTTCACGACCACGAACGAGGTATTCCGAGAGTCGGTGTAACAGCCGCCAATGTATTTCAGGAGCGATTGGCGCTATCGATCCCAGAAAACTGCTGACCGAAAAACTGCAAGAAATCCAAGGCGGATCAGAGATGCGGCCTTTAGGCCGCTGGCAGCAAAATCGGGGTCCCCCGGTCGTATGATCTCGTCAAAGTCTGGAGTCTCGTGGTGAAGCTGTGTGCTGACTCGACAGACAAGAAGATCACCATGCGGAGGCATCGTTCTGAGAACCACTGCCGGGCGGTTCTTCACCTGCCCGTCAGTTTGGGGCTGCGGCGTCAGAACGACGTCACCTTCGGTCACCGACGGAGGTCCTCGGCGCCATAATCCGGCTCATCCGTACCGTATGCTGCAGAGAGACCCTTCCGGGCGGCCAAGATCCAATCCGCGCCGACCTCTGCCTCAGTCGCGGGCAATACCGTCACCATAAGGGGTGAGTTTCGTGGGATCTCAAACGGCTCGTCGAGTATAATCCTCTCGCCATCATAATGCGCCTTCAGAGTAACGGCAGGCATTTTGCCTCCCCACTTACGCCCGAGTGGTTCCTGCCCGTATAATAGGATTCAGAATCCGAAGGGGCCCTTTGGGAGCCCTGAAGAAATAACTTAATAAACTACTTGAGGTATTAGATGTCTAGGCTTTCCCGTGATATCGGTGTGTTAGGCTGGCAGTCCCAAGGGGAATCGAACCCCTGTCTCCGCCGTGAGAGGGCGGTGTCCTAGGCCTCTAGACGATGGGACCATATTAGAGGTTTCATAACAGGCTCTCCTACCCTTGTCAAGCAGCCTACGGTCTCTGTTCCAAAGGATTGTGCGAAAATGAGCCAGTACGTAGGAACCGCGCTTGAGCAGCACGGCAGTCCGAGGTACTATACCTGTGTGCGGTCAAATGATGCAAAGTCCTCTGAATCAGACACGGACCTGCCAAAGCTCAGGTCCGTGGCACCCCTGGGCCGATCGATTGGATGTTGGGTGCCACTGACCTGGGGCCCAGGTCAGTGCTGCTTCGGGCACAACGTCATCTTCATCGTTTGAAAGCTAACTGGTACTATAGTACGGCCGAGGCTTACCACGGCTTTTGTCTTGGCTCGGAACTCTGCACGCTCTATGATGAGATAGTCCGAGTCCTATCCACTGAGCGAGGAAGAGAAGGATGTTGCGCTGGCTGGGCACCCTGCAAGCCCGCCTCATGTTGCTGGTTATGCTGGCTGGTATCCCTGCTCCGGCCCTGATTCTGTACACAGGCATTGAGCAGCGTGAAGCCGCGCGCATCCAGGCTCAAGAAAAGTGTCTGAGACTTGCGGGAGAACTTTCCTCTGAGGTGGAAAAGATGATCACGGCCACGCAGCAAGTGCTTGCAGCAGTGGCACGCTTCCCCGCTCTAAGCCAACGTGACCCCAAGGCTTGCGAAGATCTCTTCCAAAGCCTCATGGAAATAAACCCTTTCTTTACGGTGCTCGGAGCGGTCGATCCTGAAGGAAACATTTTTTGCGCCAGCCGCACCATAGGCGGGCCGGTTAACATAGGGGACCGGGAATACTTTCAGAGAGCCAAGGAGACCCGTGACTTCACGGTGAGCGACTTCCAGGTGGGTCGTGTGAGCGGCCAGCCGTCGATCAGCTTCGCTTATCCGGTTACAGGTGAGGGCGGCCGAATCCGTATCATCCTCGTTGCCGCGTTGGACGTCACCTGGTTTGTCAAACATGCCGCTGAAGCACAATTGCCCCCGGGAGGTGGAATCACGGTCATCGATCGCCGAGGAACGATCCTCGGTCGATGGCCTAATCCGGATCCGTGGGTGGGAGAGGATGCCCGCGAGGCGGAAATCGTGAAGACAGTTTTGGCCCAGAGTGAAGGGGTTACGCAGGCGCTCAGCCTTGAAGGCATTTCAAGATTGTATGGTTTCACTCCTCTCGGGCGATACGTCAACGTAGGGTACGTGTATGTGGGTATCCCCGTGGACGTGGCGTTTGAGACCTCGAACCGCCTGTTGGTTCGCAATTTGCTCGCGCTGGGAATTGCAACGGCTCTGGTGTTGGTTGGCGCCAGAGTGTACGGTCATCTATTCGTTATCCGGGGGGTAAGGAGGCTGCTCAGCGCTGCAGAAAAAATAGGCCGGGGAGATCTGGCCACTCGAACTGGCGTCAGGCCTGAAGAAGGTGAAATCGGCCAGTTGGCCGCGGCTTTCGACACAATGGCAGAATCCTTGCAACAGCGCGAAAGCGAGCGTGACAACTCGGAGCGAGCACTCAGGCGATCCATGCAAACCATTGAGGCGGTCCTCAAGGCTTCCCCGGTTCCTGTTTGCACTCTGGATTCGCAAGGCCTGGTCGACATGTGGAACACGGCGGCAGAACGGGTCTTCGGCTGGAAGGAACGGAAGATCGTGGGCCGCACCCTACCGTTGCTTCACGATCAGGAAGCAGATCAGGGGCGTCAGCTTTGGCCTCGAATACTTACCGGCGAATCTCTGGAGGGCGAAGAGCTTAACTGGCGCAGGGCAGACGGCTCCAGACTCACCATTAGCATATATACAGCGCCTTTGTGGGGCGCACGCGGCGAGGTCATGGGAATCGTGGCCATTCTCCTCAACATCACCGAACGCAAGGCCGCGGAAGAGCACTTGCGGCAGAATGCGGTTCGGGCTCAATTGCTTGCGGAGATATCCGAAGCGTTCGCGCGAGCCGGCTTGAATTACGGACCTCTGCTCAATTACGTAGCTCGCCGCGCAACCGACCTCCTGGGGGCCTTCTGTGTGATCCATGTCTTGTCCGATGACGGAACACAGCTCACCCCAGTGGCGACCTATCATCGGGATCCGTCTGCAAGGCGTCAGCTCCGAGAGCTCTTATCCTCGTTTCCCCTTTCGTCGGACAAAGAGGCCTTGAGTGAGGTGGTGCACAGCGGTCGGGGAATACTGGCCCCTATTATTTCAAAGGAATTCTTGAGAGATCTGGCCCCTCGCCTGTACCACGATTTTGTAGAGCATTTTTCTATTCGCAGCCTTCTCATTGCACCTTTGCGGGCAGAAGAGCAGGTAATCGGCACACTCACCATGGTGCGCGACAGCGTGGGAAACCCATTCAACGGAGAAGATCAGGCTCTTCTCCAGTACATAGCAGACCGGGCTGCGGTAGCCATAGCAAACGCGCGGCTCTTTGAGACGGTCCAGCACCTCAACGCGGAACTGGAACGCCGCGTTGCGGAGCGAACCGCACAGCTGCAATTGGCGAACAAGGAATTGGAGGCGTTCTCGTACTCCGTGTCACACGACCTGAGGGCCCCGCTGAGGGCCATAGACGGCTTCAGTCGTTTCCTCCTGGAAAGATACCAAGATTCGGTGGACGGCCAGGGGCGGGACTACTTGTCTCGCGTGCGAGCTGCAACTCAACGCATGGGGCACCTTATCGACGACCTGCTACAATTGTCTCGCCTGACACGCAACGAAATGACAATCGGGCCCGTGGACCTCTCCGCGATGGTGAGGGAGATTGCGGACGAACTGAGTCAAACCAATCCGGAGCGAGACGTGGAGCTCATCATAGAGAAGGACCTCCACGCTCAAGGAGATCAGCGCCTACTCCGGGTTGCCCTGGAGAATCTGCTTGGTAACGCCTGGAAGTTTACCTCAGGCAAGCGCCCGGCCCGCATTGAATTCGGGGCGATGGAACAGGACGGCCAGGTCGTATATTGGGTACGCGATAATGGTGCGGGATTTGATATGGCGTACGTGGAGAAACTGTTCGGCGCTTTTCAGCGCCTGCACAGTGCAAGTGATTTCCCGGGTACAGGCATCGGATTGGCAATTGTCCAGCGCGTCATACGCCGTCACGGTGGGCGCGTCTGGGCTGAAGGCGTGGAGACACAAGGGGCCGCGTTCTATTTTACTTTGCCGCGAGAGGCACAATCATGAGTGATGGCATCGTGCTGTTGGTGGAAGATAACCCTGATGACGAAGAGCTGACTCTCCTTGCGCTCAAGGAGAATAACATCGGGAATAAGGTGGTGGTAGTCCATGACGGGGCAGAAGCTCTGGACTACTTGTTTGGCAGAGGCGCTTACGACGGGCGCGACGTTGCGGACAGGCCGGTACTTGTGCTCTTGGACTTGAAATTGCCCAAGGTCGATGGACTTGAATGCCTGCGTTGCCTTCGTGCGGATCCGCGATCCAGGTTGATTCCCGTGATCGTTCTCACTTCCTCGAAGGAGGAAGAAGATGTGATCCAAAGCTATGCGTTGGGTGCAAACTCATACGTTCGGAAACCGGTTGATTTCGGGGAATTCGTGGAGGCGGTTCGGCAACTGGGGCTGTACTGGCTGGTTCTGAATGAGCCGCTCCCGGGAAGCTGATGCGGACTGCCAGAGAACCTAGTTCCGTACATCCGACAACCGACGGTCAACTAGACCGCCAAGAGAGGCCCTTGATGGCAGAAACTCTCAAAGTGCTCATCGTGGAAGACTCTGAAGACGATGCTCTTCTGATCGCCAACGAACTGGAGTTTGCAGGGCACAAGCCAATTTGGAAACGCGTGGAAACCGAGCGGGCGATGAATGACGCGCTGCACACCAACTCCTGGGATGTGTGTATCGCAGACTACGCGATGCCGAGATTCAGCGGACCTGCCGCGCTGGAGCTGGTAAAGGAACGAGGCCTGGATCTTCCCTTCATATTGGTCTCAGGGAAGATCGGCGAAGAAGCCGCGGTGGAAATGATGAAGGCAGGCGCGCACGATTACATCATGAAGGACAAGCTTGCCCGGTTGGTTCCCGCAATCCAACGGGAGATCCGAGAAGCCGAGATACGAGCTGAGCACCGCCTCGCGGAGGAGGCTCTCCGTAGGAGCGAAGAGCGCTTTCGCGCCGTCATCGAGAGCGCCCAGGACTGCATATTTATTAAAGATCGCAACCTCAAGTACACCCACGTCAATTCCGCCATGGCGGCACTGACCGGGGTACCTGTGTGGGAACTCTTGGGAAAAGAGGCGGACTTCATCTATGGCGAAGAAGCTGCGGAACATATCAAAGAAGTGGACCTGAGAGTTCTAAGCGGGGAATCGATTGAAGAAGAACACACGAGACCCGTAAGGGGCGTGGAACTGGTCTTCCACGATACCAGGGTGCCCCTCCGGGATCCGCGAGGCGATATTATCGGCCTTTGCGGGATCTCTCGCAATATCACTGAACGGAAAAAGGCTGCTCCTGCTGCTCCGGTGCAGATTGGAGACTACCCCTCCAAAACCATGCGAGAAACCATGCAGCAGGCCAGGCAGGCCGCGGCCACCAACAGCCTTGTGCTCTTGCTGGGAGAGAGCGGCAGCGGCAAGGATTACCTGGCCCGCTGGATCCACGATCATTCGCGGCGTGCAAGCGGACCGTTCTTTGCCATTAATTGCGCGGCGGTTCCCGGAGAACTTGCCGAATCCGAACTCTTCGGGCACGAACCAGGCGCGTTCACCGGGACGCGAGGTCGAAAGAGGGGCTTACTGGAACTTGCCGAGGGCGGGACATTGCTCCTCAACGAAATCGGCGAGTTATCATTGCCGCTTCAATCCAAGCTGCTCACGTTCCTCGATACCAAGTCGTTCCTTCGGGTGGGCGGCGAGAAGAGCATCCACGTGAATGCTCGACTCATCGCGGCCACCAATCGCAATTTGCAGGAAGAAGTCTTGGAAAAGCGTTTCCTGGAGGCTCTTTTCTATCGCCTGAACGTGTTCACGATACATGTTCCTCCGCTTCGGGACCGGACCGAGGACATCCCGGTAATCGTGGAAGAGATCATGTCCAGCCTCGCAGCAGACATGCAGCTCTCCGAACTGCCGGTAATCGATCCCCAAGGCATGAACCGCTTGACTCGGTACTATTGGCCGGGAAACGTACGGGAGTTGCGAAATGTTCTGGAGAGGGCTCTGATGCTTTGGGACAAGGACGAATTTGACGTTGGGCTGCCGCTGCCTAACGCGGGCTCGGAAGACTGGTCATACCTGGTCCGATTTCCCACAAAGCTCAGTCTTAATGGGGTCACGGACCATGTAGCAAAATCGCTCTGCGAGGAGGCTCTCCGCCGGGCCGATGGGAGCAAGACAGAGGCTGCTCGATTGCTCGGAGTATCGCGGTACACCTTTTATCGACACATGAAGGCGTATGGGATCGCGGGCGAAGATGAGACAGTGGCTTGACGTCGCGTGCGTTTTTGTGACAGCCGCTTTTCCATAACCTGAAGATCTTCCTGTAATATCCTGCAAGCGTCTCGTTTTCGCACATCACGGGGTAATGCACCGTGAGGATTCGTGGGCCGGACGAGCTCTTTCTGAATCCGGCCCTGCCGGGGCCCTTGCATAACATCTTTTGATATCAATATGTTATAATCACTCTACCAATTCGCCTGCGAGAACGCAGCTTCCCACTTCGCTCACTCCTAAGATACCGCTTGAAACGCGGCTTCGTTGCATGGGTTGGTGTGACCGTTTGCTTTCGTAAACGTCCGGCGCGATCTGGCACGAAAAATGCTTTCTTCGCATCACGACGGGGGGACAGAATACGGCAGGCGCCCGGCACGAAGTCGGATGCCACCGGAGAATGAACCCCTCGTTCACCAGGGGGTTGAACGATGCCGGCCAGGACGGTCATTGACGACCTGATCGAGGCGGGGTGGGATGTTCTCAACAGCGATTTCGATCGACACGCATTTCACCGCTGGCGGGAGAAGGCGTCCGAATGCGTGAGTCAGCTGCTTGGTCCAGAGCATGCTTATGCGCAGATCCTCGCGGAATATGCCGATGGTCTGGAGGAACGAAGCATGCTTGCAGCAGCGGGTGTGCTCATCGCAGTGAGGGAGAAGATCAGGAACGTGTTTTAGCTTACCAGGGCTGAAGTTGCCAGCAAGAAGGCCCGGTCCATAAAGGTTGATTCACGGGGCAACAGTCCCGACGTTTTCACACGCCTGGAGAAATTCGGGGAGGCACGAAGAGGCCAATCAGAGCGGGACGAGACGAGACACGTGGACGTGATGCGGACCCGATAGGGGGGACGGAGTGAAATCGACCACAGCTCATCACTCCGAAACATGCTCTGATTGGAGGCAGCAGGACCCGCCGACAGGTATTGCGGTCAATCCCCTGATCCGGGCGTGTGATATCTCATCCCCATGAAAACATCTGTGGCTGTCAGAGAGACTGGGACTCCTCTATGGAGACCCGGCAAGGGAGTGGAGGATCTGCGGAGGCCGATATCGGCACACCAGGAGGCGATAGCATGAAAGAAAAGGGCATCTTTGCTAACCCGTTCCGCATGATGAGCCCAAAATTGGACACAGAAGTCACCAGGCTTGAAGATTACTATAAGAAACCATACACCGAGTCAGTGAGTCTGGAAGAGGGGCTGCTCATCATGATCAGCAAAGAGATCGAGCTGACGCGCATCCTCTCGAAGTGCGTGGTCACCTGTCCGGAACCGCAGGCACAGCAATGCCAGGCCCTGGCAGAAGAAGTCCACCGACAGGAAAAGGTGCTTACCAAAGACCTGGTTTCTTCTAAGGTTCGGGGAGAGCTCCTCAAGGGCGTTATCCGCTTCCCCTACCGCTTGGAGCGAATCGGAGACCTGTTAGAGGGCATACTGAGGTGTTGCCGGACTAAGACCAGAGACCACATTCCATTTAGCGAGAAGGCTCACGCAGAACTCGACCAACTCTTTGCAGTCCTCTCGGACATGATGGCCAACTTACGAGACGCCTTTAGAACACCGAATAAGATACTTTTAGAACACATCCTTTCCCAGGGTGATAAGCTCCGGCAAATGGTGGAGGATTTCAAGATCACACACTGGGATCGCCTGGAAGGAGGCTATTGCGCGGTGGAGGCGTCACCTGTCTACCGGGATATCTTGGATTCGTTCCGGCTGATCAACGAGTACCTCGAGAAGATGGCTAAAACCTTGCTGGACCTGGGCGATCGGGTCGGTGCTGAAAAGGCCGCGGGGTAATCCTCAGTGCAAGACCGGGAAACGCAACGGGAACGGTGCAACGCTGTGAAAGAAGTCGCGGGCCAAACAACCACGTCGTACGAAGAGGGTCGCGGGGACTACCTTGATATTCCCGACCCTTTCAGCCATTTTCGTGCACCGTACCCTGACCATTGTACGAGAAGAGTCTTTCTTGCGGATGGCTCTTTGGCCGCTATACGGGCCATAAAGGCTGAAGATGCGCCGCTTCTGGTGACGTTTTTCAACACCTTGTCTCCTGAGACCGTTTTCTTCAGGTTCTTGGCCCACCTGAGGGCACTTCCGCTTGAATGGGTGAGGCATTTTACAGTTATTGAGTACGACCGGGATGTGGCGCTGGTCGCGACACGGAAGGACGAAAAGGGCGAACACATAGTCGGGGTGGGCAGGGTCATGCGTCATACCGGTTCAATCGACGGCGAGCTTGCGGTGGTGGTGGCCGATGACCGACAAGGACGAGGGTTGGGAAAAATCCTCGTGGAAGACTGTGTACGTTATTCAGCCGAACTTGGGATGAGACGAATCTGGGGGGTGATCTCGCGGGATAACGCCAGAGCTCTCGCACTAGCCGAGAAACTGGGCTTTTCCATCAGCCGCGAGGCAGGAGGCGATCTGTACGAAGTGGAAAGGAGACTGCAACCCGCAGGTTAAATGGCCTAGCGTGAGTCAGGTCTGTTGATCGGGATTGATCACGCTGCGGATCCCGGGACCCGATTACGGACAAGCGATAACGCCTCTGGTGCATGTGCACCACCTCTGGCCGACCGAGGGATTCATTCAATTCGGGTCGGGCCTTGTCAAAGCGGTTTCCGAGGCATCGGGACTGCACATAGGAGAGGGATGATGCTCGTGAAGTACTGGATGAGAAGGGCCGTAATCACGGTGAACGCCGGCGACTCCATGCAAGAGGCGATAACTAAAATGAAAGAGTATTTCGTCCAGTTGCTTCCCGTCCTGAAAGACGGGAGCCTGGTAGGGGTCATCACCGATCGCGATCTCAAGAGAGCCTCCGCTTCGGACGCAACGTCGCTGGATGTTCACGAGCTGGCATATCTCATCGCCAAAATTACGTGTGAAGAGATCATGTCCAAGAACCCCATTACCGTTCCGCCTGACTTTACCCTTGAGGAAGCTGCTGCTCTGTTGCTGCATCACAAGATATCAGGCGCGCCTGTAGTGGACAACGCCGGTAGATTAGTCGGCACCATCGGCCAAAGGGACATTTATCGGGCACTGCTTTCTCTGACGGGGTTTGAAAAACGGGGGCTTCAGCTCGCGTTTGACATTGCGGATCGCGCCGGGTCGATCAAGCAACTTACCGACGTAGTGCGGAAGTGCCGCGGCAGGCTGGTAAGCGTACTCTCGTCGTACGAAAGGGCGTCATCGGGACGCCGACACGTGTACATTCGAGCGTACAACCTGGATCGAAACCAGGTGCCTCAGATGGTCGAAGAGCTCAAGACCAAAGGCACGCTCTTGTATTTGGTCGATCACCGTGAAGGCACGCGAGAAGAATTTGTGCAATCAGAACGAGTAGGGTAACGTGAGGAATCTCTGAAGAGGTGGGCCCTGTCATGGCGATCAAGAAGATACTTTTTTGCACTGATTTCTCTGAGAATTCCGCTCCGGCTCGATCTAAGGCCGTCGAATTTGCCAAAGCCTTCGGCGCGGAGCTCATTATCGTCCACGTGGTGAATTCTCGCCTCTTGGGCTATCCATCTTTCGAAAACAAGCTCCCCGTCGATCTGGCCCTTCTGGAGCGAAACATCCAGGAGGGAGCCCAAGAAGAACTGGAAAGCGCTGCGGCTGAATGTCGGAAGAAGGTCTCGTCAGTAAAGACTCTTCTGCTCACCGGCTCGCCGGCGGAGGAAATCGTTCGATTCGCCGACGACCACTCCGTAGACGTCATTGTCATGGGAACCCACGGCTGGACGGGCATAAGGCATCTCATCCTTGGGAGCACCGCAGAAAATGTGGTCAGAAGCGCCCGATGCCCCGTTCTGACAGTCAGAAATCCAAAATAGGACCACTTTCGGGAATTCCGGGGAACTACTTCCACGCAAGAGAGGTTGGTTCCCCGGACTCCTCATTCCCTCTCTTCCTCACCCATTGAGCCTCTCGGACTAGACTCCCTATAGTGGTAAGGACTGTCCAACTCTGCCGAGCCGGTGTAATCTGACTTCTTTGGAAACCGGACAATAGGAGTTCGCTTCCGAGCAATGAAGATGACCTTGAAGCAAGAGTAGCCGTAGGTCGGATTGAGCGGAGCGAAATCCGACATCATGCCCAATACAACATGTCGGGTTTCGCTGGGCTCAACCCGACCTACGCGTACGCACTGTTTGATAGCGCACCGGTATAAGAAGGGCTCGCACATGACAAGCTGGATTTATCTGATTATTGCCATTCTCTTTGAGGTCGCAGGCACCACGTCCATGAAGCTTTCTGACGGCCTCACGAGACTGTTGCCGTCAATCCTTATTTTCGTGTTCTACAGCGTTTCGTTCACAGCTCTCACCCTCTGTCTGCGACATCTGGATGTGAGCGTCGCTTATGCGGTCTGGTCCGGATTGGGAACCGCTCTCATCGCGGCCATCGGCATGGCATACTTCAAGGAACCGCTCACGATCTTCAAAGTCTTCTCCATCGGACTGATCGTTGTGGGAGTGATTTGTCTCAACCTTGCCAATGGGAGGCACTGATGCCACAAGTCAGCCGGCTCAAGAGAGCCCGCAACATGCGCCTTGACTTGGGGCAGAGCTCGCCGTTAGAATGAAACGGGATGGTACCACACGTTTTCCAGCCGATTCAGATGCTCGTTTCGGGCAGGCATCGGCTGCCTGCCACGGCCATCGCTTGTTATCCGACTCATTACTCATCGATGCTGTGGCAACTTGAATGAGACGCGACCACCGCTGTATGCGGATGCTATTTCTAGGTCCGGCCGACTGAGCGTCTCGCGTAGGACTACCTCGCCGGCCGAGGGGGATTCATTGGTAGAAGCTTCGACCCCGTCTTCCCACGATCCTGGCAGGACAGAATATACTCTCAAGCGCATCGCTCACTGGGACGCTGTGGCTCTCAGACCGAGGGCCACATGGGGTGACTATTACCATCGAAGACTTGAACAGATCTACCAGGACCTGGTGCCCCCAGGGCAGAAGGTCCTGGAAGTGGGCTGCGCAACAGGCGACCTCCTGGCAGCCCTCGCTCCTTCCGAAGGTGTAGGCGTGGATCTTTCCGGCCAAATGGTTCATCAGGCCCGTGAGAAATACCCGAAGCTCAGTTTTGTGCACGCCGACATCCACGGCGCGGCTCTCGAAGGTACGTTCGACACGATTATCCTCTCCGACGTGGTCAATGATCTTTGGGACGTACAGCAAGTATTCGAGAGGATCAAAGCATGGTGCAGTCCTCGGACGCGTATCATCCTCAACTCGTACAGTCGCGTGTGGCAACCGCAACTGACCTTGGTGAGAGCTCTGGGACTTGCAACACCTCTGTTGCCACAGAATTGGTTGACGGCAGAGGACATGACCAACCTGCTCTCATTGGCTGATCTGGAGGTAGTGAGGAAATCCACCGAAATCTTGTTTCCTCTGGACGTCCCGCTCCTTGCCCGGCTTTGTAACCGCTATTTGGTCAAGTTTGCGCCATTCCGATGGTTTGCTCTGACACACGTGCTGGTAGCTCGTGTCCGACCAACGCCTGCCCAATCATCGAAAGGTGATGGTGTTTCGGTTGTGATACCCGCTCGGAACGAAGAAGGTAATATTGAACGAATCATCACAAGCGTTCCGGATATGGGAGCCCATACTGAGCTGGTTTTCGTAGAAGGTCATTCCACGGATAACACGTACGCAGCCATTCAAGAGGCGGTAAAAGCACATCCGGAACGGAGCTGCCAAGTTCTCAAGCAAACCGGAAAAGGCAAAGGCGACGCGGTGAGACTTGGATTCTCATGTGCACAACATAACATTCTCATGATATTGGATGCGGATTTGACGGTCCCACCTTCGGACTTGCCTCGCTTCTACGAGGCGCTTGTTTCAGGTCAGGGCGAGTTCATCAACGGCGTGCGCCTGGTCTATCCAATGGAAGACAAGGCCATGCAATTTTGTAATGTTGTGGGGAACCGTTTTTTCAGCTTGGCCTTTTCGTGGCTGCTGGGGCAACCGATCAAAGACACACTCTGCGGGACAAAAGTGCTTTGGAAAAGGGACTATGAGCGTATTGCGGCAGACAAGGCATTTTTCGCCCGATTCGATCCATTTGGGGATTTCGATTTGCTTTTCGGAGCTGCGAAGCTCTCACTAAAACTCTTGGACATGCCGGTGCGCTATCGGCAGCGTACATACGGCGAAACCAACATCCAGCGCTGGCGACACGGGTGGCTGCTTCTCAAGATGGTTGTCCATGCGGCCAGGAGAGTTAAGTTTGTCTGAAAAGCCCTAACGAAGTAGGTCGATTCCGGTGAAGCACGACAAACCCACGGCTGTTTTCGTTAGTCCCAACCCAGGTGGTAGCGGGCTCAACGATGCCACGATCCTGCCTCCACTCGGCGCTGGCTATCTCGCGGCCATGCTGGAGAAGAACGGTTTTCCCTGTGCGATCGTTGATGCCTATGTTCAGGGCCTGTCACCGGCCCAAGTGGTGGACCGCATACCTAAAGACGTCTCGTTGGTCGGAATAAGCGTCAATTCGTTCACTTACGATGCGTCTCGGGAGATTGCCCACGCGGTGAAGTTGCGCAATCCCGAAACGACCGTTGTGGTTGGCGGGCCAGTGCCCACAACCATACCCCATACTGTCCTAGAAGATTTTCGCTGCGACGGCCTCGTCAGAGGCGAGGCAGAATTCGCCATAGTCCGGATCATGGAAAATCTTGCCGCAGGTTGCACACCCTTTGACGACGGCGTACCTGGCGCGGTATACCGCGCGCGCGACGGGATGACGACCGTGAGCAACCCTGTGGAAAGAATCACGGATCTTGACGGGGTCCCCTTCCCCGCGTTTCACCTTTTGCCGCCGCTCAAGACGTACAGGTCGCGAGCGGTTAAGTCCCCTTCCGCACCTATTGTTACCACGCGAGGCTGTCCGTACGGCTGCACTTTTTGCAGTAAGGACGTTTTCGGAAGACGTGTCACGTTCCGCAGTGCTGCAAATGTTCTCGAGGAAATCGACGTGCTTCATCGAAAGTATGGGGTGCGTCAAATCGATATCCTCGATGACAACTTTTCTCTGAACCGGAAGAGAATGGACGAAATCCTGGACGGCCTGATTTCGGCATACAAAGGGAAACTTGCTTTGAACCTTCAGAGCGGTATCCGAACTGAACTGCTGGAAGAAGATCTTATTGTGAAAATGAAGCACGCAGGTGTGACAAAATTGGGTATCGGCATAGAATCAGCCGACGAAGAAGTCTTGAAGCTCTGCCACAAAGAGAGCAACCTCGCTCAGATCGAGAACGCGGTGCGCTGGGCCAAGAAGCATGGGATCGCTGTCTTTGGTTTCTTCATAATCGGATTGCCGGGCGAAACCGAGGAGGCATTCCGCAAAACCCTTGACTACGCGCGAAAGCTCGACCTGGATGTGGCCAACTTCTGCATGGCCATACCGTTTGTCGGTACCGAGCTCTATAGGTTGGTTCAAGAGAACGGCCGGTTCCTTATAGACACCTCGCGCAATATTGATGCAGGCTTCTATGCAGGCCGGGTCTTCTACGAATACGACGGCCTTACCGAACAAGTGGTGCTCGACCGTTACAGAAGGGCTTACGAGGAGTTTTACAATCTGAAAAAGAAGCTGAAGTTGATTCTCAAAATCCGGTCTTTCAGTGAGGCCAAATGGCTGTTCGATGCTGCCATGTCAATCACGAAGGGGGCTCTGTCACGCGCGCGGCCGCGGCCGACTTCACCGTGATCTTTGTAATACTGCCGATATCCGAAGGCATCCTGAATGAAGTTGCTCTCGACATTGCTTGCACATCCCTTGACGCGTGGACTTAATATCGATGACGCTCAATCCACCCTCTTGCGGCGAAGGATCATCAAAGAGAAAGCTTTTTTGCACAAAATATACCTTGAGTGGTACGACTGGATTGTGCAATCACTCCCTGCCGGCGATGAACCTGTCCTGGAGCTGGGGTCTGGCGGCGGATTTCTTTCGGAACTCGCACCGGATGTAATTGCATCCGATGTGTTCTACCTGCCGAACGTGTCGATTGTTCTCGATGCTCATTGTCTACCGTTCAAGAGGAATAGTCTGCGGGCAATCGCCATGGTCGACGTATTGCACCACCTGTCGAGGAGCCCACAATTCTTTTGTGAGGCGATGCGGTGCGTACGCAGAGAAGGTAGGATTGTGATGATCGAACCGTGGGTTACTCCGTGGTCCACGTGGGTCTATACGAACTTCCATCACGAGCCGTTCGATCCCAATACGCCCGATTGGGAGTTCAATTCCACAGGACCTTTGTCCGGCGCAAATGAAGCCTTGCCGTGGATATTGTTCTACAGAGATCGAAATCGTTTTCAGGAACAATTCCCCGGTTGGAGGATACAAAACCTTGAAGTATTCATGCCCTTTAGGTACGTTCTTGCCGGCGGAGTATCGCTCAGGTCTTTTGTCCCAGGACCCGCATTCAGACCTCTCACCTTCATTGAAAAGCTTCTCAATCGATGGATGCATCTGCTTGGAATGTTTTGTCAAATTGTGCTGGTGAAATCCGCTTGAAGGCGCTTCCCATGATCTTGTCAAGCAACTTCAACAACGTTGCATGATTGCCGGCCTTTTGTACCAGGGCGATCTCAAGCAACCAATTCCGGGAAGCCTACGGATGCGTGTCTCTCGAACTAAGGTTCGACGTCGTTGCGCGGTCCAAGGCAAAGGGGATTTCCAGCCCGACGCAGTCATCATGACACTTTGTTGGAAACATACTGCGCTACCGCGCTTTGACGGCTCGGTGAAAGTGTTTGACATATGGGCCCAGGGGCGTTTATTCTAATTTGATTTGGTCCCGGTAGCGACAATCACGCATCCATCACCTTTGAGACCGCGCGTGAAAGATTGCTGAGAAGTGGCGCTATCAACGAAAGATACTTGCTGACATGTGTGGTATAGCAGGCATAGTCGATCTTAAAGGCGGGAGCATTCTGCCGCAACGGATGCAACTCATGAACCGCGCTCAGTACCGACGAGGACCGGACAGTAGCGGAGTATGGATTGAAGGTCCGGTTGGCTTGGGTCACTGCAGGCTCAAGATCCTCGATCTGACCGAAACTGGCTCACAGCCTATGATATCCGCAACCGGTCGGTTCGTCATAACATTCAATGGGGAGATTTATAATTTCCCAGAGTTGCGAACAGACCTGGAGTCAGTGGGTGTGGTGTTTCGGGGCACTTCAGACACGGAAGTACTCTTAGAAGCCTACGCACAGTGGGGACCACGGGCTGTCCAGCGGTTGGAAGGGATGTTCGCCTTCGCGATTTACGACAAGGTGTCCGAAGAACTTTTCCTGGCACGAGATCGATTCGGCAAGAAGCCATTGCATTACGCGCTGCTGCCGAACGAGTTCATTTTCGCTTCTGAAATTAAGGGGTTGATTGCAGCGGGGGGGATCTCAGGGGAATGGGATCCCTGCGCATTGAGCGATTATCTTTCCTTCGGCTATGTTCTGACTCCCCGCACCATCTACCGCCATATTTATCGCCTGCCCGCGTCCTGCTTCGCGGTGCTGAAGGCCGGACGCCTCTCGATAGAAAGCTACTGGAGTCTGCTATCCACGTTCCGGCCTAAGGTGACGGTGCCGGAGGATCATCGGATCGCTGAGTTCCTGAACCGATTCGATGACGCGGTGAAAAGTCGCTTGGTTTCGGACGTGCCGCTTGGTGCCTTTCTAAGCGGAGGGATTGATTCCTCGTCTGTGGTGGCTTCCATGTCAAGGAATTCCACCTCGGTTCCCCGCACGTTCAGCATGGCGTTCGCGAATTCCTCATATAATGAGAGCCGTTGGGCAGCCGAGGTTGCCGAATATACCGGCGCGGTTCACCACAACGAACTCGTGGACCCCACGGACCAAGATGTTTTTTCGTGCCTTGCCGAGGTCTTTGACGAACCTTTTGCCGATACCTCGGCCATTCCCATGTGGCATTTGGCTCGTCTCACACGCAAAAACGTAACCGTGGCTCTCTCAGGCGACGGTGCGGACGAAATGCTGGCCGGCTATCCCACGTATCGGGCGAACCAGTATTTCAGGATTTATCAGGTCGTGCCTCAATGGGCCAGGATACGAGCCGCCCAGCTTGCTCTACGTTTCCCTCACTTCTCATCCAGAAAAGTAGGCATTGAATACAAGGCCCGACAGTTTTTCATAGGAGGAACCGACGGAGCGTGGAAGGCTCATTGCCGATGGCGCGAGCTTTTCTCGGAAGAAGCAAAGAAACGTATCATGACTCCTGACCTTGAACGCCAAACAAGAGGATACGATCCGTTTGAGGTTTTTCGAAAGTACTTCGAAGAAGCTGCCGGACTTGAATTCCTGGACGCGTGCCTCTACGTGGACGCGAAGACCTGGTTGCAGGACGATATTCTCGTGAAAGTGGACCGCACCACTATGGCCCACTCGCTGGAAGCGAGGGCTCCGTTCTTGGATAGTCGTCTCGTAGACTGGACATCGAGATTGCCCGTTGAGGACAAGTATTCGCATAGACAAGGGAAAGCGATCCTCAAGAAGGCGATGCGCGGACGAGTTCCCAGTTCCGTAATCTTCCGCGCGAAGAGTGGATTCAATGCGCCTACGCAGGGTCTTCCCTTGGAAATACCACGCGATAATGGGCTGGTATCCGATGCGGCCCTTGGTGAGAGTAGAACGGAATTCCAGCGGTACGGTTTAGCTGTGCTGGGACTGCATCTGGCGAAACTCTAGCCCGATTTCCCGAAGCCCGCGGATACCCTGGAAGAGTCAATTCCAAGACTGGTTCATGGTGAAATAATATGACGCCGGACAATCAAGAATCCCTGATCGACTCCCAACCTGATGGGATGACCATCGTTATACCTGCGTACAACGAAGAAGGAGCCATCCAAGAAACTTTGGAGGCTCTTAAGGATGTCTTGCCAAGGCTCGGCCGGACCACAGAGGTGCTGGTAGTGGATGACGGAAGCACCGACAGCACAGTTGAATTGGCCCGGGCCGCAGGGGTGAGAGTTATCCGGCATCCGGTCAACAGCGGTTACGGCAAGTCCCTGATGACGGGGATTCTTGCGGCTACGCACGACACGATTGCCATCGTGGATGCTGACGGAACATACCCCATAAGCCGCCTCGTCGAACTCGCTGCTACCTACGACCGAGGTTTTCAAATGGTTGTGGGCAGCCGACGAGGCAAGCATTTTGACGGCTCCCGGATCACATGGCTTCAGAGAGCTGTATTTCGCTTTTTGGCGGAATTCGCGTCAGGCCGGCATATTCCGGACATAAACAGCGGCTTCCGCATATTCGATCGACGCCCCGTCCTTGAAGTACGTAGCTCCTTTTCCACAGGATTCTCTTTCACAACGACTCTGACACTTTTGTTCCTGCTCACCCATCTCCATGTGACGTACGTTCCGGTCGAGTACCATCCCCGCATCGGGCGTACCAAGGTAAGAAAACTCAAGGATAGTCTCCGAGCGCTCCAGATTATTATCACTTTTTTTGCTCAGTTTAATCCGGCCAAACTGTTCTTGCTGCTGCTCATCGTATGCTGGGCCGGCAACGTTGTCGTAGGCTTCTTCGCATGGGCGCTCTATGCGACCAGTTTGCCCTTTTCAGTAGGCCTCTTGATCGGATGGAACACCGGCTGCATAATAATGGCTTGTACGGCATTGAGCCTGCTGCTCCTGAAACCGTCAATAAACATGGAACGCTTAATGGAAATATGCAGTATCGGAGATACAGGGCATCGGAGACGAATTTAATGGCCAAAGTATTACTGATAAATCCGTCCTATTTCGAATCTATTTTTGGCTCAGCCAAGGTTAGGCCTGCAATTTCTGAAGGCGTCACTCCTCTCGGTCTGGTATCGATAGCATCACCTTTGCGCGAAAAGGGCCATTCGGTGACACTGATTGACCTCAACATTTCCAAGAATCCTGCTCTGGACCTGCAAAATGCTTTGCGAACTCTATTGCCCGATATTGTAGGAATCACCGCTGCGACCCCTGTGATTAAGAAGGCCTACCGGATGACCGAGGCCGTGAAGCAGTTCAGCAACGACATTCTAGTCGTGGTGGGCGGGCCTCACCCGTCGGCTCTTCCAGAACAAGTGCTTACGGAGAGTCGAATCGACTTTGTGGTGCAAGGCCAGGGTGATTACGCGATGAGTCGGATCGCCGACGGCGCATTGTCTTCCGATGCAGCCAATGTTTATTTGAAGACGAACGGCAGTGTGACCAAGCCTACAAGAACCGAATTCGTGACCGATCTTGACAACCTACCCTTTCCCGCCTACGATTTGCTTGATATATCCCGCTACTGTCAACCTAAGATAGCCAGTCGCAGAGAGCCTCTCGGATACCTGGAAACATCCCGAGGATGTTACGGACGATGCGTTTATTGCAACAAGAACATTCACGGCAACAAAATTAGAGCCAAATCGCCTACCCGTACAGTCGACGAGATTGAATGGATGCTTGGACTCGGATTCCGTGAAATTCAGATTATCGATGACAATTTTACCGCGAACAAGGATCGGGCATATGCAGTCTGCGAAGAAATACTGCGAAGAGGCCTCAAATTCCCGTGGTACCCTCGCGGCGGCATCCGTGTGGACAGAATTGACCTGGAGCTCCTCCGGATAATGCGACGGGCCGGATGTTATAGAATTCCTTTTGGTGTCGAATCGGGCAGCCAACGCGTCTTGGATGAAATTCGTAAGGGAATCACGCTGGAACAGGTTGAGAGGGCTGTATCTTTCGCCAAACAGGCCGGTATGGAAACGGAGTGCTATTTCATTCTGGGGTTGCCCACGGAAACCGAGGAAGATCTGACAAAAACGGTGGATTTTGCCATTAAGCTCGATCCGGACTATGCTAAGTTCCCATTCATGGTTCCTCTTCCCGGTACTCCGGTGTTCGATAGAATGATGGAACGCGGCCAAATAAGGACGTTCGAGTGGGAGAAGTATACCTTCGCCACTCCGCCTGAAGAGCTTGCGGAGCATGACGTTCTGTCCTGGGAAGTAATCAAGCGTTACGAGGCCTTGGCCTATAGGAAGTTCTATTTTCGGCCTCGTTACATAATGCGTACACTGACGCGGACCATAACAACCGGAACATTCCTTGACCATCTCAAAGGGATGCTCAAGATCCGATGGTGAATATGGTTGCAGGCACACTCTTTCTTGAAAGGTGGCAGACCAGCCCCGGCCGGGCATTGCGCCGACGTTCTACATGAGGTATTCTATTGCGGCTGGCGAACTGAAGGATTAAGGAGATCGCATTGAAAATCGCATTGGTCTGCCCATCGTGGACCGACGACCTGGGCATTTTCACGAAGATAGCCAAGAGGAGAAATTCCCAGCCTCCTTTAGGTATATTATACCTTGCAGCGGTTGCTGAGAAGTTGGGCCATTCTGTAGCGCTCATCGACGCAGACGTTGAAGACCACACACTGGAATCACTTATTGCGCATCTTCTTGACGGAGGATACGATCTGCTTGGAATCACGGCAACGTCTCCCATTTTTCACAAAGCCGTAGCATTGGCCCAAGGACTCAAAGGTCGCGGCTTCAAGCCGCCGATAGTAATAGGCGGAGAACACATCAACATCTTCAAGTCCGCGGCGTTCTTCCCTTGTTTCGACTATGCTTTCTATGGCGAGAGCGATCTTAGCTTCGCCGAGTTTCTCCAGACTTTAGAGCGAGAACCCCGGCAGTTCTCGGGTATTCGGGGCATGATATTCCGCGACAACGAACAAGTCGTGGAGAATCCTCCCACTGAACGCATCAAGAATCTGGATGAACTCTGTCTCCCTGCGATGCACTTGCTTCGGAGAGATCGTTATATTATGACGTTCGCGAAGTTCAAGAGTCGTGTTTATTTGCCGATTATGGCTACCCGCGGATGTCCGTTCAAGTGCGCGTTCTGCAGCGAACCTCTTACAAATCCCTATGTCCGCTTTCGCTCGGCAAAGAATATCGTTGATGAAATAGAGAAATGGGTCAACGAATTGAACATTACCCATTTCTTCTTTATGGATTCCAACCTTACGCTCAATAAGAATCAGGTTCAGAAAGTGTGCCAGGAAATATTGGACAGAAAATTGAAGATTACTTTCGAGGGTTGGACTCGAGCCAATTTGGTCAACCGTGAAATCCTGACACTGCTTAAATCGGCAGGCCTGATCCGCATGAGCTACGGGATTGAAAGCGGCGATCCAGAAGTCCTTAAGATCATTCGCAAAGAAGTATCACACGAAGATATGCTCAACGCCTTTGCTATGACTGAGGAACTGGGGATTGAGCCCGCATGTTCCGTCATGCTCGGCCTGCCGGGAGATACGCGACGCTCAGTGGAAAGAACTATAGAATTTGTGCGGAAGATCCCGCAAATTCTGTACTCCAACTTCTCCATAGCAAATCCTTACCCCGGCACGCAGCTTTACGATTGGGCTCGCGAAGGCAAGCATGGCCTTCGCCTTGAGATCCGCGACTTCTCGGATTATCGCAGATATGACCACAGCCCGATAAGCGTTAACGACCTGTCCCAAAAGGATTTGGTGCGTATGCAAAGGGTCGGGTTGCTGCGCATTCATCTTACCCCAAAGAGAATATGGGCAGCCATCAGAATGGTGGGCTTTGCAGAGATGTTGGCAGTCGGACTAAGGCTACTGGGCACTGCCGTAGCTTCTGTGTTCTCTCAGAAACGCATCACACAACCACCGACCAGTAAAGGACCGGTCTTTCCCGGTCAATAGCGTTGTTCAAGGGTTGTTTGCGCAAGATGCGATCGAGTATCTAAAGGAGGCGCTGGTAAGCAAAAAGTATGCAGACGCAAGAGGAATGGTCTTATCAATGGGGACAACACAGCGATAAACTGTGGGACAAGGAAGAGATCCTATTTTGGGAGTGGCTGGAGCCTCTGAGCCCTGACGATTTCCGCGGAAAACGCGTTCTCGATGCCGGCTGTGGCGCCGGGCACATGCTCTCATACCTTGTTCCTCTCATTCAGAGCGGTGTGGGCGTGGACATGAGCACCGCGGCTATCGCTCGTGCCCGACTGGCTCAGGAAAGAAGCATTTCAATCTACGAAGGTGACGTATCCCGATTTGATCAAGAAAAGGATTTCGATATCGTCTATTCCATCGGCGTGGTGCATCACACCGACAATCCGTCTGTCACTGTACACAACCTTATGAACCTGGTTCGGCCGGGAGGCCGACTAGCCCTGTGGGTTTACTCGAGAGAAGGCAACTGGTTGAATTGGGCGGTTCTCGAACCTCTCAAAACACTTTTTTTTCGCAAATTGCCCCGTTCCTTCCTCTGGTTTGTAGCGAATTTCATCACTGGTCTGTTGTATCTTCCTATCTACACTTTATACCTATTGCCGATTCGCGCTCTCCCATATTACGAGTATTTCGAGCATTGGCGACGTCTGCCTTTTTCGAGAAATGCTCTTAATGTTTTCGATAAACTGAATGCTCCGGTGACACACTTCATTTCCAGGGCCGATATACAGGATTGGTTTCGCGACGCGCCGTTTCATTCCCTAACCGTATCTCACTGGAAGGGCGTGGGGTGGCGGGTCTCCGCAGTCAAGGATTCCGATTAGGCTTCTTTCCTTGAAAGGTTGTCACGTAAGTTTCGAGATGGGGTTATATCGTCGTTGAACAACATGTGTCATGACCAACAACACAACAGCCTATCATACGCCTGATCCGCATCCGGCGACAATCCACAAACACACGTTGAAAGCTTACCTTTGGTGCGCTCTTGCAGTCTGCCTCTCAATCGGGGTCTGGTTTGCCGACTATATCATCTACGGTTATACCTTCCTGTCCGAGGCAGGCCAAATGCTATGGGCCGATTGGGTAATGGCCAGAAATCTACTGACGGCCCCGGGCTCCACGGCTCAGTGGAACCCCTGGATCCTCTTGGGTGTAAACTATGGCGGCCGAGAAGCGTTCCTAAACCCCTATAACCTCGGCACTCTATTGGGGCTGGTCTTTTCCGACGACAAATTCGCGTTCATGGGTTTGACCATGTTCTTTCTTGCTGCCATGGGCTTCACCATGTTCGCGTTCCTTCGAAGCCTCGGCACGGACACAGTGTACGCGCTTGTCGGCGTCGTCATGTACACTCTTGCTCCCAAATGGGTTGACGACGCTTACCACGGACCCAGGTTCATCATAAGCTATGCCTTGCTGCCGATCCTTATGTTGCTGATCAAGGCCGCCTATGATGCAGGTTTCCGGCGATTTCGCCATTTCGTCGGGATAGCCGTTTGCGTGGCCCTCATGTATCTAAGCACGGGAGCTCCGTTCCTGCTCATGAACGCGTACCTGTTTGTCGCGTTTTTTGCATATCTCCTTTTCCTGCATTTGGCCGCGGCGCCTAACCAACTACTTCGGACGGTAACGCGCACTCTTCTTTATTCCGTGCTCTGTTTAGCCATATTTGCCGCCTTGATTGCATACATATTCTTACCTTTTCTTACCAATTACTTTTCCAGCCAGAGGTCGCTCTATGCGGAGCCGATCGGTTTTGTGGGGCAGCAATACCTCGGCTTCATTTTTCCGTGGATCGACAGAATATTTGTCAACGGCCTTTATGACTTACCGTATCCGTCACCTTTGCCATTCCTGTATCCCAACCTTTATTTCTATGTCGGCATCCTTGCGGTCCCCGTCGTTTTGTATGCGCTTGCGCATCGGGCCTGGAATTGGATTACAGCCTTCTTTCTTTTCTTCGCCTTGGCATGGCTAATTCTGTGGAACAGTCTGGTCATAAAGATTTTCCCTCTATTCCCATGGATCGAAAAATTGACACAAGGCACGACTTCACTGACGCATGGGCATATTAACTTTATCTTTTGCTTCGCGGTTATCGTGAGTTTCGTGCTCAGCAGGATCGCTGCATCCAGACAGGACGAGCCCTCAAGCTCTGCCACGCGTGCCGACAGGTGCCTAGGCTGGTTGAACCTCAGCCTTATCGCGCTCTATATGCTCGCAGTGATAGTAATGGTGAGCGGCATCCTAATCTACAACACCGGCCTGAAAAGCCTTTTCTGGCACAAAATAAATAACTCACACCATATTCTGGTTTATTATTACTTTGGTTACGCAGCATTAACGTTTTTAGCTATGTTCCTTATTCGCGGCGCTATCATTTGGATATACCACAGGCGATACTTTGTCCGGACATGGGGATCTGTGCTCCTCCTGATCTTCGTTATAGCTGATTTTGAGCTTTGTTTCAGAACGTGGTATCCCTTCACCGACATGGATGACAGATACCGCGCGGACCTGCCACAGAATGCCTTTGTGAGGAAGAAGACCGAACCGTTGGATCGTCTTGGTGCGCCTGTGTATCAAGCGTACGGCCCGTCAAGAGAGCAGTGGCAGGAATTCCTCAAGGCACCGGCCGATCAAGAACCTGCCGCGCTGCTGGAAAAGTTTGCTCGACTCTATTATAAGGGTTACGTCAAGCCCCTGTATGAACCGTCCTTTTCGTGGTATCCATTGACTGTAGGAAGAAGTTTTTTCAATTTTCACGAGAGCATAATGCCTGATTACTTTTGGGATTTTGACAAAGCGCTCAACAAGAACAACCCTCGATATTCGCGCCAATCTTGGGTGGGGTTGTGGGATCCTACCTCACGACTCGCGGACGTGGCTGGAATAAAATATATCTTCTGGGACGATGAGGTCAAGGATGAGCGTCTGATTGAAGTGGAGAACTATGACAACGGCAAAGGATTCGGTCGTATTTACCTCAATCCCCACGCCGTTCCGAGAGCATATATCGTGAATAGAGTCGAGCTCTTCAAGGACCGCGGCCAATTACTTTTACGAATGGCAGAAAGAGATTACAATCCTCTTGAAGCTGCAACCACCGAAGATGCTCGACTCGCCCAGCTAATGGAAAGCGGCAACACGACGCGGCAAAGCAATTCTAATGTCGGGATTGACGCTTATCTGCCCGACCAGGTGAGATTAACCGTGGAGACAAGGGACAGAGCTCTGCTTGTACTGACCGATTTGTATTATCCTAACTGGACTGCAACCGTGAACGGTCAGCCCACCACGATCTACCGGGTGAATTGCTTGTTTCGAGGGATCGTAGTGCCGGGAGGGCGGAGCGAGGTGATATTCCGATACTATGATTGGTGCGCCCACGTCGGATTGATAGCATCCATAGCAGGCTGGATATTTGTGGTGTCGTATCTGGTGATTTCAGGCTTCTATTGCAGTATTAGAAAGCACTGCACGCGTGCGAAAGATATTATTGCATGAAACTGGTATTTGTTGAAACAAGACAACAGGCTCTGGGGTGCAAGAAAGCATTTGCCGCTGATCCTAGAGTCAAATTGATTGGGCTCACCGCGGAGGCTTATGAGGCTCTGGCGGAATGTGGTCTTCCTTGCGATCCGGTGCACGCGTATGCGAATACCCGTTCTCTTCCGACGTTGGATTACCAACTCAATGTGGAATGCCTTCGTCTTCTGCAAGAGATTGAGGCTTATGTAGCAGAGCGGTATCCACCTGCGCGGTTTGACGGTCCCGGGTTTCTGTCAGGAAATGCGTATTATATTCAGTATTCGGGCCAGTTTGTACTGACCAGAGGTTTTCTGGTCCGCGAAGTGTTGCGCGCCTGCTCACCACGCTCGATAGCGCTGCTTCAGCGGGCGATCGAGCCCTGGTTCGCTGGCGATGGCTATCAGGTCGATCCCGGCTTGCTCATTGCTCAGGAGGTCGCGAAGGCTCATGGAGTGCATTGTGAGATCCTGTCTGTGGGCGGGGAATTCGCGCCGGACCCAGCGGTGCCCGCGGCCTCCAAAGCTGTTAAAGGGCTAAAGATTGTAAGGAGATTGCCCGGACGAGCCTGGCGTTATTCAAAAAGAGAGCTGCTGCCGTACGCCACGCGGGTGTTGTCCGCCTGCAGATTGAGGCCTGATTCAATTCATAACCTAAGAGGCCTACGATTACTATTCGCCGATTTTCTGGGATACGATTGGGGCCCTGTCCTCAGCGTTCTGCGCGGAATGACGGAGGTCGACTGTTTTCTCCTGCGCTTCTCCTCTTTGGATCAGCGCGTGTGGACGCGGTACTATGAAACTAAGCTTTACGATGTCATACACGGCAAGACACTAGATTTGGATTCGGAGCGGCTTCAGATCAACGACGCTGAAGCACGCGCGCTCGGCGAACTGTATGACGAGTGGATCACCACGAGAATGCGGCCACCGGAATTGACCATCGGAGGATTGAATCTTTTCCCGTTCCTTCAGCAGCATCTCCGGGCCGTAACTTGTTTGACCCCTGCTGTGGCGCGGCATGTGGATGCTGTGGCCGAAAGAGCTCTCAGCGTGTCCCGCCCTCATGCGGTCTGCTTTTTCGCCATCCCATGGTTGCTGGAAAAGCGTTTAGCGCATCAGGCGCGACTGCGAGGTATTCCCGTGGTTTGCTATCAACACGGAGCGTCATATGGAACGCATCGAGTGCCATCTCACGGCCAGATTGAATTCCGCGAGGCTGATTATTTTCTCTCTTACGGAGAAGGGGTGAAGCCTGACCTCGGCAGTGATTTCCCGATGCGTGCCCGGTGCATCCCAGTAGGGTCGAGTCGACTAGAAGAATGGAGAGCCAAGACCACGCCGATTCGGGCTAGAAAGAGGCAGTACCTGAACCTCTTGTGGGTGGGTGAGGTCTCTTTCCGCAACACCATATCCCCTTGGGTCGTTGAGGACACGGAACGATACTGCCTTGAAGAGCGGTGCCTGCAGATTCTTGGGTCAGCGCCCGGTCACCGGATCGTGTTTCGGCCGTACCCTCACCAGGTGGAGTGGGATGGAACCTGTCGCTGGCTTAAGCGGACAGCGCTCCAGATCGAGCTGGATGTGGAAACGCCTTTGGAAACCCTCATCCTCAAGAGTGACGTAGTTGTTACAGACTCATCGAGCGGCAATGTGTGGAACGAAGCGCTTACCATTGGACGACCTCTCATCGTCTACTGCGACCCGAAACAGACGCCTCTCATGCCACACTTTATTGCGGATCTGGAGCGGGCTTGTTGCTGGTGCAGGGGAAACGACGAGTTAGTGAAAGCGGTTTCTCGTCTGGTAAATGACAGCGATCGATTCCTGACTGAATTGCGGCGCATCGATACGAGCGACTTCCTGCGCAAGTATGTTCTTCATCAGGACGACGGCCGGTGCGTGCAACGAGTGCTTTCATTTCTCGGAAGTCTACGGGAACAGCAATAGGGGCCTAGTGCGCTCTGATCCTAGGGAAGCTTCGGGTCTTCATCAAGCCACTCGTCCAACCAGCACACGATCCGACTATTTTGATTGGTCTTCAGGTAGCTCTTGAAGTCTGCGATCTTGTCGATCTCGACCACGTTGACAAAAAGACGATTGTATTCATTTACAACAAGCGCTGTCTTGAAGCCCTGTTTCTTTAATCGTGCATTCACCGAAGGACATACATAAAAGCCCCAGCTTGTCGCGGAGAAATCGCACTCTCGGCCGGCCTCGGTCTGCATCGACAGCATCTCTCCGGCCTCCAGCACTATCTTACCCATATCGCGACATTCAAAGCCTTGCGCAGAAAATACTCGTGGTTCATCGCGGATAAGAACTTTCATCATTCCTCCTCAGTCCTCCAAGTGGCCGGGGACGGACCATGCTCCGGTGCGGTCTCTCTTCCAGATAGCTGGATTCCTGAATCTTTCAAGGATATCCAGGAACTGTCGTTTTGTATATCCCAAGTAACCGGCTACGTCCTCGATGTAATAGTCGGAAAGCTCCTCAAGATCATGTTTCCGAACCAATTCCTTGGCCGCTTCGCGTGTCAAATAGCTATTCCTGATATCTTCACACGCATGATCGGTTGCCCTACCGTATCCGAATTTTAGCACTTTGAGATACTGATGTACCCGATTTATCTTTTCGTCAATTCCGACATAATTCCGATAAGTACCTTCCCTATGTTCGTCCAGTGTCCTGAACCCATACCCCTTGGCGATTTCCAGGTGTTTCTCCGAATCCCAATGAAAATAATGACTCATGAATATTGCGCGCGTTTCCAAGTCCCGGAGCTCATCGGGAAAATCATACAGCCTCAGCCGGGACATCGGAATGTCATACCGTTCCGAGACAAATTTCGCGTCCCGGCCCTGATTTGCCACATACCTGGAGAACCAATCGCGAGTAATCTCCTTGCTCGCCGCGATTTTGGTATCGCCACCGTATTCAAAAGCCGAGTTCTCGCCGAGTACGACTAACGGGACGTTGAATTGCAGTGCGAAATGAAGCGGAAAACCGTAGAGCAGCGTGTGACTAAGCAAATCCGGGTCGCCAAAATCCTCAAGCCCGATCCGTATCAGCCTGCGATGAAGCCCCTGTTCCGGACGATAGATAATTAGGTTGGCTCCCATACGAGGAACCAGGTCGAGATTGTGTCTGCCCACCTCCGTCTTGACGCCGTAATCCACGTTCACGGCTACGATGCGCAGATCGTACTCCAGGAGCCTATGCACCTGAGTGATGCTGTCCTTGCCCCCGCTCACGGGGACCAGCGCATCCCAGTGCGGAGCGTTGCGAGCTTTGGATGCGAGCACGAGTTCGTCAAACTCCCGTTGCCTCGCCTCCCAGTCTATGCCCGCGAGGTAGTCATTTTTTAGCTTGTGCGCCCCACACGCGTTGCAGACACCTTGCTCGTCAAAAGCGATATACGGCTTGGTATCCGGCATAAGGCATTCCGTGCAGTACTTCAAAATTCCTCCTTAAGCTTGAAATAAGAGAAACTGTTCCGACCTGCCTCGCGTCGCCGCTCATTCTCGGTCCATGAGGACCTGCGCAGGGTTCCCCACCGCTATCTTATAGGAAGGGATGTCTTTTGTGACAACCGCTCCTGCTCCCACGATGGTTCCTTCTCCAATGGTCACGCCTTTATTGACGAACACATGGCCTCCGAGCCACACGTCGTTTCCGATCTCTATCGGAGCGCCGGAAAAGCCCTGGTTCAGAACCAATTCGCCTCTCTTGAAGTTATGGTCCGAACTATTCACATATACAAATGCAGCGAATACACAATGGCTTCCAATCCGAATGCCGTGGCCTCCATTGAAAATGCTATAGCTACCGAGCACCGTGTTTTCGCCAACGGAGAGCGTAGTATCATTCGCTCCGACCAACCACACGTCTGTGCCGAGTCGCACCCCGTCCTCTACGGTGACCTTGCCCTCTTTTCTGATCCTCAAATACGTCTTTCCCGTAAATGTGACATTGTCGCCTATGGTCACATTCGACAATTTTCCTCCGTCGCGCAAGAGGATCTCTATCGGCCCCTGCACCACGAAATTCCTGCCCACACGAGCTCCATTCCTTCGGAGATACCAGGTCCAGTACAGCGTGCGAAGTGTAGACATGAGAGACATCGCATTATGCTCCAAGACGGCAATGTCGCACACGGCTCCCGCCTGCCGATAGCCCGGCATTCCAAGGAATAACACCGCATGTTCTCATTGCAACTCCTCGGGTCAACATGGCCCATTGGATGATAGTTCAAGAAAAATCTTACATGACAAAAAGTAAAAGAGGAATTTGCTTTCGCTGTTTGGCAGATCGGGCTTCTGTATAAGCGCTTCGATTTCACCACGTTTAACATGATCGAAAATCCGGCCGCCGTCCAGCAGATAGCTGCGCACCCAAGGATCGTGCACGTCAAGATAAGAAAAGATCGGTACGTTGAAACCGACTTTCCGCCGATTGTTCAGTACGCCTTCGGGCACAATGCCGCGCATTGCATCCCGCAAGACCGCCTTCGTGTAACCGTCATGAACAAGATGCCGCGTGGGAATCTGATAACAAAACTCGAAGAGGTTGCGATCAAGCATCGGAGAGCGGTTTTCCACAGAATAGTACATGGCGTTGAGATCATCCTCATGCAAGCTGACGGGGACGGATTCATAGAACATTTCATTCATCATTCGGTTTCTCAGGAGACTGTCGGTGAAGTTGCCCTCCACGAAAGGTTCGTTCCATTGAAGTGTTAGGTATTCCGCGAACCGATCGGCATTAAGGTACAGGTGGTCCCTGAACTGAGGGTCACCGATGAAGAGATACGGATCTCGAAGATACGGGTTACGCACGTATGGTTTGACTTCGCTTTCCCACTTCTGAAGCGACGACCGAAAGAGCTCGGGGAAATTATTCATTTCCTGCAAATAGAACATGTGGTGATCATAGTATCCGGAAAGCAGCTCGTCGCCTCCAGTGCCGCTGACTGAAATTCTATATCCGTGCTCATGAATACTTTGCTGCAGGAGCCAATGCGCAAAGTAGTTGATCGTAAACACAGGCGCGTCATGATACTCAATCAGCGTTCGCAGTTTGGGCAGGAAATCGTGAGTTTCAACAGGAATCGGTGTATGCCTGATTCCAAGCTCCCTCACCGCGTATTCCACTACATCGCGCTCTTCGTACCGCGCATCGGTGTTCATTATGGTGAAGCCATGAACATCATAATCGAATACATTCTTGGCCACGCTGATGAGAGAATTGGAATCGATCCCTCCGCTCATGCAAAATGCCAGAGGAACATCCGCTCTCAAGCGAAGTTCCACCGAGCGGATCACCCGCTCCCTGACACCCTTAGTTGCTTCTTCATAGCTCATGGAATCGACAGGACTAAATCTTGGCCGCCAGTAAACCTGTTGGCGCTCGGTTCCGTCTGCTTCGATACGCAGAAATGTTGAGGACGGAAGTTCGCCCAAGCCTTCAAAAAACGTCTGGGGCTGCTTGTATAAGGCTCGATAGCCGTTCACCATAAAGCGATACAAGTGATGGAAATTGACATCAAGCTTCCGACCCAGGAGCGCAGTGACGAACTTTACCTCTGAACCGAAGTAAAAACCCGACTCGTCTCGGAACAGATACAAAGGCTTTTCAGCAAACCGATCCCGGCAGAGAGTAAGCGACCCGTCGTTCTCATCGTACACAGCGAATGCCCACATGCCCTCGCATTTGTCGAGCGAGTCCCAGCCGAAGTGATCGATGGCAGTGAGCAGCACTTCCGTATCCGATTCGGTGGTGAACGAGCGGCCGACTTTCTTTAATTCATCCCGCACTTCGACGTAGTTGTACAGCTCGCCGTTGAAAGCTATCCACTTCGAGCTCACTCGAAGAGGCTGATTTGAACGTTCTTCAAGGTCAATGATGCTCAATCTGCTGTGGAGAAGGTAGGCATGTCTGCCGGAAGTATGCTTCCAGCAGCGATGAGCCGCGTAATCGGGACCCCGGCGTCGCATGAGGCTCAGAGCGGTTTGCACCCGATCCGGTGGGATCTCGTGCCGTCCGTAGTATCCAGCAATTCCACACATCGTTTGGTTGTGCCCTCCCTACTCGAGGAACCCCTCTACAATCACTTCCTGATAGTCTAAAGGCTGCAGGAGTTTTCGCCCTATGAGTGACTGCCCTGCGGAAGGCGACAGTCCATCGTTTCGGGGGCGAATATAGTCAAGGTCGTCCGCGGTCAAGCGAGTCCCTTTGGGGACGGCTCTGGATGCCACAATGGTGCGCCGGGCTGCCCGGGCCATTTCGCGCTCTGCCGGCGAAGGTAGTTTCGCGCCGGTGCCGACAATCCGATCAAATTCGTGCACAATTGTCGCGAGCTTTCCCAGTTCCTCCGGATCCGCGGAGAGCTGGTGATCTCTGAAGGAAGATCTGTTCTTGTCCAGCGTGAAGTGCTTCTCAACGATGCGAGCTCCGAAAGCCAGCGCCAACGCGGCCATTTCTACGCCCAGCGTGTGGTCTGAGTACCCGGTAACAAGATTAAAGGTGCGACCCAGTGTCTCGGTGTCCCGAAGTGCAGCCTGTTCCCACGGCGTAGGATAAAGGCTCACACAATGGAGGAGCGCAAGAGAACCATCCGGAGAGCTCCCCGGCGGCAAGTAGTGAGCGATTACGTCCACAGCCGTGCGTATTTCATCCAGGGTTGCCATACCTGTGGACAGCATTATCGGCTTGCCTATTTGCGCGGCCCGTATAAGCAAAGGCGTGTAATCGAGGTCTCCGGAAGCTATTTTCGTAGCCACGGTCAACTCTGAGATGCGCTCCAATGATCTGATGTCAAACGCAGAGGCTATGAACAGCATATTTCTCCGGATAGCCCGATCCGCCATTTCTTCAAAAACGGAGAATGGCAGCCGAAACTTCGACAATTGTTGAATCCGTTCAATCTGGGAATGATGGACAAGCCGCTCCGGATCGATCACCTGCACCTTCACCGCATCCGCGCCAGCCTGTGCGGCCGCGTCAACCAGTTCCAGTGCAATTGAAGGATCGCCTTCGTGGTTGTTCCCCAATTCCGCTACCAGGAGCCGATCCGATCGGAGGTCTTTACTACCCAGTATCATCGGACGATCTCCCCCCGCACAACGTGGGCGTGAAGCACGTACACCGCGTGAGAATACCGGAACCCACAGCTCTCGTAAAGTCTGATGGAAGGCTCATTGGCCGCCTGGGTCCCCACAATGAGGCGCTTAAAGCGACCAAAAGAATCGTTGATGAAGGACCGGACCAGCGCACGGCCAACGCCATGGCCCTGATGGGATTTTGAAACCGCGATCAGGTCGATAACTCCCACAGGCAGACCATCCTCCACGAAAGCGAGGACTGCGAGAAACCCTACAGCCCGGCCGTCCATTCCAGCCACCAGGAGGCGCTCTCCCCTCTTGGAGGTCAGGTAGCTGTTGACCCATTCTCGTTTCACGCGGTTCGCAGTGGACGCGTCTATGCGGGAATCCAGATGAAAGCGGGAATACACAAAACTGGATTCCGCAATGCGGAGGAGCGCATCGTGGTCTTGCGGCTCCACGTCGCGGACCTCCACGACACCGGCCTCTTGTTCAGGTGGAAGTATCTCTGGGAGTCGCTGGAGCACGATACTTGCTTCAACCACCATGAATCCCGCGGCACTGAGGGCTCTTACCTCGTCGACCCTGTGCACCGGCGTCTTAACAAAATAGAACGCCTTCTCTTCCGGTGAGCCGCGCACCAAATCTTGAATGCTTAAGTGCGAAAGGGGTTGAAGAGGCGCATCTGCCGGCAGAGAAAGTTTGAACACTTGGTAGCCGAACACCTGGGTCAACCAAGTGTCGAGCACAACCTTCATGCGCCCTCCATCAGCTCCATCCAGAAATGGCCGTCTTGCTGGAGTTGTCTGTACCACTCGATGTATTTGGGGAAGCCCACTTCAAGTGGATTCTCAGGAGCATAGCCCAGCAATTGCTTTGCCTTGGCCACGCTCAAGGTTCCTCGCATGGGCATCAACTTGTCCCGCTCGCGGTATTCTACTTGGGATCGAGGGAAATACCGTTGAACAATGCCAACCATGTCGGCGATAGAGCGAGCTTGTCCGTACGTAATGTTGAAGATCTGGTTGCGAGCTTCACGCTTTTCTATGCAAAGGCAAACCCCATGCACGAAATCATCCACATACGTGAAGTCCAGGCGTTCGGCCCCGTCTCCGTCCACCCTAAGCTTGGCACCATTAAGGGCATTCTCTACAAAGACCTGCCCGACCCGCCTGCTGACGCAGCGTGGCCCGTACAGGGCCGACGGTCTGATAATCGTGTAGTTCAGGCCGAAAACCTGGTTGTACGCGATGACCAGCTTTTCTCCTCCGAGCTTGAGCGCGCCGTAGATGCCGATGGGTTCCAAGGCGTGAGTTTCGTCAACTTCCTGAGACTGGAAGTTGCCGTACACCATGCTCGAAGAGAGAAAGATGAAATGCTCCGCGCTAGTGCGAGCGAAGTCCAGACTGTTCTCTAGTGTCCTGAGACTGTGGTCGAATGTGCTGTATGGGTCCTTGTTCGCTCTCCCAGCATGTGCTACCGCAGCAAGGTGGATGACCACGTCCGGCTTGATCTTGTCCAGGACCATGCTTAATCGAAAATAGTCCCGCGCGTCCTCCAGGTGGAAGGGTATTCCAGCCTTGTGAAGGAGATCGAGTCGCTGATTGAGGATGCTCACGTACAGTTTTCGATTGTCTTCACCCCCGCTCCCCGAAGCAAACCAAAGGAGGTTGTTCACCTGCAGGCTGTCGATTACCTCTACGTGGGCACCGCTTTCCGCCAGAGTCAACGCCAGATTGTGTCCAATGAATCCCGCGCCGCCCACCAACACAATTCGGCGGCCTTTCAGATCACAGGTCATAAGTTTAACTCCTCCACAGTTTCGGTCACGATTCGGGCCATGTACTGGATATCATCACGCTCCACATGCGGAGCGACAGGCAAAGCGATCGATTGATCGCTGATGCGTGCAGCTTCTGGGTAACGTGTCTGGTCGTAGCCGTACTTGTTCCGGTAATAGGTCATCCGAGGCACCGGCTGGGGATAGTATATACTCGTTCCGATCCCTGCGCTATTGAGGCGGGCGACGGCTTCATTGCGCTTTTCTTGCAGAGGTCCTTCCAGGACCATGCTCAGGCAGTAATGACTGTTGAACTCTTCAGGACCCGCAGAATCCAAAACGTTGATGTTGGGAATTCCAGAGAGCCTGCGCTTGAGCTCCTCAAAGTTCGAACGCCTCATATCCAGATTCTGCTGGAAACGCCGCAACTGGGTTCGTCCGAGCGCGGCCTGCATTTCACTCATCCGGTAATTAAGCCCCAGGCTCGGCACATCGTAACTCCCCGGGATCGCTCTTTCCGTGTGGCTGCGGTCGACGCCAAAGGCTCGGAGCTTGTTCACCGCCGCGGCCACATCGGGGTGCCTGGTTACGAACATGCCACCCTCTCCGGTGGTAATGTGCTTCACCGGATAGAAGGAGAAGGTTCCCACATCACCGAATAAGCCCACATGGGTTCCACTGTATCGCGATCCCAAGGCGATCGCGCAGTCCTCCACAATCTTGAGGTTGTGCCGATCGGCGATCTCCACTATTTCGGGCATCCTGCATGGGATGCCGACGAAATGGACCACAGAAATCGCCTTTGTCCGGGACGTAATCGCAGCCGCGATCCCTTCTGGGGTCATGTTTCCTGTGGCAGGGTCGCAATCGACAAAGACCGGCGTCGCCCCTACCCATTCTGCCGCGTGGACGGTTGCACTATGCGTCTGCGCAGGAACAATCACTTCGTCACCAGGACCGATGCCCAGGTGAAGATACGCCAGGTGAAGCGCTGCCATGCACGAGCTGACCGTCACGCAGTTGGCCGACCCCCCGACAAATCCGGAAAACTCAGACTCAAACGCCTTGCACTGAGGCCCGTGAGTCAGGATAGGGCCGTTGAGCACCTCCATAACCGCGTTTCGATCGTCGTCAGTGATCCAGGGTCGGCCGAACGGTATGTTTCTTGTTGCTGTCATACGTATGCAATCTCCACGGAGCTGCCTGTGGAGAGGCTCTGGTCAACCGCGACACAGGCGCTTATAATATCGAATTCGTGCTGGGCCACAGTGTCAGGGTTTGCTCCCGACAAGATCGACCGGATGAAGCCGGGGATCAAATCACCCTTTGTGGCCGGAAGAGACGCTAGGTCCAGCGTTTTGGCCGACACAGCCGGGTCTCGGCTCGCGTGCAGACGTGGGCCCTGATCGTCGTAGATAAACGTTCCCTTGGTTCCAAAAACCCTCACGACGTGCTGATGCCGGTGCACGCAACCGAAATTGGCCGTGATCCTACCTATCAAGCCCGAAGGAAACGCGTACACGGCTTGCACGTAATCAAGGTAGTGGAACTCCGTTCCTGCCGTACAGATCTCGTTGCCGCTCGCGGAGACGGACACAGGCTTCGCGCCCGTGAGCCACAGCATCAGATCCACTAGGTGCACGCCGCCGCCCAGCATCACTGAATAGTCCGGCACCGATTTTCGCCAGCCTCCGGTTATTTTTTCAATTCTACCGTACAGGTAATCCCCGTCAAAAGCGTAGATTTCACCAAGCTCTCGGGACTGTATCGCCTTTCTCAGCCAGCCATACACTGGAGCCGCCCTGAGTACGAGGTTCGAGACCAGGTGTCTGGGGCCACTGGCTTGCAGTGCTTCCTTGATTGTCCGCAGCTCGTCTATTGATCGACACAGAGGTTTTTCTACGAAGACATGCTTCTGTGCCCCCAGCGCCTTGACCACCTCGTCGAAATGGCAGTTATCGTAAGATGCGAGCGAAACCACATCCACCGACGAGTCCGCAAGAATTTCTTCAAAGCTTTCCGCCACCTTAACGGACTGGAATTTCTTGGCCACAGCCTGCCCGCGTGCCGGGTCCACGTCATAAACCGCTCGCAAACTGCATCCGGGAGTCGCGGCGTACGCGAGCGCGTGTTGCTCCCCGACTCCGAGACCGACCACCGCAGCTCCGAGAGCGGTCACACGCCACCTCCCTCCCAGTGGCTCGTGGCGAGGTTCGCCAAGTCCTCAAGCTCCTTGTTGGACAAAACTCCGAGCCGCAGCAGGTCGTCTACCGTGTCGATGGCCAAGCTCATCTCGGCCAAGTGAGGATCTCCCGACTCTACGCTCACCACGCGGAACCGCTCCGGATGACGGTAAAAAAAACGGGTAACATGTTCCTTATCTTCCGGGGTCAATTCGCGATCATCAATGTTCATCAGGGCTTCCATACGAATCAGCTCGGCGTTTTGACCCACAGGAAACGTGCGGGGGAATGTTGTCGTAACCAGGTCGCAATTGTCAAGGCGAGCAGAGCCGATCACGCGCCGGAGGATCTTTGGGTTGGTTAGAGGGCTGTCACCGGTCACGCGCAAAATCCACGTACAAGGAAACGCACGAGCGCAGGCTCGGAATCTCTCAAACACATCCTCCAGAGGCCCCCGGAACACCGCTATCCCGATACTGGCCAGGTACGTTGCCAGTGGGTCATCGGACGGATAGGTGCTTGTCACGACCAGAATGTTCTCAGCCTCCACCGCCTTTTCCACTGCGCGTATCACGTGTACGATGAGTGGCTCACCCCGAAAGGGCGCGAGCATCTTCCCGGGGAACCTACTGGAGCTCATGCGAGCGGATATGAAGGCTCGAATCGTCCTGCTCCCTGATGTGCGGCCTTCTACCTTATGATCGAAAGTTGAATTCATTCACGTATTCGCCCGCGCATTACCGGCCGACCATTCAAGCGAGCGCAGACCAAAAATTTATACAATTCTACACCCTGCCTGTGCCGAGTCAACCCTCTCCCCTTTCAAGAGCGGCAGACTAAAGGCTCTGGAGATTGCCGATAGCTTGGAACGCCGTCGTATGCTAATGATTTGAGGGCAATGTGAATCGCGACGGGGTCGGCGGTACGGGAAGCGTGGATCAGGAAGCAACTTCATTGCAAGACGGGCGGAAAGGTGTGCTCAGCCTCTTTCGTGCTCTGGCGTTGGCATACCCATTGAGGACTGCGGTTGTCTTCGGCCTGCTCGTTCTCGCAGGCCTCTCCGAAGGCTTCGGCATAGCGGGCCTCCTCCCGCTTCTTGGGATACTGCTCGGAGACGGGGCATCAGCTGCGGGACCCTTGGCTCATAGGGTAAGAGCAGTGCTCGGGATGGTCGATCTGGAGCCGACGCTATCGGTGCTCCTCTTCGTGATTGTAGCCGCACTTGCGCTGAAATCCGCGCTCTATCTCCTCGCGATGACTGCAGGGGGCTTCTCAGCCGCTCATTTGGAACGTGATCTGCGCGTATCCCTGGTTAGGGCCCTCTTCAAGGCTCGTTGGAGCCATTTCTTGAGCCTCCCGACCGGTACGCTCGCCAACGCGGTCACTACTGAGGCTTCTCGGTCGTCCCACGCGTACATACTCATGTGCACGCTGATGTCCGACCTTGTAGTAGTCGCGGTATACGGTGCCCTGGCATTGCTGATCTCCTGGCAGGTCACACTCGCCGCGGCGACCTGCGGCCTTGCGATTTTTCTGCTACTCAAGGGACTAATACGTGTTGCACGTGAGGCGGGGGTTAAGGTCACCGATTCGCTCAATGCCCTTTCCGGCGGACTTGTGGACGGGATCCGCGTGATAAAGACCCTTAAGGCCATGGCCTGTGAGCAGTTGCTGGCCCCGTTCATTGCACGAGAAAGCGAAACCCTCAAGCAAGCGGAACGGCTGTACTGGCTTAGCACTCACGGGCTGGTGGCGCTCCAGGAACCTCTTATGGTAGTTGTTCTCGCAGCAGGTCTGTACGCGAGTGTCACTATCTGGCAAGTCCCGTTTGAGAATATTATGATACTGGGACTGCTCTTTTGGCGCACCACCAGCCGCATAAACGTGCTGCAACGAAATTACCAGAATATCTTGGTTTTTGAGAGCGCATTTTGGTCCCTGAGAGACCTCTTTCACAAGGCTGAGGAGGCTGAAGAAACAGTGGGGGCTGGCAACCCACCCACGCTCAACCAAGGAATTAGGCTGGAGCGAGTGAGTTTTGCACACGATAACTCAGGGCCGGTGTTCAAGGACATCACCCTCACCATCCGGGTAGGCCGCTTTACAGCGATCGCGGGCCCTTCGGGCTCCGGCAAGAGCACCCTGGCAAATCTAGTAGTTGGTTTATTTCGGCCCCAAGCCGGTCGAGTCCTCATTGATAGTGTGCCTCTGGAAGAACTCGATCTCAGCGCCTGGCGTGGCATGATCGGATACGTGCCTCAGGAGGTGATCCTCTTCCACGATACCGTGCACGCAAACGTAACGCTCGGAGATCCTGCTCTGACTCGCGATGATGCCGAGGCCGCGCTTAAGGCTGCTGGCGCGTGGGATTTCGTGTCCGGTTTGGAAGCAGGCATGGACACCCTTGTGGGTGAGCGAGGAACAAAGCTCTCCGGAGGACAGCGTCAGCGGATCGCTATCGCGAGGGCGCTGGTCAGGAAGCCTCGCTTGCTCATACTCGATGAAGTGACCACCGCGTTGGACCCGTTGACTGAGGAGGCCATCTGCAAAACCTTGAAGGATCTCAGCGGCCGGATCACAATCCTGGCGGTCTCGCATCAGCCCGCGCTGGTGGAAGCCGCGGATCAAGTTTACCGGCTCCAGCACCCGTGAGATGTTGGAGAATTTGCGAGACGCGGTCTAATTCCATGTTGTTGAGTGTTCCCCACAGCTCAGGGTGGATCGTACAGGTGCCTAACCAGCTCCCGGATGAAGAACTGCCCTATGGCGGGGTCTTCACAGAGGCCCACATAGAGAGCGTGATTCCCTTCGTTCCCGATCAGGTGGTATATTACGCGTACACTCTAGCTCCTGAGACCCTCAAAGAGCTGCAGAACAAAGAGGATCTGATCCGGCCTGTCAAACGCGGGAGTGGGCAGTACCGGAAGATTGTCCGGAGGTATGTGAAAAGGCAGGGCTGGCAGGTTCGCGGTTTTTTTGACTTTATCAGATGGGTGAAGGCAAATCGCAGGCGAATTCGACTCCTGCACGCGCACGGCACCGTATGGGCAGGCATCTGGAGTGTGGTTGCCGGGAATATCTTGAAGATCCCGGTAGTGCTTTCCGAGTATTCCTCAGGCTATCCTCAGCAGACGTACCCGTGGGCGCTTCGGCGGATCTTTCCTGTCGTGCTCCCTCGACTGAACGCTATATTCCCGGTGACAGAAAACCTGGGATCTTTCATTCGAGAGTATGCACCTCAGGTGCCCCAGCGCGTCGTGCAGAACTGCATTGACACGGAATTCTTCAGGCCGAGGCCGCTGCCTCCGGCCGGCCCGGTTCGCATTCTGTACGTGGGATCTCTCGAGCCCGTGAAGAGGGTGGATTTGCTCCTGAGAGCCTGCGCTCGGCTAGCGGAACGACGTGACCTGCAAGTGCGCTTGGGCGGAATCGGACCCCTCCTGCAACCCATGAAGGACATGGCCGCGTCGCTTGGCCTTGCTTCCAGGGTCGGGTTTCTCGGTTACCTCTCACGCGAGCGGGTGCGCGAGGAAATGGCCCAGTGTCATGTGCTGGTGCTGTCGTCGGAATGGGAAAGTCAGCCGTGCGTCCTGATCGAAGCCATGTTGAGCGGTCGCCCCGTGGTGGCTCCCCGCGTGGGCGGAGTGCCGGAAATGGTGACCGAGCAGACAGGCCGCCTCTTTGAAGTGGGAAACGAAGATCAACTGGCACATGCTCTAGAGGACGTGTTGGCCCGTCTCCCGTCTTGGCAGCCTGAAGCGATTGCGGCGACGTGCCGGGACAGGTATTCCTATGAAACAGTCGGTAAACTGCTGGCTCGGCTCTACCAACAGTATGCCACGCATGAACGGTAAGGGCCTCCATGTGTGACTAACCTGAGAAAGCCACTTCGCAAAATCTTAATGCTATCCGCGCACCGGATACAGCTCGATCGGCGCATTGTCTCCGAGGCGAACGCACTGGTCGCGTCGAGGCGTGAGCTTACCCTGGTGAGTGTGCCGACCGACATGGGAGGCGCGGCGCTGGATAGTCGTATTCGGGTGGTAATGCCGGACCGGACCGACCGAAGCCGTGGATCCGGTTCTATCGAACTGCTGCTTAGTCGCCTCTCCCGCTACTTGCCCGGACCTTTCTTCCTCCACGTGACGCCTCGCGAGCAATTCGACGTGATCCATTGCCACGACCTCAAGACGCTCCCTTCGGCCGTTGCTGTGAAGCGGAGATGGTCTCCGCACGCGAAGCTCGTGTACGATTCCCACGAACTGTATCCGTATCAGTGGGAGAATCGCGGCGTGCAAACATACTGGTCCTGGCTGGAGCGCAGATACATCAAGGAAGCGGGTCTGATCATCACCGTCAATGAATCCATCGCGAGCAAGCTGGAAGAGCTGTACCAGGTGAAGCGGCCCGAAGTGCTTTACAACAGCTACGGAGTGTCCGGCGAGAATACCCCGGTTACGGAAAAGGCCTTTCTGGAGCACTTTGGAGCGCCGGAGGGCGGCTTCAAGGTCATTTTTCAGGGCAACTTGGGTCTTGACCGCAATTTGGACAACCTGACCGCGGCTTTCGGGCTGCTCGATGAAAGCATGAAGCTCTTTCTTCTCGGAACCGGACCTGCCGAGGCGGCTCTGAGAAGACTCATCGCGAGTAATGACCTAAGAAATGTCTTTATCGGTCCCTGGGTGCCGCAGGAGCGCCTCATGGCATATCTGGCCCGCGCAGATCTCGGAGTGATCCCGTACGTGGGCGACAGTCTGCTCAACAATTTGTACTGCACACCCAACAAGTTGTTCGAGTACATTGAAGCGAGCGTGCCCATATGCGCAAGTGATCTGCCGGAGCTCCGACGAGTGATCCGTGGCCAGGGTATCGGGGAAGTCTATCGAATGGCCGGCCCTGAAGCCATAGCCGCGGCCATCAAGGACTGCGCTTCTCGATGTTTGCAGGGCGAATTCAGTGAGCAGCGTTTCAGAGCGGCTCGTGACGCGTACGGATGGCCTCGCCAGGAGGAGAAGCTCCTGAGGCTTTATGACCAGCTAGCGGGGTAGCGATATGTGTGGAATAGCCGGAATCTGTGGTCCCGGGGCCTCACGTGAAGTGCTGGAAAATCAACTCACCGACATGACGGCTCCTTTGTCTCATCGCGGTCCGGATGGCGAAGGGCTGTGGATCGATTCGGATGCACGATGCGCGATCGGTCATAAGCGCTTGGCGATCATCGATCCGGCCGGCGGCCAACAGCCCATGTGCAACGAAGATGAGTCCATATGGATCACCTTCAACGGCTGCATCTATAACTACCAGGACCTAGCCAGAGTCCTGAGACAGCATGGGCACGTATTTCGGACCAATTCCGACACGGAAGTCATCGTTCATGCATATGAGCAATGGGGAGCCGAATGCGTGAAACGCTTCAACGGCATGTGGGGCTTTGCGATCTGGGACGCGAGAGAGGGCGCCCTCTTTTGTTCGCGGGATCGCCTGGGCGTCAAGCCCTTCTATTATCGGTACGACGGGAAGGACTTTGTCTTTGCTTCTGAAATTAAGGCGATTCTCGCTGCGTCTCTTGCGCGCCCCGAGCTGAACCAAAACGGCCTGCGACAGTATCTGACTTTTCAGTACTGCCTGGGGCACGAAACTCTCTTCAACGGCATATCCAAGCTCGAACCGGGCCACAATCTCATCGTGAAACCCGGCGAGGCGCCTCGCGAAACCTGCTACTGGGATATCTCCTTCTATGTGGACACGGAGCATGACGAAGAGTACTTCGGGGACATGCTCAGATGGCTGCTGGAAGACGCTGTTCGCTTGCGACTGCGGTCGGATGTTCCTCTGGGGACCCATTTGTCCGGCGGTTTGGACTCTTCGGTAGTGGTGAGCCTTGCTCGGTTGCTGCTGGGGAATTCTCCGATCAAAACCTTCACTGGCGCTTTCCAGGAAGGCTCCGCGTTTGACGAGACCTTCTATGCGAGAGCCGTCTCCGACGCCGCGGACACCGAATACCTGGAAATTTACCTGACTCCGCAGGATTTCGCCTCCTCAATCGAAAAGATTATCTGGCACATGGACGAGCCCGCGGCAGGGCCGGGCGTGTTTCCTCAGCATTGGGTCTCAAAGCTGGCAAGCGAGCACGTCAAGGTGGTCCTGGGCGGCCAAGGAGGCGATGAGATCTTCATAGGTTACGCCCGATACCTCCTGGCATATTTGGAGGAATGCCTGCGCGGCGCTATCGAGAACACAGCGCACCGCGGCCATTACGTGGCAACCCTGGAAACCATCGTGCAGAGCCTTCCCACGCTCGAAAACTACATTCCCATGCTCAAGCACTTCTGGCAGGACGGCTTCTTTGACGCGCCGGCCCGACGCTACTTTAGGCTCATGGACCGATTCTCGGACAGCCGGGCGTTCATAAGCAAAGACCTGAAGTTCGATTCTGAAAAGACCTTTGAAGAATTCCACTCTATTTTTGATGCCCCAGGCGCGGCTGCCATGATTAACCGCATTCAGGCATTCGACTTGAAAACGCATCTTCAGGCGCTGCTCCATGTGGAAGACCGGACAAGTATGGCCTGGGGACTCGAATCGCGCGTCCCGTTGCTCGACTACCGTTTGGTGGAACTGATCGCGTCTATACCGCCGGTCATCAAGTTCAAGAATGGCGAGCTTAAGTATCTCTTCCGCCGAGCAGTCAAAATGCTCGTTCCTGATGTGGTGCTCAACCGCACTGACAAGATGGGATTCCCAGTGCCTCTCTCGCAATGGGTGGCGCGCGATCTGAGGGATTTCGTGACGGATATTCTGACGAGCGCCCAATGCCGCAAAAGGGGCATCCTAGACTCGGACGCGATCCAAGCTTCCCTCACCCGCCAGGCGCCGTTCAGCAGGGGCATCTGGGGCGCACTCTGCCTTGAACTCTGGTTCCGACAGTTCATTGATCGGTGAATGCGGTAGGTGAACATCTGCGGAGCTTGACCAGAGCGGTCAAGATCACTATGATGCGGCTGTGGCGCTGCTGGGTTGACGGACAGCCGATTTGTCTGGTGACCAAACGGCTAGCGACTTGAAAAGATCGAGGCGGAAGGCCGGTGGCGGCCTTTTCTTTCTTCAAAGTATAAGTTGTCTGACGGCTGTTGCTCGGAAATGTCACGAAAAGTGCTCATCACCGGCGGTGCAGGGTTTATCGGGAGCCATCTGGCAGGGTCGCTCCTTGCTGACGACTATGAAGTGGATGTGGTGGACAACCTCTCTACCGGGAGAATCGAAAATGTTCCCGCGGGAGCCGACTTCCTAGAGTCGGATCTGCGGTTTGAGGAGGCTGTCGAGTCACTTCCCGGGAAAGATTACGCGGCCGTCTTGCATCTGGCCGGCCAATCATCCGGCGAGAAGTCCTTTTATGACCCGCTCTACGATTTGGATGCCAACGCACGTTCCACGCTCCTGTTGGCCCAATGGGCACTGGCGAAGGCAGTTCCCGCGTTCTTGTACGCGAGCTCTATGGGGATTTACGGCCAACCGGACAAGTTGCCGGTAAGCGAAGCTACGCCGGCCAGGCCGATTTCGTACTATGGAACCTCCAAGTTGAGCGCGGAGCGAATACTTCAGGTAGCTGCCGGCCAGGGGCTACGGACAGTCTCTTTTCGCATGTTCAGCGTTTACGGCCCCGGCCAAAATCTAGACGATATGAAGCAGGGCGTCGTGAGCATCTACCTTGCTCAGCTTCTTCGAGAGGGCTCTTTGCTGGTGAAAGGATCCTTGGATCGACAACGGGACTTCATCTTCATCGATGACGTGGTGGCTGCCTGGAAGCTGGCGCTGGAATCCTCGGTCAGCGGAGTCTTCAATCTTGGAACGGGCCGGCCCACAACCCTCAGGGAGCTGGTCCTGATGTTGAAAGACGCGTGCGGCGCGGGCGATGAGTTTCCTGTTGTGGAAGGTCCCGGCACCCCAGGCGATCAGTTTGCGCTCGCGGCCGATATCGACCAAATCACGCGTACGCTGGGATGGAGTCCGAAGGTCTCTCTTGCCGAAGGGATCTCGAGAATGGTCGCCTGGGCTAAGCGTAATCGGTGAGGAGCGCGTTGCCTAAGAATAGTCGACTACTGCTCGATGAAGCTCAAGGTGCAAGCGTTCCCCCGGGGAAGTCGGCCAGTTGTCCGACGGTGTGCACGCTGGAAGCGTTTCAATAATATGGGAGTTTTTGCAAAGGCTTCCAGGAGGAGTTCATGCAAGGACCGGTGAAATTTGCCCTCATCGGCTGCGGCCGAATAGCAAAGAACCATGTCGGGCCGCTCACCGAGATCGACCGGGCTCGATTGGTCGCGGTCTGTGATCTGGTCGAGGAGAGAGCACAGGCGTACGGCGAAAAATCCGGTGCCGCGGTGTACACCGACTACCACACCATGCTCCGATCCGAGGATATCGATGTGGTAAGTATCCTGACTCCTTCAGGAATGCACGCCCATCATGCCGTGGATGTGATGAAGACGTACAAGAAGCATGTGGCCATTGAAAAGCCAATGGCCCTGGCCTGGGACGATCTTGCGAAAATGACGTCCGCTGCGGATGAAGCTGGAGTGAAGATATTCCCCATTTATCAGAACCGATACAATAAAGCCGTTCAAAAGGTACGTCGGGACTTGCGCGATGGATCATTGGGCAGGCCGGTGCTGGCCACGGTGCGGGTGCGGTGGTGCAGGCCGCAGCGCTACTACGATCGAGACCCGTGGCGCGGCACGTGGGCAATGGATGGAGGCGCGCTTACCAATCAGGGCATTCACTACATAGATCTACTTCAGTATATGGTGGGCGAAATCAGCTCGGTGTACGCTCGCACCGCGACCCATCTGGTTGACGTTGAGGTCGAGGATACAGCCATCGCGGTTGCAACGTTCAAGAACGGCGCCAGCGGCGTCATCGAAGTCACCACAGCCGCGCGACCGGACGACTTTGAAGCATCCATTTCAGTGCTGGCTGAGAAGGGAACGGCGATCCTCACCGGCATAGCCAGCAACGAGCTAAGTACGTACACGCTCAACCCTGATGAACGCGGAGATCATTCCGAAGTGTTCCCGGATGCTTACGGATTCGGTCATTGGCCGTTCTTTCGAGAAGTCGTCGACGAATTGATCGACGGCAAACCTCATTCCATATCGTTTGAAGAAGGATCGCAGCCCATTCGGCTGCTTAACGCGATCTACCGCTCGGCTGAAGATAATCGGGAGGTCTCTCTGTCTGAAGGCGTGACGTCTCGTAACTTGGGACGGCCGGACCCCGAGCTATTCCGGCTGTACCATACGCCTTCTGATGGCGCCAAGAGCCTGTGATCGTTTAGGAGAACGCAGCCTGATGCCCAAATGGGATGATGATGCTCCGATGGTGGATGTGGCGTGCCCGTTCTGTGACCAAGGCGCACGACGTCGCATAGTTGATACCGTCTGGGACTCGCCCAACGCGGCGGTGTACCAGTGTAGCGGCTGCGAGCTGGTATTCATCTATCCGATCATGACCCCGGAAGAAGAGAAAGCTTTCTATGAGGCCGAGTTCTCCAAGTACATGAAACAGCGTGGGGCCACTGGGGAAACCGTCCCGGAAGAACATTTTGTCGGAAACCAACATGAAGCTCGGCGAAGACTGAAGAACCTGGCGCCATACTTGAAGCCGGACATGCACGTGCTCGAAATAGGCAGTTCTACCGGATTCATGTTGGCAGCAGTTCAACCGCATGTGGCATCGGTGACTGGTGTGGAGCCCAATCTCCTCTACGCGGACTACGCTCGCAGGAAGAGCCTCACGATATACGCGACACTGGCAGACGTCGAGAACGGACAGTTCGACCTGATTCTGGCGTACTACGTCCTTGAGCACCTCAGAGATCCTGTGAAGTACCTGAAAACTCTGCGCTCACTCTTAAAACCCGGAGGTATACTGGCTCTGGAAGTGCCCAACGTTGATGACGCATTGGTGCGCTTTTACCAGGTGGAGAGCTTTGATCGCTTTTATTGGCAGCGGGCACATTACTATTACTACTCGCACCGGACTCTGAAGGAAGTACTGACACGGGCCGGCTTCGAGTCCGTTGAAATGATACCCGAACATCGCTATGATTTTTCAAATCATATCCACTGGATACTTGCAGGCCAGCCGGGAGGCAAAGGCAAGTATGCGCACCTGTTCGACAAAGACCTGGACGCGCAATACGCGCGCTGCCTTAAGAACCACTGGCTGTGTGATACGGTATTCGCTGTGGCGAACAGGTAGGAGGAGGGAGCAGGTTGACTTTCGGCAAGTCCCTTAATTCCGGCGATTCTCGGAACCTTGAGAAAAAGCCGCCGAATCCTGCGCCCGCTCTTGCCGGGCTCTATCGAGTCCGGGAACCTGGGGACGCCCAGGGAATTGTGAGGCTGAACCGGAACGAACGACAGCAGCCGCTGCCCGACTGGTTCATGGAGAAGTTGCTCCGCTCCATACAGAGCTCCACTCTGACCAGTTATCCGATCACTGACGGATTTTACCAACTTCTGAGCGAACACCTCGGTCTCTCGGAAGATCGCATCCTGCTGACTCCAGGTTCGGACGCTGCCATCAAAGCGCTCTATCACGCCTATGTGAGTCCTGGGGACACTGTGGTGATTCTTGATCCCAGCTACGCGATGTACGCGATATACGGCCGGATGTTCCAGGCGAACGTGCGGGCAATACCATTCGATGAGCGGTTGCACCTTGATACCGAGCGATTGCTCGCCGCAATGGGTGAGAATACACGGCTGGTGATGCTGGCTAACCCCAATCAGCCTACGGCCACGCTTCTGGATGATGAGGTCCTGGATGCGGTGATCCGCCGCGCACATGAGGTTGATGCGTTGGTAGCTGTGGACGAGGCGTACTTTCCATTTTCCGGGACGACCGTATTGCCGCGGGCCATTGAATTCCCCAATCTCGTGGTCACGCGGACCTTCTCCAAGGCCGCGGGGCTGGCCGCGTTGAGGATCGGGTACGCGGTAGGGCATCCTGACGTTATCGGCAACCTCTTCAAGGTACGCTCGGTGCATGACATCAACAGCATCGCTCTGCTTGCCGCATCTCTGCTCGTCAGTCACCCGGAAATCATGGCAGATTATGCGAGCCAGGTGTCTCAAGGGGCTGAGATTTTGACCCGCATGGCGAACGACTTGGGGTTGAGAGCGCTCCCGACGCATACGAACTTTATGCAGATTCAAGTCGGCCACAGATGCGATCCGTCACGCCTGGTGAGCAAGCTGGAAGAAAAAGGCTTTCTGGTGAGAAGCCATACCGGGGTTCCGTGCCTTGAAGGCTGCATTCGGGTCACGCTGGGTCCGCCCAATCTGATGGTGTCCTTCGCCCATGCTCTTCAGGATGCCCTTGCCGAAATAACTGGACAGGGCGCCACATGATCCAAGCTGTATCGCAGATCGCCAAGTTCGGGAGACGAGTCCTGGTGAAAGGGATGGCATGGACCGGATTCCCTCCCGATCGCATTGTCGCGGAACTCGTGGCGAATCAGCTTGGTCGGCAACCGGACTCGGAAATTCGGCGGATCTTCGAAGAATATACTGACGATCAAGCCCGCATTCACTTCGGAGAGCACGAAACGCTCGATGAAGAGCATCTGCGCGTTGTTCTCCGTTTCTTTCATGCCTGGCGCGTGCTCAAGCTCCGGGAACGCATCGGTCCACGGCTTGCCTACGACCGGATGCTGGACGTGGGGGATTCTGACGGCCTGATCCTGAAGGCTCTGGGGAAGACCGGCACAGGCTTCAACCTTTCACCGGAGGCCGTCAAGAACATTCAGCGGAACGGCATTGAGGCGCGGCTGGGTGACGGGCACGGGTTGCCGTTCGAGGACGCGGCATTCGACGATGTCCTCTGCTTCGAGACATTGGAACATGTGGAGAACCCGCATCAGGTGCTCTTGGAATTGGCGCGTGTCACCAAGCCGTCGGGCAGGGCCTTTGTGACCATTCCGTGGGTACCTAGAACCTTTATCCATCCGCGAGATTTCGGACATCCTCGTGGGGCGATGCACATCTTCGAGTTCTGCATGGAAGACTTCCAGGCCCTCTTGAGCCATACACCTTTCACTGTCGAACACCGTGAAATCTGCCATATACTTGGCCAACCGGAGACTCTCAATCAGCGACTGTTCACTTTTCTGCACCGATGGGACCATATCGTCGCGGGCACGTTCGTAGGTTTCCAGTTCTTTGAGCTTGCAAAAAGGGATGAGGTGTAGGCAGTGCCCGACTTTGAAATGCCGCCGTGGGCGGAACACAAGGACATGGTTGCTTTTTACGAAAGCAATCGCCGGCTGCCCGAAGACCTGTATCCCTCGGAGCGCCGCTTTCTTCCTTGGCTGGCCAAAAAGAGCGCATCCGTGCTTGACGCGGGTTGCGCAGCGGGCGGGTTTTTGAATATCTGGCGGCACTATAATCAGTCGATTGCGTACACAGGCGTGGACGTTTCCGCCACGCTCATCGAACTGGCGGCCGGCTCACATCCCGACGCACGATTCCTTCACGGTAACGTCACCGAGGGCGTCCCACTTCCGGAGAAGTATGCTGACTGCGTAGAAGCGCTCGGTTGGCTCCATTGGGAGCCGGAATACCCGCGAGCAATCCGAGAACTCTGGCGATTGACTGGGAAATACCTCTTTATTGACCTGCGTTTGACAGTAAATCGAGAAGAAGCCATTGTGGGTCGCCAAAAGATGGCTCTTGTGTCCGATTGGGATGGGGCCACCACAACGCCGTACATAGCGGTGCCGTGGATCGACTTGGCCCGGCCACTGCTGGATCTTGGGCCGGTGACCATCCTCGGATACGGATATTGCGGCTCACCCGCGGAGACAGTAATCGGCATTCAGGAAAAAATCTGTTTTGCCGCGTTCGTGTTGGAAAAGCCTTCGGGCGGATCCGATCGCTCCGTCCCGAAAGTATGCCTGGACCTGCCCTTTGAGTGGCCCTCGGACCTTATGGATCAAGTGCGACTTCTACCCAGTGAAGATCTGGAGGTCCTCGTTCCGCAAGAACCGGGCTGAATCGCGACCAGTGCATGATCCCACGTCTTGGACACGCACGACCGGCTTCGGAGGGAATGGTAAAATGGCCGATAACATGATAAAAAGACAAGAACTTTAAGGTGGAACCGGATCAGACGTGACTCAGCTAGGAATCGACTATATGCTTCGTAAACTGTCGCGTGCTGCTACCTTGGGTTTGAGCCCTGTTCGCGCGCTCCACGATACTTACATGGCGCATCTGCATAAGTGGCCCCACAAAGTCATATTCATCGCAGGCATGCCTAAATCCGGCACCACGTGGCTTGAACAGTTGCTGGGTGAAATCCCTGCGTACAGGGTCCGAGAGGTCCATGATCCATGCGGCTGTGTAATCAATCACGATGTGTGCGACGCGGTCTTCGCGGGCTTGCCGTGGAATCTCTATTCAGTGGTAAAGCTCCATACACGTTACACCACGGAAAACTTGCAGGTCATCGACAAGTTCGATCTCCATACCATCGTCATGTTCCGTGACCTGCGAGATCAATGCATCTCACGCTACTATCACGTCCTGAACGAGGCCGCGCACAGACACCATAAATATTACGTTTCGTCGCCGCAGTCAGAAGGTATTTCGCATTGCATCGAGGTCGTCCTGGAACACTATGTGCCCTGGATACGAGATTGGCTGCCGATCATTGCGACGCATCCGGATCGGTTCATGGAGGTAAGATACGAGACGCTGCGGGCTGACCCGCGCACTGTTCTAACAGATGTTCTGGCCTTTTACGGCATCAATGAGCCTATGGAATCAATTGATGCGATGATCGCGGGAGTCAAGAAGAAGACAACATTCAACCTGAGGAAGAACCTCAATAGGGGGTCAGGGACCGCGCGAAAGGGCGTGATCGGCGACTGGCGCAACCACTTCACCCCGGAGCACGTGAAACGATTCAAAGAGGGCTGCGGTGAGTTCCTGATTCAATTGGGGTACGAAAAAGATTTGAGCTGGGGCGTGAGTCACCCAGGCGAGCAGTCCCTGCCCCAGAGTTGACCCGGGGGACGCCCGCTCCTGCGGTATGAGGAGCAATAATGAGCATAGCCGCTCTGCTATTGGGTCGCGGGGGGAGCACAGGCTTCCCGGGCAAGAATCTCTACCCTGTCCTGGGGAGGCCGCTGATGGCCTATCCGTTGCTCGCTGCCCGGGCCAGCAAGTACGTGGATCGAACTTATGTTTCGACGGATTCAGCCGAGATCATGGAGGTCGGGCGCCAGTACGGCGCCGAGATCATCATCCGGCCTCCAGAGCTGTGCACCAGTCAAGCGCTCGGAGAAGACGCATTCGTCCACGGATATCGTGTTATCAAGGAGCGATTGGCCGAAGAAGGCCAATCCGTTGAATTCATGGTTCTGCTCTTTGCCAACGCGGCCACCATTACCGCCGAGCTTATCGATGAAGGGATCGAGAAGCTCCGTGCAGATCCCTCACTCGATTCTGCGGTGACCGTGTCGCGATACAATATGTGGAGCCCGCTTCGGGCCCGAAAGCTCGATACGGACGGTTGCCTGAAGCCTGTCGTGCCCTTCGAGACCTTTGGTGACCCCAAGACGCTCAACTGCGATCGAGACTCCCAGGGCGACGTTTTCTTTGCCGACATGGGCGTATCCATCGTTCGACCCCATTGTCTTGAGCATCTGGAAGAGGGCCTGCTCCCCCAGAAATGGATGGGCCGTCGGATAGCGCCGATCGAATCATGGGGTGGATGCGACGTGGATTATGAGTGGCAAATCCCGGGAGTGGAATTCTGGCTGAAAAACCATGGATGGTAGCAGGTAGCAGACGACCAACATATCGTATGTCCAATTTTCATGGCAGCACCCAATTGAAACTGAACATCTTTCAAGACATCAACGACCTCAGCCGGCAAGCCGCGACACGGTTTAGCGAATTGGCCTCTGAGGCAGTGCAAGCGAACGGTCGCTTCACTGTCTGCCTTTCGGGCGGGTCTACGCCTCAACTGACTTACTCTTTGCTGGCGGACGAACCCCTGCGATCGCAGATCCCTTGGGGCGCGGTCCACATATTCTGGGGCGATGAACGGTGCGTGCCGCTTGAACGGCCGGACAATCATTTCACCATGACCACCGGCTTGTTACTGTCAAAGGTGTCCATTCCCGCGGAAAACGTTCACAGAATGCGCGGTGAGGCCGCGGATCCTTTTGAAGCCGCGTCGGAGTACGAAGCGTTCCTGAGAGATTTTTTCGCTTTGAGGCCGAAAGAGTTCCCTCGTTTTGACCTGATCTTTCTCGGTATGGGCTCGGACGGACACACTGCGTCGTTGTTTCCCGGCACTCCCGGTCTGGAAGAGCGTGAAAGGCTGGTGGTAGCGCATTATGTTCCCAAGGTGGCCATGAATCGTCTTACCCTGACCTATCCTGTGCTGAACAACGCGCGCGTCATCATGTTCCTCGCCGCAGGCGACGAAAAGGCCGAAGCTTTGAAATCTGTTCTTGCGAATGATATTAGTGCGCCCACTCCGCCTGCACAGCTGGTCAAACCCCTGGAAGGTGAGGTAATATGGATGGTCGATCGAGCCGCGGCCGGGCTCCTTGATCGATGACAGGGAATGTTCGGTAATGGAGGTTGGTGGCCAATGAAGATACTGGTGGCTGGAGGATCGGGCTTTATCGGGAGTCACGTGGCCGACGCTCTCTCTGACGCGGGCCACGAGGTCACCATTTACGATCTCCGGCCCTCTCCTTATATCAGGCCCGATCAGGGGTTCGCGCAAGGCGACATTCTCGATAAGATAGCAGTCCGGAACGCTATTGACGGAAACGACGCAGTGTACAACTTCGCGGGCATCCCACATCTCGACATAGGGCTTCACTATCCCATCGAAACGGTTGAGCAGAATATCCTCGGCACTGTCATCATGCTGGAAGCGTCCCGAGCAGCCGGTGTAAAGCGTTTTGTATACGCGAGCAGCATATACGTGTATAGCGAAGGAGGGTCATTCTATCGGTGCAGTAAGCAGGCTGCCGAGCTTTACGTTGAGGAATATCAACGTCTCCACGGACTGGATTACACCATCCTGCGCTACGGCACGGTGTACGGGCCTCGAGCCGATGACCATAACAGTGTGAGACGTTACATCAAAATGGCGTTGCGGGATCGGGTGATCAAGGCGTCGGGAACAGGCGAAGAGATACGGGAGTACGTCCATGTGAAGGACGCGGCCAAGTCCAGTGTACGGATTCTTGCCGACGAGTATAGGAACGAGCATGTGGTGCTCACCGGGCTCCATGCCATGAGATTCCTCGATTTACTCGTGATGATCCGAGAGATAGTGGGAAGAGACGTCGCCGTCAAGGTTTCCCCGCCGGATCCTAATGATGCCAGGGCCGGAAATTCAGGACATTTCTGCATTACCCCCTATTGTTTCAGACCCACCATTGCTAAGAAGCTCGTGAACAATCCCTATTACGACATGGGCCAAGGTCTCCTGGATTGCATCGAAGAAATCTACGCTGAGATGCAACCCAAATCGGCCGGCCAGTCCGACGACTCATAACGAGGTCTCCCCATGCCCGTGTTTAGCGGCCATTACCTCAAGGGCGTCGCGTCCAACATATTCCTGCGTTCCGGTGCGCCTGCTGCCGTGGCCGATCTTGTGGCTGATGCTCTGGTGGAGGCGAACCTCGCGGGACATGATTCCCACGGCGTAATTCGTATTGTCGAGTATCTCAAGCGGATTCAAGACGGCAAGGTCAACCCTGCGGCTGAACCTGAAATCGTCAAGGAATCAGCTACCACTCTTCTGGTGGACGGCCATCACGGGTTCGGGCAGCTGGCGGCGCGCTGGACCATGGAGAGGATTATCGAAAAGGCACGCGTCTCATACTCGGCCGCTGCCTCCATCTTCAACTGCGGTCATGTAGGGCTCACGGGCACGTATCCGGCAATGGCCGCGGAGCAGGGCATGGTGGGCATGGCCTTCGTGAACGGCGGCGGCTCCAAGCCGAGAGTCGTTCCATTCGGTGGCGGTTCGCCGATGTTCGGCACCAACCCTCTGGCGGCTGCGCTCCCCGTGAAGGACGCGCGTCCTATCGTGCTCGATTTCTCCACATCGGTGGTGGCTTCGGGAAAGATCCGCGTGTACCGCGACAAAGGGGAGTCACTCCCTGAGGGCTGGATACTCGATTCCCAGGGTCGGCCGAGTCGCGATCCCAAGGAATACTATGATGGCGGAATGCTTCTCCCCGCGGCAGGTCATAAGGGGTCGAGCTTGGCGCTTCTGGTGGAAGTCCTTGGCGGCCTGCTGAGCGGTTCAGGATCGTTGATCCTACCGGACAGCGGCTATGAAGGCGGTAACGGCGTCTTTCTGTGGGTGCTCAATGTTGAGGCTTTCCAGCCTCAAGAGCGCTTCACATCACAGGTTGGCAGAATGGCCGATGCGCTTAGAGCCACGCGGCCCTGCGCGGGAAGTCCCGGGGTCCTTATTCCGGGCGATCCTGAACAGGCAACGAGGCAGGAGCGCCTTTCCAAAGGAATTGACATTCCCCAGAAGACATGGGACCAGATCGTCGAGGCTGCGTCCCGCCTCGGTGTGTCGACATAGAATCGCGCGCTCTTGATCGCAAGGAGAACTCCGTGCTCGGTGTGCTTCCCATAAGAGTCGTCGGCATGAGGCGCCCCCTTTCGGGCCTACGTATGGGGTGGTTTGGAGGGGAGATGAGTCTCCCCTCCAAATTATTGCGCAACGATGCGCTCTTGCAGCCGCTCTCCGAGGCGAAGCCACGGAGGGCTCGCCGAAGGCTTTCGGGATTCGCTGCGCCGATCAAGCTAAGGTAGTTGGTATGTTCAAAGCGATTGTCTTTGATTTCGACGGTGTAATCCTGGAATCCATGGACATCAAGACCCAGGCTTTCCGGGACTTGTTCCAGGACTATCCGGATCACCTGGACGATATCGTGAGACTCCATATTGAAAACGGCGGCATGCCGCGCTTTGAGAAATTCGACATTATCTTTCGTGACCTCCTCAAGAAGCCTCTGAGTCAAGATCATCGACAAGAGTTGGGCAGGCGTTTTTCGGAACTGGTTTTTCAAAAAGTGATTGCGTGTCCGTTTGTGGCCGGAGCCGACCGCTTTCTCGAGAAGTATTCGTCAAAACTTGAACTGTTCGTGGCTTCGGGGACGCCGGAACCGGAACTACGCCAAATCGTTGAGAAACGCGGACTCGGCCGGTTCTTCCGTGGCGTTTACGGAAGCCCCAGGACCAAGGCTGAAATCGTTCGACAAATCGTTACCGAAAAGGGTTTCCATCCATCTGAAGTCCTGTTTGTGGGCGACGCGCTGGCCGATTACCGCAGCGCGTGCGAAACGTCCGTGGGGTTTGTCGGGCGGGTGCCTGCCGGTTCAAGCAACCCTTTCCCTCACGAGCGTGTGCTGAGCATTATTCAGGATTTGCACCAATTGGACCACAAATGGTCCTGCCTTGATCGATCCGTGCCTGTCTCATGAACTGTTCGCGGAATTCGACAGTCTACGTTGCTGTGCCTCGTGCCTTGGGGAGACTACAGACACTCTTGCGTGATCGGCCACCGGTGCGCTGGATCTATTTCGGCCGAGACATTGAGCAGTACTATCGAATCAGCTCGCGGCTTTCCAGTCATCAGGCCATCTGCGCAGGGGAACTCATTAACAAAAAGGCCTTTGAGATCCGCCGAGACTTCATGAATGTGGATGCAGTCCTGGATGTGGATCAATTAGACCTCCTTTACCAGTCCTCTGATTTCGCAGAAAAGAACCCTTACACTTCCGAGCTCTTCTTTAATTGCTGCGCGTATCTGGTCTTTGACGAACTCCTGCAATCGGGAGAATCGCTGGTTGTCATTGTCGAGGATTGGCAGCTTGGGCTCCTTATGGAAAGACCAGCTGCGACAAGAGGTTACTCGACTCATCGGCTGGGTCCAGTCGCGCTACTCGATCACCTGCCCGGGTTTGTCACCACCGTGATTCTGTGGGCTGACTTGAGCATGAAGGCTGCGTACCGACGTCTCAAGTTCGTGCTGGCATTCCTCCGCAACCGACGCCTCCTGAAGAAATGGTCCGGCGGGTCTGCAAACGACCCGTACTTACCGCTGCAAAATCTTGATGTTCTGCTGATCACCTGGAGTCAGGAGAACATGTTCGATACCCATCCTAGGGAGTCAGATCGGTACTTTGGAGAACTCCCTCGGCATCTGCGCGCTCGACGTTACCGAGTTGCCCACGTGGTGCATCCGTACCCGCGGACATTGCGGGAACTCGTAGAGCCGGCCCGTACGTCTGGGGAGCTGATCGTATTTCCGGATGAATGCTGGAACTTGCTCGATGTTCTCAGGATTGCATGGCGAACATTGATTCAGAGATGGCCGATCAGGTCGAAGTTCATTCTCCAGGGTCTGGATCTTACACCCTTGCTCGTCTCGGAAACACTGGCCGAGCGGGCAAAGACCAGGGAAATGTTGGCAATGCAATGGTATTACGTGGCCCGCTTCCTGGCCCGACAGGGGTTTGCCCCGCGCGTTGTCATCATTCCCTTTGAAAACCAACCCTGGGAAAAGGCTTTTCGCGTGGGCGCTCGTGAATTCCTGACGGACACTCGAATCTTGAGCTATATGCACGGACCTTTCGCTCCTCTCTGGTTGCCGCTTTCCATGTCCGGACATGATGCGAGCAGGAAACTGATCTCAGGGCCGATCATTGTTCCAGGGCCGGTCTGGGCACGGCTCATGGCAGAGCAAGGGTACCCTCAAGAGCAGGTGCAGGTAGGGCCCGCGTTTCGTTTTTCGCATCTCTTCACCCACAAGGATGATGTCCGGCACTTTGAATCGACCGGCATTCGGGACCGAGCATCGATCCTTGTTGCCGGGTCGCATTCTGCCCAGGACACCTTGGAACTGCTGTGCAAGGTGTTTGAAGCGCTGGGAGATTTCAGAGGCATGGAGGTTGTAATCAAGTTCCATCCCGACATCGGAGAGACACGAGGCCGCGAACTCCTCGACAGCGTGGTGGCGTTGCTTGGCCGAGAGAGGGTCCCGAGACATTTCACCGTGATCGATCGACCCATCGGCGAACTGCTCCAATCGGCCGCGGTCCTGATCGATATGGGCACATCAGTGAGCTTAGAGGCGCTGGCGCTGGGGGTGCATGTGGTGCATGTGCAGCCGGACCTCTGGTTCGATATGGATACCCTGGGGCATTTTCCGGAGGCCAATATACAGGGCCGTTCGCCTCGGGATATCCGCCAAGCGGTTGAGACACTATTGCGCGAAGACTTGAATAAGTCGCGGGAACGAGCAAAGGCGTCGTACGCGAGATTAAACGAGCTATTCAGCCCTGAATCTGCTCACCTTATTCGACGTCTGATGCCGTAAAAGTAATTGCTGAACCCTTGATCACGCGAAGCAGTCACCGGGAAGCCCCCTTCGCCGGCGCGCGCATTACCGAAGCCTTGAGCTACGCCGGGTTCGGTGCTATATCCGGCCGGAATACTGTTGAAGACCGACGTCCTTGACGGTGCAACCCGTATGACCATTCCTGGAGAAAGCATTAGCCTGCAGAAGCACAACGCGCCTGGCCCGGACCGGAAACGTTTCGGATCGGAAAGGTCCAGGGCGGCCAAGCTCTTGCGAGCCATGAAGGAGATCGCCGGACAGCTTCTCCGGGGCAGGTGGACGCGGTACAACATCTTCTCAGGCACCAACTCGTGGAAAGAGGTCCGGATAGCGCTCCAAGGGCTCCTTCGCACCATCCCCATAGTCGACGGACCTGCAATCGCCGAGTACGAGAGGCAATTCGCCCGAGTCGCGGGCACTGGCTACGCTTTCAGCTTCGCTTCGGGTCGAATGGGGCTGTACGTGATACTGGAAGCCCTGGGAATCGGGCCTGGGGATGAAGTGATCCTGCCCGCGTACACCTGTGTGGTTGTGCCCAACGCCCTGATCTACCGTGGGGCTCGACCGGTCTATGTGGATATCGATCCAAGGACCTTCAATATTGACATCAATAAGATAGAAGCTCAGATTACGCCGCGAACCAAGGCCATTATAGCCCAGCACACGTACGGGCTAGTGTGTGACGTGGAAGCCATATCAGAGATAGCCCGACGCAGAGGTCTCACGATTATAGAAGACTCGGCCCACGCATTGGGTGTTGTGCACAAGGGACGAAAAGTGGGAAGTCTCGGCGATGTCGCCTATTTCTCGACAGATCATTCGAAGGTTATTTCCACGTCCACCGGAGGCATGGTTACCACGGACAACGCGGAACTCGCCTCGCGAATCGGTCGAATCCAATCCCAAACCCCTTTTCTGAGAGAACAGGCAATCCGGGCGATCCTAAAAACGTTTATTCTGGAATATCTTCTCTTGGACCCCCGTGTTTGCCTCGTGGGCTCGTATTTGTATGCCTGGCTCGCGAGCAGGGGGAAACTGGCCTACTTCTACGATGAAACTGATCTGGTGAAGCCCACCGCGTATCCCTACCCCGCGCGGCTCTCAAATGCCCAGTCCTTGATAGGCTTAAGTCAATTGGCGATGCTCGACGAGAACATCGCGTGGCGCAGGAACCTGGCCCGGACTTATGACGGCATCATTGGCGCTCATCGCATGGATTCGGGCGCGGATCTTTCACATCATGCATTCCTGCTTTACACCTTTCGAGTGGCCAATCAGCATGCCTGGGTCGAACATCTGTCTTCGGCCTTGGACTCTGCCATTTGGTTCACCAGTGTCTGCCAGGGACGTGATGCGAATCTGGAAGAGGTCGGATACGAGCCCGGCAGCTGTCCTTCTGCGGAAGAAGCCACTCGGCATTGCATGAACTTGCCCACCCATCCCCGCGTGCGACGGCCGAAACTGCTGACCAAACTCCTTGAACAGGCTGTGAAGTCCGCGGATCCGGAATTACGGATCCTGACTTCAGAAGGGCTCGCACCTGATAACAGGTGACCATCAGGCTATGTGTGCCGATTACTGGAACGACGAAGAGATCGAGCGATCAAAGAGCTTCTGGATCGAAGATGTTGACGATCCTCGGCTTCTAAACCATCTCCGCACCGAGACGAACCTGGAGCGCTGTTTCCGGGATGCGCTCGCTTTCGTTGAAAGTCAGCTGGGCGGAATTCGTGGCACTGTGCTCGAACTGGGCGCGGGCGTTTGCTGGACAACTGCAATCCTTTCCCGGTGCGCAGACGTCGAGAAGATCATCGCAGTAGATATCTCCGAGCATCGTTTGTTTCGCCTGGCGCCGCTTGTCTTCCAGCAATATCATGCTCTGGAGCAAAAGATTGAGCGGGTGGTCGATAGCGCGGAAAGTATCGTATGCAAAGAGAACTCTCTCGATGCCGCGGTCTTTTGCCAGGCGCTGTACATGATCTCCCAGCCGGTCCCGCTCTTGCGGTCGATATACAACTGCTTGAAACCGGACGGCCTGGTCCTCATAGCGTGCGAACATATCGAAGGGCCTAAGCCGTGGCGCGGGCGTGGGAAGTTGTGGCTGCAATCTCTGTTGAGTGGACACTTCACACCAAAGGTTCCCGCAGACGATTCCGGTAGACACAGCTACCAGGACCATCATTATCGCAAGTTCATTCGGGACGCGGGATTTCGTCTTTTCCGGCAGAATCTGGACTATCCGGTCTTACCCGACTCACCTGTGAACGCCGCCAACTATTTCGGGGTCAAGCCGAGACTCGCAGCTGCAAGGAAATGAAATAAGGGTCAAAAGCGGCTATCGCGTTCGTACGATGGGCGCATCCAAGACCGGTCTAGACAGCCGAGTTGCCCTGCGCTATTTTAGGTTCTTCTCCGTACGCAACATGATACTTCCATTCAGGGGCAATAAATGGCCATACCGCTCCAACGACCATATCTGGGCCAGGAAGAACTCGACGCTGTGGCAAAAGTGTTCGAGAGTCGATGGCTCGGCATGGGCGCGGCGACAAAAGAGTTTGAAGACAAACTGAGAGATTACCTTGGCGTGCCGCATGTGATTGCGGTGAATACCGGAACATCCGCGCTCCATATCGCGCTCGACGCTTGTGGTCTAGGGCCTGGCGATCAGGTGATCGTCCCATCACTGACTTTTGCCGCGTCGGTTCAGGTCATCACCTCCTGCGGAGCCCAACCGGTCTTTTGCGACGTGGACATCGACACGTTCAATATGGACCCGGCTGACGTTGAGAAGAAGATTTCCCCGCGCACGCGTGCAATCATGCCGGTGCATTTCGGTGGTCTGGCATGTGATATGGACCGGCTTCTTGATGTCGCGAAAACAAATAATTTGTTAGTAATCGAAGACGCGGCCCATGCGTTCGGTTCGACTTATAAGGGTCGCAACATAGGAACTCTGGGCAATGTGACCTGTTTCAGTTTTGACCCGATCAAGAATATCACCTGTGGCGAGGGCGGCGCGGTGGTCACGGCGGACGACGACATCGCTGCTCGCGTCATCCACAAGAGAATCCTCGGCATCGATCAGGATACATGGAGTCGTTATCGTCATGAACGAAGCTGGTTTTACGAAGTGGTGACTCCGGGATATCGTTACCACATGAGCAACATAAACGCGGCGATCGGGCTGGAGCAACTCAAGCGATTGCAGGCGTTCAGAGCCAAAAAGAGGGCGATTGTGCAGCAGTACGATCAAGCCTTCGGCGACCAGCGGGGCATCGCTCTGTTGCGACATGACCTGGACGAAACGTTCCCCTTCTTTTACGTAGTCAGGGTATTGGACGGGCGTCGTGACGAGCTTATGGATTATCTGAAAGAGAAGGGCATCGCGTCCGGCGTTCATTACATACCGAATCACTTGCAGCCGTTGTACGCGGATTTTCGTGTTCCACTGCCGATCACCGAGCAGGTGTATCGGGAGATGATTACGCTGCCTCTGTATTATGAAATGACTGATAACGATCCCATGCTCGTGATTGAGGCAGTGCGGTCATTCTTCAGCCGCTGAAAGCGGACGCAGCTTTTCCGCGGCCCTTGGAACCATCGAGGGCTTCCTTTTTTAGAAGAGTCTGCTGATGCCTGGTGCACCTCCCTTAGTTAGTGTGACAATCTGCTGCTACAACAGCGAAGAGTACATCGCTGCAACCCTGCAAAGTGTCTTGAACCAAACGTTTGACAATTTCGAAATTGTTGTGGTCAACGACGGGTCAACCGACCGAACCGAACAAATCGTGAAAAGCTTTTCTGATGCGAGGATTCAGTATCATTTGCAGGAAAATTCTGGTGTGGGCGCCACGAGAAATCGTGCCGTAGACTTGTCCCGGGGCAAGTATGTGGCTTTCTTGGATCACGACGACCTTTGGGAGCCCACCAAACTGGAGAAACAAATTCCTCTCCTGGAAACCCAGCCTGAGGTGGGTCTGGTCTATTCCGACTGCTATTATATCAATCCGCATGGGGAACGCTTCGCCACCTATTTCGCATATCAGGGCGTTGAGCCGTGCCGAGGCGATGCGCTTCTTGCCCTGGTCAAGTATGGCTGCTTCATGCAGCTCCCGTCAGTGATCGTCAGGAAAGAAGCCCTTGTCGAAGTGGGTAAATTCGACCCCAGGTACAACATCGTCGAGGACTACGACACGTGGATGAAGATCGCGGCCAGGCACGCTGTAGACTATGTCGGCGAACCTTTGTGCAGCTACCGCGTGCACTCGGCCAACACCAGCAGGATTCAGCAAGAGCGAGGATACCAAGAAGTGCTGAACCTGGTCACCGAATGGATGAGATGCCGAGATCTGGCGGCAGAGGTGCGAGCGGAACTTGACCGCCAATACGCGCAGTACGCCGTGAGCTACCTCTATTGGCTCCTGAGCCGCGGGAAACTGGTAGCCGCGTCTGCCCGATCGGTCGGGTTTACCTTCACTGAATTGAAGCATCTATGTGCACCCTGGTCGCCTGACTGGAGGCCGAAGGGCTCGTGGAGACGCGCTTCGCACGCGATGAAAGTGATCAAATCGGAAATCAAGAAACGGTGGACGGATCGCTACCGCGGCCGGTGACATTTCGCATACTGAACATCAACGTGAGATACGCTATGACCGCGTCCAACCATAGTACATCAGAGCCGGGAACCATGTATTCCAACGGATCGTACCAGGCTTGTCACCCCACATGGCATGAAGAGGACTCTTGTTGGAAGGCGGAGCAGATATCGCGCATCATAGATAGCAATTCGATACGTTTCAAATCGTATGTTGACATCGGCTGCGGAGCTGGGAAGGTGCTTCACGAGTTGTCACTCCGCTACCCTTCGGCCCGGTTTCATGGCTATGACATATCACCTCAAGCGATAGCTATGGCCAAGAAGTACGAAAACGAACGAGTCAGCTTCTTTCACATGGAAGCTATCCCTCAGGGTGACATTAAGTACAATGTCGCTGCGGTTATCGATCTAGTCGAGCACATCGAAGATTATCTGGGTTTTCTCAGACAGATACAGGAGTTGGCGGATTATTTCATTTTCCACATACCCTTGGAGATTTCGGCCGAAGGAGCCTTGAGGGATCGTCAGATCCTGGCTCGGCGAACCAGCGGGCATTTGCACTACTTCACAAAAGCCACAGCATTGGCCGCGTTGGACGAAACAGGGTACGAAGTAATCGACTCCCAGTACACGCCCGCATTCATTGACCTGGCTCGAACCCCAAAACAGCGACTTGCCCGAGTGGTAATGAAGCTCTTTTTCAGGCTTAAGCCAGATCTTTGCGTCAGACTCTTGGGAGGAGCCTCGCTGATGGTTCTTGCGAAGCCAAGAGCCTCCGAGGATCCCCGCTGATCCAGCCTCTTAGCTCGCCTCCAAAAGCCTCGCAAACTTTTCCCTGCTGATCTTCAGGTAGTCTGTGTCCCGTGAGAAGACCTCCAGAGTCACCGTACCGTCGTATCCAATTTCTTTCAGCGCACCCGCGATCTTGGAAAAATCCACCGTGCCTGCTCCCACAGGTAGATGGTTATCATCATTGCCGAAATTGTCACTCGCGTGAATATGACCTATCCGATCCGGAAAGCGCCGGATAAAGTCTAGAGCCCTCTTGGAGCCTTTACCGCCGATATTGGCGTGCCCGGTATCCAGTGTGAGTTTCAGGCTCGGAAAACGGCGAAACACGTTGTCGAAATCTTCCGGCTCGACCAGAGACCGTGTGCGCGGAAACATGTTTTCGATGCAAAGGCTCAAACCGAGTCGTTCGGCCGTCTCCGTAATGGTTGTAAGGCTCCGAAGGCCGGACTCCACCACCTGCTCCGCCACAAAGACCGCCAGTCCAGTAACGTACGCGGGATGAATTACCACTTTGAGCGGGTTGAGTGCCGCTGCAACTTCCAGCGAACAGAGCATCTCGTTGACCGATGCATCTCTGATGCTTCCGGTGAGGTCTCCCAATCCGAGAAAAGTGGGGAGATGGACCACCAGGTTCATCCCATGCTTTTCCAGCGCATTCAGCAGATCGTTTCGTTGTTCCCGGATAGTACTGTGATGCGCCTGAGGCGGATCCATGGTCAGTTCCAGGTAATCAAAGCCCAGTGCGGCAATCGCTTCTACTTCCTTGAGAACGGGCCTCACCGGAAAATTCATAGCCCCATACAGCATTTCGCGTGCCCCCAATCGTGGTGTCTTTGTTTTATCCCTTTTTTACCACGTCGCACTGGGAAAGACAGAATTTTCGCGGGAGCTATACTGGTGGCCAAAACTAGTGTCCGTTTGACGACGAGAGGGTAAATCCAAGAGCACGCAGTCAGTAAGCCATTGTGCGTCATTCCCGCGCACGCGGGAATCCAGAAGCCCAAAAGGCTGACAGTGGATAACCTAGTACCAAGCCACCAATACTGGATTCCTGCTTTCGCAGGAATGACGAGGTGCAGCAGCTTCGAATCGGACTGGAATTTCGGCAAGAAGAATTGGGTCACGGCAGGAATTGAGGGCTGAAAAAATCCCCTCCGGAAAGGCCGGAGGGGCTGAGTAGAAAAGTGCTCTTCAGCAAACCCGTGCCAAGCATAGCAGAGCGAAGGCGATATAGTCAAACTAAATAATATTACTTTGCATTAGTTATACTACTTAACCGCAAGACCGGCTTTTCAACTGGTATTGGCGGCAAGCTGCGTACACCAGCATGGCCCTCTCCGCGGAATCGAAGAAAGGCACCCCGTTCTGACAGAAAGTCCGCGCCAGCGCCGGATCGAACCCGGGAATGCTCACCATGAGGAACGGTTTGCCCGAGTCTTTACGCGCTTGGATCAGGGACTCGGTGTAAGCCTTGTTTGTGTCGGGACTGATGCCCGCTCCCACGATCACCACCGCGTCCACTCCCGGGTCCGCAGCGACCGTCTTGGCCGCCTGGATATAGATCTCTATCTCGAACGATGCGGTAAGGCCCACGTCCACGGGGTTGGAAAGGCTCGTGCCGGTCGGCGCGACGAACTGGGCCAGGGTTTCACGAGTCTGGGGCGAGAGATCGGCCAGCTTCAAGCCTACCGCGCCACAAGCCTCAGCCGTGGCCACGGCCAAGCCACCGGGCCCGGAGAGGATCGCAATTCGATCGCCAAGGCCGGCAGGGAGCATGGAAAAACCCATGAGCGAGTCCGCAAGCCGCTCGAACCCCACCACCGGGATAGCTCCTGTCTGCCGGACGAGCGCATCCCATATCTTGGGTGAACTCGCCAGCGCGCCGGTATGCGAAGTGGCCGCCTTGGTGCCCTCAGGGGTGAGGCCGGTTTTCCACAGGATCACCGGCTTACGAGAGGCTGCCTCCCTGAGCGCCTGGACAAAGAATGGTCCGTCTTTCACTCCTTCCAGGTACGCGCCGATCAGGCCCGTGTCCGGATCGTGAGCCAGATAAGAGAGGAAATGAGCCGCGTTGAGATCGGATTCGTTGCCCAGGCTGACGGCTTTGCTGAACCGGATGCCCTTCTGGTCGGCTATACGGCCGAGGATGTTCGCCAGAGAGCCACTATGGGAAATTAGTGCCACAGGACCGGGAGTCTGGGAGAGGCCCGGAAAGAACGAGAGGCCGCTGCGAGGGCAATATAGTCCCATGCAATTCGGGCCGAACAGGCGCATGCCGGCTCCCTGCGCAATCCTCACGAGCTCTTCCTCCAAAGCTCGGCCCTGTTCGGTACCGGTTTCCTTATATCCCGCGGTAAAAAGCACAGCGCCCTTGACGCGTTTTGCCGCGCAGTCCTTGACCACGTCCAGAGCCTGATGATGAGGCACCAGCACGATAGCCAGGTCCACTCGTTCGGGGATTGCCGAGACCGTGGGGTAGCACGGCATCCCGTCTATCTCCTGAGCTTCAGGATTCACCGGATAGATTGGTCCCTTGAAGCCTTGTTCGAGGAGCGCAATGAGGAAGAGTTTCCCCATCTTGAAGCCCCGTGGCACCCCGACCACAGCCACGGACCCAGGGTTGAAGATCTCATCAAGCTGTCTGATCAGCTTATCCGGTCTCTCCAGGGTTTGCACAGCCCTCTGATCAAACATCGCTTCACGCTCCTTCATGGGCCGACCGTCTTGTTCGGTCGCGGTACATTGCAGCAAGCGCTGCAATCGCCCTCGCCGACGACAAGAAGACCGGGACTCCTCGGGATTCGATGGTCTGGACCCACTGTTCTTCCTGCGCGTCCATGGTGGAGCGCCACATCGCAAACGGCTTGCTAGGACTCCCAAGACTTACGAAACCTTGGGTGAACTGCTCAATGGCCTTTTCTGCGAGTTCCGGCGTGATCTGAGGGGCCGACCGCGCAAAGTCGCCCATACTTGGCGGCAACTGCATGATGACGCAATCCACGCCTTCGTCTCGCGGAATCGCTGTGAGTGTCTTGAAGAAATCAAGGGGCCTTTGCACAAGGGATTCCAAGCAGACTCCCCCGTCGAAGGGATTCACAGGGATTTCCCACGCGGGCATCACCTTCTTGAGTATTTTGCATGTCCCGCTGCTAAGTTGAGCAGGTTCAAGCCCGTTGGCCACACACGCGTCGGTCGCCATGACCCCTTCGCCGCCTGACATCACGATGACGGCCAGTCGATTGCCCTGGGGTGCGTTCAGGAACGCAAAAGCCTTTGCCAGGTCAAAGAATTCCTCAAGATTCTGTGCTCGAATGGCCCCTGTTTGTCTGACGATACTGTCAAAGACGAGATCGTTTTCCTGCGCTATCGCTCCGGTGTGAGAAGCTGCGGCCTTCGCGCCTGCGGGAGTGCGGCCGGACTTGAGGACTATGGTGGGCTTTTTCTGCGCTATCCGTTTGAGTGCTCGCACGAAGGCTTCTCCGGTGCCTCGGACGCTCTCCACGTGGATCGCCAACGCCTTGGTTTCGGGATCCAGGGCAAAGTATTCGAGCGCATCCACCTCGTTGATGTCCAGCTTATTTCCCATATCCAGGATCTTGTTCACGCCCAAACCCGAGCAGATCCACCTGATACGAGGATCGTAGAATCCGGACTGGAAGGCAAAGGACATCCCGCCTCGCTTGATCGATCGCACTTGGTTGTAACTGATGGCGAAGGCGGCAGCAGAATTCACCGGACTCAAAGTATTGGGTCCCAGGACGCGTATGCCCTGATCTTTGGCGTACGCAGCTACTAGCCCGTGGAGGTCTTTCCCTGCAGCGCCGCCTTCGGAAAAACCGCCCGACACGATGACCAGCTGCTTGATACCCAATGCGCCGCATTCCTGCGCCACAGCAAGGGTCTTTGGCGCGGGTACCGCGCTCACCACGAGGTCGATCGGGTCGGGAATGTCGGTTAGCTTCGAATAGACTTTGAGACCAAGGATCTCTTGAGCCCCAGGATTCACCGGGTAGATCTTCCCGGGGAAGTTGAGGTCCAGCAAATTCTGTGTCAGCCTGAAATTGATTTTGAGCGGATTCGGTGTGGCTCCCACCACCGCCACTGATTTCGGCCAGAAAAACCCATTCAGGAAATGATCCACATGCGTCACTATGAACTACCCTCCAATGAATCCAACACGGACATGACAAGTCACGCCCGCGGATCAGCTGGGGCCGTGCACGAAAAGGCGCCTTGTGCGTGGAACTCCTGCGCTCGTGCACGACGAATCCGCTGCCCCACTTCCCACCCGGTCCCATGTTAAGTTTGCTGACTTGCCCTGAAGGAACCAGGACCGGAACGCAACAATCTTGAGCTCCGGCCCCCCCACATGAGACACCATAGCACGCAGGGGACCTCGCGGGAACTCTCTGCGCGGTGCGCATGCCGGGACGCTGCCCGTGAAGGTCGCCACTTCAGTGGGTCAAGAAACGGTCGGAAAGACCGATATATACCGGTTGCCAAAATTCTTGGCTTCTTGGACAGCCCGCACTTGACGATGACCGGTAGGGGCCGGCGTCCCTGCCGACCCGAGCTGGTTGATATTCTTAAGAAAAATGTGCCGGCACGGAGGCCGGCACCTACCAATGCCCAAGCGGCAATCGGACATTATTTTTGACACTTGCTATAGTTTGCAGCCACTTCCCATTTCCCCACGTGTTGCAGGTCCACAAAAAAGCCGGGACTCGCGCTCCCGGCTTCGTCAAATGCAACCTGAATGACTGTTACCCGAAGACGGCCTAGACCCCGCACACGGTTGAGCACACAGACTCACCTTTGAGGTCCCAGGCATCGTCCATGCATCTCCGATAGCAATCGAATCCCTTTCGTTCCCCCTCAAACGTCTCTTCGCTGAAACCGTGCTCCGGAGACGCCCCTGATATGCCTCTTCCTTCGATGTCGATTTCTTCCATGACTGTCACCTCGTATGGCTTCGTTCAAATCATGACCACGATTTGAGGAATGAAAAGGCCCAAGGACCAAAAATGGGTCCACCCACTTGACATTCAGGGAAGCGTACCTATCTGAGTAGTGATTTAACCGAAAAAGTAATTAAACACGATCCCCCTATCGGACCCATAAGTCAAACGAAAAGGAGGTGTTGACCAATGCGTAGCCTGATCCCTTGGAGACGAGGAGATGTGGAAACTCGCGAACACCCCCTGGCGACCTTTCGCAGGGAAATGGACGACCTGTTCGACTCATTCTTCGGGTCTGACTGGTTCATGCCGACCCCTTATTCAGGACGCAAGTTCTTCCCCGCATTCGATGTCTCCGAGACGGACAATGAGTTTATTGTCAAGGTGGAGCTTCCAGGGGTGGACCCAAAAGAGGTCCAAGTTAACCTTACCGGTAACGTTGTCACGGTCAGCGGCGAAAAGAAGGAAGAACGAGAAGAGAAGAGTGAGAGCGTGCATCGGGTCGAGCGGGCTTACGGCAGTTTCTCCCGCTCTTTCACCCTCCCCGGAGATGTCCAGGAGGACAAGGCAGAAGCCGCGTACAAGGACGGAGTCCTTACCTTGAAACTGCCCAAGGCCGAATCGAGCAAGAAGAAGACTATCAAGATCGAGCTGAAGTGAGGAAACATACGGTCGGAAGTGGTCCGAGCACTCCGACCGTATGTATCGCGGCCTCATTGGATCTGACGACAGGCCGACCTCTCGCTGCGCAGATCTCGCGGACAATCAGCGCTGTGAAGTCTGCTTGCGTCAACGGTTCCGAGATTCGGAGAACTACTTCTTGTCAAGAAGGAGGAATACAACATGTTTCGTTGGACCGTACCCGGAGGACCGCCCTGGTCTGAACTCAATCGCCTCCGGAGAGAGATGGACAGTTTGCTCGGCGCACTTACGCGGGATGCGTGGCCGACCGGCTCACTATGGCGCCAAACAAGGCTCTTTCCGCTCCTCAACGTGCGAGAGCTGCAGAACGCCTATGTGGTAACAGCGGAAATCCCGGGCATGAAACTCGAAGACCTTGAACTCAAGGTGGAAGCGGATACCCTTGCGCTCAAAGGTGAAAGAAAGGCGCCCGAAGTGAGCGAAGGGGTGAGCTTTCATCGGAGAGAGCGCGCATCAGGCACGTTCCAGAGAAGCATCACGCTGCCGCGCCGGGTGGATGCTGAAGGCGTGACCGCAACCTACAAGGACGGGGTGCTCACGGTTACTCTTCCTGTAGAGAAAGCAGCCGTGCCGAAACAGATATCCGTGAAAGCAGGATGAGCCACCCGCTCGCGAAGGAGAACAAAGATGGCTGAGCAAGAAATCCAGGTTCATGAAAAGATGCAGGTTGAGCCCTCTGAAGGTGAGTTTACACGGGAAGGCCCGTACTTTACCCCAGCGGTGGATATCTGCGAAAATGAAACAGAATTGATCGTCATGGTGGACATGCCGGGGGTAAACGGCAAGAATGTGGAAATCGACCTTCGAGACGAAGTGCTATCGATTGTGGGAAAAGTGACGGATGCCGCTCCCGTCGGCGAGGAGCTCCTCACCGAGTACCGTACCGGCAATTACTTCCGTTCCTTCCGCATCACCGATATCGTCGATCAGGAAAAGATAAGCGCGTCCTTGACGGACGGAGTGCTCACTCTGGTACTGCCTAAATCTCAAAAAGCCGTGCCGCGCAAAATACCTATCACAACCGGTTGACAGGAAGGCGAAAAAGCTCTAGCGCCATAGGTGAGCGTTCATGCCAACTGTCACAGCTAGAGAGCTACAGCGAGTCATGAAAGCCCTCGGCTTCGGCGAACACTCCGGGGCTTCGCCTCGGAGATAGGTAGCAAGAGCGCATCGTTACGCAATAATTTGGAGGGGAGACTCATCTCCCCTTGTATATTCCAGATAGAAGTACTTCTTGGACAAGAAGCGACTTCCTGGTAGAGCGACTGTGCGTGAGAGTTCCACCTGACTGGCTCTTCGCGAG
>JBFLZC010000003.1:0-97435 GCA_040756375.1 Thermodesulfobacteriota bacterium
CGGCCTCCGTGCCGGCACATTTTTCTTAAGAATATCAACCAGCTCGGGCCGGCAGGGACGCCGGCCCCTACCGGTCATCGTCAAGTGCGGGCTGTCCAAGAAGCCAAGAATTTTGGCAACCGGTATAATACCGAGGCGCTTTCAAGAAAGCGCCTTGGTAGAAGCTTCCCCGCTTGAATCACGCGAAAAAGGGGACGCACGGTGCGTCCCCTTTTCGTATTCAGCAACTGATGATTCTACCAGTAGGTGCCGAAGAGGTTATCCGACGCCGGACCTCCAGCTATCATCTTGGTCTTCTTGGACTTCTTTGCTGAGAAGGGCACGAGCCGCGGGCCGTGTCCCCTGCCGAAACCAAAGGGCCGTGCGGGAGGAGGCGCCATGCCGTACCCGTACGGTGGCGGGCAACCCGCTGGGCCGCAATAGGCCATAGCAGGCGCAGGACCGCAGTAAGGGGCAGGCGGCGGCATAAGGCACGGGGGCGGAGGAGCGGCGCAGAGGCTCGGCCGACGGCACTTGTCTATAAGGCAATCCACCGCCTTAAACGGCAGCGCAATTGCGCCGGTGACCAGGTTCAGTGCACCCCTGCACAGACCCTCCAAAGGACCCGGTCCGCATTTGGGTTTGTATGGAGGCGGCCCACACGGAGCGGGCGCGCACCCGGGCGGCGGGCAGGCCGGCGGAGGACATGCGACCATCGGCTTCACCTTCATGGGAGGACAAGCCGGGGGAGCACACATGGGTGGAGGCGCATACATGACGGGCCCGCAGACCGGGGGCGGACACGGGGGGCCGCCTGCTGTGGCAGGAACGATCCCCACCATTACCAGCAGCATCACCGCGGTCAGCACTCGTAAGAGAGTCGCTCTCTGCATGGAAACCCTCCTTCACTGAAAGGAGCGCGGCGGCAACGGCCTTGATACTCACGCCCCTCGATTATTCATTGCACTTGGGAGGCATCATAATACCGGAAGAAAAAATCCGCTGTCAAGACAACAAATTAACCAACTCATTTTGTTGGATTATGACGATTGCGAAAATTCCTGTCTTCCCGGAAGCCGCCCTTAGTCTTGCGGTTCTTCGAAGTCACCGGCCGGTGGGGCTTCGGGGCCAGGGGGCTTGGGAAATCCGACTCGGCCGCATCCGAAATCAAGTGAATTCACGGTTCCCAGATTCTGAACGACGCGGCTGAGGTAGGTATTTCCTTTGAGCTCCCATTCCCGGACCATCATCTCCAGGACGGGTTCATGGTTTGCATCAAAGGAGATTTTCCCGCGCAGGCCTCTGATGGTGCTCTCCTGGAGAGTATCGACGATCTTCCCGAGCGGAGCGTCTTCGCTTGTTTGGCGGACAGCGTGCGAGATCGCTGCTGCAATCTCGTACCCTTCGGCAAGTCTGGATGCCGACGTGATCCTTCGGCCGACCTTCTGTTTTGCCCGTGTCACCAGGTTCACCGGATCCTTGATGCTCGTCAGAGTGCGCACTCCCAGAGCATCTTTCCCGATGTCAGTTAGGGGTCGGGGATATTCGGTCAGTGAATCCGGGCCGACGACCGAGATCTTCGAGGACTGGAATTCTTTGCGAAATGCCTTGAGAAATGGGCCGGATTGCCGGTCGGAAAACGCTGCATAGACGAAATCAGGCTCAGCTTTCTTAATCGCTTCAAAGAGTTTTGGGAAACCTGCAGGCCACTGCGACACCATGACGCGTTCGGTGAAGAGCCCACCGGAACGCTCGAAGGTGTGAGCGAAGAAATCAGCCTGTTCATTCCCCAGCCAGTCATCACTTCCGGTCAAGAATACCTTTTGGCCTAGATTAGCCAGGGCCCAAGGAGCGAGAGGGCGAGAGGTCTGGTATGTGTTGGCGGTGAGCGAGAAGGTGTTGGGCAGGCAGAATTCACCGGCGACGAGTCGGACCGATGGATTCGTGACGAAAAGAACCGCCTCCACGTCCTTTACTGCCCGAAGGAGTTTTTCGTTCGCTTCCAGCGAGAACGGCCCTATGAGGAACTGAATCTTTCGCTTGACCCCGAGGTATGCCAGGCCTTCAAGGGCTCCGCTCTCATCCGCTCCCACATCTCTCCGAATTGTTTCCAGGGTGAGCGTTTCATCAGCCTGTTCCTTGAAGTAAAGCTCAAAGCCTGCGAGCAGCGACGAAGCCTCTCCGGCCCATTGACCTTGATCGGAAAAAAGCAGCCCAACTCGAGCAATCTTCTTCTTGGAATGGGCGGGATTCACCCCCGCGGCGAGCATAAGCGCAGAAAGACCGGCTGCTGCAAGGAACCTGCGACGAGATGGATCGATCGGCCTGTCATGTCGGGAGTTTCCCCCCTGCGCATCGGGTTTGCCGGGACGGTTCGGATGATCCTGGCCTGAGACGTCGTTCCCCGTCACCGGTTCCGGGAGATGATGAATCCGCGACATGTGGCTCCTTGATGTGCTGCTTTGACTGCGCCGGCCGGCCTGTCTTTATCGCATCGGCACGGTCTTCGTGTCCGACGAATCCTAGCCCAAACTCAGAGCGCTGTAAAGCAGTTGAAGAAGCGCTTCGGAAACCTGGGAGCTTTTGGAGGAGTAGCCGGGGCGTAGGGCGTTTGCCATAAATAATGTTTGTTGAACCTTTCGAGATAGACCATCAGGGCGGTTCTTTATGGCGCGTTCCTTATCCGTCATTCCTGCGAACGGCCATGACCTATCGGTCACAACGGAATATGAAGATGCTGCAATCGGGTCTGGTGCCATCCCGCGAGACGCATCCGTGCTTGCGCGTTATCGCTCGATTGCCCACGAGACCCTCGCCACCAGTTGATCCCTATGCTAACGACGTTCCAACGGACCAGACCCGCACGGATGAGCCTTCGGCACATCCGTGGCACCAAACAAGAGTTGCCTCGTCCATCGAGAGTGAACCATTTTCAGAGAAAAGCAGGAATTCAGTCCCGCGCAGAACGCGGGATGGACTCCGGATCGAGTCCTGGGTGACAGTACCTTTCTTGTTAGTCGAACCGGAATTTGGGCAATCGTTGCTAGGAGTTGTTGGGGGGTCCGGGGAGCCCCGCGGGACGCGGGGTTGCAAGAAGGACCTCCCCGGAAACTCTTCGCAAAGCTCCCATGCTTGGCAGGCAGCTTTACGCTTCGGGTAAGGGCTCGATCAGCCTGACCTGCGCGATCTTGGCCAATTCGAGCAGTTTCTTCACCTCCACCGACCCGATTACCAGCTTACCTCCGGTCGCTGTGAAGGAGATTGCGAAGCCCTTTTCTTTCAGTGCCTTCAGTACCGTCTCATTGGACTGGGCAAGCCAGACCTGCACCGTGACTTTGCCGTCCTTCACCCGGATTTTATTCTTGGAAGTGTGTTGACCTTTCTCGACGGCTTCGATCAATGTTCGCAAATCATCGGCTACTTTTTCCAGTCCCGGCACATCCTTTTCCTTATCTATGGATGCCGTTCGGTGGCCTTTCTGGGCATCTTTTAGTTCCAATTCATCTGCGGCCTGCGGTCCTGTCGTTCCTGCCCTACCCCTCTTCACCAAGGCTTCGCTTGGGGCGACCCCCTCCAGGCGCTTCGCGGCGGTGACAGAGGAGCCTAAGTAAGGCATGTAGACTCGCTGCGAGCGCCCCGCAACCGGAAGCTGAGCCATAGGCGCAGAAGGAGCAGCCACGGTTTCTCCAAAAACCCCTTTGCGGCTTACTCCATCTGGCATTTCGACCGGCACGGTTACGCGGACCGGTTTACCGTCAGTGGTGATTACCGCTTCCTCCACCGCAACGAAGCTCGTGAATTGGGTCATTATGCGGTGAGCAAGAGCTACCCGGATTACCTCTTCCTTTACTTCTGTCTTGGGGTTGCCTTGTTGGATGCCCATGAGGTCTTGATCCATGAGTGAATCCACCTTGGTACGGGCCCACAATGAAGCGACCGACGAGTTGGCGGTTTCCTTTTCCGGAAGAGTGACGTCGAGGACCTGCTCATACGGCTTTCCTGCTCGTAAACCCTTGAGGATGACCTTGCCTTTTCCGGCTTTGGTATAACGAGCCTTGAAAACCAGAGGCTTCCTGTCCCAGAGATCCGACACTTGGGTGGGGAAAAGCTCTTCCAGCTTGATTCCTTCGGTGGTTATGCTCATGTCAGTCAGGACCGGATTGGCTATTCGCTCATAGAATTTCGCGCCCACGTCCTGCCCGCGTGAGTTCAGCAGCACGTATTCGACCTCCCCGCCTCCAAGCCTCGCCATATTGTCCAACAGGAACCGATTTACCGAATTGCCGGTGCCGAATGGAAACCACCTGCTGGTCCCACGGAGCTTTTGAACGAGGGATATGATCTCAAAATCATTTCCCACGTACCCATCGGTCATGAACGTGACGATCCGCAGTCTGTTCTCGGGTGCAGGAGTTTTGGCCACGGCCTCCACCGCGGGTCCCATCCAAGTGCCTCCTCGGGCTTCCAGGGATTCCAAATAGCGCAGCGCCTTGGTTCTATTATCCGCGCTATTTTTTTTGGGCTCAGGGAAGAGCATTCTTACGCCCACGTTGAAATCGATGACATTGAAAGTGTCCTCCGGATTCATGTGCTCGATGAAGTATTTCATGGCCTCTTTGGCTTTGGCTAGGGGCCAGCCCGACTGGGAACCGGAGCAATCGATCACGAAAATCATTTCCTTGGGAGCAATCTGCTCCGGCTTGACACGCTTCGGAGGGATCATAAGCACGAGCACGGAGCCTTCTTTGCCGTCCTTGTGAGCCAAAACACCCGACTTGACCTCATCGCCGGCCACCAGGTAGCTCAGGACAAAATCCTTGTTGGGGACTACTTTCTTGTTCTTGAGGGATACCGAAGCCTTAGTGCTGCCGCTACGTTCGATCGTGATTTCGTGGAGCTTGGACTCGATACCGAGGATCGACACACCTGCATCAATGGCCACTTGCAGACTCAGGTCGTGTCCGGCGCGGGTGCCTTCCGGCGTCACCGGTGGGGTGATCCTGCTCGCATCAGGCACCTGGTCCGTATCGGAGGCCCAGCCTGTGCCGGTTTTCTCGCTGGGTTTGCCGGGGATAAATCTGGGTCCCACAACCATGGGAAACACGAATTTGAACGAGCCGTCGTCGTATGGGAGCACTTCGGAATAGTGGATCGTGATTTCCACCTTTTCGCCAGGCATAATGTTGGCCACGGATTGTGTGAAGATGTTCGGTCGCTCCTGATCCAGCAGCGAAGCAACATGACCTCTGTCACGGGCACGCTCGTAGATCTGTCGAGCCTCTTCTCTGCGTTTGATCACCCCACGCACTTCTCGCTGTCCCACCTTCATCAGCATGTCGTCCACTGCTGCTTCGGCCGACAGAGGGAACGTGTACACGGCTTCGATTTTCTTGTCCGTGGGGTTGTGGAACATCTGCTTCACGGAAACTCGTGCGATGAATCCTGATATCTCCGCCTTGACCGCGGTGTGTTCCAAGGGGCAATCTTTGCCTGGTTTACCGTCCGGCTCGATAATGGTGAGGGAACCCTGACCGGGACGAGTTGCCTCAGGGCTGCCCCACGCGGTGGAAAAGAGCCCGGTGGAAACCAGTAGCGCGAGAGCCCACAAGCCTAAGCGTGTAATTCTCATGATCTTTCTCCGTTTCGCTTCCGCTGACATTGCATGGCCTGAATAGCTCGGCCTTTGACAGGAAATTCGCGGTCGGAGAAAAAACGTTACAGGCGCATTCCGAAATTGAGTTTGTAAGCTGAGGGACTACACCGGCAGGGCTTGGCTTGAAGACGGCTCGGCTGGCGAGACTCGGGAGGGCACGTATTTGGAAAGGTCATCGATGATGCCGATAAGGCTTGACGAATTGGATACCTCGTAAGACTCGGCGATTTCCTGCGCGGCTTTCAGGAAATTCTCCACCACGTGGCCGGTGGCAGGATTGTGACCAGCGAGCTCCGCGTATAGTTCGGGCCGCTGCTTGAGCTGACAGGTCAACATCTCTGTTAGCTGGGAAAACCAGGCGCCGGATACCGGCAAATGAGACTGTAGGTCGAAATCCATGTTCATGAGCGTCCTGCCGAAACAAAAAAGGAGCATGTGCCTGAAGACCTGCACAACAGCCATGAGTCGATCGTGGACATCAGGATCGATCTCCACAACTCTTGCGCCCTGTCCTTCCAGGAAATCTCGATACCAGACAATCCACTTTTGGGTGCGGGCCGGGCAAACGAAAACGATCTGATTCTCCAAAGAGGCCGTGTCCGGGCCAAAGAGCGGGTGACTTCCGATGATCTCGCCTCTGGCGTGGCGCAGCATGGCTCGAATCGGCGCGGCTTTCACGGACGCGATGTCAATAATCGCTGCATCGGGACGTGTGAAAGGCCCCAAGGCTTGCATCAATTCCTCGACCGCAGGGATGGGCACTGCGAGCACAATAACGTCGTGTTTCGCGATGGACTCGTATGCAATGGGTCCCACGGCCTTGTCTGCGATTTCAACGCGATAGCCCGCGTCGGCAAATAGTCTGTGCATCCGAGAGCCCATCCGGCCCCGGCCACCAACAATTGCTAAGCTTTCAGGACCACGCATCACAACTCCAGTATTCTAAGGTTCTTCCTTCTACGGGAGGTGGCGGGCGGAGGTTTGTAACACGCGAACAATGCCAACAACGATTCGTATCAAGGAACCTCTCTGTCGTTCACTCCGTATTTCCCGTGGAACCGGCTAGAGACCCTCCGCCCTATTCCAAGCCATACTATTGGTGCACGGCTCTTCTGCTCCCCTTGATGCGGACATGACTGCGTCGAGAGAGAGAGCATTTCTGCCCGTCTGGTCACCTGCCGGGTAAGAGCCCAGCATTCTCAGCCGATTCACGCAGTGGGAGAATTCTTCCAGCGCGGCTTGGACACGCTCGTCGGAAACGTGGCCTTCAAAGTCTGCAAAGAAGATATATTCCCACGGCGTTTCTTTTGACGGCCGTGACTCAATTCGGGAAATGTTTACGCCCTGCTGAGAAAAGGGCGTCAAAGCCTTCAACAGCGCGCCGGGACGGTGAGGAGTGGAAAAGAGGATCGAGGTCTTATCCCTGCCGGTTGGCGCGTGTTCCTCATTTCCGAGCACGAGAAAGCGTGTCACGTTCGTGGATCGGTCCTGAATGTCGCGCGCAAGCACGTGCAGTCCGTGGAGGCGAGCAAGAGCCTCGTTGCCTACAGCGGCCGATCCGGGCTGGTCCGCGGCCTTTTTCGCGGCAACCGCGGTGCTGGACATCTGCACCAGGGGCCTAGCGGGAAGGTTTCGTGACAACCAGCCCAAGCATTGCCCCAAGGCCTGCGGATGCGACAAAACCTCTTTGATGCGGCTGAGATCCCGTTCGCTGGACATGAGCGCGTGGGAAATGCGGAGGTAAATTTCGCCGCAGATCTTCAAATCGCCGTCTGCCAACTGGTCCAGAGTGAGCCCGACCGAACCTTCGGTGGAATTTTCCACCGGCGCGACGCCGAAATGCGCGTGGCCGCTCTGCACGTCGCGGAACACGTCTACGATGGAATCTCTTGGGAAGAATTCGCAGGAACGGCCGAAGTACTCGATCGCGGCCATGTGGGTGAAGGTGGCTTCAGGACCGAGATACGAGACCTTGAGAGGCTCCTGGATTGCCCGGCACGCGGCGATAATTTCGGTGAAGATGTGTTGCAAAGCTGAAGCTTGCAGCGGGCCCGTCTGACGGCGAGAGAGTCGCCCCAACACTGCTCGCTCTCGTTGCGCGTCCAACGCGGGCAAGCCGTTTGTTCGTTTCAGGCGACCGATCTCCTTGGCCTGTGCGGCGCGTTCATGGAGCAGTCGAATGATTTCGTCGTCCAGCAGATCGATACGTTCCCGCATTCCGCGGATCATCTTCTCTTCCATTTCTACCATCTCAAAACCCTCTCCCGAGCAGCATTCGTTGACCGAGACATCCACAATTAAGACTCACGCTGAATCAAATTAGCCAGGGTGCTAAGCTCGTTCATCAGGTCGCGGAAACGCCGCGGGGTGAGTGACTGTTCGCCGTCGCACAACGCCTCGGCAGGATTGCAGTGCACTTCCACCATAATGCCGTCCGCACCCACCGCAAGGGCGGCACGGCAGAGCGGTCCCACGTACCGAGCTTTGCCCACCGCGTGGCTTGGATCCACAATAATAGGCAGATGGGTTCGCTCTTTGAGCACCGGAACTGCGCTCAGGTCCAGGGTGTTACGAGTGGCGGTTTCAAAGGTTCGTATCCCGCGTTCGCACAGGATCACGTTCCTGTTGCCTGCTGCAAGGATATATTCCGCAGACATCAGGAACTCGTCCAAAGTGGTCATGAGGCCACGCTTCAGAAGGATCGGCTTGTTGATCCTGCCTAGTTTCTTCAACAGGGAGAAGTTCTGGATATTGCGTGCTCCCACTTGGACGATGTCCGCGTGTTTCGCAATCAGCGGAATGTCTCCCGAATCCATCACCTCGGTCACCACCGGCAGGCCGGTAACTTCTCGAGCTCGAGCCAAGAGCTTCAATCCTTCCTCTTCCAGGCCCTGGAAGCTGTACGGTGAAGTCCGGGGCTTGAACGCGCCGCCCCTGAGGATAGCCGCGCCCGATTCCTTGACCGCCTTGGCTGTAGAAACAAGCTGATATTCGCTTTCAACCGAACAAGGACCCGCGATAACCACGAACTTTGGGCCGCCGATGAGCACATCTCCCACTTTGACAACCGTTGACCTCGGATGCGTTGCGCGGCTAGCAAGCCGATAGGGAGGAAGCTGCCGGTTGTTACTCGGCGCAATCGGGATTGGCGGTAACGCCTGGGGTTCCAACATGACAGGGCAATCTCCGTTCATTTTCTTGGACCTCCTTCGATCGAAAACAAGAGGCCATGGTGTCTGCCATGGCCTCTTTAAAAGCAAAAAGGCCATGGACTGTCTGCCCATGGCCTCGTTGAATTCAGCTTATTTTCTTACGCGTCATTCACCTCGGGCGCACGGGCAGACAAAGGGAAAATAATAGTAGTAGCCGTAAAATCGCCCTAATCTGTCCATGCTATCCGTCGGAAAATGCATGCTTACCGAACCTTTCGTTGGTGGCCAATAATACTGGCACACCTCTCGATAGCTGTCAACCACTAAATGCCTTTTGCGCGTAACCCTTCAGTTTCGCAGGGGCAAGAGGCCGGCAAGGTTGGTTCAAGAGAAATCCCACGGCCTAATGTCGTCACCCCGGCGAAAAGCCCGCCCCGGGCTTGAACCGGGGCAGGGGTCCAGTCCCGCGCGGAACGCGGGATTGAATCACGCCTTTGGCGTGACTGGATTCCTGCTTCCGCAGGAATGATGGGTTGGCGCCTTTTGCGCGTGCGCACTCGGATCTTCTGTGGGATTCCGCGCTGCTCAATCCGACCTGCCGGCCCCCGCGTTCCGAGTGAACCAGACCAGCGCTAGCGTGTACGATTCCTGTCCAAACCCGCAGATAGAGCCTGCGCAAACCCCCGCGAGCAGCGAGACTCGTCGGAAATTTTCCCGCGCGTGAGGATCCGTCAGATGGACCTCGACGACAGGCACACCGATTCCCGCCACTGCATCGCGCAAAGCAACGCTCGTATGCGTGTACGCTCCGGCATTGAGGATCGCGCCGTCCGCGTTTTGACCCGCGTCCTGGAGCATGTCCACCAGCTCACCTTCGTGATTCGATTGAAAGCAGGTCACCTCAATCCCGAGCTCCGAGCCCAACCTCACCAGATAGTCTTCTATTTCAGGCAGGGTCTTGCTCCCGTACAGCTCTGGTTCCCGTTGACCTAGGAGATTCAGGTTCGGGCCGTTGATGACAAAGATCTTCATGAGGCCTCCGCTTTCCAGCAGACGTTAAGGAGTGGATGTGGCTTTTTGCTCCAGGAGCGCATCCGCAAGCACAAGCGCCGCCATTGCCTCGGCGACGGGGCAGATCCGAGGACAGAGGCATGGGTCGTGTCTCCCCTTCACCTCGATGGTCCGATCGGCTCCGCGGATATCTATGGTGGCCTGCGGTTTGGATATGGATGATGTGGGCTTAACAGCCAAACGCATAACGATTGGTTGCCCAGTGGAAATGCCACCCAGTATCCCGCCTGCATTATTGGACAAGAAGCCCTGAGAGGAAATCTGATCGTTCGATTGGGACCCGCGCATGGTGGAAAGCTCGAATCCCGCGCCGAATTCCACCCCTTTGACAGCTCCTATGGAGACCATTGCCCATGCCAGCACAGCGTCCAGCTTGTGGAAAACCGGATCGCCCAAGCCTGAGGGCACTCCATCCGCCACCACTTCCACGATGCCTCCGACAGAATCGCCGTCGGACCTTGACTGGTCGACCAAATCGGCCATTCGCGTGGCGACATCAGGGTCTGGGCACCGAAGCGGGTCTCCTTCGGCAAAGTCACGGTCAATGCGAACCGCGCGAATTCCGCCGATTGCCACCGTATAAGCCTGAATCGTGATTCCATGCGACTCAAGCAGGATTTTGGCCACCGCGCCCGCGGCAACTCGGCCCACGGTCTCTCGTCCCGAAGCTCTTCCTCCTCCGGGCTGAGGCGGTAAGCCGTATTTCTTAAAATACGTGTAGTCTGCGTGTCCGGGGCGAAATAGCTCACGGATCTCGGCATAGTCGGAAGACCGGACATCTCGATTGCGCACCAGGAGCGCAATCGGTGAGCCCAAGGCATTGCCGTTGCCTACTCCCGAGAGGACCTCCACTTCGTCTGATTCGCCTCGGGGGGACACGAAGCGAGACACACCGGGTTTCCGGCGATCGAGTTCTCGTTGGATACGGGCGAGATCGATGGGAATGCCCGCGGGAACTCCATCAATGACAACGCCCACAGCCGCGCCGTGCGACTCACCGAAAGTCGTCACCTGAAAGAAGCGCCCGAACGTGCTACCCAATTCTCGTCTCCTCGACCTGGCGAATCGCGGCGGCTAATTCAGCCTTGGACAGATCCTCTACACAGGTCGCTCGACCAAGTGCTTTCAAAAGGACAAAGACGATCTTGCCGCGTCTGATCTTCTTGTCTTGCTGCATGATCTTCCACGCTTCGTCGAGTGGCGGCATTTCTACGACATATGGTGCAATGACGCCGAGTGTGGACCTGATGCGATTCACCGCTTCGGAAGAAATGAGCCCCCTTGCTAGGGAAATCTGCGCTGCCACGCGCATGCCCAGGGCCACAGCTCGGCCATGACTCACGCGAAAATGCTGATGACTTTCCACTGCATGGCCAAAGGTATGCCCAAAATTCAGGATGCGACGCAGCCCTGACTCACGGAAATCGCTGGATACCACATCAGCCTTTGCGCGGGCCGAGAGCTGCGCTACTCGCGCGAGCAACGGAATATCTCCCGCCATAAGTGCAGCCGAGTGCTGCTCAATCAGCACCGCAAGCTCCGGTGATGCAACGAGTCCTGTCTTGTACGCTTCTACGAGGCCTTCGCTTCTCTGCCGCGGACCAAGCGTGCGAAGGGCCGCGATATCCAGCACGACGGCACGAGGTGTGCTGAACGACCCTACCACGTTTTTCACCGACCCCACATTCACCGCGGCCTTCCCACCGATAGCCGCATCCACACAGCCCACGAGCGTGGTGGAGACCAGGGCAAAATCCATTCCGCGCTTATATGTTGAAGCTGCAAACGCGGCCAGATCAGTCACGACTCCGCCACCTAATGCGATCAGGAAATCGTCCCTATCAAACTCACTCGCAATGAGCGTTTCATAGATGCGACGGGCATTGGCCAGCGTCTTGCTCTTCTCGCCAGGGGCTACGGTTATCGGCACCGATCGTTCCAGGAGAGATCGATACCTTTGACCATGAAGGCGCAGCACGGTGCGATCGGTCACAAGCGCGGTCTTCCTGCCTTTCACCAGTTCAGCAATGGCCTCGGGCCCACTGGCTGTGGCAACGATCGGACATTCCGACGATCCAAGCCTCGCCACGAAACGCTCATCAGGCATGAGGCCTTGCAGGATTGCCTCTGCGACTCGGTCAGGCTTATTCCCATTCGCTTGCACGCTGAAATCGCAGCCTGCATAAAGGCTCTTACGCCTTTCAAACAGAGTTTGCACCGACGATTTTTCCGTCCACAGGGGCCTCACCGCACGCTGGCTCGCCCCAAGCCTTTTCTGCGATGTGCTCAAGTCGACATCCAGATGAACGACCGTACCGGTGGCTCTCATGAGCTTTCGGTTGGCTTCTCGTTCCGGCACTCCTCCGCCTGTAGCCACAACGACCCGCTCTTGTTTTGAGATTTTCCCCAAAAGAGTGCTCTCTTTCGCACGGAACGCGGGTTCCCCCGATTCAACGAAGACTTCTCGAATCGGCTTTCCAAAGCGCTTTTCGAGAATTTCGTCCATGTCCATGAAACGTCGGTGGAGCGCCCGAGCCAGAAGTCTCCCCACGGTGGTTTTTCCGGAACCCATGAAGCCAACCAGGTAGATGTTGCCGTTCATGAGTCATCCTCCAGCGCTTCGAGGAACTCTCGGGCATCCACCTCCAGGCCGGTCCACAACGCAAAACTACGTTGTGCCTGAAATGCCAGCATGGGCAAACCGTGGATAAAAACTGAGCTGTGCCTTTGCGCGAGCTCTTGCCAGAAATTATCGCCACGACCGTAGTTTATATCCACAACCAGCTCGCACCGAGCGATGTTCAGCCGTCGCGCGAACTCGGCGGTCACCATACTCTCGGCCGCGCTGGACACTGCTGTTGCATTCACCACGAGCTCAGATTGAATCCCGTTCGCAGCCAGGGCTATAAACGATACCGGCTCCGCGCCGATCTTTTCCGCGGCTTGTCGTGCTTTCTCAGGATTCCTTCCTGCGATGAGGACACGCGCGTCACCGTGCCTCTTCAGGCCAAACGCCACAGCTTTGGCAGCGCCTCCCGTGCCCATGACCAGCGCGGTCTTGCCGGCAGAGTCGAATCCGACGCTGCCCAGCGCGTCCATGAATCCCTTCGCATCCGTGTTATGGCCGACCAATCTGCTGTCGTCAGGAACGATGGTGTTGACCGCACCAATAGCCGAAGCCTCTTCCGACAGAGAGTCGACGTATCGAACCACCGCTTGCTTGTAGGGCACGGTAACGTTGGCGCCGGCTATGTTGAGTATCCTGATGTCACGAATCGCTTCTCCGACGAGATCGGGCAGAACCATGAACGGGACGTACACACCCACGATGCCGTGCCGCTTCAGCACTGCGTTATGCATGGCAGGCGACTTTGAACGAAACGCCCGCTCGTCACTGAGCACACAATAGACCTTCATCTTCGCAGTTCCGCCAAGGTATTATGAAAACCCGGATAAGATATCGCGATTGAGTCTTCGCTGTCTATTATCGGCCATGCATCTCCGAGCAGACCGGCTACTCGCAGTGTCATGGCAATGCGGTGATCGCCGAATGCATCCAGACGGGTCGGGGTCTTCAAAGGAGTAGGACCCTCGATCGATAGGGTCTCCTTTTCGGCTACGATGTTTGCGCCCGTAGCCGTCAGTTGACTCGCAATGGCCGCGAGACGGTCCGACTCTTTCACCCGCAACTCTCCCACCTGCTCAAAGATCGTGGTTCCGTGCGCCTGCGTGGCAACCAGAGCCAATATGGGCACCTCGTCTACCAGAGAAGGGATTTCTTCAGCCTTGATTCGGCATCCGATCAAATTCGGAGAAGAGCGCACGCGTACCCGTCCCCACGGTTCAGGCTCCTCGCCTTGACGTTCAATCTCCACACGCGCGCCCATCCGCGCGAGCACTTCCAGGAAGCCCGATCTTGTGGGATTGAGCAGAATTCCTTCGGCCGTGATGTCGCTGTCGGGAATAATGGCTGCCGCGCACAAGAAGAAAGCCGCGGACGAAGCATCTCCGGGCACACGAAACAAATCAGGGAGTGTCAGAGACGAACGTTGAACCAGCCATGCGTCACCGGTCTTCGAGATGGTCCCGCCCATGAGCCGGAGCATCCGTTCCGTATGATCTCGACTCGCCACTCGTTCCCGAACCAGGGTTTGGCCGTCCGCCTGTATGCCCGCCAACAACACGGCGCTCTTGAGCTGAGCGCTTGCGACCGGCAGCTCAAAATCGATCCCGTGCAAATTTCCCCCCCGAATGTGCACGGGGCAGGTGCCGTACGCGCACTGGACTTCTGCTCCCATCTGCCTGAGCGGCGCGGCCACTCGCTCCATGGGGCGCTTGCGGAGCGACGCGTCTCCATCCAAGAGATAGTCTCCTGCTCCGCCGGCCAGAATGCCCATCAGGAGCCGAAGCGTGGTTCCCGAATTGCCGCAGTTGATGTGCGCGGCGGGTTTGAGACGACCGCGGCATCCAGAGATAACCAAGTCCTCCCCATCCAGGTCTGCCTGAGCCCCCAGAGCCAGCGCTGCATCAAGGCTGGAACGCACGTCCGCGCACGGAGAGAAATTCTCTACCCTTGCCCTACCCTGTGCCAGCAGGGAAAGCAACGCTGTACGGTGAGAGATGGACTTGTCACCGGGCGGCTGGAACACGCCTATCAGGCTCACGGTGCGCCTCCGTTGTACGCTTTGGCCACTGCGGCCGCGACGGTCGGCACATAGCTCATCATGTGGCGGAACGCTTCGGGAGTAAGGCTCTGACGCCCGTCGGAGAAGGCCTTGTCAGGGTTGGTGTGCACTTCCACTATCAACCCGTCCGCGCCGGCCGCGATTGCAGCCAGAGCCACAGCAGGGACCAGCTCCCGTTTTCCCACGGCGTGGCTCGGATCGACGATAACCGGCAGATGCGAATGCTGCTTGAGCAGCGGCACAGCAGAAATATCCAGCGTATTGCGCGTCTCAGTCTCAAAGGTCCTGATGCCTCGCTCACAGAACATGACCTGAGAATTGCCTCTGGCAAGGATGTATTCCGCAGACAGCAAAAGCTCCTTCACTGTGGCCATGAGCCCTCGTTTAATGAGCACCGGCTTATCTGTATCGCCGACTGCTTCCAACAGGGCAAAATTCTGCATGTTTCTGGCGCCTATCTGCAAAATGTCAGCGTAACCCGCCACAAGCGGCACATCTTCCGGCGTGAGCACTTCCGTTACAATGGGCAGGCCGGTCATTCTGGAGGCTTCAGCCATGTGTTCAAGCCCGGCTTCACCAAGCCCGCGAAACGAGTAAGGCGACGTTCGGGGCTTGAATGCACCACCACGGAGAATGGCCGCTCCGGCCTCCTTGACTGCCTGCGCGATCTCTATGATGCCCTCGCGAGACTCCACAGCACAAGGGCCTGCCATGACCACCGGATCAGGGCCCCCGATCAGGCTCGATCCCACCCTGATGGTGGTGCGCTCGTTGCGAAAGCTCCGAGAAACCAGCTTCCAGGACGCCCCGAACGTCTCGATGGACTCCACACCCTTCATTTGTGGTATGACGCTTCGCAATTCCTCCACCAGACTGCCTGCTAGGTCCTCTACTATGCCGATTACGACTCGAGACGTTGTCGAAATCATACGTGGCTTGAGTCCATTTTGCCGTATCGCGGCCAAGACTTCTCCCACGTCCTTCTTCTGGCAGTCCTCTCGCATGACAATTACCATGTCGCACCTTCCGGATCGCTTATAAGCACAGGTCGGTCCTTTTGCTACGCGGCCTCGCACACACCCAGATACTGCTCAACGAAGTTCCGAAAGATCACTCCACCTTGAGGCGTACCGATCGATTCAGGGTGAAATTGCACGCCTTCCACCATCATGTCAGGGCAGCGCAGGCCCATCACTTCCCCACGCACCGTGTACGCCGAGATCTCCAACGGCCACCGAACCGTTTCTTCCGCTGCGATGAGCGAGTGATATCGGGTGGCTCGCAGCGGATTGCGCAGCCCCGCATAGATCGTTCGGCCGTCGTGAAAAATGTCGGAGATCTTACCGTGGACAGGTTGTTCGGCTCGCCCCACCTTCGCTCCAAAGACTTCTGCAATGCACTGGTGCCCAAGACAGACCCCAAGGATAGGGACCAGCCCCGCAAAGCGCTCGATGACCTTGGAGCTGATTCCGGCTTCGTTGGGCCTGCCGGGACCGGGTGAGATCACGATGGCTTCCGGGGCCATGCGTTCCACGTCCGCCACGCCGATCGTGTCGGATCTGACGGTGGTAACGCCCTTGCCCAGTGCTCCCAGAGCGTGCGCGATGTTGTAGGTAAAAGAATCGTAATTGTCGATTAGCAAGATCATGGCTTGTCCTCCTTGCTATGCAAATCTGTGTTGAGACCTGCGCCTCCCAATGAAGCTGGCCTCCTTACCCTCTCCCCTTGTGGCGCAGGCTTTCCAGCCTGCTGGCGGCCTGGAAAGGCCGCCCCACAAAGAGGGGGGTTGCCCCTTGACGTTGGGTGCCACTGTTGGCTTGTCCAGCAGTGTGACGCCAATCGGAAGGAACTACGGTGAATGAGTACGAAACGTGATGGCGAGTTCATTTACTGGCCTCTGCACCATTGCCTCGACTCATGGCTGCCCTCAGCGATGCAGCGAGCGTGCCCACGGCCTGCACCTGTGCCGACGGGCTCGTCTGAGATTGGATCTCCCGGATGAACGCGCTTCCCACAATGACCCCGTCCGCCACCTGAGCGAGCGCATGGGCTTCAGCAGGCTTCGAGATGCCAAAACCCACCGCAACCGGCGTCTTTGACACGGCCCTGGCCGCGGCAATCCCGCTGACAAGCTCGTCGGAAACACTGAACGCAGCCCCGGTTACGCCAGTGACCGAAACATAATAGAGAAAGCCCCTTGACAGAGAGGCTATCCACGCCATGCGCTCCAGGGGCGTCGTAGGAGCAACGAGAAAGATCGTATCCAGTCCTGCTCCAGTAGCTGCGTCGAGCCACTCATCCGCTTCCTCCGGAGGCAAGTCCGGAACGATCACGCCTTCTGTTCCCGCGGCCTTTGCCCGCTTGGCGAACTCCGCCAGCCCCATTCGGAGCACCGGATTGTAATAGGTCATGATGACCAACGGGCAGTCCGTCGTGACTTTCGTCTTCTCTATGATTCGGAAGACGCTCTCAGGTGTGGTTCCGTTTTCCAGCGCTTTGCAGCTCGATTGTTGTATTGTTGGGCCGTCTGCCATCGGATCAGAAAAGGGGAGCCCCACTTCAATCACATCAGCGCCGTTTTCCGCCAGAGCTACCAGGATGTCGCCGCACGTTACTTCATCGGGAAAGCCTCCCGTGAGGAAAGGGATAAACGCGCATCGATCCTCTGAATGGGCCGTTCTCAGGGCTTGCTCAATCGGCGATTTGATCATGGTTTCTGCTCCAATCTCGCGGAGAGTTGTGCAACGTCTTTGTCGCCCCGTCCCGAGAGGCAGACAATGACCACCGCGTCTTTCTTCGTCCGAGGCGCAAGCTTTGTCAGGTGCGCCAATGCATGCGCGCTCTCCAATGCCGGCAAAATTCCCTCGGTTTCCGCGAGCATCTGAAAGGCTTGCAAAGCTTCTTCATCGGTAGCGGTCTCATATGTGACTCTGCCCAAGTCCTTCAGATACCCGTGTTCAGGGCCCACGCCCGGATAATCCAAGCCGGCCGCGATGGAATGTGCTTCCAGAATCTGACCGTGCTCATCGTGCAACAGGTAACTTCGTGCGCCGTGCAGAACGCCCATTGTGCCCGCGCTCAACGTTGCCGCGTGCCGCCCAGTCTCCACGCCTTCGCCCGCGGCCTCCACGCCGATCAGCTCCACGGGATCATCTAAGAAAGAATGAAAGAAGCCTATCGCGTTGCTTCCCGCTCCCACACATGCCACCAAAGCGTCGGGCAGGCGGCCTTCCCGTTCGATGATCTGCCTGCGTGTCTCCCGGCCGATGATTGACTGGAACTCTCGGACCATCATCGGGTACGGATGCGGCCCCACCACAGACCCAAGGATGTAATGGGTATCTCTCACGTGGGTCACCCATGCCCGAATTGCCTCATTCACCGCATCCTTGAGCGAGCAGCTTCCGGAATGCACCGGCTCGACCTGCGCCCCGAGGAACTTCATGCGAGCTACATTGAGAGCTTGTCGTTCGATGTCCAGCGTGCCCATGTACACGACGCATTCCATTCCCAACAAAGCTGCGACAGTTGCAGAAGCCACCCCGTGCTGGCCCGCGCCGGTTTCTGCGATGATCCGCTTCTTGCCCATACGTTTGGCAAGCAGCCCTTGGCCGAGCGTATTGTTGATCTTGTGAGCGCCCGTGTGAGCCAAGTCTTCACGCTTGAGGAATATCCTCGATCCACCGAGTTTTTCGCTGAGACGCCGAGCTTCATACAGGGGCGTCTCTCGGCCCACGTAGTGCCGGAGCAGCTCTTCCAACTCTTTGTGGAAGCTCGGGTCGCGCAAAGCTTCCTTTAATGCTGCGTCCAGTTCCTGGAGCGCAGGCATCAAGGTTTCAGAGACGAAACGGCCGCCAAATGCCCCGAAGCGCCCGCGTTCGTCAGGAACCCCGTGCCACGGTCTTTGCTGCACGGATAAACTGCTCGATTTTCGCATGATCTTTTCTCCCAGGCCCTATCTCAACGCCGCTGGACACGTCCACGCCATAGGGCCTGACCATTTTGATAGCTTGAGTCACATTTTCCGGTGTCAGTCCACCTGCCAACAGGATCGGGCGTTTCTTTGCCACACCCACGGCAAGGCTCCAATCAAAGCTCTTGCCGGTGCCTCCTGCGACCGCCGCCGAATAGGTGTCCAGCAACAGAGTCGCATTGCCATAGCCATCAACACCAGCCGGTGCATCCCGACCCACTCGGACCGCTTTGATCACTTGCGGCGTGAGCTGAGCTACCATTTCTTCCGTTTCATCGCCGTGGAGCTGCACCATGTCGATGCCGCAGAATGATCTCAACTCCTGAATGCGACTTACGTTCTCGTTCACAAACACTCCAACCGTGGTCACGAACGGCGGCAACTGAGATACGATGGCCCGAACCGCCTCCGGAGCCACCTGACGCGGACTTACCGCAAAGACAAAGCCCAGAGCATCCGCGCCCAAGTTCGCGGCTGCGAGAGCGTCTTCGAGGCAAGTGATGCCGCATATCTTCACCCTGACCACGGTCATCCCTCCACACAACAGAGCCGACGCAGCGCGGCGCCAGGATCCTGTGACCGCATCAGCGTCGTGCCGATGAGGAACGCGTCTGCTCCTGCTTCTCGGAGCATGGCAATATCTTCAGGCCCTGAGATGCCGCTCTCTGCCAGAACCAAGATGTCCTGTGGGACAAGGGGCCGAAGTCTCACAAAAGTCTCCAGATCCACCTGAAGCGTGCTCAGATTCCGGTTGTTTATGCCGATGATCCGCGGACTCAGCCCCAGCACGCGTGCAAGCTCGGCTTCATGGTGCACCTCTACCACAGCAGTCATTCCCAAGTTCACGGTGGTCTCGAAAAGGCTGCTCAATTGCTTCGAGGGCAATGCCGCGGCAATGAGCAGCACCGCGTCCGCTCCGGCAACGCGAGCTTCGCAAATCTGAATCGGGTCCAGGATGAAATCTTTACGCAGAATGGGTAGATTTACTGCATCCCGCACCTGTCGCAGGTCACCGAGGCTCCCGCCAAAAAAAGGACCGTCAGTCAGCACCGAAACAGCCGAGGCACCAGCCTGTTCGTAAGTCTGCGCGAGCTGCCCCACGTCATGCACATCAGCGAGCGCTCCTTGAGACGGCGAAGATCGCTTGATCTCCGCGATTACCGACACATGAGAGCAGTTTCGCAGCGCCGCCGTCAAATCGATGCACGCAGGCCCACTCATGGCTCGCTCATGAAGCGCGACAATGTTGGTTTCCGCTCTCAGGCGATGGATTTCTTCCATCTTGCTGTCCAGAATGTGCGCCAAAATGCTCATCGTGATTTACTTTCCTGCAGCTCCTTGCAATACGTTCTCTGTTCGTCGGCTCACAAACAATCTTGCGTCCACATTGGCTTGCGTGCACCCGTTGTGTTACTGCCGCTCCGGTGGAACGGGTTGGAAAAATAGGAGTTTTTGGGGAGCCCCGCGGGACGCGGGGTTCAAAAGCTCCTAACGTTTGCACCCGCTTCTAAATGCCAGCTCCACCGGCCTTCTTGGATCGGGACGCGCAGTCGGTAGCCACGGAAATCAGCCCATTGAGCTTCTCAAGCGCCTTTCCTGAATCAATAGCCTCCGAAGCCAGAGCTACACCGTCCTGCATCGATCCTGCGCGACCGGCCGCGACCAGCGCAGCCGCGGCATTGAGCAGCACCATGTCCTTTCGAGCTCCGTCTTGACCGTTGAGGATGTTCAGGATAATGGACGCGTTCTCTGGTGCGTCCCCGCCGCGTATCTCCTCAGCGCGGGCTCTTTTCAGGCCCACCTCCTCCGGAACCAGCGTGTACGTGGAAACTTCGCCCTCATGGAGCCTCGTAATTTTCGTGGGGCCGGTGATGCTGATCTCGTCGTAGCTCCCGTCGCCAAACACCACGAATGAGCTGCGAGAGCCAAGCTTCAGCAGCACTTGGGCCATAGTCTCGGTCAGATCTTCTCGGTAGACTCCGAGCACCTGAACAGAAGCGCCCGCGGGATTGGTCAACGGCCCGAGCACATTGAAGATCGTGCGAAGCCCTATTTCTCTGCGAGGCCCTGCAACGTGGCGCATCGCGCCGTGGAGCAGCGGCGCATACAAGAACCCGATGCCTACCCGATCGATGCATTCACCGACCTGTTCCGGCGTCAGGTCCAGCGGCACTCCAAGCGCTTCCACCACATCCGCGCTGCCACAGAGGCTGGAAACCGACCGGTTGCCGTGTTTGGCCACTTTCACGCCTGCCCCGGCCACCACAAAGGCCGTTGCAGTGGATACGTTGAAAGTCCTCGTGCCGTCTCCGCCTGTGCCGCATGTGTCCGCAATGGTCTCCCGGTCCCAATTGATCTCATCCCGATCCACAGAAACATTGGAATTGCCTACCGGGATTTTGATGCTCTTCGTACGCATGACCCTGGCAGCGCCGGTGATCTCATCGACGCTTTCGCCTTTCATGCGCAGGGCAATCAACAAGGCCCCGATCTGCGCTTGAGTGGCTTTGCCTTCGGTGACCTCATCCATCACCTGCATCATTTCTGCTTCTGAGAGGTCAGTGCCTCCCACAGCCTTTGCTATCGCTTCCTGGATCATAATTCCCCCTTGGCCGCGGCCTGGAGCGCGAAAAGGCTCTGCGCAGCCTTATTTTGGATTTCCTTGTATTCCATCTCAGGAACGGAATCGGCCACGATTCCAGCTCCCACCCGCACTGTGAAACGATCGCCCTGGAACAGCACCGTGCGAATCGCTATGCACGTGTCCATGCGACCGTTCGGGCCGAAATAACCCACCGCGCCTGCGTACGGGCCGCGGCCGACCTGCTCCAGCTCGTCGATGATCTCCATCGCTCGCACTTTTGGAGCACCCGAGACTGTGCCCGCGGGAAAACCCGCGATGAACGCATCTACCGCGTCTGCATCCTCACGCAGCACGCCCTGCACTTGGGACACCACATGCATCACGTGACTGTAACGCTCCACAGACATGTACGGGTCCACGGTCACAGTGCCGTACTGGCTGACCCGGCCCACATCGTTGCGGCCCAAGTCCACGAGCATGATGTGTTCGGCAAGCTCCTTTTCAGAGCTCATCATCTCCTTTTCAAGCTCCTTGTCTCGGCGAGGATCGTCCGAGCGGCCCCGTGTCCCCGCGATCGGCCGCACCGTCACAATCCCGCGATCCACCTTGACCAGCGTCTCCGGCGAGGAACCGATGAGCTTGTATTCGCCGAAATCAAGGAAAAACATGTAAGGCGAAGGGCTTCTGACACGCAGGCGGCGGTACACTTCAAACGGATCGAGGTCGGTTTCGCCTCCGAAATTGTCGGAGAGCACCACCTGGAAGATGTCGCCAGCCTTTATGTATTCCTGGCCTGTCTTGACTGCTTCGTAGAATCGTTCCCGCGGCGGAGCTTCCACAGCGATCTTGCCGGGCCGAGCAGATAGCAAGAGCGGCTGCTTCAGGGCCTGTTCCATATCATCGACTTTGGCGGCGCACGCGGACTCGTCCGTATCGATAGCGAGGAGGATCATGACCTTGCGCCGGTGATCGAACACCACAAATCGAGAAGGGAAAACCAGCCGAGCAACAGGCAGGGACAACGGTCGCGCCCCGGGAAGGCGCTCGATGAGCCGCACCGCATCGTACCCGACAAAGCCCATGAGCGAGCCCACCGCGGGCATTTGAGAGAAAGGCTCGCACACAAAGTTCTTCGCGTGTGACCGGATACGATCGAAGAACTCGGAAGCCGGCAACTCTTTGCTTTGGTCCTTGTCCCACCAGAGGAGCTTGTCCTGTTCCAGTTGCAAGCCGGAAATCGGGTCGCACGCGACGATGGAGTAACGTCCCGTGATGTCTTTGGTTTCTACACTTTCCAACAGGAACGAATCGGGCCGTTGCCGGCACAACTTCAGATATGCCGAAACGGGCGTTTCCATGTCGGCCAGTCGTTCTCTGCTTACCACTCTTAACGTGGGCATGTGCCACCTCCGGGCGATAAAAAAACAAAAAGCCCACCGGGAAGTTATCCACGGTGGGCTTAGTCGATTCAGGTTGCTCTGAGGCTCAGACTCTACGCACTACCTCCCACCGCGGATCGATAGGGCCACCACCAGCCATAATAGTAAGCGAAATTCCGGAAGGAACCGCGGTCCTCGGGCGAGCACAAAGAGCGGGTGTCCGCCTCTTCAGCGAGGAAATGGGACGTAAGATCTGTGAGGCTTGAGCTCATAAACACGTTATTATAGACGCACGCGATCCCGAGTCAAGAGGAAAATCGAAAAACCGCTTTGAAGCAGCCGCAAATCATTTGAGCTCTTGAAGAAGTGGCCGGGGAGGCCCTTTTTGGCAAAAAGGGCCTCCCCGGACCCCTCCCCAAAAACTCCTATATTTCCACCGCTTCCAGTGGATTTGGGGTTACACAGAGGATGCAAATAGACCAAATCGCGGTCGCAGGTGCTGGCTACCAACCGAAAAACAGCCTTTTGCGGCAAGTTCTAAGCGTTGGGTGACCCGTAGGTCGGATTGAGCGCAGCGAAACCCGACATGTAACCCCACGAACTGTGCTGGTACCTCTGCTTTGATGTGAAAAGCCGTACGATCAAATGCTCAGGACCATTCTAATCAGTTCTAATGGCCAATCTCTCCGGATGCGACAGAGTTCTCCTTGTTCGGGACACAGGCCTCAGTTTCATTTGCCCAGGGGCCCGCGCTGAGATATGCTTCTGTCGACAACAAATTGTGAAGTTGGACAGAGCTGTAACGTAGCCGACTCCTGTTCGCGTCCAGGGCTTGCTCAATTCCCCGGCCCTCACCTCCGAAACGTGCGTTAAGCGCAGAGAGGGAGGTCTCATGTCAAAGCACAGCAGCCGCATCTTTCTGATTAGCGTAATGCTTGCGACAGGCCTGATGCTTGTGCTGGCAACTTCTTTGGGCATTGCCGAAACCCACGGCAAGAATAAGGCTTTGATAGAGGCTGCCGGCAAAGGCAACCTGCAAGAAGTCGAACGCCTCTTGAATAGTGGCGCAGATGTTAACGCGACGAACAAGTACGGCGAGACAGCTTTCTTGTGCGCGGCGGAGGGAGGTTTCCTTGACGTGGTAAGGCTGCTGTTGGACAAAGGTGCTGATATCCATGCCACTTCCGAGGATGGCAGGAACGGTTGGACTGCCCTCAAATGTGCGGTGTGGTGGAGCCGAGCTGATGTGGTCAAACTCCTTCTGGACAGGGGTGCTGATGTGAATCAAAAAACAGGCTTTGGTGACACCGCGCTCATGACTGCCGCCTGGAAGAGTAACCCGGAGATCGTCCGACTGCTGCTAGACAGGGGAGCTGACGTCAACGCTGAACATTCCTTTGGATATACGGCATTGTTGTATGCTCTTGTGCATCATCGCGAGGAAGTGGCGAAACTACTCGATCAGAGGGGTGCCAAAAAGACCCTGGCCGTAGCAGCCATTACGGGAGATGTTAAAACGGTTCGGCGCTTCATTCGCGAAGGCGCAAAGGTCAACCCTCAGGACGAATCTGAATACCCGCTCCTCATGAGGGCCGCGGAGGGAGGCCACTTAAGAGTCGTTAAGGTCTTATTGAACAGCAGCGCGGACGTCGACGCCAGCAGATACGGCTACACAGCCCTGATGGTGGCTGCCCGAAACCGGCACGCCACAGTGGTGAAGGCGCTTCTGAACAAAGGGGCTAATGTTAACGCCAAGAACAATGGAGGCTATACGGTTTTGATGGAAGCCGCCACAGGCGGCCATGTGGATATCGTGAGACTGCTTCTGAACAAAGGCGCCGATATCAATGCGAAAGGCGAGTATGACCGGACGGCCCTGCAAATAGCACGGCAGAAAGGTTACGAAGAAATCGTGGAACTTCTCCGGGCTCGCGGCGCAAAGGAATAGTCCATTGCGACTCCAAGTGTGGCTTGTAATATCGCATCTCATAAACCCTTCGTCGTTTCTCTGACCTCCCACCAATCCTCGTATTCATGATGTCTGAGGTCATATATTCGGCCATCGACCGTTTCTATTTTGAAATAGAGGTACTCCGGTTCCCGCCAGGATTCGAGGATGGTGCGAACTTCGATTTCGCGGTCGTCTAGGAGAAACGAGGTGGGTCTTTCATCCGCCCGGAAGCTAGCCAGACAGCGAACTTCGGTAAGGTTCCACAGTTTTGAATCAATGTTGGCCATGGTAGGAGATCGGTAGGGACCGGCTTCCCCCCGGTTCACGGTCGAGGTAGGCTCTGCCGGTCTGAGTTAGTTGACATTCTTAAGAAAGATGTACCGGCACGGAGGCCGGCACCTACCAATGTCCAAGCGGCAATCGGCCATTATTTTTGACACTTGCTACATTACGATGCCGCGGGATATGTACGGAAAGGTAGGAGTTTTTGGGGAGGGGTCCGGGGAGGCCCTTTTTGCCAAAAAGGGCCTCCCCCCCCACTTCTTCAATAGCTCAAACCCTTTGTAAACGCTTCTACTTCCGGCGCTGTTTCTTCGGCATCTCTTGTTTGATGCGTTCCAATTCGTACGGTTCAATTTCAAAGGGGCCGAACGCGTTCCGATACGCATAGTCGCCGGCCAAATAGGTCGCTCCCACGGCCAAGATAGTGCCTCCCGTCTTCGTGCCCAGCAGCCAGGAGAGCAATGAGCCTCCCAGGCTCCGCTCCTCATCCTCTTTCTTGGGCCGTTCGCACGAGCAATCTTTGGGCTTGCGGCAGGTTTTGGAATCGTCGGAGGAAGCGGTCCCTGCCTTGGTTTCACCCTTCGTAGACCACAAGATCGTGTCGCTCAACTTGCCGGGCGTGGTCCAGCGCTCACCTTGAGGGGTAATCCTGGCTTCAACCACCGTACCGGGTTGGCGCCATGCCCGTTTCACGCCCTGAGCCTTTAGCCGCTCTGAATAACGAATGTCGGGATCGGGGCGCGCGGGAAACTCAAAAGGATTCTTCCCGGAAAAGACCTTCTCCAGACTGAAAGGGACTGTTAGCGAGCACGCGATGGCATGGTATTCAGGATACCTGCTGTCCTGCCCGAGTTCGTAGGAAATCGAAAGTAAACGATTGGGCGACGAAATCTCCACTCCGCCTTTAGAGCCCAGAATGAACTCCCCATCAAAGAATCGGTATTTTTCCGCGAAAATCCGCATGTCGAGACGGTCTTCCCAGATGGGAAAGGTAAAGCCGGTCTGGAGATCGATGCCGCCGCCACGATAAAAGTTGAGCATGACATCCCACATTCCGTCGGCCCCATAGATCGCCATTTCGAGCCCCCACCCAGCCGAAGAATACCAATCTCCACCGAGGCGCGAAGCATCCCAGAAGACATTAGTGCCAAACATGAGCCCGCTTTCAGACACTTTGCGCCACCCCAGGCCAAAACCCAGGTCCAATCGATGATCGAGCGGACCACGCAGGCGTGAAAACAGGTCCTGATATTCTGCCCTCGATTCGAAAAAGAGCGCTGATGAACTGCTCAGCGGGATTGGGACGAAAAAGTCCATCGTGAAACGGCTGTCGCGGTCTTCACCTGCAGTGCGGTAGATCGCGCCGCCTGCTAAGGACGACTTGAACAGAGCCGAATTCCCGAACGTCTTGCTCCCCGCAGAGAAAACGTTCCTGCGATCACGGGGCCATACCGGCTGGCTGCTTAGCGTTCGAAAGTGTTCGTCGTCGGGTGAAAGACGGATAAGTTTTATCTCACCAAGCCGCGTCTCTCCGCTGATCGGCGAAAGAAGCAAGTTACCCGAATTGTACGGGGGCAAGATGGAAAAGCCCGCATCCATGCGACCACGAGGCTGGAAACCCTGTGTTTGAAGCATTCCCAAGGAATCCGGTCTGTAGAGAGGCACGAAGGGGCCTTTGTGGAAATCGTCTGCTGGAGCATCATGGATCGAGAAGAAACACAGAATTGCGGGAAAGATTAGGACAAGAAGCAGGTTCGTGGGAATTGAACTCGACGTTGCGTCCGACTGCGACAGAAGCATGGGGCACCTCGATTTCCGCTTTCCCGGTGCATCCCATACCCAATTACATGCGATGGCCCCCCTGTACGTCGGCGCCCCGCAAAAGAAATCCTCACACGAGCGGTCCCATTATACGCAGCTGCTTCGCCAACGCAACCGAAACTTTGGTGCGGTCGCGTAAGAACCACCCGTAAGTCTATAGTTTCGCGGGGGAATAAGCCGGCAAGGTTGGCTCAAGAGTAGTCCCGCGGCCTAATATCGTCACCCAGGCGAAAGCCGGGGTCCAGTCCCGCGCGGAACGCGGGATTGAATCACGCGAAACGAGTGACTGGATTCCTGCTTCCGCAGGAATGACGGGTTGCTGCCTTTTGCTTGTTGCCTCCCCCGCGTAAGTGAACGGTTACAACCATCCAAAACATTGGCTTGACCTGGGGACTCGTGGTGTGGCAGGCTCCATGCATACGAGAATTTTCAGCAACGCGAAGACGGTCTTGCGTGCGGCGGTGCATGTGGGAGCCATATCGGCGCCTTTTGAGGGACCATAAGAACCGGCCCGCGATAGGGCACCGGATCAAGCAGCTCTGAGATGGCAACACCGCAGCATGCATTCAATTAACTGCCCCCTGAGGGGGTTGTCGGAGGGTGTGATTATGAAACTTTGGCGCGTGGCGCTTGTTTGTGCGTTACTACTGTTTCCAATGGGTCAGGTCTGGGCCGACTCATGGCCGGGTATCGGGGGACTTCTTCAATCTGCTCCCATATTTTCCGGGTCTGGCTGTGGGCCTGGCGACCCGGCCGTCCCTGGGTGGAAAGCAGATGTACAAGCGGGGTACTTCTCCACGCTCAACCGAGCGGGGATCACTCTTGAAGCTCGATCCGAGGCCCTGGCCACGGATTTGTTATCGGTGGAGCATAAGTTTCCGGTGGACGGCGTCGTGCTTGGCGCGTCCGTCAACGGCCCTCTGACCGATGCGCTGCGATTGTATGCTCGGGCCGCCTGGTTCATTCCCTTTAGTCAGAAGAGCGCCGAGACTTACTTGTTCACGACGACGGGTTTTGGCGCAGCCAACTTCTCCTTTCCGGGTTCCAGGGCCTGGAACGCGGAAGTTCGTTGGTACACGCTGGAGGGAGCTCTCGGATATCCGCTGGGTGGAGGAATCGACCTGGTAGGCGGATTTCGATTCGACTCTTTTGATACCAGGTTCAACAATGCAGCGGGAATAATAACTATAGGCGGCGAGGGAGCGGACGAGGCCGATTTTACCTTGACAGCCTACATTCCCTACGTGGGTTTTATTATGAGCCAGTACCCGGGCCTGCAAGTTGGCTTGATCGGATTCCCGTACGTTCCCGCGTATGCAAAACAGAAGGAAGCATACAGTGGCGCGTTTCCGGGTATAGCTCGGGATGAGTATTCGGGCGACCTGGGAAGCGGTTACTTTCTCGAGCTGTTTGGAGAATACAAAGCTCAGATGGGCTGGGGCGCACTGGGCATATTTGGCTCGTGGACGAGTCTGCAAACCGCTGGCAAGGTCGATGCAAGGTTCTTTCAAGTTGGTTTTGTTGCTCCCGATCAAGACTTCGAATTAAGGTTCAACCGCAATCACTATACGGTTGGCGCAAGCTTCTCTGCCGGTTTCTAGAGTGGCGTTGCCATCATAAGTCATACGAAGATCACATCTGTCTCTTAACACTTGTCGTGGAAGTGTAGGCCGGAATTAGCCCAAAGGGCCCTTAGTAAGGCAAGGCCTGCGCATAGACCGAACCACGTGTGCGTTGCGACTCACATGGCCAAGCAGAACATAAGTGCAAAGGCTGTGGCGGCTGATATCAGATCGGGCATGGGTAACGCGGAGCTGATGGATAAGTACGGCCTCTCCGCCACAGGTATTGAGTCCGTTATCGAAAAACTGATTGAACATGGAGTCATCTCGGCGGCAGAAATATCTGGGATCAGACAGGCACGTCCAAAGCCTATAGAACCCGAAAGCCGGAAAGCACCCGCCGAATGCGCGCGCAACCCGAGCGAACCCCCAGTCGACCCGGAATTGGCCAAAGCTGTTGTCGAAGATGTGAGACGAGGAAAGCATGACTATGACATCATGATTCGACTGGGCTTGGGTCCCGATGAGTTGCGGGCTCTGATAGAGAACTTGGTTCGCCTCGGTCAGTTGTCCGCAGAAGAGGTGGAAGCAAGGAAGCCTGGAAAAGGCAAGCAGTGCCCTTACTGTAGTAGCCAAGTATTCGAAGGCGATGTCCAGTGCAAGAAGTGCGGGAAGGACTTGACTCGAGCAGTATCTTCACCTTCTCTCCTCCATGGTAAAGCCAATGCTGTACGACCTGGGTCGGGGCCTCTTTCTGACGACCAGGACTATGCTTGGGAAGATTACCGGGCAAACAGGGCCGGTCGCCGACTACTCAGGGCATACTTCCACACAGTATCCCGATGCATTGTGTCTCCAGCTAAGTTCTTTACCAACCTGCCGCTGGATGCCGGCTATTGGGCTCCCACACTGTTCGGAGCGATTTCTTTTGCGATTCCTGTAACCTTTTATGTGGTCTTGCTCGAATTCCTGACGACCAGCTCCGGCCAACGCGACTTCGGGTGGCTGCCATTCCTCGGTGTGGTGACATTCTTAGGTGGTCTTGTTCTCAGTTCTATAGGTCTGTTCATCTGGAGTGCCCTCGTCCACGGTTCCCTTCTGGCCCTGGGAGGTGCTCACAGCCGGTTCCAGGCAACATTTCGTGTCGTCTGCTATTCTGGCGTCACGTCGCTATTCTCCCTGATTCCTGTGATAGGCGCCATTGTTGGTGGCCTGTGGGATCTCTGCCTCAGCGGGATAGGCCTCCGGGAAACGCATCGAACTAGCACAGGAAGGGCGTTTGGAGCTGTACTGATAGCTTTTTGTGTAGCTGTGGCGGCGTGGGTAATGATTGCGCTCAACTATAATCTGTGGGACGATTGGAAATACGCCTCGTCAGCGAAGAAGCCGATGATTGCTACGGCTTACACAGAGCAGAGCTTGCCATCCGATGATGCCCTCTCACAGCCCACTGGGTTCAAGACCGACGCAGATGATTTTTCAGTAATCACACCTTCGCCTTTAGAAGAGAAGAAGGTTGCCGTCAATACGGTTCTGGGCAAGATCGATATGTCGGTGTTCAGTGCCAAGCAAGGAAACGTGGAATACAGCATTATTTGTTCTCCGGACGTGACTCCATCATATGTCCGTTATTTTCGACTCTTACCTAGCTTGCCGTTTTTTTCGAGCTCTCGTGATTTGGAAAGAATGCTGGACCAATATGGTGAAGAAATGGCTCGAAAGCTAAATGGCAAAGTGCTCAGCGAAACCAAGATGATGCTTGACGATAAGCCCGGCAAAGAGATCGTTATAGAGCTCCCGGAGAAGTTCGGGCAGGAAGCGGTTTTGAAAGTACGTGCTTTTTGGGCCAAAGACCGAGTTTACCAAGCAATGGTGGTGGCGCCTCGTGAGGAATTGAATACAAGAGAAGTGAAGCTCTTTCTTGAATCGTTTAGCCTAGTTAACCAATAGCGCTTCTGGCCGGACCGAATGAGGTGATCTAGTCGATTGGCAGAATCGACCAACGTTCGGCCTAGACCGCGGAAGAAATCTTTACACACGACGGCAAGTGAATTATTATATTGGCAACCAAGTAATTCATTCTGCTCGTTTCGTTAGAGGTCGATCATGAGGAGCACGATTACAGAGCGCGGACAAACAGTCATTCCTGCAGAGATACGCCGCCGATTTCGATTGAGTCCTGCTGACCGTCTTGAGTGGGTCGTCGAGCCACAGGGAATTCGTGTTGTTCCTGTGCGCGCGAATCCCATAGAGGCCTTTCGCGGCCAAGGTAAGGGGGGAGAGACGCAGCGGTTGCTGTCGGACCGTCGGGAAGAATTGGCAAAGGAATGAAAGTCTATCTTCTGGATACATCGGCGCTTTTGACGTTGCGTGACGACGAGCCTGGAGCCGACCGGGTGGCCGAGTTGCTTGAGCAGGCGCAACGAGGCGAAGTGCGATGTCTAGGGTGCTTTATCACTTTGATGGAGATACTGTATCGGGTTTGGCGTGACGAGGGCGAGGCAGCCGCTCGGTTGGCCTATGAGCAATGTATGGGGCTACCCATTGTGTGGATTCACGAGTCGCCGGACCTGTTGAAACGAGCGGCCGAGATGAAAGCAACGCATTCACTCTCGTTGGCCGATGCCTGGATTGCCGCCTGTGCCATGGAGCAAGGGGCTGTGTTGATCCATAAGGACCCGGAGTTCCAATCCGTCCGAGTAGAGCAAGAAGCGCTTACACGGAAGCCGAGGGGCCCTAAAACCATGAAGCGGCGCCAATATTGATAGTAGAGATGGCGGCAAGCGCATTTGCATGTCTGGAAAACAGTAATTGACATGTCACTATGTTGGAAGGCCGAATTCCCAGAAATCCCGCGCTTCGTTGAACTAACAACCACTCCCCCCCGAGGCCGCACTGGCGGACTAGTCCCTCCTCCCAAGAGGAAAAGGTGCTTTACCTCTAGCTAAACATGTGGCACATAATCCAGGGGCCGGAAAGAGGGCCCGTGTGGAGTTTAATTGGAGGGGCCACATGAAGACGGAAAGCGTTGTAAAAAGCGTACAGGGCTCAATGGTTTTGGTGCAGGGAGCTATTGTCGGTGTTCTGGCATTGAACCTGCTGGTAATACTGACCGTTAAGGTCTATGGAGTTGACCCTCTTCGGTGGCAAGGATTACTCGGGCATTCATTATTGGGTGCAGTGGCAGGCTTGATCGTCGGGTTCCTGGTCCTCAAGCGCATCAGGGCAGAAGAGGGCCTGAGAGTTCTCAATAATGTGTTGGAGCAGAAGGTTCGACAACGGACTTCGGAATTAAAAGCAGCGAACGACGACCTCAAATATGAAATCAGCGAAAGGAAACTCGCTGAGAGAAAGCTATACAAGACTTTGATAAGACGAAACGCCATCCTCGACAATATTCCTGATATGGCGTGGCTGAAAGATAGTGAAGGAACGTTCCTGGCCGTAAACGAGCCCTTTGCAAAGGCTTGCGGCATATCCAAAGAGGAACTCTGCGGCAAAACGGATTTCGATTTCTGGCCCAAGGATATGGCTCAAAGGTACAAAGACGACGACGAAGAGGTTATGAAAACTCGCAAACGGAAAAGCATTGAAGAGACTCTGGTCCACCGAGAGGGGCAGGATGTGTGGATCGAAACCATAAAGTCTCCCATTTATGATGAAAATGGAGCGGTAATAGGAACTACGGGAATTGCGAGGGACATAACCGAACGTAAGCAATTGGCCGAAGATCTCAGACGTCGCCTGGGAGATTAGAAGCTGTTGCAAAACCTTTGAGCTATTGAAGAATTGGCCGGGGAAGCCGGCGCGTGCGGAGTGTTTCAGGAGCGAAGGCACGACGCGGCTCTTTTTTGAATAATTCCGTTAGTCAACGGGTGGGGCGACGGGAATCGAATCTGTGCCGGGTGTCATTAAATCAAGTTGGATTGATGAGATATCCTCACTTCATATTCGGGTGCATTCGATTTGCATTGAAAGGGCTCGAAGCCATTCGATCCGCTCAACGACACTGATTTCAGACGGCCTGTTGGTTTTCGGTGGTCACTTCGGACGTTAGCGCGCTTATACCCGGTTGTTCACTGCCGCGTCGGGGTAACGAGCAAGCGTCGAACTCACGCCATAGTAGTCCGGAATTCTTCCCATAGTTCCGGACCGTCGCTCGCGATTTCTTCGCTTCCCTGTTCCGGGTCCAGCAGGCTTTCCGATGGTTCCCACGTTGCAACCTATTGATATCAGAGCCATAACACCCTTCTTGACAAAACCACTCAACTAAGTGCATGATAATTACACCATACCGGTAGACAATTAGTGCAAGGCGGACACGCCTGGGATTCTTCGACAAACCTTACCTTACGGAGGAATCGTATGAGAAAGCTCCAGCAGACGGCTATGGCGATTTTGTTTGTGATTCTGGGAACTAATTCGTGGGCTGAATCTCGTTCAGGGACGATCGTGATGGATTTTGATCTGTCTTCTCATGGTATCGGAGAAGAGGCTCGGCTCTGGATTCCCTATCCGGTCTCTGACCGCTATCAGTTGATCATGAATGTCAAAATTCAGGGTGATCAATCGGAAACGGGGGTCTATACCGATCAGGCTTTTATCCAACCAATGCTCTTTGTCCGTTGGGACAAGGAGGCCAAGAGCCGCAAGCTGACCTTCTCATTCGACGTTGAGCGAAAAGAAGTCGTGTGCCGGGATTTGCCGGTCAAAGAGGCATTGTGGAACCCCGCGGAGCACGCGGAGTATCTCACATCCACTAACCTCGGACCTACGGGCGGCGCGGTAAAAAAGTTGGCTGATGAGATAACCCGGGGTAAGACCACGGTTTTGGACAAAACCAGAGCCATTTATGACTGGGTTTGCGGGAATATGTACCGAGATCCGACGACCAAGGGTTGCGGTTCAGGCGATGTGTGCGCTCTCATCGAAGAGCGAGGCGGCAAGTGCGTGGATATACATTCAGTCTTTGTCACTTTGGCGCGCGCCGCCGGCGTGCCGGCTCGCGAAATCTTTGGGCTCCGTCTCGGTCAAAAGGATGTTGAAGACGTTACGGGCGGGTACCACTGCTGGGTAGAGTTTTTCCTGCCGGGTTACGGTTGGGTGCCGGCGGATCCGGGGGACGTACGTAAGATGATGCTGGCTGAAAAGCTGACAATGAGCGATGCCAAGACCATTAAGTACCGTGAGAGCTTCTGGGGTTCAGTCGATCCTTACCGAGTGAAATTGGGCATGGGTAGAGATGTGATGCTGAATCCAGCACAGAAGGGAGGCCCACTGAACTACTTCATGTATCCGTTTGCCCAGGTGGGTGACATGACTCTTGATTGGATTGAACCAGAGACGTTCAAATACACGGTGACTTTTAGATCTAACTAGTGTTGGGAAACGGCTAATGAATGGGACTTCGGAAAGAGTTCATGCATTCATAGAGGATGTGAACGCAGGCGTCAGTGATTCGGTATTGCAGCAAAAATACGGGGTTTCAGCCAAGAGGCTCCTGCATTACAAAGCTGCTGCCTGGCGCATAATTGCTGGTCTGCAAGCGACGCACACCAAGCCTGTGCGAAGGATAGACGCAAGGCCCTTCTTGACGGATATCCAATCAGGTATCGGCGAGAATGCGTTGATGGCCAAATACAACGTTTCTCAGCGTCAGCTTCAAAAACTCTATGGGAAAGCTATCAGCGCGGGCTTGGTTACACCTGGGGAACTTTCCCAGTGGCTGGCGATGCACAGCCCTCCGGTGTCTCAGCCCCGCAAGCTTCGGTTCAACATTGGTTGGAAAAAGCTGGCGGTTGCTCTCGTGGCGATACTTGTCACCGTGGGGTCTCTATGGCTGACAAATTACTCGGTAACGCCTAAAGAAGCCACTTGGGATGATGTGATGTCAGAAGCCAAGGCTGGAGGCTACCGCATCATAAGCACGGACGAATTGGAAAAGAAGTACGAGCAGGACTTGCAGAACATTACTTTGGTTGATACCCGCCAGGACTGGGAATTCAACCAAGGCCACATTCGGGGAGCGGTGAATTTTCCCTTGGAACCGACCTGGTGGTCTCGATGGCGCAAAAGTAGCCTGCTGGAAGCCTTGCTGGGGCCTGACAAGAATCGATTTATAGTCTTTTACTGAGCGGGCTTGGCATGAGTCCGCAGCGACTCGGCCGCCCGTGTGGCGGTTCAACTTGGTTACAAAAACGTCTATCGAGACCCTAAGGGGTTTCCCGAGTGGGAAGCTGCCGGTTTGCCCGTGGAACGCGGCGGGGCCGAGCCCCCTCCGGCAGTCGCTGATGGATGGACACTCAAATCACTAGGAGGCTGGGCCATGATCTGGACCCTTCTCGGAGTATTTGCAGGAGGTCTGGCCTTGAACTTGACCCCGTGCGTTTACCCACTCGTTCCTATTACCCTGTCATATTTTGGAAACCGGGCCGGACACAGCCGGAGCAGTTTGGCAGCTCACGGCGGTCTGTACGTGACCGGATTAGCGGTGACCAATTCCGTGCTGGGTGTGGCAGCCGCGCTCACCGGGACTCTAATGGGCTCTGCTCTACAGAACCCTATGGTGTTGATTGCCATAGCCGCCATATTGGTTTTCTTTGCCACAAGTCTTTTTGGGTTTTGGGATTTGAGACTCCCTGTCTGGCTGACTAACGCTGCCGCCAAAAACTATACCGGCTACGCTGGAAGCCTCTTTATGGGGTTGACTCTAGGGATTATCGCCGCTCCCTGCCTGGGTCCTTTTGTGCTAGGTCTGCTCACATGGGTCGCGAGCATGGGAAGCCCCTGGCTGGGTTTCTTGGTGTTTTTCACCCTCAGCCTGGGTCTCGGGCTACCTCTCTTCTTCCTGGCCATGTTCTCCGGGAGTATAGACAAGTTACCGGGGTCCGGACAGTGGATGGTCTGGGTGCGAAAGCTGATGGGCTGGGTATTGGTGGGCATGGCAGCATATTTTCTGATCCCGCTCCTCGACGCGAAAGTGAGCGGTTACCTGTTGGCTGCGGTTGCATTGTGCGCAGCCGTCCACCTGGGATGGATCGATCGTACCAAGGGCGGCTTTCGCGCATTCAGAGTGCTCCGCGCTGGAACAGCAATGGCGGGAGTGGCGCTGGCCGCTTTTCTGGTGGCTTCCACCTTGACCGTAACAGATGCAGTGACTTGGCAACCCTATTCAGAACAGATATTGGCCGAAGCCAAACAAGAAAGGAGGCCGGTGATAATGGATTTCTCGGCAAACTGGTGCGCCCCTTGCCGCGAGTTGGAAAATGTCACCTTCCGGGATCCCGAGGTTGTCAAACGGTCGAAAGCTTCCTTTGTTATGGTCAAAGTTGATCTCACCCAGCAAGGAGACGCGGCCAATCGGCGTCTCACCACTCGATACGCAATCAAGGGAGTGCCCACCGTCGTTTTCCTGGACAGCGAAGGAAAGGAAAGATGGGATTTGCGATTAGCCGGTTATCTCTCGCCGGACCAGTTCCTGTCTCGCATGACCGCGGTGCAGGGAGGACAAACCCTGACATCCGCTGTTCGCGAGAATTAGGGTAACACAGGTGGTGACGCGCATTTTGGCCGGGGCAGGCATGGACGCAATTTCCGGTAGCGATCGGCCCGTCGGTAAATCCAGTAATCTGCCTTGAGATTTGCGCTAAGGGGGGAAGCCCTGGCGCCGCCTAAGGCCCTTCAATGTGCCTCTCATAAATTAGTAGAACAGCTCGCATGACATAGGTCTGCTTAGACGTTTTGCAGACGCTTTTTCGGGAGCATGTTTTCACTAATTTCGCTAAGTTAACTGGTGGAGGCGGCGGGAATCGAACCCGCGTCCGAGAATCTTCAGCCAAGGTGTCTACATGCTTATTTCGGGTTTTGGTTCTCGTCCTCGGAGGCCCACCCGGACGGGGCTTTCCTCGGACCAGCCCGCTATAAGGTTCGCTTCATCTCCAACAGGCACGGAGAATCGGCTATCCTGCTAACCGTCGCCTCATCCAGCCCCGCAGGAGCAAGCCGGTGAGACGCTAGCCTTACGCGGCTAGAGCGTACTCGTAATCGTTGGCGAGTATTTTGATTTCCGGCTTTTTTACGAGCCACCGGAGCTCGACATGCAACCTTGACCTCAACTATCCCCGTCGAAACCAGTTCGCCCCCTTTCGGCAGGTTTCTTAAGAGGCCACGTTTTTATGACAATCGAGCCGGCTCTGGGTTTCGCGCCTTGATGCGGGTCACCGTTGACGATACTTGATCAGCCGTTCCAATTCTCGGCGCTGATCCTTCTTCTTGATGGCTTCCCGCTTATCAAAGGCCCTTTTGCCCTTTGCCAGCGCCAACTCGACCTTCACTTTAGCATTCTTGAAATAAAGCTTCAATGGTATGAGCGAAAACCCGCGTTCAGCCACTTTGCCTACGAGCTTTCTGATCTCTCGTCTGTGCAGCAGGAGCTTGCGTTCACGCAACGGATCGTGGTTTTGGCTGCCCGCCTGATCGTATGCCGAGATGTGAGCGTCCACGAGGAAAAGCTCATCCCCGCGGATCTTGGCGTACGAATCGGAGAGATTTGCCTTGCCCTGCCGGAGCGATTTGACCTCGGAACCTACGAGAGCAATGCCGGCCTCTAAGGTATCTTCAATCTCGAAATTGAAGCGGGCCTTTCGGTTCTTGCAGATGACCTTAATGTTCGAGTCGCTCATTGCCCTGTTGAGGCTGATCAACAAAGTAGTCGTGCGGGAAGCGCTGCCTTATCCATTCATCCAGCATGAGGTGTATATCTTGCGCGTCAGACATATCGAAGGCCCGTGTCGTCAGGTCGCGGCATTCGTCCATGCTTATAGACCGTATCAGCTTTTTTATCATGGGGATGGAGAGCGCATTCATCGAAAGCTCGTTTAAGCCCAACCCCAGCAGGATCGGGATGTTCACGGGGTCACCGGCCATCTCGCCACACATGGCCACGCCTATGCCGCGGACCTGCACCGCGGTAATCACCTGTCGTATGAGCCGCAGGACTGCCGGGTGAAGCGTGTCGTAAAGGTAACTTACGTGCTCGTTGACGCGGTCGATTGCCAGAGCATATTGAATCAGGTCGTTCGTGCCGATGCTCACGAAATCGACCTCACGAGCAATCAGGTCCGCAATAGCCACCGCGGAGGGGACTTCCACCAGCACTCCCAGCTTGATGTTTGAGTCGAATTCCAGGCATTCTCGTTGCAGGTCGTCTTTGACTTCTCGGATAATCTCCTTGGCGGTCATAAGTTCCCTGATACACGAGATCATGGGCAACAACAGCCGACACTCACCCACTGCGGCGGCTCTGAGTATCGCTCGGAGCTGAACTTTGAAGACGTCTCTGTTGCTCAGACACAGCCGGATTGCTCGCAGGCCCATTGCCGGATTAGTTTCTTTGTCGAACTTCAGGCTGACGGGTACCTTGTCCGCGCCCAAATCTAACGTGCGGATAGTGACCACACTCGGTTGACTGCGGAGCACTACTCCGCGGTAGGCTTCGTACTGCTCTTCTTCTGAAGGAAGGTCCGGTCGGCCAAGAAACAGATACTCCGTCCTGAAGAGGCCGATGCCTTCGCAGCCATGCTCCATGGCGATCTCGATCTCGTCCAGAAGTTCAACATTGGCCATGATTCGCACGGACAGCTCACCTTCCCGCGTAACGGCCGGAAGCTTGCCGAAAGCCATGAGGGATTGTTGATACTTGCGATATACCTCACGGCGCTCCCTATATCTAAAAATAGTGTCCGGGTCGGGATTTACGATGACCACACCGGTGCCGCCGTCAATGATGATTGTATCGCCGGTTTGTGCTTCTCGGCTGATTCGTTCCAGACCCGTTACCGCGGGCATTTTGAGCGATCGTGCCATGATAGCTGTATGGGACGTCTTACCGCCCATGTCTATGGCAAAGCCCAGCACCTGCTCTCGCTCGATTTGGGCTGTCTCAGCGGGGGAGAGATCGTGGGCCACAATGATGGCGTTAGGCGGTAACTGGGCGATCTTCTTGTCCTCGGAGCGTCCCATGAGAATCCTGAGGACTCTTTCGCCTACAAAGTGGACGTCCCGAGCTCGTTCTCTCAGGTATTCGTCATCTATGGTGTCGAACGCGGCGATGATGCGGTCGATGTTTTCGCTGAGGGCCCACTCCGCGTTTTGAGATTCGGTCCGGATGGCGTTCCTGGTTCCGTTGATCAACATCCGGTCTTCCAGGAGAAGCAAGTGCGTATCCAGAATGTATCGATGGCCGTTCAGCGGGTGATCCGGATGAATCGACTTGCGAATCTGCTCGAGCTGGTCGGCTGCCTGTTTTACCGCTGTCTCGAAGCGCGCAATTTCCGGTTCAACCTCATCTGTTCGGAGTATTCTCCGCGGGTGGATCTCAGTTGTGACGCGCTCCAACACGATCGCTTGCCCGATCGCTACGCCGCTGGAAACACCGATCCCTCGCAATAACACGTTAGCTTCGCTTGTCGCGCTCTCACCCGGTTTGCTATGATTTTCATTAACTTTGAGGTTCATCGCTCTGAATAAGTCGCTCAATTTCTTGGATCGCGGACGCGCCTTCCGGACCCTTGGCCTTCACCAAGACTTCCGAACCTGGAGCAGCAGCGAGCAGGAGCAACCCCAGCACACTCCTGGCATCCACCTCTACGTCATCCTTGGTGAGGGTGACGCTGCACGTGTAGCCTTGCATTTTTTGTACTATGCGGGTGGCAACGCGCGCATGAATCCCCAATCCATTCGAGACCTTGAGGACTTTGGTGATCACTATTTCCGCCGTGCTCATCAGATCACTGATCCGATAATTAGAAAGACTCCAATACCACAGATCGACGTGGAATAGATAACCCACGCTAAAGTTACCTTGCGGTGCAACAACCAGTACGCGGCCATCACAAGAACCAAGAGAAGACCCACGGCCACTCCCGCCCACGGCGCCCGAATCATGGTTCCGGACGCAGCAAGCGCGGCCAAGATCGCAGCTCCTGCCACCATCCCCGCGGCTAGCGACAGGATGCCTCGCATGAATCCAACAGCTTTGGTCAGGCCGATTGACCGAAGATCGGTCAAAACGTCCAAGCCGCGACCCCACCCCTCGGCGAAACCGAACCCGCGGGCAAGCATTTGCGGAACGTTGTAGATCGCCAGCGCGACAACTGTCCCGGCAATCGAGCCGAAAAAATAAAGGCTCAATAGCGTTCCCCACACAGCCGCGAGCGGCTTCACAGTTCCCCAGAAGACCCGGTCGCCCCACGCGGCCAACGTCGCCATGATTCGCTTGCGACCGGTCTGCACCCTGACCGTGTCAGCGTCTTCTTCCAGCCGGGCAACCATCCCCGCCAGGAGCGGCCCCATCGCAGGATGGGTGTTGATCAGCGCCTGGTGCCTCCGAAGCGCTGCCCGAAGCCGCTCCGGATCAGTATAGAGCCTCGCCAGTGCAGGATATATGCAAAACACAAAGCCGATATCCTGCATCTTGTCGTAGTTCCACAGAGTTTCCAGAAAGAACGATCGGACGAAAACGCGGCGCCCCACACCTTTCATCAGTCCAAGGTCCGGATTGTCTTCCCGCATGAACAAACCTTAAACAAACAGGCCTGGCCTGTCAATGGAGGCCCGGCGCAAATCGAATTGCACGGCGGACGAGTGCTTTGCATGTTCGGCCTTATGAACAAGCGTTCACCCGTCACTCGGTGATAGGGTTCGGGATGCTTCGAGGAGGCGGGCTTTCATCGGGCGTGTGACCGAAATCCTCTACTGTAGGGGGCAATGGTACCCGGCGGCCGCTCGGTGACGGCCCGGACGGGTCAAAGATGCCTAGGTCGGACAAGAAGGTGTCTCTTAGTGGTGCGCAAGACCCACACGCAACGAGCAGCAAGAGCACGAGCATGGAAAGCGCTCGTTTCATCACTGCTGTGCATGAGTTGAAGCCCACCAATCGATTCCTCCGTCCGCACGCGGCTGGTTCTTGCCCACGCAGACCGCCGACTTGCCGCTCATCGTATCATTCGCCGGGCTTTTGAGCCAGGCTGAAAGAGGATCTGTTTGGAGTACGGTCACTTCTGCGGCGGCATAAGTGGGTTTTCAGCCGTGGTTACGATCTGTCAAACCGCGCTTGCATCGTAGCACGCTCAATGGTATCGTGCCACCCAACATCTTCTAGGAGGTATATCAAGTTGAAAAAACTCGGTCTCACTGCTTCCCTCCTTCTCCTGGGTCTCTTCCTCACCGGCCTTGCGGCCGCGCATTTCGGCATGATCATTCCGTCCAAAGACGTGATAAGCAAAGACGACCCAAAGGAAGTTTCGCTCCAAATCCAGTTTGCGCACCCATTCGAGGGGCCCGTTATGCAGATGGACAAGCCTGCCCGCTTCGGTGTGGTCGCGGATGGCAAGGTGACTGACCTCCTGGGCTCTCTTGCCGAAGCTAAAGTGGACGGAAAATCTACGTGGAAATCCTCATTCAAAATCTCGCGGCCCGCCGATTACATCTTCTTCGTAGTCCCGAAGCCCTACTGGGAGCCTGCGGAAGACAAGTTCATCGTGCACGTGACCAAAGTAATCGTGGACGCTCTAGGAGCCGAATCGGGCTGGGACCAGCCTGTCGCGCGGCTCGCGGGCCTTCCGTGTGAGATCGTCCCCATGACTCGGCCGTACAGCTTGTACGCGGGGAACATCTTTACAGGCCAGGTCTTCAAGGACGGCAAACCTGTTCCCAATGCCGAAGTCGAAGTGGAATGGTGGGGCAAGGGCAGGACCAAAGCGCCCACTGACGCACATGTTGCACAAGTGGTGAAAGCGGATCAGAATGGCGTCTTCTCATTCGCTATGCCTAAGGCGGGATGGTGGGGTTTCGCAGCACTGATGGAAAGCTCGGAGACCATCAAGAAAGACGGCGTAGACAAGAAGGTCGAACTGGGCGCAGTCCTGTGGGTTCACGCTTACCCCATGGACTAGAAGCGATTGCAAAGCCGAGAAGTTTTGAAAACGTGGCCGGGGAGGCCCCTTTTTGCAAAAATGGGCCTCCCCGGACCCCTCCACCAAAAACTCCTAGGCTTCGCAAGCGCTTCCAGCGCTTGGAAGAACATGAAAACTAAGCGTGGACTATTTGCTACCAGCCACATGGCCAGATCGGCCGTTCCGTGGCGAAAATACACCAAGAGGATGAAATGCACATATCCGAGGGCGTACTCGTGGCTCCGGTTCTTGTCAGTGGAGCAGTGCTGACTGTTGCGGGAGTCGCTATGGGGCTCAAGCGGGTCAATCACGAAAGGCTGCCGCAGGTGGCCATCTTTTCTGCGGTTTTCTTTACGGCCTCACTCATCCACGTGCCCATCGGGCCTGCGGCCGCGCACCTGATACTCAACGGTCTTTGTGGCATTTTGCTGGGCTGGATGGCGTTTCCCGCAATCCTTGTGGGGCTGGTTTTTCAAGCGCTCTTGTTCCAGTTCGGAGGCCTCACTACGCTTGGCGTCAACACCTTTAACATGGCATTTCCCGCGGTGGTGCTGGCGTTTGTCCTTGCCCGTGCGGTGCGCAGCTCCCGTGCCCCGGTACGAACCGTTGCGGAATTTGCCTGCGGCGCAGGGTCGGTCATGCTGTCAGGCGTGCTCGTGGCTGTTTCGCTCCTGGCCACCGGGGAAGCCTTCAGCGCGGTGGCGGGAGTTATCCTGGTCAGCCATATCCCAGTGATGGTCGTGGAAGGTCTGCTCACGGTCTTTATCGTAGAGTTTGTCCGGCGAATACGTCCTGAAATGCTTCAGATCGGCTCGTCCCAACGGTAACCTCCATAGCAGAGAAGCTACAACGATTCATGAAAGCGCCCGGCTTCCGGGAGTACTCCGTGGCTTCGTCTCGGAGTGAGGCTTCAAGAGAAGTACTCTGGGCTGACGGGAACCGTCCCTGATGAGCGGCATCCGCGGTCCGAATCGTGGCACGATTCCCTCGTTGACCGGCAGCCGGTTCGGCCTTACTATACTGGCCACGCGAGTGCCGGATGTATTACATGGCGCGGGACTCGCGCAGAGGCTGAAATCTCCCGATTATTCAGGGGCGCAGGTGGATGAGATTCATATTCGCCGATCATGATAGACCGGCACAGATACAGCGTATTCGAGACGGGATCGAGGAATTCCGGGCCAGATCCGCGCCCGATCCCGAGCATTTCCTTATGCATCCTGTCTATGACGCGCTGCTGGGGCAATTGGCAGACCACTATCTGGGCCACTGGAAGGATCTGCTCGCAGTGGTGGGTCTTGGCGGGTACGGCCGCCAGGAAATGAGCCCCTATTCGGATATCGACTTGCTCTTCCTGCGGGTGGAGGATGCGCCCGAGGGCATATACCGAGGCATTCGGGAGATCTTGTACCTGCTGTGGGACGCCAAAGTGGAAATGGGCCACTCGGTTCGTACCGTGGATGAATGCGAACTGGAGGCGGATAAAGACCTCGCGGTTCTCACGTCCCTTATGGATGCACGGCTTATCTGGGGCGACGAGAACATCTTCCGAGAGCTGCTCATCCAAAGAGAAAGACTCATCAAGGAAAGGCACCCTCTGGATCTGTATCTGAGAATCGAGAGTGAGATTCGCCGGTCCTGTGACAAGTTCGGGGACACGGTCTACCTGCTCCAGCCCAATGTGAAGGAGGGGCCGGGGTCGCTGCGATATATGCAACTGATTGCGTGGCTGTCGCGCATCGTCTTCGGCACTTCAAGCCTGGACGAGCTGCCGTACCTTGGTGTTTGCAGCCGTAAAGCTGTCCAAGAGGTAAACGAAGGCCTAGCATTCCTGTCAGGGGTGCGAGCCAGGCTTCACTTTCTGGCTGGACGCCGCGATGATTTGCTCACATTTGAAGCGCAATTTGCCCTTGTTGAACAGATGGGCTTCAATACCACGGCCGAACGTCGCGGAGTGGAGAATTTCATGCGTGAATATTATCGCCATGTCTCCACTATGGACTTCTTCGGTCGGGATGTGCGGGCCCGTGCCCGGCTCTTTCTGCGACCTGCGGTTGTGAAGGACGTGAAACGCCTCAAACTGGATAATTGGTATTATATCGGCGCGGGCGGCGTGAATCGATACGAATTGGACAGCATGGACGCGGACCCGCGTGACATGCTTAACGCGTTTCGCAGAATTGCGGAAACCGGTTGTGACCTGGACATCAGAGTTGCGGACAAGATCCGCACCTTGCTGCCGTCCTTGGATAATAGCTGGATGGCCGATCCGCAGGTCAACACCATGTTCCTTGACATCTTGCGGTCTGCTGGAGCCATATCCAAGGCGCTCAACGCGATGATGAAGGTCGGCTTCTTGGAACGCTTCATCGTTGAGTTCGAACGGGTGCGCTTTTTGCGCCAGCACGATCTCTATCACCAGTACACCGTTGACTTGCATACTATTGCAGTGCTCGAAAATCTGGACTCGTTCGGCAGCAGCAGAGGAGATCCGGAAGACGTGCTGCTCCGGACCATCTTCCAGAAACTGGAAAAGAAGGAGCTTCTATATCTCGCGGGGCTTTTCCACGATGTGGGCAAGGGTCGAGGAGCAGGCCACGAGCTTGTGGGGGAGGAGATTGCGCGACCGGTGCTGGAGCGGCTGGGGATCTCACAGGAAGATATGGACGAGGTTTGCTTCCTGATCCGAAACCATCTAGCCATGACGCAGATCGCTCTGGGCAAGGATCTTCACGACGAAGCATTACTGAGTCGTTTCGCGGAAACGGTGATTCAGAAACGACGGCTGGACATGCTCTTGATCCTCACCCACGCGGACCTGCGAGCTGTGGGGCCGACGGCATTCAATTCCTGGCGGCGTCACTTGCTGGAGGAACTCTATTTCAGGACATTGGCCATTATTGAAGGCGAGCCGGGAGGTGAAGACCTGGGCGAATGGCTCAAGGAGGTGAAAGCGCTCATTCGGGATTTCGTCCCGGAAGACTTCAAAGGTCCTGAACTGGATCAGTACCTGGCCGGCGCGTCGTCTCGCTATTTGTTAGATTTTTATCCGAGCACCATTGTGGATCACTTCGTGGCCATGAGGCGACACCTAATCCAGCATAAGAGGGCGTCCCTATCGCCTGAAGACATTATTATGGAAAAGACCGATCATCCGAAACCCGGTTACAGCGCGGTGACCATTATCATTCAGGACAGGCCGGGACTTTTCTACAAGATTGCGGGAACGCTCGCCGCGAACAGGATCAACATACTGAGCGCGTGGAGTCACAGCATTGAACCGGACACCGCGGTCGCAACCTTCCACGTGAATGACATCCCTGAAGGGGCTCTGGATGACCCAGATCGATGGGACCATTTCCGCGAAGACATGGTGCGAGTGGTCCGAGGCGAGCTCAACGTGGATGAATTGGTGGCCGTTCGCCGCAGCGTGGGCAAACTCTTAGGCACGCCGTTCAAGATTCGGTTCCCCGTACGCGTGGAGATCGATAATGCAGCTTCAGACCGGGCTACCATCGTGGAAGTGCAGGCAGACGACCGCCCGGGCCTCTTGTACGACATTTGCCGGAAGCTTTTTTCGCTGGGCCTTTACATAGTCCTGACAAAAATCACCACCGAAGCCAATCGAGCTAAGGATGTCTTCTACGTGGTGGACGAGAACCACAAGAAGGTCGTTGACTTCGAGCGACTGGATACAATCAAGAACAGCTTGCGAGACCACCTGACCGAGATCGAAAAGAGCCTCCTAAGTAACGAAGCTTCGGTAGCAGTCTGATACTGTCTTTCGGAAAGGAGGCTGCCGTGAGCTTCTGTTTGGGTGCCACTGCTGGCTTGTCCAGCAGTGCACACCCAGAAGACACTGCTGGACAAGCCAGCAGTGGCACCCGCTAAAATAAGTACTGCTTCGGGCATGAGATATTCTAAGATATCCAGCATCGAGCAATCTGTTCTAGGATACCTCGATCACCTGATCGTGGACAGGGGTTTGGCGCCCTTAACGGTCAACGCCTACGCTTCGGACATGAGGCAGTTTGCTCGCTTCCTGCAAGGTCACCGCATCGATAGCGTGGAGGAGGTTAGCCGCGAAGACCTGCTCCTCTTCTTGGCCGCGATGGACCGTCGCGGCTTGAGTCCCCGGAGCCGGTCAAGGAAAATCTCTTGCATCCGAGGTTTCTTCCGTTATTTGACCCAAAGCGACTTGATCCGTGAGGACCCATCTCAGCTAATCGACTCTCCCAGACTTCCCAAGAAGATACCCCAATACCTGGAACCGGACGAGGTGGACCGTCTCCTGGCATCAGTCCCCACTGGCAGCCTCGAGACGCGGCGAGACGCGACTATGCTGGAATTACTCTATGCCACCGGTTTGAGAGTGTCGGAGCTGGTCAAGCTGGAAATGGGCCAAGTAGACCTGGAAATGGGATGCGTCACGGTGGTTGGGAAAGGCTCGAAGGAAAGAGTGGTTCCGTTAGGCATTCCGGCGTCGCGGGCCGTGATGAGCTATCTGGAGACGGTACGCAACGGGTTGTTACACGGCCGGCGCTCGGAAGCCCTATTTGTCACGCGCAGGGGCGGGCCCATGACGCGGCAGGCCTTCTGGAAGATCGTCAAGAAGTACGCCAGATCGGGCGGAATCCGAAAAGAGATCTCACCGCACACGCTGCGCCACTCCTTTGCCACTCACCTGGTCCAGAACGACGCGGATCTGCGCGCGGTTCAAATCATGCTGGGGCACTCGGACATCTCGACAACCGAGATCTATACGCACGTGGCCCAGCATCGTCTCAAACACCTGCACCAGACCCATCACCCACGAGGGTAGAACCGTTAGGTTCGAAGACCTCCACGCGATTTCTGCCATTGTCCTTGGCCTTGTAAAGGGCCTGATCCGCGTTCTTGAGAATGGTGGCAAGGTCACCTAGCTTTGGCCCGGCAACGGTCACCCCTATGCTCAAGGTTATGTGCACAGGCCGGCTGTCAGCAGTCAGCAGAGTCTCCGCAACTTCTTGCCGGAGCCGTTCAGCTACCTGGACGGCTTGCTCTAAGCCGGTCTCAGGCAGAGCAGCGACAAACTCTTCTCCTCCGTACCGGGCGAATATATCGACTTGACGCAAACTGGTGCGGCCGATTTCTGCGACCTTCTTAAGCGCTTCATCACCCACATCGTGGCCGTAGGCATCATTTATGGCTTTGAAACGATCGAGATCCATCATGAGGATAGCCATTTGCCTGCCGTATCGTTTCGTCCGGTCGAGCTCACGTTGCGCGAGCTGAATGAAGTGGCGCCGGTTCCAGATTTCCGTCAAGCTATCAGTCATAGCCAGTCTGCGGAGCTTCTCTTCAAAGATCTTGCGCTCCGTGATGTCGCGCGCGACGTGGACAAACATTTCGGGCTGGTTGCTCCCATTTACCTGCAAAGGAGTCACTGAAACAAGAAACGTTCCACTGAGCCTGGGTTCGAAGACTTCCGCCGAGTGCTCCTTTCCGTCAGCCAGGCTCATCTGGAGCGGACAAATATCTATGGGATGATCGGTCCCGTGGCAGACTTCGTGGCAATTCAGCCCGATCGCATCTCTAGGATGAACTCCCAACTTAGCGGCCATGGCCTTATTCAGACGCTGAATTTTGTAGTTTCGATCGATGATGGCGATGAGGTCAGGAACCGTATCAAACGTTTGCTCCCATTCACGTTTGGCTTTCGCGATCAATTTTTCGATTCGTGTTCGTTCAATCACCTCGTGTTGCAGGCTTTCATTGGCTGCCGTCAGCTCCGCGGAACGTTCCGCAACCTGGTCTTCGAGCATGTGCCGAAAACCCCCCTGCATTGTCGCGTACTGGTCGGCCAAAGCCAGCGACAGGAACATACCCTGCAACAGATAGCCGATCTTGAGCGCGTTAAGCCAGAATACATTGTATGGAAGAAACCCCTGCAGTTGACTGATGACGATAGCACCAAGGATCGGAAACGAAACGTGTGCCAGAAACAGATAACGAGCAGTTGTTTCTCCTCTATACCACATGAGTCCAATTACGATGACAAACATCCATGAGAGAGCAATACCAAAAAACTTTGCCGCGTAATTCCCAATATAGTAGTTAGTCGTATACAGAAGAAGCACCCCCACTGCTAGTATCAAGAATACATCGAAGATGCGGTACAAAAAGGGATATTTATTTCTTGCGTTGAGAAATGAAGATACAAAAATTATGTTAAACACAAACACAAGAGACGGCATTGATTGAAAAAGATGCAACATCTTTTCGGGTCGAGAAAAGATCGTCACATGAGGACTCAACCCGTCGTAACCTAATTGCCAGGTCACCACCCCAACAAGAGTCAAGATGTAATAAAGGTAAGACCGCTGTTTCAGGATTGTCCATGCAAACAAGTTCCAAACGATCAAGAAGCCCATTACTCCATAGAACACCCCCAGGAAGAGGTTCCGACCCAATTCATCTTTGTGGTACGCTTCTTCAGAAGAGATTGCCAGCGGGATCCACAAAGGCGTCTGGGATTGAACTCGAACGAAAATGGTTTTGTGTTCATGGGGAGCGAAATCCAGTGCCAGAACCGGATGACCCCCTTGGGAAACCCTCTCTTCCCACGGGGCTCGCGTACCGCCACGATACCTCGCAACCTGGGCCCCTCTGTTGGATGTTACGAAAATGTCGACAAAATCAAGGTGAACATTACTGACGGCCAGAATGGCCGTGAGCAGCGCATCGGTGTCATTGTCGAGAGCAAATTTGATCCAATACGCAGATTGGGTTTCACCAATATTGGGCACGGCCTTCGGCGTTGAGCGGAATTTCTTTGATCGGATGCTGTCGAAAGCCTCGTGGCCGGTTTTGTCCTCATAGAGCTCCAGGTGCCCTGCCAAATTGTAATGGCGGGTCTCCCGATCGAGTTTGATAGGCGTGGCACCCTGATTCGCCAAAGCCGGTGAACAGAGATGGCTCAAGACGAGAATGGCCGTGAGCACCAGCCAAGACAATGCTCCCGTGAGCGCGCGAGGCGCGTACGGACCCTCCAGAGCCGGTAGTACTGGATACGCCGGCTTACGCCCACAGTTCCATGCCAAGAGGGTCGCGCGTGACGCCCCCTGCTTACTCTCTTCCATCTTCATCCGAGCTAATCCCTGAAATAACGGCTTTCTCGGCCGATGCTTTCTCATAAATACCATACCCTACTATCCACTGCACCGTCAATGCCCGGCTCCCGCCGTCCTCTAGTGTCTCCGTTTGTACACCCACAGACTGTAGAAAGGCTTGTGAGTGGCAAACTGAGTCACAAAACAATAATGTTTTTGGAACAATTCCGACTTGAATATCTCGTCCGACATGTTCCCGCACGGAGAGTCATTGCCATGAAACGTAGCTTTGTTTTTGCTATTCAAGATCACGTAATCCGGATTTCTCTCGAGAACGCTCCGGGCTGAAAAGCCTTCATACGCTATCTTTCTGTCGTTCAACCCATAGAAGTCTATGACTTCGCCGTCAAAATAGAACGAAACCGCGCCGACATCAGCTAAGGCCACCTTCTTTGTTCCCGCTTTCTTCGGCTGCCGATCCAGCCATTGGCCAAGCGGAGCGTGCACACTTCCAAGCACCTGGGCGCTTGCCGCTGCTCTCCGTCGCAACGAATCCAGGTAATCACCGGGGTCCTTGAGGACAGTGAGGAACAGGAGGCACGCGATCACACCAAAAAGAAACCCATTTAGTGTATGTGGGTTCTCTACAAGAAATATTCGATCGAGTTCCCAGACTGCCAGCAGGTAAATGAACGGGAACGCCGCGACCAGAAGCCGGAAATCCCAGCCCATAAGCGGATTCGAGAATGAGATAGCCAGAAGGTACGCCCCCAGCGCAACCCACAGGAGCAACTTTCTTATGCTCCAACCAGCTTTCAAACCAAGTAGGGCGAGCACGAGCGAAGGGGCAATATAACCCAGAAAGTCTGCAACGTAGTCAAAGCCCGCGAGGCCGTCCGGTTTCTTTACATAAACCGGCAAGGGCAGAACAGCTTGGTAATAATATAATTTCCACAGCAGATATGTGAAGAAACATAGCCAGAATATCGCATTCCAAATAAGGAACCTTTTCATGTCGCCACCTCTCGCGTCGGCATACAGCAAGAATTTGCCACCTCTGACCGTAACCACGGAGAGATAGAATACAAGCCCTTCGGTGCGGGCAAGAAAAATAAGAAAGAAAACCAGCGGGGTAATGTAATTCAATCCATTGTCTTCTTCGTCCACTACAAGGTACATCCCCAGTAGCACCAAAAAAGTATAGAGAGCATTCTCCATCCCGGAAGCGCTCCACAAAACGAAGGGTAGGCTCACAGACAAAAATAGTGGAGGCAGTGCAGCGGACCAGGGTGAAATGCGTAGTTTCCGTCCTAGTGCGAAAAGCATCAAAAGGGTCAAGGCCCCAAAGAAGATGCTCATGAACTGGATCAAACGAAACGGGAAACCGTCAGTGACGAAGAATACAAGAGATGATAAGAGGACCCAGAGCGGCGATGTGTACCCTTCGGTCCTTGGAATCTCGTACAAGTTCCAAGTCAACTGACCGTAAGCCGCGAAATTCTTCGCGTATCTGGCGGAGATATAGGCATCGTCAATCGTGTGGCCGCCCGCGGCCATCACTGAGACCGCGTAGAGCGCCATAGCCGCGGCCAATAAGATAAGGGCCGGCCAAAGAGAATTAATCTTAATATTATGCATCATTTCCGCAGCGGGGCCCGAATCCGTTGGAACTCTACCAATGCCGACACCATCCTTGACGTCCTTCACTATAGCTATTGCTTCTTGAAAATTGCCATTCCCAGCCCGTCTAAGGCAACCTGCACCATGTTCCGCTCATTTCGCCGGACAACCCGCGCCTGGGTTCCAGGCCTAAGCAAATCGACCATGCATTCCCCGTCATTATGAAGATTGAGGTCAATTGTGATGAAATCAGACCGAGCATTAAAGTCCAAATTCAGTGCGATAAGAATCTCCGTTTCGTCCATAATACGAGAGTACGCCAGCGTACAATGCCTATCCGCCGGGTAAGCAAAGTCGGCCCCGTTTGGACTGGTCTCCCGAAAATATTGTCTCCCGTACCGAAGAGCAGGCTCCTGCCGCCTAACGTCCGTGATCCGCGCTATGCTTTTATAGATAGGATGCTGTTCGTCGAAAAAGCTCTTGCCGGTGTAACCGAAAGCCCCCCAATTGCCGCCGAACATGCATTCCCTCACATAGTGCAGATCGGGTCCTCCTCCGTCGAAGCCCTGCTCGGTCCCGTAATAGATGGAAGGAACTCCGAGGCTTGTCAACAGGTACCCCAGAGCCAAAACCGACTGCTGCTGATACGGATTGTGATGCATGAAACGTTGGTTCCGGTCGTGGTTGTCCAGAAATGTGACGGAGTTCATGCCCGGGTCTCGGTAGTTTGCATACAAGGGGTTCGTCCCGTTATACACCCAGCGCAACTTTTCCGGGCTCGCGAAGCCCTTCACAACTCGCTCCAAAATGTAGCTCAAAGGGAAATCCAAGGCCGAATCGATACCGTGAAGGCGATGGCCGTTTCCTGCACAGAATGCGCAACCTTTGAGATACTGTTGAATGGTCTCATACCCTGATGCTATTTCGCCAAAAATGAGGAAGTTGTGTTTCCCCAAAGTCTTGGCATATTCTCGAATAGCGGAGCAGAACAAGGCAGTTGATAGCGGATCCATATGCTTGGCCGCGTCGAGTCGATATCCGTCCACGTCCGCGATCCGTATCCAAAATTTGTATATCCGTATCAAAGTCTCCAGAACCTCGCGCCGCTGAATCGCAAGCTTCTTCAACGAGTCGAAATCCCCCTGCAGCGCCTCCGCGCCGTCCACCTTCCAATCGCGGATCTTGCCCCGCCTCAGGTAGCATTGCTGCAACTGAAGCTCCTTGGGCCATACCGCGTCATTGCGCGTGCCGTTTCCGCCCGGCGATAGATTGCGCCAGAATCCGAAGGGATACGGATGATTAGCTTCGGAGCTATATTCGAAATAACGGTCGTCTTCGTACGCCCAGTTGTCCCCTGTGTAATTGGCCACAATGTCAAGAATTACGTACATCCCACGCGCATGTGCCATACGCACCAGCTCGCAGAGCTCCTCCATGGTGCCGAAACGAGGATCCACTTCAAGGAAGTTATGGATACCATAACCATGATAGGTATCTTCCCTTTCAGGTCGATTCTTGAAAATAGGGCTGACCCATATTCCGCCCACGCCCAATCCGGCGAGGTAATCCAACCGCCGCATCACCCCCTTGAGATTCCCCCCCTGGAACACTTGGCGGCACTCTGACGATCGGATTGTCTTTCCCGATTCGGCGTTTGCAGTGCCGTCTCCGTTGGACCCGTTATCAAAACGATCCACCAAGAGGCTGTAGAGCACGACGTCCCGCCAATCTATGGGGGATGGAAAATGCTCGCCGTTCGGAGAAAAGTCGATGTCTTTTACAGACTTCATGAAGGTTCAACCCTCTACGGACAATGCAACGGTACAAATCAGGCCTTCGCGGCCAACAACGTCTGCGCAGAGATCAATCGGGAGAGGATGAAAAGGTCATTCCTTCGGACAATCAGCGAGAATACGAGGGGGCCGAAAATTTGTCAAGTTTTAAAGGCGTACACGAGCCGGATGGGCCTTCAACGGTGCCCGTCTTCGTGCTCGATCACGAGTTGACGGGGTTGAACAATCGCCAGAAACGGCCTTGCATGGTCAGGAGCTGCTCATAGGTTCCGCTTTCGACGATGCGCCCTCGTTCCAGCACATATATGCAGTCCGCGATGCGAACCGTGGGGAGGTGATGACTTATGAGAAGCACAACGCGGCCGTTCGCACTGTCTTTGAGGCGGCCAAGGAAATGACGTTCGGAAGCCGCGTCCATGAAGGAGGTCGGTTCATCAAGGAGCAGGATTTGCCCGCGATTGTACAGCGCCCGTGCCAAAGCGATCTTTTGCCACTCGCCCTCGCTCAATTCCTGGCCGCCTTGGAGATAATTGCTCAACACCGTGTCGTATTGGCGTCGGAGATTCATGATCATGGGATGTGCGGTTGCTTCATTTGCTGCTTGTACAACGCGGTCCATGCCCTCTTCCACGTGGCACGCGCCAAACGAGACATTTTCCCGAGCGGTTACTGGATATTTTGAGAAATCCTGAAACATCACTCCCATACGCTGCCATAGGTCGTTTCTGCTGGCCGACTTGAGATCCTGGCCGTCAATGGCAATGAGACCTTCAGTGGGATCGTAGAATCGACACAACAGTTTCAAGAGAGTAGTCTTGCCTGAACCGTTTTCTCCGACCAGCGCGGTGATCTGCCCCGCTTTCATTCTGAGGGTTACGTCCTGGAGCACGTGGTTGCCCCTGCCGGGGTACTGGAAGCTCACCGAGTTCAGGGCGATTTCGGAGGAGATCACCTCTGGAAGGCGCTGGGGATGCGTAGGCTCCTTCACCCTGTTTTTCCAGTGAAGGAAATCGTAGAGGCTTGAAATAAAGAGGCTGTCTTCGTACAGAAGTGCGACGCTCCTCATCAGGTTCTTGAAATTGTCCTGCGCGAGCTGGAAGGCTTGGTAATACATAACCATATCACCCAAGCTGATCGCGCCTGCAACGGTTCGGTAAACGATAAAGATATATGCGCCCAGATACGCCGCTACGGTCACCGTGCCCGCAAGCATTTCCGCAAGACCGTAGCGCGCGACAAGTCTGAACTTATCCTTTCGCAATGTGGATCGGATCTTGCCGAATCGATTCATAAGAGTAGCGCCAAGACTGTAAACGCGCATCTCCTTGACATGAAACTGCTTGGTGAGCATCCAGTGCAGGAAGTTGGCGAGCCGAATATGAGGCGTATTCTGACGGATCCAGCTATACAACTTCTCGCTGTACTTCAAGCGAATCAAGAAATCAGGCACGCAGGCCAGGAGCACCGCAGCAGCAAGTGCCGCATGGAAGGAAAAAAGCAATCCGGCCATTGCACAGAGCGAGATCGCATTCCTGGACAGTTCCACCAGACCGTCCACAACCCTGTTAGGCCTGAAGCTCACCTCATCTTCGGCTCTGTGCAGCTTGTCATAGTACTCGGGGGTATCGTAGCATTCTACGTCCACGTCGACAGCTTTGCCCTGAATGATGCCGGCCAGTCGGTCCGTTACCGTTTCCGACTGAATGCTCTTCACGATATTTGCGGCTGCTGAAGCCAGGACCTGCGCCAGAATCAGACCGCCGGCAATGGAGACGAGGGTAAGGATAGATCCCATGTCCGCGTGCTCCGGCCCTCCGCGGATCGCAGCGCTGACCGCGTCCACAATCAGCTTCATGACATAAACGCCGGCCAATGGAAGCAAACCCTGAACCGATACCGCGACAAGATTGAGCGCGGTCCAACTTGGAGCGCTCTTCCAGACCAGTTCGACCGCGCGCCACAGCATCAATTCATCAAGCTTGTCTTTCAGCCTCTGCCTCACCGCCATACATAGATCCTATTGCTTTTGGCCGTGTCTCTGCCCGAAAGAGCTCCAAGAGCGCCAAATCGCCACGCAGCCACGATAGGTTTTGCCTCAGAGTTTGCCAGAGCACGTGCTTGAGGTCGTCACGATATCCTATTGTCCGTCGAACCGTCAACGCTGACACGGCAAGCACTAAACGGGAGGCCATATGCGGTTTGTCCGGGGCTTCTCTCGGCACGGGGAACCGCCGAAGCACTGACCCAGCAAAGCGCCGGGTCAGTGGCACCCGTTGTTACACAGCGACACGCGAGGTACGAATTAGGACTTTCCAAGAAGCCTTTGGAGACAAGTGTGAGGGTGGCCTGTCGGGGCCCTGGTGACAGAGCAGGGTGATTTCTCCCAAAGTGTTTTTTGGAGGTTAGATATTGAGGAAGTATCGGCCCCGAATGTGCCTCGGGGCCGAAACGCTTTCCTGTTGCTATTCGCCCGGGGTCTGCTCGGGAGGGGCTGCCTCGCCTGGCTTTTCCGCACCGGCTGCTGCTGGAGCCTTTTCTGGTGCCGGCTTTGGAGCAGGGGGCCTTGTGAGTGTGCGGGGCCCGGTCAAGCCCGCTACGGTCCTCCGCAAGGTGCGTCGCTGAATCACTGTTCCCGGTGGAGCCGCATAGGAAGGATGGGCCAAATCCATACCCGAGCATTTCCAGATGTATGTGAACGCGTCGGCAATGTCATTTATCATTTTGGTGTAAATCGTGTTAACGTCCATGTCGTTGAAAGTCATGTGGATATCAAATTTCTCAGGTGCTCGCAGAGATGCAAACGTATCGTGTCTCATGCGAATAGGGAAGAGCTCGTTTCGCGCATGCCTGAACTGGGGCATGGCGCTGGGTCGAAACCGTTCCAGAAGCTCGCCAAGTGAGTGGAAGTCACCGTACCCGTCATAGTAAACCCAGATGTCCATGCCGTGAGCGCCCACGAGCGAGTCCAGAGAGCGAGAGAACCGCTCCAGGTACTCCAGGTCAGGCAGGTCGGGCATATCGGCCAGGATTATGGAATATGCGACCATCCCCAATCGGCCGGCTAAGTTGTTTTGCGAAGTATCGAGCTTGATCTCGCCTTCTTTGAACGCTTGTACGCAGTACGGGATGTCTCTGCTCAAGCGGTGGAACGCGTCTTTGCGGATCTCTTCCAGGTCTCTCATCTTTCCGGGATTGATAAGAACATCGCGATTGATGAAAGTCATGCCGCGCATGAAATCGTACCGGTTCTCAAAAATGTACGAGCTCATGGCCCGTGGGAGCAGCTTCACGATGTCCTTGGTGACGACCTGCAAAAAGGTCTCGTGGGAGTGATAAGCTACGTATGCTTGAGCAGGCATAGTCGCGATCGCCAGGATCGCGAGGACCTGCAGGATCGGCAAGAGCCTTCGCAGCGACATAGGGAGTCCTCCTTGCCTGGGAGAGCCTTTCAGAGACGAACGGGTTCTCCCACGGTGAGGAGCATATCATAGTTCTGCCAAAATTTCAATATAGATTCCGGCATACTAAGACAGGAAGCTTATAAATTAGTTGCGAAATATCCGGTTTCCAAGGCCGCATTAAGTCCGCGGGTTTCTGGATTTCGGCTTTTGCCTGAAAACGCTGAACCCTCAATAGAGAAGGCAGCTTCCTCTTGGTGCCACGGATGTGCGTAGCTCATCCGTGCACGGACGAGTCCCGCGATACGCGGGACTCGTGCGGGGCACCAAGCCTACAGCTCCCGTAGGATGCGGTGACCCCGCGGAACGCGGGGTCACCGCATCGTTCGCCAGAAGGCCTCGAGCGATGCGGTTCCCTCGCTAAACGCGACTTCACCGCATCCTACGGTCTCAGCATCAAAGGCCTGGTCAGTGTTTCGAGCAGAGGGCGCCGGGTGCTCAACCGAATCTGCCCTTCCAGTCCGCGATTCTGGTGAGGGCTTCCAATGGGGTGAGGGTATCGGGGTCGATCTTCTCCAGTTCCTTGAGCAAATCATCGCCTGGGTATCCGAAGAGTTCGGCCTGCATCGCGCCGTCCGCAGGGCCCTTCTGGGCTTGCGAACCTTTGGAGAGCCTCGGGCGGCCGCCGGGATCGAGTTCTTCTTTTTCCAGATTGGCCAGGATCTCTTTTGCGCGGTGTATGACCAGGTCCGGTATGCCCGCCAGGCGAGCCACTTGAATCCCATATGACCTGCTGGAGCCCCCGGGCACGATTTTGCGCAGGAATACGATCTGGTCCTTCCATTCTTTCACGGAGAAAGTGTAGATCCGCACCCGATCCTTGACCAACCCCAGATCCACCAGCTCGTGGTAGTGAGTGGCGAAAAGGGTTCTCGGGCCGCCATCCTGACGGTCGTGCAGATACTCGGTGACCGCCCACGCTATGGAAAGCCCGTCAAAGGTGCTGGTGCCTCTCCCGACCTCGTCGAGCAGAACCAGCGACCGAGGAGACGCGTTGTGGAGAATGTCCGCGGTCTCGTTCATCTCCACCATGAATGTGGACTGGCCGAAAGTAAGATAATCCGCGGCCCCGATCCGGGTAAAGATGCGATCCACCATGCCTATGGAAGCTTCCTTCGCAGGGACGAAGCTGCCGATCTGCGCCATAAGCACGATCAACGCCACCTGGCGCATGTACGTGGATTTGCCGGCCATATTGGGGCCTGTGATGATGAGGATTTGGTCCGATGACCTGTTGAGCAGCACGTCATTGGGAACAAAGGTCTCAAGGCCCTCAAAGGTTTCTACCACCGGGTGGCGCGCTTCCGTGATGCGGATTTCATCGCGGTCGTGAACCTCTGGTCGAATATAACCTCGTACCGCAGCCGTTTCCGCGAGAGACACAAGCACGTCAAGCGTGGCGATCAGGTGCGCCGTGGCCTGGATCCGAGGAATGACCTCCTGGAGCTGCATCCTGAGCCTGCTGAAGATCGCTTCTTCCAACTCCAGGATGCGATCCTGCGCATTGAGCACCTTGAGCTCGTATTCCTTGAGATCCTCAGTGATGTATCGTTCCGCATTCACCAGGGTTTGTTTGCGAACGTACTCGGGCGGGACCTTTGCCTGGTGGCTTCTGGTCACTTCGATGTAGTACCCGAAGACCTTGTTGTACCCAACTTTGAGATTGGGTATTCCGGTCCGTTCTCGTTCCCGCGCTTCAATGCCTGCGATCCATTCTTTGCCGTGAGTGCTGATCCCTCGCAGCTCGTCCAATTCCTCGTCGTATCCCGGCCGGATAACGCCACCGTCTCGGAGACTCACCGGAGGCGAATCCACGAGCACTGCGGAAATCGCATGAGCCACGTACGAGAGATCGTCCATTTCGCGTATCTGGTCGAGGAGGTCAGTATGGGTGTCGTTGAGGATGGCACTGATCTGCGGGATCTTTTCCGCGGATTCCTTGAGGTGCACGAGGTCGCGAGGCCCAACGCTCCTCAGCGAGATCTTGCCCGCGATGCGTTCCAAGTCACCAATCTCCTTGAGCACTTCACGAATACCCTGCCGCACGAGCGTTTCGTCTGCGAGCCTGCCTACTGTGTCGCTGCGACGGTCGATTTCCTTCACATCGAGAAGCGGATAGGAAATCCAGTAGCGGAGCAAACGCGCGCCCATCGGGGTGCACGTCCGGTCTAGGAGGTGTACCAACGTGCCTCGGGTCGAGCCGTCTCTGATGTTCCTAAGGATTTCAAGGTTTCTGCGCGTGCCCAAATCCAGGACCATGTAATTACCAAGATGGTACACGCGGGGCGGCTTGATATGAGAGGGCGCGTCCGGCCTGGTCTGTCGCACGTAATTGATCATCGTACCCGCAGCAAGCACCAGCGCGGAATCTGCTTGCAGGCCGAATCCATCAAGACTCTGGACGCTGTACTGCTCCCGAAGCGTTTCCACGCAATTGCGTGGTTCGGCCATCCATTCGTCTACCTGATGAACGTAAAACGACCCATCCAGCGCAGTGTGCGTAAAGTGATCCGGTGGAAGATTTTCGGGGAGCACGATTTCCTTGGGGTCAAGGCGACGGAGCTCCTGCAACGCCTGGTCAGGTTCGGATGTCTCTGTGACGAGCAGATCGCCCGTCGAGAGGTCAAACGCGGCGATACCCAGCGCCTCTCCACGCGGGACCACAGCCACGACAAAATGGTTTTCGTCCGCCTTCAGAGTGCCCGGTTCTTCGGTGAGTCCAGGTGTGAGCACTCTGGTTATTTCCCGACGTACTATCCCTTGAGCGTGCCTCGGATCTTCCACCTGATCGCAGACCGCGACCCGTTCCCCCGCAGCCAACAAGCGTGAAATATATGCGGACGCCGAATGATGCGGGAACCCGCACATGGGCACGCTTTCGTCCTTGTTTTTGTCCCGGGTGGTGAGTGCAATCTCCAGGATCTGGGACGCCTTCTTGGCATCCTCAAAGAACATCTCGTAGAAATCACCCATGCGAAAAAGGAGTATCGCGTCGGGATGCCTTTGTTTTTGCTCCCGATACTGACGCATCATGGGCGTGAGATGGGGGGGACTCTTGGCCATAACTCGCTACACGGAAGAGCCGCTTGATTAATTATTCATCCGGCAGCCTCTTTGTTTCGCGGACAAGCATACCCGAGTCACTCGGAAAGTGTCCAGGCCGATTTGGATCTCGCGGAATCATGGCATCTTCTCATTACATTGAACTGGACAAGCGCTGTTCCGAATTCTATAAAGCACTGTGGGAGTGTCCAGCGACGGCTTGGGTTGCCTTTTGCCTCTAAACGCGTGCCCATTTAGCAGGAGACGATGGAGATTCGGTGACACGATCTCCGGCGATCGCAGACGTAGGAGGATTTGTGACCATGAAATTCCCCAGGGAGGCATTTGCCGAACTATCCACACCTCTGGTTGCGGACGCGTGCGTGCGATTGGATGTTCCTCTTCTCGTAGCCCCACAAGGGATTCGACCGCTCAAGCCAGGAACCGCCATTGGTGGCCCGGTACTTCCCGTCGTACACTACGGCAGCGTGGACATCTTCCTGGAAGCGATGCATTCTGCTGAAGAAGGGGACGTGCTCGTCGTGGACAACCAAGGCAGAACCAATGAAGGCTGTGTGGGAGATCTGACCGCACTGGAAGCGGAGGCATCGGGTTTGGCCGGGATCGTGGTGTGGGGCTGCCACCGGGATACTGTAGAGCTCGCTGCTATCGGGTTTCCCGTCTTCAGCTACGGCGTGTATCCGGTCGGCCCCACTCGTTTGGATCCAAGGGAACCCCGTGCCCTGGAGCGAGCGCGGTTCGGGGAATTCCAAGTGGGAAGGGAACACTTCGTCTTCGCTGACGACGACGGGGTCCTGTTTGTTCCCCAGGCACGCCTGCAAGACGTGCTCTCTATAGCTCGCTCGATCCGCGAGACGGAACGACGCCAGGCCGCGGCGATCAGCGAGGGCCGGACACTTCGGGAACAGCTCCGGTTCTCGGAATACCTGGCCAACCGAAAAGCCGACTCTTCCTATACCTTTCGTGCTCACCTCAGGAAGATCGGTGGAGCGATCGAAGAATAGACATGCCGAGGAGGATTCATGAAGGAATCCGCTAGGATCATCACTATTGGAGTTTTTCTGCTCGCTTTCATGGCCTCGTGGGGCCTCCAGTATGTTTCCTTAGCGACCGAAGGAAAAGCTGTTTCGGCGTCCGTCGCTACCCCTGAAGGCTACACCGGCTCTGTGAGCTGTCGGAAATGCCATGAGAAGTTCTATCAGTTGTGGTCCACATCACACCACGGCCTGGCAATGCAGCCGTACACGGCAGAATTCGCAAAGAAAGCACTAACACCTCAATCGGGAGAAATAACCGTCTCAGGTCACCGTTACATGGCCGATATCAGCGAAGGTGCGGGCTGCGTTGTTGAGCAGAGTCCCGAGGGAACGAAGAAATACCCCATTGAACACGCAATGGGCGGCAAGAATGTTTACTACTTTCTCACGAGCCTGGATCGCGGCCGATTGCAAACTCTGCCAGTGGCTTACGACGTTCGCAAGAAGCAATGGTTCGACATGGCTGCCAGCGGCCTGCGCCACTTTCCCGGACAGAGCGAACAGCCCGTGAATTGGCGCGAATGGCCATACACATTCAACACCGCGTGCTACGGCTGTCATGTGAGCCAACTCGCGACCAACTACGATCTGACGACCGATACATACCGCACCACGTGGCGGGAGCCAGGCATCAACTGCGAGACATGCCACGGCCCCGCGGAAGAGCACATCCGGGTGTGCGAAGCTGCGCCGAAGGGAACCGTTCCCAAGGATCTGAAGATCGTTCGTGGGGGACGCGATTTCAGTAAAGACCAGAACAACGCGACCTGTTCGACATGCCATGCCAAAGGATCGGTTATCACAAGCACATTCAACCCGGGTGATCGGTTCTTTGACCACTTCGATCTCGTGACGCTCGAAAGCCCGGACTACTACTCTGACGGCCGCGATCTCGGAGAAAACTACACGTACACCTCATGGATCATGAGCCCATGCGTGAAGTCGGGCAAACTTGATTGTTTGCACTGTCATACATCGAGCGGCAGATATAGATTCAAGGCTGAAGACAAAGCCAACCAAGCGTGTATGCCTTGCCACCAGGACAAAGTGAACAAGGCCCCGGAGCACACCCGTCACAAAGCCGACAGCCCCGGGAACAAGTGCGTCTCCTGCCACATGCCCACGACAGAATTCGCCCGTATGCGACGCAGCGACCATTCCATGTTGCCGCCCACTCCGGCTGCGACTCTGGCATTTCAATCTCCGAACGCGTGCAACGCTTGCCATAAGGACAAGACGCCCCAATGGTCGGATCAACACGTGCGCAAGTGGCGCAAACGTGACTACCAGGCGCGCTTGCTGCATCGCGCAGGTCTCATTGATGCGGCCCGCAAACGCGATTGGAGCCGCTTGACGGATATGCTCGCGTATGTGCAGGCCAAAGATCGCGACGAGGTTTTTGCGGCCTCTCTCATAAGGCTTCTCAGGGGGTGCGAAGACGACCGCAAGGTACCCACAGTGATCGAGGCGCTCAACGATCCTTCACCTCTTGTTCGTGCGGCTGCTGTTGAATCTCTGACAGGACAAGCCTCGCAAGAGACTGCCCAGGCGCTTCTCCGCGCATGTGCAGACGAGTACCGGCTCGTTCGTGTTCGCGCGGCAGCAGTGCTCGCGAATTTTCCAATGGCGCTCCTGAAGGACCAGAATCTTGCTGTCCTGCAGACTGCCACGGAAGAATACCTCGGATCTCTGATGGCCAGGCCGGACCAGTGGACTTCTCATTACAATCTAGGAAATTTCTTTCTCAGTCAGAACCGGCTTCCACTCGCTCTGGCGGCCTTTGAGACCGCGTCCAAATTCGATCCCAACGGAGTGCACCCGCTGGTGAACGTCTCCATCGTGCACGCGCGCATGGGCGAGCTGCGAAAATCCGAAGATTCATTGCATAAGGCTCTGCAAATCGATCCCAAGAGCGCTCCTGCCAATTTCAACATGGGTTTGCTCAAGGCCGAGCAGGGAGACATCTCCGCAACGGAGAAATACCTGCTTGCAGCCTTTGAGTCCGATCCTCTCTTGGCTGAAGCTGCATACAATTTGAGCGTGGTCCTTTCCAAAGACCGGCCTGAAGAAGCAATCACGTGGGCACGCAAGGCCGCGGAGCTTCGACCGCGGGAACCCAAGTATGCTTACACGCTCGGCTTCTTCTACTGCCGAAAGGGTGATTTCCGCGAGTGCGAAAAGGTCTTGCGGCAGCTGCTTGATCGGCAACCGGCTTACGCAGACGCGTATCTGCTGCTCGGTGATACGTACGAAAAGCAGGGCAAAGTCAAAGAGGCCGAGGGCCTGTACCGTCAAGCCCTGTCCCAGGAAGGAATGCTTCCGCAAGCGAAACAGCTCATGGAAGCGAAGTTGAAAGGGCTCTCGACGAAATGAGTGGAGACAGGCCTGACGGTTATGTTGCCACGTGTGTGAAACAAAGCACTTATACCCGTTGCCAAAAAATGTCCGTTTGGCCGGTGGATGGAAATTCCAAGGGATGTGGGCAGTGGACCCTTATTCGTCATTCCCGCGCACGCGGGAATCCAGAAACCCGGGAGGCGGACAGTGGAAAACTCTGTACCAAGCCCCCAAAACTGGATTCCTGCTTCCGCAGGAATGACGGGGTGCAGCGGCTGCGATTTGTAAAGGCATTTTGGCAACCACTATGGTTCCGCAGTAACGTGCGATTCTCATAGAATAGGTGCTCGTGAAGGCTCGACCACACAGAACCGTCCGCCGATTGATCGTGCTCGCAATCTGCGCAGGAGTGACGGCGGCCGCGGTCGTCGCCATCTACCAACATCTTCCCGATTATAGGAACGCCATACAGGAACAGCAGAAGCGCTTCGGAACCGCGGTCCTGGATCGGAACGGCCGGATACTGAGGCTCTTTCCGGACGGCAAAGGCCGGATGGGCCTGTGGTGTAACGGGAGCGCGTTTCCGGCCCATCTCAAGGCAGCGGTCATTGCGGCCGAGGACAAGCGTTTCTATTACCATGCCGGGTTCGATCCCATCGCAATCGCCCGGGCGCTTTATACCAACATTCAAGGGAACAGAACCGTTTCGGGCGCTTCGACCATCACCCAGCAAGTGGTGCGTCTAATAAGGCCGCGACCGCGCACGTATCGCGCCAAGATCGCGGAACTCCTGGCCGCGATGAAAATGGAGTGGCAGCTCTCGAAGGAACAAATCCTGGAACTGCACATGAACCTGTCTCCCATGGGCGGAAATATTCGTGGGGCAGGGCTCGCGGCCAGAATCCATTTCGGAAAAGACGTGGAACACATCTCGCTCGCGGAAGCTGCCGTGCTTGCCGCGCTGCCCCGATCTCCATCCCGGCTTGACCCTCGTCGGCCTGCGGGCCGTAAGTTGGTGCTTGCTGAGAAGGACCGAATTCTCAAACGCATGGCCGCGCAGGGATGGATCACCGATGACCAACTGAAACTGAGCCTCGGCCCTGTGGTGGTCTTCCGAAACCGCTCAATCCCGTTTCACGCGCCGCATCTTGTGGATCTGGCCCTCTCGCACAGCGCAGAGAGCGTCGCCACCGTCAAGACCACTATCGACCTAAATTTACAGCAAGGCTTGGAAAGAATCCTCAAATCACACCACCATCGTCTCCGAAGGATAGGAATCCGTCAGACAGCCGCGCTCATCGCGTCTTGCAACAGCGCGGAAGTGCTGGCTTTGGTGGGTTCGTTCAGCTACAGCGACCGCGATCTGGGCTTCAACAACGGCGTGCTGGCTCAGCGCTCCGCTGGCTCGACGCTGAAGCCGTTCCTTTACGCTCTGGCGCTTGAGAGAGGCTACGGGAGCATCTCGGAGATCTCAGACACCGACCGCGCGTATCGCACCCCACATGGGGACTACCTGCCCATGAACGCGGACCGCCGGGAATACGGCCCTGTCAATGTGCGATCTGCGCTTGGCAATTCGCTCAATGTGTCAACGGTGAAGGTGGCGCAATGGGTGGGGCTGGAGGATTTCTACCACTTACTGGGCCGCGTGCAAGTCATCACGCCGAATTCCCCAACATCCGACCGTTACGGCTTGGGATTAGCTGTGGGCAACGTGGAAGTTAGCCTATACCGGTTGGTGCAGGCGTACCTCACGTTGGCAGGCGGGGGTGGATTCCGGCCGTTGCGCGTGGCTCCGGGGCCCAAAGGGCCTGGTGCGCGTGTGTTTTCTCCTGAGGTCGCGTATGTGATCACCCACATTCTCGCTGACCCGTCTGCACGACTGCTCACGTTCGGTAATCCGGGCTATTTCGACTTCGGATTCCCGGTTTCCGTGAAAACAGGCACCAGCAGCAACTACAGAGACGCTTGGATAATCGGGTACACATCCCGGCACGTTATCGGCATATGGGCCGGCAATTTCGATAGTGCGCCGAGCCCGGGCACCATGGGCGCGGGAGTGTGCGGGCCGATGCTCTTCGACGTGGTCCGACTCCTTTACGGAACGAGCCCTCCGGAAGAGTTCCTCAGACCCGCGGCGGTGCGGGAAGAGACCGTGTGCTCCATGTCCGGCATGAGCGCCTCGCCGCAATGTCCGTACGCCGCATCGGAACTTGTCGCGGGCAAACACACGCTTCAGACGTGCGATCTGCCCCATCGAGGCGAACACCACCATCTGGGTGCCGGTTATGCCAGGTGGCTCAACCGCCGAGAAGCGCTCCAGGGAGTGAGCCGATTTCGGCTCATGAAGCCTGAAAACGCCTCGCAGCACGCTTCGGGAGAAACAATAGGCACTCAGGGCATTGAAGGGTCGGGTCGGACATCTCGCACTTCAAGAATCGAGATAATCAGCCCGCACGACCGTGACCGATTTGTACTCGCACGGCACCGTCCTAACAAAATCGTGTTCAGGGCCTTGCCCGCGCGAGTAGTGGAGCATGTGACCTGGTACCTGAACGGAATCGAGCTCGGCCAGACCGGCCCGCCGTACGAATTCTTCTGGGAACCGACCCGAGGGAGCCACGAACTGCTCGCGGTCACACCAGACAACACGGCAGCAAAAGCATCCTTCTCCGTCGAATGATGCTGCTTCGTTTTCAAGCGAGTAAGAATCGGGGAGGCCCTTCTTGTAAGAAGGGCCTCCCCGAACCCCTCCCCAAGAACTTCCATCATTTTTCGGAATCCTCACTTCTCCTGCGGGGAAATGAGGATTCCGAAAAGCGTGGGAGTCTCTTGGAAGGGGAGTGGGGGAACCTTCTTTCCACAAAGAAGGTTCCCCCACTCTTATCTCTTTGAAATCGAAGCGGCATCGGCTCGCAGGATGCGGTGAGGGAAACGAACCGCATCAGTCGCGGGTTTCTTAATAGGAAGCAATGTGACAGCAGAAAAGTGAAGCGGGTATGGAGTAATGCACCATAACTGGACGGTCATCGGATACAACATTGTAGGGCTGATCGTTGTTTTGGCAGCACTCTTGGTATTGGGGAGATACCGATTGTCGCAACCTGAGACGGCAATTGTTGTTCTGGTACCTTGTCTCGCTGTCTTGAGCTTTCTTGGGACGCTTTTTAGCCCGATCGACTTCTTCGGCAAAATTCAGCTGCTCGCGTGGGCATTCTTCCTTCATTTCACGCTTTTCCTTGTGGGAAGCGCTTATTTGCTGTTCAGGCAACACAAAGGCATGGCTGTGGTTTGTGCTTCTTTGGCGCTGGGGGTGGTGCTGGTCGGGATTTATGCCTTCTTTGTGGAGCCGTACCAGCTGGAAGTTACTCGCTTTACCAATTCCGTGTGGAGGCTCAAAACCCTCGTCCGTGTCGCCATAGTGGCCGATATCCAGACGGAAGATCCTGGTGCTTATGAAAAAAGAGCGCTGCAAGAAGTGCAGGCGACAAAGCCGGACCTGATTCTGTTTCTCGGGGATTACGTTCAAGTGATAGGCCGAGAACGATATACCGCGGCGTGTAAAGCATTCAACAAGATGCTGCACGAAGTGAACCTTCAGGCCCCGCTCGGAATCCACGCGGTCAGAGGCAATGTGGATCGCGCCAATATCGCTCGATGGTACTTTTCCGGTCTTGACATCAAAAGCTTTGAGAAGACTCATGCACTCGACTTGGGACCTCTGGTGCTGACCGGTTTATCGTGGGAAGATTCTCTAAACAAATCTCTGTTCGTGGGACCACAAGAGAAGTTCCACATCGTGTTCGGACATCATCCCAACTTCAGCCTGGGGCGGGTGGATGCAGACTTGCTCTTGGCCGGGCACACTCATGGCGGGCAAGTACGATTGCCGTTTGTGGGGCCGATTCTCACACTGTCGCGGGTGCCACGTTCTTGGGCCGGTGGGGAAACAGTTTTGGCGCCGAACAGGAAGCTCATTGTCTCACGAGGAATCGGCATGGAGCGTGGAAATGCGCCTCAGATGAGGTTCCTATGCCGGCCCGAAATCGTTATTGTGGATTTGTTGCCTGCTCGTTGAGCCGATCTCAAAGTTCATTTGCAGTGCGCGGTCAAAGAGGTAAGATCGGGAGAATCTTCTTTGGGAGAGAGGTGCTCCGCGGCTCAGGCAAGAAGTTCCCAGGTTTCAGAATGCTAATTTCTCCTACGAAAAAATTAGCATTCTGAAAAATGACGGAAGTTCTTGGGGAGAGGTTCGGGGAGCCCCGCGAGATGCGGGGTTACAAGAAGGGCCTCCCCGATTCTTACTCGCTTGAAAACGAAGCGGTATTATTGGCGTGCGCCTTTTCCGAGGAGCAGTTTCACTATTTCACGATGTCCGCGGAACGTTGCGGCTCTCAATGGGGTGTCACCGTCGTATGTTGTGGAGTTCGGGTCCGCGCCTCGCTCGAGTAAGAGCTGAGCAGCGTCTAATCGGCCTTGAGATGCGGCCATCCACAAGGCTGTTCTGCCTTGGCTGTCTCTGGCGTCCACGGTTGCGCCTCGTTCTATCAATAAAGTCATTGCGGCAGGATCGCCTTTTGTTCCAGCTACCATGAGGGGAGTCACGCCGTTATCATCGGCCAAATCAACGTTCGCTCCGTGGGCCAGGAGCACCTTCATCAGTTCAAGGTTTCGGCTGGGCTGCGTTGCGAACGGAGAAGCCACTGCTGCCATCAGAGGCGTGGTGCTGTTCTTGCCTTTGGTATTGACATTGCAGCCACGTTCCACCAGCAGTCGAGCCACCTCAATCTGCCCTCGCATAGCTGCGAGCCATAGAGGCCCGGGGTGCATCTGACTTGTTACGTTGGGATCCGCACCCTTGTCCAGGAGGACCCGCATGGTATCGACGTGACCTCCGGCTGCTGCGGCCATGAGCGGAGAAGCCCCGGTTTCCGTCGAATAGTTGGCGTCCGCACCTTCCGCCAGTAGCATCGCGACAATGTTCGCGTGTCCTGCCGAAGACGCAGCGATCAAAGCATCGTTCAACTGACCCGCGCCTCGAGCCTCTGATTTCGTCAGCAGTTCCTCGAGCTTGGCCACGTTTCCGCTCGATGCGATTGCCGCAAGGTTAGGCGCTGCTCCGCGCTCCGAAAGAAGAGCAATGATCTTTGCACCTTCACCCTTTTTGGCCTTGTCCTTGCTTCGAGTGCACGTCATTGCCTGATCCGAAGCTGTCTGGCCGAACCGATCTCGAATATTCGGGGCTGCACCCCTGTCGAGCAAGAGCCGAACCACCTCGGTTCGACAGGTTCCGGACGCCATAATGAGTGGCGTAACGCCGTGATCGTCGTTGGTCTGGACGTTAATATTCGCTCCTCGGTCGAGAAGGAGATTGATGATATCGTTCCGACCGAAGATGGCCGCCATCACCAGGGGATCGTGGCCGGCTTTGGGATGCATATCAGCCCCTCGATCCAACAGCATCTTAACAACATCCTGGTGGTTGTACTGAGAAGCGGCTGACAGCGCCATCTCCTTGAACTGCCCCACAGCGTTCACATCAGCGCCATGAGCGAGGAGCAGCCGCACGACGTCGGGCCGGCCATGTATTGCCGCGTTGATGAGCGCGTTCCTGCCCAAAGTATTCTGAGCCTTGACATCAGCGCCCCTTTGCAGGAGCAATTCCACGATTTCCTGCTTGCCGCCCTGCACTGCGGCCAAGAGCGGCGTCATCCCATCTTTGCCAACGGCATTTACTGCCGCGCCCGCGTCGAGCATTACCTGGACTTTCTGAAGGTCACGTGAAGCAGCATCGATCAGCTCGGCGGTCGTCCGGGAAGTCTCGGGAGCTGCTCCCCCTTGAACCTGGCTGAAACATAGGATCACCACAGTGCTAAGCGCAGCGACAATTCGCGTAGTCGCGCTCATCGTGTCCTCCGGTTGATTTCCGCCCACTCATACCATTAGGCGGTCATACAATGAATGCTCCGGTGATGCACACACGGACCTGCCAAAGCTCAGGTCCGTGGCACCCCTGGGCCGCTATTGATTCGCTCTTGGGTGCCACTGACCTGGGGACCAGGTCAGTGCTGCTTCTGCCTGATCCTCACCTTCACTGTTTGAAAGCGAACCAGTATCACTCACAAGTTCGCGTGATCCACGCGCCCCGAGGCAAGGGGCAAACTTCCTACCGAGCGCCGAGTGCAATTTAAGTTACGGATAACGTCTAGCCAGGCTTTCAAATGCATCTCGGTGCAAGAGAAACTCGTACGCGAGCATTCCCTTAGTCATGGCTTCGCCTGGAGCCAATTTGTAGTCGGGTCCTGGGCTCGGGTACCAGACCGATTGTCCGGATTCCTTCTCCCCTCGTGCCATGAAAACAAACTCCTCACCAGCCGCGGCTTTTCCGTTCTTGGCTTCAAGGCCGTCTCTGATTCCGATCCGGAACGTGGAATAGTTTGTGCCATTGATGGTTGCTTTGCCTTTTGCATCCACCAGGTACCCTGAAATCGCGCCCGCAATCCAATTGACTTCACATATGATGATATCTTTCACCCCTTTTGCTTCCAAACGCCGCAGGGCAAATGAGGCTGCTTCACGAGGCGAAATCGGTTTCACTTTGGAATCTTGAAACAAGGTTGCTGAAGGCGTGTTCAGCTTCGCATCTTTGTGGAGGTGTTGGTCTAAGGATGATGCCGAACAGTGGTTCTGCATGACCAACGAGCATATGATAAAGCCGGTGAATAGCACGGTACGCATTTTCAGGCCTCACTTATCGGGTGGGCTCAATGAGATGAATCTCGCCTGAACCCTTTTTCAGTTGATTGCAGGACCTCTATAGCAAGTGTCAAAAATAATGTCCGATTGCCGCTTGGGCTTTGGTAGGTGCCGGCCTCCGTGCCGGCACATTTTTCGTAAAAATATCAACCAGCTCGGGCCGGCAGGGACGCCGGCCCCTACCGGTCTTGTTCAAGCGCGGGCTGTTCAAGAAACCAAGAATTTTGACAACCGGTATATATCCCGTCACAATACCGTAAGGGCGCTTCGAGAAGCCCTTATCCTGGGCGGTTCACGAACCGCGCCGTACATTGCGACACAACCTCCTTTTGTCCCGCAGTGGTTTCGCAACCGGTTGTAGTCGTTCACTCGTAAGATGTAGTCACTCCGCGTTCCTCCAGAGCAACGCTTCCAGCTATTCCTTTGCCCCGCGGGCTTTGAGCAACTCCACGACTTCGTTGTGGCCTCCAGCCACAGCGATCTTCAGGGCGGTCCGGCCATCTTCGGTACGGGCGGTGGTGTCAGCGCCCTTTTCGAGTAGCAGTTTGGCCACCTGTGCGTTGCCTCGCTCGGAAACATCCATAAGCACTGTCACTCCATACGAATCCCTGGCGTTAACATCGGCTCCTTTGTCGAGGAGGAATCTCATCACTTCTAGGTGACCTGCCGAAGCCGCCCACATGAGAGCTGTTGCACCATATCTATTTCGTGCATTGACATCGGAGCCTTTCTCAAAGAGCATTTTTACCATTTCCAGGTGACCCTGACCGCTAGCGTGCATGAACGGAGTTGCCCAAAACCCTCCTCCACTCCGGACATCAGCGCCTTTGTTCAGTAGCATTTTCACCATTTCGACATGACCAGCCTCTACAGCCTTATTTAGAGGCGTCCAACCGTCAGACGATCCCATGTTGACGTCCGCGCCCCTCTCGATCAGCAACTTCGCAACTTTCCAGTGACGCTGCTCGACAGAATGCAGCAAAGCTGTCCCGTCATACTTCATGGCCGCATTTATGTTGGCGCCCCGATCCAGAAGCAATTTCGCGACTTCTAGATGTCCTTTGCCGGCAGCGCCCATCAAGGCTGTCGAGTACTGGTCGGTCTCTGCGTTCACGTCAGCTCCCGCGCTCAAAAGGAGGGTCACCACGTCCAGGTGCCCTTCTGTGGACGCACTCATCAAGGCTGTGCCGCCATCTTCGTCCTTTGCATTGACATTAGCGCCGCTATTCAAGAGGCGCGTGACTTCGTTCAAGTCCCCTTCGAACGCGGCGTGCCTCAGCTTCCCATCCTTGTCAGCGGCTTTGGCTGTCTGCGGAATAAGCGTCGGCATCAGAACCAAAGCAGTCGCGCTCGCGACTGCGATGATACCGAGCGATCGGGCGTAGCTTATGAGCATGACGCACCTCTCCCTGTTATCGGGATGAGACAATGTCGAACAAGCTTTCTACAGTCTGTCACTTCTCCAACGGAAGGATTTTCACCATCTGTCCTGCCGTTCTTCCGAATACGTCCGAGTCGTACATCAGCGCAATCCTGGAGCCACGCATCCAGAATTCTCCTTCTGCCACGGCACGAGCCAGGTACGAATAATGATACGTGCCTGACCACGCACGGTTCATGAAGACTCGCACACCGTCGTCACGAAACTCCCAAAAGTCCGGCTTGAAGTCCGTCCCCGAGTCGCCGTAGTTCCTGCCGGAATCCTTTTCCGTGCGATTTTCCTCGGCGCTCGCACCTTCAGTTTTGAGCACAGGATTGATGGGAACCATTCCCGCGGGAACAGGATCTTCCACAGCCAGGTACTGGAATCCTTCATGGTAGTAGCTGGTTCTCGTAGGATCACGCAGGCCGATTTCCAGGCTCACTCGGACTACGTCACCCACGCGAATCTCGTCCTTGCCGTTGAGGTTCTCGATCCGTTTGCTCAGGGTGAATCCTTTGCTGAGCCTGGCCGGGTCATTCACCATATCCGGATAGGTGATGCTCAGAGTGTACGTGATCAGGTGCTTGGAATCAGATTCCAGGGACAGCCGTCCGGTCTGCGCCAGCTTGCGCGCATCCACCTCGATCTGCGCGCTCGCCTCGGAAAGCTTGATCTCGACCGGCTTTTCACCGTCATAGCGCATCTTCACCAGCGCAGTCGCGGGCTTGTCTCCTTTCTTGCCCTGGAAATACTTGGAGAGTGCGAGCAGGCACCAGCCTGTGTCCGCAGTCGAATGCCAGATGCCGTCCGGCTTGAGACCTCGCAGGAGCGCGCCTGCAAGCGCATCAGCATTTGCCTGGGAACCTTTGATTTCCGAGACCGCGAGCAGGCAGAGCGCCACCTCTCGGAACGATGAGTGGCGGAAATCGATCCGACCGGGATCCACCTTGGGCTGGAGCTTGTTGGCCATGTCCAAGATCTTGGACCGGGGCAGAGCGCCGATCTTGTTCGCAGCAAGCAACAGCAGCGCCTTGGACTCGTCGCCCTGAGAGGCATATTCCCGCAGGAAAGGTTCAAGTTCCTGCGCGGTCAAGGCCTTATTGGCTGCGAGATTGTACAGGGCATATTCCTTGGTCCACTTGTATCCATCGTCCCTTCCGCTGATGAACAGCCCGTCACGCAGGAACGACACCGCCTTTTCCATGCGGTCCTTTGGCACTTCCAGGCCCGCCTCACGGGCAAGGGTGAGCGCAGACACAGCATACATGGTGCCCCACCAGTTGGCTTCGAGGTGCCCGGGCCAATACGCAAAGCCGCCTGCTGCAACTTGCATAGAGAGCAATCGATTCACGCCCTGTTTCAGGAACTTGTCCACCTCGTCGATGCTGATCCCCGGCACCGACCCTGCTTGCACCAGGCTCCTGAGCCCGGCCAGCGGTATGACCCCGGAACTGGTTTGCTCGATGCACCCGTACGGATACCGAAGCAAGTACTTCAATCCCGGTGCAATCTTGGACCAATCGGTCATGCTCAAGATCAAGTGGCCGCGGAAATCCGACTGGTTCACGTCGCCCACGTTCATGGTTTTCAGCTCGGCAGGAAGTGGAACCTGAATCTCCGTCTTCCCGGTGAAATCACCGATCTTCACGCGTCGTGCCGGCAAGTACCGGGAATGAATCGGCATGGACATCTCCACCGCATCCGAGAACGTGCCGGAATCTCCCTCGAACTTGCCCTGGAAAAGAAACACAGCCTGGTCCATGCCTCCGGGAACGTCGGCCCGTGCCTTGATCACAGCGCCGGAATAAGGCTCCATCTGAACAGTAGGTTCGAGCAGATCCACGCGCAGCGCATCCGAACCCTTGGCCTGCATCTTTGCCGTGCCTTTGCCGGGTGTTTTGTTGTGCAGGACCACCGGAAAGACCGCCTTATCTCCGGGACAGAAGAACCGCGGTGGGGAAGGCTCAGCGAAGAACTCCTTGGTGACCACCATGTTGCGCTGGCCTGAAACAAAGCCCGAACGCTTGTCGCAAACCACCGCGAAAACACGATACGCGGTGGTTGTATCCGGAAGCTTGAATTCGATGGTGGCCTTACCGGACGAGTCGGTAACCAGCGCAGGATTGAAGTACGCGACCGGCCGGAAATCCTTGCGCAGGCTCGGATGGACCTCGCCCAGGCCCAGACCGCCGCCTGTGAGAGGCTTTGTGGTGAACATGCGCAACAGGTCCTGACTGATGAGCTGCAAGCGCAAATCGCCGGAAAAAACCGAAAGCGGCAGGTTGAACTTCACCAAGGATGACAGTTCCGGCGTCCTGTATCCCGTCAGAGCCAGGACAGCCTCGTCAACCACGCATACGGCCATTTCTGCCACCAAGCCGGAACCTTTGTGATCAGTCACCTTGAAGGAGAGCTTCTTTTGCTCCGCGGGACGGCCCTTGAGTTCGGCAGTGCCCGGGTCAATTTCAAGGCGGAGCTTTTGGACCTCGCTCCTCACGGAAACATCCGCGTACCCGAAATATACCACCGGGATATCCGCGTCTGACTGGCTTGAGTAAACCGGGAAGCCTTCCCGCCCGGCCGTGGCCAAGACCGAAACGAACACATTCGGCAGGTGCTCCTCTTTCACCGTGAATTCGTACGCGCCTGATGTGCCGTTTACGTCAATGACCTTCGAATCGAACACCTGGCCCCTTTCCAGCGTTACGAGGCATTTCCTCACCGGGCGGCGGGTGTTGAACTCGACCCGCACGGTATCTCCCACCGCGTATTCCTTCTTGCTCATGCACAAGAGGATTTCGTTCTTTGATGCTGCGGCCCTTTCGGCCTGACTGGACCTCCATCGCTCGTACTCTTGCCATCCAACCCTGAACAACGTCTGGCTTGTGTATTTGCGGCCCTTTTCCTCATACGTGAACGCGATAAGGTAAGCGCCTCCTTCGCCGAATTCGAGCTGGAACACGGCCTCGCCGTTGCGCACCGGCTGCTGCGAGCTGAAGACCTTGCGCCAGACTTGTTCGTACGAATAGTTGATCTCACCTTCGTCGTCCCGCCTGTCGTATTCGTATTCGTCCGACCGCATGATGCTGGCTGAAATCATCCCGGACGAAAGCCGCTTACCGTCCGGATCCACCACCAGCACCTTGAGTGGCGAGGCGTACCCCTGCTGAACCTGCCTGGGGTGAGACTGTATGCCGATCAGATAGCGCTGTTTGGGATTGTACGTATGGACTTCGGTCGCGGGCTCGCCATCCACGTCCAGCACGGTCGCTGAGATTTCTACCCCGTTAATCCCGGTGAGGAGCCTGGAATCCAACGGGATCGCCATCTTGAGCTTGCCGTGGCTGTCCAGCACACTCTCGCCTGATTCCAGGAACTGGGTCCTATCGTCTTCGTTCCCGAAAAGGAAACCTTCCAGACCCTTCACTGTGCTGGTCACCGGAACGAGGCTGGCCTTCCATCGCACCCGGCCGTGTTTGATCGGACCGCCGGTGTAGTATAGGCCCTGGACTTCCACCGCGAGGTATTCCTCGGTGCGTTTGAGCCCAATGTAGGCCTTGCTTTCTACTTCCTCTCTTTTCACGGAGATCTTCGCGTAGTGGCGGATTTTCTTGAATTCCTGCACCTGGAACGTGTCGGTGAAGTTCTGGTCCCCGCCGTTCGGTTTTGGCGCTTTCACATTGATCGTGTACGTGCCCACAGGGTAGAACGCCTTGGTTTGCAGCGAATCCCAGCACGAGCCGAATTCGCTCAGGGTCAACTCCTTGCTATAGTTCACGTCATTCCTGGGGCCGACGATCTCCACTTTAACCTTCTCACCTGACGGCGGAACGATCTTTTTGTCCCGATAAACCCTGGAAACGAACTTGAAGTGCACGGTTTCGCCCGGCTTGTAAACGCCCCGCTCCGTAAAAACGTGCCCATTGGGGCTGGATTCGGGGCTCTCGGTGATCTTTGAGGTTTGCGTCACCGCGATGGGCTTCAACTCCACTGAGTGCAGGCGCACGCCGCACGCATCTGAAGGCGTGGCTGCGTGGATCCACGTGACTTCCTTGAGATCCAAGGGAGCGTCTACAGCCGCTGCTGCGAACTTGCCGGCTTCCATGGATGGAGCTTTGTCGTGGTTCTTGATTTTGAGCAGCCCGTTCTTGTCGGTCTTTCCCACAAAGGATCGGCGGCCGTTGGATTGCGCCAGAAGCACTTCTGCTCCGGCTATTGGTTGGCCTTCGTAAATGGAGGTCACCCAGACGAGCAAGGTTTCAGCAGAGATCTTGTAGCTGATTGCCAGGTCCGTGACCTGAATGAGCTGATGTGTCGGTTTCGCAGTCTTAAGGTCTGCGTCGTCCAGGGTCACGATCCATGCACCGCCCTGTTCCGGATTCTTGCGAAAGGAAAGCGGCATGGAATAGTTCTGTTCAGCGTCCTTGCCTTCTTCAACGAAGAATGCCTCAGCATCTTCGACCACGTGACCGACAAAAACCGGATTAGCTTTGCTGGACTCCGCGAGCCGCTTGAATTCGGCAACCTTCTCCTTCAGTTTGAATTTCTTCGATGTCTCTGCCTTGGCGAGCGCCTCGGAGACGTCCGAAGCCAGCAGAGGCGGCACCTTGGTTATCCTGCAACGAAGTTTAGTTACATTGGCGAGCGCCAGGGGCAGGAGTTGCCGGCTCTTGAGCTCAACGACCGACCGGCCTGACTTCACGCTAATCTTGGGCTCTACCCCCGGCCCCTTGAATGAATATTCCCTCTCCATGAGCACCGCGGTGCCGCCGGTCAGCGTCTTGGGAGCGATCTTCAGGACATAGTCCTTGCCGTATTCGAACCCTCCAGTGACCACGTAGTACGGACCGCCTCGCATGGACACCTTGATATCAGGGACTGCCGGCTGAACCTGGATGGCGGACTTGAGGTCGGGTTCGGAGACATAAGCCGACAGCTCCAGTTTCAAGCCTTTCTCGTCTTTGGACACATAAAAGGTAGAAAAATCACTCACGTATATCACTTCGAATGTGAGGACCTGATATGTGAAGTCCTTGGCTAGGGTGCGTCGTCCCGTGGCGTCGGAAAGGCTTTTTGAGATGGTGATGTTCACTGAGACTGGCGTGCGGGTGACTTCCGTGGAGACCAGAAGCAACTTGGCCGAGGCTGAGGTGGCCTTTTCCATCGAATCAGGCTCCAGGAGCTCGAACTTCCTCTCAACTCCACCCACAGTCACTTTGGTCGCCTGAGCCACACTGGATGGAAACACGAAGTTATTGAACCGCAACACGACGGCCCACTTACCTTGTCTGCCAAGCTCGTGTGACGAGTAACGAGTCGCGTACACGGTGAGTTCCTCCGCCGCTTGCGCCGACGGAGCTGCGCAGACCATCACCATGAGCATAAGCACCAGCTTCCATGCCACCCCGACCATGAACGCCCTTTTCATGTTGCACCTCTGAGGGTTCTTGGCAGCCCGACATGATGGCCCATTCAACATGTCTTAACGAAGATCTGAATCCAAAGGTTTCTTATGCTATCGCTTCACGTAAAGGCATTCAATCAATTTCTTTTGCACCGTTTTTGCTCAAAATTGCCACAATCTTTCCTCTTGCTCTCCATCACCGTTGCACAAACGCCTGATACTGTTGTGACGCTGGAATCTCGATCGGCCATCACCGGCGCTCATTAATGCACTTCAACAAAGAGGGAGGGACACCATGAGAGAACGAAAGAAGTCCTTGGGCAATACCGCACCCAACATTATCCGCTTCCTGCTCGGCTTCACAACACAGGATACGACAAGGCTCACCCTGGCTCTTGTTTGCTTTCTGATTCTTCTAATGGCCGTTGTCGCACAGGCCGCGGGCGAAACGCAGCAAAAGGTCCTTTCACCGTATTTCTTTGTGGAAACCGGCAACGAGGGATTGGAATGCTTTCCGTTAAAGGCAACTTCTGTTGCCGCGACCATTAACGGAGTGATCGCGGACGTCAAGGTGACTCAGGAATATGCCAACCTGGGCACGCAGCCCATCAATGCACGTTATGTGTTTCCGGGCTCTACTCGTGCTGCGGTGCATGGAATGCGCATGACCGTGGGTGAAGAGGTGGTGGTAGCTCAGATCAAGGAACGTGAGCAAGCGAAGAATGAGTTTGACAAAGCCAAAGCCGCGGGACAGAGCGCGTCTCTGCTGGAGCAACAGCGGCCCAATGTCTTTTCCATGAAAGTGGCCAATATTATGCCTGGTGACAAAGTAACCATTGAACTGCATTACAGCGAATTGTTGGTCCCGGAAAAAGGTAAGTACGAATTCGTTTATCCTACCGTGGTGGGACCTCGCTATTCCACCATCCCGGAGGCCGGCGCGGCGGATCACCACCAATGGCTCAAGAATCCTTATATGACCGAAGGTAAAGAGCCGACCAGCACTTTCGCCATGAATGTCACCCTGGTCGCGGGTATGCCAATCCAGCAGGTGGCGTGTACGACGCACGCCACTGACGTGGCTTGGGACAACAAGTCGCAAGCTCGCATTACTCTGGCGCAAAATGAAACCAAGGGCGGCAATCGAGATTTCATCCTTGAATACCGCCTGGCCGGCGATCAGATCCATTCCGGGTTGATGCTTTACCAGGGTGAAAAGGAAAACTTTTTCACACTCATGATGCAGCCGCCCGCGCGGGTCGCGACCGATTCCATCCCACCCCGGGAATACATTTTTGTGGTGGACGTGTCCGGTTCCATGCACGGTTTTCCCTTGGAAACTGCCAAAGTGTTGTTGCGGCGACTCATCGGCAGTTTGCGACCGACGGACACCTTCAACTTGGTTCTATTTGACGGCGCAGCCCATGTGATGGCCCCGCAATCTGTGGTTGCGGATCAGGCCAACATTGCGTCCGCACTGAATTTGATAGACGCGCAGCGGGGAGGCGGCGGCACCGAGCTTTACAAGGCCCTGCAAAAGGCGCTTGCCCTGCCGCGCACCGAAGGTTCAGCTCGCACGGTAATTGTGATCACCGACGGATACATCGCCGCGGAAAGGAATGTCTTTAGCCTAATCAGCGACAACCTAAACCGATCCAACCTATTTGCTTTCGGTATAGGTCGTAGCGTGAACCGGTACCTCATTGAGGGCATGGCAAAAGCAGGGCAGGGCGAACCCTTTGTGGTTACCGAGCCCGCGGCAGCCGCGGACGCGGCCATGAAATTCAAAGAGTACGTCCAGGCCCCGGTTCTGACGGGTATTAACATCGATTTTGGCTCATTCCAGGCGTACGATGTGGAGCCGGCCGTTCACGGCGATCTCTTTGCCGAGCGTCCCTTGGTGATGAGCGGCAAATGGCGCGGTCTTGCCCACGGTACGATTCGAGTCCAGGGAACCGCGGGCAAAGGTCCCTATGATCAGAGCCTTGAGGTGGCGCAAAACAAGCCGTCCGAAACCAACAGCGCCTTGCCCTATTTATGGGCCCGCACGCGCGTCGCGAGGCTCACGGATTTTGCACCCAGAGAAGCCGATGAGGACACGCGGAAAGAAGTCATTCAATTGGGGCTCAAATACGCCTTGCTGACACGTTTTACTTCTTTCGTGGCAGTACACGAGCTGGTCCGTAACCCGAAAGCTTCGGCCCAGGATGTGGCTCAGCCTCTGCCGCTTCCCAAAGGTGTGTCTAACTTGGCGGTGGGTCATGTGGGCGCAGTGGGCGCTCAGAATGTGCCTGAGCCGGAATTGTACGTGGGACTCGCTCTATTGGGACTGCTGGTATTTGCAAAGCTGTGGCGCCGAAGGCAGCACAAAAGCGAATAGCAGCTCCGCCTTTGCCCGACAGTTAGGAGAATTGTCATGCAAAGTTCATCGCCTGACATCGCAAGTTATTCAGCCGATAGAGATGAAACCGCTTTGGATGATTTCATGGGCCGGTACATCCGCACCCGCGTACTAGCCGCAGGGTTGATCGTGCTGATCATGCTGCTCCTCAAGCGGCATTACAGCCTGGCTACAGCCGCGCAGCTGGACTGGATCCTGGCGCCTACGGCAACGCTGGTGGCATGGTTTACGTCAGCAAATCCGGTCCTTGAAAGCGGCGTCGGGTACGTGGATTTTGCCAAAGGCATTGTTGTGGCCCCGGGATGCGCGGGCGTCAATTTCATGATCATGGCCTTTGGTTTGGCTGCGTTTTGCGGGTTGCACCACATCAGACGGCTGCCCGCCCAACTGATCTGGCTGGTACTGGCGTTGGCTGCCGCCTATGGCCTTACCCTGGTCGTAAATACCGTGCGCATCGCCCTGTCAATCGCCCTTTACGAGGCTGATATCTACTCCAGCTGGCTGACAGCCGCGCGCGTGCATCGTTTAGCTGGAGTGGCGCTTTATCTGGGAGCTTTATGGCTATACTTTCTCGGGTTGCGGCAGGTGATAGCTCTCTATTGCAATCACCTTTATCTTCGAAAGCACCATCGAAGCGGATACGCGGCTGGATGGCTGGTCATGGGCTGGTACCTGGTGGGTGCGGTTGGCGTTCCTCTAGCTAATGGAGCGTGGCAAAAAGGTCTGCCTGCATTCAGCGAACATTGCGCCACAGTGATCCTGGGCGGCTTTGCAGTACTAGTCACGGTGACGATCTTAAGCCGCGTCTTCAAAGTCCCTTATCGCCGCATGTCAGGCCGTTTAGAGGTCTTGCGGTGTTTCTCGATCGGTAACTCAAGAAATGTTGATTCACGTTGCGAGGATTACCGTAAGGGCCTCGCCGCAACTTCAAAGATCTACAACAAAAGTTGACGTATTTGTGGGGAAAGCCATGAAAAAAATCAGTGGGAGAGAGTTGGCCCAAGACATCAAACGCGGGGCCTGCACAGAGGAAATCCTGGCGAAATACGGAATTCCGGAAGCCAGCCTGCAAAAGGCGATCAACAAACTGTTGGAAACCGGCCTACTTCAGGATTCCGATCTTCACGCTCAACTTGAAACGCTTGAGCCCGCCCCACCGGTGGCCCCAGAGGCTGCATGGAAATGTCTACAGTGCGGAACGGGTTTGGAATCGCAATTTGCGCGATGTCCAACCTGCGAGATGGCTGCAGAAGAGCCTGCGGCCACGCCGCAAGTAAGAATTAGTGCCGCTGCTCCGAGTTCTCGTGAACCAGCCGATATCACGCCTGAAGTCGTGCGTCAGAAGCCACGACGTTTTCGTTTCGTAGCAATACTTACAGGTGCCTTGTGCGCAGGCGTAGGAGCGCTGGTCGTGCTATATCTGTTCGTAAATTGGATGGCTGAGTACCGAATCGGGAAGAGCATTCCGATAGTCGCTGACCGCTGGGGCCTCAAACTGGAATGCCAGAGCATTGGTGTGAACTTGCTGCCAGGCACCGTCTTCCTAAAGCAAGCAAACGTGCGAGACATTCGGCAAAAGGTCACAACGAGTATTGAACAAATAAAGGTTGAGATATCCCTCTGGCACACGTGCAAATTGGTGTTGGGTTCCAAACCCGAGCGCGGTCGGGAATTGGAGTACGTGAGAAGCATGGATTTCACAAACATCAAAACGTCGGAACCCGAATCGGGGAATGAAGTATCCGTGAAAAGCTGTGTGTTTAAAGGTGAGAGCGACAATAATCCTGGAGCAGCCTCTCTATCTTTTAACGACGTGAACATCAATGTCCCTCTTTCGCGGACCGAGCGTATTATGATAAATGCTGAACAGATAAAGCTTGAGGTTTCTCGCGAAGCTATAGTCAAGTTCGCGCAGGACTCAAAACGCAGGTATCATAGCAGCAAGGAACCGGGGGAACAAATCGACGCGGACCTCCTGAGGATGGTCGTGCCTGAGCAATATCTAGCTAGTGTGGATCTGGTGCGAGCCATCAAAAAGATCGACGTGAAGAATGTGAACGTATTGGAGCCGGAGTCCGGAACTCAGGTGTCGCTCAAGAGCTATACTTTCAGGCTCGACGGTGACGAAAACCGCAGGGCTTTCTTCGTAAATCTTTCAGAAGCGGCGCTGGATGCCGGCTTGCCGGAAACGACAGATCTTCTTCCTGCACTGAGCTTCTTCGTCGAATCTCTCCGTCTGAAAGGAGACTTCGAATCTGCAGCCAGGCTCCTGAATTTGGACACGGTCTTTGTTTCGTCAGCCGGGCGCCTCAAACTTGTGGGCACGTTTATTGTAAACAAGGATGCTCCCCAAAACACTGAAATTCATCATTGCCGGATTACGGTCAGAGACCTTTCCAAAGAATGGGCCCGCATTTTCGAGAGTATGGAAGGGTCCACCCATGTTTCGCAGTCGAGACAGGGGGAAGACATCATCTTTGAATTAAGCGGCACCTTGGGGCAACCCAAAATTGCAGAAGCTCCTTGTGACTGCGATAAGGTGGCCGCCAACGCTTCCAGCCAAGCTGCAGCGGCAATGCAACGCCTTATGGCGGAAGTGAATGACCTTGCCGGCAAGCTTGATTGCAGCCTTGTTGTGGAATCGATGGCGGACGGCAATGGGTTCCGGTATCTCGCAGGACTCTATTACGGTTTTTGGGGCGGGTCTCAGAAGTGTTGTGCAGTCCCGGTCTTGATTCGCTTACAGCAAGTAGACGGTCGCTGGGAAATTCAGTGTGCCGCGCCAAACGGAATCTCGCCCGAAGCAGGCGATTCATACAACGTGTTCCGGTCGTCAGCCTGCGATGGGAAAGAATTGCCCTCAACCCTCCAAACAGGAATCGTAGATGCGGGCAATGGGAAGTCCACCGATTGGAATAGGTATCCCTATCAGGGTCTTTGCTATAACGAGTCGATGATAGACTCCTCCACGAATGACAAGACGATTCGATTGCGGAAGCCGAATAGCGTGCACTGCGATCGGGTGCTCGCTCGGTAAAGACTATTCGCAGGGTAGCGAAGCATTAGTAGGTTTCCTGGTGTAGCGCCCCCCGGCATAACTCGAGTGTGGGTGCGTACAGCTCGTCATCACTGATTGATGCGTATACAGACGTTGGTGAGGGTTACCGCGCTTGTTCCTGACGCGCTTTGGACGAGGATTCTGAGCGTTTGCGGGTTCCTGGCAGTGGAGGTGAAAGCAGATTGATTAGAAAAAGGGATACCGAACCCATTCAATAAGAAGGTGAGGTGCGGATCGCTCGTGGGTTTGTTTGTCTGAATAGCATTGCGTTGAGCCGGTGTAGCGGCCATCACAAAGACAATCCAGTTCACGGTCGCCGGAGGTGTGCCGGTGAAGGCGTGATCGAACTCCATGACAATGAATTTGGTCGGGTCAAGAGAAGTGTAGGGTATGGGCGGGAATGGGACGACACCGGAATCATAAGCGTTTGGCACTGTAGGGTGCGGCGGCATAGCGACAGAGGCCAGGAACCGGGTGCACCCAGGGGCTGGTGGGGACTGTCCGCTGCGGGTCATCACCACCGCAATCGGTTGATGCCAATTCCTTTGCACTTTTCTGGTCAGCAACCACCAGAGGTTACGTGGGCTGGCGAATATGGGCTCCGGCATGGTGAACGGGCTCTCGCCCTTGAGAATATTCTCCAATTGAAACCCGACATTCGCGAAAGCGCCGACGGTGTCGTACGAACTGTTTACTTTGTCATAACCGTGTTCATATCGGACTGTGAACAGACCATTTCGGGTGGTAAGATCCGCCCCGGTCCTCCACCCGTAGACCGCTTCGCCGATATTGAATTGGTACCCGTTTAGTTTCAGGCGAAAGTCAAATGCTTCACTGAATATGGGCGTGGAGTAACCCGTTTCGAGGTCCCAACTTCCACCTAGGTTTCGAAAGGCATTACGCAGACCTTCACTGGAAAAGATGTTCCCGTAATAATTGAAATTGAGATCGATAGCGCTGTTGCCCGGACCGTTGGCAGCCATCTCCAGCCCGATTCCGCCGGAGGAATACCATTGGCCGTAAAGCTTTGAGGTGTCGTAGAACCCGTTAACCCCGACTAGAGTGTTCCCTCCCACGATAGCCCTGAAGCCTCCGCCGAAAGATAGGTCGGTCCTGTACTCGGCTGTGGTATTAGTTGAAGTTAAACCCGGGGTGGAGGTGGTGGATACGTTGGGGCTCTTCCAAAAATTCTGAAACTCGGCGTGTGCCTCCCCGAACAGTATGGAATTACCGCTCAATCTTACAGGGAGAAGATAGTCCACAGTAGCCCGACCCGTGTTGAGGTTTGGGCCGAAACTCCACAGAAACCCGACATCCAGATTGGATATGCCGCCGAGCAAAGGTCCGAACATTCCACTGGACAAAGGTATGGTGTCGGAACCGACCGGGCCGGTGTCCGCGCTTCTGTATGGGCCTAATCCTAGAGATGATCCTGACAGTTGGCGGGCGCCAACCGACCCGGGGATCGCTGAAGCTTCGGTTCCGGTGAGTAATGGAGGGCTCTGGGCTTGTGCTGGGCAGGCCAGGCAAGAAACCAACAACATAACAGCAAGAGCATGAACAAAGCCGAATCTGCGATTGAATGAAGCCATACCTTGCCGTACAGTCCCCAGGAGCATTTGTGATAGGCCGACCGTCGTCTGCAAATGCTTTCGACCTGTTAGTCCTTTTTCGCGTGAAGCGTCAAGGAACTGCCTTCATCAACTGTAAATTGCATGGACTTTGGAGAATAACATTAGAAATATACACCAAATAGCCAAGTTAGTCAATAATATTCATTTGGTTGTTGTGGTGACGAAGATCATTAGCTGAAAAGTAACAGGTAAGTTGTCATCGGAGGGCGTTTCGCTCACGCTGTGCCGAACCAGGGATTGGTGGCTCTCTTAGGGCAAATCCAGGGCCATGGAACGAGATCTACTATGAGCAGAACTTCGTTACCGGCAGTAGACTGTTTGTGCCTTCTGAGATCACCCGTTGGGGGAAGAAACTGGTGAGGGCACTTTTCGCGATTATCTTTGGGAGCCTTTGTGGGTGGAAAGGGCCCTCTTATTGACAGAGTAACTATAGCAACTTATGCTGATAATTGAGGCATTGTATGCGGGAGAGACGCCTCAAGAAGCGAGGTTCCACACAACCACGGGTAACATACCTATTTGACGTCAGGGGTACCTGAAACCCCTCAGCTCTTCTCCAACCAAAGAAAGGAGTGTGTGCTATGAAAGCAGGCATCTTCTTCACCGGTTCGGGCCCCATCCTGCTGTTGACGTCGTACGGATCTCTCACTGAACCAGCTCTTGTGGAAAAACTGGCAACCAAGGGAATCAAGAAGTTCGTCGCTTTCGAGGTTCCGTTGGAACTGGCGCAACAGAAGTACGGACAACATTTCAAGGTCATCATATCGGACCTTCATCAGCAAGACGATCTGAGGGTCCTCGACTACGACGGACACCACGTATTCAACCTTTTCCACCTTAAGGATCTTGGGACCCCCATGTTTCATGAGCCGTAACACGCTCATGCGCTTCAATTGTAATGTCAGTTGCATCTCAGCCATTACATCCCGGCCAGCCCGGGATTTTTGCTTTGCTGGTAGGCATTGCCTGTCACTCGTTTGTTTCATGCGATTCGATACCACGGCACGTTGAAGTGGATTGTATCTTCACCTTGGCACGATACTACCAGGGTGCGCTCGACTAGGGCCGAAGAGCACATATCGGTTGACTGAGGGGTGCGCGGGAAGGTACGCTCGATTGATTGCAGAAGAAGCTTTTTCCGAATGTGACAAGAGTTTCGTCTTTTGAGGCGCACATCCATGAAATGCCCAAAGTGCGGTTTGGAGCAGCCTGAAACGAATATCGAGTGCCCACGATGTGGAGTGATATTCTCCAAGTTGACCGGTCGCTCGGCCCCTTCGCTGGAAGTCCCTTACCAGGACATGCCTTCTCGGAAAGGTTCGCGGACGGGATCTCCCGTGCCGGCTTTGCCGGAAGACCCGTTGCCGATGTCCGAGACCCGGCGTGAGCCTACGCGACGTGCCCCGGAATCGCGAGGCCCCGTTCAGGACGCAGCCGGTTTCGAGCTTGAAGAGAATGTCGAGGAAGGCACCGAAGAGGCCCCGCCCGAGCCTCGTCGATTGGACGGAACCGACCTGCTCCTTTTCGGGATTGGAGCCGTTTTGGCGCTGGCTTCGGTGGTTTCCGCGTTCATCCGGAACACCTTTTCAACCGCGATGATTCTCGTGCACGAAATGGGGCACTCCATATTCGGATGGATCTACGGATATCCGTCACTGCCAGCCTTCGACTTTGTTTACGGCGGCGGAATGACGTTGCACATAGACAGGTCTTATCTCCTGCTCGGCGTCATTTATGCGTTACTCGTATGGGCAATCTGGTTTTGGCGGAAGAACACGGCTGCGATAGTCGTGCTGATCATCCTGGGAGTTATCCATGCGTTGACAGCATTCAGTCGCACGCACGAGGTGATAATACTGTTCATGGGGCATGGGACCGAGCTTGCCATTGCGGCTATATTCATTTATCGCGCGCTAAGTGGTGCAGCCGTAGTCCACACGGCCGAACGACCTTTGTATGCCGCGGTTGGACTATTCATAGTGTTTTACGATCTCAGCTTCGCGTACGCACTGATGACCAGCGCTGACGCTCGCGCGCTCTACGGAGAAGCCAAAGGCGGCGGCCACTGGATGGATTTCAGCAGGATCGCACAAGAATATCTGCACACGAAGCTTAGCACCGTGGCTCGTTTCTTCTTACTCTGCTGTTTGCTTCCCATACCTGTCGGATATTTTCTGTTTCGCTATCAGGAGTACCTTCGCAATTGGATTGGCTTGCTCGCGCGACGAACCACTGACTAAAGTCCCGAATAACCATTTTGCTGGCGCACCGATGGTCAAGACCGATATTGGCTCGTGCTGACCTGACCGGCGTAGAGCGCCTTTTCGCGGCTCCATGGCTTGAGGTTTCCTCAAGCTGCTTTCGCCGCGAGAAACCGGACCGCTCGATGCTTTCCCCATTCGACGCTTCGCAGGCTAGGGAAGCGTATAGTCGATCACGGCATCTATGACCATTTCGCGTTTGGGGTCCTCAGACGCGGGCTTGGTTCCCTTGCCGGCGAAAGAGACAGAACCTTTAATACCCTTGTACCGGCCTCCTCCACCCAAAATCGTCCCGGTTCCTTTGCTCGTGGATAGTTTATCCGGGTCGATTCCTGCATTGGCAGCCCATTTGAACGTTATGAATGTGTCGTCTTTGAAGGTCATTTTGGTGTAGCCGTTTGTGGTTCCGCCCTTGCCTGCCATAAAGTCGAAAGTCGAGACCATTGCGTACTTTGCGGTCTGACCGTCGTCGAAGACAGCATTACCTTCTCTCACGTCTAAACCGATCACGTGGCCTTGGACGTCGCCTGCAGGAACGTACTCCAGCTTGACGGAATAGTTGGTCACTTTGGCCTTAAGCGTCTCAGCCTCGGCGGGAGCGGCTGGATAGCCGATCGCCATGGTGATGACGATTATAGCCATAAGTCCGAAAAGAGCGAGATGCATGTGGCGATTCTTCTCCTTGCTCATGATGTCTCCTCATATGGATTTAGGTTCGACCGGGCTATCATAGAGCGTGTCTATGGCAACGGCTATTCGGAGAGGGATCATTTTCAGCCCGGCACGGATTCTTTTGAAGCCGGAAGAAAGGATGAACAGACTTTGGCATCCGCATGCCAGGTCTTTGTAGGCATGTGAAGCAATGGATTCCGATTTCAAGCTCTGAGTAAGAATGCGCTCTTTCTGGCCAAGCCTTCAGAGCACCGGGTAATTTGTAACCGTTCACTTACGCGAGGTGCTTTGACGCTACCTGTCATTGCGAGGACCCCGGACGTGATCCGGGGGACGAAGCAATCTCGTTCCTTTAGCACTGAGATTGCTTCGTCCCGCGTCTCGCGGGACTCGCAATGACAGTACTGGGCCGCTGGTAACTGAATCATTACGGGAAGTTCAAGAATCTCCTTGAGGTGTTGAAAAAGGGATGGTAGGCTTCCGCAGAGATTTCGACTGCCTATCCCTGAAAGCAATTCACGCGAGATCAGGCGGGAAGATCCGCTTCACGGACTTCGTCCGACAAAGCTTACCGAGGCGACGGAGATGAATGGCAAAGTCTCAAGACTACGACTGACACATCAAGACTTCTCAAACATTGTTCAAGAAATGCCCTTTGCGTCCCATGAAACATCCGATGATTTACATCGGACGCAACCTGTCTTGCGGGGCGCCCTCCTAAATGGAAGGAGGGAGCATTGTTATTTGAGGCCGGGCTTGAAGATCGCGGTATCGGATTTCTACCTTCACCCAGAACTTGAACTCAGCGGGGAATTTTCTCAAACAGCGCTTGCGTTCACCCTAACTATTGAAGGCTCATGGGATGGGTCCGTAAGGGACCGGCGAGGTCGAACCGTTGTGTTGCACGTCAACCCAGGGTTAAACGTAGCTACCGTAGGGCCCCCGCAGGAATACAGATTGAAAGTGAAAGGCGGCCAGTTGCACAAATCCGTCAGGGTGGAGATCACAGAACCGTTCCTTTCAACGATGTTTGTTGGAACCGATATGGACCTGTTGGCCGAGCGGATATTGACGCCATCAGAGTCCAGGCGATTGCTCGTCCGCAGTAATCTCTCCCCGGCGCTACAGTGCGTGGCTTATCAAGTGATCAATTGTCCTATGCACACGGGGGTAGAACGACTATTCCTGGAAGGTAAGGTGCTGGAAATCGTGGCCCATCACCTGGAAGCCATCTCGGACACCCCCGAGAGAAGGCACATACTTCCTGATCCAGGGGACGTTGAACGACTTCAGAAAGCCAGGAGCATACTTGAGGAAGAGTTCGCCGAACCTCCCAGTTTATTCGTCCTCGCCCGCAGAGTGGGATTGAACGACTTCAAACTGAAACGTGGGTTTAAGGCTATCTTCGGAACAACAGTCTTCGGGTACGTAAGAAGGCTGCGCATGGATAAGGCTCGAGCCCTTCTGGAGATCGGCGATATCAATGTCACGCAGGCGGCAGTGGAGGCAGGTTATAGTTCCTTTGGGCACTTTGCCGCTGCATTCAAGAAACGCTTTGGAACCCTTCCCAGCCGGTACCGCAGGGGAAGACGAACATTTTCAGGTCCCCGAAATTGACCATGCTGCCTGCTTCAATCCACAGGCATAGACACTGGATCGTGGCTGTCGGCAATCTTCGCGAACATTCTCATGACTCCGACACATAGTATGAAGACGGATTCGATATTCAGATTGTCTTCGGCTGTGGAATCCACAAGAACTTTTAGGGAGGATTCGATTCTGTCTTCCGGCTTCCAGTAACATACAAGAATTGGAAGCATTGGCAGAAGCTGTAGCGCGATAGAAATGTCAGCGCCAACAGGAGAAGGCTCAGGGCGTCCGTTGAATACCTGGATCATGGTCTCAAAAAGATCGGTATGAGCATCGGCAATTCGTTTGAGGGGGATCTCGAATTGATCTGCAAAGAGCGGCCCCCACGATACACCATCTCTGAGTTCCCTGAAAGGTACCCATTTGCCGGACAGAGTCTTTCCTGAGCAGGATATTATGTAATTGAGTAACGGAACGGTTACCCACGCGTGCACGTGACAGGCCGACGCGACGCTGCCGTCCGGTGAAACTTGAAAGCCCCTGCCGAGCATGTTGATCACTAACCGGTTTTCGGAAAGAGATGCTCCCAGCCTGTCTGCCGACGATGCAAAATCAATTGTAGCGACTTCTCGTTTCAATGGTTCCAGGGACTCTTGATATTCCTGCTCCATTGCCATCCAATTAGGAGAATACTCTTCATATTGCTCAAGTATGCTGTTGTCCAGATAAGGGCAGTCTCGCAGGCGGCTGTCCCCTTTGAATGCCGAAACAGCAAATGCCAAACAAGTCGGGACGAGACATTTTCTGCAATTGGTTCCCGGCAGCAGTTTGAAGATTTCCATAGCATTCTTGAACGTGGGCATACGCAACACTCCTTTGTCCCCCATAGTATGCTTGCTGCCAGCGGAAATGGCAAGAATGCCGTGATTATCTCGTGCTTAAAAGAAGCAGTCTTTCCAGCATCTCTGGAGTGGCAAACCGCTTCCCGGGATTCGCAATGTGGAAGACCTGATGCCGATTCGCCATTACTTTCATAACATCCTTGGTGTCAGATGTCGTTTTGAGGACTGAAGAGAGGAAGCAATCCTGTAGGGGCGCATTGCCATGCGCCCTTCCTGGATTCCCGTTTTCACGGGAATGACGAGAGGATTACCACAGGCCACCCTATCCCAAGGACAATTGTCGCCAACGTTATACTTATGGAGGCACATTCGTATGAAATCACCGCGCGCGGATGAAAAAGTACTGTGAGGCAATATCGCTTGCCTTTGTGTGGCAGGTATGGACTGACTGGCGGCAGGCCCCTTCCTTATTTTGCCTTAGCATCCAATTCAAGTATCCTCCGTTTGAGCCATTTTGCGTGACGCATTTCGTCGAAGAGCTGCTCTTCGAGCATCTCCAGGGTCACCATGTCGTCAACAATATCGGCCACAGGCTCGGCATACGCTTTGATAGCGTCTTGTTCCTGCGTGAGTTCGAGCTTGAGCATTGCTATAGTGCCATCACGCTTGCTCCGCTCCCCCATTTCCCGGCCTTTTCTCGATGCCTCCCCGCCGGCTCCGACGGGCACTCCACCGAGCTCTTTGATTCTTTCTGCCAGGTTGACCGCATGGTTTACTTCTGCAGGAATTATTGCCTTCACACCTTCGGCGATTTCCGGCTCGTCTATGGCATCAGCATGAATCGTGTAATATTCCACCGCCATGAGTTCTGCTTCCAGGAGCCGGTTCAGCAGCTCTATCATGATCTCGGAGTTCATTGGCTCTCCTCCTTATGACTTGCGTGCCGAGACGAAAAGCACGGGCAGGGTGGTTCTCCGTCGCACCTTTTCTTCGATGTTGCCGAAAAAAAACCTGCCGAGAGGCGATCGCTCACGGTTGGCGAACACGATGAGATCGCAGCCCTTTTCTTCGGCGTATTTCACGATTGCGTCCGCTTCAGGTTGTTCCACCACAAGGAATTCCGTGCTTACCGCGATTCGTTCCTCGGCCAATGCGCTTTCAACTTGAGGCAGGTAGGACTCAGCCTTGCGCTTGGCTTTCCAACCCCGCGAGCCGTCTTCCATCTGCACATTTCTCTCAAATGGGTCGTCGGCCGGCGCGAGTCGAAACAGCATGATCACGTTTACGGCTGCTGCAAACTCTTTGGCCAACCGCTTTACGTGATCCAAGACCACTTCGTCGTTCTCGGATCCGTCCAAAGGCACCAGTATTTTGTTAAACATGGCCTTGTCCCCCTCCAGTCTGATTGACGCAGCGCCGAACGATCTTCGACCTCACCTGACCGATAATTCCCGATGTGACGGCATCCCCAAATATGTCTGAAGCCTGATCTGTCCTCGATTCGCCGTGCGACAGGTGGATGAAGCAGAAATGATCCAGAGAATTAGGCGGAATTACGCGGCGATCTTACCATTTCAAGAGAGTTTGATCCAGCGTCCGTTGCGCGATTTCGGCTGTTGCCTCTACCTTACAACCTAGTGGTCAACAGCCGCGACGGCGCACGATAACATTCATCATATCAGACTATAGGTTGGTATGCCCGCTGCAAAAAGTCAGAGCGATGCGGAACGCTGCACAACGATGTCCCGCAAAAGCCCGGCAACCACAGCGAGCATATCGACCAGCTCAAACGGGCAAAGAACTTCATTGAAGGCGGATGCGTGTACGGGCAGCCTTTGAATTTGTCAACGGCGACGAGTGAGATTAGGGAAGAGTTTGCCCGGACGCACCTCACCACATATACCCCGGGTTGAACCGGAAGAACGGTTTACCACATGCCGGCCAGACAAAACCGTCCGCTGGCCTGAATTCTGTCAGGCGGGCTGGTCAGACCCTATGGAGTTAATGGAGCCAGAGCCAAGAGCTGATGTAATGCCGTCTATTTTTTCTTCGCAGTCTTCGCCTTTGGCTTAGGCTTGGGTTTCGCGGCAGCCTTGGGCTTCGCCTTCGTGGTAGCCTTCGGCTTTGACGCAGCCTTTGCCTTCGGTTTCGCGGCAGCCTTCGGCTTCGCTTTCGTGGCAGCCTTCGGCTTTGACGCAGTCTTCGCCTTCGGTTTCGCGGCAGCCTTGGGCTTCGGATTCGAGGCAGCCTTTGGTTTTGACGCAGCCTTTGCCTTCGGTTTCGCGGCAGCCTTCGGCTTTGACGAGGCCTTGGGTTTGGCGGTGGCCTTGGATTTGGAAGCAGCCTTGGGTTTGGAAGCACTCTTCGGTTTCGGCTTAGCCTTGGGTTTTGATGCCGCCTTTGGTTTCGGCTTGGTTGCCACGGTCAATTCCCTCCTCCGGTTTTTTAAGACGGGGCGCAATATATCTCTGGAATTCTCAATGTCAAGAATTTCTTGCGATTATTCCGTGATGTGCCAAAAAAACGTGAGCGGCCCACGTATGTGAGCACGAGCAGCTTTTGAATTTCTCGGAGGAGGGTAATAGCGGTGATGGTTATAGCTCATTCTCCGGTTGCCGGCACACTGCGGCGTACGGGCAGTTCGGGGACACCATACTTAATGGTGATATCTTGCCTTGGCAAATGCTATTCTCAGCGCATGGCTCTATTGCCGCGACTTGTCGCCTCCGGAGTTCTGAACCCTGCAACTCCGAGTGGTGAAGGTTGGGCGAACGATCCAGTGAAATAAGTATGGTGTCCCCGGAATTCCATTCCGGATCACACGGCCCACTCGCCGCTGCGGCGCTTTCGAGCCACGTTCAGTAGGTAGTCATCGGTAGATTTCGCGGCGTCTGGATTGAAACCGTACGTGGCGCCGGTGGCGTCGGCCTCGTCGCCCAGGACCAGCCGCTCGTTTTTCGCCACACCGCTGAGGATCGTCCGCGCGGACTGCTCAGGTGACCGGGCACCCGGAGGGGCTTCCTTACCGCCCGAGGCCCAGATCGCGGTGGCCACCGTGCCAGGCGTGGCCGAGGTCAGGCGGATGTTCTCGTCCCAGAACTCGTAGCGCAGGGCGAGGGTCAGGGCATTCAGGGCGGCCTTGGTTGCCGAGTACATCGTCTGGTAGGCCATCGGACTGAAGGCGATACCGGATATGATGCTGACGATGTGCCCGCCGCCCTGCGCCCGCATGATTGGCAGGACGGCACGGATGCCGTACACGGCCCCGTAGAAGTTCAGCGCGAACGCTTTCTCCCAGTCTCCATTGGTCTGCTCGTCGAAATGTCCGGCGAAACCGGCGCCTGCGTTGTTGAAAAGGAGGTCTATGCGCCCGTCGCCGAATTCAGCCGCTTGTTCGATCATTCCTTTGACTTCCCTTTCATTCGTCACGTCACACCGGATTCCGAGCGCCTGGCCGGGGTGTGCAGCGTTTAGCCGTGCGGTCTCCCGGACCAAGTTCGCCTCGTTGACATCCGCGAGGACGACCCTTCTCGCCCCGTAGGAAAGCATGGTTTCTGCCAGTGCCAGTCCGATGCCCGAGGCGGCACCCGTTATGGCGGCAATCTTATCCCGGTAGTACTCGTTCGTTTCGCTCATGTCCGTTCCTCTTTTGCAGAATTTGACTTCTCAATTTGAGGCGTCGCGGGCTTCCAGTCCGTTCACAACGGCAGGATGCGACTCCGCTTCAACGGCGTCTTCGGTATGCCGCATTACCCCACGTCCCGCCTGAATCAAGCCGTTGGAACCGGCAGGAGTTGACGCAGGACCACCCATCGCGCCACAACGAACGCCACCAGAGGAGTCCACACTGCCTTGAACAAAGCAAATCCGGCGAAGGGGAGCCCGGCAATACCCAGCAAGCTGAACAGAATGAAGATCAGCGGTGTCACCACAAGCGCGACTGCTACTCCCATGATAAGCCCCAGGGCCCACCCCTGCCGGGGCAACCATGACAGCAGCCTGAAGCGTTGAGAAAAGCCATCGAAGCTTCCGATACGGCCGGCAGCAATTTCGCGACGTGTTCCGGACGCGACGAACAGCGCCACCACCAACGACATGACCACCGATGTGATGGCTGTATCCACGATGATGCTGCCGCCTCCTGAGAGTGGCGTAAACGCCATCTCACGGTTGCTGAGCCATGCGAAAGCCGGATTCAATACGATGTTGCCAACGGCGGCACCGATTCCTTGCGAACGGATATAAGCCCTCACTGCTTCCGACACAAATTGCTCCCTTCAGACAGGAAGACTGCCGCTCAAAGTTCAGGAAAAAGATGACATCCGAAGGACGAGTTCCAAGAATTAGTCCGCACGGTGTGGGATTGCAAGTACCAACTTGTGTGGATTCCGAAATACCGAAAGAAGACGCTGTTCGGTGACATAAGAAAGCATCTGGCGGGCGACATCAGGGAGCCGGCAATGCTGAAGGAGAGCAGCATGTCAAGCTGAAGAGCGGGTTTGCCCCAAGAATTGGCACAAAATTGGCACTAGCCTGGTTCTAAGACGAAAAAACCCGCTGCGGCTTGTTTCTAACCGAGCGGGATGATGTAGCTCTTTTGGCTCCCCGAGTAGTCCCGCGAAGCGCGGGATCGAACCTACAATCCCGCTGTAGCGGGATTAATCCCGCCTTCGGCGGGACTCTGCCGATTGAACACCTTTGAGGAATGGGCTTGGTTAGTGATGTTTGGCTCCCCGAGTAGGACTCGAACCTACAACCTAGTGGTTAACAGCCACCCGCTCTGCCGATTGAGCTATCGGGGACCATCTTCAATCTATTAACCTAGTTACTGTGAGCCTGTCAATACCGGCTCCCCTTCGCGGGACTCTACCGATTTAACCTCCCGAAGAAATCGTGCTATCCCGCGTTTCTTCACTCTTCTCTCAAGTCTCCTCGCTTCACTCAGGTCCTGACAAGGTTGCTCCCAGACCAGTACCCAAGGCCCCTGAAATCTCTTTGTGGTTTTGGATAGGCAGTACTCAGGATCATTGTGTTGCCGAAGACGTTGCTCCACATTGGTGGATTGGCCGCAATAATAACGACCGCAGGTTTCGCTCCGTATTATGTAGACCCAAGCCTTCATGACAAGAAAAGCCAGGCGTAGTTCCTGGCTGATCAGTCTGGTTTTGGCTTCCAGAGTAGTCCCGCGTCCCGCGGGATCGAATCCCGCATCCTGCGGGATTTCGGTTGACGCCTCAACCTACAACCTAGTGGTTAATCCCGCCCTTGGCGGGACTCTACCGATTGAGCTATCGGGGACCATCTTCAATCTATTAACCCAGTTACTGCGGGCCTGTCAATACCGGCTCCCCTTTGGCGATCCACTCCCGAATCGCAGGCAGCTCAAGGGTTTCCCAGTTGGGCGAAAGCCTCAACTTCAGGAAATGGCCGAACAGCAAATCCACCAGGCCGATTCCTTCCTCGACCAAGGAGATCTTTTCCAGGAATGAAGCTTCCCATTCATCCTCGGGCTCGGCCTCGTCACCAGGAAGCACCGGCGGAGTCCTGAAAGATCCGAAGGATAGCCATGTTCCCTTGAACGTCAAGGTGAACTCATTCAACGAGCCTCGTAAAGAGACCCGTGTCTCCTCGATCTTCTTTCCTTCTCGGAGCGCGGCCAGACCCTCTCTCAGCTCGGAATGCTCGCCTTTGATCGTCACCGATTGCGGCGTGTCCGCTTCAGACAGATCCAGGGTCATTCTGTTGAGGAAGATCACTTCCACCACGGAGTCGCCAGGGAGTTCCACTCTGCCGCCACTCTGCTCGGATTTGAACCAGAGCCACGTCAAGAACTCTCTGCCCAGAAAAGCCTTTTGTTTGAGTATTTCCAGGAAGTCCATTGTTCACATATCTCCTGTGAGCATCCACAGATGACGCAGATGCACGCAGATCACTCCAATATTCTCTGCTAGGGTTTTCGCGTCCTTGCCAGACAGAATCACGGAACGAACGAGCAGGGCTTGAGTTCGTCCAATTGGTTGTTCTCAGCATCCGATTCGAGCAGTTCCTGGGCTCGGATGTATGGGATCAGCGGAACCAGCGTCAGGCCGAAGCTTTTCTTGAAATGATCCTCGAACCGCTCCCGGGCTCGCGCGCTGAGCTGCCCGAAGTAGACCACGCCCTCGGCAGTGTTCCAAACCACGTCGTACACTTGAATGGAAGGGAAAGCCTGATGGCGAAGGCTCTCCTTGAGGCGGTCCTTGAGTTCTCGTGATTGGCCGGACGATAACCGACGTCGGCCTGTTTCCTGGAGCAGCTTGGCGCTTTCCTTCTTGTAATGTATCTCCAGGATTCGAGACGGGATGCGGACTGAATCGATCCGCAATGACAGCGCCACATAGTTGCCCCGAACGTACCCGGCCTGCTCGAACGAGTGGTCTGTGAAATCCTCCATAGAGGTCCAGCCCGTGGCTATGATGTCACCCGCGGACTCGATCTCACGGAATGCGCCCTTGCGCACTCCCTCGGCAACTGCGTCCCAGAAAGAACCTTCCAGTTCCCCTTTGATCCGGTACCTGAAAATGGATACCGAACGAGCTGCAAATCCCATTCTTACTCTCCCCACTCCGAAGAATGACCGCTGAGCATAGTGGAAAATCACGGTTCGGGCAAGGACCGTGTTCGTAGGGAAGTTGTCGGCATAAAGTATACTGGCTCGGATCTACGTATGGGGCGGTTTGGAGGGGAGCAGATCTTCACTCAATTCAAAGGCGCGGATCTCAACGCGGCCTTCTATAATATGTCTTCGTGGTGATTTGCCCAGGCGCCTTCGGCGGGCTGAAGAATCAATCAATCGTGAGGCAACCATCCCGACAGATAATCGCGTGCCCCTTTTGCAATTCCTGCGGCCAAATCTCCGATGTACCGTTGATTTGTCAGCTTGCGCCTTTCCGTTGCATTGCTGAGGAACGCGCACTCAACAAGGATAGAAGGCATTTTCGCGCCGAGCAACACATAGAACGGGCCGCTTTTCGTTTCTCGATCATCTCCGGCGGCCATATCTTCGGCCATGTGCCTGATCAGGCTTCCGTGAACACTTTCGGCCAGTTTGATCGATTCGGTTTGTTTTGACGTGACGATCAAGTCCAGGAGCGTTGCCTGAATATCCGTCATCTGCGCCAACGGGATGTCATTCTCTCTCGCTGCCACCGCCATAGCTTTCTTGGAAGAAGCTGAGCTCAGATAGTACGTTTCTATCCCCCGTGGAGATGCGTCGGGTGCGGAATTACAATGCACAGACAGAAACAGGTCTGCATCGAGTGAATTCGCGAACGCGGTTCGTTCCTTCAGGGTCAAGAACCGATCGTCGGTCCTGGTGAGCGCCACGGAGATTCGTGGATTGTTTCGTTCCAGCCGAGCCTTGATCGCCTTCGACAGTTGCAGGGTCACATCCTTTTCCAGGAGGAGCCCCTCAGGAGAGACCGCGCCGGGATCCTTGCCCCCATGACCGGGATCGATCACGACCGTAAAACGCTTGGACGCTTGCCTTGGTGCGTTGTCCCGGGGCGCCGCGTCCGTCGCCGTAACCGGAGGAAGCGACGCGCGACTGGGGATCGGCACGGGAACAGCGGCCAGATTGAGCTGAGAAGCGCTCCAGAACGGATTGGCGCCCTGGGGTGCGGGGGCTCGGTTGTCCGGGGCCTTGGCCGCCGGCTTTCCCGGAGGACTAGGTGCCGAAGCCGGGCGATTAAACCTTGTGGAGCGGAGCCCTTCCGGCACCGGCCTGGATACGGGCTCTCTTGCTTCTACGCGCGGGACCGCAACCGGAGGAGGCTGCGCGGCAACCCGTCCCGCGTTCGTCGGCTGAACCCCAGTGTGGCCACGACCAGCCACACCGCTGCGAACTCTTGGGACAAGAATGGTGCTGCCTTCCGCGTGCAATCGACGAGACTCGCGCGCGTACCGATTCGCGCGGTTCAGGTCTTCACGCTTTTTGCTTCGCTCGTACAGGTCGTGAGCCGCTCGTGAGGCAAAATGAAGCCCTCGTAGTCCGTTGGGATCTTTCCCATACTCACTGTATATACGTTCGAAGGATCGGATGACCCGAAGCCATTCGGCCCGATCGGTAGCCGGGTTCCTTCTGAGTGTCTCCAGCCGCTTGTAGGATTCCTCGAAGGTGAGAAGTGCCTCTCTTGAGACTTTGGATGCGCACAACGCGGGCAGGGCTGCCATTAGTACGCAGCAGAAGACGAACGGGATGGTGCGAACGAGCATCGTCACCCTGTTGGGAAGGGCCGTTTCATCAAGACCATCGCTTATAATAGCGCTATGGCCCTCATGAAGTTGGCAAGCCTCGTGCTCTTGCGAGGCTCGATTTCGCGGAGGGAATATCTGGTCTCCGCGCGAGGCTGAACAGTCACGGCCCTGGCACGAGATCTGACTTGGACAACTTCTCCGGGGTCGTCCATAACCCTGGTGCCTGACTTGGCGATTTTGGCGTGTAATTCTGCGGAGATAATAAAGCTCGGTTTCGGGGTGGCGTTGACCACGGGGGCCTCCTTGCTCGTAGTGATACGAACTTAGCATAACTATATCGCTATGTTCAATTACTTTTCTAGAAATTAGGTTATGTATTTTCCCTTTGACCCCCCTCCTCACCCTTGCTACACTGCCCTTTATCCGATACCTTACAGCTTATGACGCTACGAGAAAGTGTTTGATATGTCTGATGAAAAGCAGGACAAGAAAGGCTTTTTCAGCCGCATCTTCGGGAGAGACAAGACCGCCGCTGCCGAAGAGGCCATCGGTACCGCTGCACAGGTAGAAACGCTCGAACCTCGCGAGCGTGAGCCTCGCGGCGACTCGATAAGACCAGCCGAGGCGGAAACAACCCCCGAGACTGAAAGCAAGGGGGAGGAGCAAGACTTCACCAGCCTGGTGGCAGGGCTGAGCAAGACCCGATCCGGCTTTGTTCGGAGCCTGGACAAGATCCTCCTTGGGCAGAAGGAATTAGACGCGGGGATTGCATCTCGTCTTGAAGAGGCTCTGGTGAGAGCCGACATTGGGGTGAAGACCGCGTATGAGCTCCTGGAGAGCGTGACCGACCGGCTGAAACGCAAGGAGCTTGCCGACTCAAGCGCGGTCATGGCCCACCTGAAGGCAGTTATCTTTGACATACTCTCTCGGGTGGAATCTCCGCTGCGAGCCGGCGACGGACTACAACCCTTTGTCGTAATGGTGGTGGGTGTGAACGGTTCGGGCAAAACTACTACGATCGCGAAGATTGCTGCTCATAACAAAGCCGCGGGGCGCAAGGTGCTGCTGGTGGCGGGAGATACGTTCCGGGCCGCGGCAGTAGATCAGATCGAGATCTGGGCCGAACGGATCGGTTGTCCGGTGGTAAAAGGCAAGGACAAGGCAGACCCTTCATCGGTGGTGTTTGAAGGAATGCAGCAGGCAATGGATCAAGAAATACATCTCGTTCTCGTTGACACTGCGGGAAGGTTGCACACACGGGTGCCCCTCATGGATCAGCTCAAGAAGATCCGACGTACCATGGAGAAGCAGCTTCCCGGAGCGCCTCACGAGACTCTGCTGGTCATAGACGCTTCCACCGGCCAAAACGCCATCTTGCAGGCCAAGACGTTCAACGAAGCGCTTCCCATCACGGGCCTGGCGCTCACCAAGCTTGACGGCACTTCCAAGGGAGGTGTGCTTGTTGGGATTTCCAATGAGCTGAAAATTCCGGTCCGCTATATCGGTGTTGGCGAAAAGATGCACGACCTGAGGGATTTCAAGGCACGTGACTTCGTGGAAGCCCTCTTCGCGGAAAAGGACTGAGATCGACAGGAGTTCTTGAAGAAGTGGGGGGGGGGGGGGGGGGGGGGGGGGGGGGGGGGGGGGGGGGGGGGGGGGGGGGGGGGGGGGGGGGGGGACCCCCCCCGACCAACCCACGAGAAGAGGAAGCAGCC